>CBDCUX010000005.1:4800000-6763843 GCA_965222805.1 Candidatus Poribacteria bacterium
GAACGTTCTGCATAAGCTGCCTCCCTGTGTAATTCCCGCAATCTCTCACCCCAACCGTGGGTTCGCTCCTTAAGTTCGGCATTCAGTTGCTGCAAGACCACCTTCGGATTCGCACTAATCCCGACAGCGGCGGGATAGTCCCGATTAATCTCTGCGGGATCAGCTTCGATGTGTAGCAGCGGCTGATTAATCTCCAGCGACCAGTTGCCGGTGTCACGATAAGTAAAGCGTGTACCAATAGCCATCAGGAGATCAGACTCCTTCATCGCCGCATGCGTGGCGCGATTGTTGAAAACACGCAGTGAATATGGCGAATCCTCTGGGATCGCACCTTTGCCCTTCGCGCTCGTTGCGACAGGCGCGTTGAGTAATCGCGCAAATTCAAGCAGCTCTGCGGTCGCCCGTGTGTGACAGATCCCGCCGCCTGCAAAAATGAACGGACGCTCTGCCTTCTCGATTAGCTGAATAGCCTCATCAATCTCGTCCGGACTTGCCCCCGGCCGCAGCCCATTATTTCTCGGTGGAACAGACAAGCCGCTTTGAACCTCAGTGTCATCCGCCTCTGCATGCAACGCATCAGTAGCAAGTTCGATTAAAACGGGTTGGGGTCGTCCTGAGCGTAATGCCCCGAAGGCTCGGTTGACGGCGCCGGGGATTTCTTGAATGCGATGAACGAGCTCTATGTGCTTTGTCATTGGAGCAAAGGCAGCCTTCTGGTCCAAACCGTGAAACATCTTCCCCGGATCTTTTTTCGCGAGATGGGAGGGATTCTGTCCGGTGACTAATAGTACCGGCGAGCACGCTGTATATGCCTCACCAATCCCGATTGCAGCGTTAATTGCTCCCGGTCCGGGCACGGTCATACATACCCCGACCTCGCCCGTCGAGCGGGCATATCCATCCGCCATGAATGCACAACCTCCCTCATGACGGCCCACATAGTGGCGGATTGTATCGCGATTCTTGTAGAGTGATTCATAAACCGGATCTAAGTGCCCGCCCGGTATCCCAAAGATGTCCTTAACACCTTGTGCTTTCAAACATTCGACAAAAAGTTCTCCACCTGTCATTGATGCACTCCTTTGGATTGATTATTTTAACTCAAGGGCTCTGTAAGTTCATTGACTCATTAAAGTAATGTTCTCTATACATTGCGCTCCTCTGGAGCGCGAGATAGATGCACCGCCTTCTATAGACATGTCGCTCCGCTGGAGCGAAAATAGCTGCATCGATGGTGTTGGGTTTCACGGTTCCCGTTCAACCCAATCTACAACTTAATGCACGGAGGTTACGGCATACGGCGTATGCCTACTACTTTATGGCAATTTGTGTTAGGATACCACTGCACAACTCAAAACACAAGTGCAAAACGTCGGTAAGTAGGGTCGTTTAATTCTTCGGGCGGGGCAAGATGCCCCGCCTACGGCGTAGGGATAGAACGCGCTACTGCGAACAGCGAGGCATGAGCCAAAACAGAAAACTGAATAGCCTTAGTTGGTAAAAGTATCGTGCACTGAGGTTCAGTCCAACACACCGCGTCGCGCAACGATAAATCTACCCTGTCCGCACTCAAAAAAGACCGTTGCGAATGTCTTTCCATCTGCGTGCCAGTAGTGTTGCACACGTTGTTCGCCGTTTGTGGCGTCCCATTCCTCAACGGTCGATTCCCCCTGAATCTCAATCAGTGCCTCGATTGGCTGTTCACCTCGATTGAACAGATAGAACAGGTCGAGATCCGTAGATTCACGGTGTTGACTGACGATTGCACGCGTTGGAATATTATCGGGTTTAGCGTAAGTCTGTATCGGCAGCTTAGTTCGTTTCTGTAACAACCGTTCAAGGGCTGCAACTTTTTCGTCCGCTGTTCCCCGTAGGAGGGCGGTACGCCATCGATAAAGCAATCTTTCGAGTGGGTAGGGATCCAAACCAATTCGACCGTTGAGCAGATATGGAACCGGGTCTATGGCAATTAAACCTCCCCGTGCCTTGACAAACTGAGTCAGTATCTCCACCGTCGTCTCCTGAAGTGCTAAACAGGGTGGAAGCAAAACCGATGAATACGCTCCCCCGTTAAGACGCAGCACGCGAGCGGACTTATCCGCTTCTGCCCTAGCAAGCGCTGTTTCGGAGGCGACATCAAAATCATACCCAAGCCTCCACACCGTCTGACAGAGCCACCCCCACTCTTTCACGAGCCAGTTCCACCCCTTTGAATCGGGTTTTGTCCATAAGCTATGGATCGGAGAGAGGATAAGAACAGATCGTTTCGGAACGCCGACCGATAAAAATTGACCGAAGTAATGTATCTCACTGCTTTCGGATTTAAGCCAACTAGCGTTATGAACCCCGTCTCTATTCCGAGAGTCCTCGACATGCATCCACGAATTGAACCCCAAAGCGGTATCAGCAACGAATCGATTTGAGTGTGAGCCAGATCGGCATAAGCTGATTTGACCCGAACCTTCCGTGTCTCCGCTCTGAGAGTCTTCGGCTTGATTGTATGGAGACTCAAAACGACTAGTAATCTGCTTTGCGATTAAGAACGGCTTGGATTTATCCAGCTTGTTGGCATTGAGGATAGGACGGTCCGCGGCTTTCAGGATTGTTCCTGTATCGACCTCTAACGCTTTCGTTGTCGAAGGGAAATTAGTGGCAAGTTGCAGATTCCGTTGGTGGGAGAATTCTTTCAGTCCTCCGACACAGACCTTCGCGAACTGTTGGGTCAGTCGCTCCCAAACGAGGCTGCGAATCGTCGCTGAGTCGTAGGTTTCATAATGGATTAATGGCAGGTGAGATAGCAGATCTGGGTCCAGAGTTTGCTCAAACGCATCGCTCCAAGGAATCGAGGTCGCTGGCACCTTGAGAGGAGAGAGAAACGTTGGGAATTCGCAGCAAAATCCCATAACGGTCGATTCTATCAGATCGTGAAATTCATGGATATATCCCTCCAAAATTTGGTGGGCGAGCGTATCGACACCTTGCGGGCTCAATAGATCATACCCTTGCGTCTCCGTTTGATACAGCCGAAAGATTGTTCGCCCTTTTAATCGGTCCGCAACGGAGAGGTCCCCGTCCACACAACGCTGGATATAATCGGTTATGTCGTAGCAGGGCGCATCTGCGTTTGCCTCCGCGAGGAGGTAGATACGGTCGGATGTTTGGGAGGCATGCCCCCATCCGCCGAGGTGATTCTGGATGGCTTCTCTCCCTCCGGTTTGATGGAACGTATGTTCGACAAAATTGAGCCAGAAACGGGTGCCAGCCGTCACGGTATCGAGCATAAGCCATGCGGCCATGTTCGCGCGCTTCAACTGCTGGAGTTTTACGCGATGGGCATTGATTTCTTTGTGGGTGGTAAGGCGAGGAAAGGGGAGTAAAATCTCTCCTCCAGTTCGTGCAGCGGCTCGATCTAACATGGGTGGCACAGTCCTAGGGGATTTTCGTGAATCAGCGACATAACTATTGTCCACATTCTTTCCCATCAATAGAAATTTCCCGTTCCGATCTCCCTCAGCAATGTGGGAATGGTTCTTCCGTTTGAGAAAGGGCAGTCAGATGGGGATTGCACTAGGGATTAGATTCGATACCGAAAGTAGCAAGAACGTCCGGCAGGGATCGGAAATCGAAAATCGTCTTGTACATCTCCCCGACCCTTACCTCATCCGACGATTCGTTAAACCAGATACCACAAATTCCCGACTGATTTGCTCCGAGCACATCCTTCTCAAAGCCATCACCCACCATAACCATGCGACGTCTATCCATCAGGAGATCTTTAACAATGTAGTCAAAAAAGCCCGGTGCAGGCTTACTGTGACCGATACTTTGGAAACAGTATACTTTATCCAACAGTGAGCGGAGCCCGGCCCGATCCAGTGCCTTCCAGATGGCGGCCTCATCTGAGTCGATTGTATTTGTAGCAAGGGCGAGTGTCCATTGTGGCCGAAGTTCGGCAAGTGTCTCTTTGACGTTGGGAAGAGCTTCGACATGGGGCCAATCAGCCATTGGACCGCTAAATCCCGGAAAATCCCGCATTAGGGTATCGCCCCAATCCAACAGGACACATCGGCTCTCTCTGGCTATCCTTGACATTTCCCGATCTCTCTTGCTAAGATTGATTTCTAAACATTGGCTACCGAATTATCGTCTGAATAATGAACAAACGGGGGCATACGTTATGCGAGCCAAACGCTCTCTGGGGTGGCTCCATTATCCGCCAACATAGGATTTGGGAGACATACCATCTTGGACACTAAATTGGTGGACATTTTACCACACAGGTTTAGACCTCGCAATAAAAATGCGGTGTCATCTCCTCTTGACAACTCAGGGTTAAATCGGGTAGAGTTAAGTTTGGCTCAAATGGGCAATATGTTCTTGTTATTTGAAAAAGAGGACATTCATGGATTGGGCAAAACGTTTCTTGTAGATCCTCATGAGAACCTTAGGTGAAATACAAAAAGGAAATTAGATGAAACTGTTAGAAGGGGTAATCACAGCATTCTCAATTTTAGGGTCAAATAAGTTAAGGTCATTTTTGACGATGTTGGGCATCGTAATTGGGATTGCGGGTGTCATTGCGATGATGTCTTTCGGGGCCGGTGCGAAGACGCTCCTGATGTGGGAGGTCGAAAAGGTCGGGGGACCGAGCATGTTCGGGGTATATCGGCGCGAATGGATTCGTAAGAACGAAAAGTGGATGCGGAATCCAAGTAAGCACTATCTGAAGATGGAGGATGTGCGCGCGATCCAAACCGAGTGCCCATCCGTTGAGGTGGCAACCCCGGAGGCTGGGGGCAGTGCGACGGTTTCGGTTCAGGGGAAACGCAAGTTCTCTCGGATGCAAGCTACCGCACAGGAGTATCAGGTTGCACGCAAGTGGTATAGCGGATATGGCAGATTTCTGTCTGATGATGATCTCGGTCTCTGGAGCAAGGTCTGTGTAATTGGCGAGGAAATCTGGAGGGATCTGTTTGCAGAACTTGACCCAATCGGGAGAGAGATAAAAATTAACAACCAACGATTTACCGTCGTCGGGGTAATGGAGTCAAGGGGCAAGGGGCTCGATACCGAGAACAGTGAGGACAACCAGGTATTTATTCCAATTACCACAGCACAAACCCATTTTTGGGGGAATGATCATGTCGGACATATTCTGATCCGCGCAAAAGACCATCAATCTGTGGATCAGGCGGTGGAGGAAGTAAAGACAGTCTTGAAGCGAAACCACGATGGCGAGGAGTTCTTTGAAACATGGGTGATGAAGGAGGAGCTAAAATCCGCCAACCAAATTATCATGGTTATCGAGATTATCCTCGTCATTATTGCCTCTGTTTCTTTGATTGTTGGTGGAATTGGCATCCTGAATATCATGCTAGTGTCCGTCACCGAGCGCATCCCTGAAATTGGGCTGCGTAAAGCTGTTGGTGCGAAGAGCCGGGATATACGCGCACAGTTTCTTATTGAGTCGGTTATCCTGTGTCTTATCGGTAGTGTTATCGGTATTGTTCTGGGAGCGGCGTTGGGCAGCGGCTTCGCGTGGGCGGTTAGCAAATTTATGAAGGATGTTATTGAGTGGCCCTCGGTCATCACCATTGAATCGGTTTTGACCGCTGTATGTGCTGGCGGGGGTGTTGGTATATTTTTCGGATACTACCCGGCAAGTCGAGCCGCGAAGCTTACGCCGATTGAGGCGTTGAGACATACATGATGCGTCATAACTTCAGTTGCTAGGTCCGGGTGTCGAGATGTGAATGTAATACGTAAGCAGAAACGGAACGCAGATCTGCATTCCCTACGAATTGTCTTCGCTGCGCCGAACCGCTTGGGCTTTGGGTCGGGCAAGTCCGAGAGGATCCCGTGACCGGGGATGCCCGACCTACAGGGGTGGTGTTGGGTTTCACTGTATCTGCCTATAAGCTGGTATTGTTGCAAAGCATAGCTTCTATCGTCGTTGATAGGATTCTTGTATCGTTCAACCCAACCTACCTACTATAACTACGTTGCAAGCTGGTCTGTTACAGGCTAAATGGTGCTAGCGACATTGATGGATTTCCCGTTGTAATTAATTCGCTAATCAATTTCCCCGTGATCGGTGCAAGTAGGATGCCGTTTTTGAAATGTCCGGTGGCAACAAATACATTGTCGAAGCCGGGCAGTGCCCCGATATATGGACCGCCCTTTGCGTAGGGACGTAGCCCCGCCCATGTCTGCACAAAGGATTTCTCGGCAAGAGTTGGCATTACCCCGACGCCGGCCTCGATCATTTGTCGTGTGCCTTCCAACGTGGTCCGCTTATCATAGCCAACAAATTCAACGGTGGCACCGATTAGGATTTTCCCATCGGATCGTGGCACCAGATACACCCCTAGTCCGTCAATGACATGCCGCAGGATTGGTGGCATGGCTTCCGCTAACACCATCTGTCCACGCGCCGGCTCCATCGGAAGCGCATCAGAGAGTTGTGCAGCTACTCCTCCTGACCAGCACCCGGATGCAATTACAAATGTATCATTGTAAATGCGCTCGCCGTTCACCTCGACGCCTACCACACGTCCGCCTTCTCGCAGAAACGCAGCCACAGGATTGCCGCAGAGAAATTCTGTTCCCAACAGCGCCGCCCCCTTTGCCAGTGCACGCACCAGTCTGGGATTTCTGACCTGTGCATCGTGTGGAAAGCGCACCCCACCAACAATCGATCGCGCAATTGCGGGCTCTAATTCCCATACATCCTCAGGTGTCAGCACCTCTGCAGAAAAGCCTCGATCCACCCGCCGTGAAGCCAAACCTGTCAGCCCTCGCTTATCTTCATCAGTAAAAAAAACCGAGATCGAGCCGGACTGAATGAACTCAATATCGATCTGCGTTTCCGCCCGTAACGTCTCCGCCAACGCCGGATAAAGTGCCAAGCTCGCACGGCAGAGTTCGGCATAAGGTTCGTGCGTTGATGCGTGAGATGCCAAGATGCCCGCGCCCGCCCATGACGCCTCACGTCCAACGCTGTCGGCTTTCTCAATAACCAGCGTCTTTACATGTGCTTTGGCGAGGTTATAAGCGATTGCACATCCGATTATGCCGCCGCCAATAATAATTACATCTGCGCGGAGAGATTCTTTATTCATGAGCTCACTCGATTAAATAGGAATACCTGAAAAAAAATATAAAATTATAGTGACTATGTCCTGACCTTCGATTATAATAGGCTGACGATTGAATGTCAAGATCGAAAAAAACGCTGCATACCACTAACCTTGCGAAGGTGCGAGAAATCCATCTCTGTAACGGGTACATGAGGGAATATCATCCATGAGACAACACCGAACAATCTACTTTAATGATGCACGTCATTATTACCTGTTCGTCTTTGAGCCACCGATCCGGTTGGAAGAGGCATGGTCCGCCGTGGACGAGGTCGCAGGCACAAGCTGCGATACCTTTGTCTACGGCGTATCGCGCGCTGATGGGCTATTCTACCCCTCCAAGGTCGGTATGCAGTTTGGGGAGGACATCCGCCCGTTTGACAGCGCGCCTTATTGGCGCATTTGGAAAAACATGCAGAGCCTGATAGACCGCGGCATCGATCCCCTAACGCTCCTCATTGACCGAGCGCACGAGAAAGGGATGGACTTTTTCGCCAGTCTGCGTATGGGAGGCTACGGCGGTATGAACCCGGAGCACGCGTTGGCAAACGGCGGAAGGGGATTCGTCCATCCTGAAGTCCGCGACCATCAGTTTGGCGTGCTTGAAGAGCTCGCCACGGAGTATCCTGTAGAGGGGGTCGAGTTGGATTTCGCTGCGGCTCCGGGCGGAAGTCCCTTCTGGTTTACGCCTGAAGACGCATGGGAGTATACCCCAGTTATGACCGATTTCGTTCGGGATGTCGCAGAGATGGTACGAAGTCGACCGGGGGGACCCGGGCAAATTGGAGCGCGGATATATCCCACCTTGGAATTGAACCAGAAGACAGGGTTGGATGTACAGACCTGGCTCCGAGAGGGGCTCGTCGATTTTGTCGTCCCAATGGTCTATGCGTTTTTTGTGCTTGACGCTAACATGCCTATTGATTGGTTGGTGCAGGAGGCGCACGAAAACGACATTTCGGTGTACGCTATGCTGCAACCCTACTACAGCGAGGAGAATCGCCGATTCTATTCGGTAGAAGATGCAACCCCTGCCATGATGCGGGCAGCCGCTGCTAACTTCTGGGAACGTGGGGTTGATGGGCTTTACGCTTGGTTTCTGCCCTGGCCCTTGGGTGATGCGGAACGCCGTACCCTCACAGAATTAGGGGACCCGGAATTGATTAAGGAAGGCGATAAACACTACTTTTTGCGCCGGCGTTCCGAGGCGACAAGCGGTCACGATTACGAAGCCTTTCTGCCAGTGGAAATCCCAGCGGCGGATGCGGAGGCGCGTTATCAGATCCCTTTTGCGATTGCCGACGACACCCAAAATGATCGGGTGCAGCGTGTTCAACTCCGGCTTGGCGTGACCAATCTAGTAACCGCCGACACATTTGAGGTGCTGTTGAATGGACAGTCGTTAGCAGAAGAGCGGTGTACACGTGCCGTTATCAGATCGCGAGACCCGTACGCCGGTCAGTGGCTGGAATTTCATCTAGAGTGCGTACGTCCACAGAAAGGGACAAACGTATTGGAGGTTGCACTGAAGGAACGTCCCACCGGGTTTGTGGGGGGAGTAACCGTTGAGGATGTAGAAATTCTCATTGAATACGGTCCTTACCCGGTGGGATTACACAATTGACCCCAACACTGACATGAAGCCTTGGGAATCTAATGTCGTAAATTCTCTAGGGAAATTACATTTGTTATAGAAATTAGGCAACTGAGCAATCAGAACCTTGGGTTAACATCTGTGGTGACACAGAGCCTGACCTTACTGAAACGGGGGTTTCCTAACCCGCGGGCGACCACAGGTTAGGAAACCTGTGTCCACGATCAAATTTCCATTATCGTATGCCAAATTCATAGTCAGATACGGTAGGAAATAGGACAGGATTTTTGCGATTGATGTGCGTAAGTTTTGTATACGATTGCCCTGAAATTCGCTCATGCGAGGCTTGACTTTATTCTCGCAGCATGATAAAATGACCGTGCAATTTTAGAAATCAGGAGGAATACAATTTGGAACAACAGACACGAAGTACAATTGGACAACAGATTGAGCTCCCATTCACGGAATCCGTGCGGATCAGTTTTCAGAGCTTGATGATCCGTTTCGGACGATCTGTCATTACAACGGCGGGCATTACGTTGGGAATCGCATTTCTGGTGTCGGTTTTGGTGAACAACGAAGTGAGTGTAGCAATGAAAGAAAGCGGTTCAAAGCAGGAAATCACTACCTTTGAAGAAGAGGAGCCGGTCGGGATTTCTATGAAAGATAAGTGGCTAATTATCATGTCCTTAATTGTCTGCGTCGTAGGAATCGCTAATTCCATGTTGATGGCGGTCACAGAACGTTTTCAAGAAATTGGTACAATGAAGTGTCTCGGTGCCTTGGATCGCTTCGTTGTGAGGCTATTTCTGTTGGAGTCTGGATTCCAGGGACTCGCTGGTGCTCTCATTGGAGCACTAGTCGGTTGCCTTGGATCGCTTCTCCTAGGGCTCAAGGATTACGGCTTGGATCTGTTCTTTTACTTCCCCCTGCTACCGGTGCTGAACGAACAGCCCACTAGATTCGGGGTGCTACTGATTATTCTCGCTGGTTGTGTGCTCGGCATGATTTTGGCAGTTCTCGGCGCGGCGTTTCCAGCGTGGCGTGCCGCAAAGCTACCCCCAGCGGAAGCGATGCGGACTGAAGTTTAGGAGGAACGCTGATGGCAGACACTGTTGTTAAAACCGAAAAGGTTGTTAAGGAATACCGCATGGGCACCAACGTGCTCAGAGCACTCGACGGGATTGATTTGGAAATCTATAGCGGCGAGTATATCTCATTGATGGGACCGTCCGGCTCAGGGAAATCAACCCTCTTTAATATGATTGGTGCCTTAGATCTTCCGACCGCGGGTAGAGTTTTCATCGATGGTCAGGATATGGGACAGCTTAGCCAGTCCCAAATTGCATGGTTCCGGTGTCACAGGGTCGGTTACATCTTCCAAAGCTACAATCTATTGCACGTTATGACGGCCCTCGAAAACGTAACGTTGCCGATGATTTTCGCGGGGCTATCGCAGCGCGAGCGTCGCGATAAAGGCGAAGAACTGCTAGAGCGAGTTGGATTAGGCGAACGAATTCACCATAGACCTGATGAGTTATCTGGTGGGCAGCGGCAGCGTGTGGCAATTGCGCGCGCGTTCGCAAATGGTCCGAGTATTATTCTGGCGGATGAGCCCACTGCGAACCTCGACACAGTGATCGGGCGCGAAATTATTGATCTGATTAAACAGCTTAACATTGATCAGGGCGTAACCGTAATTTCGGCAACCCACGACTTAAAGATGCTTGATGTTTCTGACCGGATTGTTGATATTCGTGATGGATTGGTCGAACGGATTCGAAATCGAGATGAAATTGAAATCCAAGTCGGTGAAGTCGGAGGACACTAAGCGCAATGCGCTTTCAAGAACTCGACATTTCGCAGTTTCCTCGTGATTCTAAAGCGTCTGCATGGCTAGAGGTCGGTTCACGGGCAGATGGAGGGAACTGGCGTTTGCCCTTTCTTTACGTGACAGGGGCAACCCTTGGACCCACCTTGCTTGTCCTTGGAGCGGTGCACGGCGACGAATACGAAGGGGTTGAGACCATCCCTGAAGTTTTCCACCGTATAGCGTCCAATACGCTACGTGGCGCGTTACTGATGGTCCCAATTTGTAACATGCCCGCCTATGAAGCTGTCCTCCGCAATAGCCCTATTGATGGACTGAATTTGGCACGCGTCTTCCCCGGCGACCTCAACGGTACTATCACGCAACGAATTGCTTACTGGATCGCACAAAAGCTAATCAAACCCGCCGATTTCGTTATTGACTTGCATAGCGGGGGCGTGACTGCCGAAATCCCATCGCTTATTGGTTTCACCCATAGCAACGATGCACTTGGCAGACAGTCGCGAGCCGGCGCACTTGCTTTTGGCGCACCGGTAGTCTGGGAACATCCACCGCCAATGCCGCCCGGTCGAACCTTGTCAACCGCCACAGATTTTGGCGTACCGGCGATTTATACCGAAGCCGGCGGTGGCGGTTATGCCCGCCCGTCTGATGTGAGCTGCTTTACCACCGGCGTAATCAATGTGATGAAACATCTTGATATGCTGGACGGTCAACCTCAACCCCAACCTATAACACATCATCTGTCCGGGGATGGAAATATGGACAGTGTTATCTCGACACCCGCTGCTGGCTATTTTCGATCCGAAATAGCGCTGCTGGACGACGTTAGCGCAGGTCAACGCTTGGGCGCCGTTCGCGATCCTTTCGGTGAGGTGGTAACCGAAATCACAACTGAGAATGCTGGCGTTGTCATTATGTTGCGCCGCATTCATCGCGTTCACGTCGGCGATAACTTGGCTCATGTAACGGGACGTTTATGCGTTTAGTTTTTATTCTTAGGGCCCCAATCACGCTTCTTAAATTTCTTCCACTATTTTCTTGATGGTTCAGAATTTGAGTAGACTCAACCTGCCAAATCTCGGCAGGCTAACCGCTGCGCAACAGCATCGAAACCGAACTTGACTCAAGGTTCGGGATTCTTCGATATATTCACTCACAAATCTCTAACAGACTGGGAATAAAGATGCAAAATACGCTCAATGCGAACACTTTACTATCACCTGTTGATGCATTAACCGCGACATACGATCGGGAGCGCTTTGAGGATATTGGTCATATGACCTGTATGACGCTGGTGCTGCTTGGTAATTACGCTCAGACGGGGCATTTTGGCGGACCGTTGGCTTACACGCCTTACAATGTCGCCCTCCATTTAGCGGGTCCAGAGCTTGGGGGTATGTGCTACGACTATCGTAACCCCAAACATCCGTTTTGCGATAAGTTCATGCTCGCCGGCGGGCATAACATTCCTACCGCGTATGCGTTGTGGATGATTATGGGCGAAGCAATGGCGCGTCAGCACACGGCTACGGGGGATCCACGTTATAAAGTTGCACCGGAAGTCGCTATGTTGCCGATCGATGCCCTCGGTTTTCGACGCGGCGCAGGGGCACTAAAAACTCTTCTGAAAGAGAACGACTTGGAAGATCATCCGCTCTTTGCGCAAGCACAATTACGCGGCATCCGGTCGCTAGCAGGTCATTCCGAAACGACTGATTTGACTAACGATGTCAACGGGGGGCCCTCCGGTATTGGTATCGCAACAGCTGCCGGCAAGGCGGCGTTCTGGAACTTTCTGAGTGCCCCTGAATCACTGAAAGTGCTCGCGCTTGAAGGCGAATTTGCCATGACCGAGGGACACGCCCAAGAGCTAAAAACGCAAGCACTCGCGATGCAGGTAGGGAAGCGGCTGCGTATCCTGCTCTCTTATAATAACGCTGGTATTGATGACACCTTAGTGGGTGGGGTGATCGATTCCAAGTATAAACAGTACGAGCTTGAGGACCAGTGGACTTCCTACGGGTGGAATGTGTTCGCCCTTGAGAACGGCAATGATTATGATCAGATTCTTGCGGTTCTCAAAACCATGGAGGATTGGGACCCCGCTGACCGCCGTCCGATGATCGTTATCGGCAGGACGGTCAAGGGCTATTGGCCCAGTGCAGTCGAGGGGAAAATTGAAGGGTACGGGGATCAGTTGGTCAGTTACCCAAGCCACCCGTACGCTTTTAAAATGAACGAAGAATATTTCGTTGCCTTGGCAGAAACCTTTGAGAAGCGTTACGGGGTAGAATTCGAGGGTATTCGCCAAGGACCGGTAACCGAGGAGCGCGAGCGTCTGATACAGTGTAAGACCAACATTGACGTGGTGATGTCGCTGCTTGACCAAAACGGACTAGGCGACTGGCTTACCAATCGACTCGTTGATATTGGCGACGCAGTTAAGGATGATCTGCCGCTGCGGGTTGATACTAAGCGTGATCCGTTTCTGGATGACCAACTTCGGGTGGAAAATCTCCCGGTCGAGCCGCAGACGCTTACTGTGACAAATCCGGTCTCCAACGAGGAACAAGACGTGGAGATCGCTCTGTTCAAGAAATACGGAGAGGTCGCCGGAACCCGTCGGGCGATTTCAGAAATTATCAAATGGATGAACTATGTGACAGATAATCGCTTTATCACCCTCGCCGCTGACCTCTCAGAGTCCATCAATGTTGAACACGGTAGCCTCTGGGGACATTACAATCCGGTCACGAATCCAGCTGCCACTCGGTTCAAAGCCCCTATCCAAGAGGCGGGGAATGTGTCAAGTGCCATCGGGTTAGTTGGTCAAAGCGCATCACTTGACCCGGAGAAGTTTACCGGGGTCTGGGCGTTGAGTGGCACCTACGGTGCTTTTACACCGCTGATGTACCTGCCTGCCCGCGTATGGAGCCAACAGAATCAAGATAGCCCTTTCCGAATGGGTGTTCTTAACGTTCTCGCGGGGCATTCGGGACCAGAGACCGCCGCCGATGCACGGACGCACTTCGGTATTTTTGCACCACAGGTGTGGAAACTCTTCCCGCGAGGTCAGGCGATTCACGTCAGTTTCTGGGATTACAACGATGTTGCTCCGGGTTATTTCGCCGCTGCCGAGGTTGCCGCTCGCGATCCGCGGGTGGGGGTCATTATCATCGAAGTCGCTCGTCCGGATTTTCCAGTGGCTGACCGCAATACGTTTGCAGATAGCGATCTCAAGGCAGCCGCTAAAGGGCTATACGTCATTCGTGATTTTAACCCAGACCAGCCCAAACACGGCTATGTCGTCGTCCAAGGTTCTAACTCTACTGTCAATTTGGTCCAGACTATCCCCCGACTAGAGGCACAGGGCATAAACGTGAAAATCATCGCGGCTGTAAGTGAAGAGTTGTTCGATCTACAGCCCGATGCCTATCGTCAGTCTGTGTTGCCTCCAGAAGCACGTTACGACCTGATGGTGGTGAGCACAGGAACACAACGCGTGTGGCCGATCAGAAATCTCGGACCGTTGACGGACACCTATTCGCTGACAGCAGACTGGGATAATCAGTGGCTCACCGGCGGCACAGAACCGGATGTAATTGCGGAAGCACACCTCGACGCCGAGTCGATCCTTGTCGGGATTAAACGCTTCGCCAATGAGCGGGAGCAGCGCCTATCAGGTCAGCGTGAATTGCTAACAGCATTAGGTTAGGTTGATAGAAAACCGCAGAGTATCCGCGAATTATGGTGAATTAGAGAAATAAGTAGACATTTTCGCTCCTTCGTGTATGGTAGGTGCTGTTTCCAACTGCGCCGATGCGGTGCGGTTAGAAACCACACCTACCGGGCCTGGGGGCAATGCGGTTCGGTTTGGAGTGTCTCAGTAATTCTAAGATCTACCATAAATAGAAGACTATGATAAACCCCTCCGTCTCATCCCTGATGATGCCAAAGCCTACCTCAATCGGGGCACAACGAAACTTAGACTGGGACAAATCGCTGCTGCCATCGCCAACTTTGATCGCTGGGTTAGGGGATCTGTCAGGGGCGAGACTCACGAAACGGCGTGATAACCTATTCGTCAATTCCTATATAATGAGACATAATATCCTCTAAGTTCTCTTATCGGACATTTCTTTGAACTGAAAGGAAACGAAAAACATGTTAATACTACAAGATGATGATATAAGGGGCAAGGAAGAATTAATCAATGCTATACACGACAAACATAAAAATTGTAAATTACACAATAAGAACCTGTTTGAAAAAGAAAAAATCTGACTCAAGAGTTCATGTTTACGTCCAATCATTGGAGCAGTGAATACCATTCCAATGAAAGGCATAAACATGACCCGAACAACCTATCCCACGGATTTGACCGATGCCCAGTGGGACAATCTGTTCCCCTATCTGCCAAAACCTTCACCGGTAGGTAGACCGCTCAAATGGGAGATGCGCTCAATCATCAACGCTATTTTTTATATAGTCAAATCAGGGTGTCAATGGCGAATGCTCCCGCATCAGATGCCCCCATGGCAAACGGTCTATTCCCATTTCAGAAAATGGAAAGCCGATGGCACATGGGTGATGATTCATCAAGCACTTCATCACCAAACCCGTTGTGATATTGGCAAAGTGCCTTCACCGACAGTCGCTATTATTGACAGCCAATCGGTCAAAACGACTGAACTGGCAGACAGTCGAGGGTTTGATGCACATAAGAAGGTCAAAGGGCGTAAACGTCATATAGTCACCGATACAATTGGCATTCCATTGCGGGTGAAGGTCACTGATGCCAATGTCAGTGATAACCAAGTCGCAATAGAGTTACTCAAAGAGGTTTTTAATTGGCACATAACGATTCAGTTAGTCTGTGCGGATGCGGGTTATCGCGGAGAATTAGGTGACTGGTTATATATGGCGCATCAGTGTCGATTGGACATTGCGCCATCTGTTAGGCAATCAGGATTTGTAGTTATCCCCTTGCGGTGGATTGTGGAGCGCACCTTTTCTTGGTTCGCTTGGTTTCGTCGATTGACTGTGGACTATGAACGCTCCGCTGAGACTGCTGAGGCTATGATATACATTGCTTCCATTTACTTGATGCAAAACCGTATCAAATGACTTTTAAAACAGGCTCTAAGGGTGTAGAGAAGAATGTGATCAGAATAGTACAATCATATAAGCATACATTATGGGGTGAGATATTTGGCAGTTTTGAGCCAATAAGACATATCATGTATATCCCCGCTTTTGAAGAAACCGATATTACCGAAGAAATGAGGGACGCATTTTGGAATAAGGATTGGTCACTCATAACTCAGAGAATGTTGGCAAACTCATTGTATGGCACGTTTATGGGATTACGAAAAATCATTGAAAAAAGAGATCAAAAAAGGACTTCATCAATAACAGTTATAACCCAAAAATTTCAAAATCTATTAAGCCCGCATACAGAAAAGGACGAAAGTATTGAGCCGTTTCTGAAAAATTTAGAAGACACCACAAAAAAATTGATGCGAATGAGAGAAGAAATAATAGACCCAATAGCCGACAAATTTATTGCTCATACAGAAACTAATTTTTTTTCTGAAATAGGCAAAGATATGACAATGTTTAAAGATATTCAAGATTGCATAGCTTTATGTGAATCTTATTATCAAATCATTTACAGTTTTTATTTGAATACATCTTATGGCCTTCATGGTTTAAAACAGCAGATAGCCCATGCTTTATATCCCTTTTTAGACGCATTAAGAGTATCCGAAGAATATCACAAAAATCGTGAGGAAATAATACATATAGCTATTCATGAAAAATGCCTCTCAAAACGACATGAGAAAATTGCCAAACGACTAATGAAAATAATAGAACCTCGCTTATATGAAGGTATGTTATTTGTAGAAGCGAGCGATAAATGAAGAGATGCGGCAAAAAATAGAGGAATTAGGAAAAGGTTTGACGGTTTACATCTCTGAAACTGGAGACAGGTATCATAAGTCTCCTGCTTGTCATCGTTTGCAAGCGGTGCGTGGGCAGAGGCGTGAGCCGAAAGAGGTCTCATTGCTAAGTGTAAAAGAGTGCATGTATCACCCCTGCCCGGCGTGCCGCCCAGATGAAGGGTAGGTTTGAGATGAAAGGAGACTATTTATGGCAGGAAATCAGAATCTACACGCTGCGAATAGAGCAAAGCAGGATGAATTTTACACACAACTCTCAGACATCGAGAAAGAGCTAAAGCATTATAGGAAACATTTTCGCGGCAAGACTGTTTACTGCAATTGCGACGATCCCACCATCAGCAATTTCTTTCGCTACTTTCACCTGAATTTCGAGAAACTTGGACTCAAAAGACTGATCACAACCTGCTACAAAAATCGGCAGACAGACATATTCAGTGGGCACAACATGGAAGCTGCTGCCGGGGTTGAGTATGTCGGCAATGGAAAACAACCCGCCGAATTTCAACTCAAGGAAGATGGCGATTTCAGGAGCGGCGAATGTATTGAGTTGCTTAAACAGGCAGACATTGTGGTTACAAATCCGCCGTTTTCATTGTTCAGGGAGTATATCGCGCAACTGGTCGAATACGACAAAAAATTTGTCGTCATTGGGAGTATGAACGCGATAACATACAAAGAGATATTTCCTCTAATCAAGAGCAGCAGGTTGTGGCTTGGTCATGGTCCAGCTGGCAAAGATATGCTTTTTGATGTGCCGGAAGACTATGCGAGAGAATTGGTTAGAAACAAGAAGGAGGGCAGTGCCTACCGACTGGTGGATGGTGATATCAAAGGCAGATTGGGGAACGCTGTTTGGTTTACCAACCTCGACCATAGGAAACGAAATGAAGAATTAGTTTTGTTCAAACGATATTCACCAGAGGAATACCCTAAATACGATAACTATGATGCTATCAACGTGGAAAAAACGGATCATATTCCAGTGGATTTTGCCGGTCCGATGGGGGTTCCGATTAGTTTTTTAGACAAACATAGTCCCAATCAGTTTGAAATTATCGGTATGGATCGACCTCTCATAACCGAGTTAACAGGCAAGCAGAGTAGATTTAAAATCAAAGGCAAAGAGATTTTTGCGCGCATCGTTATCCGCAACAAGAGGGTACGGCAATGAAAATCGAGTTGTTAGATCTCACGGTGCGAGAGCTTGTCGAGGATTACGACGACGCTGGCGAGAGCGGCGTGACCGGGTATGGCGGCAAATTGGATATACGTCCGCCATTTCAACGGGAGTTTATCTACAACGACAAGGAACGCAACGCCGTCATTGACTCCATCCTGAAAGGATTCCCGTTGAACGTGATGTACTGGTCGGATCGGGAAAACGGAGAATTTGAAATCATTGACGGACAGCAGCGCACAATCTCCATTGCACAGTATGTGGATGGGGATTTCTCGTTCAATAATCAATACTTCCACAATCTCCCATCAGACAAACAAGAATTGATATTGGATTACAAGTTAATGGTCTACGTGTGTACTGGGACCGACAGCGAGAAGTTGAAGTGGTTCGAGACGATCAACATTGCGGGAAAGAAGTTAACCAATCAAGAGTTGCGTAACGCCGTTTATGCCGGAACTTGGTTGTCAGATGCCAAGCGATATTTTAGTCGGAACAGTTGCGCTGCATACCAAATCGGCAATGCCTATGTCAATGGCTCGCCAATCCGACAAGAGTACTTAGAGACAGCGATTAAGTGGATCAGCAGTGACTCGATTGAAGACTATATGGGGAAGCATCAACACGACGAAAACGCGCTGCCCCTGTGGGAGTATTTTCAATCGGTGATCAATTGGGTTGAATCCACTTTCACGAAGACAAGACGAGCCATGAAGGGCGTAGATTGGGGTTCGCTGTACAACGACTTTAAAGATGCGGACCTTGACGCCGATGAGATTGAGCAGGAAACCGCCCACCTTGTATTGGACGATGATGTAGAACGGAAACCGGGTATATACCCATACATTCTGACTCGCGAGGAGAAGCACCTGAACATACGCGCCTTTTCAGAGGGCATGAAGCAAAAGGTCTACGAAAAACAGAAAGGCATTTGTGGCATTTGCGACGACAAATTCACAATCGAAGAGATGGAAGCAGACCACATCACACCCTGGTCCGATGGCGGCAAGACCAACGAGGATAACTGCCAGATGCTTTGTAAAAAGTGCAACCGGGAAAAGTCCGCACAATGAAAATCGGAACGGCATGTGGGGGATTGACAGACACGATTTTTGTAGCTCACTATGAGGGCAATCATGACAAACAAAGAATACGAAGAAGAATTGGCAGTTAGAATAATAACCGACTACCTAAAAGAAGAAAAGAATATCGAAATAAAAAACGTTAGACACCTAACCCAAGCCGGAGAAGATCCGCCCGACTTCTATTTTGAAATAGGAAGCGACAAAATAGGATGCGAAATGACACACTTTGACTTCATTGACGAGCTGTCAAAGGAAGAAGGTAATAATTTAGCAAAGGAAGAAGCCATTAGACGCGAAATAATAGAAAAAATAAAACAAAGCCTACAAGAAACAGGAATCCCGCCATTTATCTGGACTATGAACTTTTCTATAACACAGCCAATAGACATTTCAAAAAATGCAGAAAAGATAGTAAATGCAATCACAACAATGCACAAGGATTCAATCAAACGAAGCAAAATATACATACGGGACAACCCCGAAAAATATTACAGATTATTCATAGACAACGACATATCAAGCATAGAGATTTTATACACAGACTCGCTAGACGGGGTAAATATAGATGAAAAATATCACTGTGGCGCACGGAATATCTCAACGAGACCCTACAAAACAATCAAAGTCGAAGAAATGCAAGATGTCATAGACAAGAAAGACAAAGATATACCGGACTACAAGGAGGACTGCGACCAAAAATGGCTGATAATTACTAACTACGAAACCATAGGCTTCTTCACACTACAAGGCGTAGCCAAAGAAACTCAATACAAACACAACTTCGACAAAATTCTGTATATTCAAATGAGTTGGATTAACCCAAAAATCAGCAAACAAAAGGGGATAGGACCGCTAACCGCCTTATATGCCGTTTGCGAACTAAAGACAGAGTCGCGGGCAAGGTTGAACAACTAAAGGAGGGAACATGGCGAAAGATATTCAATGCAAGGTTAGAAACATAATTAATGAAATAGAGGAAAAAGCCTCCGATGGCAACTACATCTATCGAGGTGAACCTGAGTGGCATGAACAGGTCTCATCAAGTCTTTGGCGTCAATTTCAATGCCGATCAACTTTTGCTTCCTATGATAGAGCTGACTTTGATTACTACACGCTCCAAGGAGCATATCTGAGAGACGCTCGAGAATACGGGGAATGTCACCATCAAGACGATTTTGAGCTTGCGTCTAAACTTCAGCATGTTGGGGGCAACACCAATCTGATTGATTTTACAAAGTGCCCCTTAGTCGCTCTTTTCTTTGCCTGTGACGGGTCTCATAAGAAACCGGGCAGGGTTATTTTGTTTGAACAAACGGACGATAAAAGAAGTAGATATAAAATCAAGGAGCCTCAGCATCCGCCAAATCGTGTTGATGCCCAAAAAAGTATATTTGTTCAACATGACAAGGGTTTTATTGAGGAAGATGATATTGAGGAAATAATATGTATTCGCCCAAGTTTCAAACAGCCGATATTAACGTATCTGAGAGAGAAGGAGTGCATCTACACGCAAACCATCTACAACGACCTTCAGGGCTATATTAAACACCAGAAGATTCATCACGACGCATACAGCGAATACGGCAGGGGCGTTCTTTGTTACACTCACAATAGCAAAGATGCCGGAGTTGATACGGCTATCAAGCATTTTAGCAATGCGATAGAATTCTATCCAGACTTTGTTGAAGCCCATCTCTGGCGCGCTAATCTTTATTTTTGGTGGACAAAAGATTTTGATAAAGCTATCGAAGGTTATACTAAAGTAATAGAGCTTGAGCCGGATAATGTTGACGCCTCTTTCAGGCGCGGGCAGGCATACTCTGAGAAGGGCTGTTTTGCTCGTGCCGAGCAAGACCTTATCAGGGCAATAGAGCTTGGCGAGGGTTTCGCTCATGATTGCCTCTTAAAGGTGCGAGCGAGGTTGAATCAATAAACTGAAAGGGTAATAAAACAATGCTAGTGCAACTTGGAACAGTTCAGTTTAACGTTGTGAGTGATGTGCGCAGAACGACAGTTCGAAGCGACACAATCCGTCTGACCGGCACATTCTGCCCAGAAATAGCGGGGCATGTGGTGGCACAAAGACTCGACGCCTTGCAGTTAATGATGAAGCAGGGGGATCCACAGTTGTTAATATCTCTCGATGGGAGGAGTCAGGGCTATTGGGTTATTGAGGGGGTTGAATCTTATGTTTCGGGGTCGGAAGATGCCTCCCAACAACAGCAGTTTAATATGAAGCTGCGTCGGTATGGAGAAAGACCGCCCGGGGTTGAATCAATAAACTAAAACGTCCGATAACATCAAGTATCGGTATATGGGGTTTCTGAGTTTTGTTACCACGATTATCTGGTTACGATGAAATGTCAACAGAACCTAGCAACTTGCCAGAGTCATTTAATTCTTCGGGCGGGGCAAGATGCCCCGCCTACGGTGTAAGGGACATTTTCCGTCTACCTGCCAAAATCGGTCAAAAAGTAGATTTTAGAATTACTGATACACTTTCAAGGCAGAATCAACCCCCTAAATCCCTCCCCCGATTTTATCTGGATGTACCACTTGTCAGGGGGACTTCGGAAACTTCGAGCGGGGCGGAGTTGTCCGTTCCGAGACCAGGATTGGTAAATGTCTCCTTATTTCTCGTGTTTACTATAAATAGCCCTAGCAACTTGCGTTATTTTAGTGTGCAGCAACTTACCCCGAACAATAAGTAGACTAAATGCCCAATAGACGGCGGGCGTTACCGCCCAAGATCAATCGCTTGGCTTCGTCGGAAATATCAGCGGTGATAATTTTGCCGATCTGGGGGCGTGGGTCCATCAAGGGTGTATCGGAACCAAATAGCACTCGATCGGCACCCGCCTCATTCACCAACTGTTCAATCACACCGGGCGTCCGATAGGTCGAACAGGTTTCGAGATAGACGTTGGGATGTGCCTGTGCAGCCGCGATAGCTTCGGTACGCGGTTCGACGACGTTGCCGGCATGTCCTGCGACAAATTTGGCGTTCGGATATCGGGGCGCGATTTCGGACAGATACCGGGGCCGACTTAATTCACCACCATCGGTATGGAAAAGGACTGCCAATCCCCGCTCGTCCGCGAACTCGTAGATTGGATGCCACTGCGGTTGGTTAAAGGGCCAAAGGGTGTAGGGTGGATAAAGCTTAATGGCAGGAAATTTCAGTTCGTCAATCGCGCGGGTCAATTCTGGTACCATGCGCTCCGGCATCATCGGTGAAACGTAGGCAAATCCGACAAAGCGATCCGGATGCTGCGCGATAAAACGGGCGGCTTGGTCATTGGCTGTCGTGCCGTCGGGATGGAAGATACCAAATACGCAGGATTTGTCAATACCCGCCGAGTCCATCGCGTGGAGCATCAATTTCGGATCATCCTTCATACCGAGCGGATCCCAGCGACCCACATGCCCGTGATAATCAATGACTTGTGTCCCATCAATCATTGTGTCCTCCTCCCAGAATACGCTCAAGATTGCCCGCACAAATCGACCCAAGTTCAGCATCTGTCAGGCTGGTGTGGTGCAGATAAAACAACATCGGTCCCATTGCAAGGCGGGAATACCACGAACCGTAGATCAATCGTTCCGCACCGAACTCGTCGCGCAGGGCCTCTATCTCGCAGATCGGTTCGTAGCGACTCAGCTCTAAGTAGGCATTCGGTAAAGCGGCTAACATCGGGCGCAACCACAAGGCATGGACGTAATGCGCTCCCACCAAGACCGTTACTAGACTTGGGTACGCCTGAAGTGTGGTCACCAAAGCATCAGCATCGGCGTCCGGCAGGAGGATCCAAACCGGGATGCGCTCCTGACTGAGCCAAGACAGCAGCGTATCGTAAGCCCAGGGACGGAATGGCAGGTCTCGTTGCCCGGAATCGAACAATCGCACACAATTGACCCGCCCTTCGGCATGAAGCGATTGAATCTGTGCAAGCGAGTCCGCTGTGGGGATAACCATCCACTGCGGCTGGGTGCGTCCATCATCGCCTAGCCACGCTTCGAGATAGTTGTTGCCGTCAATCGGGCTGACATTGTCAGTGTGTGCATGGTAGATAAGAGCTCGCTCCACCCCATGCCGATCCATTTCTGCCAACAACCCCTCCCGGTCACGATAGGGGGCAGGCTCGTCCAGTAAATCGCCAACCCGCACGTTAGCATCAAAAACAGGTACTTTCGATTTGAAATTGAGTGATGTCATAACTCTCCCTGAACCCAATCTGGGTACTTTTCATGGAGTATCCGCTTACACGCCTGATATTCCGCTTCCGTGAAGCTTTGATACGGTGAGAGTAGGCGTAACGGCATCTCTTCGAGCCCACCTAACCGCACAATGATTTTGTCGTAAGCGCCGTCTATCCGTTCCTTATCCCACACCGGGCTAAGTATATCCATGCACACGCTGTGAAAGTCGTGCTGCAACCGAAAAAGCGTTTCAATCTGTTGTGCGCGTCCCGCTTCAAAATACTCCCACGTCTTGTGGGGTGCCATTGGACCAAATGAAGCGAGCAGTGAGCACTCTCCGAACATGCAGCCGTGTGGAAAATTCCATTCTCCGAAGAAATGTTGAAGTTCTGACGAGTGGTGCATCAGATCGGCTGCACCGGGCAAGCCACCGCTCGTCGTCTTTGTTGCCACAAGGTTGGGGACGGCATCGATCAATCGTCGATATTCCACACCACCCAAGACCCGCTTCGCCCGCGGCAGGTTGTAGTGCAAGAATTGTGAGTCAGGGAACGTGCCGCACAGATCCTTGAAGAAGATCAACAACTCGTCGTCGTTCAACGCACCCCAACTCGGCAGAACGGTTTGAAATGTGCGAAAGCCGAGGTCGTGTGCGAACCCCACGCGCTCAACGATGCTCGCCGTGGACAGACCAATCGCCCCGACCATTGGATGAACCTCGGGTCCCCGTGTCTCTTCGTAGAAGATCTGAACGATTTGCTGAAAGCGAGGAGTATCAACCGCATGCCCCTCGCCGGCAGTACCGAAGATATACAGGTGGTTGAATCCCGCTTTGAGGGTATGCTGCACCTCCTCTCGAAACAGAGCTTCCATCAGGTTTTCGGTCTCGTCCCACGGTATCTCACAGGACACCAGAACCGCTCGGGGATAACGCGCCATTTGTCGATCTCCTTCCGTCAATTACCTTCGAAACATCCCGCCATATCTTCGAGAAAATCATCAACACTCACTTGCTGATACCGTGCGATAGAAGGGAAGTTGCTCTGGGTGGGGTGTTCATCCGCACGTCCCTGTATTTCGCTTTCGGCGTTGGGAAATTCGGCGAGGCTCCTCTGAACGAGATCTGCTACCTTTTGAGAAGCGCCAATCTCCACGTTGGGGGTCGGCGTATTGTAGTAGTAAACCGCTTTAAGCCGAGTCCCGAGCATCTTACGCGCATAGGCGGGGAGTGGGGATTCGTCGGATCCCTGCTTGAAATCCTGAGGCCAGAACAATCGATTTATCTGAAAATCGAAAGCCTTCTTCAGCATCCCTGTAAGACTTCTCGGTGTTGCAATCCATTTTGAATTGGGCCAAACATCTAGATTTCCCCAGCCCGTCCCAACGCGATCCATCGGCAGTCGTTCACCCCGCGTATAGACGGAGTCCTCACTTGCACCAATAAACGCAAAGTGTTGCGGGTAGTCGAAGAAATCGGTCGTACGCGAGCGGAGAACATCATAGAAAGCTGTTGTCAACGCCAACAGGACATCCCCGGTGTAGAGAATACCATCTTCGAGACAGGGAGAGATGACGCCGACGCGGTCCAGCTCGTGATAACCCGGGCAGAAGCCTTCAAAATCAACGCTAATGCGTTCATCTTCGGCAAGTCGCCAATATTGAAAGTCTGAAGCTTTTAGTAATTTGCTCGTGTGCATAGTTTACAGTTCGCCTCTTTTTGTCTACTATCATTAGGTTATCGAATCGATCCGTTCCATCAGTGACCTCAATCTTTTAGATGCACCCCGGTATGGACTGTCCCCGCATCAGCATCGCATCGTTCTCTTTTTCCGATGGACCCGTATATCGACACTTGGCACTGACGTAATGCGTCGCGTAGCCTCGCCGCCTCTGATTCGTTCGGTTGGGACGACTACTATGGAGAATGAGACCGTGGTGGAAGCTGCAATCGCCCGCCTTCAGCTCCAATGGACGTTCCTCGGCTAGGCTTCCCTCAACCGACATCTGCTCGTATTCCGCCCATTTCGACTTGTCTGTGATACCAAACTTGTGCGTACCGGGCAGCATCCAGACGCACCCATTCTCGATTGTCGAATCGGTAAGTGCCGCCCAGCAGGTCACCATGTCGGGCGGGTCAATGTGGAATCCGAGCGGCATATCTTGATGGTAGCGTTGTCGCGAGCCGATCCGTGGCGGCTTCATAAAAAGCTGGTCTTGGTAGAGTTTTATGTCGGCACCTAGCAGCGATTCGATAGCGTCCAGAATCTTCGGATTGCGGGCATGGTTCTGAAAACCTTCATCATAGAAGGCAAGATGGCTCATTTTCCGAAGGGAATCGGCGTAGTTCTCCACCTGAGCCTTCCCTGCCATCGCGCCGGGTTCGATCTGGAGTTGTCCTTCCGGGATGTGGGCGGCTTTCCCGCTTGCTACCCATTCAGCATGGGCAAGAAGCGCAGAGACCTCATCGGGGTCAAGCAAATTTTCTACAATGATGAATCCATCTTCCCAGAACTGTTCCACCTGTTCATTAGACAGCTGCATGATATGTTTTCCTTTGTCTATTGGATATGCCCCGCCACAGCGATTAGATCCAGTATGCTGACAACCCCGTCTTCGTTCACATCGACCGCCAGATTTTGCTCTTCCTTTCCAATCTCGTTGGCGACCGCGACCAAATCCAAGATATTCACGATCCCGTCGTCGTTAATATCCGCTTGGTTCTCAAACTCGACCTTAACCCCTCTGCTCAGGAGGGTTGGGATATGCGTGTTGAGGGACACGGCACTCAGGGGGTTGCCTCGGACATGAACATAGTCTCCACTCCCCAGTTCTGTGTTTGCGACTAAAGGTGAGATGTCCGATATGTTATTACTATTAATCCCCAGCAGTGTCAGACTGGTCAATCCCGCCAACGCTGATATGTCCGAGATGTTGTTGCTTCCAAGCGACAGCCCTATCAGGTTGGTCAACTTCGATAACGATGAAAGATTCGAGATGCTGTTGCCATCAAGCCCCAACTCTATCAGATTAGTTGCCGTTTCAAGCCCCGTCAAATCGCTGATGTTAGCGTTACGGGCTGCAAGTTCGGTCAAACTCTCCATCTCCTCTGCCGTGATGATCTCCCCTACCGCTTTGCCGAGTTCTGCTTCAATCGCGGCGCGAAGGTTGCGATCGGGAATGCCTACTGAGTTGTCAAACTCGACCGTAATCCCTCTGCTCAGGAGAGCGGAGATGTGCGTGAGGGACACGGCACTCAGGGGATTGCCCCGGACATGAATATAGTCTCCACTCCCCAGTCCCGTATTTGCGACTAACGGTGAGCTATCCACTATGTTATTGTTTGAAAGAATCAGATCTTTCAGGTGAATCAATCCAGTGAGCGGTGAGATGTCCGAGATGTGGTTGTCCCAAAGATCCAACCCTTGCAAGTTAGTCAATCCGGCGATAGGTGAAATATCTGTTATGGCGTTGCCGTCAAGATACAGCCCTATCATGCTAATCAATCCAGAAAGCGGTAAAATATCCATTATGTTATTGTTTGAAAGAGTCAGATTTTTCAGATTAGTCAATCCAGTGAGCGGTGAGATGTCCACTATGTTATTGTCCCCAAGCCCCAAGGCTGTCAGGTTCGTTGCATATTCAAGTCCCGTCAAGTCGCTAATTTTAGCGTTACGGGCGGCAAATTCTGTCAAACGCTCCATCTCCGCCACAGTGATGGTGTCACCGGACGATTTGCCGAGTTCCGCTGCAATCGCGGTGCGGAGGTTCGGGTCAGGAATATCTACAACTTGAGCTGTTGCAGAGAGTGAAACAGTCAGACAGTTCAACAAAACAATGAAAGAAAGCAGTTGAGACCTCATCTGTTTTTCCTCTTAATAAGGGTTTTGTATGAATAGGTTTTTAGTGAATTCTAAAAATAAGTAGACGCTTCTCCAGTAGGCATTGTAGCAGAGCCGCTTTGTGGGAGGGGAATCTTCTAAATCCGACTGCGAAATCAGAGGTGCCCGTATAATCGGGGTTAAAAACCCTCCCACAGTGCCTAAATAATTGTGAAATTTACTATAATTAACTTGGCTCATGTAAAAACGGAGTGCAATTACGGTGAACGCGTTGAGAGCGGGGCAAGATGCCCCGCCTACGGTTTTTGAGGTAAGTGGATACTGTTGCACTAATTCTTAACATGAGCGATTAACTTTTGAGGTTACGAAATACGGAGTATGACTGCTACTTTGTAGTAACTTGCGTTATTTTATTCGCGGGTAGAGGGAAGGGGCTCTCCGCGATACTGAAGGTTCTTTCCGCCAACAGCCGCCCAATCCGAGAGCGTTCCATCACTGTCGCAGCGTATCAGTGCTGCATCTCCGGTGAAGGCGATGTTCCCCAACTGCCGACTGCCTGCTGTCGCTGGCGAGCAGTAGGTATCCTCCCGACCATCTGGGAACAGAATGCGAATCCAACCGTCCTCAGAATCACCAAGCGCTTCAACCGTGGGCAAGGTTACTTCGTTGGCTTTCATCGGCACAAGCACCGTCTGAAAAACAGTGGGCAGCATTTCCGTCCGTCGATAAGTAACACAAGGAGCTGGTGTTGGACGAGGACCGCCACCGCAATACCAACCTTGAAGGTTCGGTTCGGTATGCCCTTCGACGACCTCCACTTCAAGACCGTCAGTGACCGCTGGAATGAACGCCAGATTGGGTTGACCCTGCGTAATCGTTCGCACAGTTTTCGTCCCCGGATCCACGGTGGCCTCAACGGGAATGAGATGAAAAAGCTGTTCACAGGTGTGGACGCCGTCGCCGGTCAGATGGTCGGTGATGATCCAATATTCCGGCTCACCCTCTTTGTGCCCCTTGATAAAAATGACGCTCCGGTGATGAGCAATCGATCGATCAATTTCGTCGCCGGCTGCATCACCGTAGCCTTCGGTATAGCTGCCCGAAAGGAAATCACATGTCGCCGTGCTGAACCACGGATTCAATAGTGGCTGATCGGTCGTGAACGGTCCTGTTTTCAGTCGGACTTGGCTTTTTCCGTCCACGATGACCGTGTTATGTGCAGCGGACTCAATAAAAAAATTGTGAAATTTCATATCCCGTTCAGTCGTCGCATAGGTGTGGATCCCCAAATCCTCCACTAGCGAACGCCCATAGGCGACAACCTCCACTGCTAACTTTCCTTCGTGGCCGTGCAGGACACCTACCGGACCCACGTCAAAAAACAGGTAGTTGGCGTCACGGTCCCAATTACTACGCATCACACCAACTCCGGCGTAAGCGTACCAGGATGATTTGCGCAGCGGAGGAGTGCCGCGTTTCCCAAAACTAACAATGTATTGCAGGTCAGCCCGGCTTTCTGAGTCCGTAATTGCCTCTATATAATCGAAGGCAGATCCCCGCGTACTATCGCCCGTCCACACGTAGCTGCCATCAGGTTTAGCGGTATAGGCGAGGAATTCGGCTCGCAATAATATCGGCCGATGCAGATTTTTTAGAAAATCCCAGCCATTCGTTCGTGCTAGTCTTAGGGCTTCCAAGCCGGCTGCGGAGGCACCTACGACGTAGCCGTAGGAATTTTCTTTTGACGAGCCGTCCGGATAGAACGCTCCCTCACCGAAAAACTCCTCGACTTCACCAAAACCGCGTTCACGCCATCGCGGCGCAGCTTTGAACTCCGGCATTCCCACCCCTATCCATGCCAGCCCCAAACCGTTGAACAGGCGCTGATTGCCCGGCGCATCGTTCACCGCTTCCATTGATACGGCACAACCGCCTGACAACCAAGATTGAATCGCGCAGAAATCACGGGGCGAAAATCCTTCCCAAGAGAGCATGAAAGGCATCAATTGCTGATAGTTACGTGCGAGCTGCATGTCGGGAATCCAAATCCAGGAGCTTCTCCCGTCCACATAGCTGACATAGTGAGTCGCAATCCTGACCAGTTTGGCAATATATCGTTCATCGTCGGTCAACCAATACGCTTGTGCCAAGGCGCGAAGACAATACTGATAAGGCAAACTCAATGTCCACCGCCGCCCAACAACGGGAGGCACATGCTCCCAGTTCCAGTCGGGCCCCAAATCTTGCACACCGTCTTCGGGGTGATACGGGATGAAGACCTTGTTCTCCAAGAGCATATCAGCCAGATCCAACACGGTATAATCGGACGGCTTTATCCCTTCGGTGCGACTGAAAGTATAGCCCTTTTCACGGCTGATTAACCCTTTAACCTTCTCACGGTCGCGCCAAGTTATTAAGTCTGGAATGGCGTTCAGGAAATTCCAGCCGGTTGAGTTGGTCTCAAAGGAACGTCCACCCCTATGCTCAGTGTGCCAATCGAGAACCGGTGGCTTTCGCGTCCGGTAGTATGCCAGATAGGCTGCCTCAGCGGCGGGACAATCTCCAACTTCGACCGCTGCTTTGACCTCCTCTAACCCGGGCACCTCCAAGTTCATGCGATTGAACATATCGACGATACTAGACATCGCTTTGTTCCTTTACGCATCGTGCCGCTCTGCCAAAAGCCTCCCATACCCGTCAATCGGATCATGATGTCCCAAGGCGCGCAAACATCCCCAGCATGTCGCTAAGTTGCTAGAGATAACCGGCACACCGAGTTCCGCTTCCAGTCGCGCTAGCACATCGATTGTGCGTAGGTTGGTGCAGCTGATAAACATGCCATCAGCGTCGTCCTGCCAGACACGCCGGGCAAACTCATAGGTCTCTTGCGGCGTCACCTTGCCGATGCTGAATGCATCCACGATGTCCATGCCGGCAATTGTCAGGACTTCGATGCCTTCGTCCTCCAAGAATTGCTTCTCTAGCACATTGAGTTCGTCCGGGTAAGGTGTGGCGACTGCGACGCGCCGAACTCCGAGGGTCCGCAACGCCGCTGCAACGGAACCCGATGTCGTCACTGGTTTTGCTTTCCCTGCCCGTTCGATCCGATCTCGCAGCTCAATTTCGCCTTCCACACCTGCCACAAAACTACTCGCTGTGCAGGCAAAAGCTATCACGTCTGCATGTGCGCTGCCAAGTTCATCGGAGGCCCGCTCCACATGTTGAAGCATCGCCTTGGAGTCGTCTACATCCGATCGCGTATTCCGCATCCGCGCCGCATAGACATTGATACCTTCAGGAATCATTCGGTTAAATTCTGGTTCGACGACTGTATTGACTGATGGCACTAACAAGCCAATTCGTCCGCTCTGTCCGTACATATTTATCACCTCTTATTCAGGTTGGCTCTCTTACTTTAATTGCTTTCTAGGTTCTGTTGACATTTATGTGAGCTGCGTTTGTAATTCGTCGATAAATACATAGTCGTAGTCGCGAGGTTAACTCGCCCAATGGGTTGGGACACCCAACCCCTACGGAGTCAACCTTCCGTTTCTCCCGTGTCTGGTGTAGGAGATCGAGGGTGGAATGAAATAACCTAACAAAATCTAACAGAATCTAACACTTTTTCAAAAAACAGCCTCGTTGGGGATTGGGTGCGTGATACCCATATTCTATAAACATGCCGCCCCTCTGGGGCTATGATGGTACATTGGCACATTGAAGTGTTGGGTTTAACAGTTCCTACTCAACCCAACCTACGGACTGTCAAATGTCAACACCCCCTAAGTATCGCTTGGCAATCTTTGCTGCCACTGTTCCGATCTGATAATAACCGATCGAAATCTGTCCCACATGGGTTAAGATGTCATACGCCTTCCAGCGATCCCAGCCAAACTCTTCCTCCATCCATAAGATTAACCACGCATAAGCCTGAGCCGTCGAACGCTCCATCGGGCAGCCGGTGGCGACAGTCATAATCTCTGTAGGGGATTCGATTCGAGGTCCTGGCAGGTTTCTGCCCTTGATTAGATCGACGGTAATCTTCGTTTCCGATGGCATTTCTAGTCCGGAAGCGGAAAGTTCGCCGTGCCCCATCGCGGCGTGTGCATCGCCCAAATATAGATATCCACCAGATACAAATACAGGCAAGTAAACGGTGTTGCCGGGGCAGGTTTCAATGATATCCATATTCCCGCCGTGAGGGCCCGCCGGTCCTGTTGTCGGCACACCGGTATCTGGTGCCGTCCCGATACAACCGAGCATGGGGGTGTAGGGAATGGTGATGTCATCGCTCCAGTAGATCAGCCCGTCATGGATAGGACAGACATGCACGCCGTGCGGACAGTCATCGCCCAACCATTCGGCAAGCTGACGAGGATCTGAGGTTCGGGTGGCACATTGACCGATACTCGGTCGGATCTCTTCAATCTTAACTGCTAGGGCGTCGCCCGGTTCAGCGCCCTCGATCCAAATTGGACCTGTTTGTGGGTTACCGTAAGGTTTCTTGGTTTTATCCCGCCGATCAGCGTTGGTGCGGATCTGCCCCGAAAAGGCGTCCTCTGCCTCTACCAACACGGTTTCGCCTGGCGTGATTCGCAAGCGTGGCTCGTTATGGCGACTGAACTCATAATAAAGTGGACCGAGGGGGAGTTTTTTCATATTGTACCTCTTTCGTTCTTGGTAGTCGTGCTGATTTTGTGAGAGGTTGCTAATTTTATCTTTGCTCATTTCAATTAAGAAATCGTACAACAGAAACCGAGTTTTCAAGAAAAAACTCGGTTTCTCTATGCGTTTATAGCCCGACTGCACCAATGAACCAATGATTATCACGTTTCACGTTCTCTGCGGTTCACCAGAGACTCCAACCGCCATCCACCACGAGGTTATGTCCGGTGATCCAGTTGCCAGCGCGCGAGGCAAGTAGTACAACAGAACCCTTGATGTCATCGGCAACCCCTGTGCGTTCAAGCGGGTTACTCAGGCGACACCGCTCTGCCAGTTCCGGATCTGTCGTCGATTTTGGAATCTGTCCCGGGCTGATACAGTTGACGGTAATACCGTGCTCACCGAGCTCAGCTGCGAGTGCTCGAGTCAAATTCACTATTCCGCCCTTTGCTGCCTGATAGGGAGGGCCCGAACGGTTGAAATCTAACCCTTCGTAGAGACGTTTGTCGGCACTCAGGGAACCGTGGATGGAACCGAGCGTGATGATTGCGCCGCTGCGTTGAGGAATCATCACACGGGCTGCGGCTTGTGCACACATATAGGTGCTTTTGACATTCATCTCCCATGTGCGGGTGAACTCATCAATCGAAGCATTGGGGATATAGCTTGTTGTCGCAGCGCCACCGGCGTTGCACACCATTATGTCCAACCGCCCGTGCATCTTAACCACATCGTCCACAAGCGCGTTGACCTGTTCTTCGTCAGTGACATCGCAGCCGAGCCCGACACATTTGATGTCCGCTTCCTGCATCTCCGCTGCAACCTGTTCACACAAGGCTTTACGGCGGCTAGCAATAACTGTCGCAGCTCCCAACTCACCGAGCGCGGTCGTCATTGCGCGTCCCAAGTGCGTTGCACCGCCGGTTATGATGGCAACACGATCGTCAAGTTCAAACATCTCCTGTATTTTCATTTGGGCAATCCTAAGAGGTTCGGCTCCCCAATGAAGAGATTGGGGATTTTTTCGAGTTCGGGTATTTAGACAAGTGTGCTATAATATTTGTTTTAGATGCAACGAATCCCCTCGTTTCCGAACTCTGGTTTGGGAACTCAGTATCCACAAATTAAAGCCGGAGGTGTTAATTATGATATTAGGAAGTGGTGAATATTGTTACCAAGTCGTTAAAGGTTGGGGCCAAGGTCCCGATGGTCGCACGCTAGGCATCGCCTCGGGTGTCGCCGTCGATTCGCAGGACAAGGTCTATGTCGTGGACCGTGAGCCGAACCCAGCCATCGTTGTCTACGATCGAGATGGCCGTTTTCTCTCATCATGGGGCGAGGACCTCCTCAGCCTGCCTCACGATATTTTTATTGACTCAGAAGATCGGCTCTACATCGCCGATTGTGGTGACCACACGGTGCGCATCTGCACCACGGAGGGTCAGGTACTAAAAACGCTTGGGACACCCGGCAAGGCGGGAGTCCCCGGCGAACCATTCAACATGCCGACTCGTGCAGTCGTTTCCCGATCGGGTGATATTTACGTTTCGGACGGTTACGGTCAGCATCAGATACATCAGTTCTCACCTGATGGAACCCTGCTAAACACCTGGGGCAAAGAGGGAGCAGCACCAGGGCAGTTCACCCTTCCTCACAATGTTTTTACGGACAGAGAAGGCAGGGTTTTGGTCGCTGACAGAGAGACGAATAACCGCATCCAAATTTTTGATCCTGACGGAGGTTTCCTCTCTGAGTGGCCAGGGCGCCTTGGTCCTTGCGGACTATACATTGACGCAGACGATACCGTTTACATCGCTGAAGGAGGCGGCGTCAGCATCTTTAACCGGGACGGAAAGCTGCTTACCTGCTGGAACGTGTTGGGCGGACCCGACGATATGGCACACGGTGCCCACGGCATCTGGATAGACCGGCACGGGGACATATATATAGGCGAAGTCGGCGTTGAGAATCTGCTGCATAAGTTTGTTCGCGTGCCGGGGGAATAGCCGGAAAGGCATTCCAGCTGCCAGTGTGCCACTGACAAAGGCACCAAAACCGAATACGTAATGGGTAAAGCAAAGATTTTACGTATTACTCGTTACGTATTATTCATTTCACCGATACACCGACTGAATCACCCCTCGAATATATCCGACTGCGTATGCCTGACCCGCTTTGCCTGCGTTGGTTTGCGGAAATCCTGGCGTGTGATCCATCATAAAGGGTCCGTTAAAACCTGCATCCCGATAGATCGACATTGCTCGGTGCATATCTATATCGCCTTCATCAAGAAACACCTCTTGGAAACTGGGTAGGCATCCGCGGACGTTACGGAAGTGGACGAAGATAATCTTGTTTTTAGTAGCCATCTCCCGAATCGCTTCATACACATTTACCCCCATCTCGGTGACGCAGCCCTGACAGAACAACATCCCGTTGGAGTCGGATGGAACGATGTCGAAAATCCGCCGGTATTGTTCAAGGGTTGATGCAATCTGCGCTACACCCCCTAGCGGTTCAGGAATCGGTGGGTCATCCGGATGCAGTGCCATCCGCACCCCGGCTTTGTCAGCCACCGGAATCACCCCTTCGAGGAAGTGCGTTATATGCTGCCACATTTCATTCTCCGAGACCGGTGGGTCGTGCGGTTTGGGGCGATCCTGTGAAAACTCATCATAATCGAAGGTGCTATACGAGACACCGCCCCTACCTATGGCGGATGTTGTGCGGAAATTCCCCATCGGTTTGAAATTGTACCCCAGTGCCGGGATGCCAGCCGCGCTGATGCCCCGAAGCATCGTACACCACGCCTCGATCTTTTCATCCCGATCCGGCAACCCCAACGCAATCTCATCCCAGCCCGCCATAAAAATGCTGTATAGCTCTAGTCCGTGAGACTCTGTCTTCGCTTTCGCCGCCTCGAAGAAATCTGTCCTGTCTATCCCATCTCGCAGATCTAGTGAGGGATCAACGCGGTGCATACCGCGAATGTCAAGGCAGAGGCGATCAATCCCGATGGCGTTAAAAAAACTTAGATTTTCATCGTTAAACTGTTCCCAACTAAGTAAATCCTGAATGTACATAAAGTCCCCTCCGATTGCCGCGTAAATTTCTAATGCATCAATTATAACTCAGGTTGCTACCTATTGAAAAGTCATCGGATTGTCATTAAAATGCTTGTTATCGGTTGACCTGTTTGAGCCACCCCCATATCGTGATTTTTTTGCGTGCGGAGGCAACTGCAAATGCAAAAGCAGGGTCATACCATGCAGGATCAGTATCAGCTTGGGGATTATTGGTGAGTCTTCGCGGGTTCCTCCTGCCATCGGCGTTTATCACGTAGATTTCCTTGTTCCCATCCCTCTCAGAAACGAAGGCAATACGTTTACCATCTGGCGACCATGAGGGATCGTCACCATGGATATCTTTGGTACAGTTTCGCTGTCGCCCGCCATCGGCATTCATCACGTAGATTTCCCAGTTCCCATCCCTATTAGACGAAAAGGCAATGCGGTTGCCGTCAGGAGACCATGAGGGTTTCCAGTTATGAATATGAACGTCACCACTGCTAGTGAGTCTTTGTTGATTACTTCCGTCGGCGTCCATCACATAGATTTCCAAGTTCCCATCCCTATTAGACGTGAAGGCAATGCGGTTGCCGTCAGGAGACCATGAGGGTTTCCAGTTATGAATATGAACGTCACCACTATTAGTGAGTTTTCGCGGTTTACCCCCATCGACGTCCATCACATAGATGTCGTTGTTCCTATCTATGGTGGAAGCATAAGCAATGTGCTTACCGTCCGGGGACCACGCAGGATCAGTATCCTGACGGAGATTATTGGTGAGTTTTCGCGGATTACTCCCATTGGCTTTCATCATGTAGATTTCCAAGTCTCCACCCCTAGCTCCCCAGTCTCCAGGCCGCCCATTAGCCGTAAAGGCAATGTATCTACCGTCTGGAGACCATGAGGGATCCCCGTCCACAAGAGGGCTATCGGTGAGTCTTCGCGGGTCCCTCCTGCCATCGGCGTCCATCGCGTAGATTTCCCTGTTTCCATCCCTCTCAGACGTGAAGGCAATCTGTGCCTGTGGAGCAGCGTCTACCATCAGCGGTGTTAGACCCAAGGCTACAACGCTAGCTAAAAGCAAATGTGCGAGATTGTATCTCCGTTGCATCTGTTTTTCCTCCTCTGTTTTCAAATCGATCTCTTATCCTTTGGGATTGATGGAAGTCAACTTGCGTAGAGAAGCCCTTTCCAATTAAGGTGGCAACTTAAGCTATTATACGCCAACAGGCATCTTTGTGCAACGCAAATCTCTGCCTGATTAAAGCTATTTAGGTTTCTGTGTTTTCTCTGTCTGAGTAGGAAGTCGGGATTCGGAGATCCCTCTCCGTTCCGAGAGTTTTCAACCTACAGGAGAACTAAATCCCCCTAGATTCAAAGCAATATGCCTACTACTTTCAACCTACGCCACAAGTACAGGTTGGGAAACCTGTAACCACGAGAGGATGGGTTCATTGGAATCGTTACGGTATACGGAACACCGATAAGATACGGATTCAAAGTAGGAAGTCGGGATTCGGAGATCTCTCCTACAGGAGTAAATGCCCCTACCGGTAGTAGGGAGACACTTCGTGGTCATGGAAGCAATTCCAAAACCTGATCTATCTCCGCCTCTGAGTTATAGAAATGCGGCGATAGACGGACGCCAGCTCGCTCTGCTCCAATGACATTTTCGCCTCTGAGTCGTTCAACCAAATCGGCTGATGTATGTCGGTCGCTTTCAAACACCACGATACCAGAACGCTCGGATTCTCCCGTGGGTGTCAGCAACCGGTAGTCTTTTGAGCGGAGTCCTTGGATGAGGCGATCTGTCAGGTCCAAGATTCGCTGCTCGATATTCGGGATCCCAATTTCTAGCAGCAGTTCGATTGCTGCACCGAGCCCATATAAGCCAACGGTGTTATACGATCCTTCCTCAAAGCGTGTCGCAGCCGGTTGGGGCGTAAAATCATAGTTCAGAAAATCCCTCGGATTGACAACACCCGCCCAACCGACGTTTGTGTTGATCAACGCATCCTGTTTCTCCTTTGCACAGTAGAAGATTGCCGCGCCTTCAGGTGCGAGCAGCCACTTATGACCGTCGGCGGCAAGGATGTCAACGTTGCAAGCCTTCACGTCCAAATCTATTGCGCCCACACTCTGTATGGCATCCACCACAAACCAGAGTCCTTTTTTTCGGCAGATTTCACCGATCGCTGCAATGTCGTTCCGTAACCCCGACGCAAATTCAACGTGGCTGACGGTCACACACCGCGTCCGCTCGTCAATAGCCGCCTCAATATCCTCAATGTGAATGCGCCTTTCTCGCTCCGGCACCATTCGCGTTTCCACACCGAGACGTTTCAGGCTCAACCACGGGTACACATTCGCGGGAAATTCCACAGCCGTTGTCACTACGTTATCGCCTTCACGCCAGTCAATCCCGTTTGCAGCGATGATGATGCCTTGTGAGGTGTTCTTCATAAACGCTATCTCGTCAAGATCACTGTTAGTCAGTTTGGCTGCGTTTGCGCGACACGCTTCAGCCGTAGCGTCCCAATGTTTGGAATTGACTGCACCGTTATTGGTAGCATCGTCCAAAAAACGCTCCATCGCCTGATGGACACGCAGCGGGAGCGGGGCAATCCCTGCGTGATTCAGGTAGATATATTTCTCTGTCACCGGAAACTCTTTTCGCCATTCGTGCCAATCGATCACGTTGTCCTCCAATTCAGTCGTCTAGTAGGCGAGACCCTACAGCGTGTACACCAATTTCTGTCTAGGTTCTGTTGACATTTATGTGAGCTGCGTTTGTAATTCGCCGATAAATGCATAGTCGTAGTAGCAAGGTTAGCTCGCCCAATGGGGTGGGAAACCCAATCTCTACGGATTCAACTTTCCGTTTCTTCCGTGTCTGTTGTAGGAGACCGAGGGTGGAATGAAATAACCTAACAAAATCTAACAGAATCTAACACTTTTTCAAAAAATGGACACCCATATTCTATAGACATGTCGGCCCGCTGGGGCTTGGGTTACTAGGGGATGTCACCTGGCTATAAACATGCCGCCCTGCTGGGGCTATGAGGGTACATTGACATATTGAAGTGTTGGGGTTGACAGTTACCGTTCAACCCAACCTACGGACTGTCAAATGTCAACACCTCCTAGGTATATACCATCGATTTTCAAACTAGATCGCTGTAGGATACGGAGACCAGATCCTCATCCGTGATTCCAAGCGCATTTTTTACAAGCTGATGTTCCGCTTGTGCCTCCCCTTCAGTTTGGTTACGAATCACGGTTTCTAATTCAACAAACTGACCGAGATCTCTTACCTCATCCAGATGGATGCGCGTGTCGCCAAATATCCACAACTCCCGCTGCTTATCAACAACACCTTTCACCCCCCAAGCCATTGTCGCGATCTGCATGAAAGCCGTCGGTTCAGAGATATCGCATACCTGATAATTACTATAACGTGATTCTGCACGATCGGAACGCTCGTAGTAGATGAGTTCTGCATCATGGGTATTGATCTCCCGCAGCTTCAACCTGCCTTGGGGAATGTTAAAATAGGTATCAAGCTGTTTCATTGTACGACGATGTTCAGCTTGAAGATTAGTAAGATGTTGACGGAGCACATCGAGTGAATCACAATTCGCTTTGAATTCTAGGTTTTTCATTGTCCTTTTAGGGACCTCCTTTTTATAAAAAATCGTTCAGAATTGCGCGATTCCAATAGACCGGATTGCTCATATAGCAAAGTAGGGGTCATACTGTAGAGCTTCGGGTTTCTCCTTGTCTGAGGGCTGTGTCGGGATTCGGAGATCCCTCCTACGGGAAAACTAAATTGCCCTGTATCATATTGAAAAAGCGCTTGACAAAAACGCTAGTAACTAATAAAATCTCTGAAGCATATCATGGAGAGCGGGCATAGGAAAATATGTTTGCAGACTTTAGTCAGATCAGAAACATTACCATTTTAGGTGTCGGCTTAATCGGTGGATCTCTTGGCTTGGCGTTGAAAGCCAAAGGTTTCCGCGGACAAATCACCGGACTCGGTAGGCGGATGCAGACGCTCGAGATCGCGCTCGAACGCGGTGCGGTTGACAACGCGACCACTGATTTTCACGCTGGGATTTATGACGCGGATATAGTGGTCGTTGGCACACCAGTTGATCTTATCCCTAGAATGGTGCAGCGTATCGCAGAAATTCGGACATTTGACACCGGTCCTTTATTGATCACCGATGTTGGCAGTATTAAAGGTCAAGTCGTCGAAGAAATCGAGAGCTTCTTAACCGCTCCGAATCTGCATTTTGTTGGATCGCATCCGATGGCTGGCTCTGAACAGACGAGCGTCGCAGCGGCACGTGTAGATCTGTTTGAGGGTGCACAGTGTATTGTGACCCCAACGGACAACACCCACCCACAGGCGTTGCAACTCGCCACAGACCTTTGGCAATCTGTTGACACACAGGTCTGCCACCTCTCCCCAACCGAACATGACTTGCTCATTGCGGGTGCAAGTCATCTGCCGCACCTCATCGCTTCTATCCTGACAAAAACGGTGGGAGAAATCGGCAATGACAGGGCAAAAGCACTCGATTTCGCGGCAACCGGTTTCCGTGATACAACACGCATTGCTGCAGGTTCCCCAGCGCTTTGGAGGGCAATCTTCATTCAAAATGCCAGATCATTGCTACCGATGATTGATTCGACAATCGAAAACCTCGCTGAATTCAAAACCTTACTCGAAAACCAAGACGATGTTGAAATTGAGCGTATCTTGGAGCACGCAAAAATGCTTAGGGACACACTGGAGGAATGATGAAGGAACGCTTGACGATTGCCATGGATGGACCTGCCGGCTCCGGAAAAAGCACAATCGCCCAACGTCTCGCCAAAAAGTTGGACTATCTTTATCTGAATTCAGGCTCGATGTATCGTGCGGTGACACTGTTATCTCTCGGAGAAGAAGGAGCTTCGACGGATGTATCTATGCTAACCAAGTTGGCCAAGAGCTGCCGGATTGATTTCTCGGACAATGGCAAAATTACCCTGTTGAACGGAGAAGATGTGTCGGATGTCCTTCGGACCCCAGAGATTGATCGTGCCATTGTCGATATTGCACAGGTCCCTGAAGTCAGGCACGAAATGGTGAAGCAGCAACGCCGGATTGGTGAGAACGGCGGCATCATTGTTGAAGGGCGTGACGTAACGACGGTTGTGTTCCCGGACGCGGACCTGAAATTTTACATCAATGCCTCTGTTGAAGAGCGTGCGAAACGTCGTTACGCGGAACAAACAGCACAGGGCATTGAGACAACATTGAAACAGGTCGAAAAAGAGATTCGCGACCGAGATCAGATGGACGAATCCCGGGAGCATAGTCCATTGAGAGCCGCCAAAGATGCAATTGTCGTAGATACAACTAGCATGACCATCAGCCAAGCTGTAGACTTCGTTTTGAATTGCGTAGAGGAAAGCTAATGCGACGTACCAATTTCGGATTCTGGACGGATCGACTCCCATATCGCTGGTCACACCGAATCACTAATTTTGTCTTTGACCTTTTCGGCCAATTGGAATCTCACGGTTATGAGAATATTCCGCGACAAGGTGGTGCCTTGATCTTATGCAACCACGTGAGCTATTTCGACCCCTTCATCGTCGGTTCCGCGGCAAACCGAGAGTTGCACTTCATGGCAAGGCATGATTCCTTTGATATGCCGGTGATAGGCAAGCTGATCGCTGCACACAATGCGTACCCTGTAAAGCGTGGCACGGCAGATCGCGCTGCGCTCCGACGCACCATCTCCCTGCTGAAATCAGGAAATGTAGTCCTCATCTTTCCCGAAGGCACACGCAGTGTAGATGGTACGCTGGGAAAACCCCATGGGGGTGTCAGCTTCATCGCTCATAATGCGGAGGTTCCTGCCATTCCCGCTTACCTTAAAGGAACGATACTCCCCCGTAATGCGAAATGGATTCATCCTGCCCAACTTACCGTAACCTTTGGCACCCCTATCGACTTCACAGAAGTTCGACAAATTGAGGACAAACGCGAGCTATACCGGCGGATGGGCGAGCAGATTATGCAGGAAATCGCCAATCTACGGGACGGACAAGTACGCAAGTGAAATGACTCACCGTTCGCCACCGACTGCGCAGAGGCTGCCCATTAATCTTGCTTCACATCTTAGAACAGGACTTCTGCAATGTCGTGCAAGCCATTCGGCGCGTTCATCACCCACCTCGCTGCACGAATCGCTCCCTGCGCAAGAGGTTCACGGTTTTGACCGCGATGTGTTATTTCAATGCGCTCACCCGTGCCGACGAATAAGACTGTGTGATCACCGGCAAGGTCTCCCCCTCGAATGGCGTGGATACCAATCTCCTTCTTGGGACGGGCTCCAACAATGCCGTGCCTACCATACACACCGACCTCCGAAAGATTTCTGTCCAGTGTTTGAGCGAGGACCTCGGCCATCCGTAGAGCGGTCCCACTCGGCGAATCAACTTTCTGATTATGGTGTGCTTCAATAACCTCAACGTCGTAGTCGTCCCCAAGCACATTTGCAACAGCTTGAATGGCTTGTAACATGACATTGATGCCGACGCTCATGTTGGCAGCCATCACGCACGGGATTTGAGGTGCGAGTGCGTGCACCTGCGCCAATTCCTCTTCATCATATCCTGTCGTTGCGATGACCATTCGCTTTCCGGCGTCCACGACGTTCTGGAGATGCTCAATGGTTGCACTCGGCGATGTGAATTCAATCACAACGTCTCCGTCATCCAGAATTGCAGGTAGATCACTGGTAACCGGCACACCGATTGCCCCAATTCCGGCTACTTCTCCTACATCTTGCCCAAGTTGCGGATGTTGGGAGAATTCAATGGCACCGACAATCTGCATATCTTCTTGTTCTGAAACACCTTGCGTAATCATCTTACCCATGCGCCCACAAGCACCATCAATGATAACACGAATCATATCTTTTTCCTTTCTACACCGCCAGAAAACCTTGCAAAAACTTCAAATCTTCGCACGATTCTCAAAGCTGATAAAGATGAAAACAAAGTTCTAAATCATTTAGTCCTACCGGCGTAACCAGAGTCTCACATAATGCCGCCGATGTTCTGGATCGGGATAGTCCTCAAATGCGGTGCGGTTGTGCAGGATCCAGCGGTTGTTAGTAAATAGTATCTGTCCCGGTTGTAGACTGAACTCCACTCTGAAATCTGTGTGACACAGCAACTCTTCTACAACTTCCAGTGCGTTTCTCTGATCTGCGGTCAGCGCTTCGCCCGTGCGCTCGTGACCCACTTGGATGTAGTAGTATAGGTATCGGACGATCAGTTCATCCATACTCCATTGGAAAATTGGAAATTGAGAGGTGGGGGATTCCCCGGCTTTGAACTGTCCTCGACGATCGAAACAGAACAGTTGATAGAGGGTTTTGAGAACATCGGGGTGATTTTCCAGCAGTTCATTGTGGAGCGCGTAGCCGCTGATAAGTTGACTCTGTCCGCCGGATTTGGCTGTTTGCAGGCAGAGTAAGCCCACAAGGTCAGGGAGCGGCTCGCCGAAGGAGTTGTCGTTATGAAACGAGCTCTCGGCATTGGTGACTGAAAACCGTGCTCCCTGCGCCACATTTTCGCCTGTATCTCGCACATCGTACAGTAATGCCCCTTCAATATTCTGCTCCATGGGGGTGCCAAGGAATTGACCAGTCATCCAGTACATCGACAACGCTTCTTCAACGCTATACTGTTCGACTGGCACCCGTTCAATGATAGCAAAACCGCGCCCCGAATTGAGCGCATCGAGCACAGGTTGAAGATATTCACCGCAGCCACTGGCTGATGAACCCGGGCGGGAAATCGCTGTAATCGATCGGAGTTGACGTCCGGCATCATAGATAACTCGCTTAAAGCTGGAGAGACAATCCTCAGATAGAGAGTAGTACCAAGCTGCCGTATCGTCAATGGTACTCGCACGCCAAGCCCGCTCGTCGGCAACTGTGTCGGTCAGCATCTGGGAACCATTCATTTTCGCTTCTCCTCACCCCCGGTTCACGCCTACTCGCTATCCGCCCAAGCACCCTTCGCCATCATCCCACCGTCAACGCAAACGTATTCGCCGGTCATGAAGGACGCTTTGTCACTGGCGAGGAACAGCACGACATTGGCAATCTCGCTGGGTTGACCGATTCGCCCCATCGGGTGCGCCTTGCCCCACAGTTTTCTGAGACTCTCCAAGTCGCCTCCCATGAAGTCCACAGCTTCCGCTACCAACGGTGTATCAATCGTTCCGGGATTGACTGCCAGCACCCGAATATTGTCTTCGGCGTACTCGAGCGCGAGCTGGCGGGTCAGGGAGAGGGCACCGCCTTTACTGGCTGCATAAGCGGACACGCCCTGCATCGACTGCAAACCTTGGACACTGGCAGTATTAATAATAACACCGCCCCCGCGTTTCTTCATCTCGGGCACACAGTATTTGGTCATGAGGAAGAAGCTCTTGAGATTCACATCAATGATGCGATCCCACATCTCCTCCGGAAACTCGTGGGCGGGCAGGTAGCTATTCGCGGGTTGGATGCCGACGTTGTTACAGAGGACATCAACCCCACCCCATTCCGACACCGCTGTCTCGACAACCCCTTGGCATTCGTTGCTGTGAGCAACGTCTGCCCGTAGGAAACGAACAGTTCCCTCCATGTTTGCGGATTCTTCTACGAGTTGGGTTCCTGAGTCTTCGTCTAGGTCCGCGCAGAGAACTTGAGCACCTTCTTCGGCGAAAGCCCGGCTGATACCGCCGCCGATGCCTCTGGCGCCGCCGGTGACAATTACGATTTTATCTTTGAAGTCTGGCATAATATATCTCCTTGTAGGACCCCGCAAAAGGTGTTGAACCTTCGCAAGGATAGATTGTTATTCAAAATGAATTATACATTATAAATACTAAGAGCCTGTTTTAAAAGTCATTTGATACGGTTTTGCATCAAGTAAATGGAAGCAATGTATATCATAGCCTCAGCAGTCTCAGCGGAGCGTTCATAGTCCACAGTCAATCGACGAAACCAAGCGAACCAAGAAAAGGTGCGCTCCACAATCCACCGCAAGGGGATAACTACAAATCCTGATTGCCTAACAGATGGCGCAATGTCCAATCGACACTGATGCGCCATATATAACCAGTCACCTAATTCTCCGCGATAACCCGCATCCGCACAGACTAACTGAATCGTTATGTGCCAATTAAAAACCTCTTTGAGTAACTCTATTGCGACTTGGTTATCACTGACATTGGCATCAGTGACCTTCACCCGCAATGGAATGCCAATTGTATCGGTGACTATATGACGTTTACGCCCTTTGACCTTCTTATGTGCATCAAACCCTCGACTGTCTGCCAGTTCAGTCGTTTTGACCGATTGGCTGTCAATAATAGCGACTGTCGGTGAAGGCACTTTGCCAATATCACAACGGGTTTGGTGATGAAGTGCTTGATGAATCATCACCCATGTGCCATCGGCTTTCCATTTTCTGAAATGGGAATAGACCGTTTGCCATGGGGGCATCTGATGCGGGAGCATTCGCCATTGACACCCTGATTTGACTATATAAAAAATAGCGTTGATGATTGAGCGCATCTCCCATTTGAGCGGTCTACCTACCGGTGAAGGTTTTGGCAGATAGGGGAACAGATTGTCCCACTGGGCATCGGTCAAATCCGTGGGATAGGTTGTTCGGGTCATGTTTATGCCTTTCATTGGAATGGTATTCACTGCTCCAATGATTGGACGTAAACATGAACTCTTGAGTCAGATTTTTTCTTTTTCAAACAGGTTCTAAGGGGTCACATAAATTTTTCTTCAATCTCTTGTTGCAATGCGTCATCTACATTCGCACCTGAAGCGATTAGACAAACCGTTTTATTTTTTATATCGGCACGCATCTTCAATGCTGCGGCTAAAGGTGCCGCACCGGCGCCTTCTGGCAAGTGGCCGGTATGATTATAGAAGGCACTCATCGCCTGTTTCAAATCTGTTTCGGAAACCACCCACATCTCATCAACAACCGCTAGCATCAGATCTACCGCCTCTGGAATTGATACCCGTACTGCCATGCCGCTGGCAAAAGTATCGCAGCTTTCCGTGTCCACAGCGTGCCCCGCCTCAAACGACAACGTCATGCAAGGTGCCAAATCGGATTGGACTCCAATCACCCGGATTGATGAGTTAAATTCTTTGAGTGCGGTTCCAATTCCGCCGATCAATGCACCATTCCCAACCGGTACAATAACGACTTCCACATTGGGCAGTTCTTGAACAATTTCCGCCCCGATCGTGGAAGTACCTGCGACGATTTCAGGACAGGAACCATCCTCAATAAAGAGGGTATCCGGTGAGGATGGACGTTGTTGCAGTAACTCTTTGGTTTCGTCCAAATCGCGACCAATCATTTCTAACTCCCCGCCAAATTGACGGATCAATTCGAGTTTGCTCTGATCACAATTAACAGGCACACCAACGGTGAGCAGAAGGTTGTATTCCCGACATGCGAAAGCCATGGCAGCACCATGATTTCCCGTAGAAACGGTGATAACTCTTGACACACTTCTACTGTTCGCAAGTGCATGGGCAAGATTCAACGCTCCCCGAATCTTGAAGGATCTGACGGGGTTTAGGAACTCATATTTGACAAATACATCAACGTTCAGATGTTCGCTGAGGACTTGATTTTTCTTCAGAGGGGTGGGTTCAACGTGCTGGGCAATAACGCGAGCGGCAGCGGCTGTATCTGTATGTGAGGGACGGAGTTCGATTTCGGACATAACTGATAATTTCCTTTTAGAAGCCTAATTTAAGTCTATCTCTTTCAACTCGTTTTTACATTGCACTTACGGCGGTTGTGCTTCCTTATCCCGAATCTTTTTCAGTCGATTCTGTAGTCCCATCAATGCGCTCGGAGGGCGGGGTGGCTCCGGGAGATAAATCATTTCGGGTGGAACAATTTGTTCTTGACCATTCGGTGGTTGATAGAACCATTGCAGAGCAATCTGGTAGGGCTGCCCTTGGAAATAGTGAATTTCGGTATGATGCATCCCCGCTGCGAGCTTCAGGCTCCCTCGAACGTACCGCGGCGTATGAATCCCATCATTATCGACGACGAGATTCTGATTGATGTACAGCTTCGAACCATCATCAGAGTTCAGGGCAAAAGTATAAGTGCCGGGCGTCTCAATAGCGAGCTTGCCGCGAAAACGAATTGCGAAATTGTCAACGACAGACTCCATTTTCGCCGTTGGAAAGCCCGCTGTATAGTTTCTTGGAGACACATTTAGGACGCCTGTGATAAAGGTATAGACCGGCGTCAGGTGTTCAAAGGGGGGCATCTGAAAGATTCTCCCAGATGGCGTGAAGCAACGTTCAAAGAGGTCCACCTGATGAATAGGGGCATCGCGGACATAAACAGTCCCAACTAGGCCGTGTCCGGGCATCACGGCTGTATCAAAGATACCAAGCCCTGTGGAAGGACCCGCGAAATATCCCAACTCCAAGTCATCTACCCCAGCGAGGCTTGCAAATCGCTGCCCGACGCCGTTGCCACCCGGTACGCCGCGCCCGAAGCCATCCTCCATACCTGTTCCTCGACCTCTACCGATCCCCACGGTGCCGCTTCCAGCGAAACCTTTGCCGAGACTGGCATTCGGCAGCGCAGGTGCGCCCGTCTCCGGTAGATCGCCGTGAGTGACCAAAGCAGGAGCAACATCAAGATGCACCGGGGCTTGGGGAGCAGCTCCCTGCACCGTATTGGTCCGCGAAGCAAGTGAGGCAGCTGATGGTTTCGCAGATTTCGCTTGCTGGGTTTGTCGAATCGGCGGTTGATATTGACGCAACACACGCTGCCGTACCCGCCGAACCGGTTCCACTTCGAGTAGGACTATAGCTGAGCTATCCCTAGTCTCATCGGAAGGCTGAATGAGAATGGGAATAACCGTTATGGTTAAAATGAGGTGTAATCCAAGAGAGATGAGTAGTGCTCGGTTTGTATACTGACGCATTCCCTTCCCCTAAAAATTGTAATACCATGTTGAAATGACCTCAGCATCCCGCCCTGATTCCAGGGATTTGGAAACGTAAAATCTGAAAATGTACTCCTCCCCGGACTGCCAACCGATGCCGACACTCGTCTTGGGGTCAAAGCGGTACGGCTTGTCGGACATGTTCCAGACTTGCCCTTGATCAAAGAACAACAGGATAAATGTTTCTTTCAGAAAACTCCAATGATATAGATTCGAGAGACGATATAAATATTCTATATTGAGCAGAGCACCGTGGCCCCCTGCAAACTCATAGGGCGGATATCCGTTCAGCGTTCCCGTCCCTCCAAGAATAAATTGGCGTTGAATCGGCAGCGTTCCCGTGGTAGCGTTCAGCATCAACCGTGTGCGGATGAGATTGTTACCTCTCGGCACCGCATATCGCAGTTGTAGCTGAAATTGCGTAAAACCAAAATCGGAACCGACAGCGGAGTTGCTGTGTTCAATGAGCAGCGTATTATGCCAGCCCATATTACTATTTCTGCGCGTATTCAAATCGTATTGCAACGTAACACTTCGCAGCTGACCGGGGGTAATCGGTGGATTTTCTCTCGCCTCTAATTTTGAATCCAAGTTTCCGATATACCAATCTGTGGTCTTTTGCAGGCTCTCATGCGACTCGGCACGCATAATGAATTTGAGCGAATGCGTTGGCGCCACCGGCTTCCATCGAAGCGACATCTTAACGCCTTTGCTCAAATAGTGGTTATGCACTTGAGGAGTGCCCCAAAGGTTAGCCCAAGCAGTCGATAAATCATCATAGTATGGAAAGAGATCCGGGGCAATGACGTTTGTCGCACGATAGATTTGGGCGGAGACTCCCAGAGTCGAGATGTCTGGTTCACCCCAGATCATATCCCCACCCACCCGGTAATTGAGATCTCGATTTCCAAACCCGTAGCCGACATCCCCAGACAGTTTTGAAAGATACTCCCTAACCGAACTAGGGATGTACCACATCCAGAGGGGTCCCATCCGCCTCCGTTTTCCCACTTCAAGGCGAGCAGAAGGTAACAATCCGGTGACGCGATTAAACTGAACGAGTGGAGTCGCATGGAGATAATAGTCGGAAGAGAGCATTTTTTCGGTAACGGTAACTGTTGCAGCGCGCTTCGCGCTGTCACCCTCAATCTGTAGGGTAACTCGACTAAAATAGGGCAATGCCTTCCTCAAAGTGTCAATCGCTTTTCCGATATCCTCCGGCGCGTCGTCAAGGACAGCTCGAATCTCTGTCTCGGTGATTTTCTGATTGCCTCGAATCCGGATTTCGTGAATTGGTTCACCCTCGGCAGTCCGAAACCGCGTTGGGGTGGCTTGTTCCTGCGTAATTTCATCGGGGGACGCCATTGGCGTGGGTAGTGAATCTACCGTATACGGTTGCGCTGTAATGATAATCGTTGCAATGCGTTTTCTACCTTCTGTATCAATCCGAATCGTTAGCGTCTGAGTCTCCGGGAGCTTGCTACGCAAGGTTGCCATAGCCGCGATGAGCTCATCTGGACCTTCCTCAAGCATCGTTCTAATTTGCGACTCAATGATTGTCTGATCCGCTTGAATTTGCACCTCATGAATTGGGTCGCCTTCGGGCGTCCAAAGCACGGTTGAAGACGACACAGGGGCAGACCGTGCGCCGAAGGCGTTTAGTTCGGGTATCTCAATGCCGAGTGCACTGAGATTGCCCAAGAGTTCGCTGACCTGTTTGGGTGCGAACTGACCGTCCATGTTTATCAGATACATCTCCTGTCCACTTTTGACAGCCACAAAGATACCAATAACGACCTCGTTTTGCATGAGGGTGTATAGATGAAGGTTTGCGCTCTTCTCGAACGCGCTCCACCCTCGTGCTTTCAAGTTCGTTCCGTAATACCAAAGTATCTTGTCAAAATGGCTTGCTTTGTAGTTGCGGAGGTGTAGGTGCACCAGTGCGTTGAACAGCGAGACGATATGAGGGTCCGTGTCTTCCATAACCAACGCGATGGTGCTACGATCTAAATCAAATTGAAACTCGACTAGGGGCACATCGGGATAATCAAAAGGGACAAGACCGTTTTGTGGTTGTGCGTTTGCTGTGCTACCAAGCATAAGAAGTGGGAGAAAGAGAAACGCGAAGTGTCTCATCTAAAATCTCCTGTTGACGCCATCAGGCAAGTCATCAGAAAAAAGGTGAACACAGCCATCGTCTCTCTTTCTCACCTCGTCCTCCGCATTGCTATCCACTAACTTCAGCCATTGAAAACGACACGAAGGAAACATTGAATCTGCAAACGGCATCAGTTATTCAAAAACTGTTTCGCTCTTTCATATACCTCTTGGGCTTTCCTATATGAGATGGCTGCAGCTTTTGCTCCGGCAACTAAGTGGCGAAAACGGAGTGGAGGGCGGGTTGTTTGGAACTCTTCAATCGTTGCCTGATGGTGCTTCAACGCGTGCATCTCTGTTGCATTATCCCGGCAGACGATTTCGGTGAGGCGGGTGATCAACGCTTGCGGTTCATGGTCCAACTCTCCATACTTTGCGGTTAGCGTTGCTGCTCCGTCAACGTCATTGGCAGCGATGGCTTCCTCAATGGCAGACAGTAGTTGGCTCTGACCTTGTTGGGGAATTGCAGCCACAGCATCGGGAGAAGGATAAGGTCCGTCATCAATACGACCTTGCGCATTTCTGACCTCAGGACCCGAATTCCATAGCAGGAGGGCTAATATCTTGTTTTCTTTGCAGATACCGTTGACCCGCAGGACATGACGCCTCACATTGACGCCGGTGTGCATGTGGACATCCATCGGATTGCTGGTATCTAAGCGTAAGAAAAGGTCTGAAGCAGCGAACGAAAGTGCTTCACCGGCTCCCTCTAAGGACAGCCCGTCCACAAGTGCTTGGGCGGTCGTTTCAGGGATATCGGCGAAGGCGCAGTCATTCAACCCTGCACGCAATTGAACAATAGCCTCGGTTTCATCGGCTCCCGTCGTTTGGCGCAGCGGGGTTGAAAGCAGTTGATATTTTTCGATCAACTCAGTAATTTCTTTCACAGGTTTTGCTGAGGGCGGCTGCGAAATATAACGCACGGGCCCACGGGTGAGCACCTGAAGGTGTTCCCAATTGAGCCATTCGAGTACCCGCCACGTATAGATCGGGTAGATGAACTTATGATCATCCATCTGATTCTTTAGGGTGGCAACCGTCAGAAGCACATCCAGCGCTTCCTCATGCGGTAAGTTTTGAACGAGCCACAGAAAGTAATGGTCAGCGTCATTGACAGAGCCACGCCGCACCGCATCAAAGAACGCCTGCTTGGTCCCCTCAACCCCACCGGCATCAAGCGGTTCAAATGCTGGCAACAGATAGGGACCCATAGAGGGATGATGGATATGCTTATTGGCTAAAGCGACGTTTTGCACCACGGGCAGAAAGCGATTGTCCCCAGAAAGCCTTGAGGCTATCTCTTTCACCGCATGTATCCCAGAGACGGGATGCATGTGTCCGCCGTGATGCCCCCACTGCCCGTTCACAAAGAAAGGCATCTCCGATGAACGGACGACCGCTAGCGCAGAGGCGGTACACATTTCCTTAATCGAAACTCCAGCGTGGAGTTTTTCTATCGTCTTTTCCACAATGTCTTCAGGCGCAGTTTCCTCTACAAATTGCACCTGAGGTTCTATAGTATCGGGATATTGGACACTCGTGTACATGACAGACCTCCTTTTGGAGTTCTAGATGGAACGATTCACACTGTACGATTTCCAATACGTTCACTTGAAACTGAGACACTATAGATGTTATCACGATGTAGAACGGAAGGCAATAGAAATGTACGGTTCATGTGAAAGGTAATGCGTAATACGTTATGCACAAGAGGCTAGGAAGTTCCGATTCTGTTGCATGACTTCTTAACATGAACCAAATTTGTAAGAGAGTATCACAATACTGAGCAAAGATCTTCAGACCGGTTAAAGCAGATTACCATCTACGCAAAACGGGCAGTGCGCAGCATTGAATGGAGCTTTTTGCACATTAAAGTACTATTCTTCTTCACTCAGGAGGCCACTTACAATGAGACCGGTCATAAGAATTGTGTATGAACCCCAGAAAACAGTGCCAAACACCTTCCCATTCCTGACTTTCCGATCACGATAGCCCGCTAAAAATCCTTTTTGATAAGAGTCCGACTCGGTTTCGATTATCTTTTGCATCGCAGATGGCACATCCTTCGGTGAGGAGTTAAATGGTCCCTCTGTTTTTGCGAAGGCGATACCCGCTTTATAGCCGCGGTCAAACTCATCGGCATCAAGGGAATACCGGTTCATAAAAAAGTCGTGGGAGGTGGTTGAAGCACATCCAGAGATAACCAAAATACAGCAGAACAGTGCACCAATTTGTTTGAGTTTCATGTTTGTCTCCTAGTTTGTGTTAAGTGAGAGTATGGATTGAACCATTCACTTTATGAAGTTTTGTGGAATAGAGCTAAAAGTTGGTTGAGTTACTACGTCTGATCATAAATCCGCCACACCCCATTTTCTTTCCGAATCTTATGAAGTGAGTCCGGTATCTTCGGCATCTCAAACCCTGACGCCCCCGGCATCTCCGGTGACGTTGTTCTTACTTGGAAGTGGAGTTCATCACCGACATACTCACTACTCACAACCTCTGCCGAACCAAGCATCTGTTTAAGTATCGGTAGCATCCCCTCCTTTGCTGTCTGAATCAGCTCCTCTGCCATCTCATCCGCCTTATCTGCTGGCAACGTGTCATGAGCCACGCTATAATATATATCTACTATTTCTTTTGGTAACTCCCCATTTAAGAGAGGTAACATTGCACTCTCAAATTCTTCCTTAGCAGTCCCTGTCATTAACAAGCTGATTCCCTCAGCGTCAAGACTTCTTAACGCCTTCAGATAAGCGTCCATCACATCTTCAGCAGACCGACCCTCGTCGTCTAATAATGTAGAAATCTCAGCAAAGAGGTCCTGATTCGCGTCTGTCTCAAGATCTGCGTCTATCGCTAAATGTGCCGTATCCGTTTCTTCAGATTGCTCCCAAGAATCATCAATCGGTTCCATCTCTGCTGCGGTAATTTGTGACTGATTGTGTCCGCTGTCTATATCTTGAGCGGAATCCGCTTGGGCAGCCAAGTCTTCGGAGTTGTCTCGGGGGCGTGGAGTCCCGTCCTCCCACGGCGACAAATACACGCGCTCCTCGACTGTGGGCGCATTCATCTGACGGATTCCGATGAAGCCGATAAAAATCAGCGCAATTAATGCTGCTGCACTGACCGTTATTTTAGGCACCGTTCCGACTTTCATGACTGCTAAACTTCCTGAGTAAAATTTTTTCAGCGTCATCGCGGGGGAAACGAAGATGCCAGTCAGAAGGTATCGCAACCGTTTGGAGAGTTGTCGCTTTGCCCGTGAAAGCCGAAACGCAATTGCGTTGTATGACAGCCCGTGCGTACTTATCAGTTCGTCGTAGCTCGCGCCATCGAGGTAATACGCGCGGGCAATCTCCCTATCTTTTTCCGAGAGCGTCCCCATTGCGCGGCGAATCAGTTCCCTCTGTTCACGGCGTATCGACTGTTCATCTGGTAAATCTTGCGTCCCGAGGGTGTGTTCGCTCACTTCATCAATGGGAACGGTATCGATTCGCTGTTTTCTCAGCCAACTTCGTGCGCGATTTCGCGCAATCTCTCCCAACCAATTTTTGAACTTTTCCATCTCCTGATACTGCGCCAAACCGCGATAGGCGTTGAGAAAAGTGTCTTGCACAATTTCCTCGGCGTCGTGTGGATTGTTCACAATTCTGATAACAATCGCATAAACGAAGGGATAATATACCCGTATCAGGTCAACAAATGCACCTTCGTCCCCAGATTGAGCGCGGTAAATGAGTGTGTTGTCGTTCGCCATGGCACCTTGTTCCTCCCTTGTATTCTATTATTAACGCTGCTCTGCGATTTTTTTTAGCACTTTTTTGGGGATTTAACCGTCTGAATCCGGATTTACTGGATTAAATGATTCTTAGGATAACAGATTTTTCACGCTCGACAAATAAAAAAAGGCGAATGGATTGAACCATTCGCCTCATGAAATTTTGATAATCTCGCTCAGTTCGTATTGTGTGGCGGTGATCTGCTCATTATTTTTTTTGCATTTGTTGTAACTGCTCCGGCGGAATATCAGGTAACCCGAACATCTCGCGCAACCTCGCATAACGAAAATATCCTGCTAATTCGGGGGGAATAGGGTGGTCAAACGAGTTTTGTAAGACCTGAAAGTCAACATCGTAAACTCCTTCCTCACCCTGAAAAGTAATGAACGTCGCCGCTTGGGGAAATTCCTTGGCTATCCGTCTACAGTAACCTTGGAGCTCGGCTTCCAATTCTTTTCCCCTTGCCTCAAATTTAGCATAATTTTCGGGTGTCATTTCTTTCCCTTGCATATCGCTCATCAATTCCTGTGTTTCCCGTCGAAGTCTATCGAATTCTGGAAAGATTTCTTTGAGTAGGACGTCTCCTGAGTCATCTTGTGCGGGTTCCTGCGGTTGGGGTGCTGGAACTTCTTTGAGCAGAACGGATTGCGGATTTTCTTGTGGTTGCAGTCCTGAATTTTCCAACTCAACAATGATAGTCTCACGTTTTTCTGGAGAGAATATACTTGTCGCCAAGTGCTGCATGTCTTCATCGGTGACGCGCTGGATAGCAGCACGCAATTCGTTACCATCAAGCTCCAGTTGATACCGACGACCAACGCTGAAAGCTAAACCGTACAAATTTTGTATCCACATGGTATCCCGCATATCAACTGTGCCCAACAGTGCCATTGAGTTGAGCGTCCGCTGTTTATCCTCCGGCGTTAGTTTTGATGTCAATGCCGCGTGTAGGCGTTGGTCAAGTTTGTTCAGCACGGACTTGGTATCTGTGTCAGCCCGCAGATCGGTTTGGAGTCCAATCATCGTCCCATCGTCCAGTGGCGTGTAGTACACAGGCGGTGTTTTGCTGGGCTGAAAGAAATTTTGTGTGTTTGCCCACAAGCGCGAGACGGCTATCAGAAACGGCGCGTACTCCTTGCTCCCGGGCGGCGGTGCAGTATATCCGATCGCTGCGGTGCCAGTCGCATTGGAAATCGCAGGCTTTACAGCGACGCGCCGGATCGTGCCGGTCTTCGCTTCAGACTTGGATGGCTTCGTGGGTGGCAACTTACCGGGCGGAATTTGGCCGAAGTTTTGGTCAATCAATTTTCGCGCTTGGGTAACGTCAAACCCACCTGCGATGGCAAGAACGGCGTTGTTCGGCTTGTAGTAATCTTTCCAAAATCGCTGTAGTTCGTCGAGAGTCATTGTCTCAATGTGCTCGGGCGCACCGCCGAACCGTCCGCCTTGGGGAATGGGCTGCAATTGCATACGCACATGGTTTAAGCCCGCCAGCGACGGCATGCCACTGTACATGTTGCCCAACTCCGCTAACACGCGAGGCACCTCACGATTCAGGTCGGCTTCGGTGATGCGCAGATTGTTCATGCGGGCAGCCGCATCCTTCAACTCCGCTGCGAACTGTTTCGATTCAACGACGCCTGCAAAAACAGTGTAGTCAAATCCTGTTTGCGCGTTCCAGCCTGCAACATAGCGTTTCTGAAGCTGCATGGTGTCGCGTGCTGGTGCGTCGCCTGCCGCAGTGGTACAATACAGGTGTTCGAGTAGGTGTGCTCTACCGGACTTCCCGACCGGGTCGTGGTCGCCGCCCAAATTGAACAACACCACGAGCGCGACTTGGTTTGCTGTGGGGACAGGGCGCAGAATGATGGTTAGTCCATTGTCCAGTTTGTAGGGTGCCGGTATCTCGGCATTTGAAATTTTAACGTCGGCGGCGTTCATCCGACTCGGTTGCTCAGGCGAATTGCCGACATCGCCCGTTCCGCGCTCACCAAAAACAGCCGGCGGTTTGGTCACCTCGACGATGAGTTCAACCGGAATCTCACCCAACGCTATTATCTGGGTTTCGCTGGGAAGCGGTGAACTGATCAAATCGCCGAGCGGGGCAATTGGAACGAAAAATTGATTGAAAAGCATAATGGTCAGAACAATCCCGACTGCCGCCGAACCGATGAACGGAAGCAACGGCTTCGTTGAAACCGGTTGCATTTTCGTTGACTTAATAGCTTCGACAATTCGGAACGTAAAGCCCGACTGTAATTTTTTCTCCCCAAATGTAGTATCCATCATCGCAATCATCTCCTTTTTTAGTTTGGTCCTGGCTCGCATCAGTCGTTGATTGACAGTGTTGGCAGAAGTTCCCAAAAACCGCGCAATCTCCTTGCTATTCAGACCACCAAGATAGTAGAGCGTCAACGTCTGTCGATAGATTTCGGGCAATTCGTCAATCGCTTCGCGGATGGATTCCGCCGCCGATTCGCTTCGGTAGGCATCAATTGATGGCGCGTCCCAGAGCGTAGCGTCTTGGTCTTCGATGTAGTTTCCATCCGGACGACGCGCACTGGATTTCAGAAAATCCTTGCACGAATTGACGGTAATCGAGAACAGCCACGCCAAGAAATTATCCCATCGCTTGAGGGTGGCAAGTTTCTGATACGCTTTGAGGAATACCTCTTGGGTGATGTCCTCCGCATCGTGAAAGTTTCTCAGTTTTGTGTAAGCGAGGGCGTAAACACTTGACTTGTACTTATCGACGAGCAAGCCAAACGCTGCCAGTTCTCCATTGAGACATTTTCCAATGATATATCCATCTTCTGTGTACACGTTTTCACTCCTCCCACAAAATGGCTTCATTGAGTATGACGACGCAAAGGATTGGAAAATTACACGGGTAGAAAATTTTGCGGTGGAAAGGGAAGATCGTTAGCGGGTGTATCTATCACCAAACTGTTTGAATCCGGATTTACTGGGTTAAGGGATTCTTAGAATAACAGATTTTTCACGCTCGACAAATAAAAAAAGGCGAATGGTTCAATCCATTCGCCTAATGAAATCTTGTGGAATAGAGATAAAAGTTGGTTGGGTTACTACTGCCGGTAATAAATTCGCCACAACCCATTTTCTTTGCGCATCTTACGAATTGGGGTCACTGAGTCCGGTAGTTCCGGCATTTCTATCCCCGGTGTCTTCCGCATCTTCGGCACCTGTAGTCTTATTCGAAAGTGGAATTCATCACCAACATGCTTGCTGCTTGCAATCTCTGCTTGAGCATTCCTCTGTTTAATGCGTGGCAGTCTCGATTCCCTCAGCTCCTGAAGAATCTCATTTGCCACCTCCACGTCTTCTCTTGGCACCACACGATAAACAAAATCTACAACCTCTTGCGGTAACTCCCCATTCCCATTCCAGACAGGCATCATTCCATTTTCAAACTCTTCCTTGGCAGCTCCTATCAGTAACGAACGCATTGTATTAGCATCTACATTCCTATACGCCTCTAGGTAATCGTTCATCACATCTTCAGGAAACCGGCCCTTGTCGTCTAATGACGTAGAGATTTCGGCGAAGAGATCCTGATTCGCATCTGTCTCAGATTCTACGTCTGCCGCGAATTGTGTCGTATCCGTTTCTTGAGGGTGACTGAAGAAATCATCAATCGGCTCCATCTCTGCTGCGCCAATCTGTGACTGATTATCCCTGCTTTCTATATCTTGAGTGGAATTAGTAGGGGCAGCTAACCCTTCGGAATTGTTTCGTGGGCGGGGGGTGCCGTCCTCCCATGGCGACAAATATACCCGCTCCTCAACTGTGGGGGCATTCATCTGGCGGACTCCGACGAAACCGATAAAAATCAGCGCAATCAATGCTGCTACCCCAACCGTTATTTTAGGAACCGTTCTAACCTTCATGGCAGTTAGACCTCCTGAATAAAATTTTTTTAGTGTCATTGCGGGAGAGACGAAGATGCCAGTCAGAAGATATTGCAGCCGTTTGGAGATCTGCCGCTTGGCACGCGACAGCCGAAACGCAATTGCGTTGTATGACAGCCCATGCGTACTGATCAGTTCGTCGTAGCTCGCTCCCTCCAGATAGAAAGCGTGGGCAATCTCCCTGTCTTTCTGCGGGAGAGTATCCATCGTCCGGCGAATCAGTTCTCTCTGTTCCAGTCGTGTCAATCGTTCATCAGGTGAGTCTTGAGTTTGAAGTATTTCTTCGCTCACTTCGTCGATGGATACGGTATCGTCCCTCTGTTTTCGGAGCCAGTTTCGTGCACAATTTTGTGCAATCTCCGCCAACCAGCTTTTGAATTTGGTTGCAGCCTTGAGCTGTGTTAATCCCCGATAGGCGTTGAAGAAAGCGTCTTGCACAACTTCTTCGGCGTCATGGGAATTGTTGACGATTCTAATAACAACTGCATAAACGAATGGGTAGTACTCCCGCATCAGGTCGGTAAAAGCTCCTTCATCCCCAGTTTGGGCGCGGTGGATGAGCGTGTTATCGTTAGCCATGGCTCTTGGTTCCTCCCTTGCACTTTATTAAGACACAGTTCCGAGATTTTTTTTAGCACTTTTTTGCATTGAGACGTGAATTTTCGCTTTTGGTTTGCTTTGGTAGGATTAGGCAAATTGAGAGTACATTTGGTCGCCAGAGGTTAATTATCAATAAAAAAGCCGACCCATGATGAGTCGGCTTTCGTATTTCATATCGCACGATTGAAAGGCACTATGCTGTCGCGCCGTGTTTTCGGAGGATTTCAGCGATTTCCGTATGCCCACCCTTCTCCGCCCAAGCGAGCGGGGTCGCCCACGGTGCATCCGCCAGATTCGGGTCTGCGCCACGGTCAAGCAGAAATTCAGCCAGCTTTTTCTGACCAAAGCGTGCAGCCCAACCGAGCGGGGTTGACTTTAGCTTGTCTTCCATTGCGTTGATATCGGTACCGTGCTTGAGCAGCATACGGGCAAACTCAATGACCTCCTCTGCCGTATGCCCATATGTTCTAGAATTACAACTCCTGCCAGCTAAGTGATGGAGGATCGTGAAGTTGAACCGCTCATCTCGCGGATTTCGGAGGTTCGGATCTATCCCGTATTCAAGCAGCATATCTAAAATTGTGATGTAGTTGTGACGGTCAAATCCTTCGTTGTTGATCTTCAGATCGCCCAATCGCCAACCGCGCACCGATTGTTCCAACAAATTAAACCACTTGGCATCATCATACTGTGGGTTATCACGCAGTCCCATCGCGACCACATCAATATTACCTGCCAGAATCGCACTCCACAGCATTTCTTTGCGCTCCGACTCATCGCGCTGGAGGATCTCCGCAATCGCAGGGAGATTGTTTGTCAAACAGTAGCTCAATAGGTCGGCGACCGCACCGTGCTGAAACATCAGATCCGCAACACGTTTGTGTCCATATTGATACGCCCAGCATACGGCGTTACCGGAGGCGTAGACCGCCGTGTTTGGGTTTGCTCCAAGTTCGATAAGCAACTTCACGACCTCATAACGCCCACGATTCGCCGCAAGCCAGAGCGGATGTCCCCACTGCTTTACCTGCTCACCGGCGACATCAATCTCAAACGGCGAATCCGGATCTGCCCCGGCATCAATCAACAGTTGGACAATTTGCGTATGCCCGTGAAAACAAGCGACGACCAGCGGGTTGTCATAGTCTCCCCAAAATGGCTCCTTGCTTTTGCAGAGTTGCGTCTTATCCTCACAGGCATCAATAAACCGCTTCACGCCTTCAACATCGCCGGCACCGCAGGCAACCCAGAGATCATACGTCGCGCCTCGAGCGAGCAAGGCACCCGCAAGGATGGCGTAGGTTTTGTACATCTCATCCGGCACCTTCCAACTGTGTGCGAGACAGTGGTGAATCGGCCGACTCCCGTCTGCGGCATGATGGTCAACATCGGCACCCCGGTCTAGTAGCTTCAAGACAAGTGACAAGTCGCCTCGATCAATCGCTTTGAAAAGCGCGGTTTTTCCACCTTTATCGGTTGCATTGATAAGTGATGGATCCTCATTGAGCAACGAGTAGATCTGTTCGATATCACCATTCGCTGCAGCACGTGTAAAAGTTTCACCCTTTGACGTTGTTCCCCGTTGTTCGTTGAGCCACGCCTCAATGACCTCAACGACAGCGGTGTGTCCACGGTCTTTCGCCATTGTTAGCGCACTGGTGGCTTCACGGTGGGGATATATCCCGTTGAGCGGATCAGCACCTGCTTCTAGTAGCACACGCACGATTTCAGTATGCCCCTCTTCCGCTGCGAGATGGATGGGTTGATGTTCATTATTTGAAGCGATATCTTGGGTTGCTAACTCTGGCTTGATAGCGAGAATCTCCTGAACCCGTTGCAGGTCACCCGCTTGTGCTGCATTGCAGATACCGACTGCATTGACAAACGAATCGTCGCGTGAGGGTGCGTTTTCATGAAGTGTATTTTTTAACATAGTAATCATCCTTTCGGAATGTAGGGTTGCTTTTAGGCGCTTCCTTGAGGCACGGAGTCGGTTATCGACGGTCGGCACCGGCACCTCTAGGAAGTCCGCAATCTGTTTCTGTGAGAAACCGCTGATATAGAAGAGCGTTGTGACCTGACGCTGCTTCTCTGGCAATGCCGTCACCGCGGCTAACACAAGGGATTTTGTCTCTTGCTCCTCGATTTCCTCTGCTGGATCTCTCCCGCCCGAAGGCATCTCGACCATCGTTTCTAGGGGCATGAGTTCATCGCGCTTCCCGCGTGTCAACCGATTGCAATGTTTGAAAATAATCCTGCGAAACCAGCCTGGGAACGCAGCGGGACCATAGACCCTTGAAAGAATCGGATACGCCTCAATGAACGCTTCTTGTACGGCATCTTCAGCCAGATGGAAATCCCCCAAGACGGAGTAGGCGTAGCCCACCCCCATGTCCTGGAACTGTCGAACAATTGTACCGTAGGCGTCCAGATCGCCGGCTTGCGCACGACTGATAAGTGATTCCAACTCTTCCATATCAACCTCTTATTCTATTGATAGGTTTCACTATAATAATCCCAATTCGCTGAGACGATCCGTGTAAAAAACAGGATTTATTTTATCATTTTGTTACTTTTTTGCAAACAACAGAAAAGCCGATTTCTATTTGGCATCTAAACTTTTGCACTTGACCACAGTGCTGAATTATGCGATACTGAACGAGTCATCTAATACTGCGAATAGCTATCAGTTCAATGTAGGGGAAAGTCGATATGTCCAAAACCTTGAAAGAAAAATACTTAGCCAGTAAAAAAATCATTCAATCGAGGATTTCGATGGCTTCCACTATAGAGCAGGTGCATCAAACCATCACAGACACAGGTTGCGATATTATCTATATTGACAGCCAGCACGGTCCTTATACAGAATGGGATATTTCTCGTATTAGTAAAGCCGCCGAAGAAAAAGGGGTGCCTGTTCTATTGCGGATTAAACATACTCGACATGCTTACCGGCTTGGAAATTACTGCGATCTCGGGGTTTTGGCGATCAAAGTGCCTGAAGTCGAGACGGAAGAGGTTGTTGACGAAGCCATTAATTCATTCTACTTTCCTCCGGTCGGAAGAAGAAGCTGGGGCGGCTGGGTAGGATACGGCATTGAGACAAGAAAGGATCGTCGAGAATATGCCAAATGGTGGAACGAAAACGGGATACTTGGATTTAAGGTGGAGTCTCTCAAATCGGTCTTGAACATACGCAGCTTGGTTAAACCCGGTATCACTTATATCGACTTTGGTCCGGAGGATTTAATGTTTGACATTGAAACACATGACCACCCTTTGCTCAAGTCGGTCGACGACTGCCGTGAGTTTATGAAGAAAGAGTTGGAAGGCATTAACGTCCGATTTTCTTAACTGCTTAATAGGAGTGGCAATTTAAAGCTCCAACAGGGTCAATTGGAAGCAAGTGAAATCCGTTTTTTGGTTGCAGTAAAAAACCGATTCTGATATAATGCGGTTTAATTTTAGAGAGGAAAGTAGGGTATTCATCTGCCCTGTCAGGGGCGGGATGTGTAAAAGGAGGTAATACACTTGGCTAAGAAAGTCATTCATACAACAATTAATGGAGAGGCGCACACACACGAAGTTGAGCCACGGCTGCTTTTGGTTCACTACATCCGAGATGTTGTTGGTTTGACGGGCTCACACGTCGGTTGTGAAACGAGCCTGTGTGGTGCTTGTACGGTTACAGTGAACGGACAAGCAGTCAAATCGTGTACGATGCTGGCGGTCCAAGCGGATGGCACGGAAATTACAACCATCGAAGGCTTGGCGCAAAATGGAGATCTTCACGCCATCCAAGAGGGGTTCTGGGAACGTCACGGCTTGCAGTGTGGTTTCTGTACTCCCGGAATGATTATGGCAGCCCATCAACTGCTGGAGCGGAACCCCAACCCAACAGAAGACGAGATTCGGCACGGGTTGGAAGGCAACCTTTGCCGCTGCACCGGTTATCAGCATATTGTTGAGGCGGTTCAATACGCTGCGGAGAAGATGCAGGACTAACAAGCAAGATACAGGACGCAAATAGGAGGATCGATATTATGGCAACAATAGCGGCACCGACTCGAATGATAGGCGCCCCGATTAAGCGACGCGAGGATCCGCGCTTAATCCAAGGGTTATCCCGTTATGTCGACGACATTAAGCTGGTGGGCACCCTTCACTGTGCCTTCCTGCGCAGCGACTATGCACATGCAGTCATCAACAGCATTGATACAACAGCAGCCAAAGAATTGCCCGGCGTCGTTACGGTGATTACCGCCGAAGACCTTGGCGAGGTTGGGGGCATCCCTTGTGGCGCGGAAATTCCAGACCTTAAGGTGCCGGATCACCCTCCGCTTGCGGTGGGGCGTGTTCGGTTCGTTGGGGAGGCAGTCGCTGCGGTTGTGGCGACAGATGCGTATATTGCTAGGGATGCGCTGGACCTGATTGAAGTTGATTATGAAGAGCTGCCCACTGTTACTGACCTCGATAAGGCGGTCGAGGCGGATTCACCGTTGATTTATGACGACTTTGGCGACAATATCGGTTTCACAATGCCGTTAGAGGCAGGGGATGTCGATGCTGCTTTCGCGGAAGCGGATCATGTGGTATCTCAGCGTTTCGTGAATCAGCGTCTGGTTCCGAATGCGATGGAAACGCGCGGGGTATTAGCTGAATATCTACCGGGCGAAGGCACCCTTACCGTCTGGTCATCAACGCAGGTTCCACACATCCTTAAAACGCAGTTGTCTCTTATCGTCAACGTGCCGGAACAGAAAGTTCGGGTTATCGCTCCGGAAGTTGGTGGCGGCTTCGGTAGTAAGTTAAATGTCTACCCCGAAGAGGTCGTTGTCTCACATCTGGCGATCCAATTACGGAAACCGGTGAAATGGACGGAGAAGCGGACTGAGAACTTCACAACGACAATCCATGGCAGAGACCAAGTCAACTATGTGGATGTCGCGGTCAACAACGATGGGACAATCACCGGGATTCGTGCGAAAATCCTCGCCGACCTTGGGGCGTCCTATCAATTGCTCACCCCGCTTATCCCGACATTGACAAACCTTATGATTGTGGGTTGCTACAAGATTCCGAATGTCGAGATCGAACTGGTCGGCGTCTTAACGAACAAGATGGCAACGGATGCGTACCGCGGTGCGGGGCGTCCCGAAGCGACCTACATCATTGAGCGCATGGTTGATCTGGCAGCGTCGGCGGTAGGAATGGATCCGAAAGACATTCGGTTCAAAAACTTCCCGCAGCCGACTGAATTCCCGCTTGAAATCCCAACTGGAATTGTCTACGACAGTGGCAACTACCAAGAAAGCTTTAACAAGGCATTGGGAATTGTCGACTATGACGGTCTACGAAGCCAGCAGACGCAACTTCGTGAGCAGGGCAGATATCTAGGAATCGGTATTTCCACCTATGCAGAGATCTGTGGAATGGGCCCCTCCATAGCGATGCCCGCCGGCGGTTGGGAAAGCAGCACCGTCCGCATCGAACCGACTGGAAAGATTACGGTGTTGACTGGTGTTTCGCCGCACGGTCAGGGCCAAGAGACCACCTTTGCCCAGTTAATCGCCGATGAGTTTGGCGTCGATATTGACGATGTCATAATCATCCATGGCGACACGGGAAGGCAGCCCTACGGTATCGGCACCTTTGGCAGTCGAGCAACGGCTGTCGGGGGAACGGCGATGGTTATCGCTGCGGGTCAGGTGAAGGAAAAGATGGCAAAGTTCGCAGCCCACCTGATGGAAGCCAACGCCGATGACCTTGTCTTTGGAGACGGACAGATCTTCGTCGAAGGTTCACCGGATCAAGCGATTGATTTCGCTGCGATTGCCCTAGAAGCACACGTCGCGAAGAATCTACCGCCCGACACGACGCCTGGACTCGAAGCAACGCATTTCTTTGAACCATCGAACTTCACCTATCCATTCGGTGCCCACATCGCAGTGGTCGAGGTTGACGCTGATACCGGTGAGATTGATATTCAGCGATATGTATGCGTTGACGATATCGGCAATATCATCAATCCCTTAGTTGTTGCGGGACAGGTACATGGTGGCATTGCACAAGGTTTGGGGCAGGCACTGTATGAAGGAGCGGTCTACGATGAGAGTGGACAGCTTTTGACTGGCTCATTGATGGACTATGCCGTTCCCAAGGCGACACAGATGCCTCACTTTGAAACAGACCATACGGTAACTCCTTCACCTGTAAATCCGATGGGTGTCAAGGGGGTTGGTGAAGCCGGAACAATTGGCTCAACGCCGTGTATGGTCAACGCTGTCGTGGACGCCTTATCACCGTTTGGGGTGAAGGATATTGAGATGCCGTTGACGCCGAACCGTGTGTGGCAGGCGATTCAAGATGCGAAGGGTTAATATAAAGTGAAGGAAGGAGGAAATAACGAATGATTCCGGGAAGCTTTGAATATTTTGCACCAACAGCACTTGATGAAGCGTTGTCGCTCTTGCAGGAGCATGGAGATGATGCGAAGGTGCTTGCCGGTGGACATAGCCTGATTCCGACGATGAAATTACGTTTGGCTGAACCGGCGGTTATCATTGATATTGGACGCATCGGCGGCTTGAAAGGGATCTCCGAGTCTGACGGAAAATTGGTTATCGGTGCGCTGACGACGCATCATGAATTGGAGAGTTCCGATCTGGTTCAGCAGAGAGTGCCGCTGCTTACACAGACCGCTGCCGAAATTGGCGATGTGCAGGTACGCAATAAGGGTACAATTGGCGGAAGCATTGCACATGCCGATCCGGCTGCCGATTGGCCCGCGGCGATTCTCGCGCTTGATGCTGACATCCAAATCGCCGGTCCTAATGGCGAGCGGACTGTCAAAGCAACCGATTTCTTCCAAGGACTGTACGAGACAGACCTCGGAGACGACGAAATCCTTACCGCAATCCATGTGTCGATTCCAGATGCTAACACCAAAGGGACATACTTGAAGCTGCACCAAGTGGCATCAGGATTTGCTCTCGCGGGTGTAGCAGTCGTTTTGACCAAGTCTGGAGATACCTGCCAAAGCGTCATGGTCGGTATCACCGGTGTTTCGGATGCCCCGTATCGGGCATCGAGCGTCGAGTCGGATTTGACAGGAGCAGCACTGACCGCTGAGAATATCGCCGCCGCTGCTGAGAAAGCGGTTGACGGGATAGATGCGCTGGAGGATATTCACGCAAGTCAGGCGTATCGTCAGAACTTGGCGAAGGTCTACACCCGTCGCGCGATTGAGAGTGCTGTATCCTAATTAGTAAAGGTAATGGGTCAAACGTAAAACGTAGAGGATTCGCGCCTTGCGTTTTACGTTTGATATCTTGTTAACCCGCTACAAAATCATAAGATAACCTAAGCTGCTAGATAGCGCGTAGGTCGAATTTCCATACTTGACAACTAATAGAAATAATCAAATTGGCTAAGATAACGCAAGTTGCATCTGTCGCCCCGCTGGGGCTTTGATATGTGTGGATTCGGTATATCTATACACATTGCGCTCCGCTGGAGCGCGGGGATTGGACGTATTGCCCTTCTATAGACATATTGCTCCTCTGGAGCGAAAGATTGAGCACATCAGCTTTAACGACAACCCGATGAACTTTCAACAACTCGCAACTTGGGTTAAGATAACCTAAGCTGCTACTTTGTTGGAAACTGGATATTCTGTATGTTTTTTGGTATCCTGCACTGTGTCCTATTTATCAGTTTTGCCCGGCTTGGATAGACATATCCAAGCCGTTTTTGTGTATGTACAATGGATTCGTCAATCCAAGTCGAGCGGTGATTGACTCGGTTTAGTCCCCTTCTCCCGGCTCGCAACGTATCTTATAAGCGGCAACTTGAATCATGATAGCCTAAGTTGCTACTCAGGCAATTCATTTTATTGCCAAAATAACAGGAGATTTTAATGAAATTCACATTTTGCATTTTACTCTCAATCATTGTGTGCCATGCCTCTTCACTTATAGCGCAGGAGGCAGAGGAAGACACAACACCAGTCGTTGAACTAGAAGAAATCGTCACCATCGGCACGCGGGTCCCTGATCGGAGTCGGCTCGATTCGCCGGTGCCAGTTGATGTCATCAGTGAAGATGAGATCCGCAAGACCGGGCATACTGAGGTGGGGCGTGTCTTGCAGACGTTAGCCCCATCATTTAACTTTTCGAGTTCCTCAATCAGTGATGGTACGGATGCGCTAAGGCCCGCAACGCTTCGAGGCTTAGGACCAGATCAGGTGCTTGTGCTTGTCAACGGGAAACGGCGTCACGGCAGTGCATTGATTCACGTCAATACCTCCGTTGGGCGTGGCACGGCGGGAGTGGACATGAACACGATTCCCGCAAGTGCCATTAAGCGAATCGAAGTCCTGCGCGATGGGGCTTCAGCACAGTACGGCTCAGACGCGCTCGCCGGTGTCATCAACATTGTGCTCAAGGACGGCTACAAAGGCGGGTTCCGATCTTCCTACGGCTCCGCCTACGAGGGCGATGGAGCGACATTCGTATTGGGTGCCGACAAGGGATTTAAATTGGGCGAAGATGGTGTCCTTCATGGGGCGTTTGAATATCGAGATAGGCAGCCCACCAATCGTGCCGGCTTGACTGGTGTGATTCAGTATCCCAGCACCGAAGTCGGGGAGGGTGCGCCCGTCCAAATAATGAAAGATTCCGGCAACAAAGAACACAACTTTGACCGCCAAAATTTCCGTATCGGGGATGCGGAATCTCGTCAAATCGCCCTTGTCCTGAACTTGGAGAAGCCTATTGATAGCATTTTAAGCCTACCTACTGATAACATGTGGAACGATGCAACTTTTTATAGCTTTCTTGATTTTTCTAATCGTCAAAACACAAGTGCAGGATTCTACCGAAGAGCCAATCAACTCGAACGCAACCCGGAAGGGTCTGCCTACCCTGACGGTTTCCTCCCGTTGATTAACACAGATGTACTCGATTACTCCATTGGGGTTGGTCTCAAGCAGACGTTCTCCAGCGGCTTATTGATGGATGCAAGTGTGGTGACAGGAGGGAATACTTTTGCGTTCAATGTTAGCAATTCGCACAACGCCTCGCTCGTCGCTGCGGAGAGTGCTAGCCCATCATCCGCCGATGCGGGTGCCCTACGGCTTTTTCTCAACACGGTAGGGCTCGATTTCTCACTTCCGATGAACTGGGGAAACGTTGCAGCGGGCGGCGGATTTCGTAACGACATCTACCAAATCCGGGCGGGTGAAAAACTCTCTTATCACGACTACGACGGACCCGGCGGAGCGGCAGGCGGTATCCAAGTATTCCCCGGTTTCCAACCTTCAAATGAGGTGGACGAAGTCCGAACTGCTGTTGCGTTCTACACCGATGTTGAAGTTCGTCCAATCAAGGAAGTGCTTATCAACCCAGCGGCTCGCATCGAAAACTACAGCGATTTCGGATCCACAATCAATGGGAAGTTGGCGTTACGCTATGAACCAATTGAAATGTTTGCCCTGCGAGGTTCAGCGAGTACAGGGTTTCGCGCCCCTTCAATGCAGCAGCTGTACTTCAACAACGTCAGCACACAATTCAATACCGTTAATGGTCAGTCAATTGCTCAAGAAATCGGTACGTTCCGAAACGATGGCGAAATTGCTAAAGCAGTCGGTATTCCTGAATTGACAGAAGAAACCGCACTTAATGTCACCGCAGGATTCATTATTCAACCATTGAACCGGTTGACCCTTACGACAGATGTCTATCGTGTCACCATCAGCGACCGTATTATTATTAGCGGACGGTTAGCCAGCGGCAATGAAGATATCCCGTCAAAAATTAGAAAGAGTCTTGAAAATTCAGGCGTTGCAGGTGCACAATTTTTCATGAACGCTGCGGACACCCAAACACAAGGCATAGATGTTGTTGCGTCCTATGCCTATCCAGTGTTTGAGCAAGGAACACTCACGTTTAGCTTTGCTGCAAACTACACAGAAACAGAGATAACTGACGTAAATCTCCCCGCCAATCTCCCGGAATCGTTGTTCACCGAGCAAGACCGCTCCATTATTGAGACATGGCAGCCGAAAGACCGGGTTTCGATGTCAACCCGATATTCGAACAACACTATCGCTGTGGACTACTCGGTGCATCGGTACGGGGCATACACTGTGATTGATGGTGGCAAGAGCCAAACTTACATGCCTAAATATCTGACTGATATTCAACTGAGCTATGGATTGGGTGAATATGGTCGAATCAAAATAGGTGCGAATAACCTATTCAACGTCACCCCTGATGAAAATCACATTGGCCAATCCCGAGGTGGAAAGATCGTGGATCCTTGGGGGAATATCGTGGTTGATTCGCCGGGCGTGTTCACCTATTCGCGGCGTTCTACGCCGTTTGGCTTTAATGGCGGGCTTTACTATATCGGTTGGGAGCAGACGTTCTAATCTTTTAACAATAAAAGGAGACCTCGGATGATTCATAAGATTCACAAGATAGCCCTTGTCACCGATGATGTCGAAGGGTCTGTCAAATTTTATACCGAAACACTTGGATTGGAAGTTATTGAGCGATTCCCGGTCGAGGACGACGAGGGCTATGTCTTTCTTAAAGCCGGCGACATGATCTTGGAACTGATGCCGAAAAAATCAATGGAGGCAGAAGAGGGCTTCCATCATATCTCCTTCAGGGTTGACAACGTGGATGCGAGCACCCAAGATCTGAAGGACAAGGCGGTGCCGATCGAAAAAGAACCTTTCGATGCGGGTGCCGGTGGCATTCGTCTGGCGTTCTTCAAAGGTCCAAATGATATGCTTTTGCAATTGTTTGAGCGAGATGCGGAGGAAGGAAAGTAAAGCAATGCCTGCGCTATTCATACCGCGCCGTCGCTTGGGACGAACAGAATTGAGTATCCCTGTTGTTCCATTTGGGACGCTAGGGTTCAGCAATCAGTTTGGATTCGTTTCCGATGAAGATGCTGTTGCCCTCATCAAACACGCCATCAGCCTTGGTGTCAATCATTTTGATGGTGCACGCTGCTACGGGGATTCAATGCGTAAGCTGGCACTGGCTATGCAGGAGATTCCTCGTGAGGATGTGATTATCACTGGGCGTGTCTGTTGCCATTCTGGAGCAGAATGGGGTGGATATGGCGAGGGCACACCGGATTATTCTGCCGAGCGTGCAGTTGCAGATGTTGAAGATCAATTGCAGTGGCTGGACATCGGCTATTTCGATGGAGTGCTTATCCACGACCCCGTTCAAATTGAGCCGACACTTGAAAAGGGCGGAACACTGGAAGGCATCCTCCGATGCAAATCCCGTGGACTGACGAAGTTCGCTGGATACGGCATGGGACCACACGATTTTCACCTAAAAGCGATTGCCACCGGCGATGTTGATTTTATCTTGACCTTCAACGACTATAACTTAATCCGTCAAACCGCCGCGGATAGGATCCTGCCCGCCGCTGCTGAAGCGGATGTCGGCGTGATGAATGGCTGGTCGATTCTGCGTGGCTTGCTCACAGGGATTGATCTTGATTCGGCAGCAGCGAAGGAACGATGGAAGAATAGCCCTGACCTTGAACCCGCGCGGGCAAGGTGGAAGTGGTGCATGGAGAAGGAAATCGATATGCTCCAATTGGCTATTCAATTCTGTCTGCGAGATGAGCGGATTCATGGGAATAACATCGGTTCGCTGAACCGCGAACAGTTGGAGTCAAATGTGCGAGCTGCGATTACTCCCTTGCCCGATGAAGTCTGGGAAGAATATGATGCGTGTTTTCCGAATGATATAACCACATAGTCGAAACCTTCACAAGGTGAAACCTAAGAAGATTGGAGAAGCTATTATGGCAAAAAATCGAGTTGGTGTGATTGGATGTAGAGGTGTAGGCGTCAGACATGCCTCTGGTTTGGTGGGGCTGCCCAACGCGGAGTTGGTCGCCGCATGTGATATATTAGAGACCACACTCGCGGATTTCAAGGCGCAGTGGAAGGACCATTGGTCAGACATCGCACTCTACACAGATCACGAAGAGATGTTAGCAAAGGAAAACTTAGACATCGTAACGATCGCAACCTCCGATCATCGGCACGCCGATCTGGTGGTCAATGCCGCTAACGCCGGCGCAAAGGGGATCTTTTGTGAGAAACCGATGGCTACCAACCTCGCAGATGCTGACCGTATGCTCGAAGCGGTTGAACGGAACGGCACGATTTTGTCTATTGACCACACTCGACGATGGCAACCCCTATGGCGGCATACGAAGGAAGAGATCGTTGGAGCCGGCGAGATTGGGGAGGTGAAGTATATCATCGGCACACTGAACGGGGGACGTGCCATGCTATTCCGCAACGGCACCCACCTTATCGATGCGATCTGCTACTATGCGGAGTCTGACCCGGAGTGGGTTATCGCCGAATTGGAAGCAGGATACGAAGATTACTGGGAATACCGAGGGGATGGTGGACACGAACCCAAGACGGAGCCCGCCGCGAGCGGTTACATCCATTTCGCAAACGGTGTTCGTGGATACTATGCAGGCGGATCTAAGGATACGCCCGCCCCGAGCTTTCGCCTTGAGATTGTCGGTACGAAAGGCTATGTCCTTATAGATAACGAGAAAGCGAGCCTCGAAAAGGACGGCACCTCTCAAATTATAACGGCACCCACGTGGGAGGTCGAAGGAATACCCGCCGGCGTCCAAGAACTGGTGCGTATAGTCGATGGAGGCGGAGAATCTTCGTCATCGGGCAGAGATGGGCACAAGGTTGTGGAGATTATGATCGGTTTCTTGGAATCCCAGCGCCGGGACAATGGGAAGGTTACAATACCTGGCCCACGTTAAGGCTAAAGTATTGCATGAAATTGCGAAATATAAGGGGCAGGATAATGGCAGAACTGGAAACTCGACGGATGGGACGCACTGAGATGCGACCAAAGTCACTCGGTTTGGGCGCTGCTTGGTTGGCGCAAGGATCCGAAACTGAAACGATTGATGCTATCCATCGTGCGATTGAATTAGGCATCAATTATGTGGACACGTACCCCCGTCAAGCAGAGGAACGTTGGGGTAAGGCACTTGCCGGTGGTCTGCGGGAAAAAATCTATCTGCAAGCCAAGGTCAGTCCTCCGGGTCCAAATAAAGACTACTCTGGCGATACTACACGTCGGAGCGTGGAGAACAGCCTCAAGCAGCTCAGAACCGATTACTTAGATTCAGTCCTTATCCACGATCCAATCACGATTGAAGATCCCTTGGGACCAGGTCGTGCGCTGGACGAGTTACTGAAGATGAAGGAGGAGGGGGTTGTTCGACATATCGGTCTCGGCGTCCGTCAACACGAGTTTCATCGGGCCGCGATTGAGACCGGCCACATTGAAGTCGTCCTCACATTTCTTGACTACAATCTACTCGATCAGTCTGTTGCCCAAACAACGCTGCCGTTAGCCCGTGAATATGATGTAGGAATTATTCTCGCAAGTCCCCTCGGTATGGGATCGCTGACCGGCGTGGAACCGGACGTGGAAACTGAGCAACGTCGCCACCCCGGATCCATGCCGAAGGCACACATGATGTGGGAATGGTGCCAAGAGCGCGGCGTAAACATCCGCCATCTCGCGATGCAATTTTGCTTGGCTGCGCCGGTAGACGGTATTGTGATGGTGGGACCCGCTAATAAAGCGCAGGTTGAGGAAGCGTACGAGGCGACAACCGCAAACGTTCCCCTCAAAATCTGGCGCGACTTTGAGGCTGAATTCGGTGTCCGGCCCGCGAATGTAAGGCTCAACGATCGTTGAACCCTACAACCCAACAAACGAAACCGGCTTACATCGAAACAATCTTCCGCATCCGTTCAGCAAGATCAACCTGAGCGGCATGGTCGCCGCCAACTTCGTGGATGACAGGACCATCGTATCCAATTGCACGGAGTTCATGAACCACAGTATGCCAATCGGTGTCGCCATCAAGTAGATTGACGAACTGATGCGCCTGCCGGTCGAAATCCTTAAAATGAACGCGCCGAATCCGAGCACCTAATTCACGGATCCAATGTTCGGGATAGCCGTAAGCCATCATATTGGCGGTGTCAAGGTAGACTCCCACCCATTCGCTTTCAACTTCATCGACAAATTCGCGCATCTCTTTCGGACTGAGTAGGAATTTGTTCCAAACATTTTCGAGTCCAACTGCGGCTTTATTGTGCGCGGCGATCGGAGCAACCTCTTTCAGGATACCGATCAGGTTATCCCAAACCGATTGATAGGTGTCGGCAACGGTAAGCTGTCCGGGGTGCAAAAGGATGCCACTCACACCGAGTATACCCGCGATCTCGAGGTTACGGACAAGAGATTTTACGCCGCTCTCTCGCTCTGTAGCGTCCGGGCTGAGTAGGTTTCCACGGTCTGCATAGCTAGCGATGACACTGCCAATTTCAATCCCCGCAGCCTTGCACTTCTCACCGACACTTTCAATTTCTGACCTACTCATGCCTGCATTCAGATCTTTCCCGTCTCGGAACGTCAATTCTACCGCTTCATAGCCTGCATCCTGACAGAGGTTGAGCGTATCGTCCAGCGACATTGTTCCAAGAATAATTTGCGTTACACCAATTTTCATATTTGCCTCCAGTTTGTAGTATGATATTTGCTCAATAATGGTCTGGGCTCCAGAAAATGAGCTCCCGTTGTGGCAGCAGGGTTGACAACAGGGATGCTAACTCCGCATCCGCCGAAATCCCCTGTTGATGCAGGATCGGTTCAAGCTGACTCCAACTTGATTCACCGAGCAGTGCCCGCCAAAAGAGGTGTCCCGGCAACGTCAGACGAATTGCATCTTCATCCGAACCGAAGGTTTGAAGCGTTCCGTCATCGAGCAGGCGCAGCCCCGCCTCTTGGTCATTTACGACAAAGCAGATCGAGACAGGGTTGAATTCCTGATTTGCTGCATCAAGCCGAGCTTGTAATTCAGGTAGAAATCGCTGGAGCAAGGCGGGGAGATTTACAGGATATAGCATCATGGCGGAATTGCCGGTTAGGGAAAGATCTCCCGCAGTCCCTTCAACAAGCAGATCAACCATCGGGTGTCGATGCGGAATATCGCCGTAGAGCTCCTCAACTCCTTCCCGCTCACACACTCGAAGCAGATGACTCACCAACGCTGTTAAAGCTTGCGGCTGCGTTTGGTCGTGCGCAACTTCGAGGATGTTTGCGCTCTTTCCCTCAACCTGAAAGTTGAGATAGCCACCAAGCCTGTTCCCCTGTCGAGCCACCACCGTCGGCAGGATCCCCCGTAGTCGTGCGGGACCGCTACCCCAATAAGATCGGGTGCGCACAAGTGATCCGCTCTGCTGGGCATTGTATCTATCGTAAAGCGCGATGGACGGCTCCAGATCTCGTTCTTCATCGAAAGGCTCAACGCGCCATTCCGTTTCACCCAGACCAATACTCCGCCGCCGGGTTACTCGAAAACCCGCCAATGGCACACTTGCCCACCCTAACTTCCGATAAAATACACAGGGGATAGCTGAAAAGAGCACGCCAACGTCATAGCCAACGGTCCCCATGTAGGCGGTTGTATCCTTCATTAACGCTGTGGCATAACCCACACCTTGATGGTCAGGGTGTGTCCCTACACCCCCTATCCCTCCCATAGGCGCGGCGATAGAACCAATTCGTATTTCGCGCTCCCAGACACGGAGGGTCGAAACAATTCGCCCGTTCACCACCACGACGCGGGATTGGTCGTATCGATAACTTGGATCGGTACGGACATAACTCGAGTATCGTTCATGTCCATCGGGCCGAAAGACCCGGCATTGCAGGTCAATCATTTCTGCTAACTCTGATTCACGGACTCCACGAATCTCCATGGATTCCTCCAAATAACCGCTATAATTAATTTCTTAGGGAGAAAGCCCCACTCCCGTCGGTCAGTGCCGTAGATGTGACTCGGAATTTCTCAATTGCACGAGGAGAAAAACAGGTTCACTACCACCTATACAACAAGACTTGCCTTTGAACGACGTTTAATTAAGACCGTCACGATGGAAATCGCAATGACAATCCCGAAAACCCAAAACAGGATTTTGATCGTGCCCGTTGCCTCATCTCCAAGATAAGAGTAGAGAAGCGTTGCGGGCAATTGTCCAATTCCGGTGGCAAGCCAGAACCCAAGAAACCCCATGCCGGCCAACCCCGACCCATAGCTAATCAGATCGAATGAGATAATAGGGACTAAGCGCGCAATGAGCACCGCGTGTTTGCCATAGCGATCAAAAAATCGATCTGATGAGGCAAGGACGGGTTCACTAACCAGTTTGACGACGACGGGACGGCCAAAGTATCGGGCGATAAAAAAACAGAGAGCGGCACCAAGCATAGCACTACTCCACGACAATGCGGCACCCCACCATACACCGAACAGCAGCCCATTGGCAAAGGTAATCAAGAAAGCGGGCAACGGGGCGGCAACACTCTGGAATATCATCAGGAGCGCAGAGATTACCGGGGCGAGGGGACCATAAGCGGCGATATATTCCCGCATCGCCTGTGGGTTTCTGAAGAGATTAAAGATGCTCACAAGCCAATTACGAAAAGGAGGAACAGCGAAAAACAGAAGCAGGAAGACAGCTGCGGCGAGGAGTAATATTCTGGCTTTTAGTGATACAAATTTGTTCGGTGGATTCACAATACCTCGTGCTCTTCCGCATCACTGTAGGGTGCTTCCGCTGGCAAAGGGATTACATCTGCTGTGCTGACAGATACGGAAAGCGTATCACCGACATTGTTACCGTGCGTTCTTGGATTGTATAGCACTGCTTTCGCAGTCAAGTCCTCAGTGAGTGCTAGGTGATATTCCTCAATGCGCCCCAGATAGGTTGCGCTGAGAACCTTCGCACTAAGTCGGTTGGCCTCTCCTTCAACAATCACTTCGCCGAGATGAATCGACTCCGGGCGGATACAACAGGTCACCGCTTCACCGTTTATGAAATCGTGATAGATTGTTGTTGAGTGCAACACTCCAATTTCCGTCTCGATCGCAGCGGTTCCGTTGGACAGCGATTGAATCTTACCGTCGATAAAATTGGTTTCACCGATAAAGCTAGCAACAAATGGATTGGTAGGGAACCGATAAATCTCACGAGGGCTGCCGACTTGGATGATTGCACCGTCCCTCATTATTGCCATCCGGTCGGCAAGGTGGATAGCTTCTTGTTGGTCGTGCGTGACATAGACGGCGGTTGCACCGGCTTGCGAGTGAATTCGTTTAATCTCCTGACGCATTTCAAGTCGTAGCTTTGCGTCAAGGTTACTTAACGGTTCATCAAGAAGCAGCACATCCGGTTCGACGACGAGGGCGCGCGCCAATGCTATGCGCTGCTGCTGTCCACCGGATAACTTATTGACAGGCCGATCGGCGTACTCTGGCATCTGCACTACATCCAAGACTTCATGGACCTTCTTTTTTCGGATATCCTTATCAATCTTGCGAAGTGAAAGTCCGTATTCGACATTCTCAAAGACGGTCATGTGGGGCCAAAGCGCGTAATTCTGGAATACCATTCCGGTATTCCGCTTATTCGGCGGTACTGTGCTCATTTCGCGATCGCCAAACATCAATTTCCCGCTATCCGGTTCGTAGAACCCTGCAAGAATGCGCAGGCAGGTAGTCTTTCCACACCCCGATGGACCGAGCAGGAAAAACAGCTCACCCTCCTTAATCTCAAGGCTGACATCATTCACAGCAATTGTAGTATCAAATGCTTTTACAATATGGTCTAAACGAACTTCGACGGACAATGGTCAACTTCCTCTCTTTTATTGAAGATGTTTGTTGGTACCACGAACTAAGGGTTTTCTCAATGTCCCCCACCAAACTCCGACCGAATCAAGCTTCCGATTCGAGTGAATCGAATACCATCGATAACCTTCCAAATCTCCCAAGGTCTCCTTTGATTGAACGCATCGTACGACCAATAGACCATGAAGGCTTGCCCTTTAATATCGTTCACCGCCACGGGCCCCCATGTCCGACTGTCACTGCTCTGATCCCGATTATCCCCCATTGCGAAAACATAACCTTCTGGCACTTCAAATGGCCTGCCTTCTGGAAAGGTCATATGGAATTGATTTCGTGAGAGCTTAAAGGGCGCGAAAGTGCGGTCACTGGGCAAATGGTAAGGCTTGCGGAAAGGAGGAAAATCGTACTGACGACCAATGGCATGGGATATATGTTTCGTATAGGCACTATCTTCGATTGCTACCCCGTTGACGTAGAGCGTGTCCCCCCTCGTCTCAATTGTGTCGCCTCCAACGGCAACAATGCGTTTGATGAAATGCTTGGTTCGCTCATGAGGAGGAACGAATACAAATACATCTCCTCTTGCAGGTTTATGGAAGTCAAAGAGTTTAATTTTCGTTCCCGGAATGTTGATACCATAAATAAATTTGCAGACGAGGATGTGATCCCCAACAAGCAAGGTTTCTTCCATAGAACCGGACGGAATTTTGAACGCTTCAACGACAAAGGGACGAATAAATCCAAAGACAAGTACGAAACTGAACACGATGACCTGAAGGTACTCCCGTACCACAGTTCGTTGGAATCTCTGCCAACGTGAAGGTACTTCTTCGTGTGCATCTATTGACGTTTTGCTCATAGGTGTGTTACCCCTCCATGATTAACTTCTTTCTCTTTGTCGAAGATGTTTGTTGATGCCACAAACTAACGGTTTTCTCAATGTTCCCCATCAAACTCCGACCGAATCAAGCTTCCGATTCGAGTGAATCGAATACCATCGATAACCTTCCAAATCTCCCAAGGTCTCCTTTGATTGAACGCATCGTACGACCAATAGACCATGAAGGCTTGCCCTTTAATATCGTTCACCGCCACGGGCCCCCATGTCCGACTGTCACTGCTCTGATCCCGATTATCCCCCATTGCGAAAACATAACCTTCTGGCACTTCAAATGGCCTGCCTTCTGGAAAGGTCATATGGAATTGATTTCGTGAGAGCTTAAAGGGCGCGAAAGTGCGGTCACTGGGCAAATGGTAAGGCTTGCGGAAGGGAGGGAAATCGTACCGATTGCCAATGGCGTGGGATACATGTTTTGTGTAAGCACTATCTTCGATTGCTGCTCCGTTGACGTAGAGTGTATCCCCCTTCGTCTCAATCGTGTCGCCTCCGACTGCGACGATGCGTTTGATAAAGTTCTTCGTGCGCTCGTGAGATGGAACGAATACAAATACATCTCCTTTTGCAGGTTTATGGAAGTCAAAGAGTTTAATTTTCGTTCCCGGGATGTTGATACCATAAATAAATTTGCAGACGAGGATGCGATCTCCAACAAGCAAGGTCTCTTCCATAGAGCCAGATGGAATTTTGAACGCCTCAACAACAAAGGGACGGATAAATCCAAAAACGAGTACGAAAGCAACCACGATGACTTGAAGGTATTCCCATACCACAGTTCGTTGGAATCTCTGCCATCGTGAAGGCACTTCTTCATGTGTGTCTACCGGCGCTTCATTCATAAGTGTGTTACCTCCAATGTAAAATACAGATTTTACTCATCGATCGATAGGATTGCCATAAATGCTTCCTGTGGTACCTCGACATTCCCAATCTGTTTCATCCGTTTTTTGCCCTCTTTCTGCTTTTCGAGTAGCTTCCGCTTGCGGGTAACGTCACCGCCGTAAAGTCCTGCTGTCACGTTCTTCCGTAAAGCACGGATGGTTTCACGCGCAATCACTTTATGCCCGATTGCCGCTTGGATGGGTACGGCAAACATCTGCTGTGGAATAACTTCTCTCAATTTTTCTACCAACGCGTTTCCTCGACTGTAAGCCATGTCACGGTGAACAATGGTTGAGAGAGCATCAACCGGTTTTTCGTTGAGTAAAATGTCCAGTTTCACGAGATCTGCAGGTTTGTATTCACCAATTTCGTATTCAAGCGAACCGTAGCCGCGCGTTAATGATTTGAGTTTGTCGTAGAAATCAAGGAGAATTTCGCCCAAGGGCAGATCGTAGCTGATTTGCACGCGGGTTGCATCGAGCTGATCCATGCGAATGAAGATGCCCCGTCGCTTTTGACACAAATCCATCACATTTCCGATGTAGTCTCGCGGCACAATAATATCAGCGGTGATGTGAGGTTCCGCAATGTAATCGATTTGATCAACAGGAGGCATCTTCACAGGATTATCGACTTCAACGCACTCACCATTTCGTTGGATGACACGGTACTTAACGCTCGGTGAAGTTCGAACCAAGGAGAGGTCAAATTCGCGCTCAAGCCGTTCTTGAATAATCTCCATGTGCAGCAATCCGAGGAACCCGCACCGAAAACCAAATCCAAGTGCGACAGAAATTTCAGGTTCAAACCTGAAAGAATTATCGTTGAGTTTGAGCCTTTCGAGCGCCTCTCTCAACGCTCCCACCTCACTGGTATCTGCCGGATATAATCCACAAAACACAAGCGGTTTCATTTCACGGTAGCCGGGCAGCGGCACCGATGTCGGTCTTATGTGACCGGTAATAGTTTCACCAATATTTGCATCCGCTATGTCTCGCACCCCGGCAACGACATAACCGACTGAGCCGGTTGAGAGCACATCGATAGGTTTCATGTGGGGCAGGAAAACCCCGACCTCCTCGACTTCGTATACACTCTTTGCTGCCATTAAACGGATCTTATCGCCGACCTTCATATTCCCATCAAAAACCCGCACATACATAACCACACCGCGATAACTGTTGTATGTCGAGTCGATAACCAGTACCTTCAGAGGTGCATCGGTATCCCCTCTCGGCGGAGGGATTCGGCTAACGATCGCTTCCAATATTTCCGCTGTACCGATATTTTCCTTTGCACTCACTAGAATAGCTTCGTCCGCGGGGATGCCTACGACTTCTTCGATCTGTCTTTTGACCTCTTCAGGGCGCGCTGTTGGGAGATCAATTTTGTTAATGACGGGAATAACCTCAAGACCCTGATCAATCGCGAGGTAAGCGTTTGCTAACGTCTGCGCCTCTACACCTTGTGCGGCATCTACAATTAAAATGGCACCCTCGCACGCCGCAAGGCTCCGTGAAACTTCATAGGTGAAATCAACATGCCCGGGGGTGTCAATCAAGTTCAGTTGGTAGGATTCGCCATCCGTAGCACGATAATTAAGCTTAACAACCGTTGCTTTAATGGTGATACCACGTTCGCGTTCAAGGTCCATCAGATCCAAAACCTGCTCACGCATTTCGCGCGAGGTCAACGTGCCGGTGTACTCCAACAGGCGATCACTGAGTGTGCTCTTGCCGTGATCTATGTGTCCTAAGATGCAGTAGTTTCGTATCGTTTGTTGGTCATTCATTGATTATTGAGAGTTATAGTCCTTATGCTAAAAAATATGAATCTTTGTGTTTGACGACAGGAGGCGTGATCTCGTTGAATCCATCACCAACGCTTAAATGTATACCTAATACCTCAGTTACGAATTTCTTGCAGTATTGTCCTCGCTGCCTCGCGTGGGTTATCCGACGCGGTGATGGGTCGTCCAACGACGATGTAATCCGCACCAGCAGCGATTGCTTCGGCGGGTGTCATAATCCGCTGTTGATCGTTAGAAGCCGCCCACACTGGGCGGACGCCCGGTGTAACAATCAGAAAATCATTTCCGCAAACCTTCCGAATCAACCCAATCTCCAATGGCGAGGCAACTACACCATGCAACCCCGCTTGCTGAGATAATTCTGCAAGGTAAGCGACCTGATCTGTTAGATTGCGTTGCGTTCCAAAATCACGCTGAAAATTCGCCTCGTCAACGCTTGTGAGAATGGTCACCCCCAAAAGCGTTGGCTTCGGGATACAGAGTTCGGCAGCTTGATTCTCGGCGGCTTCCCTTGCGGCACCCATCATCTCCAACCCACCTGAACTGTGTATATTGATGATATTGGCGCCAATCCTTGTAGCAGATGCCACTGCACCGGCAACGGTGTTGGGAATGTCGTGAAATTTAAGATCCAGAAAGATATTTTTCTTTCCTTCACGCAACAGCTTGACAGAGGCAGGACCGACAGCGGTGAAGAGTTGTTTGCCAATTTTGAACCATTTGACCGCATCGGAAAGTGTGGTAACCAGTTCATTCGCTGCCGCCAAATTATCTACGTCTAAAGCAACGATGAGTTGATTTTGGGACATGTTAGATCCTTGTATCCGTTCCATAAATGGCATTGGGAGACCGTTTTACAATCCCATACAGGATTTAATGGTGGTCTACACGAGGTTCGATGGGTAGGCTGCGAAATTCGCGAATGAGAGCAGCAAGTTCCGCGGCGGCAGCGGTGAAAAACCGTTCACCCTTTTCCACTGTACCGAGCGTAGCGTCGCCGATGACTCCTGTCTCCGAGATCCGCGACCACTGATCCATCATACGCAGGGGCGCGCTGCCCTTACCGCGCACCGTTCCACGCCAATAGTAGCGGGAAACTGGAACTTTCACTTCATGGGTAGCCTTGTCCATCTGCACCGCTGCGTCATTGAGATAGCGGTAGACCGATGTTTCAATCTCATCCGCGTGGGACAGCACATCTGATTCGGCGATTTCATCGACTGAAACACCAACCCCTGCGTTGAGCATGCCGCAGTGTGCATCGGTCTCGATTACTGTTCGGCGCGACGCCAATTCCAAGATAGGAACGTTGGAGCCATGGCCGTTGACGATCAAGATCTTGCGAAAACCGTGGTGGGCGACGCTCTTGGTGATATCGACGACAAAGTTGAGTAGATGGTCATCACTGATAGTAATAGTGCCGGGGAAATCCATGTGATGGTCTTCAAAGCCGTAAGCTAGTTCGGGCAAAAGCAGTACTTCGTCGGGGATCTGTTGCGCGGCGGCATCGCAGATGCTGCTGCACACGAAGGTATCCACGTCCAAAGGAAGGTGATGGCCATGGTCCTCAGTGGAGCCCACCGGCAGGACAACGACGGGCTGTTTTTTGACCAAATCCCTGATTTCGGGCCAAGTGTAATGGTCATAGCGGTAGGGAAGTCTGGGACCTATCATAATCTCTGTACCTTTCAACCTGAACCACTCTACGTAAATCCATACAAAGTGTTCGGTTTGCATCCCGATCTATCGGGATGGAAGTACCCTCAAAGCACCGGCGATACTCTTGACGAATATCCCCCGTGCGCCGTTCAAATCCCTGTCCATCCTTGTGCCGTCCGATGCCGTGATAACTTTGGCTCCACCTAACTTCTCAACAACTTCTCCAGTCCACGATACCGTCTTTGATGTGTATGCTTCGCACACATCAATCACCTGTACACCATACTCTACCGACTTCTGTTTCAGACGTTGTTTGAAGCGATAGTGCGATAGCGTCAACATCTGTCTAACAGATTGCTTTCGCAGGTTTCGCTTGCCACGTTTGCACATCTCTTGGCTTTTAAAGGTAGGGAGGAGAATGATATCGTAGTGGGTCACAAGGAAATGGGCAACCTTCTTGTGAAGTTCATCAACAAGGTTGCGGATTTTAACTCTTATCTTGTTCGCCGCTTGCCGCAAGGTACGCCGTAGCGGGCGTTTCACTGTTGCAGCACGACTGAGTAGGTTATCTAAATGTTGGCACAGTCGCTGGATTCGGTTGATTGATTGGTAGCCAAGCCAGCCAAACCCATCTTCTGTGAAATAGGTCATAAACGTGCGTACACCCGGGTCAAGAGCTACTATTTTTCCACTTGGGTCTCGTGGTTTTCGTTTCTCGACATAGGTGACACATAGGAAATACCGTCCGTTTTCCATTATCAGTTGAGAGTCTTTGACCTCATTGATAGTGTCCCGTTCTGATTGCTTTCCCTTCCCTTGCGGTTTAGCAGGAAGCGACTCTGTCATCTGCATTTCACCGAGCTTCTGCACATAAAAGCCGTTTGTCTTCAATGTGTCCGCACGGAGATAAAGCGTTTGGCAAGGCTGTTTACGGGAACGAAACTTCACCTTTTGAAACTCACCGGTTTGCTTGCACTTTACTTTTCCGTTCCGAACCGCTTGACAAGCGTCCATAACCGCACCAACCTTGATTTGGCGAGGGATATTCACATGCCAATCAGGTGCATCGGCAATCAGTTGAGGAGCAACTGTTTTGAAGTTTGTTGACGACCCATCTTTCATTGCATCAACCGCCCGGTTATAAAAGAACCGGGACCCCCCAAACCATTTACGCAATATCGCCTTTTGCTCGGTCATTGGTGAGATTTCTATCTTCTTTGATTTGATTACGGTATCGCCGGCCTCCGTACATTCGGCAGGAAAAGAGATGGAGAATTGCGAGCAAATCGGCAGTAAGCGCTTGTTCGGGACTGTGTACAGTTTGGTCGAGAACCACGACTTGTCCACCGTTTTGTTCGACCAAGAATTGTATAACCTCTCCGCTGAATCGGGCGAGTCTGTCCCGATGGGCAACAATAATTCGGCGCTCATCTCCTCGCATAACACGCTCCAGTATGGCTTAAAGCCCTTTTGGTTTGAAATTGATGCCGCTTCCGTAGTCTTTGATGATTTCTGCCGTGGGGAATTTGCTACGCATGGACTCAATCCCGACTCATCGGGAATCGTCGGTTTGTCCTTTTCCACTAACTCTACAGCAGCAAGCGGTAGTAATATCTGACTCGGTTTGACGATCAATGTATCCTTGCAGGTCATAACGCCGTTGACCTCCCGGAGTTTTGATATATCCAATCTTGCCCTCATTAGCAAGTCTACCAAGGGTATTGACATGACAGCCGAGAGCCTCTGCAGTTGCTTCAGGATTCACACAGGTTTTCATACCAAAATAGTAACATATAACACGCTATTTTGTCGGGCTTTATCTGATATTATACGGGGTTTTGTTACTTAGGAATCAACTCTTTTACACTGCACGTCAGATGTGCCCGAACGTCTACTCCGGCTAAATATGAAAATTTGTTAACTATCTACAATAATTGATGTAAGTGCTATCCTGTCATTACTTCCTAATCTCAACAAGCCATGCAATGTGGTTTAAGTCACTGAACATAACATCGCGCTCGGCAATCTCACACGCTTTCAGATTGGATAAGAGACTTTCCTCGGTCCATCGGGCTGACCAGAAATTTTCCGCAGTCGCCACAAATCGCCCTCCTTTGGGTGTTACCACATGCTGATCGGTATGCTCGTAGAAATCAATCTGGGCGTCCTCTGCCTCCGGTACATCCTTATAGATCATTAAGAACATCAACCCACCCGGTTTTAGTGAACGATAAAAGTTCGAGAATATAGCGATAAAACTCGGATTCCGATCGAGGTATGCGTCCGTATAAAGACTTAGGTCCGTTGATGGTTCCCGAAAATTGCCGGGGGTGAAGTATAAACACCAAACAAGATCATAGAAATTGTCCGGCGTTTTGCCTTGAGTTACATCGCCCAGAAATAACTCGGCGTTGTTTAACCCTTCCTTGCGCCATCTCTCTTGAGCAATTTTTGCAATATGAGTCGAGATCTCGAAGCCGTGATAAAGGCGACAGGTGGGCGCAAAGATTGAGCCGTGGTAGCCTGTGCCACAACCGATATCCGCAATGGTATAGGGCTGTCCCTGGAATCTTTCAATCAGTATTTCATCTTGCCGTTCCCGTGCTTCTCTTATCGGTGCCGGGCAGTAAGACGATTCCAAGGACTTAAGCGTCACTCTAGCTTCAGATTCGCGTAAGCTGTTACTCATATCATACTTTCTGAAAGGCAATTTTCTCACATAGTTCTCGTTGTCTATCGCCCTTTTCTCAAAATCAACAAAAACTCGGATTTCATTCCATCTGGATTTTTATTCTTCCTTGTTCCAAATAACTGTCTATGCTTTATCCGATCTTCATATAGATTCTCAAAGATATATCCGCTGTCCGTAAAGTATTCCCTCAATATCCGCCAGATTTCAACCTTTATCCCATCAATCAGCGGATTTCCGATGAAAATGCAAGCGGTTCCGTTCGCTTTTAACCGATTCATTGCATTCTCAAGTGCATTGATGGTATGGCAAAAATAGGAATCCAACAATTTAACGAGATCGCTCCGCGTGAGTTGCGCCCTTATTTTTTCCAGCGTTGGGGTTTGAACCACCCTGTCCGCCTTCCGATACGGTATTTCCAGTCTGGACAATCCCCTTATCTCTTCATCATTATAGCCTAACCAAAACAGCTCCATCTTGACTGTCCGCATATATTCTTGGGCTTGCAGATAAGGAGGCGATGTGATTAAAGCATCAAACTCTTGCTGCAATGGATAATATGACGAATCCACCCCGCCCTTAAACTCAACACGGCTATTGTGATGGCTTGTAACCGTTGCAAAGTCATTTAGACTCCGTAGAGTTTCTAATGAATGACTCCTAATCATCTTTTTTAATTTTTCTGCCCAATCCGTCTGCAGGAGTTCCTCAATATATTTTAGTTTACTTTTAGACCTGAACAATTTAGGGGTTCTATGTTCCGCATAGGAGAAGTGCTTACTTACCTTCAACAGTGCTGATTCAATGATTGCAGTATATGTATTGGGTTCACTATTTTTGATAAATCCCCAATACCTGCGTAGAACCTCCAACATTTGAGGCGGATACCAATACGCTAAATTTGACCACGCTGGGGTGAACAGGTCTCTGCTTTTTTCTAAGCCATCTAACATCTGACTTAGACTGTCTTCACACAATCTCTCTTTCGCAGTATGCACCTTGAGCGGAATCATATAATTCAAAAGCGGATTCAGGTCGAGTAGAAAGGCATTCCGTTTACATATATAAGCCTCAACACCAACAGTTCCCGAACCTGCGAACGGATCAATAACCCAATCACCTTCCTTGGTGAACGACTTCAGTGCGTATCTTACAACATGGGGTATAAATTTAGCAGGATAGTAAAAAATTGCGTGTGTCAAATATCCCGTATCTTTGATTTCAGGGACTAAATCTCGAAAAGAGATCAGTTGAATCCGCGCATCGGTTTCATCGTCTTTAGACGCATCCGGCCTACCGTCTATAGAAAAGACAGCCGGTTGTCCTATCATATCCTCATTTTTCATCGTGTGCTTTCAACCGGATACGCGTTACCGTAAGACCCTCATCATTTATAGTAGGGGGTCGGATAACTTTTTATCTTTATCTGGCTTGCGTGACTTTCGCCGCAACAACGGTTATATCATCTTCCGGCTCAGTATTTTCAATAAACCCACGCACATCATCTATCATCTGGTCAATGCTTTCTGTTGATGAGAGATTGCTCTGCGCGACGCGGCGGAGGCTTCTTTCGAGTCGACTATAGCCGTAAACCCTTCCACTGGTGTTGGTAGCCTCTGGAAGTCCGTCGGTATAAAAAATGAGCAGGTCTCCTTCAGACAAAGTAACCGTTTCATCTATATACGTCGCCTTCTGGGATACGCCAAGTGGATAGCTTTCCGCGACCAGCTCATTGACAGTATCCATGTTTTTCTGATAGTGATAAATATCGGGATGACCTGCTTTTGACCACTGCATCTGCTTTTCATCCAGATCAATAATCGCAACGCAGCAGGTAATAAAAGGGGTACGTTTAGGCTGTTGACAGAGCGACTGATTTAGCGCAGAGAGCATCGCGCCTGGCTCGCCTTCTTTGACGGCAAATTCAAGCATCCCGGAGAACATCACAGCAGGGATTGCTGCAGACATGTCGTGTCCGGCAACATCGGCGATGACAATTGCAAGTTTCCTTTGATCGGCATCCATCCATAGGTAGTTGTAATAGTCTCCACCCACACGGTTCGCTGCGAGACAACGCCCCGCTAGATCGAGACCACTAATATCAAGTGGTTCGGGTAACAGCCCCATCTGCATACTTTGAGCGGTTTGAATTTCTTGTGCCATGAGCTCCTTACCGAGCATTTCAGAGACCACACGATTCCCTACAGCTAGCGCGACAAGAAGTATGATAACAGTAGCGACCGCCGATACCCCCATGAGCCACCGTGCCTGCTGCTCCAAGGGCGCGTAAGCTGCGTCAAGCGGACTATAAGTGAGTACAGTCCACGCGGCACCGCGGGACCAGCCAACAAGGACCTTTTCCTCATCCGTCTCCCCAATAGCGAAGCCGTTCTTGGTCGCCCGGTTCTTCCATACCTCCTTGTTATCGGGAAGTACAACGCGGGACATATCTTTTAGAATTCGCGATCGCTCTGCCTCAGGTGCGGCAACGATGTATCCATATCGGTTAATCAGTTCATACTGTCGCGCACTTCCTTGGCCAGCACCGCCGATTAGACCACGGATGTTCTCCACACTGTAGACCACCTTTATGATACCCACAGTTTGGTCATCATCTGCCTTGATACTCATGTTGATATCAACAGAATAAACACCTGCGCTCTCATCATAAGCAATCTCTCCAATATGTTCGCCTTTCTCTTTCGCCGCCGCCCACCATTTTTCGCCAAATGGCGGATCGTCTCCCGGTCCTTGATCGAAATCACTTGTTTTACCGGTGGCGGCGACGACGTATCCGCGTAGATCGGTTAGAAAAATCTCCTTGAAATTCGGGCTCGCTTGCTGGAGGTTCTTGAGAAACTGAGCACCAGGAGTTGAAGTTAATCCGTCGTGGTTCCATTCCTCCAATAATTCATTGTAACTCTTCTTCTCACCTTCAGTTACTGTGTTAACCAAAACCTTTCGATTTTCAAAACTGGTCCAATTATCGATCAGAAGGAGGATGCTATCTATCTCGTGGTCGATTGTACCCATAACCTTAATCGCCAAATCTCGCTCTATATGGCCGACGACCTGATTCAAAGTTTTCTGACTTGAATAGAAAGCGAGGATCGAAGCGGAAAACAGCGGAGATAGCCCGATTAGAAGAAACATGATAATAATCTGGCTTTTTAAGGTTCTGCCTTCATTGCGCATCAACATGAGAGACTCCGAAAGATAACTATAGTATTATTGAGAAGAACGGATGTTCCAGCTTTTCTAGTTACACGCTGATTAGCCATCCTGTTCTCACTGATGTTTCAACAAATTCTTGAAATCTGCAAGTGTACCGTTAGTCGAAAATATCACGATAAGGATTTCACAGTAGATACGCACACCAATCGGTACCAAAACGAGCCAACCAATTTCCTCAAGCACAATGGTATTTTGCGTTTTTCCTTTTGACATCCAAAACGGTGTTGCGTAAAATATAACAACATGATAACAAAATAGGGTCAAAATCACAAACAAAAAACGGACCTAGTTCGTAATAAAATTAGGAGAAGTCTCTTATGAAGGTTCTCATTACCGGTATATCTGGCAGAATCGGTGCCAACCTTGCCAAAGCACTCATTGATGAAGGACATGAGGTACGCGGATTGGTTTGGGAAAAGGATTTACGGCTGGAAAAGCTTGAAGGGCTTCCGGTTGAATTAGTTGAGGGAAGTCTAGTTAATCCTGCTGATGTCAACAAAGCGGCCGCTGGCATAGAGGCGATCTGCCATCTGGGTGCGGCATTCCAGGGTGGGGGTCCCTTCTCCAACGAAGATTATTTCGAGATTAATGCGCGTGGCACTTTCAACATGCTGGAGGCTGCCCGTGAAAATATGGCTAACCTCAAACATTTCTTCTTTGCAAGTACCGACGCAACCTACGAAAAATATCCCCCCGGCGGTTTGTCAGAACCCATCCGTGAAGACGAGATGCGTCAAAAGCCGGGCGGGTGGTATGCGCTTTCGAAGGTGCTTGGTGAAGAGATGTGTCGTGGGTATTATCGGAGCTACCAGTTACCGATTTCGATTTTCCGTTTTGCCTTCGTGGCTGCAGGCGATGAGATCCTGAATTTCTCCCAATTCCGCCTTGACCATTGGCAAAATGCCTACGCAAACAGCACCACCGGTGGTGCTGCCGAAACTCACCAACAATTAGTGGGGTTCGGGAACGCCGGAGAACGTCTGCTCATCGCACGAGACGAGAATGGAAGATCCTATAAGAAACACCTTGCAGATGTGCGCGACATTGTGCTCGGTTTCTTATCGGCACTTGGTAAACCGGGGGCAATTGGAGAAACCTTTCAGCTTGCTGGCCCAAAGCCTTTTACATGGGAGGAAACGGTGCCCTATTTAGCGCAGAAGCTGGGTGTGGATTATGTTGATGTTCGGTTAGCCGAAAACACGCCGACCTATTATGAGTTCGATCTCAGCAAAGGTGGACGACTTATCGGGTACCAACCACAGTTCGATATTTTTAAGATGATCGATTCCGCTATCGCGTTTCGGCAGGGGGCTGTCTCCGATATTATTCCTACGCAAATTACCTCTGCCTAGGCACTTGAGTACGGAGAGCTGAAATCGGAGCCGTACTAACAACACTAATCCGAGGGCACAAGCCGTGTCCGTGCGCTGGCTAGGATTTCATAGATCAATTCATCATAAGATATTCCCGCTGCCGCTGCTTGTGCCGGTAAGTCGCTGAGATCCGTCAGCCCCGGTAGCGTATTAATTTCCATCACGTAAGGCTGTCCATCGGTATCAACCAACATATCCACTCTTGAAACACCCCAACAATCGATTGCTTGGTGTGTTCTAAGTGCGACTTCCTGCACCTGTTCGGTCAGCGAATCGGATAATCTTGCGGGAATAATAAACTCTGTCATCCCCTCGGTATACTTCGCTTCGTAGTCGTAAAACTCCCGTTTAGGAACTAGTTCCAGCACGGGCAAAGCGCGGAGGCTCTTTTCGATTCCTAGCAATCCGACAGTAACTTCCTGACCTTCAATATATCGTTCAAAAAAGATTTCCCCGAACTGATGTTGGGTTTTATGGGCAACCCGCCTCAGTTCCGATAATTCCCAAATAATTGAGACTCCAATACTTGAACCTTCCGACGCGGGTTTAAGCACAAGCGGCAGTCCCAAACGATTGATTGCCTCTTCGCATTGCAGATCTAAACTTTGGTTCGGGTCTACCGCGAGGTAATCCGGGGTCGGAATGTTCAGCGTCGATAGCACGCGCTTGGCCATGACCTTATTCATCGCCAACGCGCTTGCGAGCACCCCAGAACCGGTGTAGCTAAACTCAAACGCCTCTAAAACGCCTTGAATTGTCCCATCCTCGCACCCTTTGCCGTGTACCCCCAAAAATGCAATTTCAATCGAGGCATCTCGCATCCGCTCTACCCAATCGAGGTCGATTGGATCGATTGCAACTACATCTGCACCCAGCCGTTGAAGTGCGGCAGCGATTCGCGCTCCGGATCGCAATGACACCTGTCTTTCACCCGATTTTCCGCCCATCAATACCGCAATTCGCTTTTCGAGCAACTGTTCTCTTTTCATCTCAAAGATCTCCTTCACCGTTATTAAAAAACCGTATGATGTTTTGTGCAAGAGTCATGCCCGAGGCATCCACACGCGGTGGGCTTGAACGCGCTATCTCACCAAACAGGTTTGTTGGAAAACATGTGTTCAATCTGACACAGGCTACTAGCCGCACCGATCCGGTGTTATCTAGAAACAGGTCACCGCAAATTACGACGTCAGATGACGGAGATAGGTTTCGGAAAACAGCTGTATAGATGAGGGTGTAAAACTGATATGTACTGCTCCAGAAATCTAATCAATCCTCAATTAAATCAACCTTAATCGACAACTCCTCAAGCTGTTCGTCATTGACTTCAGAGGGCGCGCCGGTGAGCAGGCATAATCCGCTCTGCGTCTTCGGGAATGCGATGACTTCACGGATATTTTCTTCACCGGTCATCAGCATCACAATTCGATCCAATCCCGGTGCAATCCCCGCATGTGGCGGTGTACCATATTCCAAGGCTTCGATAAAATAACCGAACCGCTGTTCAGCTTCCTCAGGTTTGATTTTTAAGATCTCAAGAACTTTCTGTTGAATCTCCTGTTGATGGATTCGGACGCTTCCGCTACAAATCTCGGTGCCATTGATAATCAGATCATAATGTAACGATTGTGCTTTGCCTGGATCGGTGTCCAACAGTGGAATGCTTTCATCCGTTGGTGAGGTGAAGAGGTGATGGAACGGTTCGTATCGATTATTCTCTTCGTCCCAATCAAACAGTGGATAATCCACAACCCATAGGAAATCGAATCGATTTTCATCAATTAGATTCAGTTTTCGCCCAAGGTGGAGGCGAAGATTGCAGAGGGCATCTGCAACAATCTTTGGTCTGTCGGCGACAAACACCATTAAATCGCCCGGCTGTGCGCCCATGCGTTCACTGATCGCTTTGAGAGTATCTTCGCTGAAAAACTTGACGATACTTGATTCAAAAGCGCCGGTCTCTGTTACCTTAATCCACGCTAACCCTTTCGCTCTATAGATGGCAACAAACGTAGTGAGATCATCAATTTCCCTACGCGAAAGCGCTGCCCCGCCGGGGACAGCAAGTCCTTTTACCTGTCCATCGTTTGCCAAAGCACCTGTAAAGACCTTAAAATCGCAGTCGGCCACCAGATCCGAAAGATCGGAGAGTTCCATTCCGAAGCGTGTGTCCGGCTTATCGTTCCCAAACCGCGCCATCGATTCATAGTAGGGTATGCGTGGAAACGGTGTTTGTACCGGAATGTCAGCGGCTTCTTCAAACATCCGTTTCATCAGTCCCTCTGTGACTTCAAGAATGTCGTCTACGGTTGCAAAGGACATCTCGAGGTCAAGCTGTGTGAACTCAAGCTGTCTATCTGCGCGGGTATCTTCGTCGCGGAAGCATCGCGGAATCTGGAAGTAACGATCCACTCCACTCATCATCAAAATCTGTTTGAACTGTTGCGGCGATTGCGGGAGCGCATAGAACTGACCGGGGTTATGTCGGCTTGGCACCAATACATCCCGCGCACCTTCGGGGGTACTGTTCATCAGGATGGGAGTCTCGATTTCGAGGAACCCTTGCTCATCCATATATTTCCGGGCAGCAAGCGCAGTCTTGTGCCGTACTTGTAATATCTTCTGCATTTTCGGACGGCGGAGGTCAACGTAACGATGCTGCAGGCGGACCTCCTCGGCTGTTTCAATATCGTCCTCGACAGCAAATGGTGGTGTTCGCGCAATATTTAAAATCTCTAGTTCATCCGTGGCTAATTCAATCTCGCCGGTAAGGAGGTTGGGGTTGGTCAGCCCCTCCCCTCGCTCTCGCACTTTTCCGCTGACACTTAACACAAATTCGTTGCGAATCACGTGTGCAGCCTGGTGCGCTTCAGGGTCGATCATCGGATCGAAGACCACCTGGGTGATTCCGGTCCGATCGCGCAGGTCTATAAAAATGACGCCGCCGTGATCCCGGCGGCGGGATACCCAACCGGTGAGTCGCACCGATTTACCGGCATCGGCAAGCCGTAGTTCTCCACAATAGTGTGTCCTTTTCATTTCAGGCATTATTTCGATTCTCTCCTTCGATATATAAAAAGTGTAACTTCATCCCTCAAGGCGATATATTTGACCGATCACGTTCTAGGTTCTGTTAACATTTGAGTGTTCAGATATGAATGTCGACCTACGGGCTACCCGCCGGTATTGAACCGGACGGGAGGGTGGGGCAAGATACCCGACCAACACTACTGTCAAATCTAGCTATCCACCTTTTCGCGTATGGTCTCCGGTAACTGCAAGAACGCGATTAACTGCTGATCACCGCTTCCCATATCCCGCACTGTCGCAGCTTCATTACTAATCTCATCTTCGCCAATCATGACGGCATACCGTGCGTTCAGTTTGTTTGCGGTCCTCATCTGCGCTCGTAAGCCGCGTCCTTTATACTCAAGATCAGTTTTGACGCCATTCTCCCGCAGTTGTTGCGCCAATTTCATTGCAACAGGCATCGCTGCGTCGCCCAACACGGCGAGATAGACATCCACCGGCGAAGCGGTTGGCACTGTAACTTTCTGTGCATCCAAGGCAATGATAATCCGATCCATGCCAAGCGCGAATCCAATACCGGGAGTTGATGCGCCCCCGATTTCTTCTGCCAGATAGTCATACCGCCCACCGCCGCCGATTGCGTTCTGTGCACCAAGCCCGCCCGCTGTGAATTCAAACGCGGTGCGAGAGTAGTAATCCAGCCCTCTAACGACGTATGGATCTTCGTGATAGTCAATTTCGAGTCCGTCGAGATATCTCTTCACTGTATCAAAGTTTTCGCGGCAAGCATCACACAGGTAGTTAGACAGACGAGGCGCGTTAACGACAACGGCACGGCAGCCGCTCTCTTTACAATCCAAAATCCGCATGGGATTCCGCTCATGACGCGCATAACATTTCCCACATAGCTCGTCAAGGTGCGCCTTGGCATACCCTGCTAGATCTTCAACATACTTTGGACGACAGGCCGGATCGCCGATGCTGTTGAGGTGCAACGTGAGATCTTTGATTCCCAGCGTTGAGAAGAATTGGTGCCCCGCCGCGATAACCTCCGCGTCAATTGCGGGCGAATCCGCTCCAAACGCTTCGATGCCAACCTGCCAAAACTCTCGATACCGGCCCGCTTGCGGACGGTCATAGCGAAACATCTGACCGATATAGTAAAATTTCAAGACGCTAGCACCATCCATCAAACGATTCTGCAGCATTGCACGAACGACTGACGCTGTGCCCTCTGGACGCAATGAGATACTTCGGTTACCCCTGTCATTGAAAGTGTACATTTCTTTTTCAACGATGTCAGTGGTATCGCCGACCCCGCGCACAAAAAGGTCTGTGCTTTCAAAGATTGGCGTGCGGATCTCCTGATACCCGTAAGTGCCGAAAACAGATCGGGCGACCCCCTCGACCCATTGCCATGTTTGAACTTCTGGAGGGAGGATGTCTCTTGTCCCCTTTGGTGATTGAATCTGCATTTTCTATCAATTACTCCTCGATGAAGTGTGAAATATGAAACGTGATACACAAAATGTGAATAAGCCGCTGGTTGCTCCTTCGTTGCACCCTTAGGCGTGCATATAATTATGGAAATGGTGATGACCGGTCATCTCTTTAACCGCTACTACCCACTTTTCTTCGACTTATTCCGATGCTTCTTGCTCAGTTCCCCGTTTTCTCATTCTTTATTCGATGACATTATTGCTTGAATCTGACGATGCTGTTCCTGAAGGTATCGATCCGCCGGTGCAAGACGAATTGCTGCGTCAACCGATTTCAACGCCTCATCGTATCTGTCTTGGACAAGGTATACTTTCGCCAAATCGCTGTGCGGCATCGGTTCATTCGGCGCGAGCTGCATTGCAGCCTTGAAGGCATCAATCGCCTGTCTAAGCTCGTTCTTATCCGTATAGATAACTCCGAGCAGGTTATGCACACGCCAAGAATTTGCGTCCACTGCCAACGCTTTCCGTGCGTATTTGAGGGCTTCGGGAAACATTTTCTTATGAAAATGATAAATCGATGCCATGGCACCGAAAATGATAGCAGGGAGATTAGGTTCTAATTTCTCAAGTCTCTGATACGTGCGCAATGCTTCATCGTACCGTTCTTGACGTTCATAAATCGGACCGAGCAACGAATAAAGCTCCAGACGGTTCGGGTCATATTTAAGTGCTTCTTCAAACACGTTCGCTGACTTGGCCAATTCTCCCTGAAGTTCATAGGTGATGCCCAGTTCAACCTGTTTTTGAACATCTCGTGGATTGCTTTGTACTGCTTGCTTAAGGACTTTTTCAGTCCGCTCGAGTTCCTCTTGATAATCCTTGTTTGCTAATTCTACCGCAGCCCCAAGATTGTACCGAATCGTATTGTCATCTAGATTAATGGCTACCGCTTGATTCAATACGCCCACAGCCCTCTCATATTGCCCTTTGGCATATTCAATCTGTCCTTCAATCAGCTTTTGTGTAGCATCGAAGTAAAGATCGATCCGCTTTCGCACCTGAACTTTGTCTCTCATCGTGGAACCGTAATTCGCCAAATAGGGCGTGAAACGTTCACGATATTTTGCTAACGCTTCGATGTTTTTGTGAGTTGTATTCACAAGTGCACGGGGATGGAAGAGGTCCAAATGTGGCTGATTGTCTGTATGGATTGGAGCATCACCTACATACGTTCGGACTGCCTTCTCACCCATCATAAATGAATCGAGTAGCGACATACCATCAAGATCATCGTCCGCAAGAGTTTCTTGAATTCTTGACGTCTGTGCTCTATCCATAAAACGTTTATAGTTAATTTCTAGCCGCTCTGGTGTACCAATCAGGATGGCGAAGTCTGGCGTATATTTATACCAGATTGTCGTGTTTGGAAATATCTCAATAAAGGTCCTCACAATTATCTTGAGATGTGTTTCCGGCAGCCGCTTAAGCGGTATCCATTGGCATATTATACCATCTTCTGTGAGAATACGCTTGCACCACCGGTAGAAATCTGTGGTATAAAGATTAGAACCCTTTGAGCTCGCAAGCGGATGGAAGGCGCCCATAGAAACAACATCGTATCGATCTGGCGTCATCAACACATAGTTTCGTTCATCGTTGAATCTATAATTGAACAACGAACTATCGAGGACGTTACGGTTTACATCGGTAAAGTGTTTCTGCGCGGCTTCGATTAACCCCTTTGGATTTTCAACGACATCCACGCGCACACCGTGCTGAATCATCGAATGGGACGTGATCCCCATGCCAAATCCGAGGACAAGTCCACGTTCGGGATTGGGATGCAGCAGCAGCGGTAGATGGGCAATGACGCGATGGGAAACAGCACCCCGGCGAGAAGCATCGACGATTTCGTCATTGTCAACATAGATCCGGTGGATACCCTGGTCATCTATAAATGTAGTGATGTTTGCGTCAACAGTTTCGGTGTGCTCAACGAGTGTATCGTTTATGCGCTGTGTCCAAAAGGTCCCGCTCTTCAAAAAAGGAGGCGAGCTCCCCCACATCAACACCATCAGTCCCACCCCAACGGTCAGGATTGTGCCACCAATCGCGGTGCCGCTCAAAATCTGTGATTCTTCAGCATCCCGAAGCACTAGCACACACCCCATCACCGCATTCAATCCAAGGATTAGGAGAAAGCTCGGACGTATCCCAATCAGTGGGATTAGGGCAAACCCCGCACACAAAGATCCAAGGGATGCACCGATTGTGCTGAAAGGATAAACCGCTGACTGTGATTCGGCAGCGGCACAAATTCGTTTAGCCAATGGAAAACTGGCTCCCATCAGGATGGTGGGGATAATCATCAGGATAAAGCCAGCAACAAATTCCCAGACGCGCCCAACCCCAAAGGCAGCTTGCAATCCCCTGCTGATTCCATATAGATTTCCAAAAGCCGGTAGTAGTGCAACAACGGATAACCCAACTGCAATCTGAACCAATCCGAAAGGTTTTACAAACGATTGAATCCGGCGCGCGATTGCGGTAAATAGAAAACTGCCAACGGCAATACCGAGCAGTAAAGCGGTTAACATAACCGAGAAAGCGTAACCCGGGTTGCCGAGAAAGGAGGTCAGAATCCGCGTCCAGAGGACAGCATAAGCCATTGCACAGAACCCGACAACGGCAAAGGTCCATAACAGCGGTCGCCACATTTCGACTGCTGGAGATATTCCCGATTCGTCGTTTACGTCCTGCTGCAGGTCCACAGAAGTTTCAGACCAAGAGCGATCTAAACCGAAAGCAACCCCCGCCAGAATCAAGTTAATCGCGACACCCAAATAAACCGAATTCTGAACTCCTAGAAACTGGAGGAGGAAGAACCCAGCGGCAATACAACCGATGCTCGCACCAAGCATATTGATTGTGAAAACGCGATCCGCTCTGAATCCTGCACATCTTTCCTTGGCGGATCTACTGAGAAGGAGAACTGCCACTCCCATCAGCGTTGACGGAATCAACAGGACGACAAATGACAGAACAAACCGAATCCACGAAAGGAAATAGAACTCCGCACCCAGTCCGCGATAGATGAGGACGCAGATAGCGTTGAGAATATCCAATAGGGTCGGGAAGATGAGTGCAAAGATGCCGAGTCCTGCTCCGAGAAAAGCATACAGGCGCAATAGTGGCTTTCCTCCATCTGCTAAACGCTTGAAGCAGAAGCTGCCAAGTCCCAAGCCACCTACCAACGCACTCAACACTGTGCTCACAGCAAATACCGGACTCCCGAAAAACAGGGTTAGTTGGCGTGCCCAGATTACTTCATAGATTAGACCACACGCACATGAGAAAATGATAATTAGCCCAAGAATCGGTTCGATATTTCGCATGGTTCCGCTCCCAAAAGCAGATCTAAAGCTGCTGCCCAGATGCCCCTATATTGATTCATTCATGCTCATAGCGATCTTGCGGATAATAGCCGATCGCCAAACGCCCGTGGTCCAGATCGTACAGGGGCCAGTTGCTGTCCGAGACACCGAATACAATTTCAAACTTCACATCTGGATGCGTAATCGCCTGCTCAAACACGCGCACTGCATCGGCATGACCGAGATGATGGGGGTGTTCAGGCAACGGTCTGTCACGGTTAAAGTTTCCAATCCGGACGGCAACGAACTCCATGTCATACCGGTTGGCATAAGAATATCCCATCGCTTCGCCGAACACCTTGCTAACCGTATAATTACCTACAGGCAGGGTTGGCATGTCAACTGTCCGTTTGATGCTTTTCGGATAGGGACCAAGCACCCCAGCACGGCTGGCGTACGCAATCCGTTTTACGCCGTTCAGACGCGCGGCTTCGAGCGTGTTGTAGGTGCCGATGAAATTGCTTTGCAGGGCGGCTTCCCACTCACTATCTGTCCCGGTAAGGTGGATGACAGCGTCCATGCCCTCTGTGGCTCTGAGCATGGTGTCAAAATCTGCCACATCACCTTCGATTGTGTCTTCTAGGTCGGGCATCGACAGGCGGTCAAGCCCGCGAATTGTGTGTCGGTCTTTCATACCCTTTACGAGCGTTGAACCAACGGCACCGGCGGCACCGGTAATAAGTACTTTCATTTTTTCTCTCCTATTTATCCACTTTGAACGAACCTTCCCGCTCCACCCGTTCATAGATACGATTAAATTCTGACGAACCGTCGTCTTCCCATTTCTCGAAATTAATTCCCCGTATCGCACCTTCCTCATAGCCTGTCAACCTTGTGACACTCAAGGAGCGAGGCGTGTAAAACTTGTGACCACCGGGCAGGGACAGAATGCCGATGATTCTCCCTGTTGTTAACGGTGTCCCCGAAGCGAATCGTGCGATAGCATCTTCGTCCACTTCAAAACCCAGTCCGGGGGCTTCAGGCACAGGGGAAAACCCTTCAATCACCGGAATCCGCTCCGTCGTTATGTCCTCTGAGTATTGGTCGTCGAGGTTTATCGTATGAGCCGTGGCGGTCGGAAGGACAGCAGCTTGGTGCAAGGTCAATGCTTTCATCAGTGTGCCACCGCTCTGCTGGATAAGCGTTTGGATGTTTGCCTGCCCATACGCAAATCCCTTCATCAGAGTTGTGCCGATTTCACCACCGATCATATAGATGTCAGCGCAGCCTTGGATAACTTCCTGAATGCCACCGAGTTGAGGAACATGCATGATAAGCGGGAGGCGTGTCTTTTCACGTAGTTTCCGCCAGCCATCAATATCCGTCCAGGGCAGTGGATCTTCGATGTAACCGACGATTGGGTGGTTCTTCTCCAGTTCATTGATGATGGGAAGAACGACTGCCAAACTCCGGTTGTGGTTGAAGTCCCAGTGAATCTTAAAACCGGGCGGTGCAACCTCTGCGGCGAGACGGGTCTGCTCAATCACATCCCATAATTCACCGGAGTGCATCTTAAAGATGGTATAGCCTTGGGAAGCAGCGCGTAGGATTTCGTCACGGAAAACCTCCGGCGGACACGGTCGCGTCCATGCCGCCACAGATACGGCATCTCGTACCTTTTGACCCATCAACTTGTAAGCCGGTACTTCAAGATGTTTCCCCATCACATCATAGAGTGCCATACCGAGTGCCATATTAAAATTGTTATGGAGAAAGTCAAACGGGCTGCGCCCGATGAGGGGGTCGAGAATTGACTGTGGGATTGGATCGGGAAAATCTTCACCATCGCCGTAACCGACTAGTCCATTATCTGTGTGGACTTTGACAATCAGGTGTTCATCAATGTTGCCCATGCGGACACGACCGTGGTGATCGGTGTAGCGTTCCGCAAGGGGCATAACAATTGGGATACACCCGATATCGGTGATTTTCATGGTAGTCTCCTGTTCTGGAATAGAAAAAAGAACCTCAATATTAGTCTATCGTCAGTGTAACTGTATCCTGTTTGGCAATCTCCTTAATATCCGTATAAAACGCAGGCTCAGTTAGCTCTCGCGTCTCCGGCGACAGTCTCGCGAGTACCTCCTCGGGAACCGGATTCGTGTCCCCCGACGCATCCTGAAAGTACTGGGTTTTGTACCGTAGGATTAGGAAGCGCCGATCTCGATCAGTTGGCTTCCAGACCAATACCCCATGCGTGAGCAGTTCCGAAATTAGCACCACATCGCCGGCGCGAGGTGTAATATTTTTTATGGCTGGATGCAGCTCAGGGTCTGGGTCATCAAGATCCGGAAAAAACAGTCCTTCCGGACGCTCAAATTCGCTCTTGTGAGAGCCCGGAATTACCACCAAGCCACCATCGCCGGGAAACACATCCGTGAAATAGAAGAAAGCCACAAGATCATTGGCAAAAGCCTGCCCATCCTTAACCTCATAGCGCCGGGTGATCCAACCGAGGTCTTCCCGAGCGCAATGGAAGGGGGTTAGCTGGCGCTTTTCGTGTGTATTGATAGCGAGGGTCCCGCGGTTCAGACGGGGTTTTCCGTCGGTCAGTTCTTTGATGAGGGGCCAAGTCACCGGATGGAGCGTCAAAGCCTCTAGCGCTTTATCGAACGAAAATCCGTACGAAAAACCCTCTCCGTTTCTGTCAATGCCGGGCGGCAACTGATCTGGCGGCGTCTGACGGCATCGCTCGATGGCTGCTTGGGTATTCTGCAGCTCCTCAGGGCTAAGAACGTTTCTCAGGTGAAGGTAACCTGTTACATCAAAGAGATACTTCTGTTTGGGCGTCATTGATACCTTCCCCTCTCAAGAGAGATGGACGATGTCCTGTTTAACGATTTCTTTGGTATGTTGGAACTCCGCCGATGCGACCAGCTCGAGTGTCTCTGGCGATAAGCGGTCCAGAATTGGCTGCGGGAGCGCATGCGTCCCCATATATTGAGGTCTGTAGCGCAAGACTAGTATACGGCGATCCCGATCCGTTGGTCTCCATCGCAAGACACCGTGGGTAAGCAGCTCGGATATAATTACAACATCGCCCGCCCGTGCGGTGATATTTGTAAATATCGGATCCGGTTCCGGATCGATTCCATCCTCTTCGTCGAGTGTCAACAGATCCTTTGGACGTTGGAACTCGCTTTTGTGAGAGCCGGGAATCACAATCAACCCACCGTCGCCGGGGTAGACATCTGTAAAATAGAAAAAGGCGACAAAGTCATCACAATAGATCTGTCCATCTTTGACCTTATAAAGGGTGCTAAACCAGCCGAAATCGTCGCGGGCGCAATGCAGTCCACCCGGGTTTGTCCGTGCCCGCTCGCCCTCTTTCCAATCGGTGTGTTGCTCTCGCTTGAGCGATCCTCTGGCAAAACGCGGTTTGTCAAGGGTCAACTCCTTGACAATGGGCCACGTAGCTGGATGGAGGGTCAAGGCTTCGAGGCACTTATCGAACGCAAAACCGTGTTGATGGAGATCTCTGATCTCAAACCCAGGGGGCAGTTCATCCTCCGGGGTTTGGATATATCGGTCAATCGCTTCTTGGGTTTCTCGCAACGTATCGCCCGTAAGCACATTTTCTAAGTGTAAATATCCAGTGACATCAAACAGGTATCTCTGCTCAGGTGTCATTACTGAAAACCTCCGTTGATTCTATTTGTCAGGATTCTCTGTATACCTGCGTTAATTTCGTTCCAAATTCTATTACCATTTGCAGGGGAGGGCAAAACGGGGTACTCGCCCAACATTTTTACTGCCGGAATGAGCACAGAAGACGTGGTAGAAGAGCACATCGCCTCGCTTGGGCGTTAACTCCACATAATCGCCTAGTTCTTCACGGTTGTATTCCCGATTGAGGACCCACATATATTCATAGCGGTCCGGATCGCTACGAGCCAGCACCTCAATTTTGTATCGGGACCGAGGCCAGACGACCGTGCCACCACTATGAGGTTCTACGTCAGTCAGATATGTGAGGGTTGCAACGCGAAAGGCAGGTGGAAACGTCTTGTGCCCGTGTTCCTTAATCGCATGGTCAATATGAGATCCCGGCGGCTCCCATTCACCGGTTTGCGGGAAGATATTGATGGGCCTTACACCCTTCGGCGGGCGGTAAACGTGGGGAGCCATATCGCCCTCGCCAAGTTGTGCAGCGGCGGCCAGGAATTGTGGCGTATAGACAGCAAGGACATCAGGATCTTCGCAACCCTCCGGTGGCTGCACATTCTCCCATGCCTCCGGATTATCGGGTTGAAGACCGATCCACCGCCATATTGCTGCTTCCGCCTGCTCTGCGATCACGTCCGGGATCAGCCCGGATACCAGCAAGTAATTGTTTTCGCAATAACCCTGAATCTGCTGACGTGAGAGAACTGGTGTAAGCGTCATGTAAGTTTCCTTTCAGTCGTAAGCCACCATAACATTACGCATCACCGTTTAGGCTTGCCAACAGCGTTTCGACTAACTTTGTCGCAAACGCATCGTCATTAATATGGTTATCCATCTCAATCAGGGTAACATTGTCCCCAAGATTCGCCTTCAGATTTTCAATCCATGCAGCCTCCGCTTCCGCGGAGTAGAATGGCTGTCCTTCTTGATCAATTGCTGAGACGCCCTGCTTTGGAATTATCACTGTTGTAGGTCCGTTGGCTTGGCTTAACTTCTGCCCCATGATCTTGCCCAATTCGGCGTTTTCCGCAACAGTTGTTCGCATCAGTGTTACTGTTGGGTTGTGCTGGTAGAATATCCGATCCTTGAACTGCTCTGGCACCGTGTCGGGAGGACCGAAATTAACCATATCCAACGCGCCCGGCGCAACTACCTGCGGCACGCCGAGTTCACCCGCTGCTTCTAAGCGATCTGGACCCGCGCTCAAAACCCCACCAACCAGTTCGTCGGCAAGTTCCGTTGTCGTCGCATCAAGGACACCTACGATAAATCCGCCTTTGACCAGATCTTCCATCGCCCGTCCACCGGCACCGGTAGCGTGGAAGACAAGGACTTCATAGCCGGCGTCCTCAAGGAGTTCACGTGCCTTCGTCACACACGGTGTGGTTACACCGAACATCGTGGCACCGATCAACGGTTTATCCTCCGCCGCCGGTACTTCTGCGTTGACCATACCCACAATTGCACCGGCTGCATTTGCCAAAATCTGTCGGGAGAGGCTGTTGATGCCCGCGATGTCCACAACGGAATACATCATCGAAATGTCCTTCGTATCCACATAGGGGCTTGTATCGCCGGAAGCCAAGGTTGAAACCATAATCTTCGGCACGCCGACAGGAACCGCACGCATCGCTGTCGTCCCAATTGTAGTCCCGGCTGAACCGCCGAGCGAGATTACGCCGTCAATCTTTCCATCGCTCTGTAACTCAGCGATTATCTTCGCCGCGCCTTCCGCCATCGCTGCCACAGCCAGGCCACGATCGCCTCCATCCTGAAGGGCTTGTAGTGACGTGCCTCCTGCTTCTGCAACCTCACCGGCGGAGACATCCGGTTCAAAGTGTGGCTCTCCCAGACTTCCTGTGTTGACAACGCACGTCGAAGTACCGCTAGCCTCAATCCGTTCTTTGATAAACTGAAATTCTATACCTTTTGTGTCCAACGTTCCAACGATGCCAACTGTTTTTGCCATTGATGTTCCCCTCCATTTGAAGTTATTTTGTCCAATACCAATATTATAGCGTAGTCGCATCATATCATATCATCTACCAACGGACAATAAAAAAGTGATAGGGGAATTGCATCTGTTATAGAGATTAGACAGTTGAGAAATCAGCACTTGGGGTTAGCGGCTGTCGTGCTGCAGTGCGTGCCCTCGATGAAATCGGGGTTTCTAATCTCGATCCGATCACAGGTTAGGAAACCTATGGCTACGAGTACGTTTCTATTGTCGTATGCCAAAGTCCTACACAACATTTACATGCGATTCCCTTGAAAAAAGTGAGAGATGCAGGGAATTGATCCATCTTTACACCCACGTTTCACGCGTTACGCATCGTTCCAGTCTGCGTATCTCCACCGCATTTCTTGTTGACATCGGTTAATGAGGCCGTATAATGGTTACGCTCTCTTGTCGTAATCATTAAAGTTGGGACTGGCGTGAAAACTGGGGTGGATGAACAATCATAGAAAATTATGCGTTTCACAAGGAAGGAGTAGGTAATATGAAACTCGGCATTAACACATTTTTCATCATGAAATTCGGGTTTGAAGCGGGGCTCAAATTTTGTCAAGAGCTTGGGGTAAAGGCGGTCGAGGTAGATGCAACCGAATCCGAAGTCAAACGATACTGCGATGTGGATACACTGGTGACGAATGAAGGGGAACGCCACCGCTGGCTTGACACCTACGCCAGTCACGGTCTTGAAATCTACTCCTTCGCCGCGCACGGTGCACCGCTGTCGCCGGACAAGCAGGTCGCTGCAGAATATTCGCGTCAATTTCGACAGGCTTGTGCATTGATGGAAAAGATTGGTGTCACCCGCTTGGTCGTAGTCGCCGGGGTGCCGGAGGGTGCAGAGGGGGACAAATCTCCTAACTGGATCGTCAACACCGATAAAGAGGGTTTTCCTGAAGCGCTCGAATGGCAGTGGGAACAAAGGCTAATTCCGTATTGGAAGGAGCATGGGAAGATTGCTGCCGATCACGGCGTGACGTTATGCTTCGAGATGCAAATTCTCGACATGATTCACACACCGGCGAAACTCATGCGGCTACGTGATGAAATCGGTCCGGTCGTTGCCTGCAACTTCGATATCTCGCACATGTGGGTCCAAGGCATCGACCCCTTTGCAGCAATGCACTATCTCGGCGACCTCATCCAAAATGTCCATCTCAAGGACACACTCATCCACGAACCCAACGCCCGGCTCCACGGCCTGTTTGACTCTACGGATTCAATTTATCCTGAACAGCGCAGCTGGTCATTTACGCTGCCCGGCTGGGGTCACGACGATCAGACATGGCGCGAGGTTATCACGACGCTGCGCCTTTTGGGATACGAAGGCATCCTCTCGCTTGAGATGGAGAGCGAGTTCATCGAAATTGAGGAGGGTTTGAGAAAGACAGCGGCATTTATCAAATCGATGACCCTAGAGCAGCCGAAGGGACCCTCGTGGTGGCAAGCCGAGGAATTGCATAAACGTTGGAAGGCGGATCAGTCCTGAATCGATTTTCACTGATTTAGAAACGTTCCCAAGAAAGAGCCCATGGATAGAGAGGTTTGGACACAGATAATCGTCGTCGGGGCTGGTAACGCCGCCCTCTCAGCGGCAGTAGCGGCACGGGAGCGTGGAGTGGATGTGGTTGTTCTAGAGAAGGCACCGCGTCAGTACCGGGGCGGAAACAGTGCGTTGACCGTGCATATGCGGTTTCCCTATGACGGCATGGAGGAGTTGACGCCGCTTTTGTCCGGCACACCCTCGGCGGATCTTCGTCGTATGGCTGACCGGATCAGCAGGTACACCCGCGCAGACTACTACGACGATATTATGACCGTAACGGAGGGCAAGAGCGACCCGGAACTCGCGGAGGTCTTGGTCTCTCAGGCTGCCCCGTCTGTCCGGTGGATGAGTTCCTACGGGCATACTTGGGTTCCAACCTACGCCAACCCGGTTTCTGCCAACGTGGTATCATTCAAAGGTGGCGGTTATGGTCTCCAAGAACAGTGGTTCAGGATGGCTGAGAGGCTAGGCGTATCTGTGCATTACAACACCAGCGCGATAGGCTTGCTTCAGGATTCCCAAGGCAGGGTGACCGGGGTACGGACAAAAACGACGCAGGGTTATTGTAATTTCTATGGCAGAGCAGTCGTTTTGGCTTGTGGCAGCTTTGAATCCAACCCGAAAATGCGCGCCCAGCACCTCGGTTCTGACTGGAAGAAGGTCAAGCTGCGGGGTGTCCCCTACAACACCGGCGACGGACTCACTATGGGGTTGGAGAACGGGGCGTTGCCCTATGGGAGTTGGTCGAGTTGTCACGCCTCACCTCAAGATCAGAACCGTCCACCCTTCGACGTTCCTGGACCCAATATCAGAGGAGATTTTTGGAGTCGCTATTCCTATCCCTTCGGGATTATGGTCAATCTCAACGGTCGTCGATTTATAGATGAGGGCGAAACTTGGCGAGGACTCACCTACGCAAAGATTGGGAGAGCCATCCTCGCCCAACCCGAAGGTATAGCGTTCCAGATTTTTGACCACAAGCACCGACAGTTAGAGGTCATCCGGGGATACGAGAAAGCCACCGGTTTCAAAGCCAACACCCTCGAAAATCTGGCAGAACAGTTGGGTATCTTAGACATCGCGGCATTCATCCACACTGTGGGCGAATTTAACGCCGCTGTCCAGCAAGGTGAATTTAACCCCTTTCGACTTGACGGGAAAAACACTATCGGTATCACCCCACCCCGAAACAACTGGGCACTCCCTATAGACACGCCTCCCTTTGAGGGCTTTCCGGTGGTATGTGGGATGACTTTCACCTTTGGTGGTCTGCGGATTACGCCTGAAGCGCAGGTGGTCCACACCATGGGCTACTCCATCCCCGGGCTCTACGCTGCCGGCGAGATGGTGGGCGGGCTGTGGCATGGAAATTACCCCTCCGGGGCGGGGATGATGGCTGGCACAGTTTTTGGGCATATCTCTGGAGCCAACGCTGCTGAGGAGGCACTTCAAACAAACAAATGATTAAACGCGTTAAGATCGCCACATTGGAACTCATTACAACGTCGCCCATCTCCCCGGATCCGATGCGCTAAAGGGCCAACCGGACCCACCAACGACGTGGAACTCATCCTTCTTTCCACAGAGCCAGTAGAACATCTCCGCCACCCGTAACACTGATTGCCATTTCCGCGTTGCACCAGAGAAATAAGGGTTGGTGTACGAGTAGTCAGCAGCGGCGAAATCAAAGTCGGGGTCCACAACCCAATCCCGTTTGGGCGGAACCGTTCGCCAAAACTCCCACTTCAGTAGGTTGCGCGTTGACTGATCGATCTTCTCGGATTGTCGATGCCAAATCGAATAGGCGGTAAAAAACACCGAACCCGCCGGTGCAATCGTTGCTGTTTGGCCCGCCAAGTGCCCGAAGTGATCTAGCTCCTCTCTCGCAACGGGAACGATGTGAGAACCCGGCAAAAACAGGGTCGGTCCCATCTCTTTGGTGTTCGACTGGGGGATATAGAAGACCTGTAACAGATTGCACAACCGCTCAAACCCAGAGCCGCCGTCAACATGCCACTGTCTCGCTGACGTAGGTCCAACGAGGCGATGGTTTGCCATCCAGTCAGGCAGTTGGAAATTCTCTCCGAGAAGCGACCGTGCTGCTCCTGCGACCTCCGGATGTAATAGCACCTCCTCGACGTACCGCTTATCTTTGACCAATTCATTCGGAGTAGCACCTTCCTGGTCCAGATACTCGGACACCCATCGGTTCGTTGCCTCCGGCATTGCTCCTTCAACCATGTGAAAGCCTGTTTTACAAAAGTCGAGGACCGCTTGGTCTGTCATTGTTGGCTTAACGTCGCTTGCCGCACGTTGTATTTCAGGTGTCATTTGGTTTACTCCCATTTTTCGAGAATGAATTCACAAGTGATATGTGTGTCTTGCGTGTGACCGACCGGCAACTGCACCGGAAACCGGACAACCCGCCAGCCTTCATTGATTGCGTCCAGAACGGTTTTGTAGGGCCAATCGGCGTAATCGAACGGTCCATCGGAGACCGTTCCTTCCTTGACCATCAGCATTCCGATCACCTCAGAAGTCACTGCGGTGGTCGCAGTTTGCAGATAGAGTAAGTGCTGCTGTTTGGCGCTGCCTGTCGCTATAGCTGAACCCAAATCGCGCAGATGGGTCTCGGTTAATCTACCCTGTTTCAACCGTTCGATACATTCTCCCAAGAGTTGCATGGCATTAGCACCCATAGGATTCCTCCTACATCAAGTTAAAATCAAAATTGCTGATAAAGCGCAGCGGTCAGGCGTTCTCAGCAATGGATATTGTCTTGGACGTTGCTTCTTCACTTCGGTTCAATCTGATTTAGACTATTTCTTGACTTTCGGATGGGATCATGGCAAAATGGCTAATCAAAGGAACTACTGCAACTTCTAAGGTCACAAAGGCAATTGGAGGAGAAAATGTCAGGGGAAGACACCGCAAAACGTATTTATGATGAGGCAATTGTGATAGACGCGCTGAATGTCAGCAACTGGGAAAGCCCCGCCGTGTATCAAAGTTTGCACACCGGCGGAATCACAGCTATCAATGCGACCAGCACCGTGTGGGAAAACTACCCGCAAGCGACGGACAATATAGCAGCATGGTTGCACCGGTTCAGAGAATACAGTGATATTTTAATTCCTGTCAAAACATCAGATGACATCCTTCAGGCTAAGCAGGAAGGCAAGGTGGGCATTATACTGGGGTGGCAGAACGCATCCCCCATTGAGAACCACCTTTCTCGCCTCGACCTTTTTCATGCCTTGGGCGTTCGTATTATTCAGATTACCTACAACGAGCGGAACTTACTCGGCAACGGGTGCTACGAGCGCAGGGACGAAGGATTGACTAATTTTGGCGTAGACGCTATCAAAGAGATGAACCGTTTGGGGATTCTAATTGATCTGTCCCATGTCGGCGACCGCACAACGGTGGAAGCGATCGAATTATCGGAGCAGCCGGTGGCGATTACCCACGCCAACGCCCGTGCCTTCGTCAACCATGTGCGAAACAAAACTGATGAGGCGCTTTCGCGGCTCGCTGAAAAGGGTGGCGTCATCGGCGCGAATGCGTTTCCCGCTTTCTTTGAAAACACATTTGACGCAACACTCGCGGACTATGTAGACGCCATCGATGACCTAGTGCAGCGCGTGGGAATTGACCACGTTGGAATTGGCACGGACTATACCCAAGATCAGCCCAAGGCGTTCTTTGATTGGATCTTTTCCCAACAAGGAACGAAATACCAAGAGCGACCTATCATCTACCCGGATCCGCTGATTCACCCCCAAGATATGGAAACGCCCGACAAATTGCCGAACCTTGCGCGCGAATTGATGAAACGCGGATACGGCGAAACAGATATGACCAAAATCTTGGGAGGCAACTGGCTCCGCCTCTTTCAGCAGGTGTGGGAGGTATAGAGGATTGGAAGGGTGGAAGATTGGGCACCCATCTCCCCCATCCTTCCACCTGCCCCTCATGCAAATTACCTATGAATTATTATTTTGATAAAGGAGTATACCATGCCTTCGATTGAAATTCTCGATACAGGCTGGATAGATAAGCGCGATTCAGCGTTTCCCCAAGCTGTGCAATTGCCTAACGGCGACATCCTATGTTCGTTCAATGTGGGTGGTGGTCCGAATGTCCACGGCGGCACGGATTGGGCTCGCTCCACCGATGGCGGCGCAACTTGGGCGCTGGAAGGCACCATTTTGCCGCCAACGACAGACCCTGACACAACCAATGCGCTCAAGCTCTCAGGCTCCCCGGATGGCGAAACAGTTTTCGCCTACGGGTCACGCAGTTATCGTCTACCTGATGAAAAATTCGGTGAGGGACGCAATGAACCGGTACTCTGCCGATCCACTGATGGCGGACATACATGGTCAGCCCCCCAAGTCGTACCTATGCCAGCTGATTGCCCATTGGAGATTTCGCACGGGGTACTACCACTCGCTTCTGGACGCCTCTTGGCACCGGCGGCGACCCTTCCGTCTCAAGAGCGTTTGGGCGAGCAGGTGTTATTGGCAATCTCCGACGATGGTGGACAGACTTGGCATCGACACACTGTGGCGTTCCAAGACCCGAACGGGAAACATGGCTACTTTGAACAGAAGTTTACGGAGATTGCCCCGGACCTTGTCATGGGTGTCTGCTGGACTGTGACGCTAGGCGATGTTGTTGATCAACCGGATAGTTTCGCGCTTTCGCATGATGGCGGAGTAACTTGGGGCCCACCCCATTCGACAGGCATCCAAGGGCAAACAATGACTCCCATCCCACTCGGTGACGACCAGCTGCTAGTACTCTACAATCGGCGTTACGGAGAGCAGGCAATCGTGATGTGTCTAGTAACGTTCACAGACGAAGCGTGGACCCTCCACTACGAGGATATATTGTACAACGCAGGAACAACACGTCAGCGACCGGAGGATATAGATTCGGGTGTAGAGGAGCTGTATAGTTTTATGTTCGGCTTCCCAACGGCGATTCGGTTGCAGGATGGAACCTATCTGGTAACGCATTGGTGTCAGGAAGACGGTCCCTTCGGCGTTCGCTGGACGAAACTACGCGTTGACTGGTGAGCCAAGCAGCACCATAATAAGCCAAGTTGCTAGGTTCTGTTGACATTTATGTGAGTTGCGTTCGTAATTCGCCGATAAATACATCGTCGTAGTCGCGAGGTTAACTCGCCCAATGGGGTGGGAAACCCAACCCCTACGGATTCAACTTTCCGTTTCTCCCGTGTCTGTTGTAGGAGACCGAGGGTGGAATGAAATAACCTAACAAAATCTAACAGAATCTAACACTTTTTCAAAAAACAGGGGGTCTAGTCGTTCTGTGACATGTCGCCTCGTTGGGGATTGAGTGATACCCATATTCTATAAACATGTCGTCCCGCTGGGGCTTTGGATACTAGGAGATGTCACCCGTCTATAAACATGCCGCCCCTCTGGGGCTATGATGGTACATTGAAGTGTTGGGTTTAACAGTTCCTGCTCAATCCAACTTACGGGCTGTCAAATGTCAACACCCCCTACGTTGGATATCCATGGAATAGCCAATCAAGTTACGACAAGACAATTACAATCCAATCGTGGCGTAGATTTGCTAACCCGTGAAAATATCAATTTGTGAAACGATCACAGGTTGGAAACCTGTGGCTACTAGCTATTGCGTTCTGCACCGATAAAATCGGGATTCAGTGCAATATGCCTATTACTAGCAACTTGCGTTATTATAGCCCAAGTCGCGATTCGGAGATCGCTCCTACCGCTTGTGCTGATACTTGATTTATCAACAGTTACTGGGTTCTGTTGACATTTGGATGTCGAGATATGAGTCTCGACCTACAGGCTATCTGCCGGTATTGGACAGATGGGAGGGTCGGGTAAGATGCCCGACCTACAAAGAGGAGATTATGTATCAGCACTGCTCGGCTTGGATGGATATATCCAAGCCGTTTCTGCACATGTGCAGTGGATTTGTCAATCCACTGCGAGCGGTGATTGGCTCGATCTGAGTTGACTAGACCTCTTCGAGGATTGCACCTTTGATGCCCCGGTGATTATCCGGATAATGGTGCCAGTAGGCGACCAATACCCGTCCATCGTTGAGTTCTACCGACCAAGGATAGCCGCAGTCTGCGCTCGCTCCGTTGTCCTCTATCACAAACTCAGGTGCGGTATCTAAATCGCTCCCTTCAGGGTCTAACACCCTAGCGACGCAGCCGCGCTGTCCCTCCCACCGAGTGCCTACCGTAAGAAAAATGCGTCCGTCTCTCAAGCCAAGCATGTGTCCCGGACTGCCATGAACCATGGTTGGACGCCACGGCGACCATGTCTCTCCGTCATCGTCAGAGTAAACTAGCACAAGGAGACGACCAACGAACGACGGATCGTCTATGAAGGGACCTGTAAACTCTTGATCCCGAACGATCTCGGGTCCCAATCGTCCCGGATGACAACGAAACAGCACCAAGATGCGTCCGCTCGGTGTCCGGTGGATCGCCGGTTCGCTGAAGTGAGCAACCGGATCTTCCGCAATCCGTCCGCCGTATTCCCACGTCTCTCCCATGTCCTTCGACACACGCATCATGCCGAAGTAGCGGAACTCGCCGGTGGTGAGGTCGGTCGCCTTGCTCGGCATGAGTAGGCGTCCGTCTGGAAGTACTAGCAAACCGCTCCGACTGACCCCCGAATGCTGCGCGGGATGACCCCAGACCGCGTCGGGTAGAGGCGGAAAACGTTTGGGAGCGCTCCACGTATGCCCATCGTCGCATGACCGCACCCAGAACGGCTTGCCATGTTGCACCACCCAGCTCCCCCCATGTTCTACCGCATCGTCCGCAGGAACCAACTCGGTGCAAGATGAGTGCAGAAAGATACTTCCATCCGGAAGGGTGTGGACGCCGCGGTCCATCACCCCTCCGCGAGGGTCAACAGTTACGAGGTGGGGGCCGCTCCAAGTCTGCCCCTCGTCTTCGGACCGGCAAGCCTGCACATTGAACAATGGATGTTCATGATGGGAATACCCCAGATGGGTTGCTCTCTGGAATGTTACCAACAGACTACCGGAGGGCGTACGTGTGACAGTGGGGCTTAGGGCATACATGCCCGATTCGTGGTATATCGTCATGCGATCTACAACTTGCCAACTCATGATGGGCTCCTTCACGTTGGGCGTCAATAATTCTTTAGGGATATAATAACTTAAGCTGCTATCTATTGGAAATTGGGAGGCTCTGCGTCTTTTTCAATGTTCTGCGCTGTGCAATGGGTATCAGCCTCCTCGGCTTGAATCGACATATCCAAGCCATCTCTGCAGATATGCGGTGGATTTGTCAATCCACCGCGAGCGGGGATTGATTTTCCGACCGGTTTGCAACATTCCCTCTAAGCAACATCTTAAGTTATATAAAACAGATGCCAACTCTTAACAGACTCCTATCGCCTTGCTGCCCACACGATGCCGCGTTGTGGGAACAGGATGCTTTTCTGTTCCTCAATGGTGTCAAATGGGTGGACGCCGTATTTTTCCCCGTACTCCTGGTGCATATTCTCTTCGTATCCCGTGATTTCGGTCAACGGCAGATCAATCGGTTTTCCACCGTTCCGCGCGGATTCGCGGATCGCAATGAGAATCTCTTGGTCTGTGCGTCCGTTGACGGCACCATATTCCGGTTCAACCCCCTCAACGATCGCTCGGTAGATGCTGTGCAGCTCTGTCCCCCGTGCAACATCGTCCGCATTTTCCAGTCCAAACATTTTTAGCGGATTTTCCCAAATAATCGGTGGATCGGTGTCAACGCGAGCGTGATCAACGATCGCTACACCATCTACCTCTGTCGTAACGGTCTGGATCGGATAGGTCTCTGTCCCCGTCTCTCGGTAGAGCAGCAATTCGTTTCCAACGATTGCCCCCTCTGTTCCATCGATCTCCCAGTAGTTGCCACGTCGTCGTGTTGGCAGTTCATATACAAGAGAGACACCGTTCTCAAATTCGACGATGCCAACCTCCCATGAAGTACCGCCAATCTCTTTGGCGTGCCCGACCACGCGTACAGCTTGGCTACCCACAAGCGTCCGGATAGCATTCATGCCATGATACGATCCGGAGGTATACCACAGATGTGCGTGGGTAATCTCGCCAATCAGTCCTGCATCAACAATCTTCCGTTTGAGCCGTTCATGGGGCCACCGCCAGACATTTTCAGCGACCTCTAGCTTGACGCCGTATCGCGCCGCGGCATCGATCATCTGGTCCGCACAGGGGAGGGTTGTTGAAATGGGCGTCTCTGTGATGACATGGACGCCGTGCGATGCTGCAACCTCCGTAATGACGTGGTGGCCATCGGGGGGCACCGTGATTAGGATCAGGTCTGGTGACTCCGCCTCAATCAGTGTTTCAATATCTGTATAGCCAGAAACCGACATCTGTTGGGCGACCTCCACGGCGCGGTTTTCGTCAATGTCACAGACACCAACCAATTGATAAATCGGTTCTAGCTTGGGGACGGTGCTCAAATGTGCCCTCGCTCTGCCCCCTGTACCGACTACGGCTATTTTTAACTTTTTCATGATGAACTCCTTGGGGAAAAATTGGAAGTCTGCAAACGATGTGTATAGGATTGAAGAATCAAATTTTCAGGACTTACGCAAATTTGGCACACGGGGATAGATTTTTGATTTTTAACCCCCTAAATCCCCCTTATCAGGGGGACTTATGAACACGCTGCGTAAGTCCTAATTTTGACAAACTATGTTGGAATTGTAGGGAATAACGATTGCTATTCCTTACAAGTAAACGATTCTAGTAGGTAGAGATTCATATCTCGACGCAAGAATGTCGATTTTGGAAAATCGACCTACAATGCCAGTAATCTCTTGGGACATCTTCCTTCAAAACCGCAATTCTGCCGAGATGAAATCCGATGCGAAATCACGTTCATAGATACGGGCATAGTCAATTCGCATCCACCGGCAGTCGAATCCCAATCCGAACGTCCACCACTGATCCGATCGTCCACCTCGCACACGAATGAAGCGGTGTGCCTTCCACTCGATACCGTAGTAAAGTCCCGTCTCATTAAGGGGTCCTCGTGGCACCACAAGGTCAATCGCGAATAGTAGGCTTTCCCACTGATATGCAGTGCCGAGCGTTAGCCAGCGAATTCCACGTTGGCTCGGCGGATTGACCGCGAGTAGTCCGAATTTGAGATCGGGATGCAATTTGACGAGCAGGGCGAGATCGTAGGATGGGGAATGACCGAAAAATTGGTAATAATCGCTTGGGTGCTTACGTTTGAACTTTAGACTCGCGCCAATTGCAACATGTGGATGGATCTGGTGTGCAAGCGAATAGTAGTTGAAATCCGGCGTCCCGGACTCGACACCAAGTGCGATTTTGTTTCCCCAGAATAGACCGTATCCACGATAGGCGTATCCGATGCCTTTCGGATCAAAACCGTAGTCAGATCGATCGTGGAACTTATTAACGCCAAAGAGCTTTACCCCTTGCCACTGAATCAATCCAGCGGGGTTCCAGAAACCTGCTGTGGCATCATCAGCGACAGCAGTAAACGCATTGCCCATACCCAAAGCTCTCGCTCCAACGTAGAGTGGACGCGCCTCCTCAAACGGGAACGCTGCGGGGAAGGCGGGGGACGCAGCGAGGAATAGTCCGATGAGCGTGAAACGTGAAACGTAAGGCGTAAAGCATAACATATTGAATCCTTGAACTCCATCGTTTCTGAATCCCTGTCTTTATTGCTCCTTTAGATGGGAAGGCGATATTGACAGATCCGCTGCTCCCAGCACATCTTCGACGGTAATCTTCTCCATACTTTCGCGAGCGATTATCGTGTGGGGCTGCCAATGTGGTCCCCACTGATTCGGATTCGACGCACCAAATAGCGCAATTGTTGGGGTGTTGACCGCCGTGCTCATGTGCATTGGACCCGTATCGTTGCTGATATAGAGGTGGCATTTTTGGAGCATCGCGCCGAGCTGCATCGGGGTTGCTCCTGTGACAAGAATCGGCGAGCCGGACATCAGATCCGCTACTTCGTGAGGCAGTGTCCCTTCTGCATCGCCGGCGGTGATAAGAATCTGGGCATTGTACTTCTGACGCAGCCGATTCCCCACCTCTGCAAACCCCGCTTTGGACCAGCGACGGGACTCAGACCCTGACCCAGGGTTCAACCCTATTAGGGGTCGATCCAAGGGAACGCCAGCGTCAGCGAGGAAATCGTCCGCCCACCCCCGTGCCGCTGCGTTCACAAGCATCTCAGGTTCGCTGCTCCCCGGTTCAATTCCGATACCGCGTACAACGTCAAGGTATCTAGCGGTTTCGTGCTGAACTATGTTATTGGGAACGGCGACATGTAGTAACCATCCCTTACCAGAGTTGGTCTCAAAACCGATCCGAAATGGGATGCGTGCGAGGAAAGTGTGCAATACAAGACGAAAGGTCGGTTGGAGGGCGACTGCCATCTGGAATGACCTTTTCGCCATCCCGTAAATCAGCTTGGGAATCGACACACTGTAAGTAATCACTTCGTCCAGATTTGGGTTTTCGGAAACGAGGTCTTCACGCCCCGGGGCGACCATGTAAGCGATGTATGCGTCTGGAAAACGCCGCCGCAACGCCCGGATCACAGGGGTCGTTAGGAGTGTCTCACCGAGCGGACCCATGCGGAGAATCAGGATGCGTTGAACCTGATCGAGATTGATCTGCTTGCTAGGTTGTTTATTCATTTTAGGACTTACGGCCTTCCGGGATTTGCTAGGGCGTGTATGTTAGGTATGTCCATAATTCGCCGATGAGTACCCAATCGTGGGGCGGAAGTTCCCTCGTCCAACGGGTTGGGAAACCCAACCCCTACAGGCTGCTAGGTTCTACATTTTATGAATTGCAAGTGCTTTTGTCAAGGGTTTAACAATAAAGATAGGGGCATGAGTATAAGGGTGGAAAGGCAGGGAAGGAACCGATCTACAACCAAATTGGGTATTGTGAATTATGCGATGATATCTACCGTCATCAATCGCTGAAGAGCTATAGGCAGATTTGGGCAAATTCTGCAAGTTCTCGCTCACTGCCATGACCGGCGCGTCAAGAGCAATTTCTGAAACGGCAGCATCGCGGAAGCCATCTCTTCGGCAATCTGTTGGACTTCACCTCCCACAGCCGTAAAGGAGAAGAGTTCTTGATAGCCGCAACCAGAGGAACAATCCCCCCATGCCTTGCGAAAGATGAAAAACCAACTCCCGCCCTCTTTTAACGCCACGATATCTGGACCATCTCCGCCTGTAAAAATAGGGGTAACGTAATGGACACCTTCTACCGCCGAATATGCGGCGCTTGCGGCATCAGTATTTATCCATTCTTGAAAGCACAAACTGGCATGAGTAAAAATCGATTTCGGAGAATTTAACGTGATACCCCGTAACTCCAAGCTAGTAGTAAGCGCGTCAAATTTGGCATTCCCTGTCTTGAGGGTGACAAACTCTTCTTCAGTCGCTAGAATCTCCGCTAGGGTTTGATACAATTCGGGCTCAAGATCGAGCGTTAGCTGGCCCAAGGCACGAGTGCGTCTTACCGGAATGTCGGCAATCTCCGGATAAGCATCTCGAATGAGCCGCAAAACCTGCCCGATCTCCTCAATGCGTTCGTCCCACTCCTTTGGGTCACACAGGAGTTCATCACTTTCGAGGCGCAACATCCGATCCGCCAGAACTTCGGCTTCTGAGGGATGGGGTGGAACGAGACATGAATTGCGGACGACAAGTGGGCCCTTTGGTTTATCGTCCTCATCCATCCTATCAGTGCACCCGCTGCTCCCGATTAACAATACTATACCCACAGTAGCCACCATTGGCAACCAATCGGTCAAGACAATTTGTTTAGAACGATGTTCCGAGATTGACATGGATTTTTCCCTCCAAGGCGGAGCGACCTTCGGCAAGTCCGTAATCCATCCGTAGCAGCCCGCCTTTCGATTCAAGGCGCATACCTAATCCGTAACCCACGCGGAGCGGGTCGAAGACGGTGGGTTGATCTGTTTGGGTAACCGTCCCCAAATCGGTGAATACAAAGAACTGCGATGTGCGTCCAACCAACAGCCGGTATTCGATGTTCGCATAGACGCGGCGGGGCCCAAAAAACCAATCTTCGTCGTAACCGCGCAACGTGTTCGCTCCACCGAGATAAAAGAGCTCCGTCGGCGGAATGTTATCTCCCCACGCCGCGGCACCGTGCAAACCTATGGCGACCACCTGCCGACGCCATGTCGGGAAGTAACCCCGCAGATCGACCCACAGTTTGCGCAGCTTGAAATCCCCTCGTGAAAACTCAAACGCCACATGGTCGAGGCGTCCGCAGGTTGGGTTCAGAAAATAGTCTCTGCTATCACGGGTGAACCCCAAAATAATACCGTACTTCACACCGCTTTGTGCTGCTGGGTTCGGGGCAGCTGTGATCTGTGAGGGGAGGAACGGGGAGATGGTAGGGAGGAGGGTGTCGCTCGTGGGGAATCCAATCCGTTTATAGGAGAACCCTAGCGAACCTTCAAATAAACGTCGGAAACGGGCACCAACAGTCACGGATGCGGCATTCTCATTTGACTCAGCATCGGTGAACTGATTTCTCTGATTTACCTGCGAATATTCGACACCGATTTTAATCGGCTTTCCAAACGCCCACGGTTCAGTGTAACCTATCCTTAGCGTCCGGAGTAAGCCAGATTTCCAAAGAAAATTTGCCTCCCGCCCTGTCCCCAAAAGATTGGTCTCGATTGCCTCAACCACTCCAGTCAGTTGGGGTGCACCTTCAAACTCCGTAGTTGGCGGGGCATAGCCGATGACACCACTGAACCTGCCGGTCCGCGCCTCCGTCACCTTCGCATTGAAAATGATCTCCGCTGGCGTCTTACCCTCCTCAAGTAGGGCTGGATTGACCTCGTAAAAGTAGCCGAGGTTCAGCAAGCGGTGGAAACTCTGGTCGATTTCGCGCTGATCGAAAACGTCGCCTGCTTGCACCGGCAACTCGCGAAGGACCACTTCAGGCTTCGTCTTCTGTAGACCGGTCAGTTTCACCGCTCCAATCCGGACCTGAACTCCTTCACGAATCTGCAAGCGAAGGTCAACCTTTCCCTGCTCCGCTGACAGATGGAAGTCAGTCGGCTCGATTTCTACCTTGGGATATCCGCGCTCGCTGTATAGAGCTAAGAGCTTGTCGATTCCGCGTTCAAAAGCGGTATGGCTGAAAGGCATCCCTTTCCGCAAACCGAGTGCACGATGGAGCTCGCTAGTCGAAAGCAGATGATTCCCTTCAATTGCGATCTCGCCTGTGCGAGCCCGTGTGCCCTCGTGAACGTAGAGGCGAATCTGCACCTGATCGGGCGGGATAGTTGTAACTTCTGGTTCGATTGAAGCGAATACAAATCCGCCTTCGCGGTATTTTTCGAGCACCCGATTGAGTCCGGCGGTCATTTCCGCTGGAAGGTAGGGCTGTCCTGCATCCATATCGATCAGCTTGGACAGCTGTTTCCGATTTAAGTGTTCAATCCCGTCAAAGGTAACCTGGCGAATCAGGTAGGGTTTTTCGCCGTTCTCGGAGGAGGTGGGAGCGTGTTGGTCTGAATGGCCAATTGCAACGGGGGAAAGCAATAAGCAGAGAAAAATGTGAAATGTAAGGGGAATTCGATGAAATGGAGTCACGATGATTTACCTTCTCATTCGGCAAACAGGAAGACTTGGCAAACTGCCTCTAAGAAATCAGGCCTCAATCGCCGCGGGGCGGGCCTCCTACTCACGTCGGCGGGGCAAGATGCCCCGCCTACAAGGGTTGGTGCTAGTGCGTGGCGAGGCAAGATGCCTCGCCTACAGGATGTAACGCTGCTTAGCGGGGCAAGATGCCCCGCCTACAGGAGATGGTGCTAGTGCGTGGTGGGGTAAAATGCCCCGCCTATTCCCTACTCCACCTTAAATTTACACCACCAGTAGGGATAATCCCTCGCCCATTTAACCAAACCTTTCCGAACCGGGTTCTCATAGCAATATCGTATAATCTCATTCAACGATTCTTCCCCTCGAACCCCACGATCATAATATTCTGCTTGCCATATGGAACCAGCTTCACCACGCAGTGCGTTAATCTCTCTTGCTATGAAACTCTTGAGGGAATGCATGACGCTTGCGAGCGTTTGACCACAACTCAGCTGAATAATTGCATGAATATGGTCGGGCATTATCATAATACATATCCACCTGATGCGATCTTCGTTTTCCAGCCATTGGAGGGAATCGAAAATGATTTGTGCAACTTCGGGAGTTGAGAGTATGCGTCTCCGTTTGAATGTGGTAGTCGTTAAAAAGTAGTATGTACCAGATATTGCATGTCGTCCTTTTCGTAATTGATGGCTTCTTCGGTTTGGACGAGGGTTCACGGTTTATCCTTTGGATTATATGTCGGCGTAAGGCGGGGCAAGATGCCCCGCCTACAGGGTGGGGTGGTGCGTGGCGGGGCAAGATGACCCACCTACGGGGGTTGGTGATGTATAGCGGGGCAAGATGCTCCGCCTACAGGGGATGGTTGTACATAGCGGGGCAAGATGCCCCGCCTACAGGGTGGGGTGGCGCATAGAGGGGCAAGATGCCCTGCCTACAGGATACGGTGCTGCGTGGTGGTGCAAGATGTCCCTCCTACGCCGACTAGTGCTGCGTAGCGGAGTAATGGAAATATAGCCCGACGATTGTGCCTTAATTTTCGTCAATCGGTGTGAATCCTAAGACGGTCTTCCGGTTTTCGCCAGCACCTTGATGCAAAAAGGTGGCTTTCACCGGCATTCCAATCTTTATTGTTTCAGGGTGAAGCGTGTCAACTCCTTCAATCCGTGCAACTACCCGCGGTCCCTCCACTAACTCAACGGCCCCCGTACAGTAGGGGTTTTTCCGGTCATATCCCTCCTCGATCATTTCAGGAGGTCCGACTGCGATACAGGTAAAGGCGACAAGTCTGCCCTCCCCCTCTGTTTCTACCCACTCCATTTCTGAATTGTGGCATTTGGCACATATAGCGCGTGGCGGTACAAAAAGGGTTCTACACCCGATGCACCGAGCTCCCATCAGTTTCTGTTCGTCCAGAAACTGCTCGAATTGATAATCACTTATCGGTCTGTCCGCCACGGCTATCTCCTTTCCAGAATGGTAAATGTGCAGGTGCCGCCGGTCCCGCCTAAATTATGGGCAGCACCGATGCGTAGGTCTTCGATCGGTACACCTCTGTCTCCCGCCTTGTCCCTCAACTGCTCCCACACCTCTATTAACTGCGCTGCACCTGTTGCCCCGACCGGATGTCCCTTACACTTGAGTCCGCCCGACGTGTTAATCGGTTTTTCACCATCTAATCTTGTTAAACCGTCTGCCACCGCTTTGTAACTCTCTCCCGGTTTAAAAAACCCGAGGTCTTCCATATGCAGCAGCTCCACAATCGAGAAGCAATCGTGGACCTCTGCAAATTGAATATCCGCCGGCGTCAATCCGGACATTTCGTACGCCTCTTTGGCGGCGTATCGCGTCGCCTCAAAGGATGTCAGATCATCGGCAGCGCTGAGTCCCCGTCCACTTGCTTGACCAATACCAGCGACATATAAGGGGTCATCAGTAAAGTGTTTGGCAATTTCCTCCCCAACCAATAGGATACACGCCGCGCCATCGCTGACTGGACAACAATCAAAGAGGTGCATGGGCCAAGCAATCGGGGGATTGGGGATTGGGTCACGGAGGAAATCCTTCTCATCGCTCCAATCTGGCACCGCGCCCCCTTTCTCTTTCGCCCGTTTGATTTTCGACTGCATAATATCGCGAATTGTGGCTTGATACTGGGCTTTCGGGTTCAGCGGTGCATTGTCGTGACTCTTTATGGTAATGTTCATCAGGTCTTCGCGAGATGCGCCATACTTTTCAAAATATGCGGTCGCGATCGCCCCGGAAATCCCTGGGAACGTGAACCCCGCCTTTCGCTCGTCGGGGATTGCCGCCAAAGCCAAGCCTTCCGCAACCGTCTCAACGCTGCTCTTTGACATATCTTCGACCCCACCGACCAAGACCGCATCGTAGAAGCCGGAGGCGATAGCAAAAATACCCTCCCGAAAAGCGAGCGCACTTGAAGCACAGGCACCCTCAATCCGTGTCGCCGGTTTAGGAACGAGCCCAACGGAGTCCGAGAGGATTGGACCCCAGTGCGATTGATGGACAAAAAAGTCGTTCGTGAAATTGCCGATGTACAGCGCGTCGATGTCATTTGGATCGAGTCCTTTATCCACAGAGGCACTCATTTCAATGAAGGCTTCGGCGAACAGGTCCTTCGAGTCCCGATCCTTGAACATATTGAACTCCGACATCCCCGCGCCGACCATTGCGACGCCCCGGCCCAACTTTCGTTTCTTACTCATGTCACTCTCCTTCTTATGTCATTATAGTCCAAGTTACTATAGTAGATTTCAGAATTAATTAGACACTGTGGATGAGCGAGGTCAGCAACCTTGTGCACAGAGTTACGGCACACGGAGTGTGCCTACTACTTTTAATGTCTCTTTATTTTTAGAATCCACTATAGTTGAATATCCATGGAATTTGCAATCAAGTTACCACAGGACAATTACAATTTTATCGTGGTGTAGGTTTCTTAACCCCAATTTCATCGAGGACAGGCTCTGCGAAAATATCAATTTGAGAAACGATCACAGGTTGGAAACCTGTGGCTATTATCTATTTTACTAGCAACTTCCGCTATTATATGACTTGGCTTGCTTTCCCTTCCCAATACTTTGCTCGCAACTCTCGCTTGACAATTTTCCCGTAGTTATTCTTGGGCAACTCCTCCACAAAATCAACCGATTTCGGTCGTTTGTAACGAGCGATATGGTCTGTGCAAAAATCGATTAGTTCCGTCTCCGTGACCTCTCTCTCTGGCACAAGCGAGACGACCGCTTTTATCGACTCACCCCATGTTAGATCTGGGATCCCGATAACAGCAACCTCTCGAACCGCGGGGTGCTGGACAATAACCTCCTCGATTTCGCGGGGATAGATGTTTTCCCCTCCGCTGATAATCAGGTCCTTTGACCGATCCAGCAGAAAAAGGTAACCACACTCATCAATATAGCCCACGTCTCCGGTATGCAGCCACCCATTCCGCAAAGTCTCGGCGGTGGCTTCGGGATCTCGCCAATAACCTTTCATCACCAGATCTGAGCGCGTAACGATCTCGCCCATCTCGCCCGTAGAGAGTTCATTATCATCGGAATCAACAATCTTTACCTCGATGTTGGTGCGCGGGATGCCCGCTGATGGGAGCCGCTTCATTTGGTCGGAATCTCCGTCGAGGACATGGTCATCGTGGGAGAGATAGGTTATGGTCATGGGCGATTCCGCCTGCCCGTAAAGTTGGACGAGACAGGGCCCCAGTTTTTGCATGGCTTGCATCAGGTCTTCGACCAACATCGGCGCACCGCCGTAGTTTAACGCCTTCAATGAGCTGTGGTCGTATTGGTCTATCGCCGGGCTATCTATTAGCAGTTTGATCATGGTCGGCGCAGCGAACATATTTGTCACACGGTACGTCTCAATTGTTTTTAACACCTGTTCCGGGTCAAACGATTTTGCCGCCAAAATGACATTAGCCGCCGCCTTGCCGATATTGGGCAGCGCATAACACCCGCTCCCGTGCGATAAAGGAGCGGCGTGGAGTGCGACATCGTTGGGACCAAATCCCGGACACATATCTGCGTAGAAATTCATCGTCATGCCGAGTAGGTTACGGTGCGTCAACATCGCGCCCTTGGGCTGACCCGTAGTCCCGGAGGTATAGAAGAGCCATGCCACATCCTCGGGCGCGACATCCGCATCTTCAAACTGATCCGATTCAGCGGATAACACGGTTTCGTAATTCAGAAACGAGTCCTGCGCCCCGGACGTACTAATAATATAGCTGACTTGCGGGATGTCGTCACGGATATCAACGATTACCTCGTTGAAATCAGGCGAGATAATTACCATTTTGGCTTCAGAATGGTTGATGATAAAGGCAAACTCTTTGGGGTGTAGCCGGAAATTAATAGGTATGACCCCACAACCCGCCTTGAAGCAAGCAAACATGGACTCCAACATTTCAGGGCAATTATACATCAGCACCGCCACGTTATCCCCTTGCTGGACACCAAGCGTCTTAAGCCCATTTGCCAGACGGTTCGCTCGCGCATTAAATTCGGCATACGTCAGTTCCTTCGAGCCGTATGCAGTTGCGAGGTTTTCGGGAAAAATTCGAGCAGATTTTGTCAGTAGTTTACCGATGTTCATGGCACACTCCGTCAATTTTTTGCAATCAACTGTCCTGCTATATCTCTCGTGACGGATGACGCATCATCCGCCATGCACTACTTCTAGCACAGATCCCACAGTTACCTCATCGCGGGAGGCTTTGACCTCGATTTTATCTGTATCCGCCTGCTGAAAAATTCTAACAACGATTACATCTCCTCCGATCTGGCATCGGATGGTGTTTCCAACCACCAGTACGGAAGCTGGATTCCATCCAACCTCTAAGCGTTCGGCGTAAGCTGCCAAAGCGGCAAGGATTGTCGCTTCGGCGGTTCCCCCCTCAAGGAGGGTAGCGCGGCCAACGTGCGCTGCCTCGTTTGCTGCCCCCGCTAAGCGGTCCTGCTCCGATTCACGCGTCCGCTGACTCTCCTGACTTTCACCACGTAAAATTATATAGAAAACCGCGCCCAACACAATGACAAACCCGGCTGTAATGAACACCACAGTCAACCGTGCCTCGTCTTTGCGGAGATCGTCGCGATGATGCGGGTAAAACGCATCGTGAGAGTACGCCAAATACGCCGAGAGGGTTAAACAGATCAGCATTGTAAGTCCAACAGCAAAACATAACTTTTGGGTCATCAAGTTGACTCCTATATGTCCCCCTACCAGCAGAGGAAAGGATAAGAATAAAGCAAAACTCAGTATATCATACTATAGCAAAAATAATCAATTGCAATATGCCGGACTGCGTGATGCACCCATTATGTGAAAAGCGACAAATACGCTGTTGAAAGCCCTTGAGAGATATGCTATACTAACCACGGGGAGGCAAGATCTGAGGAAACGAGGACAAGCTGTGAACCCTTGGATACAAGAACAAAGGGAAAAATACTTGCGCGGCTGGGACCGTCGGGCGACAATCATCTTGATCGGCGCATCTGCGCTGTTGACGCTGTATCGTTTTATTGGGCGTAGGGGGGTGTTTACCCAGTTTTTTGGGAAGTTCTTCATTCAGCATCCGCTCAGAAGAATTTTTCCGTACTTCTACTGGTTTTGGATGAGCGCGGTCACACTGTTACTGTTGCCGGTCCTTGTGATCAAGTTTGGCATAAAGGACAAAATCCGCGACTACGGCTTTCGCCTGACCCGCGGAAAGTTGGGGTGGGGATTCGTCCTCGGCGGCTGGCTGCTCATGCTGCCGCTGATCGCCGTAGCTTTACAGTTTTTTCCTGCTTTCCAGCAGAAATATCCGCTCTCCGACGTTGCTAGAACCAACTGGAAGGTGTTCATCGCGTACGAGATTTCTTACGGAGTTTACATGCTCTGTTGGGAGTTCTTTTTCCGCGGTTTCATGCTCTTCGGACTGGAGAGACGTTTTGGCAATTATAGCATTCTCATCCAAACTATCCCGTTCGTCGTCAAGCACTCCAGCAAACCCTTTGCAGAAGCGATGGGATCAGTTGTTACAGGTGTCGCGCTTGGCGTCCTTGCCCTGGAGACACGATCTTTTATCTACGGTGCGGCAGTCCACTGGCTTGTCGCCATGTCGATGGACCTGCTCGCTCTCGCATGGAAGTGAGGAGAAACGATGAAAGTTGTTACCGCACAAGAGATGCGTCAAATTGACCAACAGACCATCGATCAGATCGGTATTCCCGGTGCGGTATTGATGGAACATGCGGGGAGTGCTGTTGTCCGAGTTCTCCACGAACACTTCCCTGAATGCCGGCGTATCGCGATTGTCATTGGCAAAGGGAACAACGGCGGCGATGGATTGGTAGTTGCGAGACAACTTGCGCTCGCCGGTCAACCGGTCGAGATTTTCCTCGTTTCGCCTACTGAGAGCTTCGCCGGAGATGCGTTGATGAACCTGCAAATTGCACAAAATTTAGGGTTGCCAATCACGCCGATTCTTTCGGAGGGTGAGCTAAAGGAGTCGAAAAGCCAAATCGCGTCAGCCGATCTCATTGTCGATTCTATTTTCGGCACCGGGTTGCGCGGCGGCGTTCGAGGTTTTATTGCAGAGGTCATCGAGTGTATCAACAGCACAGGGAAGCCAGTGGTTGCCATCGATCTCCCCTCTGGACTAGCAGCCGATACGGGCATAGCAGAAGGGGCATGCATCCAAGCGACCTACACCGTCACTATGGGACTTCCGAAGCGGGGCAACCTGATCCATCCGGGGGCGAGTCTTACGGGCAGACTTGAGGTTGCTGACATCGGTTTTCCTGCGAGCGTCATCGAAACCCAAAACATTCAAATCAATTGGACGCAACCGTCAGACGCGGAACGACTCCTTCCAGCACGCCTGACACATTCGCACAAAGGCACTTATGGGCGTGTTTTTGTCGCCGCTGGCTCGACTGGCATGACCGGTGCAGCAGCCTTGACGAGTGCAGGGGCATTGCGCGTCGGCGCGGGATTAGTAACACTCGGTGCCCCGCAAAGCCTTAATCCGATCTTGGAGGTGAAACTCACCGAAGTGATGACACTTCCCCTCCCTGAAACGGCGGAGGGGTCTTTGGCATTAGAAGCAAAATCGCAGATCATCGAAACTGTCGAGCGGACCAAATCGGTTCTTGCGATTGGACCTGGGCTTTCACAGCACCCTGAGACCGTGGCACTCGTTCACAGCTTAGTCCGCGAAAGCAGCGGTCCAACCGTCATTGATGCGGATGGGATAAATGCATTTTCGAAATCAAAGGATATCCTCTCGTCGCTATCACCCCAAACGGTGCTCACACCCCATCCGGGCGAAATGGCGAGGCTTATCGGTAGGACTGTCGAAGTGTTAGAACAAGATCGGATTGGAATCGCCCAACAGTTCGCGAGGGCACATAACGTGACGCTAGTTCTCAAAGGAGCACCGACGGTTGTTGCACGCGGAAATGGGGAGGTGTGGATTAATTCAACAGGAAATGCGGGTATGGCGACCGGCGGCATGGGAGATGTGCTGACGGGGCTTATTGCGGGGTTGATGGCACAAAAAGTTTTCCCTTTTGATGCTGCTGTGCTAGGCGTCTATCTCCACGGACTTGCAGGGAACATCGTCGCCGAATCGATCGGGATGCACGGCTTAATGGCAGGGGATGTGTTAAATAAGGTTCCCAAAGCGATAAAACTGTGCGGTGCAGAGCTTCAAGATTGAAAGCACAAGGACCGGTCACCGGAAATCAGCGGAAGCCTTAACACTCAAAAAAGAAAGGATTAGCCATGAAAATTATCGTCCATCGTTTGAGCGAGGAGCAGCTTAAGACTGCTCGAGCAATCGCTCCTAATACCGATTTCGTAACACCAACAACGGACGAGGAGCTACAACGCGAGATCGAGGACGCGGACGCCATTTTTGGTGGGGCAACGCCCGAACAGATCCGTCGCGCCAAAAAACTCCGTTGGATTCAGACCGGAGGTGTTGGTGTTGAAGGACTCAGATTTCCTGAGTTAATCAATAGCGATATCGTCCTCGCAAACGCTCGTGGCACAACGGCGGTCAACATCGCTGAGCACGTTATGGCACTTATCCTCGCCTTCACGCGCACGCTCAATATCACGATTAAGCGGCAGATGGAGAAGGTGTGGGAAAGTCGCGCAAATATGCCGGTGCTTGAAATTGCCGGGGAAACAATTGGCATCCTCGGTCTCGGCAGCATCGGGCTGGAGGTCGCCAAACGCGCAGCCGCTTTCGACATGCGCATCCTTGCGGTCGACCCGACGCAGCCGCACAAGCCCGATCACGTTGAGTCCCTTTGGCAGGCCGATAGGCTGCACGATATGTTAAGTCAATCGGATTGGGTTGCCATCTGTTGTCCGTTGACGACGGAGACAGAGGGCATCATGGGCGCGGCAGAATTTCGCGCGATGAAGTCAACGGCATTCCTGATCAACATTGCAAGGGGAAGAATAGTTGACCAAGCGGCATTGGTCGAAGCGCTTCGAGCGAAAGAGCTCGCAGGGGCTGGGCTTGACGCTTTGGCTCCGGAGCCGCTCCCGCAGGATAGCCCGTTATGGGAAATGGAAAACGTTATTATCACACCGCATCACGCTGGTCAATCTCCGAAAGCGCCCAATCGCGTTTTTGAGCTGTTCTGCGAAAATCTGAAGCGTTTTGTGGCCGGCGAGCCGTTGATCAATGTAGTTGATAAGACACGGTGGTACTAAGAACCTGTTTTAAAAAGCAAGGGATGATCCCACGGTGCTGTGGATTTGTCAATCCACAGCGAGCGACATCGCAAGGTAGGGGTTGGGTTTCCCAACCCATCGGACTTGGAAACCAAGCCCCTACGATTGACCTGACACGGTTTGCTGAATATGGTGATAATATGTCGTTGAATAGTGGACACCCTTCTGGATTGCGGAAGAACCCGAGTTTTGAAGAAAAAACTCGGGTTCAGGGCAAATCACTTTACCCAAAATGACTTTTCAAACAGGCTCTAAGAGATAGAAAACGAGAGAGAACCCTCCGACATGAAAAGTGAAGCAATACCGACAATTGCAATCACTACCGGCGACCCGGCTGGCATAGGTCCTGAAGTTGTTCTCAAAGCATTAACGGATCAGGAACTGTTAAACATCGCCCGCTGGGTAGTCATCGGCGATGCAGCGATTTTTGGCATGATCGGAGAGCGGATTGGACTAAAACCACCGAATGGTATCGTCCAAGATAGAGGACAAATTGCTGCACAATGGTCGGGCTATAAAGCCGGACAGGTGTGCCTGTTGGATTTACGTCAACTGGAACCTATTCAGTTTACCATAGGAAAACTCAGTGCTGCCTGCGGTCGTGCCGCCCTCGAATATGTTCGCACGGCGACGCAGCTCTGCCTTGATGGTCAGGTAGATGCTATGGTCACCGCTCCTTTAAATAAAGAGGCGGTGACTTTAACTGGGCAAAGCTTCACGGGCCACACGGAATTTATCGCTGACCTGTCCGGGGCGACAGATTCACGGATGTTGCTTGTCAACGACCACCTCCGGGTCATCCATGTTTCCACCCACTGTCCACTACGGAACGCCTGTGAGCTGGAGCCCTCCAGAATCCTGCGCACCATTCAGCTTGGCAACGAGGCACTCCAATCGCTTGGCTTTGCCGAACCACGAATCGCTGTGTGTGGGCTCAATCCGCATGCCGGCGAGAATGGATTGTTCGGGAATGAAGATCTCGAATTAATAGTCCCCGCAATCCAATCTGCCCAAGATATGGGGATGATATGCGAGGGACCGTTCCCTGCCGACACCATTTTTATAAAGGCGGTCAGAGGTGGATATGATCTGGTAGTGGCGATGTATCACGATCAGGGGCATGTTCCCATGAAGCTGCTGGACTTTGAACACACCATCAACGTCTCACTGGGGCTTCCCATCATTCGGACATCTGTCGACCACGGCACGGCATTCGACATCGCTGGGAAAAATCAGGCGGATCCCAGCAGTTTGAAGGCAGCGATGAAACTAGCGATAACTATGTCTCTCAATCGTCTCAAAGGTTGTAGTGCTTCTGTCTAATCACACTATTACAATGTGAAAGGGAAAGACAAATGATGTCAGTGAAGCCAACCCTATTTCGATGCCTACTCCTGATTCTGATAACTTCAATCGTGATACCAACGATTGCGGTAGGACGCGAACAATGGCGTGAAGCGGTTGAAAAAGATTACCGCAAAGTCCTAAAAGAAAAGAAGCCTGAAAAACAGGTCAACAAGCATCGAGACCTAGTCAACAAGTGGAAAGAGGAAGGACATCTTGCGGACCTGATTTCTCTGTATGAAATCGATGCAGAGACGGAACGCGCCAACGCAGGTTTACACTACGGACTGGGATATGCTTATGCTATTCAAGGGAGAATAGACTCGACGCAAACCACCGTCCTCTTTGAAAAAGCTGCGAACCAATTTGAGCGGACCATCTCCCTCGCTCCAAACCTCTCACAGGCGCATTTCAGCGTCGGCGCGATCTATCAAGAACAGGAAAAATTAGAACTCGCAGCCCAAGCGATGCAAACGTGCTTGGAATTGAACCCTAAGTATTACCCCGCCTACTATCGGCTTGGTGAAATCTATCTTCAACAGGATAATCCCCAAGCTGCGCTAGAGTCGTTTCAGGCGGTGCAAAAAATGAACAAAAAATGGGCGCGTCCTTACTACGGGATCGGATTGGCTCATTTTAAACAGGGAAACGACAACGCCGCAAGAGAAGCCTTTGAGGAAGCGATTTACCGCGACCCAAAATTCGCCCCCGCTCATTTTAAACTTGGTCAAGTTCTCGCAAAGGAGGGCTTCTTCGACGAGGCATGGGGAGAATATGAGACAGCGCGGAAATACCAACCTTACACCGCAGCGAATCTGTATGAACTTGGTACTATTTTCGCCCAAGAAGGGAACCAAGAGGGTGCGATTTCTATATTTCGACGTGTCATCGACAATATTGACGCGACGCATACCGCCGCGCTCCTCCAACTCGGTGAAATCTATTACGCGACTGGAGAGGAAGGGCTTGCGATTGAGCACTACAAACAGGCGATTGAGGCAGATGCGTCGCTCAAGGACTACTTTATGGAACAGCTATCACCCTATCACGCTGGATTGATGGGGAGGGATGAGGCGAAATCCGTCCTCAAGCGGTTTTTGGCGGTTATCCCCGATGACCCGCGGGCATCGTTCTACTACGCCCAAATTGAGGCAGATGCAGGCAACTTGGCTGCTGCTATCCAATACTATGAACAGACCCTCGCGTTGATTGACTCTGATGAGCCCTCTCTGGATGTTGAATTTGCGCCGGAAGACCTTCTGGACACTTATAGATTTCTAGGAGATGCATACTACCAACAAGGGACTGACGAAAAAGCAAAAATGTCCTATAAACGCACAATCGAGTTGGATCCAGGACTGGATCGATATTTCTTCAATCAGGGCAAATCGGCTTTCGATGCCGAACAACCTGATCTAGCAATTGAACCTTTCAGCAAATTCCTGCTCATCTATCCGGAGGACATCGAAACGGTATACTTGCTTGGACGCAGCCACGAAGCGTTAGGAGATACCAAAAATGCGCTGCGCTTTTATGTGCATACCCTTGAGCTTGATGCAGATCATAGGGAGGCTCTGACGCGCTCAGCGCAAATTTATCGCGGACAAGATGAACCGCAAAACGCGCTGACAATGCTGACCAAGTTAATCGCAATCGAACCAACGAATGTTGAGGCGCACTATCTTTCAGGTCTTTCACACATTGAATTAGGGCACTCTCACGAAGCCCTTGATGCTTTCTTGGAAACCACCCGCCTCGATCTAGGTCACCTTGATGCGCACCTCCGTGTTGCCTCCCTGTATGAACAACAGGGGGATACCGATAACGCCATCGATCGGTATGAAACCATAATCAAACTCGATCCTTCCAAGGCGGATCCGTTCCTTCGCCTTGGAAGGCTATATCTTCAGCGCGACGATAAAGATAACGTCATCCGCTTGTACGAACCCGGTCTGGAAATCGAACCGAACTATCCGTTCGTGCAGTACGACCTCGCGATGCTCTTTGAAGAACGCGGCGAAAACGAGAAAGCCATTAAGCACTTCGGACTCGCGAACCAATATGACGACGGACATTTTGATTGGCACTACCGCTACGCCCGTTTGCTAGATCGTTATGCCGAAACGGTGGAGGATTACGAGACCTATGCGGCTATGGCGGTTGAGGAATACCACAAGACTATCAACCTAAAAAATGACTATGCGCCGGCGTATCTCGATCGTGGACTAATCACCCGCCGCTACAAACAGATTGGCGATACCCTCTACCGAAATAGCCAAATTGCTGAGGATTTCAAACAGGTAATCGCTCTTGAACCGAACAATTCCGATGCACATTACTATCTCGGCATGACCTATATAGATTTGGATCAACGCCAGAACGCCAAAGAGATACTGCTGAAAACCCTGCAATTCAATAAAGAGTACAAAGGCATATACCTACAGCTCGGACTGATTGCAGAATCGGAGGGGGAACATGAGAAAGCGATCAGCCACTTTGAAAAGGAGCTGGAAATCGATCCGGAATCTGCCACAGCCTATCAGCGGCTTGGCGATCTCTACAGCAATTATAGCGCAGACTTTGGGCGTGCCAGGGAGACATTGGAGAAGGCGTTGGAGCTACAACCGAACCATGTGTCAACGCTGCTTAGCTACGCAAGTACACTCTACTATCTGGATCGGCTCGGCGCAGCAACGGAGCAGTTTGAAATTGTGATTCAGTTAAAACCCAAGGATTTAACGGCAAACTATAATCTCGCCCTGATGTATGAGTATACCGACAAAAAACAGCAAGCAATTAAGCGATGGAAAAAGTTCCTTGAATTGAACCCGCCCGCCGAATGGAAAGAAGATGCCGAACAACATTTGCGCGAACTTCAACCGTAGTTTTTAGCGCTTGGTATAATTTTTTTGAACCGTAGAAGAGAGGAAGATGCTTTGCCGATCTGCAATATGACAATCAATTTCTTTTTTATTTTAATCTATGGTAGATTTTAGAATTACTTAGACACCTCCAATGTACAGCCAACCCCCTAAATCCCCCTTATCAGGGGGGTTAGGGGATCCTCTCCCTTGTCTTTCCCCTCTTATCAGAGGGGTTCAGGGGGACTTTGGAAGCTTCGCGCAGGTCGGAATTATCCGATAAAGGTCTACTTATTTCTCTAACTCACCATAAGTTGCTGACCCATTTAAAATTGGGGTATCTTGCATGTTTTCTCGTGTGCTGCGTTGCAGGTTATTTACCAGTCCCGCCCGGCTTGGATAGATATATGCAAGCCATAAATACCCGGGAGCCAAGATTGTTGCAATATGTGCTAGATATCTTATGCAGTGGATTTGTCAATCCACTGCGAGCAAGCGTTGACTCGATTTAGCTTCCATTCTCCCGGTTTGTAACGTTTCAGATCAGTAGTAACTTGCGTTATTTTAGTCTCAGTTCAATTTATTCGCTGTCAGACGCACAACAGTAGCGAAATACGGAGGGACAGATTGATGTCAAAATTACAGGTTGCTTTAATCGGTTGCGGTGGCCGTGGTCTAGGGCATGCACGGGTTGTCCAAGAATTTGACGATGTAGACTTGGTCGCTGTTTGCGATCCGGTCGAGGCATCACGAAATGCGGCAGGCGATGAGTTCAACACAGCGGGACGTTATGCCAGTATAGATGAGATGCTAGACGCCGAGTCGCTGGATGCAGTGTTCATTGCGACGCCGGCACACCTCAACGGACAGGCAGCGCTACCTTGTCTAGAGCGCGGCGTCAACACGCTGATGGAGAAACCACCGGGGATGAGTGTCGCGGAAACCACGACTTTGCGCGATGCCGCCGCCCGCACGGGCGCCAAGGGCATGGTCGGTTGGAACCGTCGTTTCCATCCCATCATTGTTAAAGCACGAGAGATGGTCGAAGCACGAGGAGCTGTGACGCAACTTGTCGGGGAGTTCCATAAAAGTGTTACCGGATTCATAAAATCAGGTCGTTTCCCCGAACATCTGATGGACAATCTGTTTCTCGAAACCCCCATACACGCACTCGACATCGTTCGCGCTATGGCAGGAGCAGAGGTAGAGGAAGTGCATAGCGTCGTGCGTCGCTCAATCTCCAACTACAAAGATGTCCACGCTGCGCTCATCCTGTTCGAGAACGGCTGTGTTGCACACCTTGCGGCTAACTACACGACGGACGCCCGCCTCGAACGCTATGAGATTCACGGACGGGACATTACCGCCTATCTCGAAGGGGTATCACAGGGGACCGTCTTCTGTGATGGTGAGCAGCACCAGTTGAGCGGCAGCGGCACTAGTGGCACAGAGGAACAGAACCAATATTTCCTAGATTGTATCAAAGCAGATCGTCCGGTTTCACTCCCCGCAGCCAATCTGGATGAAGCGATTAAAACAATGGAATTAGCGGAGGCAATTTTGTCAGGGGTGCGTTCTTAGTTGGGGAAGGGACACACAGATTCACCCCGACCTATCGGAAAGACGACAGATCGAGATTAGGTTTAGAGAGGACTTGTCGATGAGACTTACGCAAGCACAGGTGGAAGCCTTTCATCAGAATGGCTATTTGGTTGTAGAAAATGCTTTGAGTGATGAAGACCTTAATCCGTTGATTGCGGATTTTGAAAAGCTTATTGATACCATCGCCGATGAGCTACACGCGGAAGGAAAAATCGAGGATCGCTATGAAGCGCAGCCTTTTGAGCAGCGGATCGCCTGGCTGACCAAAGAGGCAGGCGATCCTCTTCAGGGTCAGGTATCATTTCCGGTGAATCTTCGTCGTCCAATTTTCGAATTCCTGCATAACGCGAATCTCCTAGATCTCCTCGAATCAATTGTCGGTCCAGAGATTTACTGCAATCCAACGCACCATGTGCGCCCAAAATTACCTGAACCCGTGATGGGCGAGGGATTTGATAATTGGATACAACAGTCGCCGTTTCATCAGGATGCGGCTGTGCTGCTGCCGGAGGCGGACGATACACTCGTTGTGACGACATGGATACCCCTTGTAGACGCAACCGTAGAAAACGGAACAATACACCTCTATCCCGGACTACATCGTGACGAGATTCGGCGGCATGTGCGGTGCCCCTACGGCTGGACAATTGCCCCGGAGGTGATGCCCAAAGGTGAACCGGTGACGATACCGGTGAAGAGAGGCGGGGTGATTTTCATCCACTGCCGAACTCCACACGGTTCACTTCCCAATCTGTCTGACGAGGTTCGCTGGAGCTTAGACCTCCGCTGGCACGATGCGCGGAAACCGGGCGGCAGACCGTTACCTGGGATTCAGGTGCGCAGCCGGGAACACCCGGAACAGGTAACGCGAGACCATCAGGCTTGGATAGATGCTTGGGACGCAGCAAAGGCAGATTCAACGCCGAGAAAGATGTATCGTTGGGAAGAATAGAGGGGTGAAAGCAAGGAAGGCACTTAAAATTCTCAGCTGCACAAGACGGCATTGATTAGAAAATGAAAACGTCTTGTATTTTGTCCTATTTTGTTGAATTATCTCGCAATCAAAGACGGAACGGGATTTACATTATACGAAAAGGAGGAATTTAATGAGTCAATCGTGGGCACGTAGTGATAATGAGGTCCTCGCCACGCTGCAAGATGTCGTGGCGATCGAGAGTATAAACACCAGCCTACCCGGTGGAGAACGCGGCGAAATTGGTATGGTTGAATATCTTGCCGATTTCTTCGATAATGCGGATATCTCCTACGAGACAGACGAAGTATTACCGGGGCGAAGCAACATCATCGCCACGCTAGAAGGTGAAGACCCAGACCGGGTGCTACTGTTTGAATGTCACATGGACACCGCATCTGTCAGCGTGATGACCATTCCACCTTATGAACCCCACATCCGAGACGGCCTGCTCTACGGACGAGGTGCGTGCGATACCAAAGCTGGTGGTGTCGCGATGATACACGCAATGAAGCGTTTCAAAGCGGCGGGAGTTAAACCCCCGTGCACCATCAAATACGCCGGCGCTGTAGACGAAGAGTTCAGCTTTAAGGGCGCTTTGCGACTAGCAGAAACTATCCAAGCGGATGCAGCGGTCATCTCTGAGCCGACCGACTTAGCGGTCATCCGTGCACACAAAGGGTTGGCACGTTTCCACATTGTCGTTAAAGGCGTCGCTGCGCATAGCTCTAAGCCGTATCTTGGCATAAATGCCATTTCAAAAATGACCCGCTTAATCTGCGCGATTGAGGACGAAATCGCACCGACCTATGACTCCATGATTCACCCGCTTACCGGTAGCCCAACGCTCAATATCGGCGTTATTTCTGGCGGCGTGCAGGTCAACTTCGTACCAAACGAATGTGTCATTGACATTGATCGCCGCGTTATCCCTGGCGAAACGCCGGAAGAAGCGCTCGTACCATTTCAAGAAAGGTTAGCGCGCGCACAAGCTGCTGACCCAGATTTAGACGTTACGATGGATACACCTTATCTAATGGATAACCCAATGGAGACACCTGAAGATGCACGCATCGTGCAGATCGCTGTCAGCGCGTGTGAATCCGTGATTGGAAAATCAGAGATAACGGGTGTCCCCTACGGCACCGACGCTAGTAAGTTCACCTCTGTCGGTATCCCTTCCATCGTCTTCGGGCCCGGCAGTATTGATCAGGCACACGCCGCAGTCGAGTGGGTTGACTGCGAGCAGGTCTTGAAAGCGGTTGATATCTATCATCAGATGATGACACAATTCTGACACACACGCCCTTTTCTTCCAACCCTAAAGAAAGGGCAACCACAAGGGTTGCCCCTACTGCATCTACCCATCATTAACTAACTCCCGTATCACTGCTTTAACGGTCTCCTCAACCTCCGGTGCAAACGGTGCGCTTTGGTGCCAGCGTTTGTAAGCGTTCGGTTCGTAACCGCCTTCAACCAAGGCTTGTGCAGTTGGCACATAGGTTTGGCAGCCCTGTGTGTAACCGAGCGTGAACGTCCGATCTCCCCCCAGCAGTGACTGGGCATACAACCCGTATTCCAAGAAGAACTCGCCTGAGAAAGTTATCCAGTGGACATCACCGATGTCCCACCGCGAGAAGGTATAGTCCACCGCTGTCGGAACGCGATGCTTCGCCTGTTCCAGTCGAATCCGTTGCACCCACTGACGCATCGCCAATTGATAGCCAGCATGGTACAATGAATATCCCGCTTTTTCTTCATCACTCGCTTGAGCAGACTTGACCGCTTGGGCCGCGATCTCATCAAGCACCTGACGTGATGGAGGCTTATCAAGCGGCAGCGATCGTCGCAGGCGTCGGGTACGAATCGCATCAACCGAAATTGGCTCACAAATTTTTAAGGCGTCATCCACCGCATCGGATAGCTGGCTCCCGCAGCGCATCGCGTCAAGCGGGGTGCCCTTCCTAAACCTACCACCTCCATCTGATAAGTTTGGACGGACATTTCCGAACATTCCGGGCAGGTACAGCGCAACAGACTGACGATGCCGGGCTTCCAATGCCAACTGGGTTTGTCCCGGATAATCTCCTGAGACCTCTGGCCCCAATAGAATCGTCGGATGACAACAGTAGCTAAAGAACACCCCCGCCAACGAACCCTCTGCGTTATGGCATGCAAGGATCGGCACGCTTTTGTCGACCACTCCGTCAGGATTTGGGCCTGAGACACAGGTTCCCTCTGGGGTTATCTGTCGTCGGTTCACATTAAAATCGCAGCTCGATTTCCCAAACGAGAGCGTGGCCGGCACCGTGCGGGATAGCAGATCCTTTGCCAGTTCGCCCACGCGATCACACAGACCATCGAAATAGGGGCTAAACCCACCGAAAAGGTCAATGGGACACAAGATTGGCGCGGAGTGGCTGTGGCTGCCCGCGATCAGGATGCGGTTTGACGGAATGCCGGTTGCGTCACCGATCGCGTTCTCAAGTTCGGAGATTTCCGCAACACCGAAGCCCAACGTATCAACAGCAAGAACGAGCACAGGATCGTCGGAAGCCGAGATGATGCCAATCCGGGCATAGACATCGTCTAGAACCCCTGAAGGTATACCAAAGAAGAAGTCGGGATAAACGCCGTTAAGCGGCGGCGTTATCAAGACTTTTCCAAAAGCAACCTCAATATCGTTGCGATGTTCGACTTGCATTTTATCTCCAAGAGTGAAACGTAATGCGTGAGTTACCCCGATACGAGATGAGGGTTGGGATAGGAAGCCCAACCGACAACACCGGCGCCAAAGGTTAGTATACCCTGTGGACAGACTAAAACCGGTCTGTCCGCCACATAAATAGTTCGCCTGCTGGAAAAAGTGCATCAAGCAAACCGATCTCGCTGATATTCAAACCGTTAGAAAAAATCACCTGCTCGGCGTTCATATTTCCGAATAGCAGTTTCAGCAGCTGTGTTTGACTGACAAGAAGGTCTATGTCCGGCGACTCGCTGCTCTGCGCAATGCTGATTTCCCCAGCCCGGATGATTAACGTCCCTTCGTCTGCTTCGTAGCGGATGCGAATGGCACCGGTCCACGCGGAAAAATCTGAATCCCTGAGTCGCGCTTCCAGCAAAGGCTTAACTTTGATCAAGAGCGATTCAAAGTTGGTCATCAGCACCATTATATTGCTTCGCTCACGCACCCGAACAGAACACTCCATCTTGTCGAACATCTTCCGGCTCGCTGATGGTACTGGTGCGTTGATTTCCTGAACACCCTCTGCCTTCGCACAACAGAAGAAGTGACAGAATAACGCAATCATCGCCTCCTCCGCATCGGGGAGATAGCCGAACTCGCCCACTTCCCACCGTTCAACTTGTAGATAGGCAACAGTTGTTCTGCTTCGCTTAGTAACCCAGTACAGCGATGGATCATATGGCCTCCAACTGGGGCGATTCACCCAATATTCACTGTTCTTGACAAACGTCCCTGTTCGATTTGCGTTAAACTGATCGGAAATCGCTTGCAGCGCCGGCAAATCGCGATTCGGTTCACACTGCTCAATCGTCACATCAGAGGGCATTTCTCCAAGCGTTGTAGGTAGGGTCATGTCCATGCTGTAGGTCGGAGACAGTACCCAGCCTGCTCTAGCGTAATGTGAATGGATGCCTGTAGACAGAATCGAGAGATCGTAGCCGGACATTTGCATATACCGGACACTATCCCGCAGCACTCCCGATGAATAGCCTGCGCGACGATGGGATGGATCTGTGCCAACGCTGCCGACTGCACCCATCCGGACAACACAATTCCCAATCCGCATGGGGCGGTCAAAGATTTGTACAACGCTAGCAGCCTTCCCATTCACAAAGCAGGCGCGCGTGTTATTCAGGTCAAACCACGGATCCCGTTTGACAATGTTTGTAAAGCGAAGTCGTCTATCTCCTAAGTCCCCGAAAGCACGAAGACTACATTCAATTGTGTCATCAAGCTCGGTTTCGTTACGTGGGGCACGATATTCAACCTTCATACATTTCTCCAAATGCAAATAGGGAAACAAATCTAAGACAACTTATCGGTATCGCCGCAGCCCAACCACCGTTTCAAAGTGATATGTCATCGGAAACAGGTCTACGAGGTCCAAGGAACAGACTTCATAGTTCGCTCTGAGCTTGGATAAATCACGAGCGAGTGTAGCAGGATCGCAGGAGATGTATAGGATATGCCGTGGCGTGATTCGGTCAAGAGCTTCCAGATCTTCTGACCAGCACCCGGCTCGCGGTGGATTAAGGAGGACCAGATCCGCTTTGACGTTGCTCAGCTTGGCGAGATGCCCAATACGGAGATTAGTGTTTGTAATGCCGTTAGCTCTAGCATTGCTTGTCGCAAGCGCGACCGCCTCAGGTTGGAGATCAAGTCCAAAGGCAGCTTTCGCAGTTTGAGCGACTGGCAGCGTAAACGTGCCGACGCCACAGTGTGCATCAATAGCGACCATCGGCGGGTTTACCTGGAGGTGCCGCTGAACAATTCCGACAAGCTGTTCTGTCCCGGCGAGGTTGTTCTGAAAGAAGGTGTTGGGAGCAATTTCCAAGGACAATCCATCGACAGTTTCGGATAGTTTTTCTTTACCTGCAATCCACACAGGCGCCCCCCGTTCCCCGTTCTGGGTATAAATCGAGTGGATTGCCGGATAATCCTCCAAGTCTTTGGCAGTAAATTTAAGGCGCGGTTTGTACCTTTTCGGGAAAATTAGGATTAACATGACTTTGCCGGTTGTCGCAGAGGTCCGGAGTGTCAATTCATCAACGTGAAAACATCGAAGTCTTGTTATTAGATCGGCAACCTGTGGTAAGGCACGGTTGATTGTAGGCAGCGCAACTTCGCACTGGTCAATTGGGAGCACGTGATGGCTCCCTTCCCCCTTGAAACCGAACTCAACTTGTCGCCGGACGACAGTAACTGCCAAGCGGATGTGGTTTCGATAGGCAAGCGATTGAGGGGCGGGATGGCGTGTTATATCGGGTAGAGAGGATAGCCCTCCAATCCGATTTAACGCCTCAATCAGTACTCGCTCTTTTGCATCGAGCTGAGCATTGACATTGATATGCTGCCATTGACAACCGCCACACCCAGCAGCAAAGTAGGCACACGGGGGAGGACAACGATCCGGAGAAGGAGAGATGATCTCGTGGATTCGGGCATGTAGATGCCGTTTCTTCACCTCGGTAATCTCAACTTGCGCCGTTTCGTCCGGCGCTCCCCGGTGGACAAATGTGACAATCCCGTTAATCTGACCGACGGCCGATGCAGAATAGGTTAAGTCGGTCAACGGAATTTCGTGTCGATCGCCGATATCGGGTTTTGTCATAGCAGTTGATTTCGCATTCAAGATACGACAGAGCTCGCTTTCCTATGGTACTACTTCATACAATTTACGCCCCAACTTTTTAGGGCGTGTTGACATTTTGCTGTCGACAATTCGGCAAACAATCGGGTAATGCCCCAAGAACAGGTCGTCTCAAATACATCGGGAGGAGTTTAAGCCGTCAGTTATCCACAATTATCTAACAGAATCTAACACTTTTGGCAAAAATCGGCATCCTGAGGAAGGGTAACCACAAGGGCTACCCCTACATGGAAACGGTAGCCCCAGCCGGGTAACATGTGTATGGCATGAGTCCTGTTCCCCGCAGCTACAGTAACCTAACAGAATCTAACAAAATCTAACACTTTTTGCGGGATTAACCTCGATTTTGGAAAATCGACATAGCGCAGTCGGAAATCGTTTCTAATGTGTGAACAAAGGGTTGGGTGACCCAACCCCTACGAGGGATATGTGTCTGTGACCGCACCTTGATTGTCTGGTTGTGATGAAACGTCAACAGAACCTAGTTACTCTTTATCGCAAAATTAGACCAATGGATTTGTCAATCCATTGGGACGCAGTGCACTGCAGCTTTCTGACTATTACAACTTTTAAAAGAATAGATTGAAGTCTACCGACCTCTAGTTTCTCGCAGCTACGACCCAACGAATCCCCTGATTGACTAGCTGGCGATACCCCGGATTGCCGTAAGCGAGTCCGTCGTGTCCAAGTTGGATGTATACGATTGGGGAATCACCGTACCGATGGGTCCAACCAATCACCGGCGCGCTCTCCGGATGTTCCGCCTTGAGCAGGACATGCACATCGGGATTGGCGTTGAAATTGCCGTAGGTTTCATCTTCAATCTCGAAGTCCTGCATCCCTTTCGTCGCAGGATGATCGGGATCAGCAATTTGGATGGTATATTGGACGTTGTGTTTCACCGTACCTTTGCCTTGCTTCCAAACCCCGCCGACGATTTGATTGAACTCCTCCCACTCTGGAAAAGAAATAAGCGCGTGATGCAGGTACACAATCGGTTTACCATGATTCAAGAGATCAAGATATGCCGCCTGCTGGTCGGCGGTGATCTCCTGCCACATATCGTAGAAGATGAGTGCATCGTAATTTTTTGCCGCTTCAACGTTCAAATATTTGAACGCATCTGGGAAGACAGCAGTGTCGTAGCTGAAATTCTCGAAGCTACTGAACATCTCCCAAAATGGTTCACCCTCGAAACCGTGTCCGCCGGTAATCACTAAAGCGTGGATTTTTGCATCGGTTGCCATGACTTGTCTCCTTTTTTCGTAACAGTTTAATCGAAGAACCTGACAATATATAGAGTATCCTCCCAATGATACCCAGTGAAATCAAAATTTGCCATAAAAAAAACAGAAATCAGTTTCTTAACATAATATTTTAACATCCACAAGACTTGTGCTGTTTTGTTTGTATTCTGCTTTTGCTTATGCTACAATCTATGATTAACAGTGTTTTTATATCTTTCCACAATTCTAGAAATCTCCTAATCCTAGTTACAAAAAGAATAATCTGATGACAAAGAGACGGTTTTTCACTCTCGCCCTGCTGTTCCTTTCCACTCTATTTCTACCAAAAGCCCTCGCCCAAGACGATGACCAATGGAACTCACCCACAACCCAATGGAGTTTACCCAAAGATGCCAAAGTACGCCTCGGCAAGGGGCGAATCCTTGATATAGCCCATTCGCCGGATGGGACTCAGCTTGCCGCGGCAAGTACCGTCGGCATTTGGCTCTACGATGTGCACACGGAAACCGAAGTCGCCCTGCTCACAGGGCATACGGATTGGGTGCTTTCCGTAACGTTCTCCCCAGATGGCCAAACACTCGCCAGCGGAAGCGTTGATGAAACAATACGGTTATGGGATGCCTGCACCGCACAACATAAGGCAACCCTCAACGGACATGGCCATGATGTTAGCTCTGTGGCATTTTCGCCGGACGGCAAAACGCTCGCTAGCGGTGGCGGTCATGATGGGACGATTCGGTTATGGGATATGGAGACCGGAAAAATCAAAGCAACGCTCGAAGGACATGGGCATGATGTCAGTACTGTGGCATTTTCGCCCGATGGTAAGATCCTTGCTAGCGGAAGTTGGGACGAAACGATTCGGCTGTGGGATGCCCACACTGGAGAGCATCAGCAGACTCTTCTTGAACATGCGGGACCTGTTTATTCCATCAACTTCTCCTCCGATGGCCAGACACTTGCTAGTGGCAGCGAGGACGATACGATTCTGTTGTGGGATATGGAGACCAAAAAAGTCAAGAAAACTCTTAATGGACATGGACATGATGTGAGTGCTATGGCGTTTTCACCTGATGGCAAAACGCTTGTCAGTGGTAGTTGGGACAATACTATTAGGTTCTGGGATGTGGAGACCGGAACCGTCAAGATGACCCTTAGAGGGCATACGGGTGTTGTTTTTCCCGTGGCGTTTTCGCCGGACGGCAAAACGCTCGCTAGCAGTGGCGATCATGATGGGACGATTCGGTTATGGGATATGGAGACCGGAAAAATCGAAACAACGCTCGAAGGACATACGCACGATATCCGGTGCGTGGTGTTTTCCCCAGAAGGCGGCACATTAGCAAGCTGCAGTCAGGATACCATGATTTGGTTGGGAAAAGCTAACAACGGAAAGCACAGCGCAACCCTTTTGACTTCCACAATCCGGTTGTGGGATGCCAATACCGGAAAGCATAAAGCGACCCTTGAAGGACATATCGCTCGGTTCCCATCCGTGGTATTCTCTCCGGATGGCAAGACGTATGCTAGTAGCGGTGATGACCACAGGATTCGGTTGTGGGATATCGAGACTGGAGAACAAAAAAGCACCCTTGCAGGACATACGAACTGGGTCACTACTATGGCGTTTTCGCCCGATGGTGAGACACTTGCTAGTGGGAGTGACGACGACACGACTCGGTTGTGGGATATCGACACCGGAGAACACAAAGCAACCCTTGAAGGACACACAGCCGAAGTCAGTTCCGTAACATATTCACCCGATGGAAAGACACTTGCCAGTGGAAGTTGGGACAGTACGATTCGATTGTGGGATGCTGAGACCGGAACACACAAAGCGACCCTTGAGGGGCATACAGATCAGGTTACTGCTGTGCTCTCTTTCCCGCAGGGCAATACGCTAGCAAGCAGAAGTCGAGACCATAGCATTCAGTTGTGGGATGTTGAGACCGGGACGCACAAGGTCACGCTTTCCGGCGAAACGGATTGGGTTACTCTCTTGGTGTGCTCTCCGGACGGCAAAACACTTGCCGGTGGGGGGTATCGGCATACCATTCAGTTGTGGGACGCTGACACCGGAGGACACAAAGCAACCCTTGATGGGCACACAGATTATGTCTTTGCCCTCGCATATTCACCCGACGGCAAAACACTTGCTAGTGGAAGTTGGGACCACACGATCGGGTTATGGGAGGCTGATACTACTGGAAGGCACAAGGGGACCTTTGAGGGGCATACTGCTCGGGTCCATTCTGTGGCGTTCTCGCCAGATGGTAAGACACTTGCCAGTGGGGGTGAAGATGGAACAATCCTAGTGTGGCAGTTCAAACCCTCTACGGCAGAACTCATCCCTACGCTAGAATTTTCCGAGTGAGCTTGTTACAAATGATGCTTTTCTGCCCTACTCTGATAGCTCCACGTTCCTTGCCTTAAAATGCGCGGCTTTACTTACAAAATGCATCAACTCATCGCCTCCCTCACCGTGGATTTGAGGTAAGATCTCTTCGATGACTTGGTGTACAGCCTCCAAACTACCTTCCTGCGCCCAGAAACTGTCCCGCAAGATTTCGGCAAATTCCGCAATGACAGCAGCTAGCTGAAACTCCGGGGACGCCTCCTCGAACGCGGCTGCAAGCTCTGCAGCGAAGATATCCTCACTGATTTCCGTAACTTGACGGGTGTCTGGATCTTCGTGTCGTATAAAAACGGTCGCGAGTTGTCCTAACGCGCCCTCATGGAGTTTAATCTCATAGAGTGCTGTTACACTATGACCTGAACCGATTTCCCCACCATCCGCGTCGTCGTCACGGAAATCTTCATGATCGAGACGACGGTTTTCATAACCGAGCAGACGAAAACGACTGACGACCTGAGGGTTGAACTCGACCTGAACCTTGGCATCTCTGGCGATGACTTGCAGGGTGCCCATCAGGTTCTCCACAAAGATCCGTCTTGCTTCGCTGAGGTTGTCGACATAAGCGTAGCTGCCATTCCCCTTGTTGGCAAGTTGTTCCATGAGAATATCGTTGAAATTGCCCATGCCGAATCCGACCGTCGTTAGCGTTATCCCTTCGTCGACGTGGGCACGAACTGTTCTGAGAATCGCATCGGGACCCGTTTTCCCAACATTGGCGACGCCATCTGAACAGAGAATAACCCGGTTGATGCTACCAAATCGTGCATTCTTTAGGGCGAGATCGTATCCCATGCGGAGCCCCTCTGCGGCATTCGTTGAACCTTCAGGGGCGAGGGAATTGATTGTCGCGATGATTTCCTCGCGTCCCTCAACCCCTGTGTGCGGAAGCAAGACCTTTGCACGAGAGCCGTAAATAACAATGCCAACCTCGTCACCGGGACGGAGTTGTTCGACGAGGAGCGTCAACGCTCGCTTGACCAACCCTAGCCGATTTTCCATTGCCATGGAACCGGAGACATCGATCACAAAGGTCAATATCGCGTCCTTCCGACTCTCAGTCGGGACAACCCGTCCTTGGATGCCGATTCGCAACAACTGAAGCCGCTTGCCTTCACCAAATTTAGACGGAGCACCCTCAATATGGAGGGAGAATGCCTCGTGCGACGGTGGATCATAATTGTAATCAAAGGCGTTGACAAATTCTTCGACGCGCACAGCTTCCGGCGGTGGAAGGTGGCCATCTCGGAGGTAGCGGCGTGCAACGGAATAGGAGGCGGTATCCACATCCATACCGAACGTCGAAAAATGGTCATCTTCCGTATCAATAAACGGATTGACCCCATAATTCTTAAAGAATACATCGTCGAAGGCTGCACCGTTTGGCGGATTCAGCCCTGGAGGGGAAGAATCAAATACTCCATAACCAGCGGCGGATACAGCGTGGAAATCGTCATCACCATCGCCGCCGCAGCCTGCGTAGATAAGGAGTATAAGCCCACATATTATAAAGACAATAAGCAGTTGACAGAGGAATCTGAATTTCGCTTTCATTTGGAATAGCCTCCTTCACTTTTCTACCTAAGACACTTGAGCGCGATGGCTAACCCGCTATATTATCTAAGTCGCTAGTGTTAATTCAAGTCACCACTTAAAGCCCCAGAGGGGCGATATGTGTATAGCAAACATGGTAACACCACTCCTAAAGCCCCAGAGGGGCGACATGTATCACATTGGGTGATTCACGATAAATCCAGAAAATCACTGCGCGTCGTTCAGCAATTCGAATCTTAGGTAAATTTGGTTATTTCTAGTAAGCGTCGAGTATGGAAACTCGACCTACGGGCTATCTGGCAACTTGCGTCATATTACTAACAATTGGTTTTACAATTAGTTAGCCAGTTCACCGAAATTATTCAGTTTATTTCGATTTTCGTTTGATAGATATGTGCTCAGGTGGGGTGCTATTCCACCCTTGAAGGTAATCCTGCAATCACGATGGTAAACTCCCCTCGCGGCGGCGTCGCTTGGAATTTCTCAATCGCTTCGGTCACGGTGCCCCGGAAGACCTCTTCAAACTTTTTCGTCAACTCACGTGCAATGGAAATCCGGCGATCACCGAACACCTCCAAAACATCCCGCAGGAACACAATCACTCGATGCGGAGATTCATAGAAAATGAGGGTTCGGCTTTCTTCACATAGATTTGTGAGTTGGCGTTTCCGTCTCCCCGACTTCGGTGAAAGGAAGCCTTCGAAAACGAAATTGTGCAGCGGTAACCCGGCAACCGAAGCCGCTGCAATACAGGCTGAGGGGCCGGGGATCGGAACAATGGGGATATTTGCTTCAATACATTGAGCCAGAAGTCGATACCCCGGATCCGAGATTGTCGGTGTGCCGGCGTCAGACACGAGCGCGATTAATTCCCCCGCTTTCAACCGTGCGACCAGCTTTTCACCTTTCTGGATCTGGTTGCCCTCAAAGTAGCTGGTGAGCGGCGCGTGAATCTCGTAGTGAGCAAGTAATCGGCGTGTATGGCGGGTGTCCTCTGCAGCGATGAGATCCACCGTTTTGAGGGTCCGCAACGCCCGGAGTGTGATGTCTTCCAGATTGCCGATCGGTGTGCTCACAATGTATAGAACACCCCCTGTTGGATTGACATCGGTAGGTTGTGCCATTTTCATTTAATAGTCCGCAAAAGAACCGTCGTCCTCGTGCCAGAACATCCCCCGCAACTGGAAGGTATCGTCCCGCATGGCTTCTATGGCGTCATCTTCCATATCCACACCCAACCCCGGTTCCGTCGGCAGCTCGATAAATCCGTCCTTCAGGGTCAGCGGCGTGTTGAACAGTCCTTGTCCACGATTGTGTCCTCCCTCGCAAATTAGCAGGTTGGGTATGGTCGCTACTACATGCACCGACGCTGCCACCCCGATGGGTCCGGCTGCGTTGTGAGGCGCAATCGCCATGTTATGGATCTCTGCCATCGTCGCGATCTTTTTTAGTTCCATTATGCCGCCGGAGTGTCGAATATCGGGCTGCAAAATAGCGCACATCTCGCGTTCAATTACTTCCCGGAAACTCCAGCGCGTCAAATGGCGTTCCCCTGTCGCAATCGGCACTGTCGTTGAGCGCGACAACGCCAACAGCGGCTCGTTGTTCTCGGGATGGCACGGCTCCTCGGCAAACATCGGACGTAGGGGCTCCAGCTCCTTCACGAAAATTGCTGCCATTGTAGGACTGAACCGTCGATGCAGATCGACACCGATATCGACCTCATCGCCCACCGCTTCGCGCACCGCTGCCACCCGCGCGACCATCGTATCAATCGCCTTCGGCGTATCCACAAAGCGCACAGGTCCCTGCGAACCGCCCATCTTCACTGCACTGAAACCTCTCTCAACAGCAGCCTTCGCATTCTCCGCACACTCTTGAGGCGTCGCGCCACCCGAAGCCGTGTATACACGGACACGCCGACGCACCGAGCCTCCGAGTAGCTTCCATACCGGCATCCCTACCGCTTTCCCGAACACATCCCACATCGCCATCTCGATTCCACTCAGCGCACCGACCAAGACCGGCATACTCCGGCTATAACTGGATCGGAACATCGCCTGCCAATGGTCTTCGATCTGCAAGGGGTCTCTGCCTACCAGATACTCCGCCATATCGTCCACCGCTTGAGCGACTGGACGCCAATGTGAGTAATTCATCGGTTCACCGTAGCCAACCAGACCCTCGTCGGTGAACATCTTCAAAATCATTGCGCGTCCCCGTATCGGAATCGTTTCAAACCCTGTTATCTTCATAGCGTTCTCCTGTATATTCTCAAAATTGAACGAAAAAAAACCTTGCTAAATGATAATACATCAGGGATGTGGTGTCAACAGCGGAAAGTATAAAACCCAAGCCTCAATCGGTCTCAATTTTCGATTGAACGCTTACCCGCAATCGGATATAATAGTGTAAATTGCTATCCTATTCGGCGGACATGATATACCCGCCCGGTTTCTTTAAGGTAAGTAACGGCTTGCGCTAAGAGACCGTGATACCCACAAATCTTTAGACCTTTCACCTTACAATTATGGAGGATTGAATAATGAATAAAAGTTTAGTTTCCTTTGGTATAAAAGTCTCATTGTTATTACTGTTGGTCGGTGTTTCTATTACTTTGGCGAGCTGCGCTGTTTTACAAAAGATAGGAATTCTTTCAAAGCCACCGAAACAAGCGATTGCGTCCATCGGTTCGGCGAGCGGCAGTAATCTGGCCGGAATAGCAGTTTTCACACAGAACGGTGATACAATCACACTCGTTGTCGAAATTGAGAACGCATCTCCGGGCATCCACGCCGTTCATATCCATGAAAAAGGCGATTGTAGTGCCCCTGATGGCACATCTGCCGGCGGTCATTGGAATCCCACCAACGTCCCTCACGGAACGTGGGGAGAAGGTGAATTCCACCTTGGAGACATCGGCAATGTAACTGTCAGTGAAGATGGCACAGGTAGGATTGCGTTGACGACGCACCTTTGGGAGATGGGCACCGGCTCTGACGTTGATATTGTTGGAAGGGGTATCATTGTCCATGCGGATCCCGACGATTTTGCCTCGCAACCTTCGGGCAATGCTGGCGCACGGATTGGTTGTGGAGCGATTGGGTTGGCGAACTAGTCCTGATGTAACCCTTCGCTTGTAGTAGAGCGAGTCATCGTTTGTCTCATTGATTCCGCAAGATAAGATTGGAGCTTTGACATGAAAAATTCAACGTTTATTACAAGAGTTGCCCTGAGAAACTATAAGAGTATCGCTGCGTGTGATGTACAGCTGCGGCCATTGACGTTTCTCGTGGGTCCTAACGGAGCGGGTAAGAGCAATTTTCTTGATTCGCTGCGATTCGTCGCCGATGCGTTGAATTCATCGCTCGATCACGCCATACGCGATCGAGGGGGAATTGACGATGTCCACTGCCGCTCTGACGGACGTCCAAAGCATTTCAGTATTCATCTGGATTTCACCTTGTCCGAAGGTTCCACCGGACACTACGCTTTTCGTATCGGCAACTTTTCACGTGGCAGGTACAAAGTTCAAAGGGAGGAGTGTGTACTTCGGAGCACAAAGCAGTCTACTCAAGAAGAATATTTCCATGTTGAAAATGGCACTGTAACCAAGACGAATGTGGAGGTAGCACCGGCTGCTGCGAAGGATCGGCTCTACTTGGTCAACGCTTCCGGCCTGAAGGAATTTCGCCCCGTCTACGAGGCGTTTTCCCGTATGGGATTTTATAGTCTCAATCTTGATACAATCAAAGATCTCCAAGCACCCGATCCGGGCGACCTGCTTACTCGTGACGGGAGCAACCTTGCAAGTGTTTTTAAGCAACTTTCACCGTCCGTGAAGGAACGCGTTAAGGAATACCTCGCGACGTTTGTCCCTAGAGTGGATAAGATAGAAGCTAGAAAGTATGGACCTAAGGAAGCTTTAGTGTTCACGCAGAAAGTTGCAAAAGCAAAGGGGCCGCAACGATTTCTCGCAAATAATATGTCCGATGGCACCGTCCGCGCGTTGGCGATTCTTGTCGCGCTGTTTCAGGGGAATCGCGATCTGAAAAAGCACGTGATGCTTGTCGGAATCGAAGAGCCAGAGAGTGCACTTCATCCGGCAGCAGCGGGGGTGTTGCTTGATGCACTCCGGGAGGCTGCCAACGAGACGCAGATCATCATCACCAGCCACAGTCCAGACCTCCTTGATGACAAGGATCTTGATCCTGAATCAATTCTCGCGGTCGAAGCCTGTGACGGTATCACGATAATTGCCGATATAGATGAAGCAGGAAGGTCCGCAGTACGCGATCGGCTGTATACAACTGGTGAACTCCTACGCATCGATCAATTGCAACCCAATCCGGACTCCATTGATACTGCAACGGTGAAATAGCTCTTTTTGTCTGATTTTAAGACGGGAAAATTTTAAGTCAAACTCAGAAGAAGGGAAGACGTGGATGACAGTTAAAATCGGCTGCATTGTCGAAGGAAAGGGCGAAGAAGGAGCTGTGCCAATCCTGATTCGACGCATCGCTGAGAGTCTTTATCCAGAATTGCTGATTGACACGCCACATCCCTTTCGCGTTTCCAGAAATCAAGTTGTTAAGACGGGAGAGATTGAACGAGCGGTCAACTTGACAGCGCGAAAGCTCGGTGGACGAGGTGCCATATTTGTCCTCCTTGACAGCGATGATGACTGCCCAGCGGAACTGGGGCCAGCACTGCTTTGTCGCGCGTTAGAAGCTCGTAGCGATTTGCCGATTACCGTCGTTTTAGCACAATGTGAATTTGAAGCATGGTTTCTTGCAGCAGCCGAGTCACTTCGTAACTATAAAGGGTTAAAAAACGACCTCGAATCCCCAAACAATCCAGAGGAGATCCGTGGTGCAAAAGAGTGGTTGAGTCAACGGATGAAGGGCAACAGAAGATATAGTCCAACAGCTGACCAACCAGGACTTACAAAATGCTTTGACCTTGACCAAGCGCGTCATGCAGATTCGTTCGATAAGTGCTACCGGGAAATCGTTTACCTCCTCGATGAATTGCGAAAAACAAGCGGTACATAACCCGCAAGATAGATTTGTAGCATGGAAATTTATCGCTCGTCGTCGAAAAAAGGATTCCAAGTAGATGAATAACGAACTCATCTCAACCATGACAGAGCGCATTGTGCGTGACTTCCACCCCGTGCAGATTATTCTCTTCGGTTCACATGCCCGCGGGGATGCTCACCCACAAAGCGATGTAGATCTGCTCGTAGCTTTCTCCGAACTCGCCGACAAACGGAAAACTGCCGTTGACATCCGACGTGCCCTTGCTGACTTGCCCGTAGCTAAAGATATCCTCGTAACAACGCCTCAAGAGTTGACCCGTCAGCGGGATTGGGTCGGCACAGTCCTACGAGCCGCCCAACGAGAAGGGGAGATACTCTATGAACGCAACTGACCGATTTTTAGAAATAACCTCGCTCACACAACTAGAATGTTAAAAAAGAGGTAAAATATGTTTCCAGATTTTCTCAAAACTAAAGAGAATCTACAAAAAATGCTCGATGACGAAATGCAGAAAGCTCGTTTACGCCATATGGGACCGCTTGCCAATGTTCGTGCATCAATGATTTTTGAGGGAAGCAAAACTGTTGTTATTCGTGAAGATGGTTCGGTCGATGGAGGAGATCTGGAAAGCACTACAGTTAAACTGGAAGTTAAGTTTGAAGAAGTTGAAAAAATGAATCACGAGATGGTCCTCGATAAAATTAACCGCGCTGCAGAAGAAATGGCTGCAAAAATAGCAAAATTATTCTATGAACAACTTGCCAAATCAGCGGAAGAAGTTGGTAATGTGGTTTCCGCTGGTGGTGAACCGTTCTCAATAGATTTGTTTTTTGAGATGCTAGAGAAAATTTACATAGATTTTGATGAAGCCGGAAATCCGGGGCAGTTAATGTGTCCTGTAAATCCTGAGCTTTATTCTTCCATTGCTAAGGCTATTGCACAGGCCGAAGCTGATCCTGCAAATGAGAGGCGTTATCAAGCAATCATAGAACGGAAAAGAGAGGAATGGTATGCTAGAGAGGGTAATCGAAAATTGGTTGGATAAGGCAACCGAACGATCATTCCAACAGCCTTACTGTTACATTCTATCTGCTGATGGACACACTATCATCCATTCCACAAGACACTCGGCTATGGAACTGGGTAAGGATATTATAACTATTAATCGCCATGGAACGCCTTGCGCCTTTCAGTTGAAAACAGGCAATATCTCTTTAGCCAAATGGAGAAGCGAAGTAAATCCCCAAATAGATGATTTGGTTTACGGACAAATAAACCACCCATCGGTTGACAATTCAAGGCATCACATATCATATCTTGTTACAAACGGAAATATTGAAGAAGAGGTCAGTCGTGCGATAGATGATAGAAATCGAACTTGGAAGGATCAAGGTTTACCCTACTGTTTGAAAACCATTGTTCGTGGACAGATTCTTGAGAAAGCCACGAATTTGGGGATTGATCTGTGGCCCTCAGAATTAACCGAGATTAAAACGCTCCTCGAAATGTTTCTTGAGAGCGGTCAAGGTGTTCTTCCAAAGGAAAAACTTGCTGATAGCGAGAACGAACCTTCCAAAACACACTGCGAGCGTGTTATAGCGAGTGCCGCAATTTTATGTGCAATTGCCATATCCAGTTTCTCCAACGAAAAGAATCATGTAGCCGAAATTGAGGCATGGATGTTGTATATCTCCTACGTCTTGGCACTCGCGGAGCGGTGGGGACTTTCCGACAAAGTATATGAAGGCGAGTTTGAAATTGCAGCACAATCGATCTATAATTCTTTGGCAAATCTCTGTGATGAGATTAAAGAACGAAAGGAGTTTATAGAAGGCGATCCGTTGGCGGATTCATATATTTACGATATTCGTGTAACATGGTTATTGGGATTGATGAGTATTTATGTATTGTGGAGAGCTAGCAAGAATGAACCTAAAGACGATGTAGACGATTTTCTCCGTGAATTTCGTAAGGAAAAACAAGACCAACTAGATTTCTGGGGAGAGGCAGCAATACCTCAATGGCTTGCATATCTTTGGTATTCTCGGAAAATTAGCGCCACTACAGAACCAGATGATATTCTTGGCTATCTGGTTTCAGAAATATGTGAACAAAACGGACCAAAGGGAGGCGGATTTCTCGCCAGTCCCTACTATGAAGCAGACGATATCCTTCCTGAGATGCTCGGGGTCCCCGACGAACCTCTGATGGATTCCTTTAGTGGCCAATCCTATGCGTTAGAGGGGCTCATTCATTTGTATGTACGCGAAAATTCAAAACAATCCAAGCAATCTATGAAATCCCTTTGGCCTGACGTTACAAGATTGATGTATCTATCCTTTGAACCTGAAAACTTTTGCGATTTCTATAGATGGAGAAATGAAGAAGGGAAAAATTGGACTGTATCTCCCAAACATACGCAAGAGTGGGATGAATTAAAAGCGTTAGCTTCTGAGTCAGAAGGGACGTGCATTCCACCATCTATCAAGAAGCACCCTATTCTCCTGCTGCTTTTCTTGTGCGTTTATCCGCACAGGATGAATGCAGAAATTCTGAGGTGGTTGGATACACAGATGAAACAGATTCAAATTCCCAAATAGCTTATCTGGAAAATCATCATTACATATCGTGGCGGGGCAAGTTGAGCGCAGCGAAATCCCGATTTTATCGGGGATGCCCCGCCTACGGAGTCGCTTTCTTTCAATGAATCCCGTACCGCATCAAACACAGACAATTCATCTCGACGCCCTCCGACCGGGCACATATCTGATCGACAGGTATCAAGACAAAGAGAAGGTTATCCGTCAGGTTGAACCCCACGATTCATTTGTTCAACTCTTTTTTCAGGGGGACGCGGAGCCTTTTGCTTGTTCCACCGCAGAGCTGCAAAGGCGTTTCGAGATTGTATATCCCCCTTTTCGGGCGGATGCGAATTTGGTAAGACTGGTTGCAGAAGCGTATAGACTGCAACACGCCTATCTGTTCAATCCCATCTTTGCCACAGAGACATCGCTGATTGATCCACTACCGCACCAATTCATCGCGGTGTATGACCATCTGCTGAAACATTTCCCGTTGCGGTTTCTGTTAGCTGACGATGCCGGTGCTGGAAAAACGATTATGACCGGGCTTTACATCCAAGAGTTGTTACTGCGGCGACAGGTGGAACGGGTGCTGATTGTGCCACCAGCGGGACTGATTGGAAACTGGGAACGCGAATTACGTGTCTGCTTTCGACTCCAATTTCAGATTTTGTCCAGTGCGGATGCCGCAGACTCCAATCCCTTTATCAATTCGGAAAATAACTTGGCTATTGTGAGTCTCGATACGTTGCGACAGGAACAGATGCAGCAATATCTCTTTGAAGCACCGCCGTATGATTTGGTTGTTTTTGATGAAGCCCATAAGCTATCGGCACGATATGAGTGGGACGGGGCAGTGACGAAATCGAAGCGATACCAACTTGCGGAACAGATTGCCGCGGAGGGAAATAGTTTGTTGTTACTCACGGCAACCCCGCACATGGGAAGAAAAGATGCGTACTATTTTCTGTGGCGACTGCTTTTGCCCGAACGACTCGCCGCACAAGGAGCATTTGATCGGTTGGCTGAAAAAGCGAAGTCAGAGCATCTGCTCCGGCGCATGAAGGAAGAGATGGTCACTTTTGATGAAAAATTGATTTACCCACCGCGTCAAAGTCGGACCATTGCCTATCCACTTAAACGGGGGGAGATTAGCGAGCAATCGCTGTACGATGAGGTCACGGCGTATTGTGAGAACCATTTTGATACAGCCGGACAGTACAACCAGACCGCGGCAGGACTCGCGATGATGGTGCTACAACGGCGGCTTGCTAGTTCAACTTTCGCACTGTGGCGGAGCCTCATTAGACGGGAGGAAAAACTTCAGACAATCCTTCGTGAACTTCGCGAGAGGCGGTTGTCATCAGCAGATTTGGAAAAAGCACAAGGAGAGCTTACGGACATCGACATCAGAGACACAAAAACGGGCGATGAAGAAGAGATTATTGATGGTAAGGAGGAGGCAGAGCAGATTGATGAAAGCCTTGCTGAAGCGACAACTGCCCGATCGATGGCGGATCTGGAAGAGGAGATTCACCATGTTCAACACCTTACTGAGCTAGCAAGGGCGGTTTACGATCTGAAGGCTGAAAGTAAGTTTGAGAAGTTGTGGGAGGCATTAGAGGGTTACCCGGACACAAAGGTGCTTATTTTTACCGAACATCGTGACACGCTAGCGTTTGTCACCGGACGATTAGAAGCGTTGGGTTTTGCTGGAAAAGTCGCCCAAATCCACGGCGGCATGAAATATGACGAACGCGAGGAACAGGTTGAGCGTTTTCGCGACCCGAACGGGGCACAATATCTTGTCGCAACCGATGCTGCTGGGGAAGGAATCAACCTTCAGTTCTGTTGGCTGATGGTCAACTACGATATTCCGTGGAACCCCGCTCGGCTTGAACAGCGGATGGGACGGATTCACCGATACAAGCAGAAACAGACGGTGGTTCTGTTGAATCTCGTTGCCCAAGACACGCGTGAAGGACGAGTGTTGAAAGTGCTGCTGGAGAAATTGGAACAGATGCGCGAAGAATTGAGCGACGATAAGGTTTTTGATGTCATCGGTCAACAATTCAGTGAGATCTCTTTGACGGAGCTAATCACGCAAGCCATCACAGAGAATCAGACCGATGCCTCCATCCAAACCATCAACAACCGATTCACTTCGGAAAACATTAAAGGGCAACTTGAAGCACAGCGGGAGTTGGTAACGTGCAGTGAAGTTAAACGGCTGCTTGTGGGCGTTCAGCAGCAGCGGGAATCTGCCGAAACGCTTCGTGTGATGCCGGCGTATGTGCGCGCTTTCTTTGAAGATGTCGCCGCGTTGGCTGGCTACCAGATTGATGGCGAGGTTGAGGAAATTTTCAAGCTATCTCACTGTCCGGCGTTTGTGCGAAACGTCATCGAAACATACCCACCGCATCTGCGAGATCGATTAACGTTCTCACGAGAACTTGCGCTGCCCACAGGGCTCGATCAACCGCAGGCGATCTATCTGCACCCCCGTGAACCCGTTTTTGATTCAATTTTGGACCTCTTTTTGGAAAAATTTGAAGATGAAGGGAATCGTGGTGCGGTTTATTTCGATCCCCAGACAGATAAGCCGTATCTGTTCTATCTAGCGAAGATGCCTGTGGTGCGACAAAGCAGTGAAAGACCTCAAGTCTTGGACGAGGCACTTGTGGGTATCAGACAATTCTCAGATGGCAGTTGTGAACGGACACCAGCACATCTGCTGTTGACATTAACATCGCCACCGGATAACTCTCCACCAATTTCCCCTGAATGGATTGACCTCGCTGAAGAGGTACAGCTCGTTGAAAAGTTTGTCCTTGAAAAGTTTGGGACGCCTAAACTTTCAAACATCCGCGATGAACTTCAATCTCAACTGGACGAAAAGAGAGCGCAAATCCGGATTTCATTTAACTCAAGGAGGGGAGAGTTTCTCAACCAGAGAGCCAAACTCAAAAACGATGTGGCCACGGGGATTCCTGCGGCACAGACGAAACTAAATAGCTGCGAGCGCGAACTTGCCGAACTGTCCGCGAAACGCAAGGAGACTGAAACGAGTCTTATTACAGAAATTGAAAACACTCAATTGGGTTCCGTGACCATCTACGCTCGCGCCTTTGTGGCACCACCGCCGCCGGTTGATGCGGTGCCGATCAAAACGTTGCGAGATGCTGAGGCTATCGCGCTCCGTGTCGCTATTGAACATGAACGTGAACGCGGTGCTGCGGTCAAAGATGTCTCCAATCCGCATCTCAAGAAGGGATTTGATCTGGAATCGAGGCACCTAAACGGTGAGGTGCGTTACATTGAGGTCAAAGGACGCACCGGAATTGCAAGTGTCGAATTGACAGCGAATGAATGGCGGCAAGCTGCCAACCACCGAGATCGCTACTGGCTCTATGTCGTCTATCATTGTGACGAGACCCCGCAATTATACCGATGCCGAGATCCCTTCGGAAATCTGATTGCTAAAGCCAAGGGAAGTGTTATCATTAATGCCAGTGATATTATGAGAGAATCGGATATGGAGGCATTCAATTCAAATCCTAACATAACATGAGAGGATGGTCTAGATGTTTCTCAAATCAATTCGCTTGAAGAACGTCAAATGTTTTTCTGACATTGCCTTGTCATTTGAAGACGAGGGTGGCGACATCCGCAAGTGGACACTCTTGCTGGCTGAAAACGGCGCGGGCAAAAGTACGCTTCTGAAAGCCATCGCGCTGGCGACTAGCGGTAGCGATGCCATAGGCGATCTGTTGGGAGAACCTTCGGACTGGATTCGGTACAAAACGCAGGATTGTAAAATCTCTGCCGTTGTGGTTACCGAGGAGGAAGAAGAACGGGAAATCCATTTACGGATTGCGCCCAAAGACACCCGCGCCGATGTTATTGTGAAGAACAAACAGAGTCTCGCGTGGCTTGATGACGCGTTAAGTCAGACAGAACCAAATTATTTTGTTCTCGGTTTCGGTGCCTCGCGTCGGCTCAGTACGTTAAACGGTCGGCGAACCAAGACATCGGTATTCACAAACAAAAGAGCCCAGAGCGTTGCTACCCTGTTTGATCCCGACGCGGCTGCCACGCCGCTCGATTCATGGGCAATGGACCTCGACTATCTTGACAACCGAACGGGAATGGAGACTGCCCGAGAGGTATTAAGCGGTTTGCTTCCGGGGATAAAGTTGCACCGGATTGATAAACAGAGCGGCCAACTATTGTTTGAGACCCCAGATGGAATTGTGCCGTTACGCGCCCTCAGTGACGGGTATCTGGCAATGTCCACTTGGATTGGCGACCTTTTGTACCGGGTTTTAGAAAATTTTCGTGATTTAAAAGAACCACTGACTGCGAGGGGGCTGCTCCTCATTGATGAAGTCGATCTGCATCTCCATCCAAAGCGGCAACGCGAACTGCTCTCGCGCCTCGACCAGCAGTTTCCGAATTTTCAATTCGTTGTAACAACGCACTCCCCTATGACTGCCCAGCAGGCCGGCGAGGGAGAACTCCACTGTTTGACGCGCGAAGCGGGACAGATTCAACTCCATCAGTTCTCCGGCAATCCGAAAGCACTCCTCTTAAATCAACTCGTGATGACATCCATGTTTGCGTTAGATACCGACGAGTCAAAAGCGGTCGAGGATATGAAGAACCGCTATCGTGACCTCCGGGACAAAGCGGATTTGTCGTCTAAGGAGCGTGCGGAACTGGACCAGCTGAAAACGTCCCTAATGGACCTGCCGACTGGCGGTAGGTCAAGTATGGAACTCTCTGGAGAACATGAGCAACTGCTGCGAAAAATTGAGAGAGAGCTGCAGGAGGGCAGAACTTGATACCCCTAAACAGGGTTCGTACGAAGGGGGCCATCCACAGCAACTTTCACGGCGAGAAAAAGAGAGTATTTGAAGAGGAACTGCTGCTCAACCAGCGTCGTATCAAGCGCGGTCAAATTGGGAAACACACCTTTAAAAGCAATCGTTGGAAACCAGCGAAAAAACAACTTCTCGCCGAGACAGGGGGCAAATGCGCCTACTGCGAAGCATCAATTTCGACTGTTGCCTTTGGGGATGTTGATCATTATCGCCCCAAAAGCAGCTACTGGTGGCTCGCCTATTGCTATGACAATTATCTTGCGTCCTGTCAACTTTGTAATCAGAGGTTTAAGAAGGATGCTTTCCCAACCCAAAATCGGAAGATGCAGAGCCCTACAATTAGGCGCGATACAACAGATGACTATATAGCAGCGAAAGCAGGGACAATCGCGCCTGACCCGCTAAATAAAAATCAGGTGGAGGCCTTCATTCGCCTCCATCAACAGGAACGACCGCTTCTGCTCAACCCTTATTTCGATGAGCCCGCCGACTACTTTGCATGGCGCGCCGATGATGTGCTGAGAGAAGTTGAAATCACCGCTAACCCTGAAAGTCCCCAAGTTGAACCTATTGCTGCGGCCTCCATTGAGTACTATGGTTTGAATCGCAAAACACTCAGAAATGATAGATACACCACTTACGAACCGTATCGTTTATACAAGCAGGCACTTACAGACGATCGGATCCAGTCAGAAACTCGGATTCTCATCATAAACGCTATGGAAGGAAGGTGCTACGCAGATATAGGCTTTTGAGAGGTTAAATTGACTTATCCAGAATACAAACAATGGCTAAATAAAAAGCCTCAGCCCAAAGGAGATATTTCATGATACAAGACTCAAAGGAAAAGCTGGAAATGGCAGAAACATTTATGGAATCAGTCAACACCCTAGAAGGACCTTTCTATGCAATCAGGAGCAACTCTGAAGAGGAAATTGAGGCTCAAAGAGATAAACAACAAATTCAAAAAAAGCAGACATGTCACTTCCTATATGCAGTTATTTTTGAACTTGCAGTCAAGATCATTTGGGAAACAGAAAAAGGGAGGAAATGCACACCAACACACAATATACTAAAGTTGTACAAAGAACTTTCCCACGAAACACAATCAAAAATGAGGGATCTATATGATAAGCAAGCATCTATAATAAAAAGTCAAAAGGGACAGCAAAACACAGGAAAACAAATACATCTTAAGGATTTAACAAAGTATCAATCATTGGAAGAGGCTCTAGAAGCGAATTACAACATTGTAACAAATTTTAAGTACGATGGACACTTCCAAGGAAAGAGCAGTCTAATAGGAGGCGTGATATGGAACAACCAAAATCTTTGGACTTTACCCAACAACCTTATAGTTTTCCCAAGAGAACTACTAGAATACGCTAGAGAATTGGCTAAAAGCCTATAACTGAGCAACGCCTGAATTTATGGAACAAGACTTACAGAAACTAGGACTTACGCAGTTGAACGATCGACACCCTGTAGTTCGGTGATTCATCACGCTGCATGCGGGAGGAGCATTCCTGCCCCCCTGGTCTCGGTACGGACGATGCGCCCGATGAATCGGGCAACTACAACAGGGACGCCATAAGGGGTTCGTAGGGAACGCAGATCTGCGTTCCCTACTGAAGTGCGTAAGTCCTAAATGACTTTTGGTTGACAAACCCCGCAAACTTAGATTAGGAAGGAAAAACCAAATTGCCACGTAGACTTATTGAGGAAGCCTTTCCACTGGAAAAAGTCTCCAAAGACTCAAAAGACGAACAATATATTACCCAAGGAAAGCCAAATAGCTTGCATTATTGGCCCGCAAGACGCCCCCTAGCTGTTTGTAGGGCAGTAACACTAGCCACACTCCTTCCCAATCCGGCCGATGCGCCTGAAAAGATGAAGGCGGAATACACGCGACTTTCTGGGTCCCCGTTGCCTGACAAGCAGCGTGACTATCTTTGTGACCTAATTGCTTCACTGACACGGTGGGGAAACGAAAATGGGGAGGTTAATTGGGAGGAAAAAGACCAGAAGGGGCGATGGCTCAATAAGCTGCGAATCGCCAGAGAACTCATCCAGATGGCATATAACGGACGCCTCCCAAAGGTAATGGATATGTTTGCAGGCGGTGGTGCGATTCCGCTTGAGGCGATGCGGCTCGGTTGTGCTGTCACTGCAATTGACTACAATCCAGTGGCGTGGTTTATTCTCAAATGCACCCTCGAATATCCGCAACGGCTTGCCGGAAAAACTCATCGGCTTCCCGACCTCAATCTTGATGAACGTCCCGATTTGAAAAACGGCACTCTCGCGAATCATGTCTGTTTATGGGGACAGTGGGTTTTAGAAAGTGCCCGCCGTGACCTTGATCAATACTACCCTGTAATTAATGAGAAGCCAACGGTCGCCTATCTCTGGGCACGAACTATTCCGTGCCAAGATCCCCAGTGTGGTGGGACGATTCCACTGCTCAAGACATTGTGGGTCTGCAAGAAGGGGGAGAAAACCCTTCCAGACACGCCTGAAAATCGAAAACGTCCTGACTTTCTCCGACTCAAAAAAACAAAAAAGCAGACCAAAGTCATCATCAACGGGAAGCGTGCGCTCAAGCTCTGCCCAGATCCCGAGACGAAACGTGTCCGCTTTGAGATTGTCGCGCCGGAAGAGACAGAGGATGTTGGCAAGTCCACGATGTCTCGCGCAACGGCGACCTGTCCGTTTTGCGACTCACAGCAACCCGATGATTACATCAAGCAGTGTGGACATGAGGGGAAACTCAAGGCACAGATGACAACAGTCGTCTATCAGGAGAAACATGGTAGAGAATATCGTCCACCGACACAACCGGAGATCGACGCAGCAGAGATATCAGAAGAAGTGTTGGAGGCAATTGCCGATGAAATACCGTTTGGGATGCCTGATGAACCAATGCCCGGCCCAGAAACACTCGGATTTCGTGCCCCTCTCTACGGCTTTAAGAAGTGGTCGGATCTGTTCACAGCCCGACAATTGTTGGGGTTGATGACATTTGTAAAATGGACAGGAGCAGCAAAGGCGGAAATGGAGCAGTTCAGTTATCCATCAGAATGGGTCGAAGCAGTATCGGCATACCTCGCGCTTCTGATTAACAAAGTCGCGGACTACAATTGCACCGGTGCAAATTGGCAAACGGCTGGTGAAGGAATCGGTAATTTGTTTGTCGCTGCGAGGATTCCAATTACTTGGGATTATGTTGAAGCAAACATGATTGGCGATTTGGGAAGTTCATATCAAAGCCGTCGGACAACGCAAAGTCAAGTACTGTCCCGCTTATTTGATTGGCCACATATCGGAGATCCTTTGCCTTCAGTAAATTGTGGAGACGCTCTTCAGACAGCGTTTCCGGCTAACGTGGATCTCATCGTCACGGATCCACCATACTACGATGCAATCCCTTATGCAGACACCTCCGATTTTTTCTTTGTTTGGAATAAAAGAAATGGATTTATTCCAGAAACACTCGATTCTCAAACTCCCGATTCCATCGTACCAAAGCAGGAGGAATTAATTCAGCATACCGCCCGGTTCGGTGGCTCTGAAGATCAAGCGAAAGCATATTACACCCTTGGTATGACAGGAGCTTTTGAGAAAGCATATCATGCTCTGTCTGATGATGCGCTTCTGGTTATTGTCTTTGCTCACAAGGAACCGGAGGCATGGGAGACATTGCTGGAAGCAATTATTGGGGCAGGCTTTACTGTAACCGCATCATGGCCCATTGATACAGAAAAAGCAAACCGAGTTCGAGGAATGAACTCCGCTGCGCTCGCGACTTCGCTTTGGCTCGTCTGCCGAAAGCGTCCAATGAGTGCGCGAGTGGGTTATTACACTAAAGTTAAGTCCGAAATGCAGGAACGGATTACCGAACGTCTGCGCTATTTCTGGGACGCGGAAATTCAAGGGCCCGACTTCGTTTGGGCGGCGATTGGGCCCGCGTTGGAAAGCTATTCAACTTATAAAGAGGTACGACGGAATACGGGTGAACCATTCACGGTGACTGAATTTCTCACAGAGGTTCGGCGGATTGTGACTGATTTTGCGTTAGGACAGATTCTGCACGGTGCAAGCACGGAAGCGTTGGACGAATGGACACGCTACTACCTGATGCACATGAAACATTTCGGCAGAGGGGATGCGCCGGTGGGTGAGTGCATTCTATTGGCACAGGGGTATGGACTATCGCTTGACGATTTGACGGCGTCCCGTATTGGCATTTTGAAGAAGGCCTCGTCGGGCAGCGCGCTTCGCTTGCTGGGAAATACCGATCGACGTTCGGATCGGGTGGGGCAACCCCACACCTCTGGAGAGCTTCCCATAATAGACATGCTTCACAGAGTCATGAATCTCTGGGATGCCGGCGACAAAACGGAAATCAACGCCTACCTCATTGAGCATGGACTTCGGGAAAACACCCTCTTCAAGTCTATCATCCAAGCCCTCATCGAAACGAATCCACAAGGCTCCAACGAAAGATCGCTTTTGGAGACACTCATCAATTACGACCCGGGACAATCAGCAAGTAGTGACGACTCTGGACAATCGGCAAGCGGTGCCGAAAAGCAACTCACGCTTAAATTTGAAGGAGTTTCGTCATGATTACAGAGATTCAAAAAACAATAGTAGAAGCAAAAGACGAAATTCGCCCGGAATACAGAGCCGAGGTTAAGGGAATTTGTTAGCATAGGTAGATCCCTCACGGGATTTTCCCTGCCTCCAAACCGAGCGTGCGACTTTCACCGCACTCGGCTTTCAATGTCATTTAACTGATTGCCTTATACTTGCAATGCTCACTTATGCAGGGAGACTTAGGCTGTCTATCTCTGTTACATTGCATAAAAGAACAATCTCAACCCTACATACTAATGTCTATATGGAACATGGGAACGAGTTGGCGTGTATGAGTTACACAGGGACACGATTCCACTCATCTTTCCTTAATCCATTCATAAACACTTTCTGTATTATGACTTGGGCAGGCTTTGACTGCCCTCCTCTCCCATATCTTCTTATTGCTAAGATGACTTAGGGACTATCCTGTTCTCACTTTATACAAAATTTAATTGATGACTTAGATTCTGACTATACCCCGGAGCCACGACTTACTAATAGAACGAAAATTTAACATTCTATCTTTTAATCACGTAAACTTAAAACGTGATTCAAGGCTCATACTTTTTAGTTACAGGCTGAAAACTTATAGATTCACCTGCTCGCGTATTACGAGGCTAACGCCAGTTCAACTTTCATTTAATCATATCATCTATAGCCGGACGTGCCTGCGAGAGTCTATATTCTCTGTTGGCATTCGCCTTGTCCCTTTGCTTTCCACCTTGCTTTTTCAAGCAACGCAGTTAAGGTAAAGCTTATAGTTGTAAGTTACTATAGAGGTTTCACAACCTCATTGTATAAAGTTACACAGAATCGCACTCAGTTCATACGCACGGGGTGATTTCCACGCGGACAGTGATCTGGACCTCTTGGTAGATTTCGAGGAAGGTGCCGATCTGTTTGATCTTGTCGGTCTTCAACAGTTTTTGGAGGGAAAATTGGGGTGTAAAGTTGATATAGTGTCGCGTCGTTCACTCCGCGAGGAGCTCCGCACCTCTGTCTTAGACGAAATGATAAGTTTATGAGAAACCGTCGACTTTATCGGGTTTGTAGTGATTTTGACCTCTCGACTATAGACCAGAGGCAATTCATCACCCGTCGCAACGCGCAATGAATTGCGCTACTACGAACCACAATGATTGGAAGAGGAGATAGCACATGGACAAAATCGCATGGCATGAAAATTGTGTGTTGAGAGATGATGTTCGTCAAGGTACGCTCACACTTGCAGAGTTTGCGGCAGATCTCTACGCGGTGCGAACAGGTGACGCACGGAACGTTTATCAATTGCCCAATCTGTTTTTCGACCGCACCTACCCAACCTACAATCTCAAAACGTTGGTGCGAGATGTACTTCATCGGTTATCCGGACGGGGTGGGAAGCCCGTGATCCGTGTACAAGTCGCTTATGGTGGAGGGAAAACCCACGCATTGATTGCGCTGTTACATTTGGCAGAACGTGGGGATGAATTGAAAACCCATCCCACCGTGCAGGAGTTTATGGGATTCAGTGGGGTAGACGCGTTGCCACAGGCGAGAGTTGCTCTGCTGCCGTTCGACAAATTCGACGTGAGAGCGGGGCTTTCGGTGGAAGGTCCTGATGGTAAGGCGCGACAGGTCAAAACGCCGTGGGGCGCGTTGGCGTATCAACTGGCGGGAGATGAAGGACTAGCAAAGGTCGCCGAGCATGAAACCAATTATATCGCCCCTGCTGAACCCATCCTTGTTGAACTCCTGAAAGCACCACAAGCGGCGGGGTTGTCCACCCTCATCCTGATTGATGAAGCCCTCATCTATATGTGCGGTGCTGTCAATGATGAGCCGAAGCGATTGGGGATTCTTAGAAATTTTTTCCAAATGCTCACGCAGGCGGTTGGCAAAGTCGAGCGCGTCGCAATGGTTGCCAGCCTCATCTCGGCCGATATCCTCTCAAATGATCCGACCGGCGTTCAGGTCTTAGACGCGATGGAAGGTGTCTTCCGTCGTATGGAAGAAACGGTTGAACCGGTGTCGCGAGAAGATGTTTCGGAATTGCTTCGGCGGCGGTTGTTTGAAGAGGTCCCGGATAGTGGTGTGCGTCGTACCATTGTAGACCACCTCGCCGGGGCGATGCAAAAGCTACCCCTTAGGGATTCACAGAGGGATGGGAATGCGTATGATCGACTCTTGACATCTTATCCATTTCATCCGGATCTGCTCGAGGTTTTCTATCAGAAATGGACGCAACTGAGTAAATTCCAACGGACACGCGGGGTACTTCGGATGTTTGCAACCGCCCTGAAAGCATCGGACGGGAAAGACCCGTCTCCGTTTGTCGGGCCGAGTGCGCTACTTGGAACCGATGGCGAACTTTCAGAAGCGATTCGAGAACTCATTGAAGCGTGTGAAGAGGGGAATCAGTGGACCCCGATTCTCAGTGGCGAACTCGAAAGAGCCCGCGACATTCAGAAAAATTATCCACGACTCAAATGCCGAGAAATTGAAGGAGCGGTACTTTCCACCTTTCTGCATTCACAACCGCCTGGGCAGAAAGCGGATCTGACAGATCTCTACCCCCTGCTTGCACACCCAGAGGTTGACACGATGTCGGTGGAGAAAGGGCTTTCCGAGTGGCGAGAGGTCTCTTGGTTTCTCAAAGAGGACAAGAGTATTTGGTCTCCGGGGACGACATCAAATCTCACCAGCATGCACGTTCAGGCAATGAGGAGACTAAACACAGACCAAATTAACGACGATTTGGTGAAGCGGATAAGAGGTGCCAAACTCGGTCAGAACGCCGATGACGTGGCTGTTCACGCACTGCCCGATTCACCTGCCGATATTCCCGACAGTCCCGACCTTCACTTTGTGGTTGTTGGTCCCGACTATCCCGCAGTGCCCGGCGAGGGCGTTTCCGCGTCGTTCAAAGCCTTTTTCAATAGAACCTACCGTAACAACGTCATCATACTTGCCCCCGACAACGCGCGATTGGCAGGTTTGCGCCATCGAATTCGTAAAATCCTCGGTTGGGAGGGCATTGAAAGCGGTGATGAGATGAACCTTTTGAGCGGAACACAGAAGGCTCTGTTGTTACAGCGCAAGCAGGATGATGAAACCGGCATTTTAGATTCCGTCAAATCGGCATATAGCGTTCTGATTGCGGTTGACGAGGCGGGCGAAGTTAAAGCACGTCTGTTACCACCGGGGGCAAATTCACCTTTTGAACGAGCGAAGACCCTTTTGGAGGAAGAAGAGCGTTTGCTGACAACTGCGCTCGATCCGGACCTATTAACGCCAGATAGTTACCTTGAACTGTGGGGAGAGGGTGAGACCTCAAAGCCTGTCCAAGGGTTATATCGCATGTTTGCCAGCCTTCCCCGATTGCCGCGATTGTTGGGACGGGGAGTGTTTGTTGAAACGCTTCAGCGCGGCGTTACGGAAGGGCGGATTGTGCTCCGATCCGTTCGGCCAGATGGCTCTGAGCATACATACTGGTGCGAATCACCACCCCATGAGGATCTCGCGAAAAAACATTTAGAGATTGTTCCGATTGAGTATGCAGAACTCCACAATTTCAATCCTGAATTACTACGCCCGGGTCGATTACCGGAACTGTGGCAGGGTGAAGATGCCTCAATTACAGCGGGTGCAATTCGAGAATTCTTCGGAAGAGACGACGTCCCCAAACTCGCGTCCGACGAGATTTTGTTTGGTGCAATCAGGGGGGCGGTTGGGGCGGGTTTCCTGATGGCACACCACCAAAACAGTACCTATTTTAAGGAGGCCATTCCTGACGCCGAACTCAGCGATGATTTGGAACTACTCATTCCGCTGGCTTCGATTAGCGGCGCAGAACTCAGCCAGAACACCCTGCCTGAAGCGTGGGAGGCGGGCAACTCATCTGTGGGTAAGGTGATGGAAGCATTAGCTACGAGTAAAGGTATGCCGATTCCGTGGGGGTTAATTATAGCCGCTGTCAACGACGGTTTGTCTAAGAATCTGTTTGAAATCACGAAGGAAAGCCCCATGCAACCTTGGATAGTTGACGATGCTGATAAGATCGGTTTACAAGTTTCACAAGCCCCTGTGACGATAGATTACACCGATTTTACAGAGGTGATGCAACAACCGTTTGATGGATCCGGACAACCTACACTCGGTTGGATTAAAGAAAAGCTTGAATCCAAAAAAGGGGTATCGATCCCTGATAATGTATTTCGCAACGCTGTCCAAAAAGCAAGTGACCATAACATAATTACTTTGATAGATTCCTCAACCGGCGACTATTACCAAATTCATGTGAAGCAGCCATCGTGGATGCGCCACACTGAATCATACCTGACAGAAGTAGAGATCCAGGATTTGTCCGAAACAATCGGTGCTTTGTTTGAAATCGCACCTGAACTTGACTTCAAATTTCGGATTTCGATTACTGCTGAAGGTGATCCCCCGCCAGATGAGGTGTTGGAACAGATAAACGAAGCCCTTCGCAAAGTCACGGATCAACTGAAGTTTAATTAGGAAGACACGTTAAGGTTTACGATACCAATATCCCGTTGTCTGGACTAGCACGCCAGGGTGATTGGCAGTCCCACACGCCACCCAATGAGAAGGAAAGATACTTTATGAACGTGACCAGTCAATTCGCAGAAACGATCGTACTCGCACAAATAGGAGTTACACGCTTGAGTTTTGTAGTAGCGCAATTCAACCCGCGCCCAGACGGGCGATAAATCGCCCTACTACAAACCTAAGACCTTACTGTAGTTGCCTAATTCATCGGGCGTTGAAAAGGGTATCCTGCGGCGTTGAATCGCCGAAGGATAAGGCTTCGAGTGTTCAACTGCGTAAGTCCTAACAAATTTAAATTTCCAGATAGCCTATTTGGAAAGTCATCCCCGATAAAATCGGGATTCAGAGCAACATGACGTATCGTGGCGGGGCAAGATGCCCCGCCTACAGGGTTGGAGTTGTTTTCTTTTAATACGTTCTAAGCTATTCCCGTTGCCAGATATGGCTAAATGCGCGTCCTCCTTGAATCTGTGTTAATCGGCGATTCAGACGATGCGGGGGTTAACCCCACAGCAAAATCCTTGACAACTTTACGATTCCGTGCCATTATGCCCATAAGACATCAAGTGACCAACCTCGATCAACAAAGATTATAGTCTTATCACCGCTACGTCTCACAACTGACCCTTACCCCAACTCGTTTAGGAGGAATGACAATGAGTACCGATCAATCAGCAGCGAAACCTTATCGTGCCACCGCCTTTGCCGACTCAAAGCCTGAACTTGCGGCCCCTGGTGCGACACCGGAACGGTTGGAGCATCTGAAGGAGCACGGTTTTCTCATCATCACTGACTTTGTCGATAGCCCCTGGATCCCGATTCTGCGGGAAGCGGGTCGCCGGATCACTGAGGCGTGTGCTCCCGCCAACGGCTACAGCAAGATCGACTGTTCAAAAGCCTACGTGCACCGCACAGGCGAGGATGAACCGTGGGCGATTCGGGGACTCATCCATCCCGCCTTCAAGGAACCTAGCTTTGCCGAGTTCCACGGTTCTCCGGAGTTTCTCAACTTCGTTTCCTCTTGGTGTAACGGACTTGGGCCCGAAGATATGGTGCTGGGCGGAATGCTGCTGTGGTCCAACCCCCTATTGCGCGAGAACGGACCCAGTTGGCATCGAGATGTCACATGGTGGGGCACCGGAGCAGGCTACTTCGCACAACGCGAAGTCCGAGGGGAAGGACCCGAAGCGTATTCCGAGGAAATCGAGCGAATCCGCTGGAAAGAGATCCAAGAGAATAATGAGAAGTCCGTCACGGAACAGAACGGCGTTAGTATGTTCTTGGCACTGGTGGACGACGAATGTCACGAGTTGATACCGGGTAGCCACAAGCGATGGCGCACACCGTATGAACACGATGTACTCCTGCCGCAAGCGATGAAGGATCAAGGCGTGCCGTATACACCGAGCTGGAACGGTAAAGACCCGTTGCCGGGTCAAGTCGCGATTCGCCTCAAGCCGGGGGAAGCACTCATCCGCAATGGCGCCACGATCCACACCGGACACGCCGTCCCTGAACGTGAGCGGAACACGCTGTCAATCGGTTGGTCGAAGTGGTCGGGCGAGTTCACCGGAGAGCCGGCAGTGGCAGACGTGCGAAACGCATGGCAACTCGATCCCGCTGTGCGCGAAGCGTTGCCGCACGAGTGGATGAAGACCGCATGGGATCGTTGGGCAGTCACACAAAAGTTGGGAGATACCCTTGAGGATCGGTATCCGGGGTTTGACATCAATCGAATAAAAGCCGGAGAAATTATCGGTTGGCGCACTGAATTGGAACGCCAAGCCGCAGCAGCGGGAGAAGCGTGGGAGTCTTTCCAGACCGCGAAATAAAAGCCAAGAGATGTAATCTCAACAGTCGCCTCCACGTTTCATCTGTTAATGGAGGAAAACATCTATGAAAGTTCTCATTAGTGGCTCAACGGGTCTCATTGGATCGGCACTAGTTTCTCTGCTTACCAATGAGGGACATGATGTCGTCCGGCTGGTTAGATCCGCACCGAAATCGGATGGATCGGAAGTCCACTGGGACCCGGAATCAGGACGTATTGACAATGCGGGCCTCGAAGGGATGGATGCGGTGGTCCACCTTGCGGGGGAGAATATCGGTGCAGGCAGATGGACTCGCGACAGAAAAGCACGAATCTTTGACAGCCGAGTCAAAGGAACGCGGTTACTTTGCGAATCGCTCGCCAATCTCGCACAACCCCCGAAGACAGTGGTATCCGCGTCAGCTATCGGCTACTACGGCGACCGTGACGAAGAAATCCTTAATGAGGGAAGCATATCAGGATTCGGTTTCTTAGCGGAGGTGTGTATAGAGTGGGAGATCGCAACTGAGCCCCTAGCGGAAACGGAAATCCGCGTTGTGAATCTCCGAATGGGGATTGTGCTGAGCTTGGAAGGGGGACCATTGGAGAAGATGCTGCCTCCCTTCAAAATGGGAGTCGGCGGGATATTGGGCAACGGACGGCAATATATGAGTTGGATAGCTTTGGATGACGCGGTCGGTGGCATCCATCACGCGCTAGTCACAGATAGCTTGCAGGGACCGGTGAACAATGTCGCTCCTCACCCGGTTACCAACCGCGAATTTACGAAAACGCTAGGGCGCGTTTTGAGACGTCCGACCCTATTTCCTCTGCCGAGTTTCGGGCTTCGTCTGATGTTCGGTGAGGAGATGGCAAATGAACTCTTTCTTTCGAGCACCCGTGCAGAACCTGTGCGGCTCTTAGAAACGGGCTATGCGTTTCAGTATCCAGAACTTGAGGGCGCGTTGCAGCATGTCCTAGGATAACGCAATATGTTGGTTCATTAGTGCATTGGTTCATTAAGCGGATGAACTTTATGAACATGAAACGTGAGCGTTGGGTTTCACGGTCCCTGTTCAACCCAACCTACGAACGAAGCATTAATACGTAAGAAGAAACGGCACGCAGATCTGCGTGCCCTACGAATTGTGTCGGGCAAGATGCCCGACCTACGGGTGTGTAGGTTACGGCATATGGAATATGCCTGCTACTAGCGACTTAAGTTCGGTGTTATCTCCCGCCCTGAGCTGGGTCGTCTTTCCCGCCGCCAACCCCTATGATTGCTGACGTTTGCTGCTGGGTATGGGCAAGGTTGTAAAAAATGCCCTTCCGACCCATTAACTCTTCATGCGATCCCACCTCCGCGACCTTACCGTTGTCCAATACAATTAACCGATCCGCATTGCGTAAAGTGGAGAGACGGTGGGCAATCGCAAAAGTTGTTCGTCCCTTGACTAACCGGGCGATGGCTGCTTGAATCTTTTTCTCGGTGGCACTGTCAAGGGAGGAGGTCGCCTCGTCGAGGATCAGGATCTTCGGGTCGTGCAGGACCGCTCGTGCGATGGCGATGCGTTGTTTTTCGCCGCCGGAGAGTTGGTTGCCGCGTTCTCCCACCTTTGTGTCGTACCCGTCCGGCTTGGCGGCGATAAACTCATGTGCTTCTGCGGCAATCGCTGCACTGACAACTTCATCCAAGGTTGCCTCAGGCTTACCGTAACCGATGTTTTCGGCGATCGTGCCGTCAAAGAGGAAGATGTCTTGATGAACCATGCCGATATGGCGACGTAAATCTTCCAAACGAATCTTCCGAATATCCACGCCATCAATATTCACGCTCCCACGATTCACATCGTAGAACCGGCAAATCAGGTTAATCACGGTGCTTTTTCCTACGCCAGATTTGCCCACCAGCCCAATCATCTCACCCGGTTTCACATCAAAGTTAATCTCGTTGAGGACCGGTTTACCCGGATCGTAGCCGAATGTAACGTCCTTAAAAGAGACTCGCCCTTCCACTTGGGGGATGGGGATCGCCTCCGGATCGTCAAACGACTCGGAGCGTGTGTCGATAATCTCGAAAATCCGCTCGGCACCGGCGAACGCCCGGGTGATAAAGTTATTGATTTGGCTGAAGAACTGCAAGGGGCGATAGAGTTGCCAGAGATACCGAACAAACGCCATGAGAACACCGTATGTTAGCTCGCCGCGCAAAATCTGCATCCCACCAAAGTACCAGATGAAAAACATCCCGAAACTGATAAGGAAATTCATCACAGCGAAGAAAATGAACCAATTACGTTCGCCACTAACACTCACCGCCCACAGTTCCTCGTTGCGTACATTGAAGCGCACCGCCTCCCGGTCTTCTTGTGCAAAGGCTTTTACGATACGGATACCGGAGATAGACTCATTGAGATGGGAGGAGAGTCGTGACCATTTGGCGTGCCAACGGATCCAGATACGTCGCATCCGTCCCCAGATGAACAAGCTCCCCACTACAATGAGTGGCACCGGCAGCAGCGCGTAGAGGGTTAATTTCCAGCTCAGGTAGAGCAACAACCCGAGTGTACCCACTAACATCAGTGCATTACTCAGCATAAAGGGAATACCAAAAAGCAGAAACATCTCCAGTCGATCGGCATCGTTGGTGAATCTAGATATCAGGTTACCGATCTGCCGCTTCTCGTAGAATCGCAACGGCATATACTGCACATGTTGATAGAGCTGGCCACGGATGTCCTTGCTGGTCTGGCTTGAAACTTCGGCTCTCATGAGGCCGCTGATAATCTCAAACAAGAAGGTTGACAGCATAATTCCTAAAAGCCCCAGTGCGGGCCATATCAGCAGCCGAACATCAGCTCTCGGCGTGAGAACATCATCAATGACATATCGATATATAAGCGGAGGGATGAGGTTAATCAGAGGGCTCGCCAACGCGAAGATCATGAGGATGGCGACTTGACCTCGGTAAGGGCTCAGATAGCTAACGATTCGCTTCAGCGTATCCCATTTTTTTACGCAAGCCGGACAGATTCCATCTTTCTCGGGCAGTAACCGCCCACACGTGTCACACCGGGAGCGTTCAATCTCCGTCGGCAGCGTCAGCGCCTCCCCTTTGGTGAGTTGGTTGATAGCTTCGGCGACCTCAGCGAACTTGGGGATCAATGAGTTGGAGTAGTATAGATAGGTCGGTTCAACCCCGCCGTGTTCTACCTCCAGACGACCGGCACCGACAAACTCCTCGATCTTCGTTTCCGTGATACCTTTGAGCGGCACCTCCACAACGCCATCGGCTCCCTCTGAGGGAATGACAAGCAGGCGTTCGTCGGTTACCACCAGCCACTGTTCCCCAAAAGAACCGTCATTAATCAGATCGGTAGCAACTTGAATATGCGTCTGTTCTTCGGGAGGTTTTATATTTTGCAGCTTAGCATCTACCTGGGGAGGCAGTGTTTCGAGAAACGGTTTCATTATGGTATGCGATCTCCCCTAAGGGTGACAATGACGCTGTAAGACATGGAAAATCGTATCCAAATTCTTCACATCTAGAGATAATCGAGAAAGCCGAGTTCCCGTTCTCGATCAATCCAGCGCTGACGTTTTTCGCTGCCTTCATGATTGGCAACCCAGTAACCCATGATGTCTCGGTGGGTCTCAAACGGCAGCCCAGAATTATTCGGTTCTTTCGCACTGTTGGAGGCTCGCTTGCGGGTTGCAGCTTCTTCTTCAGGTCCCTCAGGATTTTTATAGTAAACCACTGTACACATCCGGCGATCAATTGCGCCGCCCCAGCTGGCATGCCAACAACGCACATCAAAGGCAACTACATCGCCCGGCTCCGATTCACAGATATAAGCCGGGACATCGCCAATCTCAAGCTGATAGCTGTCCAAATTGTTCCGCAGCGAACTGTGTAGTGGATTCTTGTGCGATCCCGGGATCAGCCGCAATGCACCGGTTTCTGCCCCGACCGGCTCAAGATAGTAGGCGAACTTGACACCGTAGCAATCCTCAGTCGGATCCACATAGTGGTCCGGATGCCAACGTGTATGACCGACATAGCGGTTGGCATCGGAAACGATACCGAGGGCATCTTCACCATACAGTTGTTCTGTTGGCTTAGAGAAACGTGGATCCTCCATCAACCCAGCGAAGAACGGGGTCTCAGGGCCCATCGTCCGCACCCAATGTCTATACGAACCATCAAAGGGAGCGTGGCGGTAGGCGGAGGTTAAAGCGTGTTCAAACTCCGCATTGATGGTTTTCATCTCCTCCGGACTGAACAGCTGCCGGAAGATCAGAAACCCGAAGGTGTTGAAGTGATTCACCTGTTGTTCTGAGAGCATAGCATACCTCCTGTGTCGAGAATTTTGTTTTACCGTTCAGATCCGAAACGCAGAGCGATCTATATCTCTTGAACCCTTACAGTTTTTGTTTATAACGCGCACTGCCAACATCTATCAACCTATCGACTCAGGTTGAGGTGCGTCCAGATAACCCAACTCCCGCATCCGATCTATCCAGTGTTGACGCTTGGGGCTCTTTCGCGGATTTTTGAGCCAGTGCGGATGGTATTCTGGTCCAGGCGTATCAAAGGTATTCCGAGCGAGAGTCGCCCGGAGTTGGACATTTTCCGCCGCTGCTTTTCGGCTCGCCTGCTCCTCCTCAGGGGTGTGGGGATTCCTGACGAAAATAACAGAGACCATCCGGCGGTCCCCCGAACCACCCCAACTAGCATGCCAGAGATGAAAGTCGAAGGCAACGACATCACCCGGCTCCGTCTCACAGATGTAGGCTGGAACATCAGGGACATTGTGCATAGATTCGCCTATATTCCGGTGGATTTCATCATGAAAGGGTCTCCGATACGAACCCGGAATGAACCGTAGCGCACCGTCGTCCGCCCGCAAAGGTTGTAGATAGCAGGCAAATTTGAGACCGTGTAGATGGAAGTCAGATGCGTCGGGATGCCAGTGCGTATTATTCACATAACTGCCGGCATTGCAAGAAAGTCCAATCGCATCCTCTCCGCAAAGTTGCTCCGCTGTGCCGCATATGCGTGGATCTTCCGGCAACCCAGCTAAGAAAGATGTCTCGGGCCCCAAATTGGGCCAACTCATATATGCGGGACCGTCATCGGATGAGGTATACCGTTTCGTAGACGAGAGCCTCAAGTCGACCTCAGCGTTGATGGTTTTCAGTTCATCCGGATTAAACAACTGCCGGAAAATCACGAATCCAAAGGTATTAAAGTGACTGAGCTGTTGCTCTGTGAGCATGATACCCCTCCTGTATCGAAAGTTTTTGACTTCTCTTTTCCGCTTCGCTTACCGAGATAGGATTCCGGAACTATGGTAGATTTTAGAATTATTTAGACACTTCCAATGTACTGCCAACCCCCTAAATCCCCCTTATCAGGGGGACTTTGGAAACTTCACGAGGATCGGAGTTATTGGTAAATGGAGTTACGGCACACGGCGCGTGCCTACTACTTTTAGTGTCTATTTATTTTTAGACTTCACCATAACAATGAATCTTCAAAGCATTGGCGTAATTCAAACGACAATATTCGCCAGTCGATTGGGCACAACGATAAACTTTCTCACCGTTTTGCCTTCAATATGCTTTTGAATCCGTTCATCTGCAAGGACAGCCGCCTCAACATCCTCGTTACTTGAGTCCACAGAAAGTTGGATTCGGCTGCGTAATTTTCCGTTGACCTGCACAACGATTGTGACCTCCTCACGCTTAAGCACTTCTGGATCATAGGTGGGCCAAGGTGCGTGAGCGATTAACTCGGCTTCCCCGAACCGCTCCCAAATCTCTTCGGCGATGTGTGGCGCATAGGGAGCGAGCAGCCGTAAGAACGTCTCCACCGTTTCTTTCGGCACCGTTGTCGCCTGTGTCGCGACATTGACGAACACCATCATGTGGCTGATAGCGGTATTCATCTTGTCAATCGATTCTGTATCTTCGGTGACATCCTTGATAGTCTGATTTATCGCCTTCCACAACTCTGTATCACTATCAACAGGCGCATCGGTCAGTTTACTGCTCGGCTCGCCGGTGTCCTCATCAACCGCCAAGCGCCACACTCGCTGTAGAAATCGATAAACGCCTTCTACGCCAGCGGTTTGCCAAGGCGTACTATCACTTAACGGACCAATGAAAAGCTCGTAGAGGCGTGTTGCGTCTGCGCCGTAATCATTTACCATGTCGTCAAGGTTCACAGCATTCATCTTGGATTTGCCCATCTTTTCAAGATGCCGATTGACGGACGCCGAAGACGACTTAACAAACCATTTCCCGTCTTTCTCCTCCACTTCTTCCCGGGAATAGTATTTCCCCTTTGCGTCTTGGTAGGTGTAATCTTGAATCATACCTTGATTGAAGAGCTTCTGGAAGGGTTCCTTTGTTGAAACGATACCACAGTCATACAGCACCTTGTGCCAGAAACGGGAGTAGAGCAGGTGTAGAACAGCGTGTTCTGCACCGCCGACATAGAGATCGACCGGCAGCCAATATTTTTCTGCCTCCGGCGACCATGCCTGTTTGTCGTTGCGCGGATCAATAAAACGAAGGTAATACCAGCATGACCCCGCCCACTGCGGCATTGTGTTTGTCTCGCGCACGCCTTTGCGACCATCCGGCAGTTCGACCATCAGCCAGTCGTCATCAGCACGGGCGAGTGGTGGTTTGCCATCAAGCGTTGGCTTGTACTCGGCGAGTTGCGGCAGTTCAACAGAAAGTTGCGCTTCCGGAATGGTAGTGATTGTTCCATCTTCGAGATGGATGACCGGGAACGGCTCGCCCCAGTAACGCTGTCGGGAGAAGAGCCAATCGCGCAGGCGATACCGCACCTGCCGCGTCCCTTTCCCTTCCTTTTCGAGCCAATTGGTCATCTTCTGCTTTGCCGCCTCTGTATCGAGTCCGTTGAGAAAACCACTGTTTACATTGACGCCATCACCAACGAATGCCTCCTCCTCGATTGGTTTTTCACCGCCTCTGATGACTTCGACGATTGGGATATGGAATTCTCGTGCAAATTCGTGATCCCGCTCATCGTGACCGGGAACAGCCATAATCGCGCCTGTACCGTAGGACATCATCACGTAGTCGGCAGTCCAGATAGGAATCGCCTGATCGTTGACCGGATTGATTGCATACGCACCAGTGAAAACACCTGTCTTTTCTTTGGCAAGGTCGGTTCGCTGGAGGTCAGACTTATTCCTTGCTTCTGCGACATAGGCTTGCACCACTGCTCGCTGCGCATCGGTCATAATCTGTTCAACGAATGGATGTTCGGGCGCGAAGACACAGTAGGTTGCTCCAAACAGCGTATCGGGGCGTGTTGTGAAGACGTTGAACGAAAGATCCGTACCTTCGACGGTGAAGACCACATCAGCCCCTTCCGACTTACCAATCCAGTTACGCTGCATCTCCTTGATATTTTCTGGCCAATCTATTTCATCGAGGTCTTCAATAAGCCGCTCGGCATACGCCGTAATCTTCAGCATCCATTGTCGCATCAGCCGGCGTTCAACAGGATCACCCGTTTCGACGTACTTTCCGTCCTTGACCTCCTCGTTGGCGAGAACCGTGCCAAGCTGGGGGCACCAATTGACGGGTACATCTTCGAGATATGCCAACCCTTTTTCGTAGAGTTTGAGAAAAATCCACTGCGTCCACTTGTAGTAATCAGGTGCCGACGTGTTAATTTCGCGCTCCCAATCATAGGACAGACTAAGTAGGTCAAGTTGTTGTCGATAGGCATCAATATTTCGTTTGGTGATTACGGCCGGATGGACATTCTCGCGCACAGCGGCGCGTTCGGCTGGAAGTCCAAACGCATCCCATCCCATTGGGTGCAGGACATTATAATCCTGCATCCGCCGCATACGAGCGATGACATCGGTAGCCGTGTAGCCTGTGGCGTGACCAACGTGCAGTCCAGCGCCGGACGGATATGGAAACATATCAAGGATATAATACTTCGGCTTTCCCTCCCACGCCTTGGGGTCGTCAGGTGTACGAAACGTCTTACGTTCCTCCCAAATGTTTTGCCACTTCGGCTCAATGGCTGCAGGGTCATAAGTATGTTTTTGCATCTAAAATCTCCTCAAGTTATCTTATTTAGAATATGGGTAAGATAGGATTGCATGGATTTTCTAAGGTTATTGCGTTTTTACAACGTACTGTTCCGTTCCTAATTCGCTTCATCAAATTATACTGAATGGATTGGTAAAATGCAACGCTGTCTCCCCTAGAAGTTTACATAGAGGCTAAGGAATCGGCAGGTGTGGTCTATAGTTTTCTAAATACAACTGATAAATAAATAAAAAGCCCACCATCGAAAGCGATTCGATGATGGGCTGTCAGTCGAAGGATTAAGATGAGTCTGATTTTACATTAATCCGGCACACCACCGCCCACCACACACAGCAAAGTCAAAGCGAGCCGCAATCGCAACAAAAATAGATTAAGTGGGCAATGAATTCGAGCAGCAAGACGATTACTGATAAGTTGTGGGCGGTACATTGATTCAATCTCCTGAATATCCTGTTATGGGTGATCTCCAACACTTAAACGATGTATGAGTTTGTGCAGACAATATGTGAGCCACCAAGTATTACTGTATCACATCCCCGAAGTAGAAGTCAAGCCTCAATCAACCCGCTAGAGCTATTTATGGTAGATTTTAGAATTACTTAGACACTCCTAATGCACAACCAACCCCCTAAATCCCCCTTATCAGGGGGACTTGATAATTAATCCCCCAACTCCCCTGACAAGGGGACTCCCCCTGATAAGGGGGCAGGGGGGTTAGGGGATCTTCTCCCTTGTCTTTCCCCTCAACCCCCCTGTCAAGGGGGGCAAGAAACCACCCTCCTTGCCATCCCCCCTTATCATGGGGGGTTCAGAGGGGTTCAGGGGGACTTTGGAAACTTCGCTAGGGTCGGAGTATTGGTAGATGTCTACTTATTTCTCTTACTCACCATAGTTTTCGGTTTTCTCCCCGTCTGAGTAGGAAATCGCGACAGGGAGAGGGCTCCTACAGCGATGTGTGTCGGGATTCGGAGATCCCTCCTACAGGTGAACTAAATGTTCCCCTAACCCGCAGAGGCGCGTAAGGAATTGGAAGCCTCAATTTTCACACGATAACACTTAATTCGTATCATATTTAGGCTTGGAGCAGCTCTACACTCACACCGTCAGGGGCATTAAGATAGGCAATGCTACCGCCCCAAGTACTCCCAATCGAATCATGAGGCTCAATGGAGAAGGTAGCCCCTTTTTCCTTGAGACTGTTACAGAATTCGGTGAGGTCTCCATGTACACGGAAGGCAAAGTGATCCGTGCCCCATTCATTGTGGCTGGCAAAGTCGTTGAAAGATTGTATACTGTTTGTGCCCTCCGGATCCTCCCCCGGCCGACGCCCACGGATAAGGATGGTTATCCCTTCGAAAACAACGGCGATTTGAGGGGCGGCACGGAGTTCATACGTCTCGGTGATTTCGCCGCCCAGCATGTCCGCGTACCAAGCGGCAGACGACTGCGGATCCTCACTGATGATGTGGATGTGCTCGAAAACGAGGCTAGCATTAGCCATAGCGGTTTTCCTTTCCTGACTCCCCTATACTCAATCCAATTAGGCGGTTCATATATCCCCGTTCGCTTGGATTGGGCTGAAAGGGTTACGTGAGGTTTCGGACAGAACGGTCAGCAATCGCCTCCCCACCCAAATGCTCCCGCATCCATTCACGAAGCGGAACATCTTCGTCCTTCGGTGTCGTTAACCCTAAATTACCAGTTTTCGATCCGAGCAACTGTCGCCGAATCGGATTACATTGATCCATATAATGAGAGACGGTCATCTCATCCCTCGGATGGAACCATCGGAGGCTGTAACCGACGAACAGAACCTTTCGCGTGATATCTGAGAAATTCCACCCACCCGCGTGCCAAATCCGACGATCGAAAATAACAGCAGTGCCCGCAGGCACACGAACTTCAAGTGCGTCTGGTGGATTTGAAACGCCGTCGGCGGGGTATTCAACCTCATCTTTCAAATGGCTGCCGGGGATGACGCTAAAATTACCGCGCCCCCCTACAGAAACATCGGTCAAGAAATAACCCACCTTGACGGAGATGCGCGGTGCGGGTATCGTCTCAATGTCCAAATTCACACGCCCGCTGTCCTGATGCCAGTGAAGCCGCTTCTTCGAGGGTCTGTCTTCCAACGGTACCGGCGGTGTCACGGTGATATGCGTGTGATACAGATGGATGTTCCAACCGAGGATGCCCCATACTTTGGGCAAGGTTCGATGCCAATCAATCAGCTCCAAGAATCGATCGTCTTTCCCTATGAAATCCACACCGGACTTTACGCTGTCTACCGCTTCGATAAGGTCCTTGACCATTACGGCTGGCAGGGCATTATCGATCACAACGAATCCGTCTCGCTCAAACTTGGTGCGCTCCGCCTCTGTCAAGCAGTGTTCCAAACATACAGTATCCATGATGAACCTCCTTATTCGATTGGTGCAACAAGGGCAAATCACTGAGCATGGTTGCGCCCAAATGTTACTGAAGGCGCACCGATAATGCGGGCGTATTTATCAGTAACGACCTCTTCACCCACATGCTCCTCGATCCAGAAACGAAGGGGTACATCCTCTTCCGTAGGCGATGAGGTCCCCATGGCACGTGTCTTCGCACCGAGCAGCTGTCTACGGATTGGATCCGAGCGTTCGATAACATGCGCGACCGTTCGCTCATCTCTCGGATGGATCCAGCGATGGCTATAGCCGACGAACAAGACCCTTCGCGTCATGTCGGACAAGTTCCAGCCTCGTGCGTGAAAGAGCCGCCGATCGAAAATGACTGCCGTCCCCGCCGGCACTCGAATCTCTATCGCTTCCTCGGGATCCGAAACCCCATCGGTAGGCAATTCAATCTCCCTTTTGAGATGACTCCCCGGAATCACACTGAAGTTGCCGTGCCCTCCGTGCGTGAGGTCTGTTAAAAAATAACCCACTTTCACAGAGATACGTGGCTGTGGGCCCGGTTCGATATCGGCGTTTATACGGTCACTGTCTTGATGCCAACCTCGCCTTCGGTCTGTACGTTTCTGTTCTTCATCCTCCGGAGGTGTGACGATGACCTGCGTGTAGTAAGAGTGGATGTTCCACCCGAGAATGCCCCATACTTTCGGAAAGGTCCTGTGCCAATCAATCAGTTCGAGGAGTAAATCGTCTTTTCCCAAAAAGTCATCACCAGGTCCAAGCCGGTCTACTGCTTTGATGAGCCCTTTGACCATTGAAGTCGGTAGGGCATCCTTGACGACAATGAATCCATCCCGCTCAAATTGGGTGCGTTCTTCTTCTGTCAGAAGGTGCTGCAAACATTCGGCATCCATAGTAATCTCCTCATAAACATATCACATAGTATAATAAGAGACTTTTTCTGACGTTTTACTCTTGGCAACTCAACAACAGTCCCTGTGCCAAGCCAGAGGTGAAAGTCATATTGAATCAGTGGTTTCAACTCTCATATTTAATACCGTTCCACATCGGCAGGTTCAACAAGATCCTCACTCAGGGAGACGTTCAATTTTCCCGCCCACTCCTGAAGTTGGCTATAGATGGTATCGGGAACGTTAATACCGTCAGCGAGCCGCTGAGATCGAGAACGGCATTCAAAGTCGCCCGGAACTAGCACTTCATCAAAGCCGGGTGCCGGTGGTATGGACTTAATACCATCGAGAAACGCACGGACGCCTTGTTGATATGGCTCCAACGGCGTAAATGCGTCGATGTTGATGACCTGCATTAACGTGCTGCTCCCCATGGAAGCATTCTCAACATCAAACGTGCCAGACAGACCAGCCAACAGGCATGTGAGGAGGGAGAAGGCATATCCTTTATGCGCCCCGAACGTTAACAGAGATCCACCATCGCTAAAATCCGCCGTTTTGACACTAGGATTGCCGTGCTTATCCACAATACAACCCTCTGGTAGGTCAACACCCAAGCTTTGAGCGACCGAGATTTTGCCGCCAGCGATCATACTCGTAGCAAAATCAATGACGAAAGGACTATTGTCCCCGGTTGGCACACCGACCGCAATCGGATTGGTGCCCAACCCTCCATGCGCACCCCCGAAAGGCACGGTGCCGCCTCTGCCCCTCGAACCGCCGCCAAAGGTGATGATGCCGAGACACCCCGCCCGTGCTGCTTGCTCCGCATACTCACCAAGCCGTCCGATATGCCCAGTGTTGACAAAACTCACAGCGCAGTTATCCGCACTCTTTGCCTTCTCAATTGCCCGCTCCATCGCCCGTCGAGCGGTGTAGTGTCCAAAACCACTCCTCCCGCTAATACGGAAGGTATTCGCGGTTTCGTTGGACACCTCCGGTTCAGCGGCAGGCAGAATCCCACCATTTGAGATGCTGCCCAGATAGTCGGGGAGGCGGAGCACACCGTGCGAGTCGTGCCCAGCGAGATTGGCGTTGACCAAGATTTCTGTCACATCCTCGGCGATGTGATGCGGTGTATCCGCCGCCATAAGCAGTTGCCGTATCATTGTATGTAGATGGCTTGCGTTGAAACAGTGCATTTCTGGCATAATTCTGACTCCTTCTCCGTTATCGCGCGGTGAGGTTGAACTGTATCAATCCTAATAAATATCATACACAAGAATCTAGCGTCTGTCAACACCCAAAATGCTAGAAAGGCAAGCAAAATGTTGAACCCGCACTTACTTTGTAAACATCTATCAATTCTCGATTTTTGTTCTAAATCCCTTGTAGTTTTGATATAATTTTTGGTGTAATTCTACGACCCGCAACCATGTCCACGATTTTGAAACCGTTGGAGACCTCTTATGAATGCACCAGACGGAATGGCACTTAACGGATTATCCATCAGCCACAAACATATCGAGGCTATCAACCGGCTGCGTCGAATCATCTTCCAAGACGATGTATTGGCTAACGATGTGTTCAGGACTGATGAAGTTGGAACGGAGCGATTAGATAAAATCATTGACTTCTACATGAGTCGGCTTGATGAGCAACCCAACCAGATTGACAGCATTTGGTTTGAATGGGGTGAGGGGAACACAGCGGTCTGGCCAAGCGAACTCCTGCCCTGTACGGAAAACGTCTTTCCGAGATGGTGGGAAGCGGGCATAGATCCGGTGGAGGTTCTCTTGGCTGAAGCAAGGAAGCGTGGGCGGGAGGTCTTCTTTTCGTACCGAATCAACGGATCAGACAACGACGACCTGTTCGATCCACCCCGTCCGTTAGATCAGCCGATTCCGTTAAAAGCTGAATATCCGGACTGGCTAATCCGCAAATGGCACCCCTACTGGAATTTTTCCTTTAAGGGGGTTCGTGACCTGAAGCTGAATGTCGTGCGCGAAGTGGCGGAGATGTACGACTTCGACGGCATCCATATCGATTTCGCACGTATCCCGGTGTTGTTCCCGGAGAAGCAATGGTTGCACCGCAATACACTGACCGATTTTATGCGCGATATACGCACCACCCTGCTCGACATTGGGGAGAAACGGGGGCAACCACTGCTGTTGGCAGCCCGTGTGCCGGAAGATCTCATGGGCTGCCACTTTGACGGCATGGACGTGGAAACTTGGGCACGAGATTTTCTGATCGATATCCTCGTGGTTGGCACACGCACGGCGAACGCGGATATCACTGCCTTTCGTCACATCGTCAAGGACACCCCCATCAAACTCTACCCTAGCTGGGACGACCACCACTCCTCCGATGGATATAGGGAGCCGGACTTAGAAGTCTGGCGTGCCGCCTGCGCGAACTGGTGGCGTCAAAACCCCGACGGTATGCACACCTTCAATTTAATGGTGTCCTCCCCGCAGTCGGCACAAAATCTGGGTATCAGTCCCTCGCCTCGATGGGAAACCCAACGCAAAATCTTCAGTGAAATCGGCAGCCCCGAAACGCTCAAAGGGGTGGACAAAGTGTTTTTCGTTGAACGTCGCGGAGGCGGACACGCCGAACATGTCGTGCCATCGCCGTCGAACTGGCACACGCCTAGGCACATGTATTTCCAGACCAACATGCTGGCATCATTGCCCGCAGCGTTAGCAAATGACGGTAAGGCAGACACGCTGCTCACTCTGAATGTGGCAGATGATGTGAACGCCGCGTCCGCAGAAATCGATCAGATAACGCTGCGAATCGCTATCTCTGATGAAGCCGGTGAGGCTTTGTCTGCGGACGAAAGACTTGAGGAAATTGGATCACGGGTTGAGGTGAGGCTAAACAACATCCTGCTTGGGACCGCTCGCACCGAGACGATAGACGCTCCGAAGGTGGATGCTTTCAAGAACTGGCTGATTTTCACCGTAGCGCCGCGTTATCTTGCGGTGGATGCCAATCTCGTCGGTGTGCGGTTGAGCCAACAATTGCCTACTGTTTTCGGTTATATCCAGATCGAAAAACTTGAACTGCATGTCCGCTACAGATAGTTCAGGGGTGCTCATAATTATTGTCTGAATCAGGATTTTCAGGATTTAAGGATTTTCAGGATTAGATGACTCAAATTGACACTGATGAGCATTTGAGGCGAGGGCATTATTATTGACCCGATGCTGCATCGCGAGGCAAAGCAAGCTGAATCACGGATTAAACAGATGACACAGAAAACACGGGCGATCATTCATAACAAATCGTGCAAAGAAACCGAGTTTTGAAGAAAAAACTCGGTTTCTCTGAGCTATTCTGCACTTTCTTTTGACATGAACAAAGCTATTTATGAGTACCTCTCAGGTAGTTACCCCACCGGAGACAGCTATCGTAGCAATATTCAAATAGGCAGGTGACCAACCAAGGTTGAGTAGCAAAACGGAACTTAAAAAATCTAACATACAGATTACCAAGTGAGGGAATTATGACTACAACTGAGTTACTTGCGCGTCGTGAGCGATTGTTGGGCACCGGGACACCGCTTTTCTACCAAGAGGCAGTAAACATCGTGCGTGGAGAAGGGGTGTGGCTGTTTGACCCCGATGGCCGTCGCTACCTAGATATGTACAACAATGTGCCTTGTGTGGGACACTGTCACCCGCACGTAGTCGAGGCAATGCACCGGCAGGCGAGCACGCTCAATGTCCACAGCCGCTATCTGCACGAAGGCGTCCTCGACTATGCCGAACGCCTGACCAACCACCACGCTGAGGAGTTGGCGAGTGTTGTGTTCACCTGCACCGGAACGGAAGCCAACGAAGTCGCTATGAGCATGGCTCGCGTCGCAACTGGCGGACGCGGGATTATCTGCACCGACGCTGCGTACCACGGTAATAGTGCAGAGGTTGGCAAACTCACACGCGCCAGAGATGGGGATCCTGAGATTCGCGCGATTCCGTATCCGCAGCGTTATCGTCCGTTGCAAGAAGGCGTGTCCGAATCCGAACTGACCGATCTCTACCTCTCAGAAGTTCGCACAGCGATCGACAGTTTTGGCGCGAACGATATCCCCTTCGCGGGCATGTTGGTTTGCCCCATCCTCGCCAATGAGGGTTTGCCCGACATCCCGAAAGGCTTCATGCCGCAAGCTGCGGAAATGGTTCGCGAAGCAGGCGGTTTGTTCATCACAGACGAAGTGCAGGCAGGCTTCTGCCGGACCGGCAGGTGGTGGGGTTACGAGGTAATGGATTTTGTTCCGGACATCGTTACGATGGGCAAGCCGATGGGGAACGGGCTGCCTCTGGCTGGGACTGCTGCGAAAACGGAACTGGTAGATGCTTTCCGCGATCGGAAACGCTACTTCAACACCTTCGCCTCCAGTCCACTACAGGCAGCGGTGGGTATGGCGGTGATAGAGGTAATCGAAGCCGAAAACTTGCGGCAGAGCGTCACGCATGTCGGTGAGTATCTACGCGCTGAACTGACCAAACTCCAACCGCACTGCCCGCCCATGGCAGAGGTGCGCGGGCACGGTTTGTTCATCGGGCTAGAGTGGGTGAGCGATCATGATGCCAAAACCCCTGACCGCGATGGCGCCACGGTATTCGTCAATCGCCTGAAGGATAAAGGCTTCCTCATCGGAAGTGCTGGGGCATTAGGCAATGTTCTCAAGATCCGACCGCCGTTGGTGTTTATTCGTGAACACGCCGATCTATTCCTCACCGCGTTTGAAGAGATCGTGGAGGATATCTATGGCACAGGCTCTTGACCGCGATACCTTGCGGGCAATCGCCGAGCGGGCGTTGGACGAGTGGGATATCCCCGCCGCGCAGATAGAGCTGATCTCTATCTCTGAAAACACCGTCTTTCGCGTTGATACAGACAGCAGCGAAACCTATGTCCTTCGTATCCACCGCCCCGGCTATCATACGCTCGCGGAACTGAATTCCGAGCAACAGTGGACAGCCGCGTTGAAACGAGCAGGCATAGGCGTACCGTTACCGCGACAGACCCGTGATGGTCGTGGCTATGCAACTATCCCTGTGCCCGGATCGACGGAGACCCGACATGTCGGAATCGTCGAATGGTTTGAAGGCGTAACGCTTTCGAGCATCATGGCACAGGCACCCGATATGCCGACTCTGGCATTGCATTTCGACCAACTTGGACGCATCGCCGCTCGAATCCACAATCAGGCAGTCAGTTGGCAGGTTCCGGAAGATTTCCAACGACACGCCTTCGACGCAGATGGATTTATGGGTGATGCCCCCTTCTGGGGTCCATTTTGGGTCCTACCAGAGTTGAAAGCAGCGGAGCGGGATCATATCCTTAACGCCCGTCGCGTCATCCACCGTGCCTTATGGGATTACGGCAAAGGGGAAGGAATCTATAGCTTAATCCATGCGGATCTGCACCCGCATAACCTCCTCGTCAACGGCGACCGGTTGCACGTAATCGACTTCGACGATTCCGGTTTCGGCTGGCATCAGTACGAAATCGCCGTTGCGCTCGACGCCTATCGGAAGCCCCCACATTTCGAGGTAGCCCGCGACGCACTAATTGCCGGCTACCGATCGGAACGTCCCCTCTCCGACGCGGCTACCGAGTTGCTGCCTATGTTTCTGTTAATCCGGTCGCTGGCGCTGCTGGGCTGGCTTCATGAGCGACCCGAGCACAATAGGGGCAATCGGGTGCGGAATCTGATTCAGTCCGCCTGTAGGCAAGCGGAAGCACTGGGGATGTAGCACTAATTCAACAGGCTGCAACCGGCATCTATGGTTGGTAAGGTTTTCCAGTGCGACGTAATTCTTTGGTTATCGCTAACTGACAGGTCAGGTAGCCGCCCATGTAGCCGGTGGCGAATCCGGGACGCGCATCAGCAATCGTGCCGACAATCATATTCGCGTATTCTACACTGGTATCATAGCGATCAACAATCAGCGCCACCATCTCGGTCCAAGCGGATCTGAGCACCTCCGCCCAACTGTCTCCTATGGCACTGGTGAGATACTCCTCGGCACTTTCCACCACACGGGTGGTTTCCACCACAGGACTACTGTTGGGAAAACCGGGTGAGCGGTCGACCTTGAGGGTGATGGCAGAGTCGATCTCGACCCCAGCACCGGTCAATTCACCGTCCCCCATACGGGCATGGACATCACCGAGGTGGAGAAAACCGCCGGGCTTCTGAGCGCGGATATGCACCGTACTGCCGGGTTGGATGGCGTTGAAATCCATATTGCCACCGTGGTCTAGCCCACTGGAAGCCCACGATGCGAGCTGAACAACGCCGATCATCGGACGCACCGGGACAACGAAGTCAGGCGGAAAGTGGATCAGCCCGTCGCGCACCGGGGCGACACAGCGCCAATTGCCCCAATTGGGACCGCCATTGCGGTAGAAGCCGTAGGGTCCTACCTCCATGTCGATAATCTCGATGGATACCCACTCGTCCGGCTCAATGCCCTTGATCTCGAAGGGACCACCAGGACGAGAATTGCGCTGATGGCTTTGGCCAGAGGTTATCATCCCTGCCTTGGTTTCACCGGCAGCTTCATAGTCGTTATCCGCGCCACCTACAGTTTCGATGATAACGGTTTCTCCTAGCTCAAGGACACCCCGGACCTGACCAATTTCGGGATCATCGGGTCCGCTGTAACAGGGAGTTCGGTTAAAACGACGCATAAGATCCTCTCCTTCTATATGTTATGCTGCTTTTGGTTTGAAATAGTCTGAGCTAGATAGCCCGTAGATCGAATAAGAGAGTCGCGATTCGGAGATCGCTCCTACCATCCGTTTTGCGTAGGAGGGAATTCCAATTCCCGATTATTCCATCGGTTTCTAGTGCTCGGTTTATCAACTAGCAACTTGGACTAGCAATACGACTTAACTCTGTTTTGCCACATTTTAGATTAACGAGGCAACATAATGACGCTGACAATTAGGAAATTAGAAGAACATATTGGGGCGGAAGTCGAAGGCGTTGATATCACCTCACCCATTGACGCTGAGACATTTGAACAACTTCGTCTCGCGCTTTGCGAATACGCGGTGCTTGTATTCCATGAACAGAATATCACCGACGAACAGCATGTCACGTTCAGCGAAGGGTTTGGTCCGCTCGAAATGACAATGGCAAATGACCCCATCGGCAACGGTGGACCAATCGGGGTCATTTCCAACCTCGATGAAAACGGCGACATCATCCCGCCGGAAGACTCACGGACGCTTTATACCGTTGCCAACACGCTCTGGCACTCCGATGGCTCGTTCAAGCGTGTGCCTTTGCGCGGCTCGCTGCTTTCCGCCAAGGTCGTGCCGCCCGAAGGGGGTGAGACGGAATTTGCCAGCCTCACCGCCGCTTATGCGGCGCTGCCCGAACAGAAAAAGGTAGATATAGAGGAACTGATCGCCGAACATAGCATTGCACACTCACGGGCGCAGATCTCTCCGAACCTGATGGACGAAGCTTTCCAGAAAGACACACCTCCGGTCAATCAACGTTTGGTGCGCACCATCCCCGAAACCGGAAAGAAGGCTCTTTTGGTCGGCTCATACACCACGCGCGTTCACAGCTTGCTACTTGAGGAAGGCAAAGCCCTGTTGAAGGATCTGCTCGAATGGTCAACCCAACCGCAGTTTGTGTATCGCCACACATGGCGGGTGAATGACCTCGTCGTGTATGACAACCGTTGCTGCTTACACCGGGGACGGTCTTGGGATCGTGGAAAGTACAAGCGCGTTCTTCACCGCACAACCTTAGCCGGTGATGGACCCACAGTTGAATGAAGCCAAATCAAAATGGCACCTCATGGTGCAGAACGTTGCGGTCCAATTTGAATCTCGGAGCGTACGATCCGATTGCCGCCCTCCTGATAAGCGTCAAACGTTCCCTCCTGATAGATGATCCGGAAACGGTCATCGGCTAGCGCTTGGAGGTTACTGTAGCCTGAAGTTTGACCTTCATAGAGCACCAAGGGTTCCGACCATTGGCGTCCTTCCCCATCCCAGCTTACCATGATATGCACATATCTCCGTGTCCCGTAGCTGCATACCAAGACACCGTTCTTCAGCAGCAGCACTTGGGGACACACGCCGGGGCGAGAAAGCCTGCGCGGCGAACTCCAAGTCAGTCCGCCATCGGATGACCGGACCTCCACCATTGGACGGTTTGGTTGTGTTCCACACCGGATCAAGGCAAGGAGCTCCCCGGAGGGAAGTAGTACCAACCCCGGCTCACGCCGCTCGCCTACGGTGTTGTCTTCGCACACATTTGCAAGCCATTCAAAACTGTGCCCACCATCTATGGACTGGACAACTCCAGAGATTGTATTTCCCTCACGGCTGTAGGTGGGCCATAGCAGTCGCCCATCGGGCATCTCCACAACATGTCCCCAAAGCGAGATCAGTTGACTGTCCAAGCTGAAAGGTAGGTTAGTTACCGGCGCATCATGTCGGGTCCAAGTCGCTCCTTCGTCCTGTGAACGCAGAATAATCGCCGTGCCCTCGAGCGTGCTGGCAGACGATTGATAGAGCTTTGCCATCCGGCAGCGGTAACTGATAAGACTGCCATCCTTCAGGCGCGTAACAAAAAACTGACGCAGCATAGGCTCGACATACATCCCCATCCACGGAAGCCATGTGAGCCCTTTATCCCTCGATTGGACACACTGGACACGATTGCCGGGACCGAACCTTGACTCGAAGTGCGGGCCCTCCCGATATGTCATGTACCAGTTCCCGTTTTCGGACTCATACAGAAAGGGAAAGTGTAACTGCTCGTCCGGGATACCGTACAAGCCTGGATTTGATAGCAGCACATCGCGTCTGACTAGTTCAATTGTGCCTTCCACACCGCTCATCAGCGCTTCCCTCCAACCTCTTATATCTTTGCACCTATGCTGAAAAGATGTGAGAAGCATTTTATCCATTTGTCGCGCCCTAGTCAATAAAAATCTCGGATCGGTTAGGGGCATTGCATCTGTTATAGAAACTGGCAGTTGAGAAATCAGAACGTTGGGCTAATCCCCGGTGTTAGCTTGATACTTTCCCAAAGCCCAACTTTTGGCTTGACAAGAAAACTGTTTTCCTGTATTTTCTAAACTAACGTCCAAGATTTCAATGGTTCTCACACGACATATAAAAACAGCATCTGGAGGTATAAAGTATGGTATTTGGTACAGGTAAATATAGATACACAGTGGCAGAAAATTGGGATAAAACGCCCGACGGTTGGAAGTGGGGCTGGATTCCGGCGGTAGCAACCGATTCACAAGATCGGGTTTTTGTCTACTCCCGCAGCGAAAATCCACTGGCGGTTTTCGATCGCGATGGCAATTTCTTGGAGACATGGGGCAACGGCGTTCTTCCCCCCGAAGCGGCGCACGGCATCTACATTGACCCCGAAGACAATGTGTATTGCACCGACAATGACAACCATTGTGTCTTCAAATTCAATCGAAATGGCGAACTAACAATGACGCTGGGTACACCCGGCGAAGCTGCCCCGGCGGACGGGGATCCATTCAATTCCCCGACTGATTTGGCGATTGCCTCCACCGGCGAGTTGTTCATCTCGGACGGCTACGGCAACGCACGAGTCCACAAATATTCGCCCGATGGCGAATTGCTGCTGTCATGGGGAGAGCGCGGTACTGGACCTAGTCAGTTCGCACTTTCACACTGTGTCCGCATAGACAGAGAGGATCGTGTCTGGATCTGCGACCGTTCGAACGACCGGCTCCAGATCTTCGATACCAACGGGAATTATCTGGCTGAGTGGACCGATGTGCCAGAGCCCAACACAATCTATTTCGATCCCAACGATGACGTGGTTTATGTCGCTGGATTGGACCATGAGTTCCTCATCTATACGTTAGATGGCGAACTGATTACCCGATGGGGTGGCGCAGAGTCGAGTGAAGTACCGGGCGAATTTCTCGGTGGCGCGCACGGTCTCTGGATGGACTCGCATGGCGACCTCTACATGGGTGAAGTGATGTTGGGCGAACACGCTCGGATGCAGAAGTTCGTCCGTCAAACCTAAGCAGGTAACGGGCAATCGCTTAGAACCTGTTTTAAAAAGCAAGGGAGGGTCCCACGGTGCTGTGGATTTGTCAATCCACAGCCACATCGCAAGGTAGGGGTTGGGTCTCCCAACCCATCGGGCTTGGAAACCAAGTCCCTACGATTGACGTGACACGGTTTACTGAATATAGTGATAATATGCGGTTGAATAGTGGATGCCCTTCTGGATTGCGGAAGAAACCGAGTTTTGAAGAAAAAATTCGGTTTCAGGGCAAATAACTTTACCCAAAATGACTTTTCAAACAGGCTCTTAAGCGTAAGTAGAATCGAGAGGGAAATCACGATGGATACAATGAAGGCAGCAATTTATACCGGTATCGAACAGATAGGTATTCAAGAGGTTGAGCGAAAGTCCCCTGAGCCAGGATATGTTACGATCGACACCAAGTGCACAGGCATCTGTGGCAGCGATCTCCATAGCTATTTTGGCGAGTGGGGTCAATCCGATACCCTCGCCGCGGGTCACGAAACATGCGGTGTCGTTGTTGAGCTTGGTGAAGGGGTTACGACACTTCAGCCGGGCGATAAGGTCACTATCGAATGTTTCTCACACTGTGGAGATTGCGTCTACTGTCGGAAGGGCCACTATAACCACTGTCTTGAACGCAAATGGGTTTCGCACAACACACACGGCGGCTTTTCAGAGTATACCACCGCCCACGTTTCGGGCCTTTTCAAGCTGCCGGAGAGCATGAGTTTCGAGGAAGGGGCTTTGGTGGAACCGCTTGCGGTTTCCTACCGTGCTGTGGGACAGGCACGAGCGACCTATCAAGATCGCGTCGCAGTCATAGGCGGCGGCACAATTGGACAATACTGTCTAGCGGCTGCGAAAGCGGCGGGAGTCGGAGAAACGCTCATCACCGTCAAGTATGATCAGCAAGCTGAACTCGCGAAGGATTTGGGCGCTGACCATGTAGTAGACATTGGCGAAACTGACCCCAAAGAATATGTGAAGGACATCACCCGTGGGCTTGGGATGGACGCTGTGATCGAAACCGTTGGCGGCGGACACAACTTCGATGACGCGATGGCTATGGTCAGGAGTTGTGGGGTGGTCGTCCTTGTCGCAGGATATTTCGAGCCACTAAAGGTGAATTTGGGACGCATCGTTGGGTCGGAGGCGATTGTCACCGGTTCTAACTGTTACGGCTACACTGGCATGGACACCGATTTTGATGCGGCCATTGAGCTCATCGCATCGGGCAAAGTTGATGCGACAAAATTAGTGACCCATCGGTTTCCGCTGATAGAGGTTACTGAAGCTTTTAAAGTTTCCGCCGATAAGCGTTCCGGTGCAATCAAAGTGCACCTGTGCCAGTAACGTGATTGGTTGATTGGTTAGGTTCTGTTGACATTTATGTGAGTTGCGTGTGTAATTCGTCAATAAATACCTAATCCTAGAAGCAAGGTTAACTCGCCCAATGGGTTGGGAGACCCAATCCCTACGGATGCAACTTTCCGTTTCTCCCGTGTCTGTTGTAGGAGACCGAGGGTGGAATAAAATAGCCTAACAAAATCTAACAGAATCTAACACTTTTTCAAAAAACAGTTCTGTGACATGTCGCTTCGTTGGGGATTGGGCGTGTGATACCCATATTCTATAAACATGTCGCCCCTCTGGGGCTTTGGTTACTAGAGATGTCGCCCGTCTATAAACATGCCGCCCCTCTGGGGCTATGATGGTACATGGGGCCATTGTGGTGGGTTTCACAGTTCCTGCTCAACCCAATCTACGGACTATCAAATGTCAACTCCTCCTAACACTTTTTCAAAAAACAGGGGGTCTAGTCGTTCTGTGACATGTCGCCTTGTTGGCGATTGGGTGTGTGATACCCATATTGTATAAACATGTCGCCCCTCTGGGGCTTTGGTTACTAGAGATGTCGCCCGTCTATAAACATGCCGCCCCTCTGGGGCTATGATGGTACATGGGACCATTGAAGTGGTGGGTTTCACAGTTCCTGCTCAACCCAACCTACGGACTGTCAAATGTCAACATCCCCTAGCTAGTCGATTAGTGTTGGGTTTAACTATCGTTCAACCCAACCTATAGCATTCTGAGATTGCACGTATCACTAAAGGGAATTCTGATAATGCTTCTCGAGCTCATCCCGAGGACAGTTCGTATGTCAGCGCCATTGGCGTTAGCGGCACTCGGCGGTGTCTATTCGGAACGGTCTGGCGTGGTGAACATCGGACTCGAAGGCATGATGCTTATGGGCGCGTTTGGCTATGTCCTTGGGACACACGCCTCTGCTTCCCCATGGATCGGATTAATGGTTGGCATCACTCTCGGGGGTGGGATGGGGCTGCTCCACGCGCTCGCGTCTATCACGTTTCGGGCAGACCAAATTGTCAGCGGGGTATCAATCAACCTCTTGGCAATTGGTATTACAGAGTTTCTTGGACGCAGCGCAACCTCTCGGCGGGTGGATGGGTTGAGTCATTGGGATCTGCCACTGATTGGATCGTATTCGTTCGTTGTATACCTGACATCTATCCTTGTGATTATCAGCCACGTCGTCCTGTTCAGAACAGTGTTGGGACTCCGTTTATCCGCAGCAGGTGAATCTACCGAAGCGTTGGACGCCCTCGGACTCAGTCGGTCGAGACAGCAATATCTCGGCGTGGCGATCAGTGGTCTCCTCGCTGGGATCGGCGGGTGTCTCTTGGCATCTGAAGCACACTATTTCACAAAGGGAATGACCGCCGGGCGTGGATACGTCGCATTGGCAGCGGTCATTTTCGGCAAATGGAAACCGCTCGGATCCGGTGCCGCCTGCCTGCTGTTCGGATTCGCAAGCGCGTTGGAACTCGCCAATCGCTGGCATATCCCACCCCAGTTACTCAACAGTTTCCCCTATCTGCTCACCATGATTGTCCTTGTCGGCGTGATCGGCAAAGCGAACCCACCAGCGAGCTTGGGCAAACAGCATTGACCGTGGTCCAGAACACGCGTATCTATTGTTTTTCTCGTAAGCCCATCTTTGTCAGAACGGATGAATTCAAATATATGAGATAATAGGAGAAGACCACCTACGAGGGCACGAATGCTTGAGTAGAAAGAGACTTCTAGGGATTGACAGTCTGAGTGTGCCATCGCTCACCGGTGAGTAGATGGACACCGTCATCCCCCACTGCTTGAATTTCGTTGCCGCAATTGTCTGGTTACGATGAAATGTCAACAGAACCCAGTGATAGATTTTTTATCTGTCAATGATTAACTTCATTAAAAACCATACAAAATGAAGGCTTGGTCTTGCTTATTTTCGTATGTTACAATGTCTGATAATGCCACCTGCCGTGAGATCGAGGTGGTGGCTAAGGATGGCAATCAAGCGATTAGTTTAGGAAGCAATGAACGTGGGAATGAGGTGATTGTCTATGTTGACATACTCCCCGCCCTAAAGGACGGGGATTCTTGTGTCCTTCGGGAACGGTAATTGCGCTATCAACAAGGGCAGCCATCCGAAGATGGTCTTACGTCCTCTCCTTCGAGGGTTGATGCCCCAACCCTATAGATGTTAATTGCAGCGTTACGGTCTCTATCATGAAAAGTGCCACAATCAGCACACTGCCATATTCTATCACGGAGATTCAATGCTTCGTTTACTGCATTACAGACCGAGCAGGTCTTCGTAGAAGGGTACCACTTGTCTATGAAGGTGATTTTCTTGCCCTTCTTTTGGGCAATATACACTAACTTGATGACAAAATCAGCAAAGCCTAAATCGCTGACCTTGCGTCCCCAGAGGCTTTTCATGCCTCTAAGATTCAAGTCCTCAAGGCGAATTTCATCGTATGTGTCTGTCAGTTGGTGTGCAAGTTTCCAGTGGAAGTCCCCTCGTTGTCGTTCAATCTTACGATGCTTGCGTGTTAAATCAAGTCTTGCCCGTTCCCGGTTGTTTGACCCTTTACGCTTTCGGGAGTGGTTACGATTAGCCCGTTTGATAGCGTTGATACTCCGTTTGAAAAATAGAGGTGATTCTATATCATGTCCATTAGACCCGGTGAGATACCGTTTGAGACCGAAATCGAAGCCTGCGATTTTACCCGTCATGGCAAGGTTTTGGTCAGGTTCTACATGGTCGGTTAACACACAGATATAGACATCACCGATGGCGTCCCGCTTGATGGTGCAACGTTTGAGATTACCCTGCACATCACGGGACTTGAAATACTGATAAATGCGTTTGCCGATTTTGATGCGATTGCCCGGTAACAGTTTCCAACCCGATTGTAAGAGGGTGAACGATTTGTATTTACGACGAGGTTTGAAACGGGGACGACCCCATTTCTTGCCTTTTGCACGGGCTTCAAACATCGCTTTGTAGCCTTTGTCGATTCGGGCAACTACGTCTTGTATCGCTTGGCTCGGCAACTGATTCCAATGGACAAACTTGGCAAGCCGTTTCAGTTTAGAGGTATGATTGATTAGCCTAAACTTGCTGATATACTTGCCATAGATAGCATAGTATCGACGCTGAAGAGCTACGCAATGATTCCAGACGTGAGCGTGTCCGTCTATTGCCTTGTGCAATTCACGATTGCCGTGATTGCTATACAACTTGAACTTATAGGTTTTCATTATGGATTGTCTTTCTGTCTTTCGTATCCTGTCTTAAAGGGTGTGGGTAGCACCACCGAGCGGTGGCGTAAGACCTACCCACGAAAGACAAAAGAAGCATGCCATATTTCACCTGCAATTTCAACCGTTTTTAGACTAACTAACAGGGTTTGCCGTTCTGTATCCACGCCTTAAAAGACGGGGATACAGAACGGAAGATTTTGATAATCAGGGCAAGATTGCCTTTGTCCTTCACAGCAGTGAAAAGAGGGACAATACTCTTTTTATCTTTAATAAACAGGGCAAGGCAGCAATTAGCTTAGCTAGTGCTGAGGGTGCAAACCTTTTGGGCGTTATGGATAATCAGGGCAAGCAAGCGGTCACTTTGCACAGTCGTGTAGTGGGAGGGAACGGAGTGGTAGTCGTTGATAAACAGGGCAAAGCTGCGGCTGCCTTATCGAGCAGTGAGCGAGAAAACGTAGTGCTTGTCGTTGATAAGCGGACTGGCAAGGAAACGATACTAGGGGACTAACAAAGGAAATCATTACCAACTTTGAAGGAGGACAATCAAAATGAGGGACAATGTTACCGAAACACGAGAAACGACAGTCACCCTGACTGTTGAGCAGTTGGAACAAATTATTCGGAAAGTGGTGCGTGAAGAACTGATGGCGTTTATCACGCGAGATCTCTTTAACCTCGATAAAGCCTCTCCGCTCCATGAGGATATGGAAGATATTCTTGAAAGAAAAAAGTCCAATCAGTTGAAATTACACACCCACGAGGACGTTTGGAATGAATGAGTACCAAGCATTTTATGAAGATCGATTCGTCCGAAACCTTGCTCGCTACTCGAATTTGCGCCAACGCATCCGGCGAAGGGTTGAGCAAATCCGCGGAGACCCCTATACGAGTACAGAACGACTTGGGCGAGTTGCTGACGGCTTGGATTTGCGGGGCTGCCGCAGTGCGCGGGTAGACAGAAACTTTCGGCATATCAAGGCGTGTCAATTCTGTTTCTGCGAAGGGAGGGACGATGAAACGGTTGTTTTCTTAACTGTTGGTCCACACGATAGGGCTTATGCGATCCGATGAAATGTTTGCTGTGAGGTAAGAATCTGAACTTTTGGGTTGGGAGTATGCCAGATATGGATTAACGATCTATGCTACTGTGCTATTAGAGATCTACCCAACTATGACAAAAAGCCCCCTGCCTGCCACAATAAGCGGATTTTTGACAGTTGGTTTTCGCGGCTGGTTCATTCCCCGATGTAAACTTGATTCAGGGAGTTAATAAGAACGATTGGAGATTAAATTTGAGTACAATTCAAAGCGGTATAGAAAATCGCTTGTGGTCGATGGCAGATGAGTTGAGAGCAAACTCGCGGCTCCGGGCATCCGAGTATTCAACACCCGTATTGGGGCTAATATTCTTACGGTATGCAGACCACAAATTCACGCAGGCGGAGCAGGAAATCCGCGAAGCGGCATCCACCGGCAGAAAACACTTTAGAATCACAGACCAGAGCGCAGCATATCATGCCCGTGGTGTATTCTACCTCCCCGACAACGCACGTTTCCAATACCTGTTGGAACTGCCGGAGAGCGAAGACATTGCGCGGGCTATCAACGATGCGATGCGAGCGATTGAGGAAGCAAACAGCGGACTTGATGGCGTTCTACCCAAGACCTACAACCGACTCGAAAGGAGTGTCCTTTTTGAACTGCTCCGCACTATGGCACAGATCCCGATGGACATCGAGGGCGATGCCTTCGGTAAGATCTACGAGTATTTCTTGGGTAACTTCGCTATGTCAGAAGGGGCGCGGGGCGGCGAGTTCTTTACCCCTACTTCTCTGGTAAAACTGATTGTCGAGATTCTCCAGCCGTTTGAAGGGCGGATTCTGGACCCAGCGAGCGGCTCTGGCGGTATGTTTGTCCAAAGTGCTGAGTTTATCCATAACCACCGGGGGAACGGGAACGGTCAAATCAGCATTTACGGGACGGAACAGGTCACCGAGACGATTCGGCTCTGCAAGATGAACCTCGCCGTGCATGGTCTGGAAGGCAATATCCGGCAAGCGAACAGCTACTACGAAGACCCGCATCGGTGTTTGGACAGGTTCGACTTTGTGATGGCGAATCCGCCGTTCAAGGTGGATCGGGTGGACAGGGAACGGCTTAGAGATGACCCACGATTCCCGTTCGGGATGCCCCGCACAGACAATGCCAACTACCTTTGGATTCAGCTGTTCCTAAGCGCGCTCAATCCCTCCGGACGAGCGGGCTTTGTTATGGCGAACTCTGCCGCCGATGCCCGTGCCTCAGAGTTGGAGATCCGCAAGCAGATTATCGAGTCCCACGCGGTCGATGTGATGGTGAGTATCTCCTCCAATTTCTTCTATACTGTTACACTGCCCTGCACCCTCTGGTTCTTCGACAAGTCCAAAGGGGAGAGCGAACGAGCGAATCAGGTGCTGTTCATCGATGCCCGTCATATTTTCCAGCAGGTTGATCGAGCGCATCGGGAGTTCACCCCACAGCAGATTGAGTTCCTGTCCAACATTGCGCGGCTGTATCGAGGCGAACGTCCCGAAAACCAGCACAACAGCACGGATTTAATGGAAGAAAATTTCCCTGATGGAGAGTACGTTGACGTGCCCGGTCTCTGCAAGGTGGCAACGATTGCGGAAATCGAGGCGCAAGGGTGGAGTCTCAACCCAGGACGATATGTCGGGGTCGCGGATCGGGAGGCAGATGCGTTTGACTTCGCGGAACGGTTGGGAGAACTTAACGAGGAATTAGAAGTCTTGAACGCTGAAGCGCATCAGTTGGAGGGACGGATTTCTGAGAATGTAGCGATGATTTTGGAGGAAGCGGTGTAGATTGTCTGAATCAGGATTTTCAGGATTAAAGGATTTTCAGGATAGTGAATGGCAGCGGATAGGGTTAATCCTGTCAATCCTAAAATCTTGCGGTTCATGTCAAAAGAAAGTGCAGAGCGGCTTAGAGAAACCGAGTTTTTTCGGCAAAACTTGGTTTCTTTGCGCTATTTCCTAGCATGAGCAAATCTTGTAAATCCGAACTCAGATAGGCAGCAATGTAAATTGTCTGAATCAGGATAGAAGGGTTCTCAGGATGATAGATGAAAAGTTGACATATCAAATTATCGGTTGCGCGATGGAAGTGCACAAGACGCTTGGGAATGGCTTTCAGGAAGTGATTTATCAGAGATGCCTTGCTATCGAGTTGGAAAGGGTTGGACTCAGTTTTGGTCGAGAGGTGGAACAGCCTATTTTTTATCGGGGCGTTGAAGTGGGAACTAGACGCGCCGATTTTATTGTCGCCAATCAAGTTGTTGTTGAATTAAAAGCCCTAACCGCCCTTGAGGACGTTCATATTGCACAAGCTAAAAACTATGTGGTGGCTTACGATTTTGAAGTCGGTTTGCTGATTAATTTCGGAGCGAGGAGTTTGGAATGCAAACGTATATTCAACGATAAAAAGGGCCCGACAAATCCCGGTGCAAATAGGAAGTAGTATGGAGTCAATTGTCAGAATCAGGATTCTCAGGATTTAAGGATTTTCAGGATAGTAGATGGCAGTGGATAGGGTCAATCCTGTTAATCCTAAAATGCGGTAAATTCGGATTCAGACAGGATGTTGCAATGATTTTGGAAGATAGAGTATAATAGATAGGGGGAGGAAAACCGAAAAAGTGTGGAAGTTACCGTACCCTGTCACTTAAAGTGTGAGATAGGCAGACCAACTGCTCTGCTGAACTGCCAACAAGAAGCCGGAGTGGAAATTTGCAGATTAATGGGATTCTATGGCTGTCACAATTTGTCGAAAAATTAGCCAGCAAACATAATGTAACAACAATGGAAGTTGAGGAGATCTTTGCCAATCGTCCCCGTTTTCGATTTGTTGCCAAGGGCAATCGATCCGGCGAAGATGTTTACTCGGCGATGGGACAAACAGACGCAGGTCGTTATCTCATTGTTTTTTTTATTTTGAAGCCGTATCACCGCGCGTTGGTTGTTAGCGCGAGAGATATGGATAGGAAGGAGCAGAGAGATTATGCAAGAAAAAGATAGAAAACGAGATCCAATGCCCCCTCCCGATGCAACTCCAGAGGAGATTGGTGAATTTTGGGATACCCACAGCCTATCCGATTATTGGGACGAGACCCACGAGGTAGATTTTCAGGTCAATCTCAAACTGAAGCACAATCTGGTCCCGGTGGAACGTGAGATTGCCGAACAGATTAACGCCCACGCAACAAAACAGGGCATATCGGCTGAAAAATTGGTAAACTTCTGGCTCCGAGAAAAATTAAAAGGGATTACCGCGAGTCAATAAGCCAGAGAAGATGGTGTATATTGTCAGAATCAGGTGCTTGCATCCCGATCTATCGGGGATTCTCAGGTTGAGCGTAGCGAAATCCGCCTGTCCTGATGCTGCATCGGGGATGAAAGGATTTTCAGGATAAAAAATGTCAATGGATAGAATCAATGCAGTAAATCCAGTAAAGCCTAATGTAGATGGAATGTTGCGCTGATTTTGGGAAAGCCAATATCCTGATATAGCATATCTCAAAACTTCTCAAATGAATGGAGCATAACGTTGGAATACAAAGCACGTATTGAAGTCGCTACACCTCCGGACACGCCTTCTAAAGAGAAAGGAGACTTACTTGAAAATCTAGCGGAAGATCTCCTAAGAATACAGAACCACAAAGTTACTAATCAAGTTAGAGTAACTGCTACTGAACTTGATCTATTGTGCGAACATCAGGTGAACCGAAGGATCGTTTATGTAGAATGTAAAGCACATCGAGAGCCTATCAGCGCAAATGTTTTGACCAATTTATTAGGTGAACTAACCCTCAAAGACTACCAAGAAGGGTGGCTTATATCCACTGGACCTCTAGGAAAAGACGCAAAAGGGTTTCAACATGAGTGGGAGCAAAAACCAGAATCACAAAAATTAAGTATATACACACCAGAAAGAGTCATTGAAGTTCTTATATCAGCGGGAAAGGTTAAGCGACTTCCCTATGATTCGGCCGTTGAGACTATAGGTAATGAAGACCAAGTCGGAGATCCTACGTTGCTAATAACTCAATACGGGGTATTTTGGACGATAGCTTGCTTGGAGGGTGGTGTACCCGTAGGAGTCTTGGTATATTTCGCACAAACCGGCAATTTGGTCAAGGAACCAGCATTACTACGCAACCTTGCCCAAACCGATACAAGTCAAAATGTACTGGATTTTGAATACATCTTAAACTTATCTAAATCAAGGGCAGAATCTAGTCTAAACCGTGTCGTTGAAGTTGAGTATGGCGAAACTTGGGCGGATTATAGACCTGCTCGCCCCCAGGACTTTGTCGGCCGTAAGGAAGTGCAAGAGCAGATTATTCATTTTCTTGAAGCCGTTAGGACAGAAAAATCAGGTACTCGCGTGTTCGCAATAAAAGGCGACTCAGGAATGGGTAAAAGTTCATTGATTGCAAAGCTAAGAGATCGTGTCTATGGTACGCGTTATCGGAGAAAATTCTTTATATATGCTGTTGATGTTAGAGCAGCAACTGGAGCAAGTTATATACTATGGTCAGTCCTTGCTTGTTTGCGGAAAGCAGTAGAATTAGGATTCGGAACTGGAAAGCCAGATGAGTTGAGGATTACTAATTCTGCTAATCCTTTTGAAAGCCCATCAATACAAAAGTTCTTAACCCAACTTGAACAGAGAAAGCAAGTAATCTGTCTTGTATTTGATCAATTTGAGGAATTATACTCTAAACCAGAAGTGTTTGCTGTTTTTGAAGCAACGCAAAGCCTATTGCTCTCAGCTGTAGCATCACAGTCAAGCCTTGTTCTTGGCTTTGCTTGGAAAACTGACAGTACTGTACAACAAGATCATCCTGCATACTATATGTGGCATAGATTAGCGGACCATCGCATGGAGGTAGAACTTGGACGGTTTACGAGCTCAGAAGCCTCGAATGCTATCAGCATTTTTCAAAAAGAGTTGGGCGAAAAATTAAGACCAGATCTACGGAGGCAGCTTATTGAAAATAGTCAGGGGTATCCGTGGCTATTGAAAAAATTGTGCATTCATGTATCTGACCTAGTCAAGTCTGAAATTAGTCAATCTGATCTTGTAGATAAGGCTTTGGATATAGAATCGCTATTTGACAAAGATCTCCAAAAGCTTACTCCTTCTGAGAACACTTGCCTTAAAATGATCGCTGAAAGTGCACCGGTTGATTGGTATGAAATTCTCGAGGTTTCAGGGCAAGATGTTCTTCGTGGACTTCAAGACAAGCGATTAATTATCCGAAGCGGCGATCGCCTAAATCTGTACTGGGATATATTCCGTGAATATGTTCTTACGCAGACGGTACCGTCAATCGCTTTAAGCTACCTGCCTGCATCTCCGTCAATTCGTGCGATGCTAAAAGTAGGGACGCAACTTGACTCAGAAGAGAGTCGAAGCTCTGCAGAACTAAGCAAACTTTGTGCACTTAGTGAAAAAACAATAGGTAATGTGATTCGCGACCTCAACATGTTCGGAATAGTCACTGTAGATCAATCGAAAATCAAACTCGATTCGTCTATGGAAGCCTCCGATCAGGAGAGGATTCTGCAGAGGCTCAGGCATGTCCTCCAGAGTCATGCACTGACCATGGGATTATCAAAACGAGACCCAGGAGAAATTATCACGACACTAGATATAATTCAGCTACTTAAGCAGATTAATCCAACCGCTCAGCATCAAGAGAAGACTTGGAAAACTTACGCTGAAAAAATGGGACACTGGTTATCTGTAACTGGATACCTTGTTCAGATAAAAAATGGTTGGAAACTTAAAGATCAAGGAAAAGTAAATCTGGAAGATATTAACAAAATCCGCAAAACCCGCAAAACCGGCGAACTTACCGCTTTCATGGGCGACACTTCTCCAGCAAAAACCGTAGAAGCTCTTGACTATCTTAAAAACAACCAACCTCTTTCAGTAAAGGAAATAAAGGAAAAAGGCTTTCATAATGCTCTGATGGTATTACGCGGACTCAGAGTGGTTAAACCTGAACTTGGAAAATATTCAGTTGTTGAATCAGCTGAATTTGAGTCAAAATCCTCATTAGAAGTCATATGGGCCGCGGCTTGCGGCGAACAAACAGTAAAATTGGTAATTAACTATTTGAAAGAACACCCAACCGTCGAGGGCAAAACAGTTGGTGAATTTGTAAACCAAAAATTCAACCGCAATTGGTCTACTAATTCAAAAAAACGTGTGGGGAACGGTCTTCGTCAATGGGCCTCATGGGTCATGAAAGGAATGAGAGGAGAAAAAATTCCCGAACCACCCGGCCGCACAAAAACTAAATCAAAAAATCAACTAGCTATTCCAGGTTGGGAAAAGTAAGCACACCCTATCCTCTAGTACGAGGGACAAATGAGCTATAAGGCAGTTTATTCCCTCATTTTCAATAATAGAGGCTGTCATTATGCCAAATCGCTAGTAATTCTTGGCAACGTGGTGCTAATTTTTTAGAAATGATCTGATATGATTTTGGAGGTGGTGGTGTGATGGCAATAGAAAGATGGGATCGTATCATTCTTCGTGAAATTTGTGATTTGGTAAACTATGGTTATACTGCTAGTGCGAAGCCAGAACCAATTGGTCCTAAATTTCTCCGAATCACCGATATTGTCCCGAATCGAATTGATTGGACCTCCGTTCCATATTGCAAGATAAATGAAAAAGATCTAGACAAATACCGATTAGAAAAAGGCGATATCGTGATTGCTCGGACAGGTGCAACAACAGGTCATGCCAAGAGGATTAAAGATAACTATAAAGCGGTCTTTGCTTCCTACTTGGTTCGGGTTCGAGTAAATCCGAAGTATGATAGCCAATATGTCGGATTTGTCATAGAATCTGACGAATACAAACGATTTATTCAGCTAAATCTTGGTGGCACAGCCCAACCTCAAGCCAATGCCCAAGTTTTGACTTCATTTCCAATTCCACTTCCTCCTCTCCCTACCCAACGCAAAATCGCCGTAGTCCTCAGCACCTACGACGACCTGATTGAGAACAACACCCGCCGCATCGAAATCCTTGAGGAGATGGCGAGTGCAATCTACCGAGAATGGTTTGTCGAGTTCCGCTTTCCCGGACATGAGGGGGCAGAGATGGTGGAATCGGAGTTAGGCTTGATACCACAGGGGTGGAAGGCGGACCTAATTGATGAACTCATTGACTTCAAATCCGGGTATGCTTTCAAGAGTAAAACGTTTGTTGATCAGGGAGACTACAATGTAGTGACCATCAAAAATGTCAAAGATGGAGAATTTCAGCCTGTATGTGACAATAGAATTAGTGGCCTGCCTTCTAATCTGCCGGACCATTGCCATTTGAAAAACGAGGACATTCTTTTATCATTAACTGGATACGTTGGGCGAGTCTGTTTAGTGTACGGCAAAAATTATTTGCTAAATCAACGGGTTGCAAAACTAGTTCCTAAGAACCCGGATCACTATCCGTTTGTCTATATTATGTTTCGGCAAAGAGACTTACAGTTGAGGCTAGAAACAATTGCAACAGGTGTTGCTCAACAGAACCTAAGTCCAATCAAAGCTGGAAGGCTTACATGTCTTACCCCCAGTCCTAGGTTACTGATTCAGTTTTCAAACTTGGTTAAGCCATACATAGATCAAATTCTAAACTTGAATCAGAAAAACGTCAACCTCTGCCAAACCCGCGATCAGCTGATCCCAAAACTGATTTCCGGCGAGATCGACGTATCCGAACTTGATATTGACACCGACTGATACCATTCCTAAAAAGGAAAGTAAACGTATGCAACCCGCCCCCCTGCAACAATGGACAGACCGAATTGTTATTGACGAAGCGGTTCTGACCGGAAAACCTGTTATCAAAGGCACCCGTTTAGCTGTCGAGTTCATTATTAACCTGCTAGCACACGGCTGGAGTGAAACAGAGATTCTTGAAAATTACCCTGGTATTGTGGTTGCGGACATTCGGGCATGTCTTGCTTACGCAAGCGCGACGTTACACGCCGAAAAGGTCTACCCACTTCCCATGAAGTTAGCAGATCCGCCTGTTGGCAAATGAGAATTTCCCTTAAATCATGCAGAATCAATACAGTGAAGACCTACTCGTCGAACAACCGGCAATCGCTCTGCTCGCAGAGATGGGGTGGGAGACCCTGGACTGTTACGACGAATTCGATCAGGGCATCAGTCCGCTCAGTAGAGAGAACAGGGGCGAAGTTGTCCTGACAACGCGGTTACGCGCCGCCTTGGAACGGCTCAACCCCGATGCGTCCAGTGAGGCGATTGAGGGGGCGATTGAAGAGCTGACCCGTTCCCGTGCAACGATGAGCCTTGTCGAAGCCAATTGGGAGATTTACAGGCTACTCAAGGACGGTGTGAAAGTTACAATCACTGACCCAGACGACGAAGGCGAAACAGTTGTAGATCTGAAGGTGATTGATTGGGAGAATCCAGAAAACAACGACTTCTTTCTGGCGTCGCAGTTCCGGATTGCCGGCGAGATGCACCGCCGAATACCTGACGCAATCGGCTTTATCAACGGCTTACCGCTGGTGTTGATGGAATTCAAACGGATTGACGAGAACCTCCACACCGCCTATAACGATAATCTCAGGGACTACAAGGACGCGATCCCTCATCTGTTCTGGTATAACGCTCTGATTATCCTCTCCAACGGCTCAGAGAGCCGCGTCGGTAGCCTGTCAGCTCGTTGGGAACACTTCACCGAGTGGAAACGGATTGAGAGCGAAGATGAGCCGGGGGCAGTTTCGCTGGAAACGATCTTAAAGGGTATATGTGATCATCGCCGGCTGTTAGACATTATCGAGAACTTCACACTGTTTATGGAAGTCCAAGGCGGACTGATTAAACTGATTGCCAAGAACCATCAGTACCTCGGTGTGAACAACGCGGTCGAAGCCTTGCAGGGGATAGAATCGAATCAGGGCAAACTGGGTGTCTTCTGGCATACGCAAGGTTCAGGAAAGAGTATCTCGATGATCTTCTTCGCTCAGAAGGTACTGAGAAAGATACCGGGGGGCTGGCGGTTCGTTATTGTAACAGACCGCAAAGAGTTGGACGCACAGATCTATAAAAACTTCGCAGATAGCAGGGGCGTGGTTACGCAGGGGGAGGTTCATGCAGAGGACATCCAGGGCCTCCGACAGCTCCTGCGCGAGGATCACCGTTACATCTTCACCCTCATCCAAAAGTTCCAAACAAACGACGATGAACCGCACCCCGTTCTGTCCGATAACTCAAATCTCATTGTCATCACCGGCGAATCCCACCGTAGCCAATACGATACCTTGGCGTTGAACATGCGGACCGCACTCCCCAACGCGGGGTTCATCGCTTTCACCGGCACACCCTTAATAGCCGGCGAGGAGCGGACGCGGGAGGTGTTCGGAGAATATGTCTCGATCTACGATTTCAAGCAGTCGGTCGAGGACGGCGCGACCGTGCCGCTCTATTACGAGAATCGGGTCCCCAGAATGCAGTTGATCACCGAACACCTAACCGAGGATATAGAGCAAATCCTTGAATCAGCCGAACTGGACGAAACACAGGAGAGTCGGCTCGCGCAGGAGTTTGCCATACAATACAATGTCATCACACGGGAGGAACGCTTAGAAGCTATCGCAGAAGATATTGTCTCCCACTTTATGGGACGGGGCTACCGCGGCAAGGCGATGGTCATCTCGATAGACAAAGCCACCGCCGTCAAGATGTATGATAAAGTGGGGGAACATTGGGAAGCCCACCGTGAGGAGTTACAGGCTAAATTAAGGGATACTACCGCGGACGGGGAAGCACAAGCCCTGCAGGAAACCATTCATTACATGAAGAAGACCGATATGGCGGTGGTGGTCTCCCAGTCGCAGAACGAGATCGATGATCTGAGAGCGCGGGGCGCGGATATCGCTCCACACCGGCAACGTATGAACACCCAGGATTTGGACGCCAAATTCAAAGATCCCGATGATCCGTTCCGTATCGTTTTCGTCTGTGCGATGTGGATGACCGGTTTCGATGTGCCGTCCTGTTCGACGATTTATCTGGACAAGCCCCAGCGCAACCATACCCTGATGCAGACTATCGCCAGAGCCAACCGAGTCTTCAAGGATAAAGTCAACGGCTTGATTGTCGATTACATCGGGATCTTCCGAAACCTTGAGCGTGCGTTGGCGATTTATGCCGAAGGCACCGATCCGGAAGCCCCCGATGCCGAAGGTAAAAATCCGATTCGGGATAAATCGGAGCTTGTCGAGGAACTCAGAAGTGCGATTGCTGAGATTAAGGAGTTTTGCGCGAACCTCGACGTTAATCTCACCCAGATTGACGCGGTGGAAACAGAACCCCTTGAACGCATCAGGCTGATCACGGATGCAGTGGACAGGATACTGGTCAACGATGAAACCAAAGGGGACTATCTACAACGCGCAAGTCAGATCTCTAGGCTATACAAGGCAATCCTCCCTGATCCCGCGGCGAGTGATTTCAACGGAATCTGCACTCTCATCAACATCATCAGAAAGAAGATTAGGAACTTGACACCACCGCCGACCGACACCACCGATGTGATGGAACAGATCGAAGACCTGCTGGATCACTCAATCGTGCCGACAGGCTACATCATAGAGACAGCTGGAGATTATGAAACGGATTCGATTGTCGATTTGAGTCAGATTGACTTCGACCAGCTCCGGGAGCGGTTTAAGACACAACACAAACAGATTGAGGCAGAAAGACTGAGAGGATCAATCAATCGGAAGCTATCTGAACTGGTTCGACTCAATAAAACCCGAATGGATTATCAGGAGCGATTCGAGCAGATAATCGCCGAGTATAATGACGCAGTGATAAATGTTGACGAGTGGTTTGAACAACTGATCGCATTGGCGGGAGAACTCAACGCGGAGGAGCAACGCACTATCGCCGAGCGGCTCTCTGAGGAACAATTAGCCGTGTTTGACCTGCTGACTCGACCTGAGATTGCCTTGACGGAAGCGGCAAAGGACCAGGTGAAAGCTATATCCAAAGAATTGCTTGAGATACTTAAACGTGAGAAGCTAGTTTTGGATTGGCGTCAACGGCAACAATCACGCGCGGCAGTAAAAGTCACTGTTGCAGAGATTCTCGACGAACTGCCGGAACGTTACACGCAGGAGATATATGATCAGAAGTGCGAGGTGGTGTATCAGCACATCTACGATTGTTACTACGGGAACGGCAATAGCGTTTATGTGGCTGCATCGTAATCCACGTATTATACAACCGCGCTTGACTGACGTGCATGTCGATCAATACAACGATCCGCGCTTTCATTGAGGAGGTTCACCCGTTAAGCAACAAAGCCAACCGAAAGCAAAGTGCCGGTTGTTATAGATTTTGATAAACTTTTGTCACCAATAGATATAGGTTAGATTGAAAAGGAGCCATGTGTCATCGAAGCCAGCGTGTGCTTACTGCATCAGCCGTAGGTTCTACGGTGTAATTCCGCCGTTGTTACTCCGGGTAACGCTGGCATATTATCCGTAATCGTTCCGTTCAACTGTCTTTGGCGGATTCGCCTTCACATTTGCCCGTTCCGCTTCCGTGGCGAACCCTGTTAAGGGATAATTATGATAACTGGGAAGGTAAGAAGTCCGATGCCGAAGAAGATTACTATGACCTAACTGGTCATCAATATGGAGGCTAATCATGAGAGTAGTAGTTTATGCACTCCTTGGGAGTATTGCAATCGTTTGTTTGTCTTACCTTGGGTTTAGTTGGTATTATGAAAGATATGATGTGGAAGAGTTTGATATAGAACATTTTACACAATCCACTCCACCACCAGTAGTTGCCAATAATACCCAAAAGTTATTAGAAAACCCATTATTTAGTGAATTGAGTGATGAAGTAGATAGCATCTTAACAGAAGATGGTATGCCATCGGTTGTTACCGACGCCGACGAAATGCAGAGGTTTACCGACTTCGTAACAGGACACCCATTCACTAATCATCCCGAAGATGAAGATAAAGCCTTAACTCTTATATCTCGATATGATGAAGCAGAAGGCGATGAACGCATAGAGATTGGCATGGAGATAATTGATTATCATATAGGATTCCATGACTTTATGACTGGTTTGTTGCAACGGCATGCAGAAGGGAAGATTCCATTCAGAAGAGATAGCGATGAATTCGCTGCCGTAACACAGATTATCGATACATATATCGAATTTGTGGAAACGTCTGATGACCCCTTCCTACTCGCCAAACTCAAAGAAGTACGAAGGCAACCCAAACGGTCTCCTGAATCTATCGAGATGCGCCGTAAGTATGATGAATGGAGCCAATCAAACTAAAACTTGCCTATAAAATGGCATAAAAAAAGGCATCCAATGCTATGCACTGGATGCCTTTTTTTTCGGTATTTTTTGATTATGATTTGACTGATGAGCTCTCTGTAACTTCAGGATTTGGGTTGATTCTTACCATAGAATATGGTAGGAGGCATAACGAGACGATGATGTACATCTGAACTAAGTAACGTTCACTCCTCACAAGAGCATCGTTTCAGAAGCTGAATTACAAAACAACAAAAGGAGTTTAACAATGAAACTGTATGCCAAAATCCTTTGGTGGGTACTTTGGATAACCCTCTTTATGTTTGTAGTGTAACCCAAAACCACCGCCTCAATTATACATGTGCTTGATAAGCACGTTGGCATTATACCACGTTCTTATAGCTCTTTTCAATGCAAAAACCCTGTATTGTCAACAAAAAAGATAGTTAATGCCATCCTCACTAGGCAAAAACCACTCCCGAATGGAGTTTTGTAGGGAGTAAGTCGCTCCTGACTTACTCCCTACAAAACGGATTAAGCCACGATAGAGTTAATCCGTAGATAAATATATCAACAACTCAAAAATGTAACGATTGAACCTCAAAAAAGGGTTGAAATCGTCATGGTAAATCTGCCATAATATGGTAAGTCTACCATGAGTCAAGAGGAAAGCGTAATTTTGAACGAAGCGATGAAAGCCGTGACTTGGATTGGGGATTCTCGCGCGCAAGTCCGAAAGTTCCCCCAAGTCGTGAGAAGAACTGTCGGTGAAGCGTTACGTTTCGCCCAGCGCGGCATTGGAGGTGGTGTGTGGGAAATTGCCGCACCTTACGCTACAGACACATACCACGCCGTTTACACCGTGAACATTGGCGAGAACATCTATGTGCTCCATGCGTTTCAGAAGAAATCGACTCGCGGCATCAGAACCCCGAAACGGGAAATTGATTTGATAAAACAGCGACTCAAAATCGCGCAACAATCGGAGGCAAAACAATGAGTGAAGATGTCAAAGTCGAGCAGAGCTCCGGAAATGTGTTTAAGGATGTGGGTTTTTCAGACGCCGAAGCCGAGCGAGCCCTGCTGAAGGCAGATTTAGCGCTTGAGATTTACAATATCATTGAAGGGCGAAAACTCACACAGGCAAGAGCGGGGAAAATTCTTGGTGTGGATCAATCTGATATTTCGAGACTGAAAAAAGGTGATTTTAACCGTTTTAGCATAGAGCGATTGTTTACACTTCTCAATCGTTTTAATCGTAACATTGAGATTCGGATTACGCCGGCGGAAGATAAAGTGGGGCATCAGCGGGTCATTGCGGTTTAGGGGCGGTTAACCCCACGCCGGATATGAATCTTGACGGTTTTTAGACCTAAACCCGAGCTGGGTTTGCCTGACCCCTTCCTAATTTTTCTTTTTAAAGGGGTCGCATTTTGATCTCAACTCAAATCTAATTTGAGTGCCACAACTCGGAACTATTCCGAGTCGTCAATGACTGTTACCCAGATGATTGTTGCCTATTTACACGGTTCATCGGAATTGACACCTCCATCACCGAGCTGTCAGCCAATCCAACAGCCGCGCAAACAATCCCCTCTTTGGACGCGGTAACGCCAACTGCTGCTCAATAATCCCCTGCAACCTCGACCGTTCCGCCTGCCAATCCCGTTCACGCCCCTTCCAGTCCTCCCGGTCTGCCTCCAGCTCCTCGATACGCCGGCGCAGTAGCCCGTTCTCCTGTCGTAAGGTCTCAAATTCAAGTGTGAGATCGGGTGTGATTTTCTGTACCTGCACACCGGGAGTCCCACTGTTATCCGGTGCACCATTCTGCGGCTCGCCCCGATGTGCGATTAAGTCCACCAGTTCAGTGTCGAGATATGAATCTCGACCTACAATCTATTTAACCCGTATGGTTTGGTTCTCCCAACCCGCGTTGGCTAATGAGCGAGAGAACCTCGCCCCTACGATTACGGACAGCTTCACATAAATGTCAACACACCCTAACAACGGCACAAACAAAATGCGATATATCGGCACAAGGGTTGATAACGCCCTTCAGGAAAAGATTGAAAAACACCTCGAAGAACACGGGTTATCGATGTCAGGGTTCATGCGAACATCTGTTGAACAAATGTTTGCAGAACCGCAAACAGATGGCAAACATTAGTCGAGCATTATGACTTGTCACCACACTGCGTCTTGTTGACGGCTAGTCTCACTGTGCTATAGGTTAGCGGGCACGACTCAAACGATTGTGTAGCGCCTGTCTCGACATCCCCAAAAGCCGGGCGGCAATGGTCTGGTTCCCGTCAGAACGCTTGAGTGCTTCCGCAATCAGCAGCTGTTCGGCATCTTTCAAGGCGGGCAATTGATTCACAGTCGGCAGTAGATCTGTGAACGGCAGCGGGTTTCCTCGACCATTCTCCGCTTCACCTTCTTGACTCGCGGGGGATTGGTGACCGATTTTAGCTTTGAAGGATTTCATAGAAAGCACCCCTCGCTTATGTCTGCTGATAGCATCAAAAATCATGCTCTCAAGCTCCCGTATATTGCCGGGGAAGTGATAAACCCCAAGCAGCGTAAAGAATTCTGCGGGGACCATCGGTTTATTCTTATCGAGTTGGTTTGCGGCTTTATCAAGAAAGTGTTCCACCAGTAGGGGCAAATCATCCCGTCGGTCACGGAGCGGCGGCAAGTGAATATGATGTGTTTGGAGTCGGTAATACAGGTCTCTGCGAAAGGTTTCTGCTTTCATTAAAGAATCAATATCCCGATTCGTCGCAACGATAATTCTAGCATCGGTCAATTTGGGTACATCCTCGCCCAGCGGATAGTACTTCCCTTCCTGTAAAAGGCGCAGCAATTTGACCTGGGACTCCATGCTGAGATCTCCAATCTCATCCAGAAACAGTGTTCCTCCTGATGCTCGTTCAACCAATCCGTTACGTGCTGCATCTGCCCCGGTAAAAGCTCCCTTTTTGTGCCCGAAGAGGGTATCTGCAAACAGGCGATCCTCCAGACCCGCTACATTGACTGTAACCAACTCACCCGTCCGCCCACTGAGTCGGTGGAGGGCTTTGGCAACCAACTCCTTACCCACACCGGTCTCCCCAGTTATCAGCACCGGCAGTGCATTTTCAGCAATCGCTTCGATATATTGAAAAACAGAACGCATGACAGGGTTTTGGGTGATAATTTCGGCAAACACATCGGGCTGCTCCAGCTTGTCGGAGAGCAGATAGTCCTTGAGTCGAGTGTTCTCGTCGCGTAACTCCCTGACCTCTATCGCTCGCCGGACTGTGGTTACCAGACGCACCTTGTCCACAGGTTTTACCAAGTAATCGAAAGTTCCTTCCTTCATACAGTCAACGGCTGTTTTGACCTCATTGACCGCGGTGATGATGACTACCGGGAGGTCTGGGAAATCTCTCACAATCATCGGGAGCAGATCCCAACCCGTTAGGTGGGGCATCAGCATATCCAACACAACAACGGAAAAGTCTCCATCGGAAAGAATCGACATTACATCACGGCTATCTTGACACTGTATAACATTATCAATGCCTTCCGAATTCAGACTTAAACTGGCACTGAAGAGGAACTGTGCTTCGTCATCTACTAGTAAAACAGGGAGGGCAGGAAAAGTGGTTGGATTCATGCGCTCATCTCCATTCCAAAAGTAAGGGTACGACGTTCAATCGTTGATTTCCTATTTGACAAAGGATCATGTTGTTCCTACCGTTTTTGAGGTGGAAAGCTAAAACCCTAATCCAAGATAATCCGACGAGAAACGGGCAGCATGACAGTGGCAGTTGTACCTTCGCCAAATCTCGAAGTGAAATGTAGGTGTCCCCCGTGGTTCTTCACGATATTATAAGACATCGACAGACCTAAACCGGTGCCGCCGGTGTCCCGTTTGGTTGTAAAAAAGGGTTCAATGATATGATTCAAATTTTCAGGAGGAATCCCTTCTCCCTCATCCCGTACCCTGATAGTAATCAGGTCCGACTGTTTGTTATACGACGTTGAAACAAATAGACGCTTTTGGGGGGATTGGAGGGCTTGGCACGAATTGGTGATTAAATTAATAATAACCTGTTCAAGTTGCTGTGGGTTTCCCCGAATTTTGGGCAGGTGTTCTCCCAATTCCACAGAAGGATGATGGGTTGATTTTTTGATCAGATTGTTCACGATAACCATCGCGGATTCAACGACTGCGTTGGGATCAACCTGCTGATTCAAATCACCCGCATCCTGACGTGCAAAGCCGCCCAATGTCTCGACAATTTTCCCTATGCGCGCGGCACCCTCCGATATTCCTGAAATTAATTGGTCGATTTTCTCGTGCGCCCGGGTGTAAGGCATGCCTGCCATAAGAAAATCACCATTCTCTTCGTAGTATTTCTGAAGGATTGGCATGACATTCTGCCAAGCCATGGACAGGATTTCTCCGTTGAGCATGATGAAGTTATTTGGGTTATTGATTTCATGTGCGACCCCGGAGACCAAAATGCCCAGCGATGACATTTTGTCCGCTTGAATCAACTGTTGCTGCTGCGATTCCGCTAGTGCCTCCGCTCGTTTGCGCTTGGTGATTTCCTGCGCGCTCCCCGCGCAGCGGTAAACCTCCCCTGCTTCGTTGCGGACTGGAAAGACATGGGCTTCAATCCAACGAATTCCGCCATCAGGACGCAGAATCCGATACTCATATTCGACGAACTCTCCACGGCTCTGCTTCTCAAAATTAGCGAGGACCGCCTCCCGGTCCTCCGGGTGGACAGCTTCGAGCCAAGACTCCGGCTGTGCTATCAGGCTCTCGCGGCTGCGGCCCCAAATCTCCTCGTACGCAGGGTTGATGAAATAGATTTGGTTCCCATCAAGAGAGCTCAGCCAGAAAACCTCGCGCAGATTTTCCGCCAGTTGGCGAAATCGTTGCTCGCTCTCGTGGAGTGCTTTTTCTGCCTTCATCTGCTCGGTGATGTCGCGGATAATGCCTTGGTAGCCTACCACTGTTCCGTCAGCCGCGCGTCGTACCGTTGAAGTGACCAAACAGTCTATCTGCGTTCCATCTTTCCTCCGGAATTTCAACTCATAGTCTCTCACCGATCCGTTTCGTTCAATCTCTCGCTGAAACACGCTCCGATCTTCGGGCTGGACATACAATTTTTGGACATTCATCCCGATTAACTCATCACGGGTATAGCCAAGCAGATTCAACCCTGCCTGATTGATGTCAAGGATTTTGCCTTCGCGGGTGTTCATATAAACGGTATCCCTGGATTCACCAAAAAGGGTACGGTATCGCGTTTCGCTTTGCCGGAGTGCTTTCTCCGCCTGCTTATGCCGGGTAATGTCCCGCCACACGGATCTGCCGTAAAGAACATTCTCCTCTTGATCGCGAACCGATGAAACGTTCAAACTGACATCAATTTTACTCCCATCTTTCCGCTTCAACACAAGTTCGGCATCATGGACTTCACCGGTCTCTACAAAGACTTGGAACACCTTTTTTGCCTGCTCTAAACAATCTGGATGATACCTCTCGAAAATAGGATGACCGATAATCTCCTCTTTAGTGTATCCTAGCGCCTGGACCACCGTCTGGTTGCATCGAATAATGTTAGCTGTCCTAGCATCTACGAAGACAAACATATCTGGAGCGTTATCGTAGAGATCGTAATAAGTCCTCCCCACCTGCTCCAAACTTTCCAAAGTGCCCTTATACCGTGCCCCCGCCTGTTCTAACTCCGCAATACGCTGACGGATTTCTATCAGCTCATCAAACAGTTGTACTTTCGCCTTATCTTCGTTTTCCATCTTCACCCCTCCTCACTTTAGCCCTAGCAGGCCGAAAGGCATATTAGGTTTTACACAATTGCCGCCAACAACGCACTTTCGCTGTAGAGTAGCGCACGCGCGAAAGTGCCCTCACCACGAAAGTCCGGCGCATTCCACTGTCGAGGTGCGCTGTAATATGCCGTTACGAGACGGTCACCTAGTTTGACAGTGGAGGGATAGCCTAGGTCATTGTCACCGAGGTCGTCAGAAACAATCAGCCGCTGTTCATCCCAAGTCCGTCCGTTATCTTTGCTTATGAGCCCTTGCACACCAAACGGCTCGTGTCGCACACCGAAGAATAGAACAATCCAACCGTTAGAAAGCAGCGTCAAGTCGGCGGGGTGCTCACGGACATTAGTGATGGGGATCGGCTCTGTCCATGTAGTGCCGCCGTCGGCCGAACGGGATACAGCTAGCAGAGCACGTTGATCACCGGAGCGCATGGCAGCCACTAAATCGCCGTTGGGCAATGCAATGAGTCCCGTTTCGTTGTATCCGACAGCAATCAAAGTGGGCTCTCCCCAGGTTTGTCCGTTATCATGTGAACGTAGGATGTAAGCATAGTCATCCGTTCGCTCAGTTTCCCCGATATCACCTCCATAGATTGGTAGGAGCATCGTTCCGTCATCCAGTGTTCGGATGCGACCGTAAGCAGAGTGTTTTTCCATCGGTGTGTAATTGAGCGGTTGAGACGCTTCCCATGTCGCACCGGCATCATGCGACCGCGTGACCCGCATCTGGACGCGGCGCAAGTCTCTCGACCAACTCCCATCCGCGTTGTAGGAGCCTTGGGCATGGTAGGCAAGGACAACCGTTCCATCGGAGGATTGACCGACCGCCGGGTTGCGGTCATCCACCTCGGTATCTACAATAACAATCGGTGTCTCCCAAGTTTTACCGCCATCCAGTGAACGCACCGCATCCAACCGTCCGGTGATACCCACATGTCCCGCGCCTCCCCGCAAGACAGCGAGGATTTCTTCGCCCTGTGGATTGATGAGGACGGGAAAGTAGCCTTCGTCGTGGCAGAGATAGACTTCAGAGGCATCGGGAAGCTGACGTAGATCGAGAGCGTTCATTGGTCATTCTCCTTTTTTCGATGGTTTAAGCAGGAAATCAAATTGGGGTCAAACACCAGTCAATCACGGTTGAACAATTAACCGAGCCAGATCCTTGCCGCGCGGAGACAGCATTTCATGGAGCGGGCGCGGGAGCGAGGGCTGCAGATCGGCTGTTCGAAACCAAGGTGCGAAATACCCAACACTGGTCATCGGTCGGATTTCATCGGAATTATTGGCGGTGCCGCCGTGCCAGCAGCGTACATCTCGGATAAGTGCCGTTCCGGGTGGGGCGCAGATAATCGACTGCTTCATGCGGTCGGGTTCCTCATCCATCGTTGGAATTGGCTGACGCGTCCGATGGGTCCCCGGCACAAATCGAATGGCACCGTTGATTTTTTTGAATTCGACCATCAGAAAATTTACAACTATATACGGCGTCGGTACATCGTGGATTGTCACTAGACCCAATGAGTCATTGAAAACATCCCTGATATCAGCGTGCAGGTGTTGATCCTTCGCACCGGGGGTGGAGTAATCACCCCCACCGCCGGAACAGATGTAATTTGAACTGCCCCAAATTGCATCTACTATCGGCAGAATGGTCGGCAGATCGATAAGCTGCGCCCACTCTGGGTGATGAAGCTGTGCTCCAAAGGAGTAGCGCGCATATCCTCGGTTTGCCTCCTCAAGTGGAGTGTCCCCCATCTGCTGGGCAATGACGCGGGCTGCACCCGATTGGGCATACACAAGCTGTTCGGGATTGAGCGCATCTTTGATGGGAACGAACCCATCTCGGTGGAAGATAGCTGCTGCTCTTTCAACCTCAGTGGGATCGATAATTTCGACATCAAGCATAATAGGCAGATCCTTAAAAGCCCTAGCGGGCCAATATAAACTGAGTTTTCATATTGATAGCCCAAACGTCAGGAATCGCGATTATACCTAACGCTGGGCATAATAACCCAAGTTGCTACCTGTCGGAAAACTGGAGTCTTCTCTATGTCTTTTGGCGTGCTAAGTTGTGTTCTATCTATCAGTCCTGCTCAGCTTGGATAGTCAAGCCATAAACATCCGGACTATAGTGTAACGTTCTGGGCTGATTAAGCCAAGGTTGTCGCGCAATGTGCTAGGTATCTTCTGCGGTGGATTTGTCAATCCACCGCGAGCGGTGATTGGCCTGATTTAGCTCCCATCTCCTGCTCTATGAGTGACAACTTAAGCTATAATCTAACATATCACCGCAGTTTGTCGGTGTATCTGGGCACCTTCAGTTGCATCTCTGGACGGTGTAGGTTGTAGAGATCGATCGGTTCATAGGGATGTTCTAGCGCGGCATCTTCGTTGAATTCGACGCCCAATCCCGGACGATCAGGGATTTCGAGCCAGCCATCTTCGACGACCATGGGGTTTGTGCAAACGTCGAAGCGCCACGGTTCGGGTGGAAAGTGCTCTAAGGTCAGGAAGTTGGGGACGCATGCAGCAAGTTGAACGGCGGCAGCGTATGACACCTCCCCGTTAGGATTGTGCGGCGCGAATGCCGCATAGTGCGAATCCGCGATGGCGGCTATCTTCCGTGCCTCAAGTACCCCGCCGCAGTGCGCCATATCCGGCTGAACGATGTCCGCACCGCCACGCTCAAGCAGCTGCTGAAAGCTGAAGATGGTGAACAGCCGCTCACCTGTAGCGACAGGAATGTCAATCTTGCTTCGCACATAAGCCATCGCGTCAAGATTTTCGTGGGGAACGGGTTCTTCAAAGAAGCTGATGTTGTATCGCTCGACCCCCTTTGCCGCCCGGACGGCGTTGGCGGCGGTGTTGAATATCCCGTTACAATCGATATACAGGTCGATATCTGGTCCAACCGCTTCCCGAACCGCTGCTACGGTATCAATCCCTGCGTTCAAGATATTGTTATCCAGTCGATAGAAATCGATACCAGGGCGCCCGCCCCAAGGATTGAACTTCAACCCTTTCGCGCCAAGTTTCACGATCTTCTTCGCCGCACCCTCAAATTCTTCGGGACTCATACCTTGCCGATACCACGCGTTAGCGTACAGCTTAATCCGATCGCGCGTGCGACCGCCGATCAGTTCGTATATCGGCACCCCAAGCGCCTTACCCTTGATATCCCACAGTGCGGTCTCGACACCGCTGATTGCGCTGGTCAGTACCTCCCCGCCGGCGTAGAACGCCCGCCGGTACATCTCCTGAAAGTGCTTCTCTATGGCAAACGGGTCCTTGCCGACGATGTAGCGCGCCAATTCGACTACCGCCCCTTCGACTGTTTTTGACTTGCCTTCGAGGGTCGCTTCGCCGACACCGTGGATACCTGCATCGGTTTCTATTTTTACGATGAGCCAGTTACGCCAACTTCCACCGACGAGAAAAGTTTTGACTTCAGTTACGCGCATACGTTCCATCTGAATAAACCTCTTTCAAGTGATATATGGAAAAACGCACACCGGATTGCAGGCGATTCATTTTTAGATCCACTAAGGGAGAGTTTTAATCACTCCAACCCTAGAAGCGCAAGCGAATCCCGGTGGATAATCCCTTCAATCACATCGTCCGGAATACGCGGTAGCTTTGTGCCTTCGAGCTGATCGTTCAGCCGGTACAGCTTATCCATCCCCTCCTGCGGTGTCCATAACGGGAAATCAGAACCGAAAAGGAGCTTATCTGTCACCCCCCACTCGATCATGCCGATCAAAGCCTCCCATCCCTGCCACTGACGAACCCACCCGCCGGAAACATCCGCGTAGACATTTGGGTGCTTGCGCAAGACGAGAGCACAATCTCGTTGCCAAGGGTGCGCCATGTGTGCCATGATAAACTTGAGGTCAGGGAACACTTGTGCAATTTCGTCGATCAGCAGCGGCAAGCTATACTTGAGCATCGCCCGAGGGCTTGGCTGTGCCCCCAAGTGGGATAGGACTGGCAACCCCATCCGTTGCGCCTTTTCGTATAAGGGAAAGATAGCAGGGTCAGTGGGGTCGTATCGCCCTAGCATCGGGTAGATTTTAATGCCGCGCAGTCCCAAGTCGGACACGCACCGGTCGACTTCTTCCAGATAGTCCTCCTCGGTCGGATCTATTGCCGCGAAGCCGATTAGCTTGTCCGGGGCGTGCTTGACCCATTCAGCGGTAAAATTGTTCGGGCTGTACATTCCAGCAGAAACACCCCGCACACCGAAAACAATTGCTTTATCGACAGCCTCCATCGCTTTAAGGTACGTTTCGGGCGACAGTGGTGGCATTGGTGAATAGCCTGCCAGTTCGTGGGCACGATGGTTGGCTTCACTCACGTGCTCTGGCTGAAGACAATGGGTGTGTATATCAACGATCATCTATTTCTCCTCTCTCACATCTAACAACCCGAAGATGCAACATCTTCAGATAGTAGTCAACTCTCCCAGCTCGCAATGAATTCTTCGACACCGAAATCGGCAGGTGTCTCGTTAAAACAGTAGCGCATCGGTCCCGATTGGAAGCCGGGGAAAAAATGCTCTTCGTCCCTCTGAAGTTTGGCGTCAAGCGGCTTAAACCGTTTCCATAAGGTCTCCGCCTCCTGCGGTGTGAAGCGATTTGCGAATTCGGGTCCCCAATTTAGCGTGGTCGGGTGTGAGCTCGTCCCTCGCCTACGAAGATCTTCGGGTCCGTCCTCAAGATCTGGGTTCTGTTGGAGATTAATAAAGAAAGCTGCTTTGCACAAAAAGATAGTTGTCAGCATTTTGCCCTTGTCGCCCCTGCCCGGATGTATCTCGTCCAGCGCAGCGTGGTAGGCGGAACCGTTTTTCTTAATTGTGGCACGAAGTGCGGATTCGGTGTAAGCTCGCATACGTTCGCTCCGTTTGTCCCACCGTTTTAGTGTCGCTTGGGCTTCAGCGGATAGACTTTTCGTGTAACTCAGATCCTCATATTTCGTGAAGTTGCAAAAACCGCCGTGAATGGTGCGCCGCATTTTTGCACTGTAATTGCTGCCCCAATGGAGGATGGGGGTGATGTAGACCACGCCATCGCCGGCATTCAGATGCGTTTGGACACTGCCGGGCAGAGGGACACGCGGATCCGCCAGCAATTGACGGTTCTCCTCTTCAGTGTTGATGCGTATGTGGCTGCCGGGCACAACCCACAGCACACTATCATCGTAGAGGGGGATGTTCCACTGCACGTATCTCGGTCCATTCTCTATGATGTCATCTATGTACCCCTGTAGTGGGGCGGTATCAATGGGATGAATATCGCGGTGCCAGACAGCCGGACCCCGGTCGCGCACCGGGCTGCACATCATCATCATCTCGGTAACGCCTGCATCCGGCTCACCCATCAACTGGGTGCTGACACCTTGTGTGTTTTCGTGAAGCCAGATTTCCGCTGTGTTCGCTGTCTGCCTATCAATCAGGTCCACCAAAGGACGCCGATGCAGTGCCAATCGGGGTTGTGCCCCCGTCTCCCATACGCCGCCCGGTGGATCGTCTGGATTGCGTTCGCTCGCCCAGATCCCCCGCTGTCGATCGACCATCTGCTCATAGCCGGTGCGTAAAGCATCCAACTCAGCCGGTGGGACCACCTCGCGCAGAACCAAATAGCCATCTTCCATAAATTGGTCTCGATTGAATTGCATTTCTGTGTCTCCTGTCATAAGCCCATTCGGTTATGATCTATAAAAATAGCAGTTAGGCACTTTAGATTGCAGTTGTATTAGGCACATAATACGTAATGTGTTATATTAATCCAAGTTGCTATTATCAAACCTGCTCGGCTTGGATAGGCATATCCAAGCCATCTTTGCCTGTGTACAGTGGATTTGCCAATCCACTGCGAGCATTGTTTCTCACCTTGGTTCTCATTCACTCAAGCTATGACCTCCCCTATAAGTAGCAGCTTGCGTAATATTAACGATCCGCTTACGCATTACTCGTTACGCACCATTATCCCATAGAGATTTCACCTGTGGTGTACGCGCAGTATACCATCTCCATCCGTAAACCCCGTTCATCAAACTCCGGTTCCTGCGAAATTGACACGAGATTTTGTCCCCCGATCAGCCCGGTCACTGCGGCAGATAGTGCATCAAGAATGTCGTCCCTTGCTACATCTTTGCGTCTATAGGTGGATAACGCATGGGCGATAATATCGGCAGTCTGTGGATAGATTGACTGGAGAAGTTGCGTCCGTTCCGATAGTCCCTCACTCCGTTTTTTGGCGTGTTGCATCGGACGACCCGCCAAACCCCAAAAACAGAGTTCAGGATGGATTTCTCTGATGCGACCTTTCGCAGAGGCGTCGTCCGACAGTAGGCAATCGACCTCACGAATTTTGGGGATAATGTTCCAGTTCTCAACAGACAACCGTTTGCCTGTCAGTCGTTGGTTGACATCGCAGGCTTCCTGATACGATGATGCATAGATTGCTTGACGGCACGGCGCAGGAAACACACTCGAACGCCTCGGTCCCAGCAGCTTCCGGACTTGCGGGTCACACCGGCGTTCAGCCTTGCCCTCCGCTTTCAAGCCGATAGGAATGTCAATTAGTATCAAGGACACCTGCCGGTGATGCTCCCAAAGGCTAGACACATCTGGAAAAATATTGACCTTCCAGTCATGTTCCGTTTCCAGTCCGATGGCGAGCCAACCCGCCCTGCAACCGTCTACACCGACAAACATCTTTGTTCTATGCTCCTAGCTGACTTGCCAGATCATTGAAATCATTCGCTACGACATCAAAAGAGGTGTCGTGTTCCAGATCGCGATTACGGTGCGGACCATATTCTTCGGGTCGGGGCACGAATCCCGTCTTGAATCCGACAGCCGACGAAGCGATCAAATCGCCGGGGTGTGCGGCGACCATCATCACTTGGCTCGGTGGTAGTCCCAGCAAATCGGCGGCGGTTTGGTAGACCTCCGGATCCGGCTTGTAATGCTTTGCCAACTCTGATGACAGAATACAGTCCCACGGCAGCCCGGCATGTTTCGCCATATTGGTGAGCAGGGCGATATTGCCGTTGGAGAGGGGTGCGACAATGAAGCGTTCACGCAATCGCTGAAGACCGCTGATGGCATCGGGCCACGGTAGAAGGCGATGCCACACGCGGTTGAGATGGTCTTTCTCTGCTTCACTTAACCCCGTAATCTCGAACTCGTCAAGTAGCTCGTCCAGAATCATACGGTGCAGGGCATCTATGTTCAGCCACGGCAGTTCACCCTTGCGGACGCGGTTCATTGAGGGACCGTATCCGCCCCGCCATTTGTCCGCAAACTCCGCCCAATCCACATTGAGTCCGTGAGCGGCTCCAAACGCTTCGCCTTCGCGGATAATGCTACCGCGCCAGTCCACAACTGTACCGAATACGTCAAATGTCAGCGCCTTGATCTCAAGGGTGTCTGTTCTTTTATTATCTTTCATAGGAACTTTCCCGGACAAACAACACTCGTTCGGTTGGAGGGCAGGTTTGGCGACGACTTACATTATGACTCACCCTTTATAAATAACAATAGAACTTAAACAGTTGAACGCTCAAAGCTTTGTAGTTCGGCGATTCATCGCCCGTGGTAACGCGCAATAAATTGCGCTACGACAAACTGAACTGTAACTCCTAAGATATCTCGCTTTTGCTCCTATTTCTGCTTATTCGTCAGCAGTTATAAACCCTGTTGTCCATTCAGAGTTCCCATACAACGAGCAGTCTATACATTCACAAAAAATCTCATTGTAGGTCCACGCGTCGGCAAAAACCAGGTGAATCATATAGCGTTTTCCATTTTCAAGTAACTTCCCATTCGCACTAGGACGAAATATAACGGTTTGGTCATCCCAGACAGCCTCCCAACCAAGGTCCTCACCATCTTCGGCAACCACCTTAGATTCTAAACCAATAACAGATTCATCAAAATAAAACCGGATGCCGTCCCTATTCAACAGGTCAGGATCACCATCAGCATCACCATCGGATACACTGCTCGCCACTATAGACGTTTCGTCAAACTCATCTATTCCCACTCTTAACCATATATCTGTACCAACATTCAGGGAGCCATCGGGATTCGTCCATTCAATTTGAAATAACTCATCTCCATGCGGAGGCGGGAACGGAAAACACCAAAACGCTCTTTTCCCTTCAACACGAGCCGCAGTTCCATTAACGGTCACGGCTAGCGGTTCCTTATCGAAGTAAAGCACGACCGGTTGATGCGTCGCAGCCCTCTCGCTACTTGCGGGCACCGTCTCAACCAGCTGGGCCACCTCCTTTACGATCTGGGGGTCTTCATCCTCACACCCCACCAGCCCAAGCAAAGGCACACGAGGAATCCAGCACATGCCAGCAACCTAACAAACATAAGACTTCTCTCCACAAGGAAGTTTGTTAAACGCTGCTTATCTGAGTGCGTTCCCAGCCGTTATACCGCAACCGGCGAACAGTGTCCGCTGCACAGCCATATCGTGCGCTAGTGTATAGTCCGGCCGTTTTTCCCCGCGAATGCAGGAAGCGAGTTCCCGCAACAGTGATCCAGAAGCTGACGACCGAGTAATGGTCACGTCTTGCGAACCAGCCGCGTAGCCTTCGACAGCCGTTTCTAAACTCAGGCTGAGGTTATCTGAACCGATGGGTGTATGGATGGCGGTGCCCTTTGTGCCGTAGACTTCGATACGGCGGGTTTTGCCGCTCTCGATGTGCATACCGGCGGTGTCGATTGTGCCAAGCCCGTTTTCAAACTCATGGACGACGACCGCATTATCTACCTCAGATCGGCTGTCGTAGTGTCGTCCCAAGGCGGGCTGAACCCCCTTTGGCTCTCCCATCATGATGACCATCAGATCGGTCAGATGCCCTGCCATCTCGAAGTAAATTCCGCCGTGATACACCTTGAACTCCTGCGCCAACTGCGGGTGCCACGATATCGGCTTAGGGATGTGTCCGCGATAGTAGAAAATATCGCCAAATGCGCCCAATTTGGCAAGCCGGAGCATCTCGTGAATCGCGGGATTGTAACGCCACATATATGCCATCTGAAGGCACAGTCCCTTGCGTTCCGAGAGTTTATGGATCCGCTTCAACTGTTCTATGTTGACGCCCGCCGGTTTTTCGAGCAACACATGTTTACCCGCATCGAGTGCCTGCTCCGCGTAGTCCAGATTTTGGTAAACATGGCCTTCGACGATGACCGCTTGAGCGTCGCTGTCCAACACCGCTTCAACTGATGGAAAGACGGTGAGGTCAGGAAAGGATTCAGACCACTCTTGCTCTCTCTGTGCAACAACCTCTGGATTCGGGTCATAGAATCCGATGGGTTTGAACTCCTCCGGACGTTCTGTTGACTCGCGGGTGTGCATACTCGCGTGGCTGTGCCATGCGCCCAAATAAGCAAATTTCAGCATAGATTATCTCCTCTGTAACGATGAATCTTTTTCACTCTTCACGTTTTGCGCATTACGGCTTCGCCTGATCGTATATTCGCGCCAGCACAGGATTGTCCGCCGGCTCCTTCCCACCGTAGAACCACGTCAAGGGTAACACCTTTAGCTTCTGATTGAAGCCTCCCTCTTTCTGGCTGCTCAGAATCATCTCAGCACGGGTTGGGTGTTCTTCGTAAAACGAATAGGTATGGGTAATCAGGACGCGGTCTTTCATCACAAGCACCGACGGATACGACCACCGCCCGTGAAAATCAAACGAGAGGATATGTTCCTGCTCTCGCTCTGGGGCGGGTAGGCCCGGATCAAAGTTGTATTCCGCCGGACGGGCAGGACGAATGGGACCCGGCTCGACTCGCGTCTCCTCGTGCATCGATTCTACATTTTGGAAGAACTCCCACACGCTGCCGCCGTTACGGCTAATCGCAGCGGAGACGCGCGTCCGATTGTAACCCCGTTTAATTTCGTCCTCGGTCTCCTGATTCCAGACCGCAAGGAGATGTCCATTGGGCAGCGTTCGGATCTGTGCGGGTGCTGTGGACGAAGCGAGGGAAGTCGGCTGTGGGCGCGTCCATGTCTCCCCGTTGTCCTCCGACCACGCCTGAAAAACACGTCCCAATCCGTTGCGCATGAACATCAGCAGCCGTCCCGGACTGACTTCCGTCACTGTCGGCTCGTTGGTATAGCTGAACGATGCGTTCCAGTCTAGCAGGATGATCAGTTCCCCGTCCCGATTGCGCTGCCATGTCTGTCCGTCGTCATCTGAATAGTAAACGCAGGACGCGGAGAAACGGGGGTCGAAGAAATGCGCAGCGGTGGAAACCCACTGACCATTCACTAATTTTCCAGACGCAGGTGGTTTGACATCATCTGGTCCAGAGGCTTGCCCTAGCGAGACATACACCGGCAGGATAATGCGTCCAGAAGAAGTGCGAAGCAGAACATCCTGATACGCATACGTGGCAATCCCCGGCGGCGTTATGCGGACCGGCGGCTCCCAAGTCTCTCCGTCATCCTCTGACCGCCAGAAAGCTAGATGGGTTTCCCGCCGAATACTCTCGGAAGAGCCCTCGGTAGGTCTCTGCATGGCTGCCAAGCCGATGCCGCTACCGGACAACCGCACAAGCGATGTTCCACCACCGCCTACCGGAACCCCCTCTGTGTCAGCACATGAGAACGACTCAGACCATGTAATCCCGCCATCGTCGGAGGTGTTGAACTGCGTTCCAGCAGCGTGCAAAATCCGTCCATCTTCCATTTCTGTAAAGGTAGACGAATGGAAATATCTCGTTTCATGAATCGCCAGTGCCTCTTCGGGGCGTGTCATAGGAACATTGCTCATGGGTTTCCAAATCCTTTCTGTTGAAATGAGCGACTCTCAACTCGTGGGAGTTTTTTGATACTATCGGCGACGAATATGTGGGGCTTCCATCACCTCGCGCTGCTCCGGCGTCATATCCTCAACATAGTCAGGATAGGTAATCTGATGTGCCCCCGCGCTATATGCCTGAAATCCGGGACTGAATTTATAAAGCACTGCCCGCCGCTGATGCTCCGCTGTCCACGGTAAAGTCCCGTGGGTCAAGGTTTCGCTGAAGACAATCGCATCGCCTGCTTCCGCATTGACTTCGACAACATGCTCCTGATATTTCTCCCACAACTTCATGTTTTGAGGACATGGAAGGTTTGCCTTATGACTGCCCGGAATGAGTGCCAACCCACCATCTCCGGGACCTTCGTCCGCAAGCATATATTCGACAACCGTGAGCCCGGTGTAGATACGTCCATCCTTGAAGAAATAGGCTTCGGAAAAGTTCGGCCGCTCAATGCCACCGCCGTGCAGGGTGCCGCCCTCTGCCCCTGTGTCCATCGCAATCATCCCCGGTCCGTGGTCAAGCCGATAGCCTTCTCCCAATATGCCGTCGAGGTAGGGTTTGATCCGTGGGTGAATAAGAAACTGCCGAAACGGTTCACACCACGGGCGTTCCCACGCCAGCATCCCACCCAAATCTATCCGTCGAGAAGTCCCTGACAACGTTTTTGAATTACCCGCCAGCGACCTGTCTATCTCTTTCGCTTGATCAAAATGGCGATCGATTGCTGCGTTACAACGCTCGACCTCTTCGGAGGTGAGTACATCTTTAATAACGAGATAGCCTGTCAGGTCAAATAGATAACGTTCGTCTTCGGTCATCGTATGCTAACCTCCTTTATCTATTTTCAGGGTTAAAGGAATTGAGCAGGATACATCCAGAGAATCCTGCTCAACCCTACCCGAAATTTAACTGTTTGCTGCCCATTGAACACCCTGGCCCATTAGTTTCTGCATGGCAGGTTGCTCAAAGGTGCCGGGACCGTGACCGAGCGCTGTGTAAAACACGCGTCCATCGCCATAGGATTTTACCCATGCCAGCGGGTGTTGTTTCTCTGACCATTCCGCCGATGCAAGGATATGAAGGTAGGGATCATAAGCGGACATATAGATCTCGTCCTCGACCTCAAAGTCCCCAACGCCCTGTGTAATCGGGTGATTTGAGTCGTCGATATTCACTGTGAAAGTCGCTCCCGGCGGATGCCAGTTGGCGGCTCCACCGATGAGATCCACGGCACGTCCGCCAATCCACCATGCCGTTCCGTGAATGCCGACCAATCCCTTTCCACCACTGACAAATTGGAAGAGTCCGTCTTCCTGTTCAGACGTGAGGTCCGGCTCCCGCTTTGGAGCGCCGTCAGGCTGACTGACCGTGCGAGTGAACCCGGTGCCGAAGACACAGACATCAAATTCGTCCAATTGAGACGACGCCAAAACCCCTTTGTCGTCCGTAAGTTCCACCGACATATCGCCTCGTGCTGCAAGGAAATCGTTGATAACGGACGCGCTATCTTCAAACCGATGATTTGGGCCCGATAAAACTAAAACTTTCAATGTAGATGCCTCCTCTATTCTTTCTGTTGTTGTTATACTTCTGCGCTTATATGTAACGTGTGCAGTGATACCAAGTCTGCCGTCAGTATAGAAGAAAAGAGAAGCCTTGTCAAGACAATTTTAGTTGCTTCGATAGGGAGGAATATTGATAACTTACGGCATGTGTTGTATAATACATAAACCGTGTGTAAAACATGTAAATAAGGAGGGAAACATGGCACAAAAGAAGGTACTTATCACTGGTATGAGTGGATTGATCGGTGGCATCGTGCGGGAGCGTTTGGAGGGAAAATACGCTTTGAGTGCACTCAATCGCCGTCCGGTTGAAGGAATTGAATGCTATCAAGCGGATATCGCTGACCTCGATGCAATACAGCCCGCTTTCGAAGGAGTCGATGTAGTCGTGCATCTAGCAGCAAATGCGCGAGGCGGTGCGACGTGGGAAGATCTTTTGAGTCCGAATATCATTGGAACCTATAATGTTTTTGAAGCGTCCCAACGGGCGGGTGTTAAGCGGGTTATTTACGCCAGTAGCGGTTCAACTGTCAGCAATTGTGAGCGGGAGTTTCCTTACGGCGCGCTCGTTGAAGGACGTTACGACGAGGTCCCCGAAACGTGGGATAAGTTGGACCACAATTCCTTGACACGACCAAGCGGGCTTTACGGTTGCACCAAGGTGTTCGGCGAGGCGTTAGCCAGGCACTATACAGATACCAGTGATATCTCAATAATCTGCTTGCGTATCGGCGCAGTCACTCGTGAAAATCGTCCAACACAGTCGCGTACGTTCTCCGTCTGGTGCAGCCATCGAGATATCGCACAGATGGTCGAGAAGTGCGTCGAAGCACCTGACAGCGTCAAGTTCGATATTTTTTTCGCGGTGTCAGACAACAAATGGAGTTATCGCGACTTCTCACACGCCCGTGAGGTGGTTGGGTTTGAGCCACAAGATGCGGCAGAAGAGCACCGTTAGTAATAACTCGGAGGACAATTTTAATGGGCAAATCGATTGCTATCACTGAGGAACAACAACGACAATTTGATGAGGATGGGTTTATTTTAATTGAGGATGCTCTACGTCCCACAGAGGTTGAGACGTTAATCAAAGTGGCGGACGAGTTAGATGAACGCTATCGAAGTGAGAAAGGAATCGGACCGGATGAACCGTTCCAGATTCGGAATGCCCTCGCGCACCATGAGGAATTGTTGCGTCTAATTGATCATCCGATATTGCTGCCGCTCGTGGTAGATGTCCTCGGCGTCAATATCCAACTTCGGACATCACACCTCGATGTGCGACCACCCTGTCCGCCCGAATATGCAAACCAGAAATTAGGGGCAAAGGATAGCTTCTTCCCTTGGCACTCGGACGCACCGAATTTCGGGTATCCGATTACCAACGGACAAGTGCCGTTTGTGGAGGTCAAGGTCGGTTACTATTTGACGGATCTAACGGAACACAACAGCGGCGCGATTTGCGTTGTGCGGGGCAGTCATAAGCTGTCACCTGCACTGATACATCAGGACGGCTACGAGATCGATCCCGACCGGATCGTAGAAGTGAACGTCCGTCCTGGTACAGCGATGCTCTGGCGGACTGCGCTCTGGCACTGTCTCACCCCGAACTTGTCAAACCACGCGCGGAAGTGTCTGTACTACGGTTATCACTACCGTTGGATTCGACCCGCCGACTACCTCCACCAAGCCCCGGATCTGATTGCTCGTTGTACACCGATTCAGCGGCAGCTGCTCGGAGAATTAGGGACCGGAGAAGACAACTACATGGGCGATCACGCTAAGGTGCATCCAATTTCCAGACATTGGCGACCGGAGGCTGATGACATTCCACTCCAAGCATGGGCGGAGGCACAAATGAGCTAATAGACTGTTTCTCTCTAGGGCTATTTAGTTTCCGATTTTCTCCCTGTCTGAGTAGGAAGTCACGATTGGAAGTGTCGAGATTCGGAAATCCCTCCTACAGAAGAATTAAGCGTCCATAGTTTCTCTCTAGAGGAATTGCATCTATCGTTAGGTAATTGACCAATCAGAAACTGGCACTAACCGCTGTCAGGGCACAGAGACTGACCTCAATGAAATTGGGGGTGCCTAACCCGCAGGCGATCACAGGTTAGGAAACCTGTGGCTACGAGGGGATTTTCATTCTCATGTGCCAAAAGCCTAACAATATGTACGTACGATTGCTCTGAGTTTCTCTCTCACGGCTATTGACAGACATGGGCAGCGTGCGTATAATCTCTCGTTAAACCTTTGAGTCCCTCTTACCAAACTTAACGCTCCCAATGAGGCACTAGCATGCAAGTCAACCGGCAACAGCTTATGGACGAGGGTTACAACATCCTGCGCAACGTAGTTCCTCCGGATGAACTCCAACCGCTGCGTAACAGTATTGAACACATGGTGAATCGGAGAAAAGAGCTCTCTGCTCAAAAACGTACCCCCGACCAACCGCCGGGGGGCGAATGGGCGGCAAGTGGCCAACCACGATTAAAATTCTCTATAGATTGCGACAACAAATCTGCCGACGCCATTGAGTTTTTGCTTCACGAGAATACCTTGGGGGTTGCCCAACAACTGATGGATACAGAAGATGTCGTGCCACACAATCTTGCCTGCCTCTGCAGCGCAACCGCCGGTGAGACCGGTCCAGCGAAGTGGCACCGTGATATTGGCCCGGGCGAGCCTGCCCCGCTGCGCGGTATGATTTCCAATATGCAGCACCACGGTCCCAGCTACCTCCAATGGAACATCGCCCTCTACGACGATAGTGTGTTTTGGATCGTCCCCCGCAGTCATCGCCGGGCCAACACCGACCAAGAGAATCACCAATTGACCGAAAACGCGGCCGTCCCACTGCCCGGCGGTATGCCCGTTGAACTCAACGCCGGCGATGGGGTCGTGTATACCCATCTATTACTGCACTGGGGAAGTTATTATAGCAGCAAAATGCGGCGGACACTGCATCCCGGCTACCGTCCTTTGCGCTTTCCCTCCTTCCCCAACGTTCACTGGCGACATTGGGAGCCGGGATTTTATCACTACCTTTCAGACACCACAAAAGCACAATTTGAGGCGTGGGATGGGCTCTTCTTTGCAGAGTTTGATCTGGTTGCAAAGATTTTCCATGCGATTATGAACAAAGACGTTGATGCATTTCAGGCGGGGCTAGACCAACTGCACCCATCCCCACACGACCGAATGGTCTGCATCATTATGCTCTCAAAATTGAGCCGGGCGTTGTATCGACTCAAGCACACGGATACCCCACCCGATTCGCTCTGGGGCAACGGCAGAGACATCGTCTACCTCGGAACCCACTTCACCCCTGAACAGACAGAGGTTCTGTGGAAGCGGTTTGGCACACTTGACAGAAAACTGAAGAACTTCGGTCAGGAGGATCACCCCGGTTTTCAGCGGAGCATGTCACCATACGACTCCGACAACATGCCCACGGATTTTGAGGTTGCGGATTTTATCGCTAGTTGGGATAACGCCTAATCGGCAAACAAGCATTCACATTTTACCCCAAAGGAGGCGCCTCATGTCGAAGTTCCGACTCACGCCAGAACAACACCGTTTCATGGACACGTTTGGGTATCTCCACTTCCCCGGTTTCCTCAATGACTGCATCGATCAGATCATTGAAGCATTTGAACAGGTCTGGGTTGACCTGAACATAGATCACCCCGAAACACAACGCACATTCCTCGTGCCGTTCATCGGTCAAAGCGAATATCTCAGTTCGCTCCTCGACGACGACCGAATCGATGGCATCTTCGCGAGTCTGCTGGGCGAAGATTACACCTATCTCGGCAGCGACGGTAATTTCTACAGCGGGGACACCGGTTGGCATTCTGACGGCGGTTGGCCCCGTCCGGTCCGTTTCTACAAGATGGCACTTTATCTTGACCCACTGACTGCGGACACCGGGGCAGTGCGCTTCATCCCGGGCAGCCACAGATATGGGGAGATATACGCCGAAACGGTACAACAGAACATCTCCAGTCTGGAAGAAACCTACGCACTCAATGGCCCATCGGTCCCTGCGGTTGCCCTCGAATCGCAGCCGGGGGATCTGGTCATATTCAACCAAGGCTTGAAGCACAGTTCGTGGGGCGGTGGCACACAACGACGCATGTTCACGGTTAATTGCGGCTATCGATACAAGGAAGAGGAGATAGATCTCCTACGCAAGGAGCTCGACCTTGTGTCGCGTTTCGGAGAGGGAAAAGTCTATGGGGATAAGATGATAGAAACGGCGGGGCTGGAGCGGATGGTGCATCTTGAGCAGGCTTTGGCACTCGCACCAAATGGTGTGTGGACTGCTTCGGAAACGAAAGGGTAGGAAGGTCAAAAAAGGGGTCAGGATTAGTTGCCACTTGAGCTCAATAACAAAGTCGCCAGAAATTCCTGAACCCGTGTGATATAATCCGTACCCTCTATGGCAACGACAGATTCATCCCTCTCAAAAATGGAGCAGCAGCCGGTCGAGGGTGTCACCGTCAAATCCCTCCTCATCGCCTCTCTTCTCATCCCGATAAACTGCTACTGGGTCATTGAGATGGAGGTCATCCGGTACTCCGGTCATCCGGTCACGATCTCCCTCTTCTTCAATGTCGTTTTCAGCCTTTTTGTAGTTATCGGTGTCAATCAGTTTCTTAAGTGGTTTTCGCCTCGTTCTGCACTGAATCAGGGAGAGCTTATCATCATCTATCTGATGCTCTCCATCGCGTCAGGCATAACAGGGCACGATATGCTCGAAATCCTCGTGCCGATGTTGGGACATGCCTTCCGCTTTGCTACGCCGGAAAACGAATGGCGCGAGCTATTTCTGCCTTACCTGCCGGAGTGGCTGACTGTCAGTAATAGCAAAGTTGCCCGCGGGTATTACGAAGGCGAAGTGAATCTCTACACCCCCGAACAATTGGCTGGCTGGGCATCGCCCGTTCTGTGGTGGACAATATTTATTTTTGTGCTTGTCTTCGGGATGTTTTGCATCAACGTCATTGTCCGCAAACAGTGGATTGAGCACGAGAAACTCAGCTACCCGATTATTCAACTCCCACTCCAGATGACGGAGACGCAACGGCAAACGTTCTTTCGGAATCGGACGATGTGGCTGGGATTTGCCATCGCGGGAACGCTGGCACTGCTAAACGGGCTACACTTCATCTTTCCCGTTATCCCTGAACTTCGGACACGGATTCGGAGTTTTCAGCTTTTCACCGATAATCCGTGGAACGCCATGGGGCGAATCCCGCTCTCGTTCTATCCATTTGCCATCGGACTCGGATTTTTCATTCCGCTTGACCTATCGTTTTCGTGCTGGTTTTTCTTCTGGTTCTGGCGGTTGATGCGCGTTGCCGGTGCCGCAATGGGCTTACGCAGCTTGCCGAACTTCCCTTACATGAGAGAACAAGCATCAGGAGGCTATATCGCGCTTGCTGTCATTGCGCTCTGGGCAAGCCGAAGGCACTTGATGACGGTCATCAGAAAGGCATTCAGTGGAACAGTGAATCTTGACGACTCGAACGAACCGATGGGATATCGCACAGCGGTGTTGGGGCTAATGGGTGTGATGGTGTTCCTTGTCTGTTTCTGCTATCGCGGTGGGGCGACGGTGCCCATCACGGTCAGTTTCTTCGTCATCTATTACGCTATCTCCATCGCCATTACCCGTATGCGAGCGGAGTTGGGGACGCCTGTCCACGACCTGCACTATTCCGGTCCTGACGAAATCCTCACACGAACAATCGGCACACGAACGCTGGGACGCGGGAATCTGGTAATGTTTTCAATGTTCTGGTTCATCAACCGTGCCTACCGCAGCCACCCAATGCCACATCAACTGGAAGGGTTCAAGATGGCGGAGCGGACGCGCATGAATCTGCGGCATCTCACACTCGCACTGATGCTCGCTGCATTGCTCGGCTCACTCTGCGGCTTTTGGGCGTTGATTGACCGTGGCTATCGACTGGGAATGGAGACGCGTGCCTTTTGGCCCTCGTTGAGTGCCTTCGGCATCGAACCGTATCGACGGCTTGACCGTTGGCTGAGTACACCGACAGACACATTGATTGCCGAGAGTGGCTTCATGGTCTGCGGTTTTATTATCGCTAGTTTCTTGATGCTTTTCCGCATGAGGTTTGTGTGGTGGCCCTTCCATCCCGCCGGTTTTGCTATCTCGACGAGTTGGGGGATGAACGTGACATGGAGTTGTCTTTTTGTGAGTTGGCTCATCAAGTGGCTGTTGTTGAGACACGGTGGAATTGGGCTTCACCGTCGCGTTGCTCCCTTCTTCTTAGGGCTTATTCTCGGTGAGTTCACCGTTGGTAGTTTTTGGACACTCTTCGGCATTCTAGGGGGAATGTCAACCTACGGTTTTTGGGTATGAGACATAGAAACAGATCTGAGCCACTGATCAGCTGCGAGCGGTGATTGACTCTTAGCTTCCCGGCTTGTCACACTTCTTATTCAGTAGTAGCTTGCGTTATCTTAACAAACAGAAAGGAACCTACAATGGCAAAATTCAAAGCCTTGATTACAGGACGGTACAGCCCAGAGGTAGAAGCAATAAGCGAAGACGCTCCATCTGAGGTAGAGATTCGCTTTTTACCGCCGGGGGCGGCTCTCGGCGACCACGTTTCCGATGTAGATATCATCTATGGACATATCGGTGCAGCAGATCTCGCTAAAGCTGAGTCATTGCGCTGGGTGCAGGTTGCTTCCGCCGGTGTCGAAGGGATGATGTATCCCGCCTTCAAAGCGAGTGATATTATACTGACCAATAGCCGGCGGATGCACGGTTCACAGATCGCGGAACACGCATTTGCTCTGTTGCTTTCGCTCACCCGTCGTATCACTACACAGTATGAGTTTATGAAGGACAAACGGTGGGAAAAGGCACCGTGCATCGAATTGGCGGGGATGACGATGGGAATTCTGGGGCTTGGTGGCATCGGTCGCGCAATTGCCTCGCGCGCAAAAGCCTTCGAGTTTAATGTGATTGCAGTTGATCCGGAACCGATGGAAAAGCCGCAGAGTGTCACCGAGCTTGGCAAACTGGATTGGCTGTCGGAGTTTATGGCGAAATCCAACGTTGTGGTGGTCTGCTGTCCAATCACGCCGGAGACACATAAGCTCCTATCGCACGAGCAATTTAATCAGATGCAGGATGGGAGTTACTTAGTTAATATCAGTCGTGGCAAAGTGGTTGACGAAGATGCTTTAATCGCTGCGCTTCGTAGTGACAAACTCGCTGGCGCAGGGTTGGATGTCACTTATACCGAACCGTGTCCGCCGGAGAGCCCCTTGTGGACGGAGCCAAACGTAGTTTTGACCGCACATACCGCCGGGGGATCGCAACATATTGAAGCACGCACGATGCGTCTGTTCATTGATAACTTGCACTGCTATGTCAAAGGGGAGTCGCTGATCAACGTGGCGGATAAGGAAAAGGGGTATTAAAGGGTTCTTACCGTGTGGAGATTGTGCCTCGAATATACGACGCAGCATCAGACGCAAGGAATGTTAGCACACGCGCAACCCCTTCCGGCTCACCGAGAGATGTGCGGGCGTTTTCAACAGCTGCTTCAGGGGAGTTGCCCGTTTGTTCAGCGGATTCAGCGATTTGTCGGAGTTTCAGCGGGGTTGCAATGCTGCCGGGGCAGATTGTGTGAACGCGGATATTGAGTGGCGCAAGCTGTGGGGTGATAGTTAATACCATCCCATTGACCCCACCCTTACTCGAACCGTAAGCCACCGATGAGCTGCCGCCGTGCACACCGGCACCGGAAGCGATACATAGAATCACGCCGCCGCCACTCCGTTCCATAATTGGCACGGCATGCTTAACCGAGAGAAAAGTACCTCTGAGATTTGTGTCAATAACAGACTCAAACACCGCTTGGTCAAATTCATCTACCCGAATGCTTGGACCGCTCAAGACCCCCGCGGAGGTTACCAGCACATTAATCTGACCAAAAGCTTCGTCCGCTGTTTTCACTAGATTAGCGATCTCAGATTCTACATTGACATCGGTTCGGACAAATTGGGCGGTGCCGCCCTCAGATTGAATAGCTGCGACCGTTTGTTCACCACCTTCGACGTTTATATCGCCGACGACGACCTTCGCACCTGCGCGGGCATAGAGAATTGCTGATGCTGCGCCGATGCCCGTTGAACCTCCGGTAATTACAGCGACTTTGTTTGTTAACTCCATATCTTTCTCCTGCTTGGAATAGTTTGAGAAATAACACGTGTGGAATTGTAGCACGGCGAACATCTGCTGTCAATTCGTAAGTTTACATCGGAGATTTCCTTGTCCGGCGGTTCAACACATGATAAAATTCATATCAATCAGCAGGTTTATAAGAATAATAGTAACAGCCGCGTATCAATCAGATTTGGAGGAGAAATGCAGATAGCTTATAAAGATATATTACCGAAGATCCATCCATCGGCTTTCATTGCACCCGGTGCGATGATTATCGGTGCCGTTACCATTGGTAAAGAGTCGAGTGTGTGGTTCAATTGTGTCCTACGAGGCGATCTGGAATACATCGAAGTTGGCGAGCGGACGAACATTCAGGATGGCACGGTTGTGCATCTCGATCCGGGCTTTCCTTGCTTGATTGGAGACGACGTGACCATCGGTCATGGAGCAATTGTTCACGGATGCACAGTTGGCGATGGCGCAATGATTTCAATGGGAGCAACAATCCTGACTGGTGCCAAGATTGGTGAGCGAGCAATTGTCGCCGCCGGTGCAGTTGTGCGAGAGGGACAGGAAATCCCACCAGAGACATTGGCAATGGGACTTCCGGCACAAGTTAGACGAGAGGTCACTCCTACGGATTTGGAACGTGTACGACTTGGAAGGGAAGGTTACGTTGCGCGGGGACAGTTAATGCGGAAGTCGTTAAGCGAATACGTTGACGAGTAACAACTCAGGCGTGTCAACAACGCTGTAATTAAAGTTTTTAGCACGCACCACACTTTTTACAAACGGTGGTATCGCACGCGCTCGTCATGAACCGTTTTTCGTGCTTATTGTGCTCAAGACGTAGAAATTCTGGCTTAACATTCAGGTCAAGGTAATCCCACGGATTGAACTCGCCGATAGAACGCTGGCGCAGGGCGTAAAAATCGGGGTCCAAACCATGTTTACGGAAGGTAGCTTTCCACGCTCCTCCTCTGGCAAGGTCTAAGATAACTCCACTCAGTCGTCGATCACCTCTGGCAAATACCCCCTCCTGATACGCAAGTCGAGCACTCGCCGAGGAGATTTTCATGCCACCGATACGCCCTATCTCTTTTTTCAGAAAAGTGAGTTTGCGAGAGATTGTCTTCGGATCTTCCATTGCGACCCACTGGAAAGGAGTATGGGGTTTGGGGACCATTGGCGAAATGGTGAAACCGATCCGTGCCATCCGTCCAGACTTTTTGGCGTGAGGTAGAATAATAGATCGTATCTCCTTCGCCATGTCAACAATGGCTTCAACATCGGCGGGGGTTTCGTAGGGAACACCGATCAGAAAGTAAAGGCGGAGATTCAGGATGTCCCGTTTGACAGCTTCTTCGAGGACATGATACAGACGTTCACGCGGGATAGCTTTGTTGACAACTTTTTGCAGATTTTCGGTGGCAACCTCCGGCGCAATCGTGATAGTGCCTTGCTCGCTGTCAGCAAGCGCATCAAGCAAGGGGGGCCGAACGGTTTCTGCCCGCAAGGAAGCGCAGGAGATACGGAAGCCTCTCTCCACCAATCCTGTAGCAATTTCATCGATATCCGGGTGATCTGAGATTGAGGCACCGACCAGACCGATCCGATCTGTGATACCGCGGGCTCGTTCAGCGAGTTGAAGCGTGCTTTCAACAGACCGGTGTCTTGGCCACCGTCGAGCATAGTCGGCTACGCAGAACCGGCATTGCCGGCCGCAGCCACGAACAATCTCAATCAGGTGCGCGTTAGAGAACTCTGTGTTTGGTGTAAAGATTTTGGTACAAGTTTCGGCGTCATCAAGGCTCGGTATTGCAGCAGAGCGGATTCGAGCCGGCGCGGGTGATTTTGCTCGCATTTCCTCAATGCCGCCTTCGTCGTTATAATCGACCTCATAAAAACGTGGGACATACAGCCCGGGAACCGTCGCAAGCTCACACAGCAAATCCTCTTTAGATGCGCCCGCCGCCTTCCACTCCCCAAAAATATCCATAAGATAATGGATAGTCATTTCCGCTTCACCGACAATGAAAACATCAATGAAGTCAGCAATAGGTTCGGGATTATAGGAGATATTGATACCCCCGGCAACGACAAGTGGATCGGTATCAGCCCTATCGGCAGCAAAAGGCTCAAGCCGTGCCATCTCTAGCGTGGTCGGGATATTGACATAATCCGATTCAAATGAGACGGAGAATCCGAGCAGATCGAACTGATTGAGTGGGGTCTGTGTTTCAAAGGAAAATAGTGCGGTTCGGCGGTCATCGAGTTGGCTCACTATCTGCGGTTCAGGAAGGAATGCACGTTCGCAGGAAGTATCGTCACGCTGATTGAGGAGAGAGTAAATTACTTGAAGTCCTAGGCTTGACATACCAAGGGAATAAGCACCCGGGTAGATTAGCGCAAACCGATTTTCTTTTCTAAAATTGAAGTGGGGGCGGTGCTCTGCCTTGAGGAGTTCTTGATACGTTTGGCGTAAAACTCTTTGCATAGCAATTTTGGCAAATGTAAGCTTACTTTTTGTCCTTCAGGTTTCGGACTCGCAAGAACGCAGGGATATCCAACAGTTCCTCATCATCCGTTGTAATTTCAGGTTTAACTACGGCACCCGACGGTCGATCCGACCCGCCTCTTGAGTCCGGTTCAAATGAATCTTGGCTTCTTTGATTCTGACCGGCTTGCGTTGAATTCGCTAGAGCACGTGCATTCCCCCGGTCAATGCGCGGGAAATTACGTCCCAAGAACTCTTCCAGATTCACAATATCCCCTTGACCTGCTGTCTGCCTTCTGCTTCGGGTTTGTGGATCAAATCCTGTTGCGATTACAGTCACACGTAGTTCCTCTTCCAAGCTGTCGTCATAAGCGAGCCCAAAAATCACCTGCTCCGTATCCGAAGCCTCTCTGATAACCTCCATAGCATCTTCCAATTCGTGCATCGCCATGTCGCTTGGGCCCGTGATATTCACGATAATTCCGGTTGCTCCCTCAATGGAGTTTTCTTCCAACAGCGGCGAGAGGATAGCACGTTTCGCGGCACCTTGGGCACGGTTGTCGCCCGTTCCGGCACCAATTCCCATCAATGCCCCGCCCGCGTTAGACATAATGGTCTTGACATCAGCGAAGTCAAGATTAATTTCGCCAGGAACCATGATCAGATCGGAAATACTTTGAACAGCGTGTAGTAAGATCTCATCTCCCATACGGAAACCCATTTTTATCGGCATATTCCGATCCGCTTCCTCAATCAGACGTTGGTTCGGAATAACGATAACAGAATCCGTATTCTCGCGCATCTCATTCACACCTGCTTCTGCTTGGGTGGCTCGCTGTCTTCCTTCAAAAGCAAATGGACGTGTAACGACGCCAATTGTTAATGCCTCTGTTTCTTTAGCAAGGCTTGCAATAATAGGAGCCGCACCTGTACCGGTACCGCCTCCCATACCGGCCGTAACGAACACCATGTCTGCATCTTCGACAATACTTCGAAGGTTCTCTTTGCTCTCTTCTGCCGCCTTACGCCCTGCCTCGGGGTTTGCCCCAGCACCGAGGCCACCCGTCGTATTTTCGCCAATTTGCACCCGGGTTGCATTATGACACGCTCTTAGCGCCTGAACATCGGTATTGACTACATAGAATTCCACACCCGCTAATTCAGCCTCAACCATTCGCCTGACAGCGTTGCTTCCTCCCCCTCCAACACCGATGACTTTAATACGAGCAACATTTGAAAATTCATCCTGTTCAACAAACTCTATTACATTATCGTTCATGATTTTCAGCTATGCTCCTGTTGACGGAGTAGCTTAATTCCTCCGTTGTCTTACACACACCCGAGCGTCAAGATGTTAGTGCAACGCGATCTCAGCTTCGACCATCTCTAAACTCCACCCGATAAACCGAAAGTCCGAATCTCATGAGCGAGGATTGATTTCTCCTTCACTCGTAGGAACTTGGCTCTCGTATGACGAGGTGAAGTCGAGACTTGCACCAACGTGTACACGATTTTGACATTAGAAGTTCCTTCCCTGCTGAATTTGGATCCGGTTGCAAATAAGGATAATCTCAATCCCATCGGAGCGGAATTTTCGATTAAGCCGGAATCAGCAGGAGCTTGGAACTTTTGAATTCATCTCGGATCGACGTTTCTATATTCTTAACGGAAAACCACAAATAGCAGAGCAGCAAATCCGCAAAAAATTCTTGAAACATCTGGACCCACACGCTGTTTTCAGATTATAGGGAATTACCAAACTAAAGTCAATACTTTTTTGTAGATGCTACAAAGTCTCTACCGGACCTTGCATTTATAACCAGTCCTGAAACCAATGCTTCATCCGTTTGAAGATTTGATCAAACAGGTTTGTCCCTTTGATAAAGGTTCTTTTGGGCGCACGATGATGCTCCATCGCACCGGCAAGAACAAGTCCAACACCTGTTGCATAAATCGGACTGTGTATTTTCTCTGTTAATCCTTTTAGTGGACAGGGATATCCAATCCGCACTGGACAGGGAAAAATCTGTTCGGCTGATTCAAGCAGTCCATCAAGAAGCGCGGTCCCCCCAGTAAGTACAACTCCAGCCGGAATATTGAGGTTGCAATTGTAGATTTCCTGACCAATTAGATTTAAGAATTCGTCTATACGGCACTGAATAATTTCTGCCAGATCTCGCCGCGTGATAAAACGCGATTTGTTTGCTCCTCCAACCGTCGAGATTGGAATGGCATCATTTTGATCTACGAAGTCAACCGATGCACACCCGTAGCGTAGTTTAAGTTTGTTGGCATCTTGTGGTGTCATTTTCAACAGTTGTGCAATATCATTGGTGATATGGTGACCACCAAGCGAAAGCACTGCGGAATGATGGAGGGCACCATTCTTGTAAACCACGATATCTATCGTTCCTCCTCCTAAGTCGGCAAGAGCAACGCCCACTGCTTTCTCCTCAGTTGTCAAGACCGCTTCAGCGGAAGCGATAGGTTCTAAAATGATATCTTCAACAGAAATTCCTGCATTATAAATACTTTTGACAAGGTTTTGCGCCGACGCGACGGCCCCAGTAATAATATGAACATAGGCTTCAAGACGAACCCCAGACATACCCACTGGATCTTTAATACCCCCCTGGTCGTCAACGATAAAACCTTGTGGAATCACGTGAAGTATTTCCCGTTCAACGGGAATCTTCATCGCTTGGGCAGCGTTGATCGCGCGTTCCACATCGGACTGCGTAATCTCGTGTCCTTCTCCTGAAACCGCAACAAGACCGTGAGAAGTTTGTCCGGTGATATGTCCTCCTGCGATACCCGCATATACGGACCCAATCTGCACACCTGCCATGAGTTCAGCGGTTTCAACGGCCTGACGAATCGCTGTGGTGGTAAGATCAATATCAACAACAACCCCCTTCCGCAATCCTTCAGAAGGGGCGGTGCCAACACCTATGATCTCAATCTTTTCGGGATCACCCTGCCAAGTATTTCCGATAATTGCAGCAATTTTGCTGGTACCGATATCTAGACCAACAATAATCTCATCTGCTGCCATTTTATTGCCCTCCCCAATACATAGCGTCTTCGAACCTAGCGTCCAAATAGCCATTCAGAGGATTTGAAGTATGTTGTCCTTTTTTGGTGAACATCGCTTGATTTTTCATAAATAAATTAATATGATAAATGCCAGTTTCAATCAAATCCGACGAAATCCATGCTATAGGAAAATTACTAAATTCGAGAGCAATCTTATCCGGTTGATTCGCATCAATTGTTTGTAGCGTGGAGACAATTTCCGGTGTCAAACTTAGTGCCGAATTTAGCACGTTTAGGGCAAGTTGAACACTATCAGAATCAATTAGATCTCCCACACCGGGAACTTGCTGTCCAGCACTGATAATCATAACGACTGAATTAGAAGCTGGTAGCAATTTCAGATGCTCTAAAACATATCCCTCAAGATCGACTAACACAAAAGGAATATAACTATCTTCGGGATATTTCAGCAATGCAACCGGTTCTCTTTCAGTAATCTCAAGCGTCAACGAGCGTTTTAGAATATTTTTTGAGATGTGCGCTTGTTTAACGTAGCTAAGTTTTTGTTTGAGCCGTTCTTCAATTGTAGATCTTGAAATAGTGTGTACATCACTTTGTCGAGGGCTTAAATCTAAAGCGGCAATCACTTCCTTCTGTGTATAGTGATCGTTGCCGGAAACAGAAATCCGCTTCACACGCAACAAACCAACCCTTGCTGTGAAATAGTGAATAAAAAGTAGCCCAATGATACATGTTATGCCAATTATTAAGTACCGTCCAACATAGCAGGGAGCATCTTCGGGTGCCGTAAGTAGCCGGTCTTTAAACCGATTAGAAGATTGAAATGATGAAAATTGCACGACATTTAGACCTCACGACATTTAGACCTAGTGGATGCGTATGTTATGTATAACCGTTCATAGCTAATAAAAGCCTACTCTTAAGCCTCGAAAAAGCGGTTTCTGTAACATTTCGACCTGGACACCTTTTACGGCCGGATTCATTATAAATTCTTACACCCTGTTCCGAGGATTGATTGCACCATACTACCGGCGCCGACACTTAAATCCATATTTAAGTAGATCCGCCCCTTCGTTTTTGCCCGGATTTCAAGCGTTTTGTCAACTCAGAGACAGTCGCCTCTATCAGATCTTCTTCGTCTTGATGCTCCTCGTAAAATTCAAGGACGCAAAGCCGTATGACCTGACTGATAGACATACGCTTGAGCTCAGCGTATTTCTTGACGAAATCATGCAAATCCCTATCCAATCGAAATTGTACAACTTGCTTAGCCATGATGTAATTGATTATACGACAAACAATTGCAAATATCAACTAAAATTTAACGTAATTTGCCCCAAATCGTAGGTTTGGCACGATTTTTTTGTATTTTTTTGTATATTTTCAAAAAAAATACACAATATCTCGTAGTATGCCCCTCTGAAAGGCATCTCCGCTACGATAAATCCACCTTGATGCAGACGATGCAGAGGAGAATCAAACCAAAAATATAGGCTTTTACATCGTCTTATTAACACGCACGATATTGCTGTACCAAGTTCAAAAGATCTGAATGGTAAGAAAATTCTGTTCAATCTGTGTTTGGCTCTCCACTCGCTTCGCCAAGCTTTTCCAATAATTCACGGCCAACTTGCCAGATATCGCCTGCCCCAACTGTGATAACAATATCATTCGGACGAACGATTTTTGCTAAAGTCTCCATAATCTCGTTTTTATCAGGAATATGAATCACATGTCGATGTCCGTGTGCTTGAATCGCATGCGCCAGTTTTTCCGCAGTTACTCCCTCAACCGGAGCCTCTCCCGCGCCATAGATCGAGGTAACGATGAGCACGTCCGTTTGATAGAACGATCTCGAAAATTCTTCAGCCAGATGCTTCACCCGCTGGTAACGGTGTGGCTGAAAAACAGCGACAATACGTCGATTATAGCTTTCGCGTGCCGCACTAAAGGTGGCTTTTAGTTTCGCTGGATTGTGCGCATAATCATCAACCACAATTATGTCATTGATCTGACCAATAATCTCAAAACGACGATGGACACCACGAAAAGATTCTAAGGCATTTCGAATAGAATCGAATGGCACCCCTAACTCCAGTCCAACCGCAACTGCCGCCAATGAGTTTAAGATATTGTGGTTGCCCGGCATCTTCAGATGGACCTGTCCCAAGACTTCTCCGCGCAAATGGATGCGATAGTGAGAAGTTGGGCCATCAACACTCAACCGTTCTGCCATCAGGTCCGCGCGCGTTTCAATCCCATAAGTCACATAGCGTTTTTCGATTCGGGGGATAAGCTGCTGAATGTTTTCCTGATCCAGGCATAGCACCGCAGTGCCGTAAAACGGGACTTTGTTGATGAACTCTAGAAACGTCTCACCAATCTCTTCAACGCTGTTATAGTAGTCAAGGTGATCGGCATCGACCGATGTCACCACCGCGATTGTTGGAAAGAATTTTTCGATAGACCCATAGGCTTCGTCCGCCTCAACAACCATCACTTCTCCTTGCCCAATCCGAGCATGGCTGCCCAAACTGACCAGCTTCCCTCCAACAACAACAGTTGGATCCAGCTTGTCCAGCACCGCTGCTGTCATCGCGGTTGTGGTAGTTTTGCCGTGCGTGCCGCTCACTGCGACGCTGAATTTCATCCGCATAATCTCCGCGAGCATCTCCGCACCACGGATAACGGGGATCTTTTGTTCCTGTGCTGCAACGATTTCAGGATTCTGGAACGGAACAGCGGGAGACATTACCACGACATCCGCACCAGCGATCTGTTCAGCGGCATGCCCATAGTAAACGCGCGCGCCTAATGCTGCCAAGTGCTCGGTAACTTCCGTTTCGCGCAGATCGGATCCGGACACCTGAAAATTGAGGTTTAGCAAGATCTCAGCAATTCCGCTGAGTCCAACACCACCAATACCAATGATGTGAATATGACGGGTTTTTCCAAACATAAGTGCAAACTTTCTAAATTTATTGAGGATTAGGCTTTATGAGAGAAAAGATTGATTGGGCAATTTCTTCGCCGGCGTGTGGATTGCCCAGCTGACGACTTTGATATGACATCTGTTTCTGTTTTTCCGGATTATTGATGATTCTAATGATTTCTTCAGCAAGCTTGCAGCCCGTTAATGTGCGTTGATCGAGCGCAACACCGCCGCCCGCATCTGCAATCGCTTGAGCATTCAAGCTCTGATGATCTCCGGCAGCAGTTGGCAAAGGGATAAAAATCGCTGGAATACCACACGCAGTGATTTCAGCAATTGTCATACCACCAGCTCGGCACACCATCAAATCAGCAATACTGTAGACTGTTTCAATAGGATCAAAGTACGGCTCCACCAGATGTCGAAGTGATGAAGCCTGATAACGCGCCTTAACTGCGCTGTAATCGACCTTTCCTGTCTGATGGACAAACTGAAGCTGGTGGTGGAATGTTCCTAAATGATCTAGGGCGTCCATCACATTTCGGTTAATTGCCTGTGCACCTTGGCTCCCGCCCATCACAAATACAGTTTTTTGTTCCGGATCAAGTCCGAGTGAATCGTAAGTTTCTGGGTTTCGTTCAACATCTCCGATCGTTCGGCGGATTGGGTTACCCATCACCATCGTTTTTTGAGTAGGAAAGTGTGTGCCCGCAGTTTCAAATGCAAGATAAATCGTTTTTGCCCAGCGTGCCAGAACCCGATTTGTCAGTCCAGGGGCAGCATTTTGCTCCTGTATCACAGTGGGAATACCGAGTAGTACGGCTGCGAAAAGCACAGGTCCGCAGACGTATCCCCCTGTTCCTACCACAACGTTGGGTTTCAAGCTTTTAAGCAGCCGTAGTGATTTTGCAAAGCCGGAACAGACGTTGTAAACAACAGGTATCCACCGCCATGTTAATTTGCGCGGAAAGCCTGCAACGGAAATCGGTAGGAAGCGAAATCCATGCTGCGGAACAATCGTTGATTCGAGGCGGTCCACTCCACCAATGAAACTAATTTCAGTCTCCGCGTCGAGTTGTATCAGCTCTTTAGCGATCCCGATAGCCGGATAGATGTGACCACCAGTGCCACCGCCAGAGATCACTATTCGTGACATCAGCCTAAACCTCATTCACACTATGTGCTTACGATTCCATAGAGAATTTATAAAGTGTAACGGTTTCTCAGATTTGGTTTAACGGATAGGAGCTTCCCTCCACTACGGTTTCAGTGGGAACCATCGAACCGGCCGGGACATCTACTGATAAGCCTATCTTGATTTATCCAGATTCGATCTCCAGAGGTGCATGTCCGCCAGATGTTGCACCTATGTCGCGCGAGATATTGAGTAAAATTCCAATGCTAAACAAGCTGATTAAGAGTGATGAACCACCGTAGCTGATGAAAGGCAGCGTAATCCCTTTTGCCGGCAACATGCCGGTTACCACCCCAATGTTAACAACGGTTTGCAATCCAATGAGTGTGGTAATTCCGATAGCGATCAAACTTCCAAAGGCATCCGTGGTATGCTGGGCTATATGGATGCCCCTCCAGATGAGCATCATAAACAGGGAAATAATGCCAACCACACCAAGAAAACCGAGTTCTTCTCCAAGAATCGCAAAAATGAAGTCAGTATGCGGATAAGGAAGGTGAAAGAGCTTAAAAACGCTGTTGCCGATCCCCACACCGAATAGTCCTCCGAGCGCAAGCGCATTTATGGATTGATTGACCTGATAGTGTCCTTCATAAGGGAACTTCAGCGAGCTCAGGAACCCTTGAATTCGCTGCATTTTATAAGCGTCATCCTGAATTGATGAATAGATGAAAAAACAGGCAATTCCGACCACAAGGACAATCTGTGATGGACGTGCACCTCCCACGAATAGCAACACAAGAACTGATAGACTCAATAGCACCGCCGATCCAAAATCAGGTTGTTTGTATAACAGGACAAATGTAATTGAAAGGATAAGAATGGTCGGCAATACGCCTCGGGTGAAACTACGAATCTGGCTATGTTTGCTGATGAGGAAGTGAGACACATAAATCATCAACCCAAGTTTTGTCAATTCAACGGGTTGAAATTGGAGACCAGCGACCCGAATCCATCGATGAAACTTGATGCCACCTGCCGAACGAACCTCGTGTCCAATTGGAGAAAACACCAACAACAAACCGATTAGCGACAGCACTAAAATCAGCTTCGCGCACCTATGATAATGCTGATAAGGGAAATATGACGCGGCAAACATGCTGACCAATCCGAGTGCACAAGCGACTAGTTGCATCTTTAAGTAATGATAGGTGTTTTCGTTATACAGCTCATAGGCAAGCATGTTGCTCGAGCTGTAGACCATCACGATTCCAATTGCGACAAGGCAGAGCGTTATGAACAACAGGACATGATCTATCTCCCCTTTAATCGGATAATTGGTCCAGATAAATATCGGATTTTGAGATCGTTTCCGTGGATTCAAGGTGGTTAACAGCCTCTCGAAACGCTTGACCGCGCGCCTTATAATCTGTAAACATATCAAAGCTCGCATTCGCCGGCGACAAAAGCACTACATCACCCGGCACGGCTTGTGAGTAGGCGAGCTCGACAGCGTGATCCATTGTCTCTGCATCCCGTGTAACGACATGCGCTGCAAGGGCGTTTCGTATTATTCCCGTGTGCGACCCCAACAGGATTAGCCCTTTGACCTTCGATCGGACGCATTCAATCAGTGGCTGATAATTATTTCCCTTATCGTATCCGCCCATGATCAGCAGAATCGGATCTGACAACGATTCGAGTGCTGCCTTGACTGCCGCAACATTGGTAGCTTTGGAATCGTTGATAAACCGTATACCATTAATTGTCTTGACTGGCTCGAAAGCGTGTTCAAGGGGCAGATGTTCGGCAGGGGAGAAGCTGCAAATGGCAGAACGCATCATATTTGGTGAAATGTTGAAAATCTGCGCAACAGTTATTGCAGCGAGGACATTTTGGATGTTATGGCTTCCGGGTAAGGGTATGTCGCCAACGTCGCAGATCGGGTGAGACTCGCCCTCCCATTTCACAAGAATCTGATTATTCTCTACATAGGCACCCATTTCAACGGCGGTGGAGTCTGCAAAATAAACCGTCTTTGCCTGCGTTTCATCAGCAAAGGGCCTAACGTTCTCATCCAAAGCATTTAACACAGTCCAGTCAGCCGATGTTTGATTCGCGCAAATCTTCAGCTTTGCTGCTCGATAGGCTTCCATAGTCCCGTGCCGGTCTAGATGATCGCGCGACAGATTTAGAATAACACTGACCACTGGTCGAAACCTCGTTGTTGTTTCAAGCTGAAAACTGCTGGCTTCGATGACAACGAGATCGTTAGTGGTTAAATGCTGGACCTCGCGCGACAGCGGAACCCCAATGTTACCCGCAGCACAAACCCTACGGAAATCCCCCTGCTTAAGAATCTCTGTTGTTAAAATTGTAGTAGTTGACTTGCCTTTTGTTCCTGTAATCGCAACCATAGGTGCAGCGCAGACGTTTGCAGCAACTTCCAATTCGCCAATGATTCGGATACCCGCTGAACGCGCTTCCTGCAGAATTGGGATGTCTAACGGCACCCCCGGCGAAAGGACGACTAGGTCAGCTTTCTCAATGCAGCGCCGATCATGGCCTCCGAGAACGAAATCAATTGCTCGATTTTTGAGGGCATCAATGTCGGCTTGGAGTTCGTCGCTGGATTTCGGGTCCGTGACAAGAACCTTCGCGCCGAGATCGTCTAGCAATTTGGCAACGGCAACACCGCTGCGATGGAGCCCGAAGACAGTGATCTGTTTATCGGCAAATGTCATCTAGTATTTACCTTACACCCGGAACAGTGCTGATACAATGTGGAGGATCCTTTACAGGCGGGATGTGATTTTTTTAACCCATGCTGCCACGACCGCATCCACCATCGCCTGTCCATGTTCGGCGTTGGCGGACCAGCTATTCTTTTCTTCATTTTGGCGACAATACCAAGGTGCCGTATCGTCTAGACGATCTTGCTCTACCAATTCGGGGCGGGTTGCTAGTAGAAAAGAGGTTTCGTTATAGCCAGCGTGGTCACCACCAGCTAGCGGCGATGCTTCGGGAAGAATCATCGGTTGGACTTCGATGTGGCCGGACAGTGGCCCCGCTTCATCCTTTAAGGATTCCACGCCCCACCATCCGCGCGGATAACCTCGTTCCAAGATGTTCTCGAATGCAAGTTCCGCTGCTGCTTTTTTGAAAGCCAGCGCGAGCGGTGCCTCCATGCCTTGATGCATGATAATCACGTAGATGGTGTTGAACCCCATCTCACGGAAATTTTTTAGAATCGCTTTGACGTGCTCCCCAAACGCAGCGTAATCCGGATCAATGGTACCATCGGCGGGTCCACCGAGCGCGTATCCGGTGGGACCGTAATCGAAGGATGGGGCAATGACAACGTTTACTTTTTCGGCGACACGGGCGCAAATTTCTTCAACGATGATTGTGTCGTGACCAATTGCCATGTGGGGCCCGTGAGTTTCAATGCAGCCTGCTGGTACAAGCAGCGGCTGTCCGTGTTCTACAGCTGCCTTTAATTGGTAAGGACGTATATGTTTTAAGTACATGGTGCCTCCACTTCTCAGATCCGAGAGTTCTACCGGATTCGATTGCCAGTTCAATTTCTATTAATCACGGGAACGACTGGCTGGTTTACATATTAGCACGATCCAGCTATCAGATCAATAGACTTTTCTTGCTTGAATCCCTAATTGATGTTAAGCTGGGGCGGGAATTGGGACCGCGTACAATGAGATGCCAACAGAAATTTCATGGAGGAGGGACGGATAATGAAAAAACGGCCTAATATGCAGAGCGAAGCTAGCCCCGATGGGTTGGAAATCATTCAACTGACAACGGAGGATGTGCCCAGTTCACACATTTATATGGAGGCACAGATTTTTACGCCGGATTCAAAGCGGTTTATCTTGCATCGTTCCGCGCATCCACACGGATCCGATCCTCAAGATCCCGAACATAAATATCTGATCTGCGATCTGGAGAACAGCTGTGAACTCATTCCAATTACCGAGGAGATTGGTGCGACTGCTCCCTCTGTTTCGCCGGATGGAACGACCCTCTACTATTTTATCAATGAAACCCACCCCGGTGGCGGGAGCTTGACGCTCAAGCGAGTTGGTATGGATGGCACCGGCAGAGAGACACTGTTGACGATTGACGCACCATTTCCCGATACCAATTTTCGTCCGAGCCGCCCTTACCCACTGTCCACAATATCTTCTGATGGCAAACGGTTGGCAATCTCTGCCTTCTTCGGCGATGGCAAAACAACGGAGGCACCTTGGGGCTTGATGGTTTTTGACCTAGAGAAAACAGCCGTTGAGCCGATCATCCATGGACAAACATGGTGCAATATGCACCCACAGTATAGCCGGTCTCTCGACACCGTGGACGCACACGATCTCCTGATCCAAGAGAACCACGGCAATACCTGCGATCCGGCAGGAAACGTCACCCGGCTGGTTGGGGGAGACGGGGCGGATATCCATGTCATCCGGGATGATGGAACGAGGCTCAGAGATCTACCTTGGGGACGGAACGGGGTTGAATTTTGTCAAGGTCATCAGTGCTGGATTGGACGTAGCACTAGGGCACTTACCAGCACCTCTACACGCGAACCCAAGAGTTGTCAACTAATTGAGGGACGTGCCCTGCCTCATGTGGGACATTTGGGACTGAACACACCGGGTAGCAGGCGTAACGACCTATCGCGCAATTTTCCAATCCCTGATTTCTATCATTTTGCCACAGATCTCGCCGGGCGACACTTGATTACAGACGCGGGGCCTAGAGATGGTGGTGGGGCAATCTATATAGCCCAGCTACCCACCGATGAAACGAGTCCGTTGGAAAATATTACCTTTTTGCTCAACCCACGCTCGTCTTGGGAGAAAGGTAGCCATATCCATCCGTTCCTCTCACCGGATGGCAGTACAGGGTTCTTTAATTCAGACGAGAGCGGTACATTGCAGGCGTACATGGTGAGAGGTTGGGCGGTTTAATTCAGCGAAGATCTCTATCTTCTTACAGAAACGGATGGGCTCTGTTCTTTCGCCAGCCATTTGCTTGAATAACACCTCGAGATCTGTTAATATACCGTTGAGGCAGTATAACAAAGAACATCTTTCTTGCACCTAGATTTTGGGGCATTGAAGCCGCCCTACAAGGAGCACCTATATGAAAATTACCAATATTGAAGTGATTCCGATTTATCCCCGTCTTGCGAAGCGCTACGAAAATCGCAAGGTCGATCTATACGGTATAGACCACCGCACCGTGTTCAAGGTAGAGACAGACGCCGGGATAGTTGGCTATGGCGATCAGCGTGTCCGTCCCGGTGGGCAGCCGGATCCAGCAATCGCAGCGTCACTTATCGGTCGCAACCCGTTTGACTTTATCAACAACCATCTGTCCTACGGCTCCGCCTTGAATTGTGCTCTCTACGACGTGATGGGCAAATATCTTGAGGTACCGGTCTATAAGTTAATAGGGCAGAAAGTCCGGGATGCTGTGCCAGTTGCAGCGTGGACTCGTCCGGCATCACCCGAGACATTCCGCGACGAAATCAGCCGGGCGGCGGACCAAGGCTACACCATCTTTAAGATGCACACCTGCGATTACCACGACGTTGTGGAACAGACACGGCTTGCTGAAGAGGTCGCACCCGAGGGTTTTAAGATTCATTACGACTTTAACGGTAATCGGAGTTTAGCGGCGGTCCTCCCCACTATCCAGGAATTAGAACGCAATCACCCGATTGTTGGTTATATCGAAGACCCACTTGTGAAGAACGATGTAGACGGCTGGTGTCGCTTGCGCGAACAGACCCGTCTCCCGATTATCATGCACGGGACACCGCTTGGAAGTGTCCAAGAAATCATCCGCGGCGTCGCTGACATCTATATGATTGGCGGTTCAATTGGCGATACCATTGCGACCGGCTTTGCTTGTGGAAAGGCAAATATCCAGACAATACTCCAGTTTGAGTCAGGTACAATTGGCAAGGCGATGGCACTGCATATGGCGGCGGTCCTGCCCACGCACACCGCTCACTCCATCAATCTGGACGACCAATACGAGGAGGACTACACCACCGAGCGGATTCCTGTCATTGAGGGTGCATCACCTGTTCCGGAGGGACCGGGGCTCGGATACGAAGTAGACGAAGACGCATTGGCACGCATCGCAGCGAATAAACCGATAGAGATCCCTAAACATGTTGGTGTGCTGCACATGCCGGGCGGGCATACGTTCTACGGTCGCTCCTATGTCTCACCCACCAGAGTAACAGGACGTGAGGAAGGCACAATTCGGGGAATCAAGTCCGAAATATGGGAAGACGATGGCTCCACAGAATTTGCCGGCATCTATGACCGGGTGCAGAAGGAAGGAACGTTTCGTGCGGATTGATAAAGAACTTGTAGGATAAGTGAAGTCTTGAAAGTTGAGGAAGGACGGAACACCAATGACCGTATTTGATCAGGTGTTACAGGAAGTTGATGAACGATGTCGAGAACAGCACATCCCGATGCTTGGCTCGGAAAAAGCCGAGTTTCTCGCAGATCTTGTTCAAAAAGCGAGACCTGCCTTAATTGTTGAATGTGGCACTGCTATCGGCTATTCAGGACTCTGGATGACCTCTGCACTCAAATCGGTGGGTAAGGGTAGATTAATCACCGTCGAAATCGATACGGGACGCGCCCATGAAGCACAGGAAAACTTTAGGCGTGCCAACGTCGAAGATTTAATTGATTCGCGAATTGGAGATGCCACAGAGGAGCTGAAAACTATCCATGAGCCGGTCGATTTCCTGCTGCTAGACAATAACTATAGCAACTATTTCCCCTGTTTTCGGGCGATTGAATCGCAGCTAGCCGATGGGGCAACCGTTGTTGCGGATAACGTGGGAATCGGAGCGGCGGGCATGGCGGATTATCTCGACCATGTCCGCTCGCAGCATGAGAGTCAAACTCACTGGTTTGAGACAGACCTGCCTTGGGTTAAACGTGATGCTATGGAAGTAAGTATCTACCGTAAGTCCCGCTAAACCGTCGAACAGGCAACTTAACCGACACGCTTTTCAGGAGGCTACTATGGCGAACCTACACGGACCGGTCTTGACTGACGATGAACTTGCGATATTTCACGAGCAGGGGTATGTACGTTTAGGCAAAGTCGCGCCGGACGAAGAGATTGAAGCGCTTTGTCAGCGTATTGATGATATCATGCTGGGGAAGATCCGCTACGACAATATGCTCATGCAGTTATGCCCGTCAGCTGGTGCCCCCGAATTATCGAAACAGACGAAAGAGTTTAAGAGATCTTCGCTAAAATATCGAAAAATTCAAGACCTGGATCAAGATCCGCTGTTTCTGCCTTACATACGACACCCACTGTTTCAGGACATCACACGGCAGATTATCGGTGAAGAGGTTTCTGCTTTTCGGACAATGTTCTTCAACAAACCAGCAGAGCGAGGAGTCGTCATTAATTGGCATCAGGACGGTGCCGGTGGCTGGGGACTGAGCATTCCACCAAAGGTGACAATCTGGACTGCACTAGATCCGACGAGTATTGCCAATGGGTGTCTACAGATTATTCCGGGGTCGCACAAAACTCTCATTCCCGAAACGGGCGACCAGTTATCTCCAGAGGAGCGGGTAATTCACGCACCGAACGAGAAGCGCGTCTATCTGGAGATGGAGATGGGAGAGGTAGTGCTGCTCCACAACTGGACGTTACACCGTTCAGAGGTCAACACCACAAATCGGCCACGGCGGGGATTTAGTGTGTGTTACATTGATGCAGCAACGCGTCAGGTCTCAACCGGAAGCAGGTATCCGAAAGTCTTCCCGGAGTATGTGCCGGTGGTGGAACCATAAAATAATCTAAGTTCCTAGGTTCTATTGACATTTGGGTGTCGAGATATGAATCTCGGCCTGCAAGATATCTGCTGGTATTGAACCGGGTGAGAAATTGGGCAAGATGACCGACCCACGAGTGTGGTGTTGGGTTTCACTGTAGAAACAGATGTTGTTGAAAAGCATAGCTTCTATTGTCGTTGATAGGGATTCCTTTGACCGTTCAACCCAACCTATGCACTATCAAATGTCAAGACGCCCTAGGTATCTTGTGCAGTGGATTTGCCAATCCACTGTGAGCGGTTGTCCCGGTTTGCAACGTTTCCTATAAGTGGCGACTTGCGTTATTATAGTAACGTGAATCTGTATTCCAGCAGGGAACAACAATCGTTGCTTCCTACGCTTTGGGCTTTATCCTGAAGGAGCGTTTTATAATGACCCCCGCAGAATTATACCACTACGATGTGAATGGGTATCTGCTAATCGAAGATGCCATTGAGCCGGACGATCTTGCGTATCTGAACGAGTGTCTAGATATCTGGGAAGAACGAGCACTGCAAGATTTCCGCGTTTTGCCAAAATCGGCAAATCCAGAAGTGAGATACGACGACATTCTGAATCAGGAGCCGTGCTTACTAGACCTCGTTGTGAATCCGAAAGTGCTTCCATATATTGATGAGATGGTGGACCGTCCCAGACTCAAGTCAACATGGGTAACATTTAAGTGGAATGGTGGCAGGACGGTTTCTCACTCCAACCACACACCGTCGGTAACGCACAATTTCTATCACTTTAATGGCCGCATCCATCACAACCTCTTCCAAGTGTTTTACGCAATGCGCGACATCAACCCCGGCGAGGGTGGGTTGCAGGTCATTCCGGGCAGCCACAAAGCCAACTACCCTTCACCGCCCGACGAGGCATTGAAGGACATGTACCTTGAAATTCCGATGAAGGCGGGTTCTGTCCTGTTGTTTACCCACGATATGCGTCACGGCTCGTTCAACACTACGGATAAAGTGCGTCGAACAATTATCTTTACCTACTGCCCTGGGGTCATTGCAAATTCTTTTGGAGGCGATATGCTTTACCAACGCCTCTTTGAAGATGCACCGGAGGACAGCTGGTTGAAGTACCTGCTCCGTGCTCCTAACGGCTTCCTAGAAACCTACCCAAAACCTAAAGGTATGGCTGCAGCAAAGATGAAGTAGATTTGTCCTGACTTCTGCTGCGCTTAGAGTGACGGCTCAGGTTTGGCAAGTCCACAAGGTTAAATTGGTGTTATGTCATACAAATTGTGATTACGTCACCCCGCTTCAGTCCGAGGATCTGTGCGGCATCCCCTTGATTGATTGAGATCTCCAGTCGATTAGAACTGCCAACGATTGCTAACACTTCGCCAATTGCCGATTCAGCGTACGAGCGATTGAGGTGACTTAGCTGTGTACTTCCCGCATGGATAACAACCCCGTTCCTTTGTTCCAGCGATTCTAAGATGTCGTGAGAGATGTTCGTGACCAAGTTCCCGAAGGAATCAATCCAGATGACCTGTCCGATAATCGCTTCATCCGTTACTTTAGGGTTTGGGATGGGAAGTTGCACGGGTTGTGTAACCGGGTTTCCCAATTCATCAATCGGTACGCCGCCTGAAAGGTGTGCCGCGACGGGAGCGAAGATGTCCCTACCGTGAAAAGTGTTACTCATTTGTGGTAGGAAGTAAGCCGAGTTCTCCGCTGCTACGGCGTGGATATGCTCTTCATTACGGAGGATATGGGTCAACAGTCCGTTGTCTGGGCAGACGAAATAGGCTGTTTCTGTTTGACAAACGATGGCTCGGCGGCTACTGCCCACCCCTGGATCTACGACGACCACGTGGATAGTTCCGGTTGGGAAATAGCGATATGCCGAATCAATCAGGAATGCAGCACCGTTAATATCCTGTGGCGGAATAGCGTGCGTGAGATCAACAATCTGGACTTGCGGATTGATATTCAGGATTACACCTTTCATAGCACCGACGTAGTGATCGCTTGTCCCAAAATCGGTCATTAGTGTGATAACGCGGGATGGCGCAAGATTCATTGGAGTTTACCCCTAAAATAGACAGGTGCATTACACAGTACCAAAAGTCTATCAGAAAGCATAGCCGCAAGCAAGACGAAATATTCGCTTGCACCGTCGCATACGCTGGGCTATAATACTGATATCAGATCTTGGGAACTTGTGTGAGAACTCTGAATGAAAAGGTGAATCGAAAAATGATTGCAGATGCAGATTTAATGACAATTCCTGAAGCCAGCAAATGGGCAACAGGTTATACTAAAAAAAATGTGACAACTTCTAACATCTCTTATCTAATCCAGTATGGAAGGATCCGGCAATATGACAACAATGGTTCCACTAGGGTTTCAAAGCAGGATTTGATTAAATACTATCATTCATATCTGGGAACACGAGAAATCAACTGGAAGGCACAATTAGGTGAAGACATCAATTGGGGATTGTCATTTGATTATCTGAAAGAAGCCGATACGACGAAACATGTCCATAGACTCCACCCATATAAAGGCAAATTCATCCCCCAACTGGTTGAATACTTCTTAGATGGTCATACAGATGACTTTAAAAAAGATGCGTGTTTCAAACAAGGTGACATTATTCTTGATCCATTTTGTGGTAGCGGTACAACACTGGTACAAGCGAACGAGCTTGGAATGCACACTATCGGCATCGATATTTCTGTATTTAATACACTCATCAGCAACATCAAAATAGAAAAACATAGTCTCGTTGATTTACAGAATGAAATTCACAATATCACAAACGGTCTTAAACGGTTTATCAGCGAATCCAATATCGCTCAATTTGAAGCACAACTCGCCGAAGAACTTAACAAATTTAATAACGACTATTTTCCGTCCCCTGATTTCAAATACAAAGTTAGGCAGGGCCTGATCGATCAAGAGAAATACGGAAAAGAAAAAGAAGACAAATTCTCGCTTCGATATTTTCAATTAATCAACCAATATGGGGTCAAGTTGTGGCAAAGAAAATCAGAGAATTTCCTCGATAGGTGGTATTTATCACCTGTAAGAGCAGAGATTGATTTTGTCTTTGAGCGCGTCAAACACATCCAAAACCGTGAAACACAGCGGGTGATTCAGATTATTTTGAGTCGAACGATCCGTACTTGCCGGGCAACTACTCATGCAGATTTGGCAACCTTAAAAGAACCTGTAACGGCGGTCTATTACTGTGCCAAGCATGGTAAAATGTGTAAGCCGTTGTTTTCAATATTGAGCTGGTGGGAACGATACAGTCAAGATACACTTCACCGGCTTGTTCAGTTTGACAAATTAAGGACAGACACGTTTCAAACCTGTTTGACTGGAGATTCTCGGACGATTGATATTATTGAAGCATTAAAAGCAGATAACTCAGATTTCGCCCAGCTCGTGAAGGAGCAAAAGATTAAAGGGGTTTTCTCTAGCCCACCGTATGTTGGACTAATCAATTATCACGAACAACACGCCTACGCCTATGATTTATTCGAATTTGACCGGAAGGACGAACTAGAAATTGGACCGCTCTTTAAGGGCAAGGGAAAAGCAGCCCGAGATCAGTATATCAAAGGCATTTCAGAAGTATTGAGGAATTGTGTGAGATTTTTAGCCCAAGATTATGATGTTTTTCTGGTGGCAAATGACAAATTTAACATGTATCCAACGATTGCGAAATTTGCAGATATGCGAATTGTCAACCAATATAAACGACCTGTTCTCAACAGAACAGAAAAGGACAAAAGCGCGTACTCCGAAAGTATCTTCCATCTAAAGTCAAAATAAAGAGAGATATGATGAGATATAAATGGCAATACATCAAGGCAGAACATTCGGGTTGTTTGTTTCTTTTTGGAAGATCTGAAAAGGAGGTTTTGTATGAAGGAATTTTTGAGGCTAAAAACCTTGTTGCAGCCAAACGACTTGCCACACAAGCGACTGAGGAGGAGGGTGTGAATTGGAGGGGCCCGGATCCAGGCGGCACTGGCACTATACCCAAATGGTACAATCTTGGCAATAGCAGTGCTAAGAGAGAAAATGGAAGTGGGGCTCACTATCTTAAGGTAGCACCGCTGAACGAATCAAATAGTTCCTAAGCCAACAGAGTTTGAAGGTTACAACTTTGCACAGCATCACAATGATGCTTTGTACGCAGATATTGAGGCAATTGAATTTTGGGATTTTTTAGGCGGAGAAGGTGCGTATCAAGATTTATTGGATTGTTTTGAAAGAGTTGGCATAGAATTACGACCTGAGATTGATCAGTATTTTGAAAAATTTAGAAATTGATTCAAAACCGAAACAGGAGCGACGATGGAAAGATTTTTACCAATTACAGACTCAACGCTTCACCCCATTTACGAGAAAATACAGGCGGAGGAACGCCTCTCCTTTGAAGATGGGGTAAGGCTCTATGAAAGCCCGGATATCAACGGCGTTGGCTATCTCGCCAACATCGTGCGCGAGCAACAAAACGGAAATTTCGCCTACTACAACTTTAATCAACATATCGACTACTCAAATGTGTGTATTCTACATGCACGTTGCCATTTTTGTGCGTTTGCGCGGAAGGATATACGGACCGACGGGGCGTGGGAGATGAGCGTTGATGAATTTCTGGAGAAGGCGATGTATTCAATTGACCACGGTTGTACGGAAATTCACAGTGTCGGCGGGCTGCATCCGAAGCTACCGTTTGAATACTATCTCGACATGCTTCGCGGATTGAAGAAACGGATGCCACAGGTGCATCTCAAGTTTTTCACGGCTGTGGAAATCCACCACTTTTCTCGGATATTCAAGATGTCGATTGAAGAGGTCTTGATTGCGTTACGCGAGGCAGGGCTAGATTCGCTGCCCGGCGGTGGGGCGGAGATCTTCGCAGAAGAGACGCGGGAAAAAATCTGTCCCGGAAAACTAAGCGCAGAAGGGTGGCTTGAGGTACATGACATCGCACACCGGTTGGGTATTTCAACAAACGCGACAATGCTCTATGGGCATCTCGAAACGATTGAAGATCGGGTGGACCACCTGATTCAACTTCGCGAGCAGCAGGACAAATCAGGCGGTTTTGCGACCTTCATCCCGCTGGCGTTTCATCCTGCAAATACCCGAATGGACTATCTGCCGAGCACGTCCGGCTTGACCGATTTGCAAAATGTAGCTGTGTCGCGTCTGCTGCTGGACAACTTCCCGCACATCAAGGTGTATTGGATTATGACCGGACTGAAGACAGCACAAATCGCGCTGAGTTTTGGCGCAGATGACATCGACGGTACGGTGACGGAGGAGAAGATTACGCACATGGCTGGTGCTGACACGCCGGAAGTCATCTCGGCAGAAGAGATTATCCAGCTAATTGAGGAAACCGGTCGCATTTCCGTTGAGCGCGACACGCTCTATAACGAAATCATCAGAGAAGGAAATCAATGGCACAGAAAAGCCGCGTGAAAGTTGGGGCGGTTTCGTTTCTGAACACGAAGCCACTGATTTACCCGTTTATGGATAATCGGCAATTCCCCGGCAGCGAGGCAATTGAACTTAGCTTGGCAGTACCAAGTCATTTAGCGGTAGAACTAAAGGACGGAGATCTTGATGTTGGGTTGATTCCAATCATTGAATATTTCCGGGCAGATATTGAGTATAAAATCATACGGCACATTTCAATCTCCTCGCGGGGCCCGGTTTTGAGCATCCAACTGCTCAGTCGTGTACCGATTCCCGCCATCCGTAGTGTCGCACTTGACACTAGCTCGCGTTCGTCTCGTGCGCTGGTACAGATCGTGCTCGCCGAAAAATATGACCTGCATCCCGAATTTCATTCCTGTCCCCCCACTATCGACCCGCAAGAGGCAGATGCGGATGCAGTGCTACTCATCGGGGATGCAGCGCTGAGACGGCTCAGTGCGACGGATTATACCTTAGATCTCGGTGCGGAATGGACTACATTGACGGGATTACCGTTTGTCTATGCTTGCTGGGTGGCACGGGGAGAGGTTGAGTTGGGGCAAGTCCCTCAAACCCTTTTGAACGCAAAAGAATGTGGCATTAATAAAGTCGCTGAGATTGCACGAATTGAATCTCAAAGGCTTGGTTTCCCGGAAAGCCTCTGTCGAGATTATCTCACCGAGCATATCTTCTATGAGCTCGGTGATTCGGAGATTGCTGGGCTGAAGAAGTTTTATGAACTTGCAGTGAAGTATGACCTTGCCCAACCAGATGTGACGCTGAGGTTTGTGTCAGTTACCCCACTCTGAAGGGATAGGGCTTGTTGCCCGTTCCCCGGGATTTATTGGGTTCCGCGCTTCTGTCCCCGTGTGAGCAGGGGTTTCGGGAGTGTTCGTTACCACCACACCTCCACGCAAGGCTACAGCAGCCTTTTTGATGTTGACTGCAGCGTTATGGTCACGGTCAATTACCAGACCGCAATAGGGACAATCGTGAGTCCGAACCGACAACTTCTTTGGTACAACTTCATTACAACTGGAGCATTTCTGACTTGTATGGTGAGGCTTTACCTTGGTAAACTGCTTGCCAGCGTTTGCAGCTTTGCTTTGCAGTTTCAACCGAAAACTGCCCCACCCCGCGTCGGATATGCTCTTGGCGAGGTAATGGTTCTTGAGCATGTTCTTGATTTTCAGGTCTTCTACAGCTACTTCGTCGCAACGTTCAAGGAGGCGATGTGCCGCCTTAAACTGGAAATCCTTGCGCTGATTCGCTATCCGTTCATGTGCACGGGCGACAATCTCGCGCTGTTTCGCCCGGCGTTTACTACGTTTCTTACGCCGAGACAGTATACGTTGGTGTTTGCCGAGTTTCTTTTCAGCCTTACGAAAATGGCGGGGGTTCGGGATACGTTCACCGTCAGAATCTACAACAAACGAGTTCAAACCAACATCAACGCCCAACGTGGTATTAACGGGGACTTCCACCGGGGCTGGCACCTCAACGACGATTGTGGCATACCAACCGGATGCCTTCTTGGAGATGGTCAACGTCTTAATTTTGCCATCGGGCAACGGGCGGTGATATCGAATCTTCAAGTGTCCGACTTTGGGGACAACCACACGGGCATATTTCCTATGGACATTGCGAATCAGTTGCTTTGCCAAGTGGCTGAAAGTCATCGACCGATACCGGCCTTCGCCTTTGAAGCGCGGGAAGCCCGGTTCATCACCCGTTTTGACACGACGGAAGAATGCTTTGTATGCTTTATCCAAACGGCGTATGGCATCTTGAAGAACGTCGCTGTGAAGGCCGGCAAAGGACTCAGATTCTTGCTTAAGGTCTGGCAAAGCGTTGGCTTGTGTCGTCCATTTAACTGTTAGTCCGGCGGCTTCGTAGGCTTCGATACGCCACGCAAGGGCTTGGTTGTAAAGAGAGCGCAGTAATGCTAACCAGACGGTAAAGAACTTTTGTTGTTTCGTTGTAGGATAGGCGCGATATTCATAAGTCTTTTTCATACGATTGTCCTTGCCCTTCATATCCGTTTCAGTGGATGTGTGCGAGATCCTAACGGGTGTTAGGGCTGAAACTTTCCCACGAAGGACAAGGCAATTTTAACATACTCACAATATGTTTCAAGCAAAAAGAAGGTGGGATTTCCTCCCACACACTAAAGTGTGGGGTCTCCATCCCGAAGAATTCTGATGAATTTCTGACCTTGAGGAAACATCATGCTGACGGATGATCAGAAAACACACTTTTACCTGTTGGGTTTTGTTAAAGTTCCCGCTGCCCTGACACCTGAAGAGATTGACGAATTCTCTTGGAGATTTGACGCGATTATTGCTAACGGTAAAGACCAAGGGGATACGTCAGCCCCCGGAGCACGGATATTTCCAGATGGGCACCGCGTTATCCTCCCGTTGATTGAGGCAGATCCGTATTTCTACAATCTGCTAGACCATCCTAAACTGGCTAGCATCGCCGAGGATTTGCTTGGAGAAGACTGTATCTTTTTCGGCAGTTCCGATGGACAGATTCACAATGGGGACACGAATTGGCACCGCGATGGCAGCTGGCCCCAACCTGGAATCGAAGCGAAGTTGACATTCTATCTGGATGATGTCGCGCTGGGCAAGGGGTGCTTGAGCTTCATACCCGGTAGTCATCTATGGCCCCTCCATTATACCGAAATTGAAAAGCAGATAGACGAGCGTGCACTCGGATATTCCATGCAGGAATTTCCTGGTCGCTACGAGTTACCGACCCAAAAAGGGGATGTTATCGCCTTTAACACACGGATTTGGCATTCATCTTGGGGAGGCGGTGCCAACCGGCGGCAGATGGCATGGATGATGAGAACGCACCCACGGATGGCTTGGGAGATCGAGCGCATTGTCACATTTAACAAGAGCTATGCGAAGATGTGGGCACCTGATACTGGACGACTGGTTTCCGACCGGCTTTTCGAGACAGCAGGTCCGAATCGGCTGAAGAAAATCCAGCTACTGAAGGAATTAGGATTATAAACAATATTACAACTGATAGAAAACCTCGCAAATCGAAAGCACAAACAACATGCTCGAAACAACACTCTTTGATTCAACCTACGAAAGCCGGAAGCGCCCGCTGCTGAAGCAGGTATTAGAGGCGATTCGTCCGATCTATTCCGCGGATGAACTCAAGGTCTTGCGCATTAACAGTGAAAGTCGAGATGTCCTCTCTCTGCGCTCTGGACGGGGATTTGTCAATCGGGATATCCTCGAAACGGTGCTCGGCAACCTATTAGAATGCGTCGCACCCGGTTCTCATAACGCTCCGCGTCCAGAAAACAGTAAAGGCGAACTGTCGGAAGCGATCGAAGAGGTCGCTGACCAGCTCTACGCGATGATTGCCCAATCCTTCTTGGCAGTCACCAACGAAAGTGAGTGGGAAAGCCGTGCGTTAGACACAACGTTTGCGCTGCTCTGGGAATTACCTCGACTGAAACAGCGTGCCCTATGGAACCGCTTTGCCTCTCTGAGAGATCCGGCGGTATGGGATGCCTATCTGCTTCACAGCGGAATTTCCCGTGAAAAACTTGTCGAACTGGACATCAGGGACAAGGTAGATGAAGCTATTCTAAGACGGGATTTTCAACCCTATCGAAACGTCCTAGACTCTCTCGATTTGGCGTTTGCTTTTGATTATCAGATGCAGTTGGTTGTAAGTACGTACCCCGGTTGGCGAGTGCTCTTCTACCACGATGTTGGTTATCTCCTAACTCGATCCGGTCCTGTTAAGGAGAACGCCAATCTCCACCGAACCCCTGTGCCACTTTTGCCCCGGGCAATTTCTGAACTTGGAGGCCGCTACTACCAAGCAGATCTCCACCCCGAAACACAGATTGGTGATGCCAATTTCTTGGAGCATCCCCACCGCGGCTTCACCACCGGACAGACCGGGGTTATCGGATTTGGCTGCGTCATCTATCCGTGTACACTTGGCGGCTTGAGCGTGAGGGTAAAACAGCGCCACCCGATTCTTGGTGACTTCGTGCAGATTGGCACGGACGCAAGTCTGCTAGGTCCGGTACGAATCGGGGATCGCTCCACCGTCGGTACAAATACAGAGATCTACGGTTTTGTTGAGATGGGCACCGGCTGCCATATCGGTTCCTCGGTGGTTGTCGGAACCATCCGGAGCGAATCTATCAAACCGGGCGTGATTCGTCTTGGAAAAAACGTCTCGGTGGGTGACGGGACGATTATCGAAAACACCTCGGTGATAGATCTGATTATTCCGGATCAGTCAGAGATTCCGGCACGCAGCCATGTGGCTAACGATGGCTTTGGACATCCCAGATATGTGGCATAAAAACCAATGGTGCTAGTTGCGCTATATACTATACACATGTCACCCTGCTGAAGCCAATGAAACATAACATGTAATGCGTAAGCCGAAACGGAACGGAGATTTCCATTACTTATGAATTAATCTCGCTATATCGTTGGCGTCGGGCAAGATTCCCGACCTGCGGGGGTGGTGTAACGACATCCTCATCAATTCGCACCAAAGGTTAAAAAGGAAGGGTGCATGAAAAAGATACAACGCGCACTAATTAGTACCTACGATAAAACTGACCTCATAAGTCTTGTCAAAACTCTTGTTCAGAAAGGCGTCGAAATCCTTTCCACGGGCGGCACTGCAAACACACTCCGCGAATCGGGGATTGAGATTCGTGAGGTGTCCGACTACACCGGTTTCCCGGAAATGCTTGATGGGCGGGTAAAAACACTCCATCCGAAGATCTACGCCGGCCTATTGGCAGTCAGAGATAACGCCGACCATGTCACTCAGGCGTCGAACCAAGGAATCGAATTCATCGATCTCGTCGTTTCCAACCTCTATCCATTTGAGGCAACAATTGCTAAGGACGGGATCGAACTTGCCGAAGCAATTGAAGACATCGACATCGGCGGGCCGTCAATGATTCGATCAGCTGCGAAAAACTATCGCGATGTCGCTATCCTCACTGATCCACAGCAGTATCCCGACATCATCGCAGAACTTAACGCAAATGACGGTTGTCTTTCGGACGAAACCCGGTTTCAATTGGCGAAAGCGGCGTTTTTACACACCGCCCATTACGATGCAGCGATTTCACGTTACCTCGCCAATCTGGATACCCCCGACGCCAACTTTCCAGATGTGCTCGACCTCCGGTACGAAAGCGCACAAAGTCTCCGCTACGGTGAGAATCCCCATCAGCATGCGGCGTTCTATCGCACCCACACTTCACCTGAACCGTGTGCAGCATGGGCAAATCAACTGAGTGGTCAACCGCTTTCGTTCAATAACATCCTCGATCTGGAGGCGGCAATCGAAATCGTTAAGGACTTCTCCGAACCAGCTTGCGTGATTATCAAGCACAATAACCCGTGTGGATTAGCAACTGCCGACACTTTGGAAGAAGCGTTCAACGATGCCCTCGATTGTGATCGAACCTCCGCTTTCGGTTCCGTCATCGGTTTGAACCAAAAAGTCTCCTTAAAAGTAGCAAACGCTATTCGTGAGGCGGCAAATGCAGGAATCAAAGTCGATGCTATCATCGCGCCAAGCTACACCCCGAAAGCATTACGGGCTCTCTCCCGCGTGAATCGCAGACCAATTCTTGAAACAGGTGAACTTCGTCAGGATGCCGCAGTTAAGCAGATCCGGAACGTTATCGGTGGAGTCCTTGTCCAAGACCGGGACCTCCATGAAATTAAACCCGATGACCTGAAAGTTGTCACGAAGCGTCAGCCGACGGACGAGGAGATTGAATCACTGCTATTTGCGTGGAAGACGTGCAAGCATGTCAAATCGAACTGCGTGTTGCTGGTTCAAGGTTCAAAGACAGTCGGAATTGGCGCTGGGCAGATGAGCCGCGTCGATTCGTGCATCATCGCAGCACGAAAGGCAGGCGACCGGGCGCAAGCATCCGTCCTCGCCTCCGATGCCTACTTCCCATTCCCGGATGGTGTTGAGATCATTGGTGAGGCAGGCGTGCGCGCAATCATTCAACCCGGTGGCTCAGTGGGCGACCAACCTGTGATTGAGACAGCAGATCGGTACGGCATGGCGATGGTCTTCACCGGCGTCCGGCATTTTCGGCACTAACAAAGCGTGTAAAAAGGGAACACTACCAACCGAATCATCACGGCAAAGATAATTCCAACATTACGAGGGAGACCAGATGGAGACGATTCGACTTGGCTCAGGTCATGCAATCCCTGTTTTAGGACTTGGGACATGGACGTTGCGTAACGAACAGTGCAAAACGGTCGTCAAGAACGCGCTTGCACTCGGTTATAACCACATTGACACGGCTTGGATGTACGCCAACCAAAAGGAGATTGGAGAGGCATTGCGTGAGGTCGGTGCAATCAGGGAGAATCTTTTCATTACCTCCAAGATTTGGCACACCCACCTGAAGTACGACCAGGTCCACTCCCAGTGCGATGAATGCCTAGCGGATCTGCAAACCGATTATGTCGATCTGTTGCTGGTTCACCATCCCGGCGATGGTACTGTACCGATGGAAGAAACCCTGTCCGCATTCAACGAGATACACGATGCAGGCAAAGCAAAAAGTATCGGCATCAGCAACTTCAGTATTGAACAGATGGATCAGGCAAGGGCACTTTCTCAGGCGGCTATCAGTACCAATCAGGTGGAATATCACGTCCATAGTAAACAAGAGGACCTTTTGCAGCACTGTCAGGCACATCAGATTCCCCTGACCGCTCATCGTCCACTCGCAGTTGGGAAAATCGTCGACGATCCGGTCTTACGGGGAATTGGAGGCAAACATGAAAAAACGGCGGCACAGGTTGCTTTGCGATGGCTGCTTCAGAAAGGCTTAATTGTCATCCCCAAAGCTAGTTCTGACGCTCATTTGAGAGAAAATCTTGATTTGTTTGATTGGGAGCTCACATCTGAAGAGATGGAAACGATCAATAATCTTTGAAAAGGCAGCAGTGTAAGAACTTCTCACCACCTTGAAATTGATTTAGCAATAGGAGGTATTCCATGATTAAACCTACCGAAGCCCAAACAGCACAATGGAAAGAAAAAGGTTACCTTGTCTTTGAAAACGCGATTCAGGGCGATGATTTAAAACGACTTCAAGGCGCCTTTGATTATTGGGCAGAACAGTGCAAACCCGCATGGTTAGACCGTGTAGAAGCAGGCGAGACGGCTGCGTCGTTTTACGACATCCCTGATCCCTTTGCAAAAGATGAAATCTTCGTAGATATGATCGACCACCCCAGCTATTATGGTAGTTTGATGGCATTTACGGACGATGATCTGATTCTGCTGGGACCGCAAGTTCGCACTGTCCCGCCGGGACCCGTCTGCTATTCCGGTTGGCATCCTGATGTTCCGCACAGCAATCCGCTGCATATCAAAGTCCAAGTTTATGTGAACGATGTCGAGCCTGGGGCTGGCGAATTTGCTTTTGTGCCAGGGAGCCACAAACCTGACGCGGGACCGTACTCCAAAGCACAGCGGCTAGAAGCGATGCCCGGTCATAGGCGGTTTCCGGGGAAAGCGGGCACCGCCATCATGTTCAACTCGTACGGCTGGCATACTGCCATGGATAACCCCACAGATACGCCACGAAAATCACTCATCCTTATTTACGAGAAACGGACACCGGAGCGCGTAGATCCAAAACAGTTTGCCTCTATTGCTCACCTCTGCACGACGTCGGAACGGCGTAAACTTTTCAGTGTGGAGGCGTGATGACTCGAATAGATTCCCATCTCCACGTTTTCGGCAAGGTTTCCCCTGAATTTCCGAGAGAACCAACCCCGGTTTGTCCGGCTGATCGGGAAGAAACTGCCGAAAAACTATTGGGCGAAATGGAAGCAAACGGTATTGACCAAGCAATGCTTGTGCAGACCGGCGGTACTGGTATCGAACACCACGCCTATTTGCTACACTGTTTGAAGACGTATCCGGATCGTTTTCTCGGTATTGGGTTAATACCACCAAATCTCTCTGACCCGGAAGATCACATGGACAAGCTAACGGATGGTACCGGGATTATCGGTTTTCGGTTGTCTTCGATTGGCGGACCGAGAGATCCGTTTGCACGAATCAACATTAAGGAAATCAAAACTTATCGTGTCTGGGAACATGCCGCAGCAGAAGATTATGTGCTCTGGCTCTACCCACGAGCGGTTGATGCACACCTGCTTCCTTATTTGATGGATGCTTTCCCTCAAGTCCGGGTCGTCTTGAACCATCTTGGCCTCTGTCCTGGCAGAGGAAAGTTCTCTTGGGATGCGAAGGGGCGTCCCCGGATTGAAGCGGCGGAGTATAATCCCGCCTTTCACACAACCCACCGTCTCGGCTGTTTTGAAAACGTAATGGTGCATGTATCGGGTCAATACGCCTTCAGCAATGAAGCGTATCCCTATCGGGATCTCGCACGGTGGCACCAGCGACTCCTTGATCACTACGGCGCGAAGCGTCTGATGTGGGCGACCGATTTTCCGTGGATCTTGGAAGATCCCAGTTACGGTCAACTCACCGGCATCCTCAAGGAGTTGTTGCCAGATTTACGCGACGAAGCATACGACGACATCATGGGCGAGAATGCGAAGCGGTTTCTAAGATTTCCTGACCGGGCGGGATAGCGTGCCCATGAGGTTGTAAAACCTTCGCACCTCTCTCTGATGTGACTGGAATTCAAAATAAATACCAAACCGCGCCTCCTGATGGGGCACTACTACTTATTCTACAAGGCATCACGTCACGTATCCATGAGACAACCAACACAAGCTACAACACCGAATATTGTTAAGGAAATTCAGGGAGGCAAGGCTCGTCCCGTTTACTTGCTGTGCGGCGAAGAACAGTTTCTGATAGAGACCACGCTCAAGCAGATGCTTGAAAATCTGCTTTCACCGGAGACCCGCGATTTTAACCTGACTCACCTCGATGGCACAGAAGTATCTGTTCGTGAAATACTCAGTGCAGTGGAAGTGTATCCAGTGATGGCAGATCGGCGCGTTGTTGTCGTAAGCGAAGCCACGGTGTTCAAGAGGCAGAAGGGTCCATCATCGCCGGAGATAATACAGAATGCTGTTGAAGCTGCCGAAGAGGGAAGCCCGCGGAAAGCAATCGCGTTGATGGTCAAAGTTCTGGGTGTTTCGGCACAGGATGTTGCTGATGAGAATAATGATTTCAGAGACGCCATCAGCGAACTCATTGAGGAAAACGAAGCTGGCTTGAGTCCTGAAGGCCTCGAATTTCTCCGCACCTTACCACAAATTACTGCTCAGGTTGATGATTTCCAACATATATCCGGTGCAGCTGACGATACCGAAATACTGGTTGAGTGGCTAGGTGCAGAATTACCCAAAGCGAGCATTCTGATCTTTACTGTCAAAGGAAATGTTGATGGACGAAGTCGGCTTGTGAGATTGATTGGTCGTGTCGGTAGGTATGTCTCATTTGCCCCACTCGAACCCGGGAGGTCGGGTCAGCAAGATCGGGTCTACCAAGGTGTTTCCAGAAAACTCGAAACATTCGGGAAGAAGATTTCGCCTAGTGCCTTTAGTCTCCTTCAGAAGCGGACAGGCAACGATATGCACTTGATTGCTGAGGCAATCGAAAAGATAATTGCTTTTGTTGGAGAGAAGACACGGATCGACGAACGGGACATCGAAACTATCATCGCTCAGAGCAGTTTTGAAAACATTTTCGCCCTTACGGACGCACTTGGAAAAAGGTCGGTTTCACAAGCGTTGTCCAGCCTCCACAGCGTTCTAGAAAGCGGTGAACCTCCGATTAAAGTGAACGCACTCATTGCACGGCAAGTCAGGCTCACACTCCAAGCGAAGCTGCTTGCAGAACAGGGAGAACTAAAACTGACGGCAGATCGAATGAATTACCAAAGCTTCGCAGATACTGTTTTCAAGCCGCTTGCTGCAAAAATGTCCAATTATCTCCCCAATGCAGCACAAGTCAATCTTCTGAAACAGAATCCTTATGCTGCCTTTAAAGTCATCCAAGCAATTTCTTTTTTCAGCACGGAAGAGTTAGTATACGGATTGGAGCAAACACTGGAGGCAGATGTACAACTCAAGAGCAGTCAATTAGATCCGGAGTGTATCTTAGAGCAACTAGTCTATGAGCTTTGTACGAAGCCAGATACCAGAAGGTTGGTAAGGAATAGAATATGAGATGAGTCAGTTTGATATACCTCTAGCATAGTAATCGAGGTTCGACTCAAACTGTCCACATATTTTTGCCAATGTGCACTAAGCTTGTACTAATCATTTCGAGAGTGGCAAAAATCTTGTATCTTACTTGTAACCTAAGTCGCTAGTTGCGTTATCATACGACACAAATGTCGCCCCGCTGGGGTTATGAACGCATTTCAATCGCGGTAAGAGACGGAAGTTGTTCCGGACTTTGCCCGCAGCGACTTTCATTCTCAATGCAGAGTCGTAGTCGAAAATTTGTACAAGCATTGTGGTCTACAGGGGTTACGGCATACGGAGTATGCCTACTGCCAACTTTGGTGAATTTTAATGATGATTGGACTGCGCTGTTCTAATCGTTTGCATTGCAAGTAGAAGATTGACAATGGGTTTTGACGTTTCACACCGCACATTTCATTCTTTAGTTGATATTGTAAGTGGAGGCTTAGAGATGCCGGAAACAATTTTCTTTATAGGCGTATTTATTATTGTAATTGTTGCGCTTAATAACATCAGCGATATAGTAAAGAAGAAGTATCAGTTCGATAAGGGAGGCAAGGTGAGTCAGGAGGCAATTGCACAGGTCCAAGCGGATCTCAATGCACTCCAAAAGAGCGTCGATGAAATGAAGGAATATCTCACGGATCTATACATTCAGCAGCACGACAAACGCTGATTGGTAAGGGCTGAAAGCAAGTGAAATCTTGACTATAAGCTATAAGAGGAAACTCACAGCCAGAGATCGGTGCTTGCTTTCAGCTGAAGATGGATTGATTATCATCTTTAATCCTTGCATTTCTATTGAGAGTCAAGTATAATATAGGTGCAACTGTACAATGGATTCAAGAAAGCTTTACAAGTTGTGTGAAGAGCAAAACTGAAGCACCTTCCCCCGAATTTGCTGTCATTTTGTACTTCTATGCTTCTTTCGGCTTCATGAAGCGTTTGCAGTTTGATATTCCGAAGTGAAAGGAGGTGCGAAAAGATGGCAACCGGTCGTGTAAAATGGTTTAGCGATCAAAAGGGGTTCGGGTTCATCACCACCGATTCAGGGGAAGATGTATTTATACATTATTCCGCTATCGAAGGAGTTGGCTTCAAATCTCTCGATGAGGGACAAGAGGTTGAGTTTGAACTTGTGCAAGGTCCCAAAGGTTATCAGGCAGAAAACGTTGTAAAGATTTAACGAAATCGATTGGGTATCTGTTTATAGACCCTAAAAAAGGCTCCCGTAGGTTTGGGAGCCTTTTTTATTTGTACTGATTTCAGATTGGGATGGTTTGAACCTGCGGGGAGTGTGGAGCATGAATCTGTGTTTTACGTTCTATGCACTCATCTCAAGCATCCGCTCAATTGGTGTTCTTGCTCGTTCAATGATCTCCGGCATGAGTGTGACTTCATGGGGACTCAAATCGTCACCCTTATCAAGTGCCTGTAGGACATTAAGCACCTTAGCGAGCGTGACTTTCGCCATATGTGAGCATCTCACAGAACACGCGGTCGAGAATTGTACGGTCGGAAACTCCTGCGCCAAATTGGAGGTCAGCTCACATTCTGAAGCAACAAAAGCGCGTTCCAGACAATTTTCCTCCACTCTCTTGGCAATGTCCTTTCCTATCTGGCTGGTACTGCCATAAAAATCTGCTTCCTGAAGCACCTCGGGCCGGCACTCCCAGTGTGCATAAAGTATTCTCGTGGGGTGACCTTTTGGGATGTCAAACGACTCTCGTATTGCTAATAAATCTGAAAGCAGGAATTTTTCATGCACCTCACACACCGCCCCTTTCTCCTGATTCCCTTTTCCAGGATAGATAACGGTCTTCGCTCCTCTAAGCTCCTCCTCTAAATTCTCCGCGAAGAAAATATCAGGAACAAAAAGAATCTCGTCACCCGGCATTTCCCGTGCTATTTGGGCGGCATTTGCGGAGGTGCAACAGATATCCGATTCCGCCTTCGCCTCAGCATAGCTATTAATGTAAATCATGACAGGGACCCCTGGATAAAGTGCTTTCAGCTTCCTTACCTCTTCAGCCCCGAAATTATCTGCCAAAGAACAGCCTGCAGTCTTATCCGCGGCGAGAACCGTTTTTGAAGGATTGAGGATTTTCGCGGTTTCTGCCATGAACGGCACCCCATTAAAGAGGATGTATGGCGCATCGGTTTTTGCAGCGTACATGCTCAACCCAAGTGAATCACCTTGCTCATTTTTTTTCGACAAACCGAATACAAGAGGCTCCATGTAATTATGGCCGAGTATCACCACATTGTGTTTTTTCTTCAGTTTCAATATCTGATACACTGTCTCCGCGTGAGCTTCTATGTCGATTGGCGTTAAGCTAGGATGGCTCCTCTTATGAAGCTCTTTCTTCACACTTTCAACACTGAGTTCCGTATTGTCTTGGGATACTGCTGGTTGGGAATTCATCTCTTTTTACCCCTAAATCTGTTGGAGCGTCTTTCGCTTTGAGTTTCTTAATTCTGAAAACCTTCTTGACATATCGCTAAAAATTGGGAGAAATCTTTATCGTTTGTTAGGTTACCCTAGAGTTTACACCGATTAGAAATCTTTGTCAAGTATGATTGCGATGAATCGTTAAAATTTATTGCCTAAGCAGATTAATATGACTGAAGGACTATTGATTACGAATGAACGAATTACTAAACAGATTCATCGTTCAAAATTGAGACAATCCCTCGCGCCCCATCAACGCGCAGGCGCATACCCGATTGGATGCGTTGCGTTGCAGCAGTAACATTAACTACTGCTGGAATGCCGTATTCCCGTGCGATGATAGCACCGTGCGACAGCATACCGCCATACTCCATCACCAATGCAGCAGCGTGGAGAAAGAGCGGTGTCCATCCCGGATCTGTTGAAGGACAGACCAAGATATAGTTTTTACCAGCGATCTCTGCATCGGCTGCATCCCGGAGGACATACGCCTCACCGGTAGCAACACCAACTGATACCCCAAGTCCTTGTATCTCATCTTTTGCTTCAATCGCTTGAGGCTCACCGATACGGTTGAGGATATCGCTGTAGATGACATCTGGCAGTTCAATCTTTAACAATCGCGCTCGCGTTGTTTTTCGCTCTGCAATCATCGATCGGAGGTCTTCTCCTTGGATAAGCCGGTCTAACTCACCGGGTATAAGATAGAAGATATCTCCGTCAAGCTGATAGCGTCGATCGAGTTCGAGTAAAGCCTTTCGAATTAGCTGGTAACCAAGCATAAGATAAAATTTTGCTGTCTCTCGGAAGGGCATGTACCGTTGTGCAAGTTCAAGCGCTCTATCAATCTTTTTCCGAAATGCAGCCTCCTTCCCTGCGGGTAGCCTTGCCAATCTACTTTTTGCCTTTGCCCGATTTGCCTCTTGGACTTGCAAGTGTTTCGTCGGATTAGCATCGGGATTGGAGCGGAACGATGCGATAATTTGCTCGACGTAGGATGGATCTTCATTCCAGCGAGGCTGCGCTAGCTCAAATTCGCCGACCGAACGATGTCCATGTTTTTCCAAGAAATCTCCTAGTGTAAGTTCGCCTTGTGCAATCTCCCACATTTGCAGATTGGCGTCAAGAGTTAGGTCACCTTCCAACCCTGTGATTAACAATCTAGCGAGATCTTTTGCCTCAACTTCACCAAAACACTTTTGCAGGGCAACTTCCAACTGCTGGTAAGAAAAGTGTGCAAACACTGTCGCCTTGAGTGCATCCTTAGCAAACTCATTCAACGTTTTCTCATGCCATTCGTGGAATTTGTCAATCACCTGTTCATCTGACAATTCTTCAAGCGAAATCTGTTTTTGAGCCTGGATATACTCTTCAAACGTTGGAAAGATCTTTTTCGAGAGAATGCTATCAAGATCTTTAGAAATTTTGCCATGTTTGAGTTCAGCGGTAATTGCCTTAACGATATAGTAGGGAAATTTGAGCCAAAACAGGGCATTACTGCGTTTGATGTTTGAAGTTGGTTGTGGATAGATTGCCTTATGTGGGTCACGCTTGAGCTGCTGAAAATCGTGTTCAAACAGAAATCCGTGGAAATTAAATTCTACTTCTCGACTTAAGTTGAAGTAGAGCCGTCCACAGATTAGATCCAGCACTCCCTCCTCATCGAACCTGCGACTGGGTAGGAATCCCAACTCGCGACAGGTCAATCCAAATCCCCCTCGTCCCGACATAAATTCCCGCATGATTGCCCACGTCATAGGGAGCGGGGCGGGTAGGACTTCGGAAAGATTGTATCGACTCCATACTGTTCCGCCTTCATCGGCTTTCTTCTGGAGGGTTTCAATTTCCTGGCGGCGTAATTGCTCAATCTCCGCTGCATCCGTGAGGGTCGTTATCGGACGCGCCTGAAGCAAATGGAATTGCTCATCGGCACGCGCCCATTCGATGTCCTGGGGTGCACCATAGAACGCTTCCACCTGCATACCAATCTTGCTGAGCTCGGTAATCCGTCCGCGTTGTAAACTCGGAATCTCCCGCTGACCGATCGGCACGGCTTGCATTCCCTCGGGTGCAACCATCCTCCGCTTGGTTACCACAGTTTCACGCCTAAGTTCGCCGGTTTCTCGTGAAACCGTAAAGTGATCAGGCGTGACTTCTCCCGAAACAACGGACTCGCCCAAGCCCCAGTTTGATTCGATGACGAGTTCATCGCCTCCTGTCGGGCTTCGGGTAAACATAACACCGGAAACCTCAGCATCGATCATCGCCTGTACCACAACAGCCATCCCGAGCTGTGCCTCCTCAATACCGTGGTCACGGCGGTAGGCAGTCGCACGATCTGACCATAACGATGCCCAACACAACTTAATCTTCTCCAAGAGTTCAGATGCCTCAGATACATTTAAGAACGTATCCTGTTGTCCAGCAAAACTGGCATCAGGGAGATCTTCTGCGGTGGCAGACGAGCGCACCGCAACCCTATCTGCACCCAATTGGCTATAAGCGGTCAAAATTTCCGATTGGAGCGCCTCCGGCAGTGTAACAGCCTGGACAGCTTCGCTGCTGCGCGTATCGCCTGCTCCAACGGTGGCATGATAAGCGTCGGTTGTCACGCAGAAGCCGGGCGGCACAAGAAATCCCGCGGTCGTCAGCTTGCCAAGATTCAACCCTTTTCCACCGACCAGCGGGAGATCGGCATCATCGATTTCCGTGAAATGCTTAATCCGTGTCATAGGCATACAACGTAATGGGTGATGAGAATACAAGAGCTCCCGACCTCAATACACCGCTTGCATTCTTGCTTCCTGTGAGCACTTACAACGTTCAATTCTACTCTTGTTCTGGAAATGGCGCGCGAATATCGTAACGTCCCTCCACAAATACAGGTAACATTCCGCCTTCAACCATCAAATCTAGCGGATTGGGACGTGTAGTTAGGGGAAACTTAACGACATCCTTAATCCGCAGAGATTCGTAAATCGCCATCAGGATTGCCATCGTAGTGGCAGCGTGTATTCCCGCGTTCCGATGTTCTTCAATCTCTCCATCAAGCCACGCAATCATTTCCTCGAACTGATTCGGCTCACTCTGACGCGGCGTGATGGTTTGCCAGCCAGCGACTTTGCTATTGAGTAACTCTATTGTTCCATCTGCGCCTCGTCGGAGTTGACCATCGCTTCCATAGACAGCATCACCACGCAAGCCAGGCTCGGGCAGATCGCTTTCATAAATTCCGCGGATCCCGCCTTCAAAGCAGATTTCGCCCATGCAAACGTCCTCACAACGGACCCGGCGTTCCCACTTATCTGTCCGCCGAGAGACCTGTCCAATTAACCACAAGGGTTCAGGATCGCCGAGGATGTAGCGCATTTCATCGATTTCGTGCGTACCTCGATTGAGCAAGCCATACCCATCGCGGCGTAACATCGCCTGCGGCTCTCCGATTGCCCCTTCCTGAATGAGTCGCCGTGCCTCACAATTTTGGGGCATAAAACGCCGTTGATGTCCGATGACGAGTTTGGTTCCACCCTTTTCGCAAGCGGCCATCATGTCCTGTGCTTCGCCGTAAGAAGCACTCATGGGTTTCTCACCGAGAATCCCTGACACCCCCGCGTCTGCAGCGATCAGTGTGAGTTCGGCGCGCACGCTTTGCCATGTTGTAATACTCACGATGTCGAGCGTCTCTTTTTCAAACATTTCACGAACATCGGCATAATGCGTTGGGAGTGAAAATTCCTCCGCGAGCCTAGCGGCGGCTTCTGGATTCATATCCGCCGCTGTTACCACTTCAGCACGACCGGTGGTGGGCCAAGCGTTGGCGTGAGATCTTCCCATTCCACCACACCCAATAATTCCGACTCGGTATGTCTTTGCCATAAATTTCATCTCCTTAAGAATCCGGGGCAAATTACACTCAATGCTTCAAATTGAAGGATTAAGAACCTGTTTTAAAACGCAAGAAATTGTCCCCAAGCGCTGTGGACTTGGCAATCCACTGCGAGCCACATTGGGGGTAGCCGTTGATTTCCCAAACCGTCGGGCTTGAAAACCAAGTCCCTATCAGTGATCTGACACGATTTGCTGAATATAATGATAATATGCGTTCGAATGGTATAGGCCTTTCTGGATTGCGGAAGAAACCGCGTTTTGAAGAAAAAACTCGGTTTCCGTATCACCCATTATATCAAATACCAAGATGTTAATCAATGGGAAACCTATTATGCATTTTGTGCCTTCTCTGAATTGTAGTAAGGACCTACCAACCTCGTTTAATGTCCCCCCAAGTTGTAGCAAGTTTGCCTGATGCGGAAACAGCGAATAAAACATTCCCTATCCCTGTCTTGAGTTGTATAATCTCAGCCTCATCTAAGGCAGTGTTGAATATGATCAATTCGTCGATCATGCTTTCACTGAAAGAGTCAAATCTTTCCGGAATCAGTGCGCCAATATGCAGATTTCTCTTGGATTCTGGAAACAACGCTATTCTCTTTTCGCCATCCCGGAGCGCGATCTCCCGCAAGAGACCATCAATATATATCGCAGGGTCGGCCTCATCATGTTTGGCGACAGCGACATAATGATGCCACTGATCATCAGGGATACCTTCCACTCCTCGAAACCCCCCTCTAAAAAAGAAAAAGAACATATTCTTGAGGATCTTGTGAAGTGCTATTCCATAATTCGCCTGCCCCTGCTGACCAAACCCCCAGTTTCCACCCTTTTCCATAATATAAAAAGGTGCTTCAGCAATATCGTTTGCATCCTGCCGGAGTGGTCTTTTTACCCATACAGAGATGGTGATGACATCATTGATCTGTAACCTCCTATGGTGCGGCACCTCCAGATACTTGCCCTTCCCAAAGGCAAATGCTTTGCCGAATTTCCCCTCCACCAACTCTGGATTATTCACCAGCTTCGCATGATGCAGGTTACCAGAAAGATCTTTTGTTATCTCTTTCTCAACCTCATCAAAAAGCCACATTGCAGCGATATCCTCGGGCTGAATACGGGCATGACTTACGGGTGTCAGCATCAAACTGACAGCCATTAAGAAGATACTTACACCTAACTTTGTCGCGACAGTCCGCATCTTTTATGTTCCCCTATTTTAGTCCGACACTTTCCGCACACTGAGTTCCACTGACGTTTCCAATTCCAACTGCCCAGCAAGATTGCCTTGGTTGATAGCAACCTCAAAAACGCCACCGCTCCCAAACAACCCAACATAATCGCCGACCGGCACATCTCCGTAAGCTTTGACATATTTGCAGCGGACTTTCTTTTGGTTGTCAAACTCAACCTCGATAGTCTGGCCACCCTGTATTCCCAACTTCTCGAATAGATTCGGACGTATGTTTGTGATCGCATTTCCATATTCATCAATGACATCGATCTGCCCAGCAATCGTATCACCAAGCACCTCTGCAAGCGAAATAGGCAGCTGCACATACTGCTTCAAAACGGGTCCGACCTTTTCGAACGCAATCCCTTTGGCAAGATGAGCGGCAGCTGGACCAAAAATATCCCGACCGTGAAACGTGCTCGACTGAAGATCCTGTCGCATGACATCGCGGTTTGTGATTTCCCGCACCTCTGCGACGCCCATTGTATCACCAATCAACGTTAAGAGTCCGTTATCCGGCGCGACAAAATAATTCCCATTCTTCGTTTTCATTACGATAGGTTTGCGTTGTGTGCCAACCCCCGGATCGATAACGCCAACGAAAACGGTTCCCGTCGGAAATTCTAGGGCGGCTTTGGCAAGTGTATATGCTCCCTCCTTAATATCAAACTTTGAGACTCCATGAGAAATCTGGTCAATTCTCGCTTGTGGAAAGACCTTATACATTGCCCCCTTCATCGCACCGACGTAAAAATCCTTGAAACCAAAATCGGTTATCATGATTATTAAGCCGTTGGTCTGCGCTCCCATTACAGCCGGTGTCAAGCTGAGAACAATAAAAAACAGAAGCAACAACCTGACACCGTAGCAAAAGTATTTCCGCATCGTATGTCAATTCCTTTCTCTTAACGGTTAAACGGTTTATTATAGTTCCCCATGCCACTTTTCAAGCAATGCGATCCCGAATCGCATCTTGGCAAATTTCTAAACGAACCGATCCTCCCAATCTATTGAGGGATAGTTATTCTCTTTAGTCAGCTTTGGATTTGGAATTCGTATGATGTGCGTGATCGATGCACAAACCAATTGTCCCAAGATTGGAAAGCCGTAAAACGTAGGCATCTTCATGGTTATCCATGTAGTATTTTTCTCGAATAGAAACAATTCTAAACCCAAACTGTTTGTAGAGGTGCTGTGCCTGTATATTACTCACCCGCACCTCCAAAAAGACGCGATCGCCTCCCAGTTTTCGGATATGTGCAAGTGACTCTGCAAACAGGTATTTACCGACGCCTCGATCTCGATAGTCGGGAGAAACCGCAAAATTTGCAATATGGGCATCGTCTTCTACGACCCAAAAGTTAATAAACGCAATCGGGTTTTGATGGTGACGAATGACAAGAAAGTAAACATGATGGTTTCCCTGCCTCAATCCTTCACGAAACGAGGCTTCAGACCACGGGCAGGAGAATGAACGCTGTTCAATCTCCATTACCTCCGGCAGGTCGCTTTCTTGCATGTAATCAATCTGAACCCCTGGGAATGGCAGTTTTACTTTGATGCTTTTCAATCTGTATTTCCCCTTTTTTTTACAGACGCCTCCTCCTCTTTTTTCCGTTCTTGATTGACCTACGACCATCTGTTATAATACTCGGAATACTATGATACTTAAGGCTCAATTAAAGGAGATGGATGAATACCCGATTTTGAACCTGTAAAGACAGTCATTGTCGGCTGTGGTATGATTGCAAGCAAAGGCTATCAGCCACGATGCCAAGCCTACCCGCATAAGATCGAACTTGTCGGTTATTATGACCAAGATATTTCTCGCGCAAAAGCACTCGCTCAAAATGGCGGTGGGAAGGTTTATCAATCCTTCGACGATGTTCTAAATGACGCCAATGTTGAGGCAATTATCAACCTAACAATTCATACAGGACATTACCCGGTGTCGTTGGCAGGACTCACAGCGGGGAAGCACGTTTATTCAGAAAAACCCGTTGCCCTACGCATTGAGGAAGCAGATCAGTTGGTCGAGGCGGCAGACGCCCTAGGAGTTAAATTTGCATGTGCGCCGGTGGCGATGCTCGGTCATGTTCAGCAGAACGTCTGGAAACGCATTCGCGAAGGAGAAATTGGCGAAGTTGTTTCCGCCACTGGAAACTTTGGCGGACCGGTCGAGTATTGGCATCCGACCGCGGATGCTTTTATGAAGAAAGGCGTTGGACCATTCAAGGATGTCGCACCCTATCCGCTGACTGCGATGACGACGATGATTGGCCCCGTCAAACGGGTCTATGGTTTGGCTCGGATTACTATTCCGGAACGGATGTTACATGCAGGACCACGCGCAGGGCTGCACTACGAAGTTACTGAGAAAGATCACGGTTTCGGTCTACTTGAATTTGAAAGCGGCGCTTACGGATTACTCTACCACAGCTGGACCGCTAGATCGGAAATCCCGGCCTACGAGATTCATGGTACGCAGGGCGTTTTCTCGATTCAGGCACATGACGATGGACGCGGCATTCGCAAGGGCGCACCCACAGGCGGCTGGGAGATTGAGCCTTCCCCGGAGGGCGCATACGAGGGTTTAGACTGGGGCAAGGGACCTTCTGATTTTGCGGACGCAATTCGGAATAATAGACCCGTGCGATGTTCAGGAAGACACGCCCGGCATGTGCTGGAAATCTGCGAACGCATCTTTGAATCTGCCGACAAGGGGGTTCCGGTTGATATCGTGAGTCGATTTCCCGCACCTGTTCCTGTAGAACCTCCTATGCCGTGGAGTTGAGATACGGCTAATTTTTCCTTTTTCGCGCGAACTCTTGCAGATCATCGATTGTATCGGTTTCATCAACAAGTTGACCTGTAAGGACTTCCAGCACATCTTCAAGCGTTACTACTCCTGACACACCGCCATATTCATCAACAACAACAGCTAAATGCTGGCGAGTCTGCTGGAATATTGACAAAAGCTGATTGGCACGCTTCGGTCCAAGGACAAAATGCACCTTATAAGCAAAATTTGAGATAGGTTGATTCAATTTGCCTTGGATGATCCCTGCCAGCAAGTCAGTTTTCAAAACGACTCCGGTGACCTCATCCAGTGTTTCTCCAATTACAATAATTCGGCTATGTGGGAAGGTCAGAATTTCCTCTCTTGCCTCAGCGAGCGTTAAGTCACCTTTTAGATATGTCATCACCACCCTTGGTGTCATTAAGTCGGCAGCTGTCATATCATTCAAATTGAATATTTTACGGATCATTTCAAATTCATCATCCTCAATCGTTCCTGCCTCTTGTCCCATCTTTGCCAGTAACTTTATCTCTGCCTCATCTGTTGTAAAGCTGTTAGCACCTGCCGTTAAAGGGTTGGTAATTTTTTCAATGCACCATATCAAGGGAGTTAAAATTCGGGTCAATCCGGCGACGGGCCGAGCAATAACTAGCGCAATCTGGTCTGAATATCGCTCACCCAGCGTTTTGGGAATAATTTCCGAGAGGAGGATCACCAAGAAGGTGAGTATCCCTGAAACGAGACCCAGCCATCGACTGCCCAAAACATCGGAAGCCAACACAGTCACAACACTCGTTCCAACAATGTTAGCAATATTGTTGAGAATAACAATGGTTGCGATAGGGCGATTCATCTTCTCACGGATGGCCAGCAGGGCTAGCGCTTCGGGCCGTTTTGATTGAGCCAGTCGTCGCACTTTAACTATTCGAACGGAAAACAGTGCCGCTTCGGATCCAGAACAGATAGCAGAAGAAAGCAAGACAATTCCAATAGCTATAAACAGAACCAACATCGGATTTTCCTTTTATTTAACCGTTCAGGTTGCCCTTTGGTTTAGGTCGATTTGACGATTCATTGTAGCATTTACCATTCATCGTGTCAATCCTGAAATCAAATGAGTGGATATTCACAGAGTAGATGGGGAGTCAGTAGACGGGATTCTCAACATTTGGAGTCGTCGAAGAGATCTTATGTTCATGCGTGTATTGTTATCAATAGAGAGTGAAAGCTACCCCTCTATTGGGAAATAAAAGTTAGGAGAATCACCAATGCAAACGCTACTATGCCGAAAAGTTCCCGCCAAAGACGGAGAGAAGCTTGCTACAGATGTTTATCTCCCGGATGGGCCGGGACCATTTCCCACTGTTATTGTCCGTACTCCCTACCATCGCGTGGGGCTGCAAGGCACAGGACATCAATTCACCGAACGAGGCTACGCGTTTGTTGCACAAGACTGCCGAGGTAAGTACGATTCTGATGGTGTTTTTGTTCCACTAGTTGACGAAGCTCGGGATGGACAAGCGACGCTAGATTGGACAGCGAATCAGCGATGGTGTAACGGACGGATTGGATTATGGGGACGCAGTTACCTTGGAATCGTTCAAGTGCCGGCGGCGAGCGGCGGTCATGAGGCGTTGCGTTGCATCGCCCCCTCCGTCGCTCCCGGTTCATTCTTCCGTCACTGGATCCGCTACGATGGATGCTTCGCGCTCGGCAACGCTATCCGATGGTCCCTGACACACGCTTCTTGCCGCAATCAACCACCAATGGAACACTTCTCATGGGATGACCTCAACCAGCTGACCAATCCTGAAGCGATCGCCGGTCGAATCGGCTTTGAGACCCCTATTTTGTCGGATTGGGCAGCCCGCGACCATTACGATGGGTACTGGGAATCGATTGACCAATCCTTGATGCACCCGCAGATCAAGGTGCCGGGATTTCATGCTGGGGGTTGGTTCGATCATCTCACGCGTGGGCAGTTTGAGGCGTACCAAAACATCCGTGACAATGGCGCGACAGAATTAGCACAAAGCGGACAACGCCTTCTCATCGGACCGTGGGGTCACGGAAACATCGGAAATACAGGGCCGGCGCACTGTCGCTATGGTGATTGGGATTTTGGAACGGAAGCAGATCTGCCGGTCCTTGCACATGAACTTCAGTTTCTTGATTTTCATTTAAAAGAGCTGGACAACGGTTACACAAGCCAACCGCCTGTGAAAGTCTTCCTGATGGGAGAGAATCGATGGATTTCCCTGCAAGATTGGCCTCCGCCAGAAGCAACGACGCAATCATGGCATCTCAAATCAGGTGGTAGCGCAAACATGGGAACCGGTGACGGGGTATTGACACAAACCCCTCCGGACAGCAGTGTTGCTGACAGTTATGTGTACAACCCACGGGCCCCTGTTCCGACACACGGTGGGCCCATCTACTGGGGTCTTGAACACCACGGTCCAGTTGACCAACGTCCACTGCTTGATCGGTCCGACCTGCTCTTTTATCGCAGCCCAAAACTCGAATCGCCGCTGACTGTAATCGGTGAAATTACCCTGGATCTTTGCATTTCCAGCAGTGCTGTCGATACTGATTTTATCGCTAAACTCTGTGTCGAGGAGCCCTCTGGCGCGGCGATCTGTCTGACAATTGGCTCGCTGCGGTGCCGCTATCGCGAAAGTTGGATAGACCCACAGCCACTCGTATCAGGCGATGTTACCTGTATCCACTTGCAGATGGGACAGATTGGCTATGTATTTCCGACTGGTTCCCGGATTTGCTTGCTCATTACTAGCAGCGACTTTCCTCGCATCATGCCGCATCCAAACACCCTAGCACCGCCGTGGTCAAATATCGAACCGGTTATTGCTCACAACGCAGTTCATCACGGCAAAGGAAATCTATCACGTTTAAACCTACCGGTGATTGAATAGTTGGGAAACCAACCATCTTGCACTGGCTCACCTCAACAGGAAACGCAAAACGCGAGAGGGTAAAGCGTGAAAACAGTTGGTTTAAGCTCTAATATTTCTCTCGCACGGACTCTCATGCTCACAGTCGTCAGTGTCAGCATACTTGAGGACCTGCGTAAGTTAGACAATGAGATATGTATAGGAAGTGGTTACTGGACAAGTGAAAGGTACCCGTCAAGCGATTCTAATCGGCGGGCAATCATGGCTGCGCCTATCAGATTAAGGTTTGATGCGGAAAGATACCGCTCAACGGGCATGGTTGAATTGGTCAGGTATCTAGGAATAGAATCCCTACCTGATTTAACCCTTAAAATTCCTGCTGTTAAATCCGTAGTTCTGCATTCGATTCTGAAGCCTGCGACGAGAGATTCCCAAAAGCTCAGCGGCTTTGGTTTGGTTGCCGCCGGTCTGTGTTAAGGCAACCCGAATGTATTCCTTCACAATTTCTTCAAGCGCAACTCCATCCGCTGGGATTTCTACGGGAAAATCGCCTGGCGGCAATGAACTATCGGAAATTTCAGGGGGCAGGTCTTCAAGGTCGATTGCTTCGTTTTCCGACAGCACGAAGATTCTGTGTAGATAATTCTCAAGTTGACGGACATTCCCTGGCCAATCGTACCGCCGAAGTGTGGACATTGCCCTAGGTGTCACACGCCTCGGCTCAGCATCGGGATATTCTTGTCCAAATTTCCGAAGGAAGAAGTCAACCAAAAGTCCTATGTCCTCGCTTCGCTCTCGGAGCAGAGGCATGTGAAGCGGAATGACATTCAACCGGAAGAAGAGGTCTTCGCGGAAATTTCCCTCGTTGACAGCGGCCTGCAAATCTATATTGGTTGCAGCGAGGATGCATACATCAACTTTAATCGGTTGCACCCCACCGACACGCATGAGTTCCCTTTCGTGCAAAATATGGAGGAGTTTACTCTGTGTATGTACAGCAAGATCGCTGATTTCATCCAGAAAGACTGTTCCGCCCTCTGCCGCTTCAAATACACCAATCTTCTGCCGATGTGCATCGGTAAACGCTCCTCTTTCATGTCCAAAGAGTTCGCTTTCAATCAGCGTATCAGGCACAGCACCACAGTTAACCTGCAAGAACGGCTTGTCCTTACGTTTTCCATACTCATGGATTGCTTTCGCGACCAGTCCCTTCCCCGTGCCCGTCCTACCGGTGATTAGCACCTGATTGACACCACGATGAATGATTCGAGACATGGTTTTGAACAGTTGACGCATGCAATCACTTTGACCAATGATTCCTTCAAAATGAATCTCTGGGATAGGCGCTTCGTCGCTCGATTCACCATCTGTTAAGCCATGCCGCATCTCAATGGCACGTCTAATCTCCTTCTTGAGGACATCAATCTGGATTGGTTTTTGAAGATAATAGAACGCCCCTTCACGTGCGACTAGATCCACAGCGTCGTTCACCTCAGCGTAAGCTGTGACAATTAGTACAGGCAGATCTGGATCTCTCCTCTTGATTTCATGAAGCAATTCTCGGCCTGACATCTGAGCCATCCGCATATCGCTGACAACGACATCAAATAGGTTGTCTTCAATTTTTTCGAGGGCAACAAGTCCATTTTCAGCTGTTTCTATGGTGTAGCCTTCGCGCTTCAATATGGTCTGCAAGACAGTCCGTTGGCCCTGATCATCATCGACAATGAGTATTGATGGCATACCTATTCCTCCTTATGGCTTACAGATTTATCGGATGGGTAACTCATGGGGTTTTTAATGGGCAGGTAAATCTGAAAAGCGGTTCCCATTCCGATTTGGCTTTTGAGTTCAATTCTTCCCTGATGCGCTGTAATAATTTGATGTGCGATTGCAAGCCCAAGCCCCATTCCCCCTTCACTCTCTTTCGTGGTGAAGTAAGCATCAAAAATCTGTTCTTGGATCTCGGGGGGAATACCAACACCTGTATCACGAATCTCAATCTCGATTCCGTTGCCGGCGAGTGTCTGGACTAGCTGCGTTGTGATGTAGATTCTGCCACCTTTGGGCATGGCTTGAATGCTGTTCTGTATCAGGTTGAAAAGAGTTTGCTGAATCAACCCCGGATCAAGTTGAAGTTGTGGCAAATCGGTAGTGTAGTTGGTGATAACCGTGACCTTGGCATTTTCGGTCATGAGCGTAAACTCTGCAATGACTTGATCTATAAGCACGTTAAGGTCTGTAGGTTTCAGATTGAGCGTTTTGGGACGGTTCAAGGTTACAAACTGCTCAGAAATCCGCTGCAACCGTTCAATTTCAAAGTTGACAATATCGAGCAGGTTTCGTGCCTCTTCAACATCGCTGGATTTGATGTTGTTCTGTGAAAAGAGATCTCGCAGGTGTTGGGCTGTCATTCCGATGGTATTCAGCGGGTTACGGATTTCATGGGCAACGCCTGCGGCAAATTGCTGAAGTGCGGCGATGCGCTTCGAGTGGGTTCCTGTTAATTGCCTCAACATCCGCACGAGACTGTAGGTCACGCGCCCGATTTCATCGGAGGCATAGGACTGCGGCAGCGATTCGGAGTCACCCGCTTCCGCATGTCTGATAATTTCCATCATGCCTTGAAGGGGACGAATAACCCAGCGAGTTGTCATCATATCAATGATGATGATCAGCAGGACACTCACAACGATAATGGAGATCAGGAGCATGATACGGAGACGGTAGAGATGGTTGGTAAGATCGGGCCCAGCAAAAAGCGCTTGAATAAATCCGTCGATCCGTTGTTCTGTGACAAACTCTTCTCCAACGATTTCGAGTGAATAGGGAATGATAACCGCTGTCGCATCTCTGCCGTTAATTTGGGGCGTCCTATAGAGTTCAAAACCTTTCTTTCTTATTTCATATACCCCTTCATCGGTTAAATTTATATAGTCGTTCGCCCCCTTATTTGGAATTAAACTGGCTTGGATCTTCGCATCAATTCCGAAGGTCACATTTATGTCCAAAACATCCTGCATCTCATCAGGATTCTGCGCTTTCAATTCTCGAAGGGCGTGTTCGAGTTCCTCTCTGTATAGTGCCAACCGCTGTCCAATCTCGTTTTCAACAAGCGGACGAATAGTCTTCTCTGCAATTTCTTTGAATGTCGCACCGCGTTTTATGCCCTGTTCGTAAAGGTTTCCAAGGTCATCTACAGCTTTAACATTGAGGAGCATGTAGAAGGCAGCGAGAATCACCAAGACCGAGAGATTGATTATTAGGGCGTACTTCCATTGTAAACGCATATTAGCTCATGACCCTTCGGACAGCATTTTTCCAACCGTCAAGTTTTTCTTGTCGTTGGTTGGTGGCGATCTGTGGCGAAAAAACTCTATCGATTTTCCGATGGGACTCTAATTCGTGAATCCCATTCCACACACCGACAGTCAATCCTGCTAGATACCCCGCACCAAGTCCGGTCGTTTCAATTCGTGTCGGGCGTTCCACATCTATATCCAATATATCGGCTTGAAACTGCATTAGGAAATTGTTTGCAACTGCACCGCCATCAACGCGCAGCCGATCCAGTTCAATTCCTGCATCGGTGTGCATCGCTGTGACGACATCCGCCGTTTGAAGTGCGATCGATTCGAGCGTCGCCCGGACAAGATGTGCGCGGGTTGCCCCGCGTGTCAAGCCAAGTATTGCACCTTGTGCATCTGCATCCCAGTAGGGTGCACCGAGTCCTGTAAAGGCAGGGACCACAAAGACACCAGCTGAATCTGGAACGCTGGCGGCAAGTGCTTCCGTCTCGGCGGCAGTATCAATAAGATGCAACCCATCCCGGAGCCATTGCACCGCTGCTCCTGCGATAAAGACACTCCCCTCAAGCGCGTAAACCGGTTTTTCATCAAGTCCACAAGTCAATGTCGTCAACAGCCCGGATTTTGAATGAACACGCTGCTCGCCTGTATTGAGCATTAGGAAGCAGCCGGTGCCATAGGTGTTCTTCGCCATACCGGCTTGTGTACAAAGCTGCCCAAATAGGGCTGCCTGTTGGTCACCAGCAATACCAGCAATTGGGATGCCGTTCGGCAACGGGGCACTATTTTTCGTTCTCCCGAAAATACTCCCGGAGGTCTGCACGTTCGGCAAAATAGACTTAGGCACACGCAGCACCTCCAACAGTTCGTCATCCCACTCGAGTGTGTCGATATTGAACAGCATCGTCCGAGAGGCGTTCGTGTAGTCTGTTACGTGCACTTCACCTCCCGTCAGATGCCATAGCAGCCATGTATCGATGGTCCCGAATGCGAGTTCGCCACGTTCAGCGCGCTCACGTGCGCCATCAACTCGATCTAGAATCCATGCGATCTTCGTCGCCGAAAAGTATGGATCAACCACCAGTCCTGTTTTTGCCCGTATCGGCTCTTCAAAGGAGCGTTCCTTCAAATCTGCACAGATATCCGACGTACGACGGCACTGCCACACAATAGCGGGGTGAATCGGACGTCCGGTCTTGCGTTCCCAGACGACCGTGGTTTCCCGCTGGTTCGTCACCCCAATAGCTGCAATTTCGTCTGCAACTCCTTGTGCATCAATTAAATCCGCGATAACTTGATGTGTCACTTCCCAAATCTCAATGGGATTGTGTTCGACCCAGCCGGGACGAGGGTAGTGTTGCGCAAACTCGCGGTAGCCATGCGCGACTATCTCCCCACATGCGTCAATGAGTAGCACCGTCGAGCCGGTTGTGCCCTGATCGATCGAAAGGATATAAGGGGGATGTGCCATTCTGTTTCCACCAAATGTGATTCTATGATTCATACAAATCAAAAAATATGTGTTATTTACAAGACGTTGTCAATATACCACAGGCGTTGGGCACCGTCAACAGGAAAAATTGATTGACAAAAATTTCGGTTAGGATTACAATTTGACCATCTGCTCAAAAGGGACTTCGGGAAAGCTAGAACCTGAGATTAACTGAAGGGTCACACTACCCCAATTTTGCAGCTGCCTGCGGCTAAGCATGACAAGAATAGCATTAAAACGGTGTTTCAACGACTGAAATTGGATTAGATTATTCATCTTAGGGAAGGTCCCTTTTTGGGTCATTGCACAATTGGAATAAGCCCAAGATATCATTTTAGATAGCGACTGAAGTAACATCATTCTTTTACAGAAAGGTCGGAATGACGATGAAGATTACGAATATCAAAACCTATATGGCCCGTTTCGGCGGACGCTCCAGAGGGCTGATCAAAGTCGAAACCGATGAAGGTCTCTACGGTTGGGGCGAATCCTACTCCGTGGGCCCGAACCTCGCCGCTGAACCCATTGCGGATTACATCTTTGAGATGATTAAAGGCGAAGACCCGCGTCGTATCGAATACATCATGATGAAAATCCATCAGCAACTACGCTTCCCTGCTGGCGGTGTGGGTCTCGCAGTTACCTCCGCAATTGACCACGCTCTGTGGGATATCAGCGGCAAAGCTGCGAATCTTCCTGTCTATATGCTTCTCGGTGGGGCCGTCCGCGATCGCATCCGCGTCTATCACGGCATCGGAGGTCGTGATGGACAGGAAGTCGGTGAAACAGCACATCGATTAAACGAAGAGGGGGGCTTTACAGCTTTCAAAACCAGCCCTTATCCGATCGAGCCGGACGCAAATCGTTGGGGAAGAGTTTGCGCTGCTGCCGCTGACTATTTCGAGGGAATCCGTAAGCACACCCCAGATGACTGGGAATTCGCCTTCGACCCACACGCCAAGATTTTTGAACCGATTCGTGCGCTACAATTATCCAATGCGCTAGCACCTTATGATCCCTATTTCTACGAAGAACCGCTCAGACCCGAACACATCCCCGCATGGTCTCGCTTGCGTTCTCAGATGCAAGTACCATTGGCAACCGGTGAATCCCTCTACGCACGTTTTGAGTTCCTCAACCTGATGGCTGCGCAAGGGGCAGACATTATTCAGCCGGACATCTGCGTCTGCGGTGGATTGCTCGAAATGCGCAAAATCGCCGCTATTGCCGAAGCACATTATGTCTCCATTGCCCCCCACAATCCGATGGGACCTTTGGCGACCGCGGTGAACGTGCACTTTGCTGCAGCAACGCCCAATTTCAAGGTTCTCGAATACATCTCGCCGATAGGAACTGAATGGAATGAGTGGGTAGACGAACCCTATCTGCCCAAAGATGGGTATCTTGAGTTGCGCGATCGGCCTGGCCTCGGCGTGGAGATAAATGAAGACGTCATCGGAGATAACGAATATGTCCACTGGCAACGCACCTGCCCGATTCGTCCAGATGGGTCAACTGGATATATTTAGATAGGAACGTGATACGTAAAACGTGAAAAGTAAGGAGTGGTATTACCGGAAGGTTGGAAGATTATAATACAATATATCCTTCCTCCACTTACTAGCGCATGGTTCGGTCCACTTCTGTGTTCACTCGCTGATAATCTTCCTAAAACTGCTGTTTGAGGGCTTTACGAATCTCCTCAAACAGCAGTTCATTTTCAAAGACACGTGAGATTTGTTCCTTACCGACTCGCTTATTTACCTTTCCCATATACAATAACATTGGCGAATATCGTCTTTCTATTTTCTCGCTGCTTTTTCCGGAATGCAGTATGAGAAATCGGGTTGAGGAATATTGAGAGACGTGATACAATGGAGGCGCTGATCTTGAAACGTAAAATGTAAAGCATAAATTAGAAAGGAATAGGAATGTCCCAATTTGTAAAAGCTGCCGAAACAACTGAAGTGCAGCCCGGCGATTGCCTCGGCGTTAAGGTTGAAGGCGTTTTTATCGGTATATACAACATTGATGGTAATTATTATGCAATGAATAACATCTGCCCACATCTTGGTGGCGTTTTAACCTACGGATTTCTTGATGATGACGTCGTTACTTGTCCGCTTCACATGTGGGAATTTGATGTAAAAACAGGCAAATGTCTGTGGCCAGAGCAGGAAAAACTACCGACTTATCCTGTGAAGGTTGAGGGCAACGATATTCTTGTTGATGTCGATTCACCCCAGACCCACTGATAGACAAGCCAAGCAGGGATACATGGAAAATTAACGGTGTTTACGCACTACATCTCTGTGTCTCACCGATTTCCTGAACAAAAAAGAAACGATTTAAGAGGAGTTGAAGTCTATGGCATATCTGATAACAGGTGGAATGGGGTGCATTGGATCCTATGTCATTCGTGACCTTCTGAACGCCGGCGAAAAGATTATTGTATACGATTTTATTCCTGATTTAACAATTCCTAAGATGGTGTTGACAGAGGAACAGCTTGAACAGTTTACTCTTGTTCAAGGGGACATCACGGATCTCCCGCATGTGTTGCAAACGGTCCAAGAACATGAAATAGATCGGATTATCCATCTCGCATCGTGGCAAGTGCCAGCGTGCAATGCCAATCCACCGCAGGCGTTGAAGATTGTATGTGAGGGCACAATCAATATGTTTGAGGCCGCGCGAATCTTCGGTCTCAAGCGTGTTGTCTGGGCAAGCAGTGTCGCAGTCTTCGGATCGCCAGAAGATTACAATTATCAACAGATCGAAAATGACGCTCCACATTACCCAAAATTCATCTATGGGGCGTGCAAATCTATGAACGAAAGGTATGCGGCACACTATTTTGATAACTACGGCGTAGACACGATAGGACTACGATTTACCGCGGTTTACGGCGTCGGACGGACACGGGGGATGAGTTCGTTTTCGACGCAAATAATTGAAGCTGCCGCACTCGGAAAACCCTATGTTTCTCCATTTGGCGACGATGCGATAGATTGGCAATACGTCGAAGATGTGTCCAAATCGATTGTGATGTCATGTACCTGTCCGGTGACAAAGACGCGTGTTTTCAACGTCAAAGGTGGAATCCGTACGGTTAAGGAAGGCGCAGCTTATTTAAAGAAGCTAGTGCCCAGTGCGCAGATTAGCCTTGAGCCGGGCGTCTTTGGCATTTCATGGGATTACGATGCGACGCCACTCACTCAAGAGGTTGGATTCACGCCCGAATACACAATGGAACAGGGAATCTTGAAAACACTCAATCGCTTCCGTGAGTTGGCAGGAATGGATCCGATTCAGGAACCGTGATTCAGTCTTCACCCTTCTTTTCTAGGAACGATCAAAGATAGCTATCAACTTATATTTCGATATCTCCTTTGTAACCATGGCAAGATATGCGTGAAAAGCCGCACTAGCGCGTAAGATCGATGCATTTAGTTCACAGGGTGTGTATTATTCGACAGCAATCAAGTTCTGGCGCAGAACCTACCCTCAATTCAATTGAGGTTCCTAACTTGGACAGGGTCGAAATATAGCCATAACAGATATAAACATGGGAGGTCACAAAATGAAATTAGGCGTGTTTATGATGCCGCTGCACCCCCCGGACAAAGACCGGACGGAGTGTTTTGAAGAGGACATTGATTTAATTGTCCTCGCTGATGAACTGGGATTTACAGAAGCCTGGATTGGTCAGCACCATACGGTCGCATGGGAACCCATCCCATCTAACGATGTGTTCATCGGCAATGTATTGCCACGCACGAAGAACATCCGTCTCGGTACCGGTGTGTCGATTATCCCGCAGCACCATCCGGTCAACACGGCAGTCCGCCTTGCCTTCCTTGATCACCTTTCCCGTGGTCGTCTCAATTGTGGCTTTGGGCAAGGGGGAGTAGCAACTGACTGGGGATTGTTTGATTTACCCGACCCAAAAACACAGGGACTGATGACGATGGAGGCAATTGACACCATCCTCAAGTTGTGGCAAACCGATCCGCCTTTCGAGTTCAAAGGGGAGTTCTGGAATATAAAACTGGAAACCCTCGATCACGAGCGTGGCATTGGGGTATTGCTCCGGCCGTACCAGAAACCCCATCCGCCGGTCGCCATGAGCATTGTAAGAGGAAACTCTATGGCAGCCCGGACAGCGGGTCAACGTGGTTTTATCCCTATAAGTACGAACCTAGTGCCGGGAATAACCCTTACCAATCATTGGGAGACTTATTGTGCTGGTGCTGAAGATGCGGGGCTGCCTGCACCAAACCGATCGGACTGGCGCATCTCGCGTAGCATCTTTGTCGGAGAATCAACCGAAGAAGCATGGGAGCACGCAATCAATGGGAGCTTCATAGGCGCGTATGACTATTTGATTACTGTGCTCACGAAGGCAAATATGCTCAATATTCTGAAGCATGATCCCGACATGCCCGATAACGAAATAACACCAGAATATGTTCTCAAAAACATTTGTATTATTGGTGATGTAGCTGAGTGCATCCGTCGTCTTGAGGAGATATGGGATCAGGCCGGTGGATTTGGCACCCTGCTGATGATTACGCATGACTGGGACGACAGAGCCACGTGGAGACGTTCCCAAGAGTTGCTAGCGAACAAGGTTGTCCCCGCACTGCCAACAATTTAAGAACAGGCAAGGAGGAGAATGATGGCGTTTGATCCGATGCTTCAAAGGCAGATTATGGGCCGCTTCGCAACAGGAGTCACAGTCGTAACAACACGGTATGGCGACCAAATATCCGGCATGACAGCAAACGCTGTTATGTCTCTGTCGCTCGACCCGCCGCTAATTGTGGTTTCGGTAGACCGTCAGAGCAATATGCACGGACACATGACGCAAGGTCAGTGTTACGCGATAAATGTGCTCAAGCATAACCAAGAAGATCTCTCCCGTCGGTTTGCGAAACCAGGTCCCAAGGATTTTTCAGACCTAAAGCTGACTGTGGCCGAAACCGGCGCACCCATCTTCGCTGATGCCCTTGCTTATGTGGACTGTCAGGTTGTTGAGGTCACTCCCGCTGGGGATCACGATATGTTCATCGGCGAACCTGTTGCAGGTAAAACGCACGATGGGCAACCACTGATTTTTTACAGTGGACAGTACGCCCAATTGGAATCAGCACCAACGAACCCTTAGAAGGTGAATGAAAACTGGTTCTCCATTTGTTAGCTTGATTGCTCCACCGATTGGAACGAGCATGAAATTCGTTTCAATCCATATGTGAAATGTGAATAGATTCCTTGCATGTTTCACGCATCGCCTTTTCCTGTCAGCAGACCCTCCGGTAAAATTCCGTTCGCGTTCGACTAGTGTTTGTCATTACACTGGTATGTCGCTGACTTGCCCGCATCTTAGAATCACACCAACTTTGCCCTCTTGTGACCGTCCGGAAAGATCGAATTTTTAATCTCTCATCGCTCCTCTCGGATTTACCCATTTCATTAAGTTCAACCAAAGGAAAAACTATAACAAGGAGATCATAGTGGAAAAGGTTCCAATCTGCCTAGTGGGTTGTGGTGGCATGGGGCATCGCCATGTCATGGGCTATAAAGAACTGAAGGATAGTGGTATCGGCAACCTCGATTTGGTAGCTGTCTGTGATATTCGACGGGAGAACGCGGAATTAGTGGCGGACGAAGCCGAGCGTCTGCTCGGTAGGAAACCCATGGTCTTCAACGATTTAGATCAGGTCCTCGCTCACCCAAATATTGCAGCGGTAGATGTAGTCACCGACGGTTCGACTCACCACGCGGTGGGTGCACCCGCGCTTGAAGCGGGGAAGCATACGATGGTTGAGAAGCCGTTGGGCATTACGATACGAGCCTGTCAGTCAATGATTGCTGCCGCCCAGCGTAGTGGTGCGGTACTCGCAACGGCAGAAAACTATCGCCGGGACACGCCTAACCGACTGGTGCGAGCTATTATCGATCACGGGCTGCTGGGTGATCCTTACCTCATGATTCAAACATCCCTCGGTGGCGGTGATACCATGGCCATTACCCCTTGGCGCCATCTGAAGGAGAAAGGTGCCATCGGCCTGGATATGGGGGTTCACTACGCCGATATTATTCGCTATTACATGGGTGAATACAGCCATATTTTTGGTCGGGGACTTATCGTTGAGCCTGTGCGCCGCAAGCCAGACCACGCCGATCATCCACTAATTTCTTATCGGGAACGCGCCAAGACTTACCCGGAAACCGTTGAAGCGACCGGTGAGGATTCGGTCATTGCGCTTTACACAATGGAGTCAGGGGCTGTGGTTCAACTCTCGTACGTCGGTGGCGGACGCGGCAGCCAAGGCTGGGAACGCAGTGTTCACGGACGCTGGGGGGCTGTGTATGCCCCCGGAGACCGCAACGGTAATCCCGTCGTGCTGCGTCTGGAAGGACAGGAACTAAAAGGGAAAGAAATCCTATCGCTTCTGCCCCAATTTGAACTCAACGAAATAACCGAGCGACTCTTTGGTAAGGGGGGTGTCGAATACGAGCCTCCGGCGGATGCAGCCGTTTCCGCCTTCGTGGTTGATGCCAAACATCTAGCCATTGAATATCACGACTTCGGCGAGGCTATTCGTAACGGAACAAGTCCTGAGGTGGACGGTGATGGTGGCATGAAAGCGGTTGCGGCAATAGTTGGGGCATACGAATCTGCTCTGGCTGGACATTCCGTGAGTATGGAAAGCCTACTGTCCGGTGAAATCCGGGAGTACCAAGCGGATATTGATGCGGCACTGGGCCTTGATGCACCTGTGAACTAGACATTTTCAACCAGCCATTTTAAGGAGGAGAGAATTATGGGTTTTACCGTTTATGACTGTCGCAAAGACATCCGCAATATTTTGGTGACCCCACAGATACGGGCTCGTTTTTGTCGTATGGAGCCGGGACCCGGCTCGCTCGATATATTTCACACCCACGACTTGGGACATGAGATCTTTATTATTTTATCGGGACGGGTGGAATTCAGGATCAGCGGCGTGACGAAAGAGCTCGGTCCGGGGCAAATGTGTTATGCCCTCGCGGACGAACCTCATTCGGTGCGCGTTCTTGGGGATGAGCCGGTGTATATGTACCTCTCAGTAACGCCCCATATCCAGCCGACTCACACCCAGTACTCTGACGACGGGGAACGACTCCCTCCCCAGTTCAGACCGTCCAGCGACTATGACACCGAAACGGATTCTACCACACCGATTGATGCACTTATTGATCATCACGTTGATACGGCGCGGTCGGTGGCGGACATAGCGCAGAACAGTGCCCAGATCCAAGGACAGATGGCGGCTGCCCTCAAGCAGGCGTTGGCGGCGGGGGACGAGAAAGCTGCTGCTGAGATACGGGATATCATGTGGGAACCTCTGTTAGAAACCTTCAAAAAGGTCAATGAATTAGCGGAAGAGTGGAACACGCTTACCCCACGGGCGGGATCGCTTCACATCTACCGTTGAAGTCGGTATCCTGAAAAATGGAGAGAAACAGTATGTCAATAGTACGAATTGGTATCGTCGGCTGTGGTGCAATCGCTCAGGTCCAGCACCTTCCCAACCTGCTTGAACTTGACGATGAATTTGAAGTGCCCATCGTTTGCGACGTATCGCCGGGACAAGCAGAATACGTGGCTCAAAGGTTCAAAATTCCCAAATATGTGACCGACATTCGGGACATGCTATCAGCGGACATCGACGCGGTCTTGCTCTGCCACACAGATCCCAAAACTGAAGCAGCGGTACAAGCCTTTGAGGCAGGGAAGCATGTTTTCATTGAAAAACCGATCTGCACCTCCCTGCAGGAAGCTGATGCCATGATTGATGCGGCGCGCAAGTCGGGGAAGGTTGGTCAGGCGGGATACATGAAGGTGTACGAACCCGCGTTTGAACTCGCCAAGCGTGAAGTCGATACCATGGACGACGTCAGATTTGTGCAGACCAATCACCTGCACCCGAGCAATGAGCTCCATTTGAGCCATTTCAAGGTCAAGCGGTTCAATGATTTGCCGCCCAGTGTCATGGAGGAACGGCACGCTGCTTCCAGAGCCGCGCGGCGCGAAGCCTTTGGAGATCTCTTCGAGGCGGCTGAATCCTGTGGCATCGCCTATGGTCTCATCCACGACCTCTACAGCTTACGAACCATGCTAGGTGTGCCGATCGCAGTCATCAGCACGGAGGTCTGGAATGACCAGCGAGCCATAACGACCATCTTGGAATATCCCAACGGCGCGCGTTGTGTCGTCAGTCGAGTAGATCTTAACAAATTGTGGGATTTTAAGCAGACCCTTGAGATATACAGCGAAGAGAAGCGCGTCATCCTTTCCTATCCAACCGGCTTTTCGCGTCGGGTTCTTACGAAGCTCATCGTGCAAGGCATCGATGCTGAGGGAAACAGTTTCTACAAGGAACCAGCGATTCCATGGGAGAGCGGGTTCACCCGTGAGCTGCGTCACTTTCGCAAGAGCATCACCCAAGGCACTCCCTCGCGGGCTTCAATCGCAGATGCACGCGACGATATCGCACTTATTATTGACATCACTAAAGCGTATATCACTCGGTCGCCTGTAAGTCGATAAGGAGGACAAACGATGGATGCAAGTCTCTGGAATATCGGTATAAAGGTCGAAGATATAGATGCGGAAATCGGTTTTTTTGAAGAACTGGGTGCCAAACTGTTAAGCCGTGGCTCACGCATAAGGGCAGATGGGGACCATCCCCATGCACTGCTAGAGTTCGGTGGGACGCGTCTGTTTCTGACACCGAAACCGGTCTTTCAAGATGCGCTCAACCATCCGCTCATGCCAGGACTGACCCATGCGGTATTTGAGGTCGATGACTTGGATGAGGCATATCAACGACTTATAGCGTTAGGCACAGAAGTGCTCCTAGAACCGGTGGAGATTAGTACCGATTTTGGAGCACGCCGAATCTCCTTTTACCGATCGCCCAACGGTCTTGTCTTTGAGGTGATGCAGATCCTGGAATCGAAGGTGTAGTCTAGCTGAGATGAGAGGAAAACTAAGCATGCAAGTCAATCCACAACAGTTGCTTGACGATGGCTATATTATCCTACGCGAGGTCGTCCCACCGGGACAGTTAGATGAATTGCGTGGTTGTTTTGAAACGCTGCTCGAGCGGCAGAAGGTCATTTGGGCAAGAGAACGCAAACCCGATGATCCACCGGGGGGCTATTGGGAGACTGCTGCGCAACCGCGTGTGTTTTTCGATGGTATCGCTGACGAGACAACCGCTAAAGCGGTGGAGTTTTGCCTGCACGAAAATACGTTGGGCGTCAGCCGACAACTGATGCAGGCACCGGAGGCTTCCCCAACGCTGATGGCACTTATGTGTAGTCCGGTGCAAGATCATGGTCCGGCTAGCTGGCATCGCGACATTGATCCCGTTGGGCAGGCACCGCTACGGGGTATGCAGATGGATGTGCTCCAAAACGCACCGGGCTACGTCCAATGGAACATCCCGCTCTATGATGACAGCGTGTTTTGGGTAGTACCGAAAAGCCACAAACGCCCCAATACGGAAGCGGAAAATCAACACTTGGCGACAAACGGGCGTGAACCGATACCGGGCGGGATGCCGGTGGAACTTAAAGCAGGCGATGGCATCGTCTACATCCATATGATGCTGCATTGGGGGAGCAACTACAGCGCGAAGTTACGGCGGACGGTACATCTTGGCTATCGCTCCTTTGGCGGTCCTGTTTATCCTTTGGTCAATCACTTCTACTGGCATCTGGATTTCACGAAGCGTATGCCTCAAAATACACGAGCGCAGTTTGAGCATTTCTATCAACTGCACGAACAGCAGTGCGATGTGATTGAATCCACCTTTCGCGCTATCCTCGCCAAAGACGCGGACGCATTCCGCAACGGACTTGCAACGCTTCACCCGGGCGAAACATGGCGGATGGTATGTGTGGTGTATCTATCAAAGCTGGCGGAAAAAACGCGCACCTTGACACGACCCGATGTCCTCAACCTGTCGTTTGAGAAGCGTGTGGAGGCCATTTCGGAGCACCAGCTCAGTTTCTATATTTTCGACGATTTCTCCCGCCGTTTTTCGGTAGAAGAAGCGGACCTGCTCTGGGCTCGGTTTCGGACCCTTTATGACAAAATTCAGGAGGAGATAGACCGGTCTGTTCGCGACTTGGACTCTCGGCAGGACCGGTACATGCTGACTGAAATGCCCCCTGACTTCGATGTGGAAGATTTCATCGCTAGTTGGTGACATACTCCCAACCCTAAAGGATTGGGCTTCTCACCCGTTCCTTCAGGAGTCGAATTGTGCTATCAACAAGGATAGCCCGGCGAACCGGGACTTACGTCCTCTCCAGCAAGGGTTGATGCCCCAACCCGATAGATATTGATCGCTGCGTTACGATCTCTATCTAACTGCGAGTGGCAACTTAGACATTGCCACGTCCTATCACGGAGGTTCAATGCTTCATTCACAGCACCACAGACCGAACAGGTCTTACTCGACGGATACCACTTGTCTATGAAAGTGATTGTGACGCCCTTCTTTTGGGCGATATACACCAGCTTCAGGACGAAATCGGCGAAGCCGAGGTCGCTGACCTTACGACCCCAGAGGGCTTTCATGCCTTGCAGGTTCAAATCTTCGAGTCGAATCTCGTCATATTCGTCAGTCAGTCGGTGGGCTAACTTCCAGTGGAAGTCGGTCCGTTGCCGTTCAATCGTGCGGTGCTTACGCGCCAGATCGAGCCGTGCCCGTTGCCGATTGGTTGACCCTTTCCGCTTGGTGCTGTGCTTACGACTGGCGCGTTTGATAGCGTTAAGAGATAGTTTGAAAAACTGTGGCGATTCTATGTCGTGCCCGTTTGCCCCTGTCAAATACCGTTTCAGACCGAAATCGAAACCTGCGATTTTACCCGTCATGGCTCGATTCAGGTCGGCATCTTCGTGGTCAGTCAGAACACAGATGTAGACATCGCCGACGGCATCCCGCTTGATTGTGCAACGTTTGGGATTGCCGTCTATGTCGCGGGATTGGAAATACCGGTAGACACGATTCCCGATTGTGATTTGATTGCCAGATAGAAGCGACCAGCCTGCCTGCGTCAAGGTGAACGACTTGTATTTACGGCGAGGCTTGAACCGAGGTCTGCCCCACTTTTTACCTTCGGCTCTCGCTTCAAACATTGCCTTGTACCCTTTATCTATCCGCGCCGCCACGTTTTGAATCGCTTGGCTCGGCAGTTGATGCCAATGGGCGAACCGAGGCACACGCTTCAGGGTGGTGATGTGCCTCATCAACCGAAACTTACTGATATATTTGCCGCACGTAGCATAGTAGCGACGCTGGAGCGCGACACAGTGATTCCACACATGCGCGTGCCCTTCTATCATCTTATGCAATTCACGGTTGCCGTGATTGGAATACAACTTGTATTTGTAGGTTTTCATCGTAGACAAGGGTGCAGTAGTTTGAATGAAAAAGCAAGGGAATAGCAACAAAAATGGCTAAAGCCAAACTTATATCCCAAAGATAAATCTTTGGGCTTTACGGGCTAATGCCCCAATCTGTAAGATAAACCTAGGCGGAACGGATACCGCGTACAGGAATCGCTCTTCCGTTTTGGCGCGTTCGTTAATCTGTGGATTGGCTCAATTGCTCACTTTCCCATTCGCACCGTTCAATCCAATCCTTCGCGCTGTTAATTGTTCCCAAGGGCAGCGCGCTATCCGCAGCGATCCGGCGAAATTTTTCAATGGCATCTTCATACTGTTGCAGCCGATAGGCATTGATGCCGGTGAGCCTTATATTTTCGATAGCTAAGTTCTGGTGTGGTAGACCTAAAGCAGCAGCTTTTGACAGATACTCATTTGATACGGTATACTCCCGATCAAAATAGAGTTGCCGTCCGATGAGATAATGTCCTAGTCCCCATTCAGGCAACGCATTGACTATCTCATGAAGAAGTGTCATCCTGAGTCGACTCGACGGCTGACCGATGAGAAACTGCCTAATTTTACTTTCCACCTCGGGAGAATCGAGAGCGAGCGCTGCGAGCTTGGCTTGTGCTTCCCGGTCAAAGGAATCAGAAGCATGGAGCGCGAAAACCTCTTGATAGCGTGAACGAGCATCCTCACGCTCTCCTTGATGCCAATAGACGTTCCCCTCCACATTTTTCGCTTCCGCAACCCGACTCACGCTCGCTTTGGGGTGTGCAGCGATTCTCGATGCCCGCTCTAAAGTTGAAGGATAATCTCCCGTTTGATAGTGCGCGTACATGAGCCCTCGCAGATGGCGCGGATTATCTGGATCAAATTGGTATACCTGTTCAAACAGACGAATTGCCGTGCTCATATTCGATCGGCGATATGCCCGCCACGCGTCGGCAGAGAGTTGGGCAATTTCATGGGCGCACGGTTTCTGGAAAATACTTGGGCGTTTGAAACGGTGTGACGCTATTTCTAGATCAGCCTCCGTCAAGATAACCGTTTCCAGAAACTCCTTCCATTCGTGCTCAAGTTCTGCTAAGGACTTGTTGTAAATCTCCTTGAAATTTCCCGCTGGAAAGACACGCTTAATTTTTTCGACCCCATATCTTTCAATGAGAAAGCGCACAAAAGAACCTGCCAGCGTATAACTCCGCGACGAGGCTTGCGTCCAAAAACCGAGCCCTATGATCCGGTTCATCTTTGGGGCAATTCCTAACTGTTGCATCGCTCGGCTCCACTGATGTGCCGTCAACTTTCCTTCATCCCAATCCGCGGCAACGGCGATTCCTTCATGTAGTCCGATTTTGGGACTTACCTTCAGAATTGGATGCCAATCCGCCGTCAAAGCGTGTACCAATTCATGCTTCATAATCGGATGGGGAAAATCCTCGTGGTTGATATGAAACCCATGCCCAAGCGGATCTTCAACTGATGTGCCTCCCGCTCCCACAAGCCGTTTCTTCTGTTCAGATGAAGTGTAGATATAGGATCGAACCTTGCTGGTGGGTTGTATTTGGAAGTAACGGACTAGTTGTGCATAGCGAAACTCGTGATCTTGTGCAATCCATTCAATCTCCCTTTCAACCGGAGAGCCCTTCTCATAGTAAATCTTGAAATGCGCTGTCTCCTCTAATCCACCTAATTTGCTCTCAATATATCCTCGTGTGGGACGCAAGCCCAGATCTCCGCAAAACAGGCAAATTAACCCGAACAGGATTATCAGCACGACGAGGTAAATACGATGGTTCAGGTCAGAAAACCGCCGCTTGAATCGATAGAGTTTTTGCCAATAGAGGGTCGGTTCGAGTCGGGTATGCCTACCAATCTCCAGTGTATTAATCGCAAGTGATAGGAAAATCCACGCCAACAGCAGCGTTGTGCCACGCGCAATTAGTAAGGCGCTGGATATCACGATGCGCTCGTCATAGATGGGGCCCGGGAAATAGCCAAAGGTCGAGTGATAGCCGAAGACAGGTGGGTGAAAGATGAGGTTATAGGCAAGGGCAAGGAGTGTGGCAAAGATATAGGCGAGATAAGCGAGATAGGCTGTCCAACGTCGCTTTAACCATAACCCGAAGAATACGCCCAAAGCTGTGGCATATGCACAACTGACCACAGGCAAAAGGAGAAAGAAAATGAACCCTTCAAAAAAATCGCAATTTTTGACGCGGAAGCCGTTCAGCAAAATGATGATTAACGGCGAGAGCAGCAATGTTAGGTTAATCCCAAACGTCCGCCAGAAAGTCGACATAACCGTCTGAGCGGCGGTGCCTCTCAGGGATTGCGTGCGCTGTCGTAGGTTGCTCACCCCCGTTATGGCGGTATGTGCCCCCGCAAATGAAATCCCGAACGCCAAAACCGCACAAAATTCAAATGCGAGGAGATTAAACAGGGGGGTATTTGCAAGCATCAACGCGAGGAGCGTCAATACAGCGAACCAGAACCAATAAGAAAGGGATTTGAAGGTCATGTGCGTTTCCGCCAACAAGGTGGATTACATATCTTGAATCACAATAAGTCGTTACTGTGCAGATCTAAGGCAGAGAAACAGTACGTAACGAGTAATGCGTAAGATTTTTTTCACATTATGCTTTACGCACCACGTATTCGGGATTCAAAGTAATCTGCCGCAACCGCTGTTTACGGGTATGCAGTGGATTTGTCAATCCACTGCGAGCGATGATTGGCTCAATTTAGCTCCCCTTCACCCGGTTTGCAACGTTTCCTATGAATGGCAAATTAGGCTATTTTAGCATAGCTTGGGGGAAAACCCAAGCGATTCTTAACTTGACAATCAGGGACGGAATCATCTAATATTGTGCCATGTATAAATGTAAGGAGAGAATATGGAAAGTGCCACGCTTGCCGCAATCGATGTTGGATCCAACGCGATTCGGCTAAAAATTGTTGAAGTGAAAACTGATGGGACTGTTGAGGAGGTCTACCAACATCGGGCACCCGTCCGTTTGGGACACGAAGTTTTCCTGACCGGATTTCTAAACGATGAGGCGATCGAAAAAGCGATCGAGGCGTTCGGTGAGTTTCGTAAAGTCATTGATAGGCTGAAAGTCCACACCACACGCGCCATTGCAACTAGTGCAACACGCGAAGCCATCAACGGCGACAACCTCGTAAACCGTATCTACAATAGCTCCGGTGTGCAGTTGGAACGTATCTCTGGCGGGGAAGAAGCGCGCCTCGTGCAACTCGCGGTGACTCGCAAGGTCGATATTCAGAATAGGGTTGCCCTCGTCATTGACATCGGTGGAGGAAGTGTTGAATTTGATGTCATCGATCACGGCTCAATTATCTACTCTAACAGTCTTCGGTTGGGAACCGTGCGACTGCAAGAAACCTTCCTCCGGACGGATACTATTTCAGACCTACAGATCCTGTTGCTCAGGGCATACATGGAGCAACTGCTCGAAACCACCCTAGACACTATCAACAAATACGAAATTGATATAGTGCTCGGCACCGGCGGGAATGTCGAAGAATTTGGGCGGCAGCTTGGTGTGCTGGATCCAGATAACAACGAATTCTCCAGAGACGTTCGTTTCATTCCCCTGCGAGATTTTCAACGTTTTGTTAGAGAGATTTCGAGGCTCAGTGTGCAGGAACGTATGGAGCGATACAGTATGGAGCCGGATCGGGCGGACGTTATTTTGCCCGCAGGTCTCGTTCTCACGGAGGTGGTGAGCAATGTCATTGGGGCGAGGGGGCTTTATGCCGCAAATGTTGGACTCAAGGACGGGTTACTTGCCGAGATGGCAGATCGTCACCGGAACTCATGGGACGTGACCTCCGAAGAAGCCGAGATCATCAAGGCAGCGACGGCACTTGGCAACAAGTATCACTTTCATATGGGGCATGCCAAACAGGTTCGTTACTTGGCAGAGTTGCTGTTTGATCAACTGCAACCCATTCATCATCTATCCTCAGAATCGCGGATGCTTCTGAGTGTAGCGACAGCACTCCACGAAATCGGTGGATATGTCAATCCATTGTCACATCACAAGCACTCCTACTACCTGATACGGAATTCAGAGATTGTCGGACTCAACGAAAAACAGCTTGAACTGGTTGCCAACATCGCTCGTTATCATCGCAAAGCATTCCCCGACCCGAACAAACCGTCCCATTTTCATTTTCAGCGGCTCTCGTATACTGAAAAGGAACAGGTGACCCGGCTGGCTGCTATTTTGCGGATTGCCGATGCCTTAGATCATCAGCACAAATCAATTGTTGAAGACCTGAAAGTGAAGATTTTCGATGACGCAATTGAAATTAATGTACGATCGTTCGATGACTGCTTGCTAGAGAGATGGCATCTTCAAGAGAAGGGGGAGTTGTTCGTCCATACATTTGGACGTTCTATTCGGCTGCTGGTGAATGGGAAAGCCGGTGAGCGGATTGATTGATGTGTAGCAGAAACCGAGTTTTTGACAAAAACTCGGTTTCTCTTCGCGCTCGTTTCACGTTTCACTCATCTCCGCGGGGTTTCAACTTATACCGGTTTGTTTCAGGTTGCCACTCTCGAATCACCGTCGTCTCCAATGCCAGCGTTTCTTGTTCGCCTTCCGTAAATACCACTGAAAATTGGACAAGGTCAGGGAACATGCGGAGTTGCCGCCGAAGTTCTGGATTATCTTCGTCTGAGAGGTGCTGAAGCAATCGTCGGCGCACACAGGTTGTGGACTGACCAACATAAAGGCATTCCGGTGTGCTCTCCGTACCGGTCGGGAGCCACAATGCGTATACACCGCACCAATCTTGCGATAGCTGCAGCAACACATCCCGGGTAAACGACTGACGATCACGCTCTAGTCGGTACTTGACAGAAAATGGGTTGGTGTAATTGTAGGGTGTGTTGGACATGATTTCACCCACACTCAGGTGACAAGAAAACTCCAACTTGGCTTTTCACTTCCACTCGTGATCTCCGTTGCAATCTCACTCTGATAACAATTCCATAAGACTTGTATTAATGTAGTAGTACTCTCGTCCGAACTTCAGGCGTTTAAGCAACCCGAGTTCTGCCATTTCGTTTAGGTATTTTGCAGCTGTAATGCGAGTGCACTCTAGTTCATTCTGGACAATACCAATCTTGCAGTAAGGCCACTTGAACAGCAGGTCAACAAACCCTTCGCGTTCAATGACTTTCGTTTTGCCACGTGCCTTTGTAATTACATCACTGATAAGAACACCAATTGCTTCTATTGTACGTGCAGTATCTCGTGATGTTTGCGTCACCGCTTCCAATATGTAGAGTATCCACTGTTGCCATTTTCCATCTTCCGTGACTTCACGCAGATAACGGTAATACTCAGATCGATTTTCAATAAAAAAACGACTCAGGTAAAGTATGGGCACATCAATTAACCCTTGATGTATCAAATAGAGGATATTGAGTATGCGTCCCGTCCGTCCGTTACCATCTGTAAAAGGATGTATCGCTTCAAACTGGTAGTGTATCACAGCCATTTTGACGAGCGGTTGGAGTTTGTCGCGATTGTCATTGATGAAGTGCTCAAGGTTGGTTAACAATCCGATAAGATTCTCATATCCGGTGGGAGGCGTGTAGATGACCTCCTGTGTGGTTGGATTGCTAATTTTCACCGGAAACGTACGCACACGCATCTCTACGTCACGAATACGCGAACAAATCCGTTCAAAGAGCGGCACGTTCAGAATAGGGCGGGCGCGCAGGCTATCAATGCCTTCCCACAATGCCTCCCGGTAGTGTAATACTTCTTTGGTAGCGGGAGAAATTCGAGATTTGTTAGTGGTCATGGCTCGATACAGTTCATCGTTCGTGGTAACGATGTTTTCGATTTCCGAACTCCTGCGTGCCTCCTGAAGCGGTAATGTGTGGACAAGGACCGCCTCGTTTGGCAAGATCTTTACCAAGGCATTTACTCTAGCAAGCTCTGAACTCGCCGAAATGCACGCTTTGAGTATGTCACGTGATTCGATGTCCGCGGCCGGTGGAAGTATAGGAATATCATTCCATGGGTTATTTGGATCAAATCGGGATCTCATTGTCATATTCAACCACTTTTAGGTAGGGAAAACGATTCGTTTTTCGATATGTATAGTTTTTGCCGTTTTTTATACATATTGTGTGTAATATGTATAATATCTATACATATTGATATAATCAGTCAGAGAAACCGAGTTTTTTGGAAAAACTCGGTTTCTTTGACGGGGGACTAAATCGGAATGTTGAGTTGTTCGTCGTCTGACATCTTCTCCATGATGCTTTGCCACTCCGTGACGAGGTTATTGAAGATAACAGCGTTCTGGGAGTCTCCGCTACGGTCGTAGTGGTTGTAGAGGATGCGCCCCAGCCGCTCAACGGACTCGACATTGCTTCCCATTTCCCTGCCGACAGACGCTGCACCTTCGATTCCCCTGCCCTCCTCACGATTCAGGTGGTACGCCATCCGGAAACACCCCTCCCACGCCGTTGTGTCACCGAGGGTCAACTGTTCACTATCGGAAAACGCATCAAGTGGCAGTAGTCTAATTCTTCCTCCTTCGGTGGCAAGTAGACCGTCAACATCCCGCAACTTGTCAATAGTGATATTCTTGGCGCGTGCCAGTGTCTCCGCATCGCCGTAGAGGCCTTCCTCATAGCTATGCTGCTTAAACCAATCGAGACAGAAACGGCTCTCCGAATCCAGATCCCCTTCTTGGCGTTCGTCATAATCAGCGATGGCGTGGTTAATTGCTACCAGTGCATCCCGCACTGACACCGGCTCGCCACTGATTGTCTCTACCCGGCTGTAGCGGGAGTAAATCTGCATCCCCGGTCCAATGGCCGCTTGCGCCAAATCGGTCGGGGCGATGTGCCCTTTTTGCGTCAGTTGGTCAAGTGTCGCAGGTAGCTCCTTCGCAAGGGCATCGTAAAATTGACGGCGCGTTACGGTAGGGGCATCATCGGAACGCGGACGACAGACCAACACGACGGAGGAAGCAAGAGTATTAGCTGTGAGTGCATTTAATCTCACTGAACCTTCTGTACGCATGGGCCAAGTGCCAACTATTTCAAAACCAGTCGAAACGATAGCACTCAGCATTGTCTCCCAACCGGTGGACACCCTGCCTTCTCGCTCCTCTTCCTGCTGCTTGTAGGCATAGAAGATGGAGGATGGGAACTCCGGGCTGCACCGTTCCCGCATTAGCTTGAGCGTCTTGCTTAACAAGTCCTCAAATCTCTGCCGGGGGTTATCAAACCGGGAGGGAATAGCAGTTATCTCCTCCTCTTTGGGGGCCAAGATACCGGCAAACAGGTCGGGGTAAACGTCGCGGAGTATTGGGCGTAGCCACACATAAAAGAAATCGGACAAGTCAGCATAACCGATGTTGTCGTAGTAGGGTGGGTCAGTGACAATGACTGGACCATCTTGGGCGTGGATAGTAGTGGACGCATCTGCCTGATGCACTACACCATTCTTCGCATCTGCGGGCAATCGTTCAATAACCTTGGCAATCCACTTAATATGAGCCATCCAGTTTCCTGTTGAATCAGAGAAAGGGTTAGATTCGGCAAAATCCCAAATCATCGGAATTGCCTGACGACCAAAAACACCGGTGACTTTTTCACCGGAGGTGTGCCATCTGTCAAAGCTAGAGCACATATCTGCTTCTCTGCCAATTGCGAGAGCAAGATATGTACAAACGGCATCGGCGTAGTTGTCACTTCCTCCATCCTGTATAATTTGGCTCCGAGCCGCTACTTGCAGGTTACTGAATGTGCTTAACGCAATGAGTTGACGTTTGGTGAAAAGTTGATGCCAATGGGTAAATCCGTATCTCTGAACTCTAAAACCCAATGCTCGGACAGGCAAATTCTCTATTGGTCTCCAAGCGGGTTCGCCGATTGCTGCTGTTTGAATATGTGCGTCAGTCGGTGACACGAACAGCCGGCCTCGATCGCCCTCGGCAACGATGGCAATCATCTGTTCGCCCATGTTGCCGGCTCTTGCTTGCTCACGGACATAAGACAACCGTTCTCCCTTTTTGCAGGCAAGACAGATTACACCGTTGCTGCCCACCGTATCCCCCTTGGGGACGCCGTCACTGTGGCTCTGCACCATAAAGGAAACGCGCTTCGTCGCATCGTCAACAACAGGATTAATCCAATGCTCGTTGTTTTTCTTTTTGGAAATTTGGAAAGTCTTTAGAAGGGGCATCTGGAGGCCGCAGACAGGGTTAGAACACGGAATCGTTCGTGCCCAAAGCCATGCAATCACAGTGGCGTTGCTACCGTCGGGTAGTTTTGCTTTCAGGTACAGATGCCCGATCTGCTTGAACGCCTCTTCGCGCATCCACTTCCCGTAGTAACGGATGTCGTTCGCAAGGCCAGATGTGCCGTGCCAAGGAAGACGTTGTTTCTTTTTGCCCACCCCCACCGTCATTCCGATGGGATCTGCTTTAGGGTTGACGGGTGGCTGATCCTTAAACTGGGGTGGTATCTCAATCAGTGCCTTGTTTATCAGGACCGCCACCGGGTTAAGGTCTGAGGCAATAGCCTTCAACCCAAGTCGTTGCGCCTCAAGGGGGATAGAGCCGCCACCGGCAAAGGGATCATATATTGGCAACGTTTTTTCACGCAGGTAGTTCAACACTTCAGTCGGATCTGTGGGTGCCGTTTCGCCTCGGGAACGCGCCACCGATCGGGCAATTTCGTAGCGTGCGTTTGCCAAAAGTATCTGTACACTCGGCTGACTCTCGTCGGTGCTTTCCCATTCGACCAACTTCCGGATGATGTCGTGGAGCCGCTCGCGTTCGACACGTTGGGCCTCCTCAGTGGGAAACTCATCAGGGCAGACAGAGGGATCATCTACCATGCTAGCAAAGATGACGGTGCGACAGGCAGCCAATGGGCGGCGTGCCCACCACATGTGCAATGTGGACGGATGGCCGTGCCGGATAGATTTCTCGCGAGCAGATTCACGGTTAATGTCGTCTAATGGTAGGTCAACTTCGATCAGTTTCTTGCGGTAGGTCATTTTATCTCCGTTTGCGAAGTGCTTTAATTAAGGGGTCGCCACAATTCAACAACTCGACAGTGGGCCTCTGTCCATTGAAGCGAATTTCACTTTGTAATAATTGACGTCTTTGATCTGGGTGAATTTTGCCTCCGCAAACCCCAACCGGCCGGAATTGAACGTGCTCACCCCTCGGAATAATACGAGCAGCAATGTTCGCCCCCGCTTGAAGTTGCTTCACGATTTGGCTAGCATCAAGCTTGCCTTTCTTCAATTCCAGCGGCACAAGAAAAACGTTACCGGAGCCTCCGATGAAAATGTAGTCACATTTTGTTTCACTCTGTTTGACCGGTACTTGCGGTTTATCCATATCTATTGTGATTGAGGGCACCGGCGCATCTTTTAGGGACACGGAACATCCTTCTTTTTTTAATTTTTTTGCAAAACATCCATCGGAAAGTTTTTTCTCAATCAGGTTAACGAGATCTGCCATCTACTTCCAGCCTTCTATCCGATTGGATATTTCCGCGAAATCGTTATATGTACCCATGGCAGCCTCATCGAAGCCGGACCGGAAACCACCGTACTCCGCATCAAAGGGGACTTCTTTCACCACTGAACCCTTAGGACGCTGCTTAGGCTCAAACAACCACACGCCAACTTGGTCACGACTGAGTGCGAAGTCCCCGCCGGCCATACCTTTCCTTTGTGCTTTCTTAAGTTCCGACAGGTGCACTAGGTTAGCCAGTTCATCTAATACCCATTCGCTGTGGGTGGTGAGCATGATACGGATGCCGGCGTGTACAATCGCTGCGAGCTGGCGGATGAATTCTACCTGCATCTTCGGGTGGAGATGCGACTCCGGTTCTTCGATAATCAGCACATCGCCGGGTTGGACGATGTGGCGCAGATATAGGACAACCGGCGCAAGTTCCGATACCATAGAAGACGTATTCATCAACGGCAGATCTCCCTTCCATCCGTCCGGTTGGTAGGAAAACATTGGATAGCCTGCCTCTGAGTTTTTGCTGTGGACAGCCCCCTTAAGAATTTGCTGCTCAAGGTTTGCGGCGAGATTTTCGTTGTTGTTGCGTTGTCTCCTTGGCTCACTGAGCCTAACAAGGTTTTCGAGAAAGTCGGCGAGAACACCCGAAAGTGCTAGCAACGGTGTGTCCCGCCGGAGAGCCGCATGTGGCGCATGTTGAATCAAGGAAGCGACAACTACTCGGTGTGCGTGCATCACGCCGGTGCGATCGGCGGGCAGATAATGAGCAGCATTGTTCAGCGGACTGACAACATTGGAAAGAACCAAATTGGCAAGTTTTCTTATCTGATATTCTATATCTTGTGCTGTCTCTTGTTCTATATCTTGCCAGTAGATGCTACCGCCTGTTGCTAGAATATAGAGGTCCTCAAGAACCTCACGAGTCTTATCAAGCAGAATAGTCCCCGTGTCCTCAGTATGTGGATTGATATACAACGGTGCTTCCTCTGAAGTCGAAATTACTGATCCTTTAAACTGACCTCTTTTCAGCAACAGTTCATATTCAAAAGGTTTAAAGCGTAAGGTAATCTTTGCGCCCTCCCTATTGCCGTGACGAATTAGCCTTGCGGTATCTTCGATACCAAAAATCCGTTCTATCTCCTCAACGATGACCTCGCTAAAGTCGCCCAAATCACTGAATAAAGGACAAACCATTGCCCCGATAAAATCAGGTAATTGAATAGGGGAACTAGCCGATGGGCTTTTGGATCTCATCCGTTTCAATACGTTTTTTGTCCATTCAGCTAATCTCTTGATATTATCATCATCAAAGGGCTGCTGCTCCATGCCCTTTCTGTGCATGGAGTACATTGGATTAAAATCAAAACGTCGGTACCCGGTGTAACGACTGAAAAACCCGTGGAGTGCGTATATCAGGATTGCCAAGTAGGACTTCCCCGTGTTGCTGGGACCGACAAACACTGTCAGCGGACGCAGGTCAATCTCCGCTTTGGCGATGGGACCAAAGTTGGAAACTGTGAGTTGCAGCGGCTCTGTTTGCGTTGGTGTAGTCATGTTAATCCTCGTTTCTAATCGTCGGATGTGTCGAGGTCCAGACCGAGTTGTACGCTGTTTTCGCGCACGGCGCGGGCAGCACTTTCAGAAAAACCCTCCGGCTTATTCGCTGTGATGACAATTTCAATGGTAACAGAACCGTCATCGGCATTCAAGTTACGGATTATCTCATCGCGCAACAGATTGATATCATCAAGAGAAATGTCATTTTGGATTGTTTTCGTTACAACGATGCGTTTGGGCCCCGCCGGTGGTGTGGGGTCAGGCGGCGGCTCCACATCAGGGTCAGTAGTGGACGAATTGTTAGGGTCAACCTCGGGCGGAGGATCGGGACCAATGACAGGAGGTCCTTCCTTTATTATAAGTTGTGCCATTTCAGGATGGACCAACAACCCCGAATCAGCATCCGTGAATGACATCGATTTGCCAAAGCACATACCCTCGTACTCCTTGCCGTTGTACCCCGTGGCGTACCCGAACTTGCTCTCCGATACCCCCTGTGTAATGCACTTCAGCAGCACGTCTCTATTTCTCAGACGGTGCAAATAGACATTCCCGGTCATTAGTGCCCACAACTTATCTATGGGGATGTGGTCACTGTAATTCTGATGACTCCACACATATCGCTCCAACACCCTCACAAGGGCTATGGGAGAGATTTCATCGACGAGCACCTCTTCCTGTATGAATTTTTGGAACGCACTGTCAACGATGTCCCCTGTTTCTGTCGCGTTTGTTTGGAAGGTGGACAGCGCATAATCCGCCTGCTGTGGGTCTTCCTGTGACGGTGCCATCGCCCAACGGTACGCCCTAACGAGGGAGGTGTATAGTTCCCTTTCGGCACTACGCAGGCTATTGACCGTTTGGCTAGCGCGATTGCCGGTGAGGCTTAGGATGCGACGGTCGCCGTTGAGGATGGAATCCCAAGCGAGATACGTTTTGACACTGCTTTTCAGTGCACGAATTTCGTCATTCCTTGCTGCCAGAAAGAGAAGCGCGTTCCTGTGGATGCGGGGAGCGTCGCCGCGATTCAGGAGGATGTTCAGTGCTGCTGCTGCGGCTTCGTCGTTCTCACGAGAGCGATTTGGCAGGGCTTTGTCAGGTGATAAAACAGTTAGCTGTACTGTATCCAAATCTTTCACATCGTCGGAACCCTGCGGGCAAACGACGACATCGGGGCGTCGTCGGCGTCCAACTCTGACCGCCTCCTGTAGTTGAGCGATGATGCACTCCTCTACTTCTCTATCGCTAAGTGCACCGGCACGGTCGGTGGCAACCTTGTTTAGGTTCTCCTCCGCGTGGAAGTAGTATCTGTCGTTGCTGTTGTAAAAGTAATACAGTGTCCCGTCCATCCGTCCGAGTGCGTCGTTATACACCGAAATCCCTTGGCCGGGCAGTACGACACCCAAGCGAATCGAGCGAGCATCAATCCCCCGCACGGCACCGCTGGCGGCGCTGCCGAGAAACACAGACCGGGCGATACGGCGCGCCGCGCCGCCAACATCGGTGAACCTCGGAACGCCTTTGTCAATGTTATCGGTCATTGAACCATCGCTGTCCACTTCTGACAGGACGGGATGCCACTCACCGTCGAGCAATGGGAGAAATTCGTTTGCTAGTGCGGGATCGTCGAGGGTCAAGTTGGCAGGCATGATCAGCGGAGAGGCATCTCCTCGGAGGTGCAGGCGGCTGATACAGTTCGCCATTATCCGAAGTACACCACGGGTGCGCTGAAATCCGGGAATAGAAGACCAGTCCGAATAGAGCCGATCGAATATCTCCGGGTGGATGGGGTAACACGCTTTCATCCGTTCTAGGTAACGCGGCTCACTAACCTCTTGCGGATAATCTCGGCGTGAATTGGCGTACATGCGTGAAAAGGCTTCGCAGACTCGGGCCCTTGTTGTTTCGTCCCTGATGCGCCCGAAGAGCCTCCGTCGTACAACCTCGAATGCCTCGTGCACCTCTAGCGGTTCTCGTTTAGCATCAATGCGGCGTAGGATCGCCTCAAGTCTGCTGAATGCCTCCGCCCCCCCTTCGGCACCCGCTTCAACCGCACTCTCCGGCAGGGTGACAACAAGGGCGGCATTTCTACTCCGTTTAACGGATTGGGTGAAGTTCTGTATAAAGGTGTAGATGTTGTCTTTGGCATCGCCTGCGTTCCGGACGTATACCACCAATTCGTCCATCAGAATGATTGATGGCCCTACGTATTCAAGGAGTTGATCAAGTTGACCGCCCCCCGGGGCTGTACCTTCCCGCGCCGCTTCGCCGACAATCTCATAGGCGTCCTGCCCACCGAGTTGGTACGCCATCACACCCCACAGCGTGTTTAATGGGTCCCCTGTCTCCTTTGTTACTGTCTCGTCCGTCGGGGCAAGATAGGTGCCATCGAGCACAGCGACGCGGGAGCTATCGGCGGTTGAGTCCCACCCGGCCTCCTGCATGAAGTCTTTTATCTCCTCGCTGGTGCGCTGATGCTCCTCACTATTTGGTGGAGGGTTTATGAGTGCATCACTACTCTTGACGAGATGGTAGAGCGCGATGAGACTGTGGGTTTTCCCGCCGCCGAACCCGGTTTGTGTCTGTATGACAGGATCCCCACCACTGCCGCCGAGCCGTTTGAAGGTGTTAACCAATAGTGTGCGGAGGCCGGGGGTGATGTAGGTTTGGTTGAAGAAGTTTACCGGATTGCCGTACCCCGTTGCATCGGCACGCCCGTCGTGTACCTGCTGAAGGTCTGCCATAAACTCTGCTTCCTGAAAGGTCCCAAGCGCGACATCGTTGTTGGGACGGATCACCTCCCGCCACGGTGTCAGATTGTTTGATGAGCTACGTTGTGAGCTATCCTGCCCGTTCTGTGTTTCTGGGGAGGGCGTTTGGGTTGCCGTGCTCAGTGGCAGTGGATCTGCTTGCTTTCCACTCTCAGAACTGGCGAAGAGATTATCACGAACTGTTTCTACCGTCTGCTTCTCGTCCGGCGCATTAATCCGTCCGAGGAGATCGGCGATGTGATACAGATGGACTCTGGTGTACTCGGCCTCTATATCTTGTGTCCCCGGATGTGCAATCTGGTCTCTTGCTGTCTTTATGAGCCATAGCGTGCTCTGGACGGTCAGATCGCCATTGAATTGCTGTGCGAAGGCAGCGCGCCAGTTGTCACGAATCACTTTCGGGAAATAGTTGAGATCAATTGCGGATTCGATGTCGTTGTTTTCATCTAATCTCCGGTAAAATTCGTCTGCCTGCCGATCTCCCAACCCACGCCCAATTAGTTCCTCGACGCTTGCTCCCGGCACCCGCCTCAATTGACGGACGATGAACGGGCGCATCGCATCGCGGTAGATGTCAACCGCCTGTCTCAATGCGTCTTCGTTCGGTCGGTTTGTCGTTTGCATCTTCTGTGAACCTCTCGTTATATAGTATTTCAGTATCACTTTGGTATTATATTGTTGATGAAGCACCTGTTATTATATGCTATAATCAGGATAGTTTCAATAACGATTTGGTATGATAATTTAAGCTGCTTAGATAGCTTATAGCAGTGATTTTGTTAATCTATCGTGCATCAATCCAATGCGACACACATGTCGCCCCGCTGGGGCTATGTTGGTTCATTAGTTTATTGGTTCATTGGTCGATTAAATTGATGGATCCCATACATTGCGCTCCGCTGGGGCGCGGGAATCAGAGGTGTCGTGATTCTACAGACATACCGCTCCTCTGAAGCGAAGAGTATCTGTCGTCCCGCCGGGGTATGGGTCGGGCAAGATGCCCGACCTACAGGGGTAGGTCGGGTTGAGCGGTTCAACGCAAATTCCTATCAACGATGATAGCGGTTCAGTCTTTCGACCTCAGCGTTTTTTAAACAGATACAGTGAAACCCGGCACCCAATCCTCGTCCCGATTATCAAGTATTGGGCAGGCACAAGACCTGCCCCTACAGATTTGTGGGATGTCAAGTCGAATTCGCATCTCGATTTTAGGTTACTGACGAGGGATTAGATCCAAGCATAGCAGCCGATCTTTTCCGCGGAGGTAGAGAAACCCATTTGAGAGCACCGGCGCTGCCCAGGCCGGGTATTTAATCCGTTTTTCGCCATGTTCGTTGGTGAGTAGGATTTTGGACACAACATCCAATTTTTTGGGGGTAGGACGAATCAGGGTCAACGTACCAAATTCACCCAGACTCACGAAGTGACCATCTGCGTAAAGCAGCGATCCACGTTCATCAACACGGTGCGACCAGATTACCTTTCCCGTTTGTAACTCGAGACAGCGCAGCTCGCATCCTCTGGAATGCCGCCCGCTGTAACCGTAGAGATATCCTTCGTGGTGGATGGGCGTGTTCCAATGCAACTGCATCGCTTTATCGCGACGCCGCTCGGAATCCTTCCACACAACCTTGTATCCACCCGGACGGACTTTCAGCAGCGAGCTCCCCAGACCATACGTCTCACTGATAAACACCAGATCTCCAACCACAATGGGAGTGGAAGCGTTAACGGATTCGAACTTTTTAGCACGCCACGGGTAGTGGAAATCCACTGTTCCAGTGCGGGGCTCAAAGCTAACTAAACCGCCACGGGCAAATGTGAAACACCATCGACGACCGTTAATTGTCGCAAGCACAGGAGTAGTATAGCTTGCCAGTTCATCGGTGATCCGGTAGACAACTTCGCCGGTCCATTTGTTGAAAGCAACGATACCGCTGCCGTTTCCGTGAATGGGACTCCGGGCGGCGAGTAGATTCTTGGCGCGCCCCGGCGGTGAACCGCCAATTTGAACAATCAACAATTCATCCTCAACCACCGGGGCGGATCCGACACCGAAAAAGTTCTGGACGACATGAAATTTCGCGGTGGTGTCTATGCGCCACAACAGTTTTCCATCTGAAACAGCCACGCAGTGCAACACGCCTTCGGGACCGAAAATGTAGACGCGGTTTCCATCAACGACCGGACAGGTTCGAGGTCCGTTATTATAGCCGTACAGATCTTCGTAGTCCGTCGGATACTCAAATCGCCACAATTGATCGCCGGTCTCGCTTTTCATGCAGGTTAAGCGAGCCAATCCGCCGTGGCGATCGAACACGAACAATCGTCCTTGAGAAACGGTTGGTGCACCGTAGCTGGTCCCGATCTCTTTCTCCCAAACGACGGGCGGGCCCGCCGGGGGCCACGAGGTCAGGAGGGCCGTTTCAGGTGATCTGCTGTCGCCTGTAGGTCCCAGGAAGCGATCCCAGTCGCTGCCGGATTTGCGGGTGCGGAGGTCCGGCGGTTGAACTTCTGTTTCCGATCCCTGGACGTCATGAAAATTGGTTGCGACTAGCATCAAGACAGACACTAGACAAATAAAGCCTATCAATTTCGTTTCCATCAATAACTTCCTTTTTGATTTGGGTATTAGAGAGTATGGACATAAGATCGAAAAAAACAGTTCTGTTGACATTTGGGTGTCGAGATATGAATCTCGACCTACAGAACGCCTGCCGGTATTGAACCGGGGGAGTGTCGGGCAAGATGCGCGACCTACGAGTATGCGTGTAGATTACAATATATGGTAGATTTTAGAATTACTTAGACACTCCCAATGCACAGACAACCCCCTAAATCCCCCAACTCCCCTGACAAGGGGACTCCCCCTGATAAGGGGGCAGGGGGGTTAGGGGATCTTCTCCCTTGTCTTTCCCCTCTTATCAGAGGGGTTCAGGGGGACTTTGGAAACTTCCCGAAGGTCCGAGTTATTGGTAATGTCTACTTATTTCTCTAATTCACCATACTAAGCTTGCTATACACATGTCGCCCCGCTGGGGCTTAAGATATTCGGTGTATCCCGCGTGCTATATACATGCCGCCCCGCTGGGGCTAAATGCAGCAGCCATTCTATAGACATATCGCTCCTCTGGAGTGAAGGACATATGTTGTTCCGCCCCGAAAAGATTGTGATTCAAAACTGGAGCTATGGTCGGGCAAGATGCGTGACCTACGAGTATATGTGCAGCAGTTGACGGGCGGGGAAACCCCGCCCCTACGAGAAAACAATCAATTTTCAGTAACCAGCAACTTGCGTTATTATACATTAGGTGACTAGGAGAAAAGATGAAGATTACAAACATGGAACTAATTCCAATTTACTCAACCCGCGAGATGGGGCGGACCTATCCTTCCAATTCGGAGAAGGCAATCTCCCACCACATCATCGTTCGTCTGCAAACTGATGCCGATATGACGGGTTTAGGCGAGATGTCAGATGTCAGCTTTGACCTCACCCCAGAGGCGGTTAATAGGTTAGCTACTCGGTTAGAGCCGCTACTTGTGGGACGCAGCCCGTTTGACCTGACGGCGATCCAAGTGGATTTAGAGCAACAAGAGTGGGAGCATCAGGTCCTCGCTGGAATCGACATCGCCCTACACGATGCCCTCGGCAAGGCACTCGACGTGCCAGTTTGTCAACTGTTTGGTGGTCGATACCGCGAACGGATTCCCTTTGCCTACCCCCTCGCTCCGTGCCAAATTGAAGCGGATATAGAAGCGAACTTGCAGCGCATCGAAAAATTGCAAGACCAAGGACATCCGACAATCCGCTACTATTTCGGTGCCGACCTGACGCTGGATGAACGCTTCCTTTCAGACCTACGGAAGCGTTGGGGGGACGGAGTCGAAATCAATGCCCTCGACGCTAGCGGACGGTTTGACGTGGAAACAGCGATTGACGTGATCCATCGCTTTGCGGCTTTCAAGCCGAATCTTGTTGAATCCCCTGTCAAAGGGCGCCAGAATGCCCCTGTCGAGGACTTTATCGCGGTGAAACAAGCGGTCGAGCTACCGATCAGTGAGCATGCGTCGGAAGCCCCCGTAGCTGTCCGGCTAGCGCAGCACGAAGCCGTAGATGTTTTTAATCTCGGCGTGGGTTATTCGGGTATGACCGCGTGCCAAAAGACGTTTGGACTGGCTGAACTCTTCGGCATCAAGACACTACTTGGCAGCACTGTGGAACTCTCTATCGGTACCGCAGCGCGGGCCCACATAGCAGCGGCGATGCCCAACATAGATTTTCCGTGCTATCCCTCAGGGCCCCTAGTTTACTACGAACAGGTTGTCAAGGAACGGGTGCGCTACGAAGAGGGACATATCATCGTTCCAGAGGGACCTGGATTAGGGGTGGAATTAGATGAAGAACGGCTCGCTGCACAACGGTTGTGGTGAATCTCGGCCTACAATCAACTCAGTCCGTATGTTTTGGGGGTTCCAACCCGCGTTGGTCAATGGGCGAGGGGACCTCGCCCCTACGATTACGGACAGCTTCACATAAATATCAACACGCCCTAGTTGATGGATCAGGCGTTAGGAATCAACGCAATAGTCGGGAATTGGAATTCCCTCCTACACAAAACATACAAGGGAACAACGATCGTTGTTCCCTACAACTCGTCAAGCAAGATGCCCGACCTACGGGTGTGGTGATTCGCTCTGGCTATATACATTGCGCTCCTCTGGAGCGCGTATATCGGGGGTATCGGCATTCTATAGACATACCGCTCCTCTGGAGCGAAAGATTGTTATGCACTTGTCAACACGATGAGACTAACGAAGCATAATACGTAATGCGTTAGAAGAAACGGAACGCAGATCGGTGTTCCCTACGAATTAAGCGCGCTGGATCATTGGAGTCGGTCAGGATACCCGGCCTACAGGGATGGGGGCAGGTTACGGCATATGGAGTATGCCTACTACTTATTATATCACTCCGCGGGTGCAATCACAGTAAGACCGCGTTCAATAATTTCAATGGTCGCGGGTGTGTAGCAGATTCGTTCTCCGTCGGCGTAGAGGAGTATCGGTGGGTCTGTTTCGATGGTCAGTGACTTTGTGCGATGCATCCGGACCGCGGGATGTCCGGCATGTCCTCCCCAGAAAAGGGTGAAAAGCAAGCGCAAAACGGTTCGACGGGGAACTGGTTCAATAATACAGACATCGAACAATCCGTCATCTATAATTGCCTCCGGCACGATTTTCATCCCACCGCCATAACTGGATGTGATGCCGGTGGCGGTGAGGAGGATTTCACCCTCGTAGGAACCGAAGTCGCCTGCAAGGCGAGCCGTAGGCGATTGATAGCTAAACAGTGTTGTGATTGCTGTATAGACATAAGAAGCGGTCCCAGAAAAAGGAGCGCCCTCCTCTGTAACGCGCCGACTCACCTCAGCATCATACCCGCAGGTTACAATCGTATCGAAATAGTGATCGCCAATTTTGCCGAGGTCAACCTGCCGTATTGCCCCCTCCAGTAGCACTTCGACCGCTTCTACCGGTTTTGTAGGAATCTTCACCGCCTCTGCGAAATCGTTCCCTTTTCCGCCCGGTAGAACCCCAAGCACCACATCTGGCGTCTCCCCAATCGCGTTGACAACCTCGTGAACGGTGCCATCGCCGCCGCACGCGATAATCCAGTGTGCACCATTTTCAATAGCGTTCTGTGCGATCCGGTTTGCATCCCCGGACTGAGTGGTCAGCTCTATCTTGCCCGTACACCCTTCAGCCGTGAGACGCTGAAATGCTTTTTCAGCGACCGCAGCTGCCTTACCCTTTCCCGAAATTGGGTTGGTGATTAGTACAAAGTCGCGATATGGATGTTGGGTTTTGACTGACATCATAGTCTCTCAAAAAGAGTTACGCAGTTCAGTTTGTAGTAGCACACTATGAATAAAACGTGAAGCGTGAGAGCATTACTGTGTCATCGACAGTTAGGTGTGCATTGCTATCGTTGGCTTTGCGCTATCAATTTATTATCCCTACTCTTCAAGCAGATCTGCCATCTTGACAGTCGCACCGGTACTTGCAGCGTCACATGTTGCCTGACAGAGGGCAAGTGTCTGAAGGTTATTTCTGCCTGAGATACCCGGTTCGACCCCGTCATGGATATACTCCCTTAACGCATTGAGTACGAGCTGTTCACTGCGTGGCAGAGATAGCGGCTCGATCGTTTTAGGCTCCCCATCGCCCGTAGGCTGGAATTCGATTCCCTCTACGTCGTATGCTCTGAGTGTGCCCCCATCCATATGCATACGCAGGTGATATGAACTGTTTTGGGCACAGTGCGTTAAGCCGTAATTGCACACCATTCCGCTTGCATACTCAAGGATCGCATAAACCCCTGAATCATAAGGATATTGGCTCCAAGGGGTGTTGAACGTCCGCGCAGTCACTGTTTTAACCGGACCAAACCAGAAGTTGAGGTTATCGAAATGGTGACAACTCATGTCCCAGATCATCGCATTGAGATAGTTGAGCGTGCGGGGGTTCGGACGATAGCGGTGGTGAATGAGGTCCACTATTGCGGGTGCGCCGCAAGCCCCTTCATTGAGAATCTCCTTTATCGTCTGTTGCAGCGGTTGATAGCGATAATTTTGCGCCACACAGAATCTGACTCCGCTCTCCTCCCCCTCCTTGACCAGTTGCTTTGCCAAAGCGAGGTCGGTTGTCATCCCCTTTTCGACGAGGACATGTAAACCGGCTTCAAACCCCATTCGCGCGAAAGGGGCATGCGTCTCTGTTGGGGTGCAGATTAGCGCGGCATCGGCATTGATTGCTTCGGCTGCATCTTCAAGGCTTGAGAAACAAGCGGACTCCTCCAATCCTGTTTTTTCGCGTGCGTTTTGGAGGCAAGTTTCATTGACATCGACCAAGGCAACAGGTTCCCAATTTGGATCAGCTGTCACAACGTCAATGGGCCAGACCCCTCTGCCGCCCGTGCCGACGTGAATAGACCTTAACGGTTCATCTCTCATACAGATCTCCTGTGACATACTCCCAAACATAAATGCTTGAGAGTGTCAGAAATTGCTTTTAAAATCCGACGGGTTGCAAATTTATTTTAGCAGATTTACAGACGGGTGGCAAGCGAAACCGAGATCCCCGTTAGGGCTATTTAGTTTTCGGTTTTCTCCTCCGTTCCGAAGACCCCGATCCCGATTCTCGTGGATGCTCGGAACGGCATAAATCGGAGGAGTCTTCGACCTACAGGAGCACTCAATGCCCCGTTCCTCGTAGGTCGGGCATCCCCGATCCCGCAAGTTCCGCGTAGCGGCATCCTCGCTTCGCGGGACGAAGAAGCACGGAACGGCACAAATCGGGATTTCGCTTACTCTCAACTTGCCCGACTAATGAACCAATGCACCAATGAACCGAGGGTCGGGATTCGGAAATCCCTCCTACAGAAGAACTATGGTGAGTAAGAGAAATAAATAGACATCTACCAATACTCTGACCTTTACGAAGTTTCCAAAGTCCCCTTGTCAGGGGAGTTGGGGGATTAATTATCAAGTCCCCCTGATAAGGGGGATTTAGGGGGTTGGTTGTGCATTAGGAGTGTCTAAGTAATTCTAAAATCTACTATAAATGACCCTAAATAGCCCTAAAAAAGGGTTGACAAAAAATTGGATTGTGGTATAGTCTGTAACAGTGGGTCAGCATGATTGATGTTCACATGATCTCCACTTCTACCGTAACAAACTCTTCAGGGTAACGCAAGTGCAAAACGGACGTGCTGATAGAATTGAAAGGTCTGTCGAAATCCGGTCGTCTAACCGGGTATGTCCCCGAGCGGGTCTGCTCGTCGTCCTTGCCGTGCCTACACGCCTGAATGCTTACACAAAGTTAATATGTACCCCCCCCCCCCGCTTCACATATGTTAAGTATATTTCACAAAGCAATCTCAGCAGGCCCTGTCCTTTCGTCTACTTGCCCGCGTATGCTGTTTCTGTTGGTACATCCTTACTCACCCTGCGTGTTATCCCTATCACATATCGCGGGAGGCTTTCCGGTTTGCAAGCTACCCTGGAAATCCCCGCGTCTTCAATTCTATTGCAGTGCCAGGGCTCCGCCTATATCTCCACCTACTCACAAGAGCGAATTTCAATATTTTTTGGTTCATGTAAAAGGAAAGTACAAAGCGCGGCTATAAGCCGTAAGTCTCCGCCAATCTACACGAATCACCGCGAATTTATTAATTAGGACTTACGCAAGTTGCATCTGAATAGAGGGAGATTTCGATTGTTGGCGCAAGTATTCAGGGAATAAACTGTGTTTGACTTGATAAATGGTTTGCCCTGTCTGATGCGTCCCTTGTTCCGCCCTGTCCCGATTCTTGGGAGAACAGCACTTGAGTCGAACCCAAACCAACATTGCACATTTATTTGTGATCCAAAAGGAGGACCCAGCTATGTGGTGTTACTTGAGTATCGCATTCGGGGGGAAGTCTCACTTCAAAAACCTGCTCACGATGATGAGTCTTTTCCTCAGCGCGGTTGCGGTCCATAACGCATCGGCACTCACCGCGCAAACCGTGATGGACAATGCCCTAGCGGTCTATGAAGATGTTGAAAATTACGCCGCGGTCATTCACACCTACAAAGCCGATTCGATGCAGGCATCAGAAAGTCTGTTTGAACGCCAACCCCCACGCGTCGCCTTTAACCTCTTTTTCCGTAAACCGGATGAACACGCTGTCCAGGAAATTAGCAATTCCCGCCGCGGGATATTCCGAATTGAGTTACTAAGCACCCTCGGCCACCTCAAACGTCTTGAAATCCAGCTACAACCCAGAGAATTTCTACTCGGCCAGCGGTGTCACGTGCTGGAAGTCACCGACCCCGATAAACCGGGGGATAAGGCACAACTCTGGATATCCCCCCGAGATTGGGGGGTGATGCAACTTACTCTCTTTATCAAATCAGTTGAATTGGTAAAGACGCAATTTAAGTACCGCCCCGGAAAGAGAGGCAGCCAGCTTCCCATTGAAACCCGGAGTTTCTTTCCTGCGTCCAAGCAGGTCTTAATCAATCGCATCGCGGATTACCGCGTCAATATCGCGCTGCCGTCCGAAATTTTTGATGCCCCCGAAGCCGGTAGAAGGTCCAACTGAAGGGTGCTCATAAATATCCTCTGTGGGAGTGGCATCCTTGCCACGATTATATCGGGATCAGGAGATCCCTCCCACAGGTGTCTATGTTTACACAGGCTCTTGACTGAGTTATGAGCCCCCTCATCCAACTAATGGAGGACAAGATATGACCCGTTTTAAGCATATTGTTTACATCGTTTTTATATCCTCACTCTTGTTAAGTTACCCTCTTGTTGGCGATTCCCAAAAGTTTCCCGTAACCTACCGCGCTGAATCCAAACCCTTTGGTGAGGGATTCACATGGAATCAAGCAATCCCCCCAGGCGGTGGTGCACTCGGTCTTGAGCTCGAGCTGGTTTTCAGTCCTGGCACCGTAACCGCAGAGGTCGCCGGAGACATTATCCTTGATCCGTTCACGGGAACCTTTAGTGTACGGGGTAAGGACGGCCATCTCAGCAGCGACGGCGGCATCGTGTTGAAAGGAGCCATCGTCATGGACTTCATCATCCCGCTATTGGAAGCGTTTTTTGAAGAGGACGATGACGTTCGCATCAAGTACAGAATACCGATAACCGCTCTCAACATTGATAAAGGCTGGAACGAGTCTGTGCAATTCAATTCCTTTCTCCTCGGCGGCAGCAGCGTTAAACTGGACATCGGCGTTCCAGAATTGGTGACGGTGCAATTAAGTGCTGTCGAAATCGTCCCTGTTGTTGCCGGTGTGATCCTGTCCGGCGGTACGGCAACCAGGGCAGCACAGATTTTGGCCGACAACCTAAGCGACTACCTAGATGCGGGCATTCAGCTCAATGGTGGTCTCGTGAGCGAGTTGACCTTGGCGGGCAAAGCCGTTATTGTAAACGGCGCATCTATAACGCACGAATACGTGCCTATCCGTGCCCCCGGCTTCAATCCCACTGCGGAGATGTATGAGATCCAGAGCAGCTACGATGAAGAGTTCACATATACGCTCGATTTTATCGCCAGGAGTTCGATTTACGCCCGCGTTGCGGTCCTGGGGCTTGAGATATGGAGTTACAATAATAGGTTTGCAGAAAAGCGCATTCCTATTATTGGCAAGAACACCTTCGATCTGAATTTCGAGGGAGCGGCGACCTCGGTAACGATTTATCCTCTACAAAGGGGTCCCTGTATAGATCGGGGGCTTGAAAGTAACGGGGTAATACTAGATGGGGAGTTAGCAAATAGCGTACGGTGGGCCCTTATCTCTCAGACCGCATCTGAGCCTAACCCAATTACGCCGAATGATATGCTAGGGTTAAAGAGGCCCCTAAAAGCGGAAAGGAGGTGCATAAAATCCCTCATCGGCCTGGAATATGCGGTCAATCTGACAGAACTGCATCTTGGGGACAACCTTATTTCAGATCTGTCACCTCTATCAGGACTCACAAACCTGACACACCTATATCTTGGTTACAACGCTATTTCAGATGTATCGCCTCTATCAGGACTCACAAACCTGACAACACTGGATCTTTGGGGCAACGCTATTTCAGATGTATTGCCTCTGGCAGGACTCACAAACTTGACAAAACTGTATCTTGAGGACAACGCTATTTCAGATGTATCGCTTCTGGCAGGATTCACAAGCCTGACAACACTGCGTTTTGGGGACAACCCCTCTCTTTCGGAAGTGTCTCTGTCAAATCTGCCAAACCTGACAGAACTGTCTCTTTGGCGCACCCCCTCTCTTTCGGAAGTGTCGCTGTCAAATCTGCCAAGCCTGACAGAACTGTCTCTTAGGTCTAACCCCTCTCTTTCAAAACTGTCTCTGGCAGGACTCACAAGCCTGACAACACTGCGTCTTACGGAAAGCACTCTTTCGGAAATGTCTCTGTCAAATCTGCCAAACCTGACAGAACTGTATCTTCATAATAGCGTTATTTCAGAAGTGTCTCTGTCAAATCTGCCAAGCCTGACAAGACTGTCTCTTGGGGGCATCCCCTCTCTTTCAAAACTGTCTCTGGCAGGACTCACAAACCTGACAACACTGTATCTTAGGTCTAACCCCTCTCTTTCGGAAGTGTCTCTGTCAGGACTCACAAGCCTGACAGAACTGGCTCTTACGGGCAACCCCTCTCTTTCGGAAGTGTCTCTGTCAGGACTCACAAACCTGACAAAACTGTATCTTAGGTCTAACCCCTCTCTTTCGGAGGTGTCTCTGTCAGGACTCACAAGCCTGACAGAACTGGCTCTTACGGGCAACCCCTCTCTTTCGGAAGTGTCTCTGTCAGGACTCACAAACCTGACAACACTGAATCTTACGGGCAACGCTATTTCAGATGTATCACCTCTATCAGGACTCACAAACCTGACAACACTGAATCTTACGGGCAACGCTATTTCAGATGTATCACCTCTGTCAGGACTCACAAACCTGACAACACTGAATCTTACGGGCAACGCTATTTCAGATGTGTCTCTGTCAGGACTCACAAACCTGACAACACTGAATCTTGGGTACACCCCCTCTCTTTCAGAAGTGTCTCTGTCAAATCTGCCGAGCCTGGCAACACTGAATCTTAGGTACACCCCCTTTCTTTCGGAGGTGTCTCTGTCAGGACTCACAAACCTGACAACACTGAATCTTAGGTATAACCCCTCTCTTTCGGAAGTGTCTCTGTCAGGACTCACAAGCCTGACAGAACTGGCTCTTACGGGCAACCCCTCTCTTTCGGAAGTGTCTCTGTCAGGACTCACAAACCTGACAACACTGGATCTTTGGGGCAACGCTATTTCAGATGTGTCACCCCTGTCAGGACTCACAAACCTGACAACACTGAATCTTGTGGACAACGCTATTTCAGATGTATCGCCTCTATCAGAACTCACAAACCTGACAGAACTGTATCTTCGTAACAACGCTATTTCAGATGTATCACCTTTGGCAGGACTCACAAACCTGACAACACTGAATCTTACGGGCAACCCGTTGAACTACGTCTCGCGTCAGACGCATATTCCCGCCATGCAGGCGAGAGGGGTAGATGTATCGTTTGACAACCACGCAATCCTTGTAAAAACCTCTGGTGACAATCAGATAGGCGCGCCCGGTGCGGCGTTGCCAACCCCGTTCCTCGTTCAAGCACTTGGTGTGGAGGGCAGACCGATGGCAGGGGTATCTATCCGATTTGCTGTCTACCAAGGTAGAGGGACGCTCAGTGTCACAACCACTACAACCGACACCAACGGCGAAGCACGAACAATTCTGACGCTGGGACCGAATCCGGGCACCAACAAAGTCGCCGTGATTGCCGACGGGTTTGAACCGGTGAGTTTTACTACCACCGCTCGTGATCCCAATCAGGTTGCCGAAGTGGATCCGATCCCTGTAAAAATCTCCGGTGACAATCAGATAGGCGCGCCCGGTGCGGTGATGCCAACCCCGCTCGTCGTTCAAGCACTTGATGAGGAAGACAAACCGATATCAGGAGTATCTATCCGATTTGCTGTCTACCAAGGTCGGGGGACGCTCAGTGTCACAACTACTACAACCGACACCAACGGCGAAGCGCGAACAATTCTGACGCTGGGACCAAATCCGGGAACCAACAAAGTCACTGTCATTGCTGAAGGGTTTGAACCGGTGAGTTTTACCGCCATCGCTTATGAGCCCGAGCAGATTGTTGAAGATGTCAAGAGCCTTGTAAAAATCTCCGGTGACAATCAGATAGGCGCGCCCGGTGCGGCGTTGCCAACCCCGTTCGTCGTTCAAGCACTTGATGAGGAAGACAAACCGATATCAGGGGTATCTATCCGATTCGCTGTCTACCAAGGTAGGGGGACGCTCAATGTCACAACCACTACAACCGACACCAACGGCGAAGCACGAACAATTCTGACGCTGGGACCGAATCCGGGAACGAACCAAGTCGCCGTGAGTGCTGAAGGATTTGAACCGGTGAGTTTTATCGCCATCGCTCGTGAGTCCGATCAGATTGTTGAAGATGTCAACGGCGATGGTGACGAATCACTTATTCTCTACTTCTCTTTTGATGAACTCAACGGCAACCAGACAATTGACCACTCGCAACATGAGAACCATGGCACGTTATTCGGAAACCCACAGCTGGTTGATGGAAGATTCGGCAAAGCGTTGGAATTTAACGGGCAAAGCGACTGGGTTGAAATTCCGCACGATGACAGCCTTACCGTTGATAAGGGGGTTACCGTGATGGCGTGGATTCATACGCCGCGGCACAAGGGGACGGTTTCACAATGGCAGGGCATCATCGCCAAGGGCAATAACCCCCGGTCTTACAGTTTCTACACGCAAAGCTCAGGACATTTACATCTAAGTGTCAAGTATGTAGGTGTCAGAGAGCTTTTCGGCAGCAGAAGTATAGAGAAAGTTCAACTCAACGAGTGGCAACATGTCGTTGTACAGGTAGATAAAGGAATACATCGGTATTGGATAAATGGTAAAAACGCCGGCGAACATCGCTCATTGGATTCAAGTGCAGCGATTTCACTCCCTGGTAATACCGATAGTGCGACGGTTCGGATAGGAAATACGCACGATGCTCGTCATTTCCTTGGACGCATCGACGAGGTCCGAGTCTGGAATCGTGCGTTGAGTGAAGCGGAGATTATTGAACAGATGGAAACCGGCTATCGTGAGATTGTCAATCCGCAACCCGCTCAACGCAAGGGCGATGTCAACGGTGATGGTGTTGTCAATATCCAAGATTTGACCCTCGTTAACTCAAACCCCGTAACAGTACAGGTCCCCGTATACAGGCAGGCCGCCGATGTCAACGACGATAGCGTCGTCAATATTCTGGATCTCATTACAGTTGCCGGCATCCTTGACACCGGCGCGGCTGCGCCTGCGGCGGTGCCACAAGCATCAGAATTGTTCACCGCCGCAGAAGTCCAACGTTGGCTTACCCAAGCACAGGGGTTACACCTCACCGATGCAAGGGCACAACGGGGGATGCGCTTCCTTCAACAACTCTTGCTAGCCTTGACACCGAAAAAGACCTCACTGTTGCCCAACTACCCCAATCCGTTCAACCCGGAGACATGGATACCGTATCACCTGGCAAACGACAGCGATGTGTTGCTCTCTATCTATGACATCAACGGTGCGTTGGTGCGTCGATTGGATCTGGGACATCAGGATGCGGGATTCTACACCACCCGGACGAAAGCTGCCTATTGGGACGGCCGCAACGAAACCGGGGAATTGGTCGCAAGCGGGGTCTATTTTTACCAGTTGCAGGCGGGGCACTCTGGACTCTCGGTGCCTCACCGAAGGGATTATACCGCCACGCGGCGGATGGTCATCCTCAAATAGGCACATAAATTATGGTAGATTTTAGAATGACTTAGACACTCCCAATGCACAGCCAACCCCCTAAATCCCCCAACTCCCCTGACAAGGGGACTCCCCCTGACCCTCCTGACAAGGGGGGAGGCGAAGGGGATCCCCCTTGTCTTTCCCCCCTTCGCAGGGGGGTTGGGGGCAGGGGGGTTAGGGGATCTTCTCCCTTGTCTTTCCCCTCTTATCAGAGGGGTTCAGGGGGACTTTTGAAACTTCGCGAAGGTCAGAGTTATTGGTAAATGTCTACTTATTTCTCTGATTCACTATAACTGGAGAAACCGAGTTTTTTAGAGGTCATCTTTTATCCGGTAGGAATTACGCAGTTGAACGTTCAAAGCCTCCGTTCCGTGAGTCTTCGACTTGTAGTTCGGCGATTCATCGCCGCTGCTAACGCCCGATGAATCGGGCAACTACAGGGCAACCCTTGTGGTTGCCCTTCCTTGGGTTTGTAGTCGGGCGATTTATCGCCCCGGTCCAGATTGGAGTTGAATCGCGCTACTATGGACTGAAGCGCGTAAGTCTTATCATAAAGGCGTGTCTCACGAAAGTCCAAAGCCAGCACGCCGTTAAAAAAAGGAGAATTTTCTTATGAAAACCCCAGTATTTTTGAGTCTGATGTTCTTTATTGTTTCAACGTTTCTGTGTGTGCCATATACCGCCGCCCAAGATTCATCGCAATGGCACTTACCTGAGAGTGCCAAAGCGCGGCTTGGTAAAGGTTCGATAGGTGAGATACAGTATTCACCGGATGGCACACGGCTTGCAATCGCTAGCAGTATCGGCATTTGGCTCTACGATATGATGACGCATCAAGAAGTTGCCCTGCTCACCGGGCATACGGGTTTGGTCAGCAGTGTGGCATTCAGTCCCGACGGCACCACAATCGCAAGTGGAAGTTACGACACTACCATCCGTCTGTGGGATACGACGACGGGTGAACACAGACACACCTTCACCGGGCATACGGATTGGGTCAGCAGTGTGGCATTCAGGCCCGACGGCACCACAATCGCAAGTGGAGGTTGGGACAGAACCGTGCGACTGTGGGACGCAATGAACGGCGCGCTCAAGCACACCCTTGAGGGACATACGTCTTTTGTCAATAGCGTAGCGTTCAGTCCCGACGGCACCACAATCGCAAGTGGGAGTTGGGACAGAACCGTGCGACTGTGGGACGCAATGAACGGCGCGCTCAAGCACACACTCACAGGGCATACGAGTTGGGTCTTTAGCGTGGCATTCAGTCCCGACGGCATCACGCTCGCAAGTGGGAGTGTGGACAAAACCGTGCGACTGTGGGACGCAATGAACGGCGCGCTCAAGCACACACTCACCGGGCATACGGGTGGGGTCTTTAGCGTGGCATTCAGTCCTGACGGCACCACAATCGCAAGTGGGGGTGACGACGCTACCATCCGGCTGTGGGACGCAATGACCGGCGCGCTCAAGCACACCCTTGAGGGACATACGTCTTTTGTCAATAGCGTGGCGTTCAGTCCTGACGGCACCACAATCGCAAGTGCGAGTGCGGACACAACCATCCGGCTGTGGGACGCAATGACCGGCGCGCTCAAGCACACGCTCACCGGGTATACGGGTGGGGCCAGAAGCGTAGCATTCAGTCCTGACGGCACCACGATCGTAAGTGGGGGTTATCAGAAAATTTGGCTGTGGGACGCAATGACCGGCGCGCCCAAGCACACACTCACCGGGCATACGGATACTGTCACAAGCGTGGCGTTCAGCCCGGACGGCACCACAATCGCAAGTGGGAGTTGGGACAGAACCGTGCGACTGTGGGACGCAATGAACGGCGCGCTCAAGCACACACTCACCGGGCATACGAATTGGGTCTTTAGCGTGGCATTCAGTCCTGACGGCACCACAATCGCAAGTGGGAGTGGGGACGCTACCATCCGGCTGTGGGACGCAGAGACCGGCGCGCTCAAGCACACACTCACCGGGCATACGAGTCGGGTCTTGAGCGTGGCGTTCAGTCCTGACGGCACCACAATCGCAAGTGGAGATGTCGATAGTACCGTGCAGCTGTGGAACGCAGAGACCGGCGCGCTCAAGCACACACTCACCGGGCATACGTCTCCGGTTACAAGCGTAGCGTTTAGTCCAGATGGGCAGACGCTGGCAAGTGGGAGTGAGGACACTACCATCCGTCTGTGGGATACGACGACGGGTGAACACAGACACACCTTCACCGGGCATACGAGTCGGGTCTTGAGCGTGGCATTCAGTCCCGACGGCACCACAATCGCAAGTGGAGGTTGGGACAAAACCGTGCGACTGTGGGACGCAATGACCGGCGCGCTTAAGCACACACTCACAGGGCATACGAGTTGGGTCAATAGCGTGGCGTTCAGTCCGGATGGGCAGACGCTGGCAAGCGGGGACGGCACCGTGCTGCTGTGGGATATCGCACCCGCACCTCCCGAACCGAAAAAACCAGTGGGTGATGCCAACGGCGATGGTGACGAATCACTTATTCTCTACTTCTCTTTTGATGAACTCAACGGCAACCAGACAATTGACCACTCGCAACATGAGAACCATGGCACGTTATTCGGAAACCCACAGCTGGTTGATGGAAGATTCGGCAAAGCGTTGGAATTTAACGGGCAAAGCGACTGGGTTGAAATTCCGCACGATGACAGCCTTACCGTTGATAAGGGGGTTACCGTGATGGCGTGGATTCATACGCCGCGGCACAAGGGGACGGTTTCACAATGGCAGGGCATCATCGCCAAGGGCAATAACCCCCGGTCTTACAGTTTCTACACGCAAAGCTCAGGACATTTACATCTAAGTGTCAAGTATGTAGGTGTCAGAGAGCTTTTCGGCAGCAGGAGTATAGAGAAAGTTCAACTCAACGAGTGGCAACATGTCGTTGTACAGGTAGATAAAGGAATACATCGGTATTGGATAAATGGTAAAAACGCCGGCGAACATCGCTCATTGGATTCAAGTGCAGCGATTTCACTCCCTGGTAATGCCGATAGTGCGTCGGTTCGGATAGGAAATACGCACGATGCTCGTCATTTTCTTGGACGTATTGACGAGGTCCGAGTCTGGAATCGTGCGTTGAGTGAAGCTGAGATTATTGAACAGATGCAAACCGGCTATCGTGAGATTGTCGCTCCGCAACCCCCTGAGCGCGAGGACGTGGTCAACATTCCCGTCCAAGATTCATCGCAATGGCACTTACCTGAGAGTGCCAAAGCGCGGCTTGGCAAAGGTTCGATAGGTGAGATACAGTATTCACCGGATGGCACACGGCTTGCAATCGCTAGCAGTATCGGCATTTGGCTCTACGATATGATGACGCATCAAGAAGTTGCCCTGCTCACCGGGCATACGGGTGGGGTTACAAGCGTGGCATTCAGTCCCGACGGCACCACGATCGCAAGTGGGAGTGAGGACGGCACCGTGCGACTGTGGGACGCAATGACCGGCGCGCTCAAGTACACACTCACAGGGCATACGCAGGGGGTCAGAAGCGTGGCATTCAGTCCCGACGGCACCACGATCGCAAGTGGGAGTGAGGACGGCACCGTGCGACTGTGGGACGCAATGACCGGCGCGCTCAAGCACACACTCACAGGGCATACGGCTTCGGTTACAAGCGTGGCATTCAGTCCGGATGGGCAGACGCTCGCAAGTGGAGGTTACGATTACACCGTGCAACTGTGGGACGCAATGACCGGCGCGCTCAAGCACACACTCACAGGGCATACGGCTTCGGTTACAAGCGTGGCATTCAGTCCGGATGGGCAGACGCTCGCAAGTGGAGGTTACGATTACACCGTGCGACTGTGGAACGTAATGACCGGCGCGCTCAAGCACACACTCACAGGGCATACGAGGAGGGTTACAAGCGTGGCATTCAGTCCGGACGGCACCACAATCGCAAGTGGGAGTGGGGACGGCACCGTGCGACTGTGGGACGCAATGACCGGCGCGTTCAAGCACACCCTCACCGGGCATACGATTTGGGTTACAAGCGTAGCGTTCAGTCCCGACGGCACCACAATCGCAAGTGGAAGTCTGGACACAACCGTGCGACTGTGGGACGCAATGACCGGCGCGCTCAAGCACACACTCACAGGGCATACGAATGATGTCTATAGCGTAGCGTACAGCCCAGACGGCACCACAATCGCAGCAGGTGGAAGTGCGGACACAACCGTGCGACTGTGGGACGCAATGACCGGCGCGCTCAAGCACACACTCACAGGGCATACGGGTGGGGTCCTAAGCGTGGCATTCAGTCCCGACGGCACCACAATCGCAAGTGGGAGTTGGGACACAACCGTGCGACTGTGGGACGCAATGACCGGCGCGCTCAAGCACACCCTCACCGGGCATACGTCTTTTGTCTATAGCGTAGCGTTCAGTCCCGACGGCACCACAATCGCAAGTGGAAGTCTGGACACAACCGTGCGACTGTGGGACGCAATGACCGGCGCGCTCAAGCACACACTCACAGGGCATACGGATAGGGTCCTAAGCGTGGCGTTCAGTCCCGACGGCATCACGCTCGCAAGTGCGAGTGACGACAAGACGGTGCGACTGTGGGACGCACTCACCGGCGCGCTCAAGCACACTCTCACAGGGCATAGGGATTGGGTCCTAAGCGTGGCGTTCAGTCCCGACGGCATCACGCTCGCAAGTGCGAGTGACGACAAGACGGTGCGGCTGTGGGACGCAATGAACGGCGCGCTCAAGCACACACTCACAGGGCATACGGGTGGGGTCAGAAGCGTAGCGTTCAGTCCCGACGGCACCACAATCGCAGCAAGTGGGAGTTGGGACACAACCGTGCGACTGTGGGACGCAATGACCGGCGCGCTCAAGCACACACTCACAGGGCATACGGGTGGGGTTACAAGCGTAGCGTACAGCCCAGACGGCACCACAATCGCAAGTGGGGGTGACTACACGGTGCGACTGTGGAACGTAATGACCGGCGCGCTCAAGCACACACTCACCGGGCATACGTCTTTTGTCTATAGCGTAGCGTTCAGTCCGGAGGGTCAGACGCTGGCAAGCGGGAGTTACGACGGCACCGTGCTGCTGTGGGATATCGCACCCGCACCTCCCGAACCGAAAAAACCAGTGGGTGATGCCAACGGCGATGGTGTTGTTGATATCCAAGATTTGGTTTTTGTTGCCGGACAGTACAGGCAATCGGGACAAAACAGTGCCGATGTCAACGGCGATGACACGGTCGATATCCAAGATCTCATCTTCGTTGCCGGCATCCTTGACACCGGGACAGCTGCGCCTGCAGCACTGCCACAAGCATCAGAATTGTTCACCGCCGCAGAAGTCCAACGTTGGCTTACCCAAGCACAGGGGTTACACCTCACCGATGCAAGGGCACAACGGGGGATTCATTTCCTTCAACAACTCTTGCTAGCCTTGACACCGGAAAGGACCTCACTGTTGCCCAACTACCCCAATCCGTTCAACCCGGAGACGTGGATACCGTATCAATTGGCAAACGACAGCGATGTGTTGCTCTCTATCTATGACGTCAACGGTGCGTTGGTGCGTGAATTGGATCTGGGGCATCAGTCTGCGGGATTCTACACCACCCGGGCGAAAGCTGCCTATTGGGACGGACGCAACGAAACCGGGGAAGCGGTCGCAAGCGGGGTCTATTTCTACCAGTTGCGTGCAGACGATTATTCGCAGATACGGAAGATGGTCATCCTGAAATAGTATCAGATGAACAGATAGATGTCTATTAACCAGTGGTGCTAGTTTGCAACTGTTGATACGCTCTTCGGTCAAAGACCGAGTGTGAAACGTGATGTCCCGTTCCCCCGATGAAGCATCGGGACTAAGAAGCGAGGATCCCGATCTATCGGGACGTGAAATGTGAAAACAACTAGCACCAAAGGTTTATAACTTACTCAATACCGACGCACCCCACGGAATTGTAGGGGCACCTCCCTGTATCCGCCCATCTACAATTGAATAGATAGAATGGGGTGATGGGTCCACCAACAAGTTGGGGTGTCCTGAATGGAATGTATGAGGAAGCGAGTCTCCACGAAAATCAATTTTTTTAACAATGTGTGATGTTGCAGAGCGCAATATCAAGTGAATCTCAGAATCCGATAAATCGCATTCAAACAGCAGGAGAGTTTAGCTTATGAAAATTTTCAGCACAGGCACAAGAAAAGTTGGGTTTACCCTGACTTATGTTATCCTTGTCTTTATTTTATTTTCAATAGCGGGGTGTGGTCAGTCAACCACGAGTAGTGATGATAGCCAATCCGGTGACGAATCACTTATTCTCTACTTCTCTTTTGATGAACTCAACGGCAACCAGACAATTGACCACTCGCAACATGGGAACCATGGTACGTTATTCGGAAACCCAAAGTTGGTTGATGGAAAATTCGGCAAAGCGTTAGAATTTAACGGGCAAAGCGACTGGGTTGAAATTCCGCACGATGACAGCCTCACCGTTGATAAGGGGGTTACCGTGATGGCGTGGATTCATACGCCGCGGCATGACGGCCCGAACGGTGTCCCGTGGCAGGGCATCATCGCCAAGGGCAATAACCCCCGGTCTTACAGTTTCTACACGCAAAGCTCAGGATCTTTACACTTAAGTGTCAACTATGTAGATGTCGAAGGGTATTTCGGCAGCGAGAGTGCAGAGCAAGTTAAACTCAACGAGTGGCAACATGTCGTTGTACAGGTAGATAACGGCGTGCATCGGTATTGGATAAATGGTAAAAACGCCGGCGAACATCGCTCATTGGATTCAAGTGCAGCGATTTCACTCCCTGGTAATGCCGATAGTGCGTCGGTTCGGATAGGAAATACGCACGATGCTCGTCATTTTCTTGGACGTATTGACGAGGTCCGAGTCTGGAATCGTGCGTTGAGTGAAGCTGAGATTATTGAACAGATGCAAACCGGCTATCGTGAGATTGTCGCTCCGCGAGTTTTCGATCAGAAAATAATCGCCTCTCGTCGCACCGAATATTTACATGCAATTCCCTAATTGTGTGAGTAGGGTCATTTAATTCTCCCATATTATTGCCCCGATAAATCGGGATTCAGAGCAATCTGAATCACGGATAAACACGGATTAACGGATTACACGGATAAAAGACGCCTTCGACAACTAACATAAGAAGGCGTAATGAACGCGCTACTACAAACTGCGGGGCAGGATGCCCCGCCTACCGGGTGGGGATAGAGAGTGCAATGAAGGCACACCGATCGGTGTGCCCTACGAACAGCGGGACATAACCTAAAACGGAAAACTATGGTGAATTCTAAAAATAAATAGGCATTAAAAGTAGTAGGCACACGCCGTGTGCCGTAACTCCGCGAACAAGGTTCCTGACCTCGCTCGTTCACAGTATTTAATTAATTCTAAAATCTACCATAAATAGCCCTAATTGTGTGAGTAGGGCTATTTAGTTTTCGGTTTTCTGCTTGTCTGAGTCGGGATTCGGAAATCCCTCCTACAGTGATGTGTCGGGAGGTAGAGATCTCTCCCATAGGAGAACGAAATGCCCTTAATCACCGCTCGCAGTGGATTGACAAATCCACTGCAAACCTGCACCGATGGCTTGGATATGGCTATCCAAGCCGAGCGGGATTGATAAACAAAACACCATGCAAAACATGAAACTGGAAAACTAAATGACCCTAATTGTGTGAGTTTATCTTCTATCCCTAAGAACAATTGTGTGATAAAATCTATAGTGGTCATGGGTTGGGTTTCCTTTCGTTAATCGAGATGGGGGGTTACCCCGATTAACGATACAAATCTGGAAATCGACTCATGATCGCTAAATTATACTAGCACTACTGGTTCATATTGTCCCCTATCAACTCCATTGACAGACTCTAACCCTTAAAGGGAGGCAATCGACATCAGTATGGGTATAAAAAAAGCGGATTTTTTGCTCTTGACTTAACTGAAAATATTTGCAATGATAACAAAGTTGGCTCATGTAAAAAGAAAGTGCAAAGCGGGTGCCCCTACCTCCACATTTGGTTGATTTCTGTAGGGGCAACCCTTGTGGTTGCCCTGACTTGTGGTTGCTATTAGACACGATTGCCTTTGGGCAGGCACAAGACCTGCCCCTACGGTTGCACGATTTCTTAACATGAGCCACAAAGTTAATGGTCTCTTACCTGTGGGTATCCGCTGATAAGGAGTGTGTCCTAACAATCGAGCTATCTCGGCTTCTCACACATATTTCAAATCGCGTTTCCAACGATAGAAGGAGATTAATCTATGAAAAAGCAACTTTTTCGTCTCGCTTTTTTGTTAATTTGTCTAACTTTTCCACTGACCACAACAGCCCAAGTCGTAAATATCCCTGACGGAAACCTCGCCCTTTCGATCGCAAGTGCACTTAACCAGCTCTTCCCTCTGGATGAGACCGCCTTGACCGTGGCAGATATGGAGCGTTTAACCGCGCTACAGCAACCGGTGACCTCCTCCATCCCCTACGGAGAAGGTATAAGCGATTTGACCGGGCTTGAATTCGCGACCAACCTGACACATCTACACCTTAATCGTTTTTCCATATCAGACCTTTCTCCTCTGTCAGGGCTAACCAACTTGGTATCGCTGGCCCTTGGAGATAACTCCATATCAGACATTTACCCTCTGTCAGGGCTAACCAACTTGAGAGCACTGCACCTTGAAGATAATTCCATATCAGACATTTACCCTCTGTCAGGGCTAACCAACTTGACTAGGCTGTTCCTTCGTAATAATTCCATATCAGACATTTCTCTGTCAGGGCTAACCAACTTGAGGGAGCTGCACCTTGATTATAATTCCATATCAGACATTTACCCTCTGTCAGGGCTAACCAACTTGACTGGGCTGTTCCTTCGTAATAATTCCATATCAGACCTTTCTCCTCTGTCAGGGCTAACCAACTTGACTGGGCTGGACCTTCGTAATAATTCCATATCAGACATTTACCCTCTGTCAGGGCTAACCAACTTGGCATGGCTGTTCCTTGATTATAATTCCATATCAGACATTTACCCTCTGTCAGGGCTAACCAACTTAGCATGGCCGAACCTTAATTATAATTCCATATCAGACATTTACCCTCTGTCAGGGCTAACCAACTTGGGAGGGCTGCACCTTGAAGGTAATTCCATATCAGATTTCTCGCCCCTGATAAAAAATGCGGGACTAGGGAAGCGAAACCTGCCCGATCTTGCAGACTCAGTTTCAGTATCACAGAATCCCGTGAGTTACCTATCATACAACACCCACCTTCCCGCCCTCTCCGACAGAGGGGTTAGGGTACTACATTCGGTAGGACTCACCGACCCCCACACGCATCCGGCACTCCTGAAAATCTCAGGTGATAACCAGAAAGGGATGCCCCTTGTGGCGCTGGAAAAACCATTTGTCGTCGAAGCACAGGACGCCAACGGTGTCGCGATCGCAGGGATTTCAGTCACATTTACCGTTACTAGGGGTGACGGCAGGCTCAGTGTTACAAGCACAACGACCGATACTAATGGCAGGGCAAGGAGTACCCTCATACTAAGACACTATTTGGGAGTAAACGCCGTCGAGGTGTCTGCCGATGGAATTGAGAGTAAGTGCCTTTTTCACACGACGATTTCGACTCTGGACCGATTGCTTCTGGTGGATGTCAACGGCGATGGAAGGGTGGATATCTTGGATTTGGTCTCGGTTGCGTCTGAATTCGGGAGTGCCGGGACCGATCTAGCGGCGGATGTGAACGGAGATGGGACTGTCAATCTTCTGGATTTGGTCTCGGTTGCGGGTATGCTTGGACAAACGGCAGCCGCACCTTCAGCGCATCTACAAGCATCTGAGATGCTCACAGCGGTAGAGGTAAGGCAGTGGTTGACTGACGCAAAGTCTCTTGAGGTTAGGGATCCCATTATGAAAAAGGGGATTATGATGCTTGAACAACTCTTGGTATCCCTAACACCAAAGGAGACGGAACTGTTAGCAAACTATCCGAATCCGTTTAACCCAGAAACGTGGATACCGTATCGGTTAGCGGAGGACGCTTTTGTCACCCTGACCATCTATGATGGGAGCGGTCGGCTCGTCCGTACGCTTGATGTTGGGCATCAGGTTGCTGCAGTCTACGAGAGTCGGTCAAAAGCAATCTATTGGGATGGTAAAAACGAACTGGGTGAGCGGGTAGCAAGCGGTGTATACTTCTATCACTTGTCTGCCGGGGATTATTCCGCGACGCGGCGGATGTTGGTTATCAAGTAGGAAAGCGTGCAATAAAAGGAGATTAGTCTTCGATGAAACTTTCACCTATTGACGGCGTAATCATCATTAGTTACATCTTGTTTGCGCTTGGACTCGGTATCTACTACTCCAAACGTGCTGGGAGGGATATTAACGAATTTTTCGTTTCTGGCAGAAATTTGCCGTGGTGGCTCGCAGGCACATCAATGGTCGCAACGACATTCGCCGCAGATACACCGTTGGCAGTTACGGGGCTCGTGGTTAAGGACGGAATCGCAGGGAATTGGCTCTGGTGGAATATGGTCTTGAGCGGAATGTTGGCGACATTCCTATTCTCCCGACTCTGGCGACGGGCGGAGGTTATCACCGATGTCGAATTGACGGAATTGCGTTATGCCGGCAGATCCGCCAGTTTGTTGCGAGGCTTTCGCGCCCTATACATTGGATTGCCAATAAATTGCATCACGATGGGCTGGGTGATCTTGGCTATGCAGAAAATCATTGTGTTGACCTTCAATCTGCCGGACACCGGAACATCGAAAGTACTTGTTGTCCTCGTGTGCATGTTAATTGCGGGCATTTACTGTGCGCTGTCAGGATTTTGGGGTGTTGTTATAACGGACTTAGTCCAATTCGGCATGGCGATGATCGGATCGATTACGCTAGCGGTCATTGCCGTTGCTAAGGTCGGGGGTATAGGCGTCCTAAAAACCAAGCTGTCGGAGATGCATGGGGCAGACCATTCGATTCTGCACTTCTTTCCAGATTTTGGTGCCGGCGAGATGGCGATATTGACCTTCGGTGTTTACCTCGGTGTTCAATGGTGGGCGGCAAACGGAGTGGATGGCGGCGGCTACATCGCCCAGCGGATGTTCGCAGCGAAGGACGAGCGGCATACATTGCTTGCCACGCTATGGTTTAACATTGCACACTATACGTTGCGCCCTTGGCCCTGGATTCTAGTTGCCCTCGTATCGATGGTTGTCTATCCAAACCTCAGCGATCCGGAGGCGGGTTATCCGAAGCTGATGCTCGAATACCTGCCCACAGGATTGCTTGGTCTTATGCTCACGGCATTTCTTGCAGCGTTTATGTCAACGATTGATACTCACCTTAACTGGGGGGCGTCCTATCTCGTCAACGATTTCTACAAACGCTTTTTCAAGCCAGAGGCTGACGACCATCACTACGTGGTTGTTTCCAGAATCTCAGTGGTACTGATCATGCTCGTTGCAGGGGTGACTAGTCTATTCATGAATTCGATTGCTGAAGCGTGGAAATTCCTGATTGCTCTTAACGCTGGGATCGGACTCGTGCAGATCTTGCGGTGGTACTGGTGGCGGATTAACGCATGGTCGGAGATTACTGCAATGGTTACTTCCGCGGTGGTGTCAGCGATTGTGTTCACGCTGCCCCAAACAAAAGATACTTTTGCGTATCAGATGCTGATCATCGTTCCGATTTCGACATTGACTTGGCTCGTCACAACTTTGGTGACCGCTCCTGTCTCAGAAGAGAGGTTAATTGCGTTCTATCAACGGGTCCGACCGAATGGTGGTTGGTGGGGACGCATTCCTAGCCTCGCAAACCCCCAACCGATTGGAGAGAGCGGTATGCCAGCACTGCTCAACTGGGTGTTGGGTTCGGCATTCGTTTATTGCACACTGTTTGGGTTCGGCAAATTGCTTTTGGGATTTTACGGTGCCGGGGTTCTTTTTCTGTTGATTGCGCTAATTACGGGAGGCTTGATTTATCGCGGATTGTCAACCCGATAAAATATCAAGGGGCCTCATCAGATTCTTAAAGGTCAGGACTTACGCAAATTTGGCACACGGGGGTAGATTTTTGATTTTTAACCCCCTAAATCCCCCTTATCAGGGGGACTTATGAACCAACTACGTAAGTCCTAAAGGTTTAACCTTATATCTTGAACTTTAGAAATGTTCACCACAATCCATCATGAGGAAAGCAGAGTGAAACCAATCGTATCGCAATTATATTATTTCGGACTAATTGTCGCTTTTTTCATCGTTCCTGTCGCGCCACATGGACACGCGGCCAATGGGGCAGACAAAAGCATCATTAACGAAGGGCAAACCCCGAACCAGACACCACCCACGCAACCGCTCACGAGAGACACAAGTATCATTGCCATTTACGAAAAACGCAATCGCGATATTCCCAAAATCATTTCAGGGCTTCGCGGGTGGCGCGAAGGTTTCATTTTTGGTATCGGCGCCGGCGTTGGCTTCACCAACTTTACAGCACCGCTTGCGGTCTATTGGGCGGAGGCGTACGAAGGCAGCTGGCCGGATCCGCGTCAAACAAGATCTGCTTTTGCAACAGAGCTCAAAATTGGGCACGGATTTTCAGAACAATTCCTTCTCTACTACACCAGTCGTATCTCATGGCTTCCGTTATCGAATCTTTATCGGGATATAATGGTGGCCAACGGAAGTGCTGGTGCAGGCATGATGTTCTTTCCGCTCCGAGATGTCGATTTTTACGTCGTTGGTTCGCTTGGACTTGCGGTTTTGACCACTTGGCATCCCCCCTTCACATTGGAAAGAGCAAGACCGACGGGTTTGGTCGTGTCGGGTGGCATCGGTTATGAATTTTTACCGCACCTGACCGTTGATTTTACAGTGAATTTCGGGCACGCTAACATGATACACTTTGATGATGTAACTGAGATAAAATTCGCCAATGAAATTGTCACTTTTTTAGTGACTGTTAACGCCATCGCCTACTAGGGCGTGTTGACATTTATGTACCTAATCGTAGGTGCTTGCATCCCGATTTTATCGCGGATTCTCGCCTTGTCCGAGAGGATCTCCGATGAATCGAGAGCAGGCCCTTGACCGGGGCGGAATGGGTTGGGAACCCCAACCCCTACAAGTTGATGCTCAACCTACTCCTGTTTTCCGCTTCGGTTGGATTGGCTGTTGGGTTTCACGTTCCCCGTTCAACCCAATCTACGTGATGTCAAATGTCAACAGAGCCTAGCACGTTTTATAATGTAAGTTGTCACTCGTATTGTTTTGCGCTTTGGGTTGCTACGATGCCGCAACATTAACGGAAAATCGGTGGATTTTCAATAACTTAGGGGTTACGCAGTTGAACGCTCAACGTCTCCGTTCGGAGAGGCTTCAACTTGTAGTTCGGCGATTTATTGACGCTGGACACCATTGCCAACGCCCGATGAATCAGGCAACTTTAAAAAAGGAACAGTTATCCATGAAAACAATTGTGACGCTACTTATACTTTTCGCCCTCTTTTCGCTCAACACCTTCGCCCAAGATTATACGCAATTAAGTTTACCCAAAGGTGCCAAAGCCCGCCTCGGTAAAGGCACGATAAACGACATCGCGTATTCTCCCGACGGGACTCGGCTCGCGGTCGCCGGTAGTGCCGGTATTCTGCTCTATGATACCGCGACCTATCAAGAGGTTGCTCTGCTCACTGGGCATACGGGGCATGTCACAAGCATAGCGTTCAGTCCCGGCGGAAGCACTATCGCAGGTGGGAGTTGGGACGATACCGTCCGATTGTGGAATGTCCGCACGGGTGCTCTCATACGCACCTTCATCGGGGAGACAGCGTCTTTCAATAATCCGCTTGCTGTCACAAGCGTAGCGTTCAGTCCCGATGGAAGCACTATCGCCATTGGGGGGCAGGATCGTAACGTTCGCCTGTGGGAATTCCCTCCTTCCACTACCATCACCCCGCAGGTCAAAGGGGATGTCAACGGGGATGGCGTGGTCAACATCCTCGATTTGGTGTTCGTTAGTTCTCGTTTCGGACAGGCGGGACCGAATCAAGCCGATGTCAACGACGATAGGGCGGTCAATATTCTGGATCTCGTCGCCGTTGCCGGTGTCTTCAGTGCGGAGGTAGCTGCGCCTGCCTTACACCCACAAGCAGTGACGATGCTGACCGCCGCTGAGGTCAAGGCGTGGCTTGCTCAAGCGCAGCAAATGGCCCTGACAACTCCTGACTATCTACGCGGCATTGCCGTGCTGAAACAACTCCTCGCCACGTTGATCCCGAAAGAGACGGTGTTGTTGCCCAACTACCCCAATCCGTTCAACCCGGAGACGTGGATTCCGTATCGCCTCGCCCATGATGCGGAGGTGACGCTCACGGTCTATGACACCAAGGGCGTGTTGGTACGTCGGTTAGATATAGGGCATCAGGCTGCGGGGTATTACACAACTCGGTCAAAGGCGGCGTATTGGGATGGGCGCAATCACGCAGGCGAGTCGGTGGCAAGTGGTATGTATTTCTATCAGCTGTGGGTTGAAAACTCTCGGTCAGAGACCGGAGCGGGGGATTTCTCTGCCACCAGACGGCTGCTGATCCTCAAGTAGGCATATCAATTGGCAGGAGAGGTTGGGTTTTGAAGAAAAAACGTGGTTTCTGAAGAGGCATCATGCGTGAAACGTGAATTCGTAGGGGTTGGGTCTCCCAACCCTTTGTTCACATATCAGAGACAGTTCCAAACTTCTGTAGGTCGATTTTCTAAAATCGACAACACCTAGAACATAGCGCGATAGTTTTGGCTCGATAAATCGGGATTGTAGCGCGACACGCTGGGCATTTTGTCGAGATATGAATCTCGACCTACAATTGACTCAACCTGTATGGTTGGAGGTTCCCCACCCGCTTTGAGTGATAGGCAAGGGGGACCTCGCCCCCCGATAAATCGGGATGCAAGTTGAAAACTCTCGGAACGGAGCACCTACGATTACGGATAGCTGCATATAAATGTCAATACGCTCTAGCAACTTAGGTTTATAGGAGGAAATCTATGTACCGAAAAAGCATTTTTAGTCTCGCTACGACCATATTACTTCTGATAGTTGTGTCTGCACACCTCCTGAGTTGTAGCGATGTTGATGACGAGGAAGTTACTGAGCGACTCCAATTCACTGAATTTTTCCTTTTTCCGACAGCCCCTTACATCAATAAGTCATACAGAGAACATGTGCCGGACGAAGAAGTTGCGTCTTTGGAAAAGGATTTTTCTGCTGACATAGCAGCGATCCAAGCGGTTTACAGTGCCTTTATAAAAGCCCTTACCGAAAAGGATAGGAGTGCCCTCCAAAAAACATTTGACACCGCACAAGGCGCGAAATATGCCTATATCGACGAGTTTGGTCGCAGGAGTGTCGGTGGTTGGTCTAGCATTAGAGCTTTTATTCAAGCGAACTGGAGCCATCCAACGTGGAATATTGAGCGTGTCGCACGCGACTCAATTTGGGGGGAACCGACAGATTGGCAACTGACAGACTTCTATATTCGTGGTGCACATATAAAGAGACCCTATATGGAAGCAAGGGCGACAGGACCTATGTTCTATTACGATCCCGGTCACACCCCCAGTTATATAGCGATAGGACGATTTTATCTGACGAAAAAGACGGCGGGCAAGCCCACTCACCAGTGGCGTATCCATCAGATTGATGGGGAGAAATACTTTACGGACCCCAAGTACAAGGTGGATTGACATTTGCCCGATTTAAAGCAGCGGCACGGTATGACTCGCGCACCTATCACGCATAGGAGGCACCCGCTATGACACGTCAGCACATCGTTTTCGTTCTCTCGATCCTGATATTTCTCCTCGTCGCCTCCGCTTTTCCGGCAGACGCCTACTTTGACCATATCACAGTATTCTCTGATGGGAGGATTACCCGTTTCACCCAAATGCCAATCCGCGTCCATATAGCACCGACGCCTATTGGCGTTGAGGGGGTTGAAGCGTATCTGGAAAGTTTCCGCTATGCTATGCGCGAATGGGAAGCCGCCGCTGATGGACGGATACAATTCCAAGAAGTGGCGGCAACCGAGGAGGCAGACATTCGCGTGCGGTGGCAGCGGAGTGGATTGACACAAATCACCGATACTGCACTCGGCAAGACGGAACTCAGCCGTCTCTCGGAAACCGATTTCGAGGTCGGCATGGTTTTGGCGTTGCGAGAAACCGGTTCGGCGGTGCTGCTTTCGCCCGAAAAGATGAGAACCGTTTGTCTTCATGAACTTGGGCACGCAATTGGGCTTTGGGGACACAGTCCAGATTCAGCGGATGTGCTTTTCTTCGCAGCAGCGGCACAACGCCCGACGGATCGAGATAGGGCAACGCTGCTCAAAGTCTACGCGACTCCACTCCACGCCCCTCAACATGAAGCTGCAATTGTAATTCTCAAAACGCAGCTTGAAGCGAATCCAAAACATACCCGGAGCCACTATCTCCTCGGCGCAGTTAACTTCGATAAAGGCAAAGTGGACGCAGCGATTGCAAATTTCAAAGCCTGTTTGGCACTCGATCCGAGCTTTCAGCAAGCCAACGAAAAACTCCTCCAGGCCTACCAGAAAAGCGGACGTATAGAGGAGGCACTCGTCCATCTTCAAAAGATGCTCAATCGGGATGCTTCGCCAGAGGGCTACAACACTGCTGGCGTGATGTACTATCAAAGTCAGAAAATTGACGAGGCCATTGCGGCCTTCAAGAACGCGCTTCAAATTAACCCTCGCTATCAACCAGCCAAAAATAATCTACACCAACTCTATCGTGAGCAGGGCATTGCTGCACTAGCAGATGAAACTTATCCGGCAGCAATGTCGTTTTTTTTAGAGGCACTCCAACTCGACCCGACAGATTCGACACTGTATAGTCTGACAGGTGAGGTGTACGCAAGAAGCGGGGACTACCAAAACGCGATTGCGGAGTACAAAAAGGGGCTGCGATTTAATCCCGGCGACACAGATGTCAGGCAGAACCTTGCCCGGGCCTACAACAATCTCGGTGTGCAGTTGACTCAATCCGAACGCTGGGAAGAGGCGATTGGTGCCTATCAGCAGGCACGTCAATTGATGCCGGCCCTTGCCAGTGTGAAGACCAATCTCACAGATTTGTACTGGAAACGGGCGAACACACTCCGTGAACAGGGAAATTTAGATTTGGCAATCGAAGCCTATCGTAAACTCCTTGAGTTTGATTCAAGTGCAATTGATGCCCATAGCCTGCTAGGGGATTTATATTTCCAAAAGCGAGACTACCCGCAGGCAATCCGCGAATTCAGTGCGGCTTTCACTGCCGATCCGGAGAATGCACAAGCGCGGAGCAACCTGATAGCGGTCTATCATAAATACGGTCAGGTACTCGACAATCAAAGGCGTTACGGACAAGCGATTGCACAGCTTGAAAAGGGACTTGCATTAGCCCCGACGCATATTAACCTTCGCTTGAGTCTCGCGTATGTCTACGAACATGCAAAGGATTTCGATAGCGCGAGGGGGGCGTTTGAGACGATTCTGGAACTTGAGCCAGATAACGCTCAAGCCAAAGCCGGGTTGGTCAATCTTCAGGTTCAACGTGGGAATGATTTTTTGAATCGAAAGAAATATACGTCCGCGCTGAAGGTGTTTGAGAGTCTCCCGGAATCGGATCGGCATGCGGGAATCTATAATACGATTGGGTATCTTTATTTGATGAAGAAACAGCCCCTGAAAGCGTTACCAGCGTTTGATGCGGCACTCGCGGTCGATCCACAGGACAAGGTTGCTTATCACAATCTCCTGAGTATCGAGTCACAGTTTGAGGCTCAATTTGCCAGTGCCAATGATTCCCAAACAGTGAAGGATAACCTTGCGCTTGTGAGAAATAGCCTTGTGCGCTGCTTAATCGGCCGCGACGAACATCTCAAAGCGAAAGCCAAATACCGTGCAGCATTAGACCACTCCCCCAGCGATACGGAAGTTAAAACAACCCTTATTAATACTGGTATTCACCTTGCGAAAGCATTCCAGAAAAAGAAATGGCCCAAAAATATGAAGGAGGTAATTCGGTGGGTTCAGGAGCAAGCACCCGACAACTCAGTAGTACAACAGCTGCTTGAAGATAGCCCGTGATCGTTTGAGCCGTTTAAGGATTGGCTGACAGATCTCGTTCCTGACCGCCGTAGAGACATGCCGAACAATATTCCGAAAAAAACAGTGTACAGTTATCTACTCCCTCTCGTCCTCACCCTCTGTATGATTCCGCAGGGGTTTGCAGAGCCCTCTTTTGAAAAGGCGCTTACTCTCGTCGATCAGGAGGACTATGCTCAAGCTGCTCAGAGTTTGGAAGATTTACTCAACGCACAGCCAACACATCCGGAGAAACAGGCGTGCCATCATGTGCTGGCTTACTGTTACGAGCAGCAGGAAAAGTGGGCAGAAGCGATTGAGCATTATACGCACGCCATTTCCCCGACATACCCCTTAGCGGATTATGCCATCTACCATCTGGCACAATCGTACGGTCAGATGAAAGACAATCAAAACGCTATTATCTGGTATCAACGGTTGATTGATGAGCATCCGGGGAGCTTTCATCTTGCTGGTGCAAAGTACGAGATCGCTAGAGCACATTACTCCGCTGGCAACTACTCCGTGGCACTCAAAGGTTTTTTAGCACTTATTGCTGACTCACAAAACAGTTATATCAGGAAAGCGACTTATGAGGCTGCAAAGACCTACGAAAAACTGGGTAACTGGAAGCAAGCCCAAGACACCTACCAACAGCTTATTCACGCAAAAGACGCAGACACGATTGCACAAAGTTCGGTTGACGCGCTTCAAAAACTGGTCGCAGGACACGCAGAGCTCCAGATCACTCGTAATCAGCGCATGACGCACGGCATGGTACGATTCAATCGTGGTCAACTGACGGCTGCACGTTCCGAATTTCGCAAGGCTGCCGCAGGTCATAAAGATAAAGTCACCGCACGTGCTACTTATTATATTGGCCGCATATATCACCGACAGCGCAAATATGATTCAGCACTTGAGGCGTACAACAAAGTCGTTTCTCTCTACCCTGCTAGCGGCTATCTCACGCGGGCACTTTATCAGTCGACACTTTGCTACCGGCGTAAGGGACAGCCACAAATGGCTGAAAAACATTTGCGCTCGTTCATCGAAAAATACAGTTGGAGCGCATTAGCGGATGATGCGCTATATGATCTCGGGTGGGTGCAAGAAAACGAGAAACAGTATGACAAAGCCATCGCTTCCTACCGTCGCTTGACGAGCACATACACCCACAGCGACCTACTACCGAAAGCATACTGGCGAGCTGGCTGGATCCAATTCAGAAACAAACGATACGCAGATTGCATTGAAACCTTCACAGCTTTGAAGAAGGGGTTCCCACACGATAGTTGGGCTAAAGCGGCACAATTCTGGATAGCAAAAAGCTATGAACGTCAAAATCGGTTAAAGCTAGCGGAAACAATATATAGCAAAATCGTGCAGGCAAACCACTGGTATTACAGTGGACGTGCAAAAGAGCATCTGAAACGCCTCCGTTCAAAAACCGATGCTCCTATCAAACCGGAAATTCTAGCGATACCTCGGGCACGGGTTGCCGTAGACAGCCCTGCTTGGAAAAACATCGGATCTAAGAAAACGCTCCGTGTAGAACAACTGATGCGTCTCAAGCTTTTTGAGGATGCTCTGACTGAACTCGAGGGGACTGCTAAGCGCGACAGCTCAAATCTTCGAGATAATTACTATAACCTTATTTTATGCCTCGAAAAACTCCAGAAGTTTCAGCAAGCACACCGATATGCAGACAAGCTATCAAGTTTCCGAGCCCTGCGGGGAGAAAACAATGCTATGCCGATAGAACTTTACCGACTCCTGTATCCGCTTTACTATACGGATCACCTTCAAAAGCATACGACAAAATACAAAATTGATCCATTGTTTGTTGCAGCGATGATTCGCGAGGAGAGCCGGTACAACGCCGACATTGTTTCCTACGCAGGTGCAGTGGGTTTGATGCAGATCATGCCTGCGACTGGACGCGAGTTGGCAGGCCGTCTTAAAATCCCTCGATTTAACAAGAAGATGCTGTATAATCCAGATATAAACATTCAGATGGGGTCATGGTACATGAAAAGTCTGATGAATCAGTTTGACAACAGCCATTTACTGGTCGCGGGTGCGTACAACGGTGGTCCCGGTCGGATGCAGCGATGGTTAGATGGGAAAAAAATCCCCGATTTGGATGAGTTCGTCGAAGATATTTGGATAGACCAAACACGCCGCCACATCAAAAAAGTCGTTGATAGCTATATCATCTATCAGGAGCTTTACGGAAAAAACACACCCACTCCCTCCAAAGAATCACCACAGACGGATGGTTGAACAGCGAGGCAAGATTCCCTATTCGGACAAACACAGGAACATCACTTAATACTTGAAAGGATAACTAACTGTTATGGCACATACAATCGGCTGCACAACCCGTCCCTACGGCTTACTGACATTTCCCGAAGCATGTGAGCATATCGCGGCTGCTGGATACACCGATGTTGCGGTATTTGCCAACGCCGGTCAGGTCCCCGTCAGGGCTGATAGCACGGACGCAGAAATTGCAGAAACCCGCAAAGCCGCCGCGGCTGCTGGATTGACGCCCTCAATGCTAATCGGCAGTACGAAATTAAATCTTGGCTTGGAAGCCGCTGTCGATGACTATAAACGGCTCATAGACAACGCTGCTGCGCTCGGAACAAAATGGTTACTCGATTGTGGCACAGGGAATGAAGCCCACTACGCAGATTACTTTGAGTTGATGCGTCAGGCTGCGCCGCATGCAGCGGAAATGGGGGTCAATATTACCATGAAACCGCACGGTGGAATCAGCCTTACGGTCCAGGACCTCCTTGACGCTAATGATAAAGTCAATCATCCTGCGTTTGGGATTTGCTATGATCCGGGCAATATCATCTACTATACCAAAGGCGGCCTCCGTCCCGAAACCGATATAGGAACCGTTGCACCGAAAGTGACAACAACGATCATCAAGGACTGTGTCGTTGAAGACGGTGTGCCTGATGTGATGGTAACGCCGGGCGAAGGACTAGTCGATTTTGAGACAGTCCTCGGTGGGCTTGCCAACGGTGGTTTTGATGGGCCATTATATGTCGAATGCGTTGGCGGGAAAACGATGGATGAAGTGGACAGCAACACCAAAGCAGTATTGAAGCTTGTGAGTGATATTTTGAGCTAAAACCTTTTTTGGTTCGTTGGCGCATTGGTTCATTTAGAGATCTAAGGCAAAGACGCAAGGAGGACAACGATGAAAATTACTCGCCTTGAAACGGAACTATATATCGCCCCGCCGCCGGAGCGTCCAATCACCGATGCACTCCGCGCCAATAGACATCCGGGACGTGTCCACGTCAAAGTCCACACGGATAAGGGGCTCATCGGTAGTTCATCGGTTGGTTTCTCCTCGATTCGGGGTGCAAATCAGACGCTTCAGACAATGCTTGATGAGGAAGTTGCTCCGCTGCTTGTAGGGCGGGATCCGCTCGCTATCCGATTAATTCACGAAGATTTGAAGCGGGCATTAGAAGAGCAGGCAATCCACGGTATGACAATGTATGCCCTCACGGCTGTGAATGTCGCCCTCTGGGACATCTTTGGACAGGAGACAGGACAACCCGTGCATCGCCTTGTGGGCCAAGCGCAAGATCGAGTGCTCGCCTATACGATGGTCGGTTGGATGCACTTGGATCTTGACGAACTCAAGGAGGTATGCGCGAAATCTGCCGAACAAGGGTTTAAGGCGGTGAAGGTCAAGGTGGGTTCGCCGACACTGGAGGAGGACATCCAGCGGCTAGAGACGATTCGGGCGGAGATTGGTCCAGATATCACGATTATGGTGGATGCTAACCAGACACTCACGGTATTTGAGGCGTTGCGCCGTGGACAGGTTTTTCAGGAGATGGGGGTTTTCTGGCTAGAGGAACCGCTGCCCGCCCGCAACTATGATGACTATGCCGAACTAGCGCACGGACTCGCCATGCCAATCGCCACGGGCGAAAACCTCTATGGGAAAGAAGAGTTTAAGGAACTCTTAGTCCGTCGCGGGATAGACATCGTGCAGGTGGATCTTGCTCGTCTAGGTGGCTTCTCCGAATGTGTTGCCACTGGTCTGTTGGCAGCGGCGTTTGGGGTGCCGTGCTGTACGCATGGTGGTGGGCTAATAAACTTGAATATCCTGTGTGCTCTGCCCAATACGCTGTATTTGGAAACAGGGCTATTGACCGATGAGGAGCAGGACCACTTTGTTGACGGCTGCTTCCTTGCACCGGAGGGCGCTGGATTTTCGTGGTAGAACGGATTAAATCTGAACCTATAGCTAGGAATAAGGAGAGAAATAATGGGACAAAGCCAAGATAAATTGCGCGTCGCGGTTGCAGGCTGTCATCGTATGCTGAACCACACCCCAGGCAGCCATAATTTTGCGACTGCGTTTCACACCGTGCCGGAGACGGATGTGGTAGCGGTGTTTGACCTCGGTGCGGAGACCCGGACAGAATTTGTGGATTGCTGGCGAGAGGTCTGGGGCGATATTCCGACCTATCACGACTACCAGCAGATGCTAGCAGAAATCCAGCCGGACCTGCTGTGCATTGCCACGCGCCAAACAATGCACGCGGATCAGATTGAGTTAGCTGTGGAGGCTGGAGTGCGTGGCATTTTATGCGACAAACCCCTTGTTACTAGTTTGGCAGAGATGGACCGAATTGTCGCGGCATGTCGAGAAGTGCCGCTGCTTTTAGCGCTCGACCGTCGCTGGATGCCCCGATATTGTTCACTGCGGGAGTTGGTTACCGATGGCGCAATCGGGGAGGTCACAAGCGCCACCGCCTACGCGTTGTCCAATCTGATCAATCATGGTTGCCACTCGTATGACGCGATCTTAGGCTTGGTAGGTGATTTTGAGCCGGTGTGGGTCAGCGGCTTAGTGGACGACGTTTCGGGGGAACCTCCTGATTCGCGTAGACGTATGGATCCAGCCGGACATGCACAGATCGGCCTTGCGAATGGAGCGGTGCTTTATGTTACTCCGGATGGCCGTCATGAAAACTCAGGAATGACCTTTGAAGTCGCGGGCGAAAACGGGCGTCTATTTCTCCTAGACGACGCCAATGAGAGCTACCTCTGGTCAGCGGATGATCAATCTGGAGCAGGATTACGTCCATTAGATCTACCAGAAGAAACCGAACCGTGGCCCGCTGGCAAGGCGATGGTAAGCGATTTGGTGCAGGCAGTGCAAATGGGCGGACGAACCGCCTGCGACATTGAACATGTTCGTCGTGCAACGGAGATAGGCTTCGCAATTCACGGTTCCTCAATGCGAGGTGGGGCTAAGGTTGACTTGCCACTCGCTGAACGGTCATTCCGCATTGAGTCATTCCCTTGGGGCAATGAGTGAATCGTGATGCGTGAGACGTGAAAACAACTGGTTCATGGGTTCATTAATGAATTTTTGAACGATGTAGAAGCGACATCCTCACGAACTTGCACCAAAGGTTATAGAGGGAGGGAAAAAGCTGATGAAAATTAAGGAGATAAGAGCCGCAGAGATCAATATCACACCTAGTCCCAAAACCCAACCGCGGAGTTCGCCGCCACCAGACCGACCTGACTCGCCAAGCCCAATGGCACGTTATCCGGCTTATAGGACACGGCGGTCATCGTCGGGAGCTAGCTGGAACCGAGTGGGCTGCGTAGTCACGGCTGAAGACGGCACCTTTGGTGTTGGTGTCACGATTAATGGGGGACCGGTGGTTAAAGTCATCAACGACCATTTCGCCCGACACCTTGTGGGCGAAAATTGCATGGCAACGGAGAAGGTGTTTGACATGATGTTCCGGATGGCTACCCCTTATGGCAGCACTGGAATCGCAAGCTATGCTATCAGTGCTGTTGACCTTGCCCTATGGGATCTGAAGGGCAAACTGTTGAACCGACCGGTCTATGAACTTCTCGGTGGGCCTCAGAAGGAAAGCATCTTCTGCTACTCCACTGGCTTCGACACCGAATGGTATATGGAATTGGGTTTCAAGGCGACCAAACTCCCGCTGCCCTATGGACCCGCCGATGGATTGGAGGGGCTCAACAAAAATGAGGCAGAGGTAGCCAGAACGCGCGAACTGATCGGCGATGATGTAGAACTGATGCTAGACTGCTGGCTGTCGCTGGATGTGGAGTACACCGTTCGGCTCGCCGAGCTGCTGAGGCCCTACCGCCTCAAGTGGCTAGAAGATTATCTGATACCAGAAGATTTTGAGGGGTTCGCTGAAGTGCGTCAGCGATTACCTTGGCAGACACTCGCTACCGGCGAGCATTGGTATATGCCGTTGCCATTTTCGATGGCTGCGAGTCAGCGGTTGGTGGATATCTTCCAGCCGGATGTGCTATGGGCGGGTGGAATCACGTCGTGCGTTCGGATCTGCCACCTCGCCGAAGCTGCTGGCATCTCCGTAATCACCCACGGCGGTATGAACTATCCCTATGGACAACATCTCGCCTTTGCGATGCCCGCCATCGTCTGGGGTGAACGCTCCGAGGGTGTCTCGCCACCGGGTGTACCGCCTGAAGAGATGGTCGCCATCCCTGGAACGGCTGTGATCAAGGATGGCCATCTTGTTCCCAACGATGCGCCGGGATTTGGGATTGAGGTGAGCAAGGATTGGCTGGAAAGTGTCGCAGTATAATAACCTAAGTTGCTAGGGCATTGAAAATTGGGATATTTTGTATCTCTTTTACTGTTTCACGTTGCGTACTGTTCATCAGACCGATCAGATTGGATGGACTCCAAGCCATCTTTGCGCGTGTGCAGTGGATTTGTCAATCCACTGCAAGCAGTGATTAATTCCCCCTCTCGGTTTGTAACATTCCCTTCATAACTTAGGCTGTCATCCAAGCCTCAAACGGACGATATGTGTAACCTGCGCTATCTTAGAGAAACCGAAACTCACTCCGGTCTTAAAACTGAATTATCCCGCGAGCGACCTCCCCATTAAGTAGATCGTCGAATGCCTCATTGATCTCCTCCAACTGATAGGTGCGGCTAATCAGTTCGTCTAATTTGAGTACGCCAGCGCGGTAAAGCGCGAGTAGACGGGGCATATCATCGCGGGGACGCGCCGAGCCGTAGGTACTCGTCATCACCATTTTCTCGCCCCCCAGTATGCCAGGTTCCAAAGACAGTGGTTCTTGAGATGGGACACCGATCCAGACCGCTTTCCCTCGAGGCCGTATGGCGCGAATCGCTTGTTCAAAGGTCACGTTTACCCCAATTGCTTCAATGGCATAATCTGCGCCCAACCCATCTGTCAGGGCTTGGATCTCTGGAATGGGGTCGCTGTTGCTAGCGTTGAGGGTGTGAGTCGCGCCAAGCTGCCGTGCCATTTCCAGTTTTGCATCCAGCAGGTCTACGGCGATAACCTTCTCCGCACCAGCGATTGCCGCTCCTTGAATGGCATTCAAGCCGATGCCGCCTGCACCGAATACCACGACGCTGCTCCCCGGACGCACCTGAGCGGTATTGGTTGCAGCGCAAACCCCTGTCGTGACACTACAACCGATCAGTGCAGCTTTATCCAAAGGAATCTCTTTATCAATCGGTATGGCAGATTCTTGGGGGATCACGCTGTATTCGGCAAAGGAAGCGACCCACGCAAAATGGTGGATAGGTTGCCCGTTCTTCTTGTACCGTGTTGTGCCGTCAAAGAGGCATCCACGTTCGCTCTGTCTCGCCTTCAGGCAGAGGTTGGGATAGCCTTGCGTACAGTAGATGCAATATCCACAAGAGGGCACCCACGACAGAATTACGTGATCACCCGGCTTCACCAAAGTGACTCCTTCTCCGACCTCCTCGACAACCCCGGCACCCTCATCTCCCAACACCGCTGGAAGTGGATAACGAATTTTGCCGGTCACCGCATGGTAACAACTATGACAAACACCCGTTGCGGCGATCTTAACAAGGACTTCGCCTTTCTTGGGACCTTCCATTTCAATATCTTCGACAACAACTGGTTGGTTCAGTTCGTACAGAACAGCAGCTTTCATAATCCCTCCTTATTCTAACGCAAAAGCATTCTAACGCAAAGACGCAGAGACGCAAAGAGGCTGCATTGAGTTTTCACAAGTTATTCACTACACGATGTATACCATCTTTGACCATTCGTTCACCAAAATTGATTACCATGCCCAATTTGAGGCCGGTGAGCCGAAGATAGGTGAGTGTCTGCGCTTCAAATACAGTATTATAGTTCATCGTTGCTTTACATTCGATGATGACTTTACCATCGATCAGCAAGTCTATAAGCAATGGTGTCGCTAAGATGTTGGATTTATAGGTAATTGGGACTTCTACCTGTCGAGCTACATGCAAGCCTACATTGGATAGCTCCCATGCAAGTGCTTCCTCATAAATACTCTCCAGCAACCCGGGACCGCCAAGTGTGCGATGAACTTCAATCGCACAAGGCACAATTTCCCGGCTTATCGTGTTTTCCGATCGGTCAGAACGATACCAGTGCATAAATGCAGCCTTTTTTGATTTAATGAAAAGCAGCGATAGGGTTATTAAATAAACGCAAAGGCACACGGAGACAAAGATTTTAAAATTCCTTGCGTCCTAGCGTCCTTCCGTTGGAATCCGATAGAAACGGTTTATCGCCGCGGATTGTTGTTCGGTGCATGTGCCGCGGCGTATCTTCCCCGTAGTCCCGAATGGCATGATGAATTGTGCAGCGGTTGTCCCAGAAAACCAGATCGTTCACTTGCCACCGGTGCCGATAGATGAAGGCAGGTTGAGTGATATGTTGGAAGAGATACTCCAGCAGCGGTTCGCTTTCTTCCTCTGTCATATCGACAAAATGCGATGTAAAACCGGGATTGATGAATAACGCCTTACGACCGGTCGTCGGATGGGTACGGACCACTCGATGTTCGACAGGGGGTGTCTTTTTTCGGGATGCTTCATTGAGACGCGCCGTAGCTCCTCTCTTTGAGAAATAGCGTTTTTCGGCATGACCGAAATGGTGAACTGCCCACAGCCCCTCTAGCATCCGTTGCAGCCCCGCCGAAAGCGTCTCATACGCCAGATACATGTTGGCGAACATCGTGTCCCCGCCTATCTCAGGAATTTGCAGCGCATACATCATTGAGCCCATCGCCGGTATCTCCATATAGCTCAGATCGGAATGCCAATAGGTGCCGGCGTACGCCCTGCCCTTTGGCTTTCCATCTTCGACCACATTGGAAATCACATAGATCTCCGGGTAGCCTTCCAGCAACGCCTCAGAGATGACATGCGTGGCAAGGGAGCCGAACAAGCGGCTGAATGCAATGTGCTGCGCTGGCGTCAGATGCTGATCGCGGAAGAGCAGCACTCCGTGTTCCGCAATTGCGTTTTCAAGCACTTCAAAGATATCCGGAGACACAGGAGCCGAAAGATCAACGCCTTTTACCACCGCACCCACCGCTGGCGAGATTTTTTGGATTAAAATTGACATTTGCGCACCTCCTTTTCTCGACAAAAATGTGGATGTGATATGACATTGTGTAGCGTCAGACCCATTGGGTATCCTGCTTGGATTTCCAGGTTATGCGACGGCTATATCCCTCTGCTTCACGTCGCACTATGGGCGGATTCGCACGCAACACTTCCTCGTCCATTTCAATGCCGATGCCGGGAGCAGTTGGTATGTCAAAATACCCCTCCTTCTGACGAGGGAATTCACCGACGATGACCTGATCAAACCACTGCGCATGACCACCTTCTTGAATCATGAAGTTCGTCGTGCAAACATCGACTTGTAATGCCGCCATCGTATTGACGGGACCGTAGGGATTGTGAGGTTGAAAGCCGACATAGTATGCCTCCGCCATTGCGGCGATTTTCTTCAGTTCCGAAATCCCACCCGCGTGGCAAACATCCGGCTGAATCAGTGCGACAACCTGTTTTTCTAGCAGTTCAACGAATCCCCACTTGGTATAGAGTCGCTCTCCGGTTGCAAGTGGGATGTTTACGGCTTCCGCCACCTTGACCATAGCATCAACGTTTTGGGGTGGCACCGGTTCTTCAAAGACGTAAGGTCGAAACTCTTCCAACGCATGACCGATTCGGATTGCCGACGACGGCGACAATCGCCCGTGCACCTCGACCAATAGCTCGACATCGTCCCCGACCGCCTCCCGAACCGCTTTCACCTTGGCGATAGCATCTCGCTCCGCTTCCGCTGTGATGAACAACCCTTGATGACCGAAAGGGTCGCCTTTTAACGCGGTCAGACCTGTATCGACCTCACGCAGCGCATGCTCAACGGCGAGCTCAGGCGTTTCTCCATCGAAGCGACCGTATGTCCAGATTCGGTCGCGCATTTGTCCCCCCAGCAGTTGCCACACCGGCGCGTCAAATGCCTTGCCTTTAATGTCCCAGAGAGCGATTTCTATTCCACTGATCGCCGCCATCTGGATTACACCGCCACGCACATTGTGGTAGAGGTGGTAGAGCCGTTGCCAATGTTCCTCAATCCGGAATGGATCTTTACCGACCAACGTTGCTCCAATTTCTTCGACAACATTGGCAACAGACAAGGGACCACATGTTGACTCGCCCCATCCAACGATACCCTCGTCCGTCGAAATTTTGACGTAGACGTAATTGCTTCGTCCACCTCGCCTATTAGATACGGGCGAAGCGCTGGGAATTGCTTCAACTTTCGTGATTTTCATCCGATAAACCTCCTTGAACCTCGTGCCCAAGCCCCCTGATAACATCGGGACTCAAATCTACTAGCGTAGCGTATATCTCAATACAATCGGAGCTGGAGTTTAGGAACGAGAAAAACAATGCTTTAGCTATGGTATATATGGGACACTAGCACTAGGACACGATAGGTCCGATTCCATCGCTACCCTATGAAAATTGCCTGTGCCCCGCTTATCAGGACATAAGCATTAACATAGACCGAGTTCAGCCAATCGCGCTTCATCGCCAAGAAAAGCACCCTGTCGCAAGAGCTCTCGTTGCAGAATATTGACCTCCAGCGTTTTTGGCGTGACGCCCATATTCGTGGCAAGGGCAGCAGCAATCCCGGTCGCTTCACCTAGCACCATAATGGAAGGTCTCGCTCGCATTCCCGTTGGGTCATGCCCCCGACGGAGATAGGCTGCGCCTCGACCCGTGACCAACAGTCCATCGAGCCCTTTGGGTAAAATCATCCGATATGGGGCATCGAATCCTGATTTCTCGCCCCCATGCACCGGCTGACCTTCATGGATATTTCGGAACATCACATCGTCGAATTTTTTGCCGATGTAGGCATCTTGCGGAGTAAGGGTATATTCTCCATCAATGCAAGGACCGCCCCGCGCCCCGAAATAGGGTGCCATAAACAGCAGATAGGCGTTCTCGAAACCCGGCACGTGGTTGCGGTAGAATCGCACGGTTTCGACAGCTTGCACTCGCACTGCTGTCTCCAGCTGTGCGTTCTGTTTCATATCCTCCCGACGAATTTCCCCGCGAGCGTTGATCCGGCTACTCCCAAGCCCATCGCCAAACTGCCCAATCGCAGTGCTCTGTATATGCACTCGTGGCTCCATGTCTTTGACATGGTGAAATTCTCCAGCCTCCCACACCTGACGCAACCTCGGCAGGAGCGGTGGGGGAAACCCACCCATATTTCGTTGTTCCCTCAACCATGCGCGATCTGAGTCACTAAGCGTCACCTCGCTGGCTGCAAACGCTTCATAAGCCTCAAAGTCAATCCCAGCGGTGAGGTAGAACAGCGCGGTATCGTTCCACACACGGTATTCGGCACGTTGATATTGGGGTCGAACAAGCTGTCCATACGATGGATCGGGGGACAAGTCGGTGATAACAGGCACCCCAGCCCGACGCGCAACGTCCACGTCAGCCGAAGCATCAACGACAACCTTGGCTTTCACCGCTACACGCCCCGATTTTCCTTCGACGAACAGCCCGACCATCCGGTCTCCTTCAATGATAGGATCCGCCGCCCACACCGCCAACAACAACTCGACACCATATTCTTCCGCTATCTTGACGCCAAGGTAGGAAACGAGATTCGTCTCATCAGCGTAGTTCCACGTGGGCGCACTGCGCAGAGCCTCTAGCCGGTCAATCAGCATTTTAGGCATCCCTGAAAGACCGCCAACCAATGTTTCGTCCGCTTCGTTATACAACCCGCCCGCAGCGATCATTGCGGGACCGATATTGCCGCCTAAACTACTAAAGCGATCGATCAGGAGGGTTTTTGCACCTTGCTTTCCTGCGGCAAGTGCGGCAAATAGACCGGCGATTCCGGCACCTACCACTGCCACATCCACATCATAGGCAATTGGCACCCGCTTTTCCGGCTCCACGATATATCCCGCAGATTCATTCGCTCCCATTGTACACCTCCTCTGTGAACAAACATATAACGTTTCATGTCAGCTGTAACCACCCGTCGTCCGCTTCTTCAAAGCGGCGGTGCAGTACTTTAACAGTTTCCGTGGAAATCGGCAGCTGTCGAGTGACCATTTCGATGTTTGACGACAGATGCGAGGGGTTGTGAGTGCCTACGATGATTGTATCAACTTCGGGTTGCGAGAGTACAAACCCCACCGCCAACAAGATGGGATTTTCAGGTGCTTTTGGCAGGGGTCCCATCTCCGCCATAATCTGTGCCCGCCGAAAGTATTCATCTGCATACGAGTAAGGACTATACGCTTTGCCCCACGCCCCATTGGCAACGGGCCTCTTGATAATAACTCCCATCCCCTGCGCCTCCGCCAACTCAAACAATCCTTTGGTGCGAGCGTGCTGCTCTACAAGATTAAAGCTAGTTTGAAGTGAGTCAAACAGTCCGCTTTCTATCGCCCATCGGGCTGCCGCGTTGTCCCCACTGTAGCCAATAAAACGGGTTTTACCCGCTTCCCTCGCTTTTACAAGCGCTTCGATAACCTCGCCGTGTTCCAGTATATCGATATCACAGGAGTGGAGTTGGACGATGTCTAAATGGTCTGTCTGCAACCGATGCAAACTGCGGTCTATGCTCTCGGCGACCGCCGGTCCAGTCCACGATTTGTGTTCCGTCCACGGTACACCTCTATCCCCGTCATCTGTGGTGTGGCCACACTTTGTCGCCAAGATGTATTCGTCTCGCCGGTGGGCAACAGTTTCACCGATGATTTCCTCGGTTCTGCCGTAACAGGCAGCGGTGTCGAGGAAATTGATGCCACCATCGAGTGCGGCGTTGAGTACCCGGTCTGCCTCGGCAACGGTCTTGGACCTCTCTTGGCGGGAAATCTCCGCGAGTCCTAGACCGAGGCGCGTGATTTTGAGACCTGTTTTGCCGAAATCCGTTTTTTCCATATCTCCCTCCTTATATTAACCTAACTTGCTAGGTTCTGTTGACATTTCCCATAAGATCTACCTTGAGACGATTTGGCAGAATTGTTATCAAAATCCACAAAATGTAGGGGGCGGCAGCTCATATCGGGGCTAGGAAGCCCCTCCTACAAGGACCGCTAGCGAGAGCCCATATCGGGGCTAGGAAGCCCCTCCTACAAAGACCTCTAGCGGGGGAGCAAGCAATCAATGATACAATTCCGAACCCTAGGCAATCCACCGCGAGCGATAACTGATGCTCATTCAAGTTTGGAACGTTTCGTATAACCGGCAACTTGAGTTACATTATGCGGCATCCATGTTTCCTACTAAAATCCCGCTTGCTTATCGCACACATAGAGGAACGGTTCGCCCGCGAGAAATCGCCGGAGGTTCTCCTTAAAGATCTGCCGCCGTCCCTCCCACATTTCAGCGGTCAATGCCGAAGCGTGAGGCGATAGGATGACGTTGTCCATATCCCATAATGGACTATCGGCTGGCAAGGGCTCTACTGCCATGACATCCAGTCCCGCCCCAGCGATCTGCCCGGAGCGTAATCCCTCAATCAGCGCATCTTCATCCAAGATACCCCCTCGCGAAATCGCTATGATGTGTGCTCCCGGTTTGAGTAGTCCGATTCGTCGGCGATCAATTAGTCCCTCTGTTTCTGGCGTGAAAGGTGCGGTGATGACAAACCAGTCCGACATCTGGAGCAGTTCATCCAGTCTGTCGAGTCCCCAAACTGCTTTCACTTCCGGAGGGGTTGACATTGACTGAGCATCAACGGCGTAAACCTCCATACCGAAGCCATGTCCCCGCCGTGCGACCGCCATTCCAATACCGCCGAGCGCGAGGATACCCAAGGTGCTTCCATCGAGTTCCAAAACCCGTTCATCATATTTCCCGGTATCCCAATGGTGCACTTTCTGGTCTTCCCACTGTTCACGTAAACAGTGAGCAAAGGTCAATATCATGCCAAAGGCATGGTCAGCCATCGGGTTGGCGTGAGGGCCCCGTGCGTTGGTGAGGATAACATCGCTGTTTCTTATCTCAGGTATTGACACAATCCGATCAATGCCGGTCCCCGGACACTGAATCCACAGGAGCCTTTGGGCGGCGCGAAAGACCTCGCGTGACGGCTCACCACAATACACATCTGCGTCCCGAATCAGCTCTATCTCTTCTTCTGGTGTTGCGGCTCGGTGAAAGGTTACGTCCGGAAAAGTGGCACGAAGTTCATCTACAAACTGATCGGTTGCCCGACCAGACATTACAATTTTCATCTGTCATTACCTCATATTCTGGAAGATTAGGGGTTAGAATAGCTATTTCAACATTTCATATCGACAGCATTGGCGTTTAACACGACGAGTGACGGACAACGCTGAAGGGGAATCGACTGTTGATCTGGTTGTTTTGGGTACATATTACTCGATGTTTCATCATATTCTAACATAAAGCTCAGGTGTCTCAATATCAAAAAATGGCGGTTGCAGGAAAATTACGGTGGAACCCAGATTCGGTTGAACCTGAGTGGCAGATCGGCGTCTTAAATTGTATCCACCGTAATTCCTTTCCAGTGTGTTTTCTGCAACGGAATTGAAGATGAGTCATGTCTGACAATAGAAACTTCATGTCAAAACAGTGATATAAGGAGAAACCGTAATGCGCATCATCAGTGTAGATCCCTTTATTGTGAGAGCACCAACTGAAGGGCGAGATGGACCAACAACCGGCGACTGGGTTGTCGTCCTCGTCCATACAGACGCAGGCATAACCGGTATCGGACGTGGCGGGAGCATCGAATTCATCTCTCAAGAACTAGCACCTGAGCTTATCGGGCAGGATCCGCGGCGGACAGCAGGGCTTTGGGAACGGATGTACGAGACAGCGTGGCGCTTCGGTGGTCCCGGCAATGCTGCTATGTCGTCCATTGGGGCAGTCGACGTTGCTCTGTGGGACATCTACGGAAAGGCTTGTGGTCAACCTGTATGGCGGCTTTTGGGCGGCTATCGGGACAAAGTTCCCGCTTACGCCGATGGCTCCGGATACGTTGCGGAGGCAGACCAATCACCCGAAGCGATAGCAGCTCTGGTCAAGAAGCACGCCGACCTCGGCTATGATGCGATGAAAATACATATGTACGAAGCTAGAAGTCCAGAGGAAATCGTAGAGCGGGTGCGACGTACACGGGAGTTGATTGGCATGGAAAAGAAGTTGATGGTAGACTTACACCGTGGATGGGACGGGGAGACAGCGGTAGAAATTGCTCGGCAACTTGAGCCCTATAACCTCTACTGGATAGAGGAACCGGTGCGTGGCGACGATGAAGCGGTCTATCTGCGTATGGTGCAGGAGGCAACCAGTGCCATCGTCGCCGGTGGGGAGAGCGTTGGAACCCTTTACGGTATCAGGCCATTCATCACAGAGGGCGCCCTTCAACTAATACAGACGGACATTTTAATCGGGGGAGGTTTCACCGGATTGATGCGTATTGCGGCGTTATGCCAAGCGTATCACCTACCCGTTACCCCTCACGGCGCACAGTTCCCGGACATTAACTGTCATTTCGCGGCGGCAGTCCCCAATAGCTTAATCGTTTCCGCCTATCCTGACTGCGAGCCCAACGAGATCTGGTCGAAACTGTATGATCCACCTTTTCAAGTGGTAGATGGACAAATCGCCATGACTGAACAGCCGGGGCTGGGCCTAACGCTGAACGAGGATTTTATCGCTCGATACCGGCTTCGTGCCTCGTCAGACGCAAACTGACAGATTTATCGTGATAGGCAAATTTTGACGCCGATATCGATTTTCCTCTTGCCCATAGGGTGGAAACAAAAAAAGCCAAGCCGCATCAAATTATCGATGCGACTTGGCACTGGGTAATTCTCATCGACTTTATAGCACTTAACAAGGAGTAGTTAAAGCTATTTACTCTAGCATTAACGAATTTGTACGACTACAGTTTCATCCTTTTTTAAGAATTGTTCACCTGCTGGTTGAGATTGAACTATCCGAATAACATTACGGAACGCAGCCCGCAGCGACCTTGCAACTAGTAGCTTGCTTGAAGCGTCAATGAGGCAAGATTGTGGGTGTAGTTCAGAAAATCAAAGATTTGGTTATCCTCATTGGTATCATTGCGGGTAAATTGATAATCTGCAAGCAGTGTTAAGGAATTACTACACTGCCAATTGATTTGGAAATGTGCACCGAGTTGATTATCCCTTCGTTTCTCCGCGTTCTCATCAACCAAGCCATCGGCACCCCTCACCCGGCGACCATCGAAGGTGACGCCCAATCGCGCCAATCGCAGACGTGCCCAACTCCCTCCGTTGATTTTGTAGAACGCGCTAACCGCTGCCTCAACCGTAGAAAAATCGTAGAACCCGACATTTGAGTTGCTCAGAAATAGATTCAACTCCTGCTGTAAGAGGAGCCGGCTCGACGGAATTTGGATTAATTTCGCCGACACGAAGTTTCGCAGATCGGTTCGCGATTCACCCTGTTCAATCCCAGCGATACCCAGCACAAGGTTATTTAGATTGTCTTTATAATTTTCCTGCTCAAGCGAATACTCCAGTTTCGCCACTAGTGCCTTGAGAATTCCCAACTGTATCCTCGCACGTCCTTGATGATTTGTCGAACCAACAAGTAGGAAATCTTCACGCCGTGTTGTTTCATTATCAAAACGATTGATGTAGAGATTATATTCTAGTAGCTTGCCGAAGCGGAAACTGATCTGGCGCTGGAGACTGTCGAAGGCATCGTCCCTGCGATTCAAGCGTTGCAGCTGGTGTAACACGCTCAAGGTCGGTAACCGCGCCGTCGGGCGGAAACTGAGCTCGGTCGAAAAGAGATCCGTGAATGCATCGAATTCGTTGAGTTGTCCGGACTCACCAATATAGTTTTCCAATTGTGGATAGTATTGCAGTTTGAGTCCAAAATGTTTCCCAAGCGGTAAGGTTCCCTGAAGGTTGACGCCGGCGAGGTTAATTAGACCGGTGAGTTGTGGGTCTTCACGCCCTGCAAGGCTGCTTGTATTCGGATCAATACTCAGTCCAAATTCGACGTGATTGTTAAAAACATTACTTACCTCATAGTCGATAGTGAGGTCAGGTTCAAAGGCTGCCGGCGCTTCGGTCTCCTGTTGGAACAGTTCCTGACCGTACTCTCGTCGGAGTTGCGCGGACGCGATTGACATCTCAACTAGTAATAGTCCTATCACGAATATCCAGTAAGTCGGCTTGAATGGAAATTGATGGCACCGTTTTCGCAATTTCTGTTTCCTTCCAAAAAATAGGGGCACAGTTCCCAAAGTCGTCCTGTAGGATAGTGTGCCCCTATGGATAAGAATCGGGTAATTTTTAGTAGATTGTGCAAACACCGCCTGCGCAACTGCTGCCCGCCTTTTTCGTGACATCACCGGCAACTGTACTCGCTTCGCTCGCTTCAAAATCCGCAAGGATTTCCGACGTTTCGTTCGCCGATGCGGATAACCCAATCTGCAATTGCCCGCTTGATGTAAAGGTTGTGATGCAGCCGGAGAAACCAATTGATATCAAAAGTATTCCCGCAACTGCACAACCCGACCAGAACCTTTTCATGATGCTTGCCTCCTGTTACGTCAAATGTGAAGCGTTCCTGTAGCGGATTATACCTTCACCTCTTTATAATCCACCTCGTCAAGGTCGTTAGTGCCTAAATCCATTCTCGATGCTGAACGGATATATTTCGATATTCGAGAGATGGACGGTAGTTCGAGTTCTTTTCGTTTCTCTTCTACTGTTTGATAAACAATCTGATCCAGTGCAACCGGATCTTGGCTCACAAGGATACCGCCATACTGCCATACCCCGTCGGGGTCATACGTTGGTCCGCCATCGAACGCAGCGAGCAACCCATCAACGATGTTCAAAACAACTTTATCTTTGAGGATCGTGTGTGCGTAGATATCAGCGATAGCGGGATTGCAATTCAGAGGATTTGAGTGGAAGCGGTGGGTGTTATCAACACTGCCGAATGCGAGATTTTTCAGACACCCACTCACGCCAGTAATCCCGTGATGCTTCATCACTGGCACGTTAATAACCACCGTCAGCTCTTTGGTGAGGAGGTTTGTGTATCGGGAGACAACACTTCCGTTCTCGCGGCGAACTCTAATATCCTTTTCGGTTTCATAGAACACCTCATCGTCGTAACCAACGGCCTCGCTGTCCGACGCAAAGCACCGAACCCCTCGATCACTTTGGTTAATCTCGTAGCCTGCATTGATCAGATGCGATTCAAACCGATCCCAGATGATGATTTGGTTTCTGAGGACACCTGCGCCATACAATCCGTCGATAATCTTATCAACGATAATCCGATGGGTGCTCAGCTGTTTTCCGGCGAGTGGGTTAATTTTAATTCCAACGATATCAGTCGGCAGAACAAAATCCTTCCACGCCTCTTTCGCTGAGTCAAGTCCGGTGAGTTTCATCATTGCGCGATCTATCATCTCACTGACAACCTGCTCGTCCAGCACATCGTCATTCCAAACCTTGTCACTTATGGCTTCGACCAGAGGTATGAGCTGTTCTTCGACCACCTCCCCCGGCGGCGCACCGGACTGACGGCGCAATTGGGCGAAAGTATCCTTGGTCGCTGTAGTGACTGCCCCCAATGCAAGCCCCATCCCAACAACACCTTTCGATGCCTGACGCAAGAATCGCCGTCGACTCACCGGTTGCGGCATAGTTGTCTCTGTTCGCGAAATCTGACCGCAATCCGCTTGAATTTGTGCAACAATAGGATCTGATTTAGGTGGTATTCTATTTGTCATTGAATGGATTTACCGAGTCGCCCGCTAGGGCTTGGGGGTCTGTGTCATTGCCCGCGCTATACACATGTCGCCCCGCTGGGGCTATGCTGGTTCGTTAATTCATTAAAATGACGAACTCTATACATTGCGCTCCGTTGCACCACAATTTGCACAACGGTTACGGCATACGGAGTATGCCTACTACTTTAATACACCTGTCGCATCAATAGGGTTTTAAGTCGGGCAAGATGCCCGACCTACGAGTATGTGTGTAAGTTACGGCATACGGAGCCCCGATCAGATCGGGATTCAAAGCAATATGCCTACTACTAGCAATTTGACCGCTTACAGACCTTTCAACTCTGCGACAATTCTCTCACCTTTTAGCCGATTCCCAACGCGCACATCAAGGAATTTCCAGCGAATAACCCCGCCCTCATCAATGATGTAGGTCATGGGACGTGCAATCCGACGATTTAGGGGATCTCTCGCATTATACACATCAATTGTTTTCATTTCCGGATCTCCAAGCAGCGGAAATCCGATGTCAACGTTACGCTGCCCTTTTATCTTCGCAATCGCTGCCTTTGCCTGTGCCGCGTTATCTGTACTGACTGCTAGAAGTTCAGCACCCGCCGCCTGAATCGCTGCATAATCTTGTTGCAACTCTCCGAGTTGGTCAATACAGGTAGGTCACCACCCACCCCGATCAAAGACCAACACAACCTTTTTCTTGCCTGCGTAATCTGCAAGCGCTATCATTTCCCCATCGCTATCAGGCAGGTTGAAGTCCGGTGCTTTCAGCCCGACTGCCAGACCATCGCCTGCTGGGAGTTGCTCCGGGTTGAGGGGAATAAGTTCGACCTCCAATTTTACCGTTTCACCGACTGGAATGGGATCAACGGTGAACTCTTGTTTTTCGTATTCATCGGCTTCGATGGTGATTGTGAGCGGCTGATTTGCGGAAACATCTTTGAACTCAAAAGCGCCCGATGTCGTTGTCGGCGTCTCCCGTACAATCCCTGCTTCGTCGGTCAGTTGCACACGCGCACCGATGAGCGGTGATTTTGTGATCTGATTCAATACAAGTCCACGAACACCGGGACGCGCGACAAGCGCGACTTCCAACGGCACGGTTTCACCAGCTGGAATTGGATTGATGGAGATCTCTTGTTTCTCGAACCCTTCAAGGTCGACGATGAGGGTGAGTTGCTGATCTGTAGGAACATTTTCAAATTCAAAGGCACCTGTTTGCGTCGTCAACACCTCACGGGAGTTACCGGCTGCATCAACGAGTCGAACACGGACCTTGTTGAGTGGGTCCCCTCTTACTTGATCGGATAAAACCCCCTGAACATGGGACACAGGGATTTCTAGCACCTTGAGCGTCACCCGATCCAGCGATGCAATCTCCTCCGCGCTAACCTGAACAGTTTGTTCAAAAGCTTCATACCCCTTTGCGGCAATTTCAACCGTATAAGCACCCGGCTCAAGATTATGGATCCGATAATTTCCATCGGCATCCGGTGCGCTAGAGGCAATCGCGTTGCCATTTTGCAGGACGCGGACAGTCACCGATACGCCTTCGATTCTTTCGATCGTCCCTTCTAGGCTGCCGGTTGAAATGACGCCGTCGGTTGGCACATCTGTTTTGACGATGGCTTCGTCGCCGCCACATCCAAACCACAGCATAAGGGCAGCTGCCAAAACCATCAGTACTTGAATTTTAATTAGTGTATCTCTTATAGCCATTTTTTCAACTCGCTTTCGTAGATTGCTTTATCTTCCTGCGCACCGTTGAATACCTTTACAATTTCTCCATCACGATTGATAAGATATGCAGCGGGTATTCCGGGCACTTGGTATTTCTGAATAGTCTCGGAATCCGCTAGAAGAATGGGGTAATTGATGTCAAACCCGCCCTTACCGAGTTCCTCAAAAAAAATCTCAATAGTTTTTAGACGTCCTTCTATATCATCCGTTGAGATGCCGATCATCTCAAATCCTTGCGCTCGATATTCGTCGTAGAGTTCAATGAAGCGTGGAATTTCCTCTTGGCACGGTTGACACCATGTCGCCCAAAAATCGACTATGACAACTTTCCCCTGATAATCTGCGAGGCTAACCTCCTGCAGTTCTGTGTTTAGCAGGGTGAAGCTGGGGGCAAGCTGAAACGAAGAATCTGCATTTACATCGCCGGCATCTGTCATTTTGTCGCTTGTATCGTCTGAACATCCCAACACCCCTAGCAAGCAGAGGATGAGACCGAACAGGCAAAAAAATTTCCAATACATATTACGTCTCCTGAATCTGAACGGGACAAAGTCTTGGTCAACCCATGTTTTTCCCTAATGAGAACGCTTTCAGCACGATTTGGTCAGATTTTGACCATGGAAACTGCACCATACTGGGCAAAAATTCAACCGAGCCGCAGAATGGTGCCCTTTGATCCAACAATCCAAGCGTGCTTTTTATACAGATAGATGTCCAAAAGGTGCCAAACGGCCTCACTTGGCTGAGGCAACCAACTCTCCCCGGCATCGGTGGTATGTAGGATCAGGCCGTCTTCGCCGACCGCCCAACCCTCGTTGGAGTTTCGAAATGCGACGCCGCGCAAGTTTTTCGGCGTTCCGCTTTTCTGGGGTTTCCAGTTCGCGCCGCCATCGGTTGTGTTTAGGATTAATCCACTCGTTCCAACGACCCATCCTGTCTGTGGGTTGACGAAATATACGCCCAGTAGTGATTCCTCGATGTTGCTTTGCTGTTCGCGCCAGATCTCGCCGCCGTTATTTGTGTGGAGGATGGTCCCTTCTCTCCCGACAGTCCAGCCGTGCTTGGCATCGGCAAAATGCACAGCCCACAGATGCGACGCCGGCGGTGAATTTTGGCGACTCCACGCACCGCCGCCGTTATTTGTGTGAAGGATGACACCGCCACCACCGACCGCCCAGCCTTCCTTTTCATCGACGAAATAGATGTCGAGCAACCCGTTTTCTGTATGGCTTTTTTGGGCTGTCCACGATTTACCGCCACTTCCCGTATAGTAGATCTGTCCCCTGATACTGACTGCCCAACCATTGTTGGAAGTGGAAAAATGCACCTTATTGAGTGCGTTCGGGGTAATGGCTTTTTTCGGTGAGCGCACCTGCCATGTCAGACCGCCGTCCTCTGTGAACAACACCAAACCCTCCGTCCCAACTGCCCAACCACGTTTGGCATCAACAAAGTGGACGCCGTACAGGTGTGCCTCTGTGCCCGACTCGATTTGCCCCCAGCCGGTTGGTGTCTTATCACCGCCGCAGCCGAAATAACTGACAATACAGACGAAGATGATGAGTGTATAAACGTATCTCTTCAAACTCTCTTTCCTCCTCAGTTTCATAGAATTGAGTCTATCTCCTTGCAAATTTCATGACAACTTCAACAGCACATCGACACATATCCATCAATGACCACTTACTCAGATGTGCAATCCACATTGCGCTCCGCTGGAGCGCGAGCATTAGACGTATCACCCTTCTATAGACATATCGCTCCTCTGGAGCGAAAGGTAGTCATTGACGAGCGGGGAAACCCTGCCCCTACGAAAAGACCGATGGATTTTCAATAGGTGGTAGCTCTGGTTCTCTTTAATTCCTGCAATTTCTTGACCGAGCTATCCCGTGATTCGGCGTATACCCCATTCCAGAGGTCCTCGCTCAAATCGTTTTCTCCAAAAGTAAGAGAATATGACCGCGCATATACAAAATATAACGGCACTTCCGATAGCAAACGGGAGCGTTTTGTCCAGAGCTTCAAGTAACTTTTGCACTCCCCCACCGATAATTAGATGGGCGACGTAAAGCGTCAGAGCAAGCTGCCCCGTTGCTATGAACGGTTTCGTCCACTTGGCATCGGGGTACTTCTCGGTTAGCATGAGGCACCCCCCAATGATTGCAGTAGCCGTTCCGCACTTAGCAAAGAGGTCAAGCAGCATGAACAGCGGCATGAAATTTTCTATATTCCACTCCCAAATGCTTAAGCTCCTCGGTAACCACAGAAAACCGAAAATCAGCATCCATAAAATACATTCCGCAATTAGGGCAACGACGATTCCACCGAGCAACATATTCCTTCGTACTCTGGGCTGGTGCACTTCCCGCCGTCCTAGCCACATACCAATCAGCAGAAAAACGGTCCAGGAAAATCTGAAGTGAAGTCCATTGTAGTATAGACGAAAGACCATACCTTTAACTGTCCAAGGATCGCCATCTGGAAACGTTTCCGAATTCAGGATGACTTCATAATAGTTAAAATAGTGGTAAACGAAAAAGAGGAATACAACAGAGATGGCAACGAACACGAAGGCAAGCAACCATAATGAACGATTGGAAACTGCCAGCAGCAGCGCACCAATAACAATACAGATACTGTAGAAGCCTAGGAAACCTGTGGACCAGATTAAGCTACAACAGATTCCAACCACTAATAAGGCCGCAGCGCGTTTTATCAGTCGCTTTCGGTTATCCGCAATTCCGTGTGCATCGTTTGTTGCTCTGACCCGTTGTGTCAGGAGGGATATACCGACTCCACCCAGCACCAAGAAGGTTGTGACAGGGTCTCCTTGTATAAGAGAATGTAATCGTGCTTGGATAAAGTGGGATAGCCCGTAGTCAGTGTGTTCAACACCTCTGCTAAGATTCGTGACTACCAGTCCAAACAACGCAAGGGATCGAGCAAAATCGTAACCGGCGATACGTTTGTTCATCTGATCCGCCTCGTTTGACTACGATCCGTCAATCTGAAAATTAGTAGAGCTTCGGAACCGTCCCCAAGCTATCCTGTACTTCGGCGCATGGCCCATTCTAGGGGCCCGCGCTCAAATCGTTTCGTCCAGAAATGAGAGAATGTGACCGCGCATATACAAAATATAACGGCACTTCCGGTTGGGAGTGGATAGGCATAAATTTCCAGGACCTCAAGAACCTTTGACAGCCCCATGCGGATAACCAAGTAGACAACGTAGAGCGTGAGGGCAAGTTGACCGGTTGCTATGAACGGTTTTGTCCACTTTGCATCTGGATACTTCTCCGCTAGTATGAGGCTTCCCCCGATAATTGCAAAGGCAGTTCCACCAGTAGTAAAAAAACCAATCGGGAGCAATAGAAGGAGGAGGAGGATATCTTCTATATCCAGTTCCAAAAGAAAAAATGTACCCGATAGATCCGGAATATCGAACAGTCCCAGCCATAAAGCACACTTTGCAACTAGAGCAACGACGAGTCCGCCAAAGAACACAGTCCATCGCGTTCTGGGGTGGCGCACATCTTGCCGGCCTAGCCACATACCAATCAGCAGAAAAGCGATCCAGTCAAATATAAAGAGAAATCCATTGTGGAACGCACGAAAGAGTATGCCTTGGACTGTCCAAGGGTCGCTATTCTGAAGCGCTTTCAAATTCCTGAAGATCTCATAGAAAAAGTAGTGAGACAAGAAATTGCATACAACAGAAATGGCAATGCCAACGAAGACAAGTGACCATAGCCAACGATTAGAAACTGTCAGCAGCAGCGCACCGATAGCAATAGAAATGCCGTAAAAACGCAGGACGTCCTCTTGCCAAATTAGGTTCAAGCAGATTCCGGTCGCTAATAAGAACGCAGCGCGTTTTATCAATCGCTTGCGGCTATCCGTGGATTCACGTGTATCTTTTGTTATTTGGTCTCGTTGCTTCAGGAGGGACACACCAATTCCCGCAAGCAGGAAGAAGACTGTGGTAGCCCCTGCTGGCATAAGGTGATATAGTTGCCACACGAACAACTCGTTGTCTACTTTTTCAAGGTCCGCTTTTACAACACCCACACCAAAATTCACGACGACCAGCCAAAATAACGCAAGGGATCGAGCAAGATCGTAACCGGCGATACGCCTGTTCATTTGATGCCTCCTGTTTGAACGCCGACCCGTAAATCTCCAAAATTAGTAGGGGGTCAGAAGTGTCCCAAGCTATCCTGTGATTCGGCGCATGCCCCACTCTATCGGTCCTCGCTCAAATCGTGTTCTCCAAAAATGAGAGAATATGACCGCGCATAGACAAAATATAACGGCACTCCCGATGGTAAACGGGAGCGTTTGATTTTCCAGAGCTTCAAGTAACTTTTGCACTCCCTCGCCGACAATTAGATGGGCCACGTAGAGCGTCAGGGCAAGTTGACCAGTTGCTATCAACGGCCTCGTCCACTTTGCATCTGGATACCTCTCGGTTAGCATGAGACTCCCGCCAATGATTGCAGTGGCGATTCCACACATGCCTAAGAAATAAACTGGCGTGAATAGCATACCGATAGCCTTTGAAAACAGGTCCGAAACACTGGGGTGCCAACCACTTATGAGCCATGGAACATAGTGAATCAGTAGCCACGGAGTACATGCGGAAATTAGAGCAACGGCGATTCCAGCGAAGAACACAATCCCTCGTACTCTGAGGTAGTGCACATTCCGCCGTCCTAACCACATACCAATCAACAGAAAAGCCATCCAGAAAAATATCAAGTGAAATCCATTGAGGTACAGACGAAAGACCATACCCTCAACTGTCCAAGGATCGCTATCAAACCGTGCTTCCCAATCCCGGAAGATCTCATAATAGTCAAAAATCAGAAAAATGAATGTAACAAAGATAGCAACGAACACGAAGGCGAGTGACCATAACCAACGATTAGAAACTGTTAGCAGCAACGCACCGATAGCAATACAGATACTGTAGAGGCACAGGAAATTTGTGTGCCAAATTAAATTACAACAGATGCCAACCACTAATAAGAACGCAGCGCGTTTTATCAATCGCTTTCGGCTATCCGCGGATGTATGAGCAGCGTTTGTGCTTTGATTCCGTTGCTTTAGTAGGGATATACCGATACCACCTAGCACTAGGAAGGTTGCAATAGCACCTGCTTGGGTAAAGGTGTGCAGCCGATGGAAGTCATCGTGCCCAACGTCTCCGCTAAAATTTGCGACCACTAGTCCAAATACCGCAAGGGATCGAGCGAAATCGTAACCGGCGATACGTCTGTTCATCTGATTCTGCCCCGTTTGAACACGATCTGTGGGTTGGATCGAGTGTTGGGTTTCACTTTGCCTATCCATAAGATTGTGTCAGTGACAGGCGACGCCTCTATTGTGCTCAATATGGATTTGAGTTAACCGCTCAACCCAACCTACACCCTATTGCTACAAACAGCGGGGCAAGAGGCCCCGCCTAACGGGTGAAGATAGAACGCACTACCGCTGATTTTTCCTGTTTGAACACTAAATTTTCTTTCCAATTCGCATCAATCGATCGGCTGCTTCACGCAACGTCGCTTCGTCTTTGCTAAACATAAATCGCAGCTTCGTTTTGCCGAGTTCCGGGCGGCTATAGAAACTTGACCCCGGCACCCCACCGACCCCAATTTCCTTCACAAGCCAATGCGCAAATTCGGTATCATCCGAAAAGCCGAAATTGCTGATGTCGGTCATGATGTAGTACGCACCTTCGGGGATATAACACTGAAATCCCGCCTTTCGTAACAAAGCTGAAAACAGCTTCCGCTTGTCATCGTATTGTTGGACCAGTTCCCGGTAATATTCCTGCCCCAATTGCAGGGCAACCACCCCCGCCTGCTGCAACGGGTGTGGTGCCCCAACGGTCAGGAAGTCGTGCATCTTGCGGATGGCGTTTGCGAGAGATTCGGGTGCGATCACGTAGCCGAGTCGCCAGCCGGTCATCGAGTAGGTTTTGCTCAACCCCGAAACGGTGATTGTTCGGTCTCGCATCTCTGGCAAAGAGCCGATGCTGACATGCGGACGTTCATCGTAGATCATGTGTTCATAGATCTCGTCCGTCACAGCGAGGCAGTCAAACTCGCAGCAGAGCGCGGCGATCTCTTTCAATTCCTCGTGGGTGAACACTTTTCCGATCGGATTGCTGGGTGTATTCAGAACAATCGCCTTCGTGTTTTCGCTGAAAGCGGCCCGCAGCTCGTCGGGGTCGTAGGTAAAAATATCGCCTTTCTCCGGGCAGCGTGTCTCTCGCAACGGCACATAGATAGGCTTCGCGCCAGAGATGATCGTGTCGGGCCCGTAGTTCTCATAGAACGGCTCAAAGATTACGATTTCATCGCCGGGGTTGATAATCGCCAGTAGAGACGACATCATCCCCTCTGTTGAACCGCAGGTGACGGTAACGTTGCGATCTGGATCCGTCGGAATGCCATTAAACTCCGTGACCTTGTGAGCAATCGCCTCACGGAATCTCGGTGTTCCCCACGTGATGCTGTATTGGTTGTATCCAGCGTGGATGGCGTCAACCGCGGCTGCCTTGACCTCGTCGGGCGGTTCAAATCCGGGTGTCCCTTGCGATAGGTTGATCGCATCATAACGGTTGCAGAGCTGGGTCATGCCCCGGATGACGGATTCAGTGAATAGGGTCGATTTGTGCGAGATCATCGATTTTGAGGTTGATAATCCGTTTTTCATGTTGATTGCACCGCCCTATGGCTGCATTGATTCGCCACGCAGTAAGAACGCGCGGATGTCATATCTTCCCGGACGTTCAACCGGCAGGTCGCCACTCTCAATCATCGCTTCAAGCGGTGATGCGTGGGTACGGACTGGCATCTGTACCACTTCATGCAACCGCGCGGAGTCGTAGATCGCCATGATAATCTCCACAGCGGCACGTCCGTTTATCGCTTCGCCGCGATGTCCGCTTCTCCCTTCGATCCATGAGAGCAGCTCGCGTACCTGTGCCACCGAAGGATTGTCGCCCTCGGCTCGACGGTCTTCCCATTCCGCTCGCTTGCTGTTGAGCAGGAGGGCACGTTGTTCGGTCAGATCTATGATACCGTCGGAACCGTAGATAATCCCGCCCTGATAGTTGGGACCCGCGATCTCCTGAAGTAGCAATCCGACGCAGCCGCCTTGGAAGCCAATAATCCCCGCGCTCCGATCCTCAATTGGTATATCGCGCTCGTAACGTTCGGTCTTGCGTTCGATGTTGCCGATGACCCATTCGGCATCCGGATCACCGAGGACATAGCGCATCATGTCGAACAGATGTGAGCAATCGTTCAGGAGCCCTTGGCCGCCTCTGCACACGATTTGGCGCGGTTCCCCTATCGCACCGGCGGCAATCAGCTGACGGGCATCAGTCCAAACCGGGTTGAACCGGCGTTGATGTGCAATCGCAACCTTGACATTGTTTCGCTGAGCTGCAATTAACATATCGTCGCACTCGCCGAGATTGGTTCCCATCGGCTTCTCGCAAAGTATCGCTTTCGGCTTCCGGGCGCAGGCGGCGATTGTCATGGGTGCGTGGAGCCGGTGCCATGTTGCAACACTCACGATATCGAGATTCTCTGTGTCGAGCATCTCGCGGGCGTCGAGGTAGCGGGTCTGAATATTATGGTTTTCCCCGAAAGCGTTCAGCGCAGCCTCCACAGGGTCAGCGATAGCAACGATTTCGACTTCTTCAACGCCTCGATAGCCCTGTACATGCAGCCCAGCAATGCTGCCACAACCGATAATTCCAACACGATATTTATCTGACATACTGTTGATTCCTTCCTTAATTAGCGCGAGTTGTTACTTGTTGGTCCAACGCCTGCCTAAATTGTGAAACGTAATACGTAATGCGTAAGAAGTTCATTGTGGTTTCATCGATTCATTTAGTCCCAATGGGTCAAGCTGCTTACACATGGGTTACGACATATTGCTTTGAATCTCAATCGAGACAGAGTATACCCACTACTAGCAACTTGGATTAATTAAGTGACCTTGACTAGTTGCTTGCCGATATTGCTTCCCTTCAGCATTCCGATGAATGCGGCTGGTGCGTTCTCAAATCCTTCTGTTATCTCTTCTCTGTACTTCAGTTTTCCAGCTTGAATCCATTCCGCCATCTGTCCGAGTCCGTCATCATGCTTGTCCGCAAACTCAAAGACGAGAAATCCCTCTATCTTTGCCCGTTTGATGATGAGGTGCCACAGGAAACGTGGTCCCTGTTCCGGATTCTCCAGATTATATTGGGAAATTTGACCGCAGATTGATATCCGCGCGTTCACGTTGATTAATGGAAAGACGGCATCGGTAATCGCACCGCCGACGTTGTCGAAATAAGCATCGATCCCGTCCGGACACTGCTCGGCTAGCTTTGCGTCGTAATCCTCAGTGGTCTTATAGTTGAACGCGGCATCAAAGCCGAGTTCATCCACGACGTAATCCACCTTCTCGTCGCTGCCGGCACTGCCAACAGCGCGGCAGCCCTTTATTTTTGCGATCTGCCCAACCAAAGAGCCGACCGCCCCTGCGGCTGCGGACACGAAAACTGTCTCTCCCGCTTGTGGGTTGCAGATCTCCAGCAAGCCGAAATACGCCGTCAAGCCCGGCATACCGAGAATCCCCAAAGCTGTCGATATAGGTGCGAGGGTCGGATCTACTTTACGTAGATTGTTCCCATCGGATACGCCATACTCCTGCCAGCCCAGCCCGCCGGTCGCGATATCTCCCACCTGAAAATCTGGGCTTTTGGAGGCGACGACTTCGCCAACAACGGCGCCGACCATCGCTTCGCCGATCTGTACGTTTGGGGCATAGGAGGCTCTATCATTCATCCGTCCGCGCATGTATGGGTCCACAGACAGGTAGTTGGTATGGACAAGTACTTCCCCATCTTTGGGGGTGGGGATAGGCTCGGTTACTAGGTCAAAATCTGACGGCTTTGGATAGCCGACGGGTCTTGCAGCTAAAGTAAATTTTCGATTGATGTTTGACATTTGAAATATTTCCTCCGAAAAAGGGATGGATAGAATTAATTAGATCCCGTCCTTTTGGCATTCAGAACAGTATCCCAAGATCTCATTTCTATATTTCACCGGCTTGAATCGGTGTGTTTTGCAAACTTCCTCTTGGAGTGCGTCGATCTCTGGACTTTCAAACTCCATGATGCTACTACATCGCAGGCAGATCAGGTGGGCGTGCTCTTGGCGTGAATGGATGTGCTCATAATGGGACTGTTTTTGCGCATCAATCACCTCCGTCAGCAGCCCACTTTTGACCAGAAGCGGTAGCGTCCGATAGATCGTTGCACGCGAAGCTGTATATCCGTTTTGGCGCATACGCATCAACAGGTCGTCCGCACGGAAATGATCGTCGTAGGCGAAGACTTGTTCAAGGATGTTGCGCCGCTCCGATGTGAGTCGGAGTGCGTTGCTTTGAAGATATTTGTTGAATTGTTGTACAATCTGTGGTTGAATTGCTTGCTCATTTTCTTCCATGAAAGGGGTTTCCTTATTTATTGGTTGATGCGTATCTCAATGTTACTTTGGTGTTTTCGTTGTCCAGATAATCTATCGCGGTTTGTTCGTCCATCTCAATAGCTCTCTCCACTGCAACTGTCCGCTGGATTTGGGTTTATGGTTGTTCCGGCAAATTGGGACTGCCCTCCAAGTCAATTGGCTTTGATAAATCTAACAGTTCAGACACAAACTGTTTAATTGGTCCCAAGAAATCCAAAAGCTGCAGTATCCCAAGGCATACGGCTACGACCAAGATCAGATATAGAACACCTTTAACTAGCCTGCCTATCGCTGACATTTTCATCTTTTGTCGGTTAAAGCCAAGTATCCCAATAACAGTAAACGGCAGATCCGAAATTGTATCAAGTATCCACCCTAGGTAGAAGAACGGATTGAATGTTCTGACAAGCACTGCTTTACGGTTGGAGTCATATTTTCCGATGGCTCTATCTATGACAGCCAATAGATTACTAGGGCCTATGTCAAATTGATCAAGATTAAAGACATTTTCAATTAGATCGACCGCTATTGCATGGTCTCCAACTGCTGCCGGGGGGGTCCAAGAAAATGTTGGATCTATTCCTGAATTCAGAATGATAGAATGTATCTCCCCCCTGAGTAGATTGATTTTGCTCCTGGCCTCCCGTGCAGCGTCTTCTTCGACTCTGCCGCCTCCAAGCCCTACACGGCTATTATTGAAATACCGAATCATGAGGGGACGGAATTCCCTCAGTTTATTTAACCGTCTTTTGTTCTCCCACATTAATATTTTGGTATAAGATCTCACTAACGTAACATCCCCCTACAATTCTAACCTTTGGTTTCCCTTTCTAGATAGTTAACCGCGGTTTGTTCGTCCTGCTCAATGGCTATCTCCACTGCTCGCTTGGCACATTCCAGTAGGTGCTTGGATTGCTTTCGCAAGCTAAAGGATTCAACGATTTTCTGTTGGATTTGGATTTGTTTTTCTTCGGGTAATATGGGAATCGGTAAATTCAAAATATCATCATCAACGATTACAGGATAGGCCGTCCCTGTGTTTGGTTTTAATGACCAATCAAGCAATGGTTTGGAGTGCAAAAAAGCAAGCAATGTTTCGTTGTTAATGCGCCCACTTTCTCCCAACACACAGAAAGCTCCACTCCCTATATATCCATTTTTGTCAACGATTGTGATAGCCCCTCTGTATGTTCTAACTTTAGATATGATTACATTACCCTTTTGCAAAACTCGCTTGGCGTTCGCTGGTAAATCTTCTCCTAGCACCTCATTGGCTACAATTTCACCGTTTGCAACATTCACGCTTCCAATTTCTACATAATGATACAACTTTTCATCGTCTATTTTGAAAGTGCTTTTGTTTTGCCTAAATTCATCTCTAATGAGCGTATATCCCCTTGCGTAAGTTTTTATGGCTCTTTCTATCTCCTCATATTTCGGCTGGTAGTATTCCGCATCAATACGCCTAGCTTGTTCCGTGTCGGAGTAGTTTTTGACAAAAGTTAGTCGGTGTTTGGGCTGCCAGTTAGTAAGTCCAAGTTCGGAGAGGAGGAGGGTTTGGGATTGGTAATATTTCGCCTCTGATGCTTGAATTAGATGAAAGGTTTTATCAAACGATAACGTTATCTTTGTTTGCAGTTCGCCGCATAACAGGGGTATTTCTACCCTCTTTAATTCCTCCGCATTAACATTTGATTGGCCGATTGAAATCCTTGCTCGCCTTTTGACATCTAGTGCACCATATTTAGTGTTCAAAAACGCTGTTAGATATTCAGGAGTAACTATTTTGGGGTCTGGATTTATGCGTACAAGGTAAGATGCAAAGACAATATCTTCCCCTGAAAATTTTCTAAATATGCCGGTTCTTCCTACAAGCTCTTGCGAATTTGTACGGTTAAATAGAATATCCCTATCCTTGAGTTTGTATGACGCAATTTCATCAGTGCTTAATTCTGCGTACTTTAATATATTGCGGGCACACAACATATTGCTAATCTCGTTCATCCTGTAAATTTTTGTTCCAATTTCCTCTTCGTTCATCTCTATTGAAATACCGTATTGAGAAGAAGAAAGAACATCACCTATTGGTACATAGTTAAGGTTCTTATTTTTGTATGGCTCAAAACACAAATATTCGCCATCCCAGCGCTGGTCTGGATGTAGAGATAAATTCGAGAATTGTCTGATTTTACATTGCATCGTTACCTCTCTACCGAACACTATAGCTGTTTTGAATATAGGCACGGATACAGTATAGATCTCCATCGTTCCTTATGATGTGGTCATAAAATGATTTCTGCCAACCAAAGATGTGATTATTTCATCGTTTTCTTACCATTCGGGTGACCGATGATTTGAATCCATGAATTATTTTTGACAAATACATTTTTGAGCGGTCAGTATGTTGTTGCGTGCAATACTGTGGTAGGGAACGCAGATCTGCGTTCCCTACGAAAATTACAATCAGGTTTTAGCGATGTCGCCGTGCCGTAATTTGCATAAGGGTTACGGCATACGGAGTATGCCTACTACTCTATTCCTGTTCCACATCGTTCATTTCATCGGATAGACGGGAGATATCGATCTCTCGATCAACATGTATCTTTCTTTGACGGTTGTTAGAGATAAAAGCCTCCCATCCTTTACGTGGTTCTGTTTTTGCGTCATCTTCGGCGTTTGCCCAAAAACTCAACTTTTCATTCTGCGCCCACTCAATGAAGGCTTCGGCGATGCCATCGGACAATTCTCCGTCGTGGCTATGTAAATCGTGGTCAACAATCAGATGACCATTTTTGTCCAATTTATACCGTCCGCCGCTGCTTTGGGCATATACATAATCGCCGGAGTTGTCCTTGCCTCCCTTCTCGCTCACAGCAAAGAAAATCGGGTAGTCCTCCACTTCGGGACAGAGTTCTTCATCCCATTTCTGCACAAATAGGACACTCGTTTTGGTGCCGGTGTGCGGTTTAAAGGTATTGCTGTGTAAACCGACCACCGCCAAGATACGTCCCCGCTTGGCAATAAAATCACGGATATATTTGTCGGATGTGTTGTTAAATCTACCCTGCGGTAGCACAACTGCCATGCGTCCGCCGGGCTTCAGAAAATCCAGATTGCGCTCGATAAACAGAATGTCGCGGCCGACTTTGCTTTGTGCTGCCTCATTTTTTCCAAAGCCAAGCTGGTATTGATGCAGCAGACGGCTTTCCTTGATGTCACCGGCAAAGGGTGGATTTGCCATCAGAATGTCAAAGTTAAAATGCTTGTTTTCGTCTCTTTCTTCCCTCAGTCTTTCCAACCTTTCAAATCCCCTGCCGTAAGTGTTGATCCATTTTTTATCTCGCTCGGTCCGGTCACTCCAGCGTTCAAAATCGAGTGTGTTCAGGGGTAAGACGTTGGTTTCTCCATCACCGGCGATCAGGTTCAATGTTCTGGCGACTCTGACCGTCTTTTCATCAAAGTCAATGCCAAACACTTTTAGGACGTTTTCTTTCTCCTTGGGTGGTATTTCGAGGTTACTGAACAGATGCCCCGTCAGTTTGAAGATGGTATGCACCGGAAAACCGCAGCTGCCGGCGGCAGTATCGATCATATATTCACCGGGTTGGGGGTTCAGCATCTGAACGCACATATCAATGACATGACGCGGCGTAAAATACTGTCCCTTTTCGCCTTTGGCGGATTTGTTAACCAAATATTCAAAGGCTTCATCTACGACCTGCAAGTTGGAATTGAACAGTTTAATATCCTGCAAACTGGACACACAGATGGAGAGATGGCTGCCGGAAAGTTCAAAGGTTTCATCTTCGGAAAAAACGCCTGGCCATTCCCCTTTTGCCTGATCGAATAGGTCCTGTATTTTCTCTTTGAGTTCGGTGTCCGTCTGCCCGGTATTTCGGAACTCCATCGGTCGGAAGCCAACATTCGGAACATCTTTGACAGCAGCCTTGAGGGTCTCATAATCTACCCCGCCGAGGTATCCGTATGGATTTTCACGTATAGCGATGTTAGTGGCTGGTCGCACAAATCGGTTGAGAAATTCCTTGTCCAATCGACTCTCAAATTCATCATAGAGTTTGGTGAATATGAGTTTGAAAACCTCCTCAAAGACATCCACCCCGGCATTTGCCAGCACTTCATCCTCCATTTCCAAAACGATGTCCTTCAGGGATTTCCGCTCATTGGCGATCTTATCCTTCAGGATGAGATCTCTCAGGGTAAAGCGTTCCGTGAGGATATCCGCGAGGGTTTGGTTCGCGTTGGGTATGTCGGAAATCTCTTCAAAGTAATTCGGATCTTTGCGGTTGTAGTGGGAGATTTGCTCGCCATTTGTCCAGACGCCGATCGGTGCGCCGGTGGCGTTGCAGTAGGAGCGAAGCTGATTTTTTCCATCTTGTAACTTGGGCTTTTTCAGTTCAACAATGATATACTCGATATCAAGGCGTTCTTTCTCAAGGATGACAATATCGGCACTTTTCTTTTGCCTACCAAAGTTGACGGAATGTTCAAAGGCTAACCGACTTTCGGGGTAGCCATACTGATTGATTAGCTTTGCCGCGTACAGTTGGCGGACTATCTCTTCCGGTTTTAGCTGAATATCCTTCTCCCGCTTGATGCAGTTAACAAACGGGGTTTCTTTACCTCTGTATGGTTTGATAACGATCCTATCGCGTAGATCGTTAATTGCATCTTCCGTAAATAAGGTGAGATGATAATCGGTGTCTTTGAGTATTGTTTGGATGATGTCCGGTTGTGTCATGGCTCCTCCCTAATCAGCCGCATCCTTTACGGCAAAGTACATTTTATTTAAAAAGAGATATAGTATTTTTCCTCTGTGTCTCCGTTCCCTACGATAATTACAATTCTGTGTCAATATAGATTATCTTTCAAATTCCTCTTCCATATCGTTCATTTCATCGCATAGATGAGAAATATCGATCTCTCGATCAACATATATCTTTCTTTTGCAATTGTTATAAACAAAAGATTCCCATGCTCTGCGTCGCTCTGTTTTTGTCTCATCCTCTGCATTTTTCCAACGGTTCAATTTTTTATTCCTCTTTTCGGTTCTCAATTTTTCGGGTCGTTCAAACCCATTCAGGTTCTTTGCTCCATTGCAAGCAGTTTCTGTTTCCAGTGCAACCCGCCCCCATAGCCGCCGAGTCCACCATCGCTACGGACGACGCGGTGACAGGGTACGATGATTGCCAACGGATTGGCGCCCATCGCTCCACCAACGGCTCGCATCGCGTTCGGATTACCGATCTCCCGTGCAATCCACCCGTAGCTTTGGACCTGACCGTAGGGGATTCGGAGGGCGGTCTCCCAGACGCACCGCTGAAACGGTGTCCCGGCACCGAGATCGAGTTCGATATCAAAATCAAGAGGCACGCCGTCGAAATATTTCCTCAGCAATTCCTCTGCTCTCAATAATTCCGGATCCAGTGGGTTATGGGCAAGCGAATGTAACCCCCGTTTGCGGTGCGAACCGTTGAGTAGGCGATCTGTTATAGCTGCGTCCGTCGGTGCACCAAAGGTAACGCGAGCAATCCCTCGATCCGATTTGGCAACGCCAACCCAACCGAACTCTGAATTGAAATAGGTGTAGTTCATAGCAGTCATACAGCCGTTCCAAGTTGGGGACTTTCGCCCGTTGGAACCGACTCCCCTTCAACTTCGATCTTCATCCATTCGCGACTGAGGGACTCAAATAGGGTCATTACCTCCTGTCGCTGCGTGAGACTGTCGAGCGGCACCTCAAAGGTGAGCGTTGCAAATTCCTCTTTCTGCACATCACCGTCCTTGTTGAACTTCACAGGGGTGATTTGAATCTTTTTTAACTTCGCATCCATAGTTTAGTGGCTTCCTTCCAAATTTGGCTTGTTAGTATTTCGGTTAGACATACTTTGCTATAAACATATCGCCCCGCTGGGACTATGTTGGTTCATTGGTACACTAGAGTTGGGTTTCACTATCGTTCAACCCAACCTACGAGACTGCACAACTGGAGCTACGGGTCGGTCAAGATGCCCGACCTACGGGGATAGGGACAGGTTACGGCATACGGAGTATGCTTACGTGCGCCATGATGTAATGTAATATACAACAGACTTTGATTCTGTCATGGAAACTTACTCCATATGAGTCTTACCCTAACCGCGTTGCTGGAAACAGCAGGGTAAAAAGCAAGGGAAAATGGCTTAGAAAACAATGAATGTAGACATCGACTATGAGCCCGACTAAACTGGCATGGTGAGTCAACCAACTGATGTCTGAAGCCTCGTGAACTCCAAACAGGTGAATCTACAAAGGGGACAGGCTTGGAAACCTGTCTGACAAGCCTGTAGCCAAAAGGCATGAGCTGATGATACTACATTGTAGGTATGTAGTGTTAGTAAGTCAATCGCTTCGGGGTAAAGTCAGCACCTAATCCAGTTATTGTGTATTACATGAGAATCATGGAGTCCCTAAGTCGTCTCATTTGAGAAGATAAGGGAGAGGAGGACAGGTAGGTAGCTGAGTCCGATACTCACCTGTGCGATATGTAATGTATTAAACAGTTTACCAAGCATGTCCAGTATTGTATACAGCATGGCTTGTATCAGTAAGACAGCAACAGGCGAAAATACCAGAAGGCTGGGTCGCTTTTGTTTTACAACCAGCAAGGCAAACTCTATACAATAGGGAAAGCCGTGTGCGGTGAAAGTCGAACGCACGGTTTGGAAGCAGGGAAAATGCCGTGAGGCATCTACCTATGCTTACTACTATTAAAACAGACCAACCTTGAGCAGGTGTGACAGCTTGATGAAGACGATCTGTTCGGTTTCGCCATCCGCTTCGCGATTATTGTTGTAGACGAGAAAGAATGTGCTCTCGGGCAAATATTCGTAAGCGAACAGTGCGAAAACCCGACGCTCGTCGTCAATTGTGAACTCTGCACTGGAGCGGAAGAACATCCGCTGCGCGAATTGATAGTTGATAGCAAAACGGCGCGTCCACTGTTCAATGTTGCCATCTTCCACCAAACGCTGCAAGGTTAGTTCCAAATCTAGTTTCGCTGTCGGGCGGATGGTTATCTCCGGACGAATGAAGAAGGTGTTTTTATCATCCCGGATACCGACCGATCCAAAATTGCGAATCTGCACCCATTTGGGTGGGAACCAGCCGGTGAAGAAATTCAGCACCTTATCGGTGTAAGCTACGCCCTCATCCTCATCAATGTGATAGTACCATTCTGGACCGGTGAAAACGAAGATATTCTTAACTCCGATCAACCCACGAATCTGATAGCGTTCGTTGGTCAGCTCTCCCGCATGGTTATACAGGCGGTCATATACACCCTCGCCGCGCAGGCGTTGTACCAACCCTGCGTATTGCTTATTGTACCGGGTGGTAAACTCGACACCCCGCCGATCCGTCCTCGGAATAAAACCGGTCTCCACATCAAAATTTTCTCCGATGTCGATATATCGCGCCTCGAAAGAAAACACATTCGCTCGGCGCGAGAATTCAGCAAAGATGATATCATCGCTGATGGGGTCATCGTCCTCAATACCGGACTTCCACTCTCTGGCGTATTCAAGGTTGAGGTTGACATCAGCGGGCAGCCTAAAACGGGCATCAATTCCCGACGCCCGGTCATACAGAGTCTGACCCTGTTTGTTCACCCCCAATAGTCCGATTGACGAGCTGTTGCCAAGTTCCCGTTGCACACGGAAGACAGAATAGTTGTATTCATCAGCCGGCAGCTGATCCGTGTCAACGTCGTAAACGTTTAGCCGATTTCCCTGCTCTATGATAGTGTATTTTTTCTCTTCCGTCGCATCCGTTACCAGCCATTTGCCCTCTTTATCTTTGACAACAACGGAGGCCATATCAGAAAGCGAGACGTCATTCGTATCAAAGACTTCACGCAAATCCGACGTGAGCATTTCCCGATCGAGATCGCTGCTAAACTGCGATTTCGTCCTGAAAGCTGTGTTCTCCGGACCTGCCTGTGCGTTCAGGAAGGCAAAGTTGTAGTCACCCAGCTTCCCGATCGCCTTCCCGCCATACATGAGATCCTCGATTCGGCGACTATAAAACAGCTCAACCGGCGTCTGGAAAAGCTCATTCCCTTCTAAGAAGAATGGTCGCTTCTCTGGAAATCGGAGTGGAATGTCTGATAGGTTGACTAGGTCCGGATCCGCCTCAATCTGTGCAAAATCGGGATTGAGCGTGAAATCGACTGTCATATTTGAGAAAGGATACCGAACATCAACTCCCGTGGCGGCATCCAATTCAGGATCCTGATCGCCTATTTTTTCGGGTTTTAGGGTGCCGTACGGTTTAACCTCCAACGGACGTTTCGTAACGAGCTGGTCCAACGGTAAATCTGTCAGCTGTCCAAAACGTGAAACGGCGTACTGCCGTCCCCCAAGGTCTACCCAGGACAACTCCTCCTGCCGCGACTCGTCATTCCGCCAAAAATTGATTCCCCAAACCGCCTGAGAGTCCTTCTGTGGAAAACGGAGTTCGGCAAACGGTATGGAAAACTCCGCCGTCCATCGGTCATCGTATTTGGCGGCATACCCAGCCCAATCACAGTCCCAAGAGATAGCGGAACCGACATTAGAGCTATTCCGTCTTACATTCCCTCCCTCGTTTGTTATCCGTCGGTCTGTCTGTGTACTGAGTGGATTCAACGCAAAAGCGTAGCAGTTACGCTGATCGAGATAGGTGTCAATTAAGACTTCGACGTGATCATCAGAGAAAAAGAAAGAGTCTCGCTGGACCGAATTTGCGGCGAGGACATTCATGTCACTCTTGAAACATTCAAAGCCAACATACAGTCGATCCGGATCGTAAAGCAGATAGACCCTCGTTTTATGAGTGGCAGGCTCTCCTGCTTTCGGCTCAAATTGAATAAATTCGCCGGTCTGTGCGGCCTTTTGCCAACATGGATCGTCTAGTTTTCCGTCGATTTTTGGTGGTGAATCGGTCTTAACGGCTGGGATCTTTCTTAGCATCGGATCATCTGCCGCGTAGATCGTGCTTATGGGCAACGCAAGTATACCCACCACAATTAGCGTCAATAAAAGTTTGACCATTCATTTCTCCAAATCCTGTGTAGGGAATAGCACACGTTATTTCTTTTTAAGGAAAACGAGAGCAAAAAGTTCGGTTTCCCCGAAGATAAGTAGCAACTTATACTATTATAGTGTGTCTTGACAATCTGTTCAATCGAAATCTGTAGTCCTTGAAACAATTTCTCATCTCATGGACTGAAATGCCCCGGTCAGTTTATGATAGATTTTCAGCTGGGCATATTGTATACTGAGCGATATATAGAGTTCTTATTGTATTACTTTTCGCTTATGTCAAAGCGCGTGAAATGTGAAACATAACGAGTAATGCGTAAGGAAAAGCAGAACAGGGATTTCCCGCTGGAGCGAAAGGTAGTCCTTGTCGGGCGGGGAGAACCCGCCCCTACGGTTTCTTTGCACTATTTCTTACACCGAGGAGGGATGCATGAAAGGACAACGAATTGTTTGGCCCAGTCAGGCGACGGTTGAAGTTGAGGAATTTGAGCTTCCGTCCTTTGGGGATAACGAGGTTCTGGTGGCAACCGAATGCTCGCTTATCAGTCCGGGCACAGAGCGTGCTTTCCTGCTCGGACTCCCCAACGCACAGGGTCGGTACCCGTCATACCCCGGCTACAGTAACGTTGGGGTGGTTATTGATAAGGGTAGAGAGGTCGATGGCTTGGCTATCGGAGATCGGGTTGTTTCCTCCAAAGGACACACGAGTCATTTCGCCGCTACGCCGGATAGTCTTCTCAAAGTAACGCAGCCAGGACTATCATCGGACGAAGGGGTCTTCTTCAACCTGTGTACCATTGCGATGCAAGGGGTTCGGAAAGCCAAGATTGAACTTGGGGAACCGACCCTTGTATTGGGAGGTGGTTTAATCGGTTTATTTGGGATGCAACTTGCGAAGCTCAGCGGTGGATTGCCTGTGATTACGGCGGATTTGTCCGGTAACCGTTTAACACTCGCCACACGGGTTGGCGCGGACTATACCTTAAACCCGGAGGCCGATGACTTCGATGAGCAGCTTGACAGAATTACTGGAGGCAAAGGTGTGGCTGTTGTTATTGAAGCGACGGGACATCCACCGGTTGTCAACACGGCTTTTCAGTTGGCGGCTTGGCATGGACGGGTTGTCCTGCTCGCTAGCACACGGGGTGAGACCGAGCGTGTGAACTTTTACCGCGATGTCCACGGAAAAGGCTTGACGGTATTGGGTGCCCACAATTCCGTGCGTCCACGTCACGATTCCTCCCCGAATTTCTGGACGCTCCGTGATGATTGGGAATTGTCACTACAGCTCATCGCCCACGGTCGTGTCATTGTCGCCCCATTGATTACCCATCGGATGCCGGGGATTCAGGCTACAGAGGCGTATCAGCTTTTGATGGATTGGGATCCGAATCTATTGGGGGTTGTGTTGAATTGGGAAGATTAATGAGTGGGAAACGTGAAAAACGTTAATTATGGTAGATTTTAGAATTACTTAGACATTCCCAATGCACAGCCAACCCCCTAAATCCCCCTTATCAGGGAGCAGGGGGGTTAGGGGATCTTCTCCCTTGTCTTTCCCCTCTTATCAGAGGGGCTCAGGGGACTTTGGAAACTTCGCTAGGGTCGGAATTATTGGTCAATGTCTACTTATTTCTCTAATTCACTATAGTTCATTGGTGCATTAGTTCAGAGATTCATGGGTCGATGAGACAGATGAATACTTGTCTGAATCAGGATACTTTGGATTTAAGGATTTACAGAATAGGGAATATGAAACGTGAGGGTTGGGTTTCACGGTTCTCGCTCAACCCAACCTACGAATGAGGCATAATGCGTAAGGAGAAATGGAACGGAGATTTTGACTGGAGCGAAAGATAGAGCTGTTGATGGGCGGGGGGACCCCGCCTCTACGAGACACTCAATTTTCAATAACTAGGCGTGTTGACATTTAGAACCTGTTTCAAAAAGCAAGGAATGATCCCACGGTGCTGTGGATTTGTCAATCCACAGCGAGCCGTATCGCAGGATAGGGGTTGGGGCTCCCAACCCGTTGGGCGAGAGGATCTCGCCCCTACGGAACCAAGCACCTACCATTGACCTGACACGGTTTCCTAAATTATAGTGAGAAGGTGCCGTTGAATAGTGGATTACGGAAGAACCCGAGTTTTCAAGAAAAAACTCGGTTTCAGAGCAAATAACTTTATCCAAAATGACTTTTCAAACAGGCTCTTAGGTGTCGAGATATGAATCTCGACCTACAGGTCAACTGCCGGTATTGGACCGGACGGGACGGTCAGGCAAGATGCGCGAACTACGGGTGTAGTACGTTTTGAGACACATGCCGCCCCGCTGGGGCTTTCGGGGATTTGGTTATCCCGTGTGCTATATACATGTCGCACCTCTGATGCTAATAAAGCATAATTCGTAATGCGTAATACCTAAAGAAAAATACAGATGAAACGTGATGCGGGAAACGTGAAAAGCATTGGTATATCAGCAAGAAAGGACGGGGGGACCCCGCCCCCACGGTTTCTTAACATGAACCGTTATGTTTTGACAAAACATTGACACAGAAGGAGATTAGATGATTAACACAGCAGTGATCGGATACGGCTACGCCGGTCGATCGTTCCACGCCTACCTCGTCGGTCTGGCAGAGGGACTTAATCTGTATGCGATTGCGACACGAAGTCCGGAGAGGCGGCAAGCCGCTGCACAAGCGCATCCCAATGTGAAACTTTATGAGACCATCGATCAGGTTATCGCAGATGATGAGGTAGATTTGGTTATCCTCGCCACGCCGCACGACACGCACGCCGAACTTGGGATTCAGGCGATGGACGCCGGCAAACACCTCGTTACGGACAAGGTGATGTGCATGAATGCCGTTGAAGCCGATGCGATGATCGAGGCGAGTCAGCGCAACAGTGTCATGTTGAGCGTTTTTCACAATCGCCGCTGGGATTGGGACTACCTGACCGTTAAAAAGGTGATTGCAGATGGTCTCCTCGGTACGCCGTACCTGTTTCAGGTCGGTATCATGAGATACGGGGGGCCGAGAGGTTGGCGAGGTGTCAAGAATCAGAGCGGCGGCATCCTCTTCGATTGGCCTGCGCACTTCATCGATCAAGCACTGCAATTGGTCCCTGCGCCGGTTAAAACCGTTTTCTGCGACGTGCATTACGGGTCACGGTGGGATATTGATATCGGCAACTACGCGAACCTGCTGATCAAATTTGAGAACGATGTCCACTATCAGATTGAGGTGGGCAACTTGGCGAAGGTCGAAAAGCCGCGCTGGTATGTCCTCGGTGATCTCGGCGGGTTAATTAAGTACGGATTGGATCCGCAGGAGCGACCGATGGTGGCGGGAGACATCGACGCTGCAGAAGAAGATTCCGATACCTACGCAAAGGTTTGGACCGAAGCGGACGGCGAGCAGCACGAAGTAGTGGTTGAGAGTGTGAGAGGATCGTGGAAATCCTACTATCAGAATATCTCGGATGTCCTAAATAAGGGAGCGGAACTGATCGTCAAATCGGAGGAGATCAGACGGGTGATGCAGGTTTACGATGCTGCGATGCGTTCTTCGGAAACGGGGGAAGCGGTACAGTTTTGAGAGGATTTGACCATTTTATGAACACTCCTGTTCATTTATTGGACAGGGACGCGGAGGATCTCCCCGTGGGAGTCAATAAGTATAGCACCTCGGGTATTGGCACGATACTTGCCTAGATTCTGGTGTGCTGCTACAAGGTTCGCTCACTTATCACTCAAACATTACGGAGATCATACACCATGAAATTAACAAATAAACACAAATACGCAACCGTTTTATTCGCGCTCATGCTCTTGAGCCAACCTCTCTATGGGGATAGCCACGCTACTCCTGATTACCAAGATTTGAATCCGAAGGTGTTAGAAGCAATAGACCGAGGATTGGAATGGTTGAAAACACAACAGGAGGATGATGGATTGTTTAGGCATCACCCCGGTATAACAGGATTGGCACTTACCGCTTTTTTACACCATCCACAAAACCGGTACGCGGAAGCCGATCATCCCTTCATTCAGAAATCGATTAGAGTGTTGTTGGCGATGCAACAACCTGACGGCGGAATTTATAACGTCGAAATGCAACCCGCTCTGCCGAATTATAATACCTCTGTTTCGCTAATGGCACTCTCAGCTACAAAGAATCCGGAATATGACATGGCAATCGCCAAAGCGCAGGGGTTCATCAAAGGCCTGCAGGTGACCGATGAAAGCGATGTCTACTTCGGGGGCATCGGCTACGGGAGTCGAGAGAGCGTTCACGACCTATCCAACATGAATATCGCTATACAGGCACTTACGGAGAGCGGATCCGATGACCCAGAGGTGTGGGACAAAGCGGTTAAATTCCTCGAACGATGCCAGAATCGTAGTGAAACCAACGACCAAGATTGGGCGGGAGACGACGGCGGCTTTATCTATGCGCCCGATGGCGAGAGTAAAGCAGGGGAGCACCAATCCTATGCGAGCATGACCTACGCTGGACTGTTGAGTTTCATTTACGCCAAGGTTGACCGAGATGACCCACGTGTGGAAGCGGCTGTGGACTGGATCACGAAACACTTCACAGTCGAAGAAAATTACGGCATGGAGCAACAGGGACTTTTCTACAACTACCATACGATGGCAAAGGCGTTAAAGGCTTATGGTGAGGCCACCATTGTCGATGCGAAGGGGGTTTCTCACGATTGGTATAGAGAGCTGGCCGAGAAACTGATTGACGAACAAAACCCTGATGGCTATTGGGTCAATAAGAATAGTCGTTGGATGGAACAAGATCCGGTGCTTGTCACTTCGTATGCGGTGATAGCCCTTGCAGCGGCTTATCCCAAATAAACCTAATCGATCTTCATCACAGCCCGAGTGATATGCTCGGGCTTTTTTTGTGCTCGGTTTAGGTTCTGTTGACATTTGGGTGTCGAGATACGAATCTCGACCTACAGGCTGCCTGGCGGCAAGGGTGGGGCAAGATGCCCGGCCTACGGGTGTCGGGAGGTTACGGCATACGGAGTATGCCTACTACTTTAACACATGTTGCCCTGCTGGGGCTGTGTTGGTTCGTTGGTGGATTGAATTGATGAACACTTGTCTGAATCGGGATACTCAGGATTCAAGGATTTTCAGGATAGGAACCGCGCAATCTCCTATGGTACCGATGGGGCGAAAGGAATAAGCGGAACGGAGATTTCTACTGGAGCGAGAGTAAAGGACTTGGCGGGCGGGGAAACCCCGCCCCTACGGGAAAATCGATGGGTTTTTAATTCGCCTAGGGCGTGCTGACATTTATGTGAGGCGCGTCCGTTATTTTTTGGAGTCCAATTCTGACAGCGCTCACCTAGTTGTGCAGGTTAGGAAACCTGCACCCACCAAGAATGTTGGGTTTCACAGTTCCCGTTCGACCCAACCTACAAGATTTGTGGATCTATTCGGTCGGGGAAAATTTTTTTCACATCCCAATCAAGAATTGGTATAATATTGATAGAGGCTGCTGCTCGCTAGCCCGGGCAGGTCACAGTAACAGGCAAGGACAATTTATCAACGGTATCACATGCGGGCACATCCGTGACCCATAACATGCAAGGAGATAGTTATGTTTTTTGAACTTCGGCAGTATAGAATGAGGCCCGGCCATGAGGAGAACTGGGTGAAGTATATGGAGGAAATGATTATTCCCTTTCAGATCTCGAAGGGAATGGTGATTTTGGGAAGCTTTGTCGGCGAGGAGGAAAAAGATCTGTACGTTTGGATTCGCCGATTTGAGAGTGAGGAGCAGCGGGAGCAGTTGTATGAAGCGGTCTATGAAAGCGACACTTGGAAGAACGAAATTGCCCCCAAAATTCCTGACATGATGGACCGCTCGCAGATCAAAGTCACACGCCTTGAAGCGACACCCCGATCGGTTATTCAGTAGGGATATACCGATCCAAGCCTCTTAAGAGAGCGGTTAAGATCGCCGCTATCATAGGAAGTAATCCTAGGCGCAGATGAAATGACAGTCCCAATTTTGGTTCGTGGGACAGAATTTAACTATACCCGATAAGGGAAAAGGAGACAATTTCATGGGAGCCTTAAAGCGAGTTATAGGTGTTGTTCTGATCCTGATTGCGGCAATAGTTGCCATCCACACAGTTATCGAGCCGGTTTACCACACTTCCAGCGACGCTCAACCTTACAGCAGTGCTTGGGATTGGATTAACTGGCTCTCCGCTATCTCGATAATACTGGGATTGATATTCAGCTACATTCGCATGAGTCGCGCTGGTGCGAGTTCGAGCGGTCCAGAGTTCGTGGCTGCCAACGCGCTATTCTACGGATTCTTGTTCACATCCATAATCTTCTTCTGGAACTGGTTCGGCATCAGCAGCGTCGGACAAGATTTTACCGCCATCAGCGCGGACACACGAGGGCTGGTATGGATTATTTTTGACGCCACATACCCGTTGTTGAGTGGCGCGATGGGCGCTCATCTGCTGCGCTCCAGTGCCAGTGAATAGCCAACAGCGTTTGTGATATGTCTTCAGAATATCAGTGGTATGTCTTCTGCGTCCGGGTCGCCGGGCGCAGAAGCCTTACAAAGAAGTTATACCTAGAGTGAAATGTGATGTGTGAAACGTGAAAAACGCCGTTCATGGGTTGTAGTGTTGGGTTTTACTTAACTCTTGAACGATGTGGAAACGACATCCTCACCAGCGAGCACCAAAGGTTATTAGGAGAGATTTATGGCAGTTAACGTCCGCCCTCGAGAAGGCGTCATTATTCTGGAACTGAACGGTAAGATTTTTGGAACTGCTGCACTTGAATTCAAAAGGGTATTTGAGGAACAGATCGCCAGTTGTACAGGAACCCCCAAATTCTTGATAGACTTTGCCAATGTCACAATCATGGGAAGTTCGGGACTCGGTGCCTTAACAGGGGGATACATATCTGTCGAACAAAAAGGGGGGCTGGTTGCACTCATCAACACCGGTACGAACATCCAGAACCTTATGATTCGGAGCAAGCTGGTTGAGCAATTTGAACCCTTTGATAGTGAAGATGAGGCGATAGAAGCCCTTAATGCGGAGTGAAGCCACCCACGTTGCTACCTGACCCAATGTCGATAGAGCGGTTTAACATCCTCCGGCAGCCCTTCGTAAACCGCCGGGGAAACAGGGGCGATCTCATTCTCATTTCCACCCGTTTCGTCCACTATTCGAGCTCGCTCATCCGAGCCGGGCATCAATACATCGAGATTTAGCCACCACGGCGCATAACGCACAGCCATCCCAGCGCGCGGCTTATCGGTTCGGTTGGGTGCGGTCGCATGCCATGTGCGGCTGTCAAGTATCAACACACTACCCGCGGCACCTGTCGCCTGCATCTCGGTGGGATAAGGTTTTAGTGGATCTACCCCGTTGTTTCCCGATGGGTTGTTCGGGGAGCGGTGGCTTCCTGGAACAACTAGTGTGCCACCGGTGTCATGTGTAAATGGCGAGAGCATCCACAATGTGGTGAGGTGCATGACCGCATCGGGATAAGGAGCGGGTATATGTCCGGCGTTGTGTTGGTTGAAGGGCCAATCTGCGTGTAGGGGACCACGGATATTGTCAGGGTAGTTGATATGTGCAGTTGTAAAAGAGATGCACACATGCGGTCCGAATAACGCTTCGGCGATTCCCAATACGCGCTTATCGGCGAGGTAAGGGGTGAATGATTGATTGAAGGCAAGCAGCCCTTTCCGAGTGCCTACGCCTTTGACGCCGGTGTAAGTTCCATGTGCCTCGACTGTTCTCTCGACGCTGTCCCGTATCGCCTCCACTTTATCTTCGGGGATGACACCCTCAACCACGCACCAGCCGTTGATCTCTAGGTGTAGTAGTGCTGATTTGACGGTCGCGGCTGCCTTCTCATCGGTCATTCTCACGCCTCCTCCTTACGCGCGGTAAAATTAATCCGATCCGAGTGTCGATTCCACCGACTGAAAGTGTACATATCGTACGCGCTGAGCATTTTGTATCCGGTCTGTTTCAGCAACTTTTTGACGGTGTTGACCTCAAATATCTTCTGGATGTGGATCTCTTCAAAACGGTGAAACAGGTTCTCTTCACGAATAAAAAAAGTGAGTGCTGTTCGACAAATCTTATCGTGGTAGGTGTACATATTTTTCCACATATAGGAGTAGTCGGGGTGGTTCTCTGCAAATGTCTGCCCGTGGAAATGCTGAACGATATTTCGCTCGGTGGTGACATCAAAGATGAACAGCCCGGACGGGGTTAGATGCTTTGAAACCGCCCGGAAAACCGCCTCAAGTTCGGCTTCGTCAACAGCATAGTTGATGCTATCATAGATGCAAAGTACAGCATCAAACTGCTCCTGAAGGTCGAAATCACGCATGTCTGCACGAATAAATGGGACATCGAGCTGACGGTCTGCCGCCTTTTGACGCGCAATTGTCAGCATTCCCTCGGCACGGTCTAAGCCGCACATTTTGTAGCCCCGCTCCTCCATAAGCACCGTTAATGATCCTGTGCCGCAGGCAACTTCTAAAATTTTCCGTGGCTCAGATCTATAGTGCTTGAAAAGGTCCTCAATATAGCTCGCCCAGCGGGCATAGTTGACATTCGCCATCATGCGGTCATAGGGATATGCAAATTTCTCGTAAGGGTCTGTCCACTCTTTCATCCGCTACTGTTCCTTTCCTTTGAATCCCACAGCGGCATCTGTCATTTTCAGCAGCGTATTAATCTCCTCTGCACTCCACACCCCATCTTCGTTCGCTTTCGACGCATAACCGATTGCAATTCTAACCTTCCTCAATCGCACCTGCCCCCGCAGATAGCTTAAGGGCATGGTCTGCATCGTTTGTTTAACCCGATCGAATGTCGCCTTGATTGCTTCTGTATCTACACCGTCAGGCGCTTGTTGTATTAGTTGCGTCTTCATGAGGTCCGCAGCAAAATCGAATAGCTCTGTTATCAAATACCACTGTAGAAAGAAGAAAATAAACATGAGGACAAGGAGAACCACGAGCACTTTGGTGGTAAGCGATATTCGTTTGTGCCATGCTCCTTGAAGCGAATCTGTCGCATTTTTCGCCATATTTTTCCCTCTTCCAATGATCGCAAAATCGAGATAGCTTCTGCGACATAATAGCACCGGCGGGGTGGCTTGTCAACCGAAAATTTCCATTGCCTTTTTTCTTAGGTGTGTTACAATCTTTTTGACTGAGCGGGAGTGTCTGAATCAGGATGCTCAGGATTTAAGGATTTACAGAATAGAAACTGTGGAACGCGATGCAGGAAACGTGAAAAGTGCAAGCCAGCCGCGAATCCACACGAATGAAAAGACAATTTAACGCAAAGACGCTAAGGTGCAAAGGCGCAGGGCGAAAGACTGATCTACGAGACGGACCTGGTACGAATTAACCGCACTGGATTGTTAGGGTCGGGCAAGATGCCCGGGCTGTGGGTGTGGGGGTTACGGCATACGGAGTATGCCTACTACTCGCACCGTCGCCACGATGGGGGTGTGTTGGTGCATTGGTTGTCTGAATCGCGGATTGTCACGGATTAAGGAACAACGATCGTCGTTCCCTACAACTTTTTGTTGGTTTATTTGTTCATTGCTTGTCTGAATCAAGATTTAAGGATTTACAGGATAGAAACCGTGAAACGTGATGCGGCAGACGTGGACGTTGGGTTTCACAGTTCCCCTTCAACCCAACCCACGAATGAAGCATAATGTGTAATACATAATGCGTAAGAGAAATGGAACGGAGATTTCTACTGGAGCGAAAGGTAAAACGGTTAATGGGCGAGGAAACCTCGCCCCTACGATAAGACAAATTTTTACAGATTAACAGACTGAGTAGGGAGTGATATTATGGCAGATTTTCCGATTGTTGATACGCACATTCATCTCTGGGATCCAAGCGTGCTGAGGTATCCGTGGCTTGAAGAGGTTCCGTTTCTGAACAAACCTTACCTATTGGCGGATTATCGGAGCACTTGCGGGGAGATTGATGTTGAAACGATGATTTTCGTGCAGTGTGATCCCCACCCCGACGAAAACCTGAAAGAGGCAGAATGGATCACAGCGTTATCGAAAGAAGATCCAAGAATCCGGGGGATTGTGGCAGGGGCACCGCTTGAAGCGGGTGATGGTGTGAAGCCACTTCTTGAGCAACTAGCTGACATTCCGTTGGTTAAAGGGATTCGTCGTCTGATTCAATCGGAAAGTCTCGAATTTTGTGTGCAGCCCGATTTTATTAGCGGTGTGCGGTCGCTTGAGGAGTTCGGGTTGAGCTTTGATATCTGCATTTATCATCCGCACCTTGCCAATACGATTCAGTTCGTCAAGCAGTGTCCGAACATTCAGTTTATATTAGACCATATCGGCAAGCCGAACATCAAGGATCAGCTCTTTGAGCCGTGGAAACGTGAGATTAAGGAATTATCGGAATTTCCCAACGTTTTTTGTAAGGTCTCCGGGCTCGTGACTGAAGCCGATTTTGAACAGTGGACCGCAGCAGATTTGAAGCCTTACATTGATCATGTGATTGAGTGCTTCGGTTTTGATCGTGTTATTTATGGCAGTGATTGGCCCGTCGCAGCGCAGGCGACGAAATATCCGAGATGGGTTGAGACCTTGGAGTGGGCGATCAGCGGTTGTTCGGCAGATGAATTGAGAAAGTTGTTCCGCGACAATGCGCTTCAATTTTACAAGGTTTCAGCAGAGCATGAAACGTAACGAGTAATGCGTCAGCCGTAAGATGAAACGGGGAGTCCTGCGGGAGCGAAGGAGTAGAGCAATGGACGGGTGGGGAGACCCCGCCCCTAGGGGAGTTGAGAGCCGTATAATGCACACAAGGGGTAGGTCAGTTGGTCAGTTATCCACAATGACCTAACACAATCTAACAGAATCTAACACTTTTGGCGAAATTGGTGTCGATTTTGGATAATCGACCTACAGCTGGGCAACCACAAGGATTGCCCCTACAGGCATCGGTATTGGTTCAAGTTGTCAAATGTCAACGCAGCAATTTGGGTTATGAGCATGACAGAAATGGCAAAGGAGGTAGAACCGTGGGAACAACACACTCTTTTCAGGCGAGCTATTTACATGCGATGACACGAGAAGTGCTCACCGCGGCAGGCACACCTCATCACATCGCGGAAGACGTGGCAGGAATTTTGGTGAATGCAAACCTCGCCGGGCACGATTCGCACGGCGTGATTCGTATTCCGAGCTACTTGGAACGTATCGCAGATGGTCAAACGCAACCCGCTGCTGAACCGACGTTTATCAACGAGACGGCTAGCACGTTGCGGGTTGACGGCGGAAACGGTTTCGGGCATTACACCGCACGAAAAGCGATGGAACGGGCAATTGAGAAGGCGAAGGAGGCTGACGTGTGTAGCGTAAGCCTCGTCCGGACGGGGCATATTGGGCGGCTCGGCGAATACGCAGAGGCAGCCGCACGGGCGGGGTGTATCGGCATCACCACCAACGGTAGCGGTGCGAGGGATGGCGGGAATATCGTCCCCTTTGGCGGTGCCAGCGGGGCACTCGGCACTAACCCGATTTCTGTCGGTATTCCCACCGGGGATGACACGCCATTTATCATCGACTTTGCCACAAGCGTGATTGCCGGCGGCAAGATTATGCTCGCCCAAAGCCGGGGCGTTGATCTGCCCGAAGGCTGCATTGTGGACAAGGACGGTAACCCCAGCGTCAAAACGGCGGACTTCTATGACGGCGGATTTCTGCTGCCGTTTGGCATGCACAAAGGCTACGCGATGTCGCTGCTTATGTGCTTGCTTGGTGGATTGAGCGGAAATTTCAACCTTGAACGTGGCGCGATGGGGGGACAGTTTATGCTAGTTTTGAACGTCAACGCATTTACCCCGTTGGAGGCGTATCAACAGGGTGTGCGTGCGTTTCTCGATGGTATCAAGTCGATACCGCCGGCGCCCGGTTTTGAGGAGGTGTTAGTTCCCGGTGATCATGAGGGACGTTCCCGTCGCCAGCGTTTGGCGCACGGCGTTGATGTGCCGGATACCACCTATCAGCAGATTTTGGAGTGGGGGGAGAAGTTGGACGCACCTTTGAGTGAGGAGATAGTTAAGCCCGACGATGTGGAGCGATACGAATAGAAATTGTGGTGCATGTTAAAATAAAGGAAGAAAAACGGAACGCAGATCTGCGTTCCCTACGAATTAAGCTCAATGGAACGTTGGGGTCGGGCAAGATGCCTGACCGGGGACGGGTTACGGCATACGGAGTATGCCTACTACTCGCATTGTCGCCCTGATGGGGGTGTGTTGGTTCATTCGTTCGCTAGTAGATTGGTTCATTGGTGGGTTGGACAGGTGAATGCTTGTCTGAATCACGGATTAAGGAACAACGATCGTCGTTCCCTACTGTTTGCCGTAACAGCCCCATCGGGACTTTGGGGCCCAGTCCTTGTCGGGCGAGGAAACCCCGCCCCTACGGAAGTTGATAGTCGTATAATTCACACAAGGGGTAGGTTAATTGGTCAATTATCCACAATTACCTAACAGAATCTAACAATATCTAACACTTTTGGCGTTTTTACATTGTTGGGTTTCACTATATCTATATTAGAAGTTCGTATTGTTGACAGACAGGACCCCTATTATCTTTGATAGGGATTCGCTTTTGACCGTTCAACCCAACCTATACCACTTTAATACACCTGTCGTACCGCTGGGACTTTGGGTTGGGCAAAATGTCTGACCTGCGAGTGTGTGCATATTACGGCATACGGAGCATACCTACTAGTAGCAACTGATACATAAGAATACAATGCAATCGCCAATAGAAATTGAAATACCCCAATTTCCGGTAAGTCGCGATTTAGGTTATCTTGACGCAGATTACTACCTATCAGAGATTGGGGTATTTTTTTTGTGTTTTTTGTGTATCTTTTTTTAACAGTATACGTAGTATCGTAGGGAAGTTGTACTAGGTAAAGACAGATAAAGTCAGCCACTGATACAGAAAAAACCCCCAGAAGTTTGACTAAACAGGCAACGACTCAATCTAATTTGCCCCTCTTTTTTGTGTTAACGGAACTATATTTAAAATTTATCTAGACGCTTATTTTTTCCCCTGCTCACTCCGAGCGGAGGTAAAGCTGGTTTTACAAGTTGCTCTGAGGTCCGAAGATACCGACGATGTCGCGCGATAGTATCGGCAAGAGACGGTCGCGCAAGACATCGGGTATTTTCGGATTTGTTTCGAATTTTCTGATTTCGTTGTATTGTTTTAAGAACCTGTTTGAAAAAGAAAAAATCTGACTCAAGAGTTCATGTTTACGTCCAATCATTGGAGCAGTGAATACCATTCCAATGAAAGGCATAAACATGACCCGAACAACCTATCCCACGGATTTGACCGATGCCCAGTGGGACAATCTGTTCCCCTATCTGCCAAAACCTTCACCGGTAGGTAGACCGCTCAAATGGGAGATGCGCTCAATCATCAACGCTATTTTTTATATAGTCAAATCAGGGTGTCAATGGCGAATGCTCCCGCATCAGATGCCCCCATGGCAAACGGTCTATTCCCATTTCAGAAAATGGAAAGCCGATGGCACATGGGTGATGATTCATCAAGCACTTCATCACCAAACCCGTTGTGATATTGGCAAAGTGCCTTCACCGACAGTCGCTATTATTGACAGCCAATCGGTCAAAACGACTGAACTGGCAGACAGTCGAGGGTTTGATGCACATAAGAAGGTCAAAGGGCGTAAACGTCATATAGTCACCGATACAATTGGCATTCCATTGCGGGTGAAGGTCACTGATGCCAATGTCAGTGATAACCAAGTCGCAATAGAGTTACTCAAAGAGGTTTTTAATTGGCACATAACGATTCAGTTAGTCTGTGCGGATGCGGGTTATCGCGGAGAATTAGGTGACTGGTTATATATGGCGCATCAGTGTCGATTGGACATTGCGCCATCTGTTAGGCAATCAGGATTTGTAGTTATCCCCTTGCGGTGGATTGTGGAGCGCACCTTTTCTTGGTTCGCTTGGTTTCGTCGATTGACTGTGGACTATGAACGCTCCGCTGAGACTGCTGAGGCTATGATATACATTGCTTCCATTTACTTGATGCAAAACCGTATCAAATGACTTTTAAAACAGGCTCTAACGAGATCGTGAATAATAACGGAATCGTGGCTTAATGGTTTCGTAATATTCAGACTTCTTGATCCCGATCTACCGGGGCTTTTTAATAACGCCTTGGTATCGCGGCAAAACCTCTCCCGCTGTGTGCAGTGGATTTGGCGGTTCATCGCGAGTGATGAATCGCTCGATTTAGCTTCTATTCATCCAAACGACCTTATAAATAAATTATGTTGTCAGTAGTCCGCAGGCTGAGCTTCTATACTTGGCGGCTACCTATAGATATGTCGCCCCGGTGGGGCTTTGGGGTATTTGATTATCTCGTGTGCTATACACATGTCGCACCTCTGGTGCTAAATGAACCCCTGGATCATTTACGTATCACGCATTGCGTTTCACGCACTCTATACACATTGCGCCCCACCCCGATACGATCGGGATGCACAGCAACCGGAGCGAAAGATAGCGGACTGCAGCTTTAGTGTTGACCGCGAACCGTGAAGATCTAACTCAGAAAAAAGGAAATGAGGAAACTGCAAAATGAAAACAGGAAGAATTGTCTTATTTTTGATGGTGTTATCAATTTTGTGGTGTGCGGATGTGTTCGCGCATCCCATAGCAGGGAAAGACATAGTGCATTTTTGTCCGGGCACCTCGAACGATCCTTGCAAGGGGACAACATGTGACGTAGGCAGCAACTATGAGGGTGGACACGGGCATATTAGTAAGTATACAGATGTGAATGAGAATAATCGGTATGATCCTGGAGTGGACGATGCGACCGCTTGGGGATACTGGGGTGCAGGGGGGTATGCAGTTGTTCGTGGAGATGCCGATGATACTGGCTGTGGCGAGGGGAATATCGGCAACAATAATAACAATAATAACAATAACAACAATAACAATAACTAATGGTGGAAACGGCGGAAATGGTGGGAACGGTGGCGGTAATGGTGGCGGCGGAAATCCCGACCGTAACCCAAATCCGAATCCACCTCCGCCGGCAGTGGCTACGAAACTGGTGAAAATCTCAGGCGATGACCAAGAGGGGTTAATCAACACGGAACTAGCAAACCCATTCATCGTTGAAGTACACGATCAAAACAATGCTGCGTTTGACGGGGCTACCGTAACGTTTGACATAACTGCCGGTGGTGGAAGCCTGAGTACCACAATAACCACGACCGATGCAAATGGTAGAGCAGAGAGTAGGCTGACGCTGGGTCCAAATCTGGGAACAAACACCGTCGAGGTATCTGCCGTAGGAATTCCGGGAACGGAAACCTTTAGCGCAGAAGCAGTGGAAACCCTAACGCCACCGACTGATGGAAACAACAACGGTAATGGCAACAATGACGGCGGAAATAATCAGGAACCGGATATACCACAAAGAACCGATCCTGAGTCTGATGAAGACCGCCGCTTTGCGTTTCAGCTATCTCTCAATGCCGGTTGGAACTTTGTTCATATCCCCCTTGAGGTCACACAGGTAGATGGCCAATCTATGAGCATTGAGACGTTAGGTAACCTGTTCCAAATCCTTATGCCTGCCAATATGTATATCTACGATGGCACCTGCTGGATGGAGGTCTTTGGAGATTCGACTCAAGGTCTTGGAGCCACTCAAGGCGTAGCGGTGTATATGGACGCACCGAAAACTGTGAACCTGGTCGGTTCACCACTGCCGACGAGCTTCACCTTAGAACGTGGCATGAACTTTGTCGGATTGCCCCGTCAGTCTGCTGCTTTGCGGAAGGTCAGCGATTTCTTGGCGTTTTATCCAAAGGTCTGTGCGGTCCTTGTCGCGGTAGATGGGGAGTTATACCTAGTGGGACGTGCGGGGGATTCGGGTGATGTGGAGATTACCGGTGGGCAAGCGTTTGGAATAATATCTGTGGGGCAGTATATGACCAGTTTTGGTGGCGCGGCGTGGGGGAAGGTGTTGTTTGAATAAGAGCACGCATTGGTTGATTGAAATAGCGAGAAACGTGAGCGTTGGGTTCATTGGTTCATTGAAATGATGAACATTTGTCTGAATCAGGATACTCAGGATTCAAGGATTTACAGGATAGCAACCGTAAAATCTCGTATCACACCGACGAGGAGAAAGGAATAGGCGGAACGCAGGTTTCCGTTCCCTCCGAAGAGTCGGGCCAGATGCCCGACCTACGGGTGTGTTACGGCATACGGAGTATGCCTACTACTTTAACACGTGTCGCCCCGCTGGGGCTTGGGTGTGGGGTGGTTTACGCTTTCTATAAACATGCCGTCCCGCTTGGGCTGAATGCGCCAATGCGTAAAATTCAAGACATAGCATCAATCGTAGGGACTTGGTATCTTCACCGGAACGGGCGAGGGGACCTCGCCCCTACGATTATGTCAACACGCCTTAGCGATAGTCTTCTGCTGCGTCCTCTGGTTCGTATCCAAGCACATCACGGGCGTGTGAGATATCGCGGTAAGCCCACTTGTTGTCGGACACGACCTCAAAAACATCGAACTTCACGCTGTCAGGTGCTTCAATGCACTTCTCAATCATCTGTGCGACATCCCGTTGACTGCACCAGACAGAGAAACCACGTGTGTCTGTCGGACGATTTTCACGGGTGACCGCGCCGATGCGTAGACAGATTATAGAGATGTCACAAGTATCCGTAAAATGCCTCGCCAACGCTTCGCCGAACACTTTGGAACAGCCATAGAGTCCCCCGGGCCACGTCGGCGTTTCGTGATCCACTTTCTTCCATGTCTCAGGGACTTCATCGTAACGTCCTTCAACAATTGCGTTGTAAGGAAATACGCGATCCCAATTTCTGACGGTTGCCCCGCTGCTAGCGAAGACAATCCACTTAACACCCGCCTGCCGTGATGCTTCAAAGACATTGTAGCACCCTATGATATTTGCACTTAATAATTCTTCCCACGTCATGCCCGCCGGTTGTGCCATCGCCGCCAGATGCACGACGACATCAACCCCCTCAAAAGCGGGGCGAATGGCATCCAAGTCAGCGATATCCGCTTGATGGCATTCGATTCCCTCTACTGGACGGCGATTCAGTGCGCTCAAAGTACACTTGCCCTCTATACGTTCTCGCACGAGGCCACCAATTAATCCACTCATCCCGGTAACGAGTACTTTCTTCTGTGCCATGATTTTCCTCCGTTTTTGTTGGTTTGTTGAAATGATGCGAAACATGATACGTGATACGTAACGAGTAAGGCGTAAGAAAAATGTGTGCGGGTTACGGCATACGGAGCCCCGATAAGATCGGGATTCAAAGCAATATACCTACTACTTTGATACATAGGTCGGGCAAGATGCCCGACCTACGGGGGTGTGTAGGTTGATGTTGGCAGGCACAAGACCTGCCTCTAAAGACCACGTGACCGGGTTCGTCGATTTGTTCGATTATACATCACCTTCAGCAAGCTGTCAAATTTCGCTTTAAGGCTTGTCTGAATCAGAATACTCAGGCTGCAAGGATTTACAGGATAGAAGCCGTGATGCGTGATACGTAACGAGGAAAGTGTAATGCGTAAGGAGAAATGGAACGGAGATTTTCACCGGAGCGAAAGGTAGTCCTTGTCGGGCGGGGAGACCGCGCCCCTACGGAGTCAACTTTCCGTTTCTCCCGTGTCTGCTGTAGGAGGCCGATGGTGGAATGAAATAACCTAACAGAATCTAACACTTTTTCAAAAAGCTGGTACCTAGTCGTTCTGTGACATGTCGCCTCGTTGGGTATGATACCCATATCCTATAAACATGTCGCCCCGCTGGGGCTTGGGTTACTAGCAGATGTCACCCGGCTATAAACATGCCGCCCCGCTGGGGCTATGGTGCTACATGGGCACATTGAGTATTGGGTTTCACAGTTTCTGTTCAACCCAACCCACGGACTGTCAAATGTCAACACGCCCTAGTACACCGTCAGACAATTTTTGCAATTTGTATATTGGCATGGTATCATTAGATTCCAATGTATTGGTTCTGATTCAATTGCCTCTCAACAAATGGAGTATCCGATGCCAGCTTACAAACATCAAGTAATTTTATCCGCCAATCAACGTAATCGTCTCGAATCCCTGTCGAAGCGGGGAGAAGTTTCTGCCCGAAAGTTAGCTCGTGCCCATATGCTGCTTTTGGCAGACCACAACCGTCCTCAAGGTGCAATGAATGACAATCAGATTCACGAGATCCTGAATGTGAGTCAATCGACGGTAATCCGTGTGCGAAAAAAGTTTGCCACCTGTGGGTTAGAGGCTGCCATTGAAGAGTTATCTCGTTGTGGCAGACCGCTGACATTCGATGGCTACCAGCGTGCACAAATCACCGCCTTAGCTTGCAGTACACCTCCAGAAGGACACAGCCACTGGTCTCTGAGGCTGCTAGCGGACCAATTAGTGGAGTTAGGTGTAGTTGAGACTATCTCCCATGAAACGGTGGGGGTCATCTTAAAAAAAACCGATTGAAGCCTCACCTCAAGAAGCAATGGTGTATTGGGGAGATGACTCCCTCCTTCTTGTGGCAGATGGAAACCATCTTGCATCTATATCACCTCCCTTATGACCCGATGTATCCGGTGGTCTGTTTTGATGAAAGACCTTGCCAGTTAATTGACGATAGCATTGCCCCCATACCGATGGAACCGGGCAAACCCAAAAAAGAGGACTACCATTACAAGCGCAACGGGGTGGCAAGCCTGTTCATCGCCTTTGAGCCACTCACCGGTAAACGCATCGTCCAAGTGCGACCCCGTCGAACCAAGGTGGATTATGCACACTTTTTGAAGCAGATGGCTCAACATTACCCAAACGCTACCACGATTCGGGTGGTTCAGGATAATCTCAACACCCATAATCCATCGGCATTCTATCAAACATTTGAGGCATCTGCGGCATTTGAACTGACTCAACGGTTTGAGATGTGTTATACCCCAAAAAAGGGGTCGTGGTTGAATATGGTAGAGATTGAACTTGCGGTGCTTTCAAAACAGTGTCTGTCTCGCCGCATCGGTGAACTTTCGGAGTTGGCGCGAGAAGTCAAGGCTTGGGCTGAAGCACGGAATCGAAAAAAAGCGAGCGTCAACTGGCAGTTTACTCTCAAGCAGGCGCGACAGAAGTTCAAACGATTTTATACTAATACAAAAGCATAATTTATATGACACAGTACTAGTCGTTCTGTGACATGTCGCCCCGCTGGGGCTTGGGTTACTAGTCACCCGGCTATAAACATGCCGCCCCTCTGGGGCTATGATGGTACATTGGCACGTTGAAGTGTTGGGTTTCACAGTTCCTGCTCAACCCAACCTACGGACTGTCAAATGTCAATACTCCCTAACAAAATCTAACAGAATCTAACACTTTTTGCAAGATTGTAGAAAATTTCGGTCGTGTGGTGATTGGTCAGTTGAACCTGTATCCCAATGTCGGTTTTGGAAAACCGACCTACAGAAGTTAATGGTACAGTTCACAGTTCCCTCACCAAAGCGTTCGGTATTTACAGTTTGTGGGAAGTGTGATAGAATCAATCCGCCTCGACCACACTAATTTAATGAAAAGCGAAAGCAAAAGGATAGCGGAGGGCAAAAATGGTTACCGAAGAGCAAGCAAAATTTTTTGATGAGAACGGTTATCTCAAATACGGAAAGGTTTTAGAGCCAAGCGAGGTCAGCGCACTTATTGACGGGTTGGATCGGGTTGTCGATATTGAATTAGCGGGAGGGGATGATTCGTCTGTTGAGTTCAGCGTAGGGCACCGTCGGACAATCAAAGAATCCCAAGATGAACAGCGAGTCCTCACTCAGTTTGTGAACATGTGGAAGCGGGATAAGGACTACGAAATAACGGTTCGGCACCCGTTGATTACTGGCATCGCTAAGACGCTTTTGAAGACGCCGGAGGTTCGGCTGTGGCATGATCACATTATCTCTAAACCGCCGGAGGATAACGGCCATTTCAGATTCCATCAAGATTTCTATGGTTGGCCCCTTTCTGAGCCGAGAATCCTTAGCTGCTGGATTGCTCTCGATGACGCCACTGTGGAGAACGGTTGTATGCACGTGGTTCCGGGCAGCCACCGAGATTCCCGCTTCTCTCCCGAAGCGAAGCAGATAGAGTTAGAAGCGTTGGAGAAAGATCCGTCCATCAAGACTGAGCGCGCAAAGATAGAGGAGCATCACGCCAGCTTTGGAGTACCCGTGGAGCTTTCGACCGGTGAATGTATGTTCCACCACTGTCTAAACTTCCATGCAACTCCACAGAACACGACCGATCGGCAACGCCGCGCCTTTGTGATAATCTACTACGCCCAAGGCGTCTGCTTCAACGAGGCGCAAGCATCGCACCATTGCTTGATCCCAACCGTCGAGGTCAACAATGGGGAACCGCTCGTTGGCAGTGGGTTTCCGGCGGTGGGCTAGTCGGTATTATGAATTCCGGTAGTATCTATGGTAGATTTTATAATTACTTAGACACTTCCAATGCACAGCCAACCCCCTAAATCCCCCAACTCCCCTGACAAGGGAGAAGATAAGAGGGGATCTTCTCCCTTGTCTTTCCCCTCTTATCAGAGGGGTTCAGGGGGACTTTGGAAACTTCGCTAGGGTCGGAGTTATTGGTAAGTGTCTACTTATTTCTCTAGTTCACCATAAATTGGCTCGGAATGCGTAAAGGAGGCGTCCATGTTAAACCGTCAAGGTCTATCTTCTTCACAGGCAATTCCGCTGCGGGAACGTCAGCGGCTCATTGCGACCTACGATGCCGGGGAGACTCCCTGTAGTCCTGAACAGGCTGAACGGCAAATTCGCTCCCTCGTTCAGTGCTTTGAGGGTTCACACATAGGAATCCTACAGCGGTGCCTCGGTGTGGTAAGGGCTTTCCAGAGATCCGATGTCCTTGAAATGTGGGAAACGCAGCGAGCTTGGGTTGAGGCTGGTATGGATCCCATGGCTGTCTTTGTTGACGAGTGTCACCGTTGCGGCATCCAAGCTTGGGGTAGCCGTCGGATGAACGACGGTCATCATACATACAGGGTGCTGGAATTCGACAGATATCAGACCGAGTTCTACAAAGAGAATCCACACCTACGACTGAAATCGAAGCGCGACGCCCAAGTGTCCCCAATCTATGATTGGAATAAGCCGGAGATTGCTGAACAGAATCTGGCATTCTTGCGTGAGGTTGCGGAGAATTACGATATTGATGGACTCGACCTCGATTTCACTCGTATTGCGCCATATTTCAATTCAGGGGAAGAGGCACAAGGACGTGAGGTCATGGACCAGCATGTGCGGGATGTCCGGGCGATGTTAGACGAGGTAGGCGACGAGAAGGGCAAATATCTTGGGCTGTCGGCGCAGTTATACTCACGGGACTCGATCTGGAAGGAAAAGGGACTGGAGCTGACCCCCGAAGCGGGCAGGAAGGAGGTGCACGAAAGTCCGGAAGACGATATCCATTGCCATTTTGCCGAGGGATTGGATATGTGCACTTGGATTCAGGAGGATTTGCTAGATGTACTAATCGCGCATTGCCGCACGATTAGTCTATACGAGATGGACATCTCGGCATGGTACCGGGTCGTTGAGGGAACAAATTGTCGTCTCGTGGCGGGAGCGGGCAAACCCGGCTTCTTTAAGTTCCGACGAAGCGGATCGGTAGACGGCTATCCTGCGCACCTGACGCAGCACCTTGAACACCGGGGGATTGCCCACCGGCTTTACGAACAGGGGGCAGATGGTATCTTCTTCTACGACTATGTGATTCGCTTTTTTGAGCTGCAGTGGGAGGTTTACCGGGAGCTGGGTGACCCAGAACGCCTCTGCTATGCCAATAGGGTCTACGTCTATCAGCTAGCCCTACCGTTAGCGTTGGGCTATCAAAGCGAAGGCGGCAATGCTGAGATGGAGATTGACGTTCCCGATGATCTCGGGGCTGCAAGTGTCACGGGTCATCCGGTGCGTGCTAGGCTGCTTCTTAACATTACGGAACTGATGACACCGGACGATATCGAGTTGCGCGTCAATGGTCAGGAGGTCGCTGTTGAGTCCGAACAATCTATCACAACCCCCCTTGCTATCACAGACCATCCGGAGGACAAACCCGGTTGTCATTTAGAGGCAGCAATCCCACCGGAACTGTTGGAAAAAGGGCGCAATACACTGGCTTTCACACTCAAGCCTGCCTCCAAAAAGCCTCCGGGTGTTGTGCCTCAACCTAGTGAGGTTCGGAAGGTGAACCTTGAAGTGGTTTACCGGGATGAGACCTACCCCTACTGGCTTGCGCTACAACTTGACCGGAATCTCTAAGAACCTGTTTTAAAAAGCAAGGAATGATCCCACGGTGCTGTGGATTTGCCAATCCACAGCGAGCCGTATCACAGGGTACGGGTTGGGTCTGCCAACCCGTTGGGCGAGGGGACCTCGCCCCTACGAAACCAAGTCCCTACCATTGACCTGACACGGTTTCCTAAATTATAGTGAGAAGGTGCCGTTGAATAGCGGATTACGGAAGAACCCGAGTTTTCAAGAAAAAACTCGGGTTCATGGCAAATAACTTTACCCAAAATGACTTTTCAAACAGGCTCTAAGAACCTGTTTTAAAAAGAAAAACACTACTCAAGCGTTAATGTTTACGTTTAATCATTGGAGGAGTCCATACTGACCCAATGAAAGGCATAAACATGACCCGAACAAACTATCCCACGGATTTGACCGATGCCCAGTGGGAAAACCTATTACCCTATCTGCCAAAACCTTCACCATTAGGCAGACCTCTCAAGTGGGAGATGCGCTCAGTTATCAACGCTATGTTTTACATAGTCAAGTCAGGGTGTCAATGGCGAATGCTTCCTTATCAGATGCCACCGTGGCAAACGGTCTATTCCCACTTTAGAAAGTGGAAAGCCTTAGGTACATGGCTTATGATTCATCAAGCACTTCATGAACAAACCCGTTGTGATATTGGCAAAGCACCCTCACCGACAGTAGCTATCATTGACAGTCAATCGGTCAAGACGACTGAACTGGCAAATAGTAGGGGGTTTGATGCGCATAAGAAAGTCAAAGGCCGTAAACGTCATATAGTCACCGATACGATTGGCATTCCATTGGGAGTCAAGGTTACTGATGCCAATGTCAGTGATAACCAAGTCGCAATAGAGTTACTGACAGAAATCTTTAGTTGGCACATAACGATTCAGTTAGTCTGTGCTGATGCTGGCTATCGTGGCGAATTAGGCGACTATTTATACTTGACGCATCAGTGTCGATTGGAAATCGCTCCACCTCTTGGGCAATCGGGGTTTGTGGTTGTCCCATTGCGCTGGATTGTGGAACGCACCTTTTCTTGGTTCGGTTGGTTTCGCCGATTGACTTTGGACTATGAACGCTCGGCTGAGACCGCTGAGGCGATGGTGTACATTGCTTCCATTTACTTGATGCAAAATCCTATCAAATGACTTTTAAAACAGGTTCTAAGGGTGTTGGTTCATTGGTGCATTAGTTCATTAAAATAATAGACCCTATGCGGAACGTGAAACGTGAAAAGCGCAAGCCATCCGCGAATCCACACAAATGCAAAGATAATTTACCGCAAAGGCGCGAAGGTGCAAAGACGCAGAGCGAAAGGCTAACCTACGAAACGAACCTAGGTAGGGCACACAGATCCGCGCTGCCTGCGAATTAACCACGCTGAATCGTTGGGGTCGGGCAAGATGCCCGACCTACAGTGTAGTGCATTAGTGAAATGCGATGCGTGAAACGCAGGTGTTGGGTTTCACGGCACCCGTTCAACTCAACCTACGATAAAGTTCATTCCTATACATTGCGCTCCGCTGTGCCGTAATTTGTACAACTGTTACGGCATACGGAGTATGCCTGCTACTTTAATACATAGGTCGGGCAAGATGCCCGACCTAGTATGAAATTAGAATGTTTGTGTTAAGCGGACGAGAGACAAACGACCAATATCCGGGGCACCAATAAATGGTTGATACTCCGTGCCCAGCAGATTTTGGACTGTCAGCGACAAGCGAGGACTCGGACCGAATGGTATGTCGTAACCCGCGTTAAAGTCAATCGTAGAATACGATTCGACCTCACCGATATAGACCCCCGAATTCACAGGGAAGCCAGCCACAAAATTCATCCGGACACCCGCCGCCAATCCTAGATTGGTGTTGTGATATTGAACGTTTGCCCCGAACTTATTCTTAGGCGCGTTCAGGGCGATGTCCCTGAGACCGGTCTCGAACAGGTCCTTGCTGACAAATGAGTAATTCCCACCGAAACTCAAACTCGGATTGAGGTAATAGGTCAAGCTGCAATCGAGTCCGTTGAGCGAGATGTCCCCGTAGTTGCGATAGGTCAACATAACTGCGGTTGGATCCGTCGCCTCTTCGGGTGTGACCGTGCCAAACGGGATGAAAGCGGGCCCGTTATTCTCAGTGCCAGCCACGAACAATTTTGTCAGCTCATCAACAGCGGAACCGTTCCCGTTACCGCCCTGAGCAGGAGCATCAAACGCAAGCAAGGCCTGGTTGAGTGTGGCATTTTGGGGATCGCTTAACATCGTTGTAAAATGCTGTGTGAGGAAGGCACCTAACGATGCTGCGTCCAAGAACACATTCGGGGTTTCAACGACCAAGGGACCGACGAAGTCCTTAATTCTTGTGTGATAGACATCGGCGGAAAAAGCCAACTTGTTCATGAGAATCCCTTTGTAGCCGAACTCATATGTTTGTGTTATCGTCGGCTTAAGCGGATCAACGGCATTAACATCCTCAACATCAGTAAATTCAGCTGTTTCTGGATTAAGGGTGCGTAGGACCATTTTTACCCCATCTACCTGCTCTGGGATGAGGTTAGCAAACCCAGTGAGAATTTGTTCTTCTGTGGAGGCTGCAAGGGAGGCTGCAAGGCCTTGTACCACCTGCGGTGGCAGTGCTTGAAGCACTAGTGGAACTATCTGTTGAAGCTGTTCGGGTGGTAGTGCAGCGATTGCACCCGGTTGTAGCAATGGGGCGAATTCTGGCGGTAGTCCTTGAAGCACTTGTGGTGGGAGCGTTGCAAGCGCTTGTGTTGCCACTCCTTGAATCGTCTCTGGGGGCAGCCCTGCAATAACCTGAGGCAATGCCTGCGGGGAGAACGTTTGCTGCAAGGTCTGTTTCACAGCTTCTTCAAAAACTGGCTGGACGCCACTCATAACGGCACCTCGACCGACGCTCCACATGACGTTGGTAAACATGGGGTCATCGAGTGGAATGTGAGTGTCAGCTGGCAACTCTGCGATCGGTGAGAAGGGAGAGCGAAACAGCGGACGTCCATCCGCATCCCGCCTGAAAGTAAAGCCTGTTTCGCCGCCTACGCCCTGTGCCCATACGTCGGTAGTAGGACTGAAACCAAGTATAGGTTGAAGCGCTGGGCCTAGCCCAAATGCATCTCTGGCTGCCAGCCGGTCAAGGAATAGGTTGGAAGTTCCCGGAGTGCTGAAGGCACGGTTGTAGGTAACCCTCAAGTTATGGTCGTCGTTCGGTTGGAAGGCAAGCGCGGCACGCGGTGAAAAGACCAAACCGCTGAGGTGGTTGTGGTTATCAAGTCGAGCAGCAGCAATGAATTTTAACTGCTGAACGATTTGGGTTTCTGACTGTAGATACGCACCAATCTCGTTGATGTTGTCACTATCCTCATGACGCCCATTGATTGTTCCCTCGGTATCGGGGCGGGTCAGCAACAGGTCCAGACCGTAGGTAAAGCGTTGACGTTCTGCAAGGCTGTAGCCGTGTTGAATCTGCCCGACGTAGAGGTCGGAATTATCGACAACTAGCAAGCCATCTCGCAGGGTGTAAGTATCCGCGGCATCGCTACGATTCCAGAAGGCTTGTGCAAATAGGTCTTTGTAAATGAAGCGTCCTTGGAGATAACCGTAAGTCCAGTTTTTGGCTTGACCGGCACCGAGACCGGTCAGTTCAATCCCGGTAAATTGTGTAAAACCGCTGTTAAAAATCGTCGTCAGATCATCGTTAGGACGATAATCTAATCGAAATTCGCCGCCGGCTCTGTAGGTATCAAATTCGGGTTCACCAGCGAGGTCTTCGGCAGATCGACCGTCTTCCCAATCATTTCCGCGAAAGCCACTGGCTGAAAGTTTATATCCAAGCATCTCGTTGATAACGCCGGCATGTCGCAGCGAGCCCATGAGCATACTCCGTTCGCCGCCGCCAATGCTGACCGTCGTTCCTTGAGAGGTGAACGGTGAGCGGGTCAAGATGTGCATGACACCGTTGGCACTGTTTGGACCGTATAGCGCTGCGCCGGGACCTGAGACAACTTCAATCTGTTCAATATCTTCGCTTGCGGTCGGGATGAGACTGTAGGCGTTGAGACGCAGCGAGGGAACACGAGCAATGCGGTTATCAACAAGCGACAAGAGTGACCCTGAAAAAACGTTGTTAAAGCCGCGGACGACTACCTGCGATGAGCCCAGTCCAGTATTCACAACGTCCACCGCACGCACTGATTTCAAGTGTTCGGTCACACTTGGTGCAACACGATCTCTGATTTGTGAACCCGTAACAAGGGCGACTGATGCTGGGGCTTCAAGCACTTTTTCTCGACGGCGTGATGCTGTAACGGAGACTTGGTCAAGTTCGATAACCTCTGAAGAGAGTGCAATTTCTACCGATGTGGTTCCGTCTGCGGCTAGCTCTATGTTTTCCATAACCTTATCGGCATAACCGGAGGCAGACGCGGTTATCATGTAGACCTCAGCAGATAGATCTGCAACTTCAAGCATTCCGGAGGAATCACTGATACCTTTAGTGGAAGCACCTGCTTGGGGCATGACAGTAATGGAAACACCGTTTAGTTTCGCGCCGGTTTGGGCATCTGTCACTGTAACATTTAAGGTGGCGGCTTGCGCCGACACCGCAGCGACACTCAAAACGGCAACCAAGGCGAATAACAAGATACTGTGTTGCTTCAAATGTTTCATTAAGTAACCTCCCCTATTTGGGTAGTGTTGTCAGTAGCTGCGTCAACAAGCAGCGTATTATCAACAGACTAATTAACGCCATTAATAGATGAGGGCTCAATATTCGTGCTAATTCCCTCGCTCACCAACGCGGCAAATTGGGCAGCATTTTTTAAACTATACACAATATACAGATGATGCTATCCATATTATACACAATATATCCATTATTTAGCAACATTTAAGGATATTCATCAGGTTGAAATTTATATTTTTTCTGAAAGAATATGCCGTGAAGCTTTTATTTATTCATTTTGATCTGATTTACGTACTTCAGTTCAAAAAGCAAATACGGACGCAGATTTCGCAGATGAAAATAGAAGAGCAAAAAAAATCCCCGATAAGATCGGGGTTCAAGGCAGAAACAGTTTTAATCGTATCTATGTCGCATCTTCTGGATTGTTGGTTGATAGCTTTTTAGTGCACCAATTGGGGAATCGCATTTGTTATAGAATTTAGGGGTTGCTAACCTCGAAGGATCACAGGTTAGGAAACCTGTGCCCACGATTAGATTGCCACTGTGATGTGCAGCATGAAATAGGACATGATTTACGTAATAGTGAGCACTTCGGCGGCAACCAACGTTTCCAGTCGCCAGTCGCTCAAGATGTGCTCCGCAATAACCGTTGTGATAATCGATCCCGTCTGTTTCGCAGCGAGATGCCAACTCTCCTGATGGCGAGCAAGCGCAGCGCGATACCGCTTTTCAGCGGTGGCATCTACGAAAATCTCTTGTATCTCATCCGTCTCCGAATCAACGAGTCGGATGTTGCCGCGTTCGGTCGGATTTACGTCAGCCTCCGCCAAGACCTGCACGACAACGACAGCTGTCGCGCGTTCAGCAAATTGAGCTAACATTGCCAATGGATCCCCGTACCAGAGTAGGTCGCTGATCAGCACACGCACCCCAAACGGACGCCACGACGGGGGTAACTTGGCAAATGACGCTGACAGGTCCCCGCGATACTCAAAATCGAGCCCATCCCAAATTGAGGGTCGATCCGCGCCATTAACCACCTGCTGACACCCGTCTCCCGCTATCCAAGCGGTGTGGGAGTACCCGACATTTGATGCGGCAGTCGCAAAGACCGCCGCTATCCCAAGTGTCGCTTGTGCCTTGGGGCTATCTTCGAGTGCCATGGAGCACGAACCATCAATGACAACATCTAGATGCGGATTGACTTCGTCTCGATATAACTTGACGGTCAATTTATCGCTTCGTGCGAAGCCGCCCCAGTCAATTCGGCGCAGGTCGTCGCCCGGTTGGTATTCGCGGTGATCGATAAACTCTAGCGAACTCCCTGGACGTTTCCCCTTCTGGCTGCCGGTGCGCCCGAAGGGGACATTGCGCGGTGCCGTTAAGGCGTACCGGGCACCTGCGCGCTCACCGTCTATGAGATATTGGCGATACGCTTCGTTCATACAGTTTTGATGACCTTTCTATTTATCATAATCTAAGTTGCTAGTTGCGTTATTATAAGCCAAGTTGCTATCTAGAGGTGCAGTGGATTTGTCAATCCACTGCGAGCGGTGATGGAGCCCCATCACTGTTCGCAATGGCAACCCAATCGTAGCACGGGTTGAGTTTAGCGAAATCTATTTACTAGACTCGGCTCCGGCTCTGTGGATGGGCAGTGGATTTGTCAATCCACTGCGAGCGGTGATGGAGCCCCATCACTATTTGCAATAGAAACCCAATCGTAACACAGATTGAGTTTAGCGAAATCTATTTACTAGACCTATTCGGCTCCGGCTCTGCGGATGGGCAGTGGATTTGTCAATCCGCTGCGAGCGATGATTGGCTTCCCTCCCCAGTTGCAACGATAATCCACCTATACACCTATATTCATATTTCGACATAAGCCTGTCGATTTTGGAAAATCGACCTACAGTAGGGCAACTACAAGGGTTGCCCCTACGGAACATGCACAGAGTCGATCGTGATGCGACTACTTTTAGCGTCCTGTCCGTCCACTAGCACGTTTTCGTGCTTGACTTAGAGCGTCAAGCATCCCATCCCGCTCGGAAGGCGTTTCAGATTCCTCCGGTGTGGACGGTGACGTTTCCTCTACGGTGGGTGGCACGGTGTCCTGAGTCGCTGGACGTTCTTTCCGCAGTATGCGTTGCGAGATGGTTTCTACAAATCGGCGACCGTGTCTCACAGATAGCAGTCCTGTGCGGCGCTCCAAGACTTCGAGCAGCAGAAGGATAAGCGCCAGAATTAGCAACCACGGCTGAAGCGATATCAGCCGAGGCTGTCGGGGCAAGTCATCCCAGATCTCTCCGAGATTAATCCGTTGTTTCCCGTTAGTCGTTTTGGCAAGTCGCTGCATCGTGGCAAGTCCCGATTCGGTATTGGCGGGCTTAAATTCCGGTGAATACGGCAGACAGACAGGCGGCAGCGAGATATTTCCACCACCCGGCACCTCCACTGTCGTCAGCACCGTTTCACTTCCGTGGATTGGGATATCTATCCCAAGCGTGTCAGCAGATGTCCACGACAGCTCGGTCTTATCAACGGTTGGTGTTTCTCCAACGACGCCTCGGAGCACGGTCACGGTGGGCAGTTCCCTGAATACTTCCCCTTCCCGATCCGGGTCTAGGTGCAGTTCGACCACATTGATTCCATTTTTAACCTTTTGTGTCAGTAACATCTCGCCGGGCAGGTTCCGGGAATCTCCCACTGTCCATCGGACCAGACTCGCGAGAAAATTGCCGACGTCCCCCCAACCCGCAATAGGACCTGTATGCGCTCCATCCGCTTCACCTGTGTAGCAGAGCACCCGTCCAATCCCCGCCTGCCACGCCGCCACAACGGGTGCTTTATACTCGTCCACCGTTACGGCGGCGAGGTTCGCATCGGGTCGGATGTAACAGAGATTGTAGCCACCAATCGGAGACGTTATCTGATAGCCCCTACCGGTCAGGGAGACCATTCCGCCCGTCGTCCGAACTGTGGTCGGCTCATCAATAAACATGCTACGCGCTACAACGAAGGTATCTTGTGCAAACAGACGTGGCAGCTCTTCGGCATTTTTGGTAAAAAAGGAGCGTCCATCGCCGTGGCGGGCGATATCGCGCAGCAGTTCGGCATCAACGTCATTGGCTGTGCCTAGCCCGACGACACTGACAGTGATGTTCGCTTTTCGACATTCCTCAAGCAGTTCGCGGTATCGTCCGGGTTGCTCTGAATCGGCTGCGTCTGCAAAGAGGATAATATGCCGTGTGCCGGCTTGGGCTTTCAGGAGCATTTTGGCGGCGGCGGAGAGCGCCTCATAGACGAAGATCCCACCGCCCTGCGAACCAATACGGAGGATTTTGCCTCGGACCTGGGATTGATTTTCGACCTGTGCGAGGTTTGCGATGATGTGCGCTGAGCTATCGACCGCAACTACACCAAATTCATCCATCGGCGACAGCATATCCAAAACCTCCACCGTGGCGAGGTTTGCGAGGTGCATTTTCGTTCTGCCGCCGCCCACTGTCATTGACATGCTGCCAGACCTATCCATCGCCACGACGATAGCGAGTGATAGCTTCCGGTGTTCTTGCCGCAATTCCATTGAGACCGGCATAATCGGTTCAAGCGGTGAGCGAAAATAGCCGCCTGGTCCGTAAGCGTGTTTTCCGCCTGTCATCATGAAGCCCGCCCCGGTCTCTTTTACCCAAACGGCGATGTTCTTCATTCCGTGGAGGCCAATCTCAGCCGCCAATACATTCTCGACTAGTACGGCGGAATATCCCGACAACTCATCAAGCGACCAACGGTATGCCCCTGGGGGAGCGGTTTTTATATCTAATCCACCCGCCTGTAGCAGACGACCTAGTCCAGAATCGGCGGCAGTCGTGAGGTGTAGAATCGGACGCGGCCCCTGAATACCAACCAGAATCTTTGCACTGTTATTTTCTGGCACTGGGTCGGTTTCAGCGCCCGTAATCCGGACGGTGTACTGATGCGTTCCCGGCTGTATCGCCTTATCCCGAAAGATGAGACGACTCAACCCGGACGCCACTTTTCGCGTGCCCACCGCCAAGCGTTGGTTACCGCGGAGCAGCTCGAATGAGACTTCGCTTGGAACTGGCGCGTGTACCCACGTGGCAAGCATGAACGATTCACCTGGGTTGACCACCTCCGGCGCGTCTATATGGGAAATGGCAACATCGTTTGTCGAATCTCGCTGCATGGGACGGTAATCGAGGGCAATGCTCCGTGCTGTGGCTTGAGCCGCTATTCCCGATGGGTCTTTGCCGGTCCATCTCCCATCAGAGAGCAGGAGCAGTCTGCCGGGGGCATCTCGCGGGATGAGTGCCATCGCTTTCTCAATGGCACCATTTAGGTTGGAAGCGTCACCGTGCACTTCGTTGACAAATCCGGCAAATTTTCCGGTTTGGGGGGATTGTTCGACCGCGGCAGCTCTGCCAAAGGAGATGACTGCAAGATTAACATCGCTCCCCATGGCATCTTGGATTAAGTCAATCGCCTCTTTCTGTTTTGCCTCGCTGTCGGGAGGCATCGAGTGGCTTCTGTCCGCTACAACGACAACGGTACCCGCCCGGCTCGGCAATTTCACAGCAAGTCCGCACATCGCGAGCAGGATCAGTAACAGTATCGTCAGGCGTAGAATTTTCAAGAGACGAGAAGGTAGTTTCCATACCTTCAGGGATATAATCAAGGGAATGAGCAGGAGCAGCCAGATTGGATGGATAAGTGTCATGATAGCTGAATATGGGTTGACGTTAAAAGAAAAAAGCAGGAAATCGCTTACAGGGCACTTTGGAGGGGGGCTTCAAGCAAAGGCTAAAGATTTATGGACCGGTTGGTGTCAGCATCGCAGCGATGTCTTCCGGTAGCTTTAAGCCATGCTTTTGCTCAAAGTCGGGAACGCTTGCGTAGTCGTTACGAAACTCCGTGACGATATCCGCCCCTATTGCCTTAGCAACGGTCAGATCAAATCTAGCTTTGTCCCAGTTTTCCAAGTGTAACCACACGGTCCCGCGATTGTTATAGGCTACGGCAAGATTAGGGTTCAGTTCTATCGCCTTGGTATAGTCTGCGATTGCACAGTCAAACTCGCCTTCCTCACGGTAAGTGTTGCCGCGATTGTTATAGGCTACGGCAAGATTAGGGTTCAATTCTATTGCCTTGGTATAGTCTTCAATAGCACGGGTATAATCGCCTTTTTTCTTATAAGCATTGCCGCGATTGCTGTAGGCATCGGCAAGGTCAGGTTTCAGTTCTATCGCCTTGTCATAATCTTCGATGGCACAGTCCAGCTTGCTTTCTTCATAATAAGCAATACCACGGTTGTAATAGACTTGAACAAAACTCGGGTTCAGTTCTATCGCTCTGTTATAGTCTCTGATAGCGAGGTCATAATTGCCTTTGCCACGGTAAGCAGCCCCGCGATTACTGTAGGGTTCAGCATAATCAGGTTTGAGTTTTATTGCCCTGCTACAGTCTTCAATGGCAAGGTCATAATCGCCCTTGCTGCGGTAGACAGCCCCGCGATTGTTGTAGGCGATGGCATAACCTCGTTTCAAACCTATTGCCTTGTTAAGATCCAAGATAGCCCGTTCATGCTCGCCTTTGTTACCGTAAGCTACTCCACGATTATTATAGGCTTCGGCATAGTCTGGTTTTAGTTTTATCGCATCGGTATAGTCTGCGATAGCTAGGTCAATTTCGCCTTTATTGTCGTAGACGATACCGCGACTGTTATAAGTCTCGGCAAGGTTTGGTTTGAGTGCTGCGGCACTGTTCAAGTCTCTGATGGCACGTTCAAATTCCCCTTTTTTACCATAAGCCACACCCCGATTGCCATAGGCTTCGGCATAATCGCTCTTGAGTTCTATCGCCCTGTTATAGTCTTCAATGGCACGATCAACCTTGCCGTTGAGTTCATAAGCGTAGCCACGAAAGCTGTAGATAGGTGCGTAGTCTGGTTTTAACTTAGCTGCCTTGTCGTAGTCTTCAATGGCTCCATCGTACTTCTTGGTGACCAATCTAACATTGCCTCGTTGAAAATAACTATAATAGTCCTTTTCGTTTGGTCTCTTCTTCATGGTAGCTTTTCTCCATTGTTGGAAGTGACAAGTGTTAGATCATAAGAATGCCTAGCAGTATTCCTCTCAAAAAAACCGAGTAGATCAGCAAATAGTATTTTTTCCGAGATTCCCATTTTTACCAACTCTGTTCTCAGACTTTCCTTATGTTCAGCCGGAATAATGATTTCTTGAGTAATCATCTTCCTATCAATTTCAGGCAATCCAAATAGAAACACCGATTGCTGCATAGTCATCCGTTCGGTATCCACCTTCCGACTGTCCAAAGTGGGTGCCCAAAGATACCACTGCTCTCGATCTACGTCAAAAAACGTTCCCAGATCGCGCTCAAGTTCTTCCATTGTTTTTATCTCTGCAATTCTCCTACTATCATTTTCTAACACAATAACCTTGCCATTTGTATCCTCATCATTCTCTTTGTTGCAGGCAAACCAAAGGGCAACCAAGGGATTAAATGTAAAATCGATCAGTCCTGTTGCTACTTTGTTATGCTGCAAATGTGCCATACATTCCAACGGGTGTAAGTCTCTGTATGTAGATGGATACTTTAGCTGAATCTCATTAACGATTTGTAACAGATAATCCCGATGCGGAGAACGTAACACATCAGAGAGACGATTATATTCCGTTACCGATGCCTGTTCCGATACCGACGCCCGTTCCGAAGGACTGACACTAATTTCTAAACGACGATAAGCACTGCTGTTCACCTGCCACTCTTCGTTTTCCTGCCCTCGATAGAGATAAATTTTATTTGAATGAGTTATGGTGTTTATTTCATTGATGTAGTCTGCTAAGTTAGATATCTCAATTGGTTCATTCATAAGTTGCTGTTCCAGTTTTACCCCCTGATGCAAGTTGTCTAAATCTGGATTAGCTATATTTTGGGAAGTGTGTTTTTTTATTCTTGCATTGCTTGGATATGTCTATCCAAGTGTAGCGGGTCAGCTTTTTCAACACCGCATCGCCGCGTTGTGGAACATACTCGGTTGAGTTCATGATACTTCACCACCCACCGCAGGTCCAGTATCCACCTCATCGTGTAAGTTGTGCTCAGTCACTTGGGCTAAAAGATCATCTAACTTCAAACCGGACGATTTCACGGGCGCAATGATCAACTCCGTACCGCGGAGCGATAATTCGACTGGTGAATTGGGTTCAAGGCCAATCTGGCTAGCAAACGGTTTGGGAATACGCAGGGCTAAGCTATTGCCCCATCTCTGCACACGAGTTTCCATATCTTTCCTCCTCTCAAATTGTAGAGATAATGAGTATACATTGGGAATCAAAATTTCTCAAGACGAATTTTGGGGGCAATCCTTCATTCTTATGCTCCGCTTGGATTCGTCAATCCTCCGCGATTGCCGCGTAGACCATCGGCTTCAGGGTATGGCTCAACGGGGAAAAGGGGATGTGTTGCGCTAAGGTGATTGCTACCAACTCATCTCGTGGTGAAATCCAAAATTCGGTGCTGGTTCCGCCGATCCAGCCGTACTCACCGATCTGAGAGGCAGGCACCCAGTCGGTCTGTTGGACACGAACAGAGACACCTAGTCCGAAACCGAGCCCCCCATAGCGGTCTTCAGGTTTCTTGTCAAGTGGTATCAAGTTTTCGGGTAAATGGTTACGAGTCATCAATTCGATGGACTCCGCTTTCATCAACCGTTGCCCAGACAAGACTCCCTTGCCTGAGAGCATCAGGCAGAATCGAGCGAAATCCGATGCCGTCGAGACCAAGCCTCCGCCGGCGGATAGGAATCTTGGTTTCTTTATAAAACTGGTCTTAGATATGTGTCCTGTGCCGCCCTCCGGCGCATCGATGGTCTGTAAACCTCCGGTCGGCTTCGGACCGTACATACCCGCCAACCGATCAATCTTCTCCGCCGGCACATAGAACCCGGTATCAGTCATGCCTAACGGCTGAAAGATCCGCTCCGCTAGAAACTGGTCGAAGGGTTGACCGGAACCAACTTCGATAAGTCGCCCCAAGACATCGGCGGCGATGCTGTAGTGCCATTTTGTGCCCGGCTGGTATAATAGGGGGATTGTGCCCAGTCGCTCGACAAGATCCCGCAGGTCGCACTCATGCAAACGGTCTAATCCCGCCTTGCGGTAGAGCTTATCGACTGCGGTATTGCCGTTCATGTAGCGGGCAGCACCGGGCAATCCGGCGGTGTGTTGCATTAGGTCTTGGACGGTCATTTCCCGATTGGCTTCCACCGGCGTGAATACATTGGCGTTAGCGTCCCCCGCCACTTGCATCCCACTTAATTCGGGTAGATAGGTTGAAGCCGGTGCGTCGAGCGTCAGTTTTCCTTCCTCACAAAGTATCATCACCCCTACGGCAGCGATCGGCTTGGTCATCGAGTAGATGCGGAAAATTGTGTCTTTTTGCATCGGCTTATCGGCTTCGAGGTCCATCATACCGTATGCCTCGAAGTGAGCCACTTTGCCGCGTCGGGCAACAACCGTGACTGTGCCGGCGAGCTGGCCCTCGTTAATGAATCCTTGGGTTATCGAGGAGATGCGTTCAAGCCGCTCCGCCGAAAGCCCCACTTCGTGTGGAGAAACAGTCGGGCTAGAGAGGCTGTCGTCGGAGTGGTTATATGTCTGTGTTTTAGAGATTGATTGCTTTTTCACCATTTCCTCCAAATTTCAACGGATTTGTCGACATAGCACAAACAATAGCGTGTCCCCTAAGATCGATTTAGATATCGATATCCAAACATTTCACTATCTCATTTTAACATTACGCTGGATTTGTCAATCCAGCGCGAGCGGTTTGGGAGTAGCTGCACAACTCACAGCTCGGATTGGATAGACATATCAAACCATAAACACCCGGACTCTAGTGTAGCATTCCGGGCTGATTGAGCCAGACTGTCGGGCAATGTACTCGGCATCTTGTGCAGTGGATTTGTCAATCCACTGCGAGCGGGGGAGAGACCCGGTTGTGGTGATGGACTCGATTTAGCTTGTATTTTCACGATTCGCGACCTTTCCTATAACGAGCAAATTGGGTCAAAATAATTCTTAATTACCCTTGGATAGACTGTAAGCCATAAGGCGCTGGATTTGTCAATCCAGCGCGAGCGGTTTGGGAGTAGCTGCACAACTCACAGCTCGGATTGGATAGTATCTAACCATAAACTATTGCGTGATGTTCTAGGCTGATTCAGCCAGACAGTCGGGCAATGCGCTAGGTATCTTGTGCACTGGATTTGCCAATCCAGCACGAGCAATAGAAAATCTATAGGGGATAGGGGTATCCGCTGTCGTGTTACCGTAGTAGTTGCCGCACATCATCAATTGGAATAATGCATGGTAAATTGGAGAGATAAAAGCCAGCGCTTGACCAGATATAGTCTTCGGGACTTTTACTTAGTCGCCAATGCGGTTGGCACGGATTGTTGTGAATATATTCCATTTTCTGGAGCAAGAAAGTTTCAGACACCACATCCTTGGCGTTGTAGCCGTCTTCCCAGATTTTATAAGTCTGCTTTTTGCGGCGTTTCACTTTTGACTGAAGTTGATATAGTATCGTTTGTTTTCTTTCTGCCTTTAAATGTCGAATCAGTCGATTAGCAGTTTGTCGTTTGAAGTCTCTGAGAACGCTAGACAGCGGATCGGTTGTGGAAAACCGCGCAATACAGTGTAGATGGTTCGGCATGATAACAAAACAGACAAGCCGCAGCCGTTTGTGAAGATGGAAACTATCAAGGGTATCAACTAGTAGGCGTTTGATGACATCGCGTTGGAAGAGATGGGTATAGTCAACAGCTTTCGTCGTGACAAAGTAGAAATTTTCGGGTCGAAAAGTGGGGCACCAATTAGACATTTATTTCTCCGAAGGGGTAGTTGAATCCTCTATATCAGGTAACATTGCGCTGGATTTGTCAATCCAGCGCGAGCGGTTTGGGAGTAGCTGCATAACTCACAGCTCGGATTGGATGGGCATATCAAACCATAAACTATAGCGTAATGTTCTAGGCCAAACTGTCGGGCAATGTACTCGGCATCTTGTGCAGTGGATTTGCCAATCCACTGCGAGCGAAGGAGGGACCCGATTGCAGTGATGAACTCGATTTAGCTTGTAGTTTCACGATTCGCGACCTTTCCTATAAGAGGCAAATTGAGTCAAAATAACCCTTAATTACACTTGGATAGACTGTAAGCCATAAGGCGCTGGATTTCTCAATCCAGTGCGAGCGGGGAGGGAGTAGCTGCACAACTCACAGCTCGGATTGGATAGATATATCTAACCATATTCCTAGATGTGCAGAGGATTTGGCAATCTAGTGCGAGCTATTTAGGCGTCCTCGGGCAGATTTACTCCATTTTAGGGAGCTAGGTGATGAGTTCTTTTAATTTCGTTGACCGGTAGGCGAAAATTTTCTCTATATCTGGGGCAACGAAAAACTTTTGCACAAGCCCGCCTCCAAAGACAGCGTACTCGATCTCATCTCTTATCAGTGTGCCCTCGGGTACCGGAACAAACGTATGTGTATGAATCCAGCAGCGGTAGGGTCCACGACGCTGTTCATCAATGAAGCGATGCGGTGGATCCCATGCTGTTATCTCGCTTTGCCAACGGATGGGAATACCGCGCAATTTCAGGCGATAGTCGATGAGTGTCCCAACTTTCATCTCAATTGGAGCGGGTGTCAGCATCTGGAAATTGAGCCAAGGCGGCGTTATCTCCGCAAGGTTGTGTGCATCTGAAAAGAAGGTGAATAACTGGTCTTGTGACTTCTCGATTTCTTGTTCGGTTTTTAGGTGGAACGTTTTCATTTTTTTCTCCGATTCTGATTCTATAAACATGTCGCCCCGCTGGGGCTAATAAAGAATAATACGAAATACATTAAGAAAAAACGGAATGCAGTGTGGTGTTGGGTTACGCGATTCGCGTTCAACCCAACCTATAGTATGATACACATGTCGGGTTGGGCAAGATGTCGGACCTGTGGGTTCGGTTTTTTTCGACAGCTGTTTGATAGTGCTACGTTTCACGTTTCAGGAAAATCAGGTGCAGCGCCAAAACGCCAATGGCGAGCAGCAGAAAGAACCACGCAAAACTTTGGTAGCCCCACCACCTCAACGTTTCCTCCCCCCAATCACCCCAACGCCCTGTCGCCTTATTTGTAAGGTCCGATTCAGCTTGGTAAAGTGCGTTTGAGGAGAAGGCATATTTCTCCGTGCCGTCACGTACCTCATAGATACCGACCATTTCAGCTTTGAGGTTTATCGTCTTGTCCGGCACGTTTCTTACAGATACCTCGCGATCGGGTGAAATAACTTCCACAGATGTTGTACCTCGCCTGGCGGTTAGGACGGTGTCTTCACCTAGCCGAAGGTTGGTACGCTCCAACCCGGGCGTTTGCGATGCACGCCATTGAAGAAGATTCCATATCAGGATGGGCCAGTTCGGGGAGTTTTGGAGTGTTGACAGGTCTGGTCGTAGGCGCAATCGGATTTCATGCGCTCCTGTGAACCGTTCGGAGTCAGTCAACAGGGGTACATTTCCGGCGGTGATAATCGGTGTACCCAAAAGCTGCTCCGTCACACCCGCTCCCCACACCACACCACCGAGCGACAGCCCTTCGGTCAACGGGTGCGTCAGATCAATGACGAAGGGACCGAGATAAGCCGACGCTTCCGATTCGGTGATAACGCGCATATACCACGCCTCGGCGGAGTCATCGGCAACCACTTTGTCATCAAGAAACACCAACTCAGGTGCTGCTTTTACCGATAAAGTCCTACCGGTTGACCCTAGCGCGTCCTCTATGAGCGAACGAATTTGCAGGTCTTGAATACGCACATCCACACGCACCGGCTTTCGGTGTTGTGGCAAGAGCATAACTTGGTTATCGATTGCAAGGGCATCACTAGCAATCCGTGCCCGCCAGAGTGGCGTCTTAGGCGGAAGGTTCAGGAAAATCCGGCGCGTCCCCCTCGGACCGATTTCGAGGGTCGAGCGGTGCAGGGGTGAAAAGGCTTTTTGGGCCGCAGCATCCTCGGTCTCTACAATTAACTCTGTACTCCTCGCGTGCGGTGAAAGGTTGGTAATCTCCAACAGGCACCGCTCACCTGAATCAACAGTGGTTCGGGTAGCATTGACAAAAGCGACGTTGGGTTGCGGGATTCCGAACGCCCACCACTGTATGCGATCTGCCTCTAGTAGTTGCGAGGGTGGTTCATCTGTCAGAACAAGGATGAGGGACTTCGGACCTCCAATCTCGGCGGCGAGGCTTATCGCTGCCTCCAAGTCTGCAGATGGTGAAAGGCATTTCCATGCGTCAAGCTGCGCGATTGCCTCATCCGTGGTCCGCGCTGCTTCGTTCAACACCTGCGGCTCTGTGCCCGCGAGCACGTAGCGCACCGCATAGCGGCGGTTGGCAAGTGGATTAAACCCTTGGGCTGCGAGTTCCGCCTCAAGGGCTGCAATTGCTCGGTTCCTAGGGGTTTCGTCAGCACCTGCGAGCATTGAGAAGGAATCGTCGAGCACCACCATCAGGGGTAGTGCGCCTCGCGTTGTCCGAATGATTGGGGCTGCTACTGCAAGGGCAAGCAGTATAATGGCAAGTAATTCCAGAAAGAATAGCAGGGGTGTTTGCAGCCGATCAACGCGCAATCCGCCTTGGCGTGCTTGTTGCTGGTTCACCCAGAGCATCAAGCTGGAGACGGGGTAACGCCGGGATCGGGTGCGTAACAGATAGATGGCAACAAGTCCCGGAATCGCCAACAGTGAGAGGAAGCCGAGTGGGAGTGTGAAGGTAGGGATCATGAGTCACCGTCGATGTTCTGGATTTCTTGGGTCTAAAATAAGGCAATTTGCCACCTGCCGTCCCGGATGAATGTCGTTTGGTTCATTAGTTCATTGAACTGATAAACTTTTGTCTGAATCAGGATACTCCGGATTTAAGGATTTATAGGATAGAAAACGTGAAACGTGATGCGTGAAACCTGTGCGTTGGGTTTCACAGTTCCGCTTCAACCCAACCTACTATAAAATGTGTTGGTTCATAGGTTCATTGAACTGATTCCATCTACATATTGCGATCCTCTGGAGCGCGGGAATTGGTATATCGCCTTTCTACAGGCATATCGCTCTGCTGGAACGAAAGATAGAATCCTTCGGTTTGAACAGAACACCACTAGATTCTCAATACCGAGGGTGTGTTGACACTTTGTCGCCGCCAATTCCGCAAACGCTATAACCGTTGGGTGATTCGCTAAGAGTCGGTCTATATTCATATCTCTACACAAAACTGTTGGTTTAGGAAAATCGACCGGCTGAATGTTTTAAGTCGGGCAAGATGCCCGACCTACGGGGGTGATTGTTGGGTTTCACTATCCGGGCTCATGTATTTGGGAATTGCTTACGGTTTTTTCTGTGGGCGGGCGAAAGTCGTTAAACCGCCTGACAAACCACCGCAGGCTGAGTACGCCGACGAATATCGCGCAAACACTTGCGATGGCTGTACTGTTGGACACAAAACCTTCTGTATCGGAAAACAGAAATAGGCCAAGGGGGCTAGCAACAAGCCACTCCTTACTCCAATTTCCGAAGAGAAAGAAGAGGGCAAGCGGTATGATAGTTGTTGTGATACCCAACAGAATCAAAGCGATCACCCACGTGTAGGCACCGGTGACTCGGTTCGCCAAAAAGCGTCTTCTTATCAGTGAAGCGCCCAACGCATAACTAAAAGCATACAGCCCCAGACAAGCTAACGCCCTAATAGCTTCTATATTATCTTCAATCCGCATCTGCGGGAAAAAGATCAACCACATACCCATAAACAGTAAGGTCAGAATAATCATTAAAGAGGACCACGTTACACCGCCGGCGGCGCCGCTATAAAAGAGAAATGCCAATGGGCGGAGCAACCATCTGCGCGGAACGGTCCGGCGGACGCGCTGCCCCAGGCTTTCCCTCTCGCTGACAGCGATAAATAGACCGATGGAATGCAGAAAGATATGCGAAGTTGCCCACACCACAATCGGGATAAAGTCGTTAATCCCTATACTCCAGATTGCTGCACCACCGCCGGTTAGCCCCCAAACAGCGGTGGCAAAGATACGCACGGGCAATGCTCGATTGGCAGAAAGAGGGCTTATAAGCGCGATCGATAGTAGAGCAAGGATGCCGATAAGTGCTAATCCACCAATCAGCACACCCAAGGTGCCGCGCCAAAATTCCCAAGAATCGAGTTGACTCCCCATGCCGGAGCCTAGAAGTCCACCGGGCATGAACATTACCACCATTAAGGTAGTAAAAACAATGTTTATAGCAACAAGCCAACCCACGCCGAGAATCACCTTGAAGACCCGATTAGCAGGGAGACAACCGATGAGGATGCCGCATTGGATGCTCGCTGCGACCACGATGAAATCGAATGCAAGCAGGATGAAAACCGATGGCAAGTCAACGCCTCGCAACAGATAGGTGAAGGTCATAAACGGCATACAGGCACTATAGAGCAGAATGGTGATAACAATACCCGCAAAGAATTTGCCCCAGATGATTGACCGCGGTCGGAGGGTTGTGATGAACAGGAGGTCAACGTTGGCGTCCGCTCGCTCACTCGCTAACCGGATGCCGGTGTAGGCGGGTACAAACAGTAGACATGTCCCAAACAGAATCCCTAGCAAAACCCGAAATACGTTTAGTCCTGCGTTGAAAGATGCTGTAACGGCTTCACCTGTCAAGAATAAGCCCATGGTCAGCAGTTGGAGGCAGAGAAAACAGATTAGCACCACGATTAGGAACTTCCCTTGAACCGCCTGTCGCAACTCTTTGACAACGATGGGATTTAGCCGATCGTTAATTTTTTCAGGGATGTCGGCGATTGATTTCATTGTACCTCCCCCTTTGTCACGTTCATGAACACCGATTCCAGATCACTACCCTGCTGCTTGAACTCGACGATACGGTAGCCATCTCGGATTAGGTTTTCGAGCAGGTCGCTGCATGTCTCCTCAGAGCCGGTGATTTTCACCTCTATCTCATTTTCTAATAGGTTGACCGCCGTAACATTGGGTATTAACAGCAACACCTTATACAGGTCATCTTGTCGATTGAGTGGCCGGATCAGAACGGTATGCTGCTCGACATCTGGCTTGGCAATCTCCTGTAATGTACCGGCGGTGATGATACGTCCCTGTTCAATGATTACAGCGCTATCGCAGATTTCCGAGAGTTCGGTAAGGATGTGCGAGCTAATCAAGATGGCTTTCCCTTGGTCTGACAGAATTCGCAGAAGTTCTCGCAGTTCGACTCGTGCCCGTGGATCGAGTCCGGCTGCAGGTTCATCCATCACTAACACTGGTGGGTCATGGAGGAGGGCTCGCGCAAGGCTGACTCGCTGTTTCATTCCCTTTGAGAGCGCGTACAAGGTTCTTTCTTGGATACCCGCGAGATTGGTAAATTCTTGGATGTCTTCGACCACTTGGCGGCGTTGCGCCCCGGTCAACCCGTAAGCGCGAGCGAAGAAATCGAGGTATTCATGCACAGATATATCCCGGTGCATAGGGAGGGCATCAGGCACATATCCAATCAACCGGCGCGCCTTCTCTGGCACCTCCACAATCGAGATGTCATCAATTTTGGCATCGCCACTGGTCGGTTCATCCAGCGTTGCCAAGATTCTCATGGTTGTTGTCTTGCCCGCGCCGTTGGGTCCGACAAAGCCGATAATCTGCCCCGATGAGAAGCTAAAGGAGATGTCATCAACGGCTCGCGTTGCGCCGAAATCTTTTCTGAGGTTAAGTATGTTGACTTGCATGTATATAGCCTATTGAGTTGCAAGGAACAACGATCGTTGTTCCCTACGAATTACAGAGGATGGATCGCTATCACGAGACATTGAAGCATTCAAGCGCCTAAGTCCGATATAATTTATTTTTTTACCTAAGCTACTACCTATTGGAAATAGGGGTATCTGTATCTCTTTCTGGCGTACTACATTATTTTTTCTTTATTATCCATGCTCGGCACCGACGCCGTCGAGAGTCTCCAACTCGGATAGACATATCTAAGCTATGCACATAAGTGTGTAGTGGATTTGTCAATCCACTGCGAGCGGCGATCAACTCAACTAGTTCAGGTTAAGAAATCGTGCAACAGACACCAAGTTTTTGACAAAGGCTTGGTTACTCAACTTTTCTCTAACGACACTATCCCTTTATTCCTCCGCCAAGATGCCGTAAACAGTAGAACTGTATCGTTTTTCCGTCACCTTCTGCAGCCCTTCCTCAATAAACGGAGAGGCGTTCAAGGTAGCGATATAGCAGCCGGGACGGAGATATTTCTGAGGGTTGATTTTGAGACCTTCGATATTTTTTATCCAATTCTCGGAAGCAAATATGCCGCGTAAGCTGGTCTGCCTGTCGCCGTAGATTTCGAATAGTCCCTCGGGCTTGCCCGTTTTTATATTAGTTTTTATATTATACGAACGCCTCAGAAGCTGATCCGTTATCCGCCACTGTTGCCCATCCTGTTGAACGGAAACAGTGACATCATCGGAGAGTAATATACCATGGCTTTCCATCTCATCTCTTAATATTTCTGGCATGCTTTCCTTATCCAACTCTTTAACCATCTGTGGATAGCGCAGTTCAAACAGCAATATCTCATCTGATCCACCGATGCTTTCCTTCTCGAATGGCGTCAGTGCTGCTTCTACTCCCGCGGGAACATCGGTTGCAGAATAGAGTGTGCCGTTCCTATCCGCCAACCAGAATTGGTTTATGTCGGCATCCAACCCGTTGACAATCTTTAGATCAGCGTCTGTTCCCCTTCTGACCGTAATACGCTCACGCCTCATTTCGCTCTTGCGGACCATAAAATGTGCTGGTACGCGCGCGGTTACCCATCCGTTCGATAGATGCTGGTCGTGTGTCCAGTCAATTGTGCGCGCTATATTTGTAGTCATCGATTCGGCTAGAGGCGTCAACTCGCTTTCATAGCCGAAGTGCAATCCATCGCTTGGGGGCAGCCCTGAATAGAAAGCGGTCCAGCCAATGGTTGTGGCACGCTGAGACCTTTCGTCAAGAAGAGTTAACCCGTCCGTGCGGGCATGTCGATTCCACCCTTCGGCAAAGGTTGCGTAGGCGAACACGGCGAGACAGGTGATTAGTGAAATAGCTGGGGTAGTCCAGAGCATCCAGATACGCCGCTTTTTGCGCGATAGCACGATGAGGTTCAGGGGACCGATTGCTACAGCAAAAAGGAGCATCAGAAAGAACAGTCCTCGCACGGGAATCCCCAGACCGCTCGCCACCGGAAATATCGTGTTGGCTTTCTCAACTACCCCCTTCCATCGCCACGGTGCCGCGGTTTCCAGCCATGATGCCACAATCAGTCTCCACTGATTGTGATCTAAACCTTTCGTATCTATGTCAGGACTTACGATATACCGACCAAAACCGACATCGTAGGCTGCCCACCCTGGCGCATCAGAGGGCGGTTCAGATTTCAGCGATCCCTCGACCCTCCAGCTTTCGGGGCGTTCTCGCCCTCCCAACACAAACAGTGCACCGCCGCACTCCACATAACGCCATAGCGCGGATTGAACATCGGGCGGCATCCGTCGGATATCGTCGTCCGTAACGACAACGCCATCGTAACGCGAGAAACCGATCCAGCTTGTGCTCCACTTTGACACAGGAAATCCGAGATCAATGGTTTGGTAGGGGGCACTGGAGCTTCGCCCACTCGAAGGCGGAAACCCACCGCTGGGGCTGGAGGGGGCTGGACTGCTTGAAGATAGGGGGTTGAGTAACCTGTCAGCGTGGGTGTGTAAATCTGTCGCATCCACATTCCGACTTATCAGGATTTGGAGAGATAGAGGGGAGCTACTCACACGCGCTCTCCTACTCCCGCCTATTGAAACATAACTTATATATACGCTCCGACCATGTTGACCGATGGACAGTGGGACATCTTCTTTTTGTACCTTACCGTTGATAACGACTCCTAAGGCTCTGCCGTACATTAACATAGGTGGCTGAAGCAAGGAGACGTGGACTGTGGCAGACGGACCAACAACAACCGTACGGGTCATTTCCCGTATTTGCTCCCCAGAATGGCTGTGACTCCTTTTCGGCAAAATCAGCGTGACCTGATGGGCTTTGTCAGGTGAGCGATTCGATATTCCAACCCTATATTCTGCATACCCGTGGAAAGTGGTGCCGCTTGGGTGGAGCTCAGGTGTAATTGTTATGTCATCAAAATCCTGCTGTGCGAAGGCGTTGGATACAGTGGAACATATCCACACGGCGACTAGAAAGGAGATGACATGTAGGGCAGAGTATCGCATTATTGATTCATGGGAGAAGGAAAACATTTCCGCACTCCTTATATTCGTGATGAGATAAACTCACGCTGAACGAATCTCTAGGTCATCGGGCAGATTGAGGTCGGTTTCGTCGAGGGCAGCGAGGAGGGTATCCACCACCGCGAAGGTATCCACGCCGTCAAAGCGGGCTTGATAGTTTAGAATCACGCGATGGTTCAGCACAGCTGAAGCAACCGCTTTCACATCTTCGAATCCGACGGTTGGGCGACCCGCGAGCAGTGCAGATGCGCGTGCTGCCTCCGCCATCGCAATCGCCGCCCGTGGTGAAGCAGCGTATGTGACATATTTTTTAACATCTTCGGTGGCTTCAGGTGCGTTTGGATGGGTGGAAGCGGTTAAACGTGAGATGTAACGTGAAACCGGCTTGGGCAGGAAAATCCTATCCATCACATCGAATAATTGACGCAGTTGTTCGGCACTCATGGACCATGTGGGAACAGGTGGTTCGCCGCGTCGACGAGTTGAGATGATATCGTCAAGGACATCTACATCGGCATGGGGGACGATCAGTTTGAACAGGAATCGATCCAACTGCGCCTCTGGCAGCGGGTATGTTCCCTCCAACTCTATTGGGTTCTGAGACGCGAGGACAAAAAAGGGACTAGGGAGGGCGCGAGTATTGCCGAGCAGGGTGACGGAACGCTCCTGCATTGCCTCAAGGAGGGCGGATTGTGTCTTCGGGGAAGCCCGGTTTATCTCATCGGCGAGCAGAATATTTGTGAACACTGGACCCGCTTGGAAACTCATCTCGCGTCTCCCCTCCGGGGTTTGCTGCAAAATATGCGTGCCGACGATATCGCCCGGCATCAGGTCGGGGGTAAATTGCACCCGACTAAAGTCGAGGCTGAGTAATTGTCCCAACACTTTGACGAGGGCAGTTTTGCCAACACCGGGCACCCCTTCGAGCAGGATATGCCCCTGACTCAGGATGCCGATGAGCACCATGCGATGGAGCGCAGATCGACCTAGCAGGACGTGATCCAGTTCTGCAAGCACCTTTGCTGCGAGTTCAACGGCGGGTTTGAGTTCTTCGGGCTGAAGTAGACTCTCGGATTGCTTGTTATCTGACATGGTTGTTTAGATGTGGCGTAAATCGGTAATGAAGTTGTACAGAGAAACCGATTGTTTGACAAAAATTCGGTTTTTTGAATCTACCTAACTTTAATTTGCCGCTACCAGTACTTCTTCTGCTTGACGAGGTAGTTCAACAAGGATGAAATAGGATTCGGGATATAAGTAATCTTCCCCAGATTCGTCTATGACCCTCATATACCCCTCTTGCGTTGCTGCGTCGTCAGGCAGGATTTGGTAGAGTTTCCGTTTTTCAAGGTCTTCGCAATCACTGTTTTCGATGCAAAGCGCGAATTGAGTTTTTTTCATAACGTTCCGTCCAAGAATCGTTTGATTTTCATCTTTTTTCTGCCAATCCCGTGAGCCTCATACCAATGAATTTCCGCTTTTCGGATGTTACCATTGGTAAGACGGAGGCGGGCAATTCCTTTGAGTTTTCGCCATCTTCCAGATCCGTATTGTCTACGCAGCCGCATAATCTCGCGGATTCTGCCCCCTACGGCAATCGTTTCGATATTCTCAATCGTGCCAATGATTTCAAAGTGCATTTGGCATTAATCACGATAAAATCATATGAATTGATCATGAAACTACCCAGAGAAACCGAGTGTTTGACAAAAACTCGGTTTCTGAATGGCAAGGGAAGTCTACCGAACTGTATGGTTGTTCAGGGTCTTTCAAAATACCGTTTGACCGCTCCTTTATGACGCGGTAGAACGGTTTGGTTGAAGGACGAACCACCGCCAGCTGTCGCGCCGCTGAGTCCACCCGATTCTGGTGAAAGGCTAGATGTCTCGACTGATGGTGCTGCAACGCTAAGTCCCACGAGTTCGCTGGTTTCGAGAGAGGCGATGTTTGATAGTGGGAGTGCTTCTGCTTTGAACTTTGCGTCTTCCTCTGGGGTGCCATCGCTCCAAGTCATGGGTGCATGGCCTGGTCCCCGACGGACGCCACCTCGGCTCCACCCACCGATACACTGGGCTACCGACATGTTCTCTGCGTTCTCAGCGAGAAATGCGGCAAGTCCATCACTATTGCACTGCCCAAGTCTCTCACACACTTTAAGCGTTTCCAGATCAATCAGATTGACCTCTTGGAGTTTCACCAACTGGTCGTAGATATCGCCTTTGACAAAGCGTAATGCTGCAGCAATTTTTTTGAGCTGCTCAAGCGTGAGTGCATCCGCATCACCCTTCAAATCAGGGAGCTGCGCTGCGAGCAACGCATTCTCTTGCGCCGCCGCCTGAACCAATCCAGATAACGCCGCCATTGACTCAGCCAAAAGCCCAGCCTCCATCTCGGATCCTTCGTTTATCAACCCTTCGGACAAGGTTTCCGCCTCAGTGAGGCGCTCCGTTTCGCTCAAGGCTTCCTGTGCAGCATCTGCTGCCTCTTGGGAAAGGGTGTCCGCCAGATGGTCGAGGGTTTCCCACGTTTTGACCGGATCTTCGCCTGAAGCCTCCGCTTGGAGTTGAGCCAATTTTTCTTCTAGCGTCTCGGCTTCGGCTAACTCGATAATCTCCTCTTCTTTGAGGACATCGACCTCATCTGCTAATTGCTCTACCTCTTCACGAATATCAAGGGGCTGTGCCTTAGAGATTTCCACGAAACGTTGTGGTATCAGAAAACTGATGCAAACGAATAGGATGGCACCTGCGAAGCACCCCCAAGAGATTCCACCGTGCCAATGCAGACGGGGTGGGCGAATTGATGGCATCTGTTTTCGCCAGTTTCCGAGTTCTATTGTTTCCGCTGCCATCATCAATCCGCCGGCTCCACTGTGTTTGTCGAGGGTCGCTCGGAGGGCAGTTCGCGTTGGAATTTGGCGCAACGCCAATACAACCGCGCAGCCGATAGCCAGTATCAGACCGACGATGCCAACCAATAAGGGCAAGGCTGACATCCCAATCGCCGCACGGAGTATAATGACAACGGTCCCCCAAACAAGCGCCCAAACGGTTGCAACAGCAAGTGTCTTCTTGAGGATAAGAAGTACCGCCATTTTGATTCTGAACTTACGGATTGCTTTATTGTCAATGTTCATGCAAACCCTCCTGTTAGGGATACAGCAGTTGCCGTTTTATCTTCCCAACTAAAAAAAGGGGCGCGATCTCTCGCCGTCTTCAAACGTCTTCCACGTTTCGTGAGATGACAATGTGTTCACAGTCTCCATTAAATTAGTTGAGAATTCACTTAAGGATACAAATTAGCTTCTAAGGAAATTGCCATTGTAATTGTGTAATCAATAAGGGTAGGCAGGAAGCATATGTGCAAAATTTTAGTGGTCGTGAGATTCATCTTCTTTGGGTCCTGACCCGATTCGTAAAACGTGACCATCCAGATCTTCTACTCTGAATTCGTATGCCCAAGGATAGTTTATTGGGTGCTCTCGAATTTTAGCACCGTTCGCCTTGTATTCTGCATAATATTCCTCCGCATCCTCAACGCCCATCCAGAGCCATGTTCCAGAGTGCCCCTGTTCGCCCTCAACTAGCATGATGGAGTGGCCATCGCGTGCTACACTCCCAACATCCGGGGGATCGCCCCAGTCCCATTCCACTCTGAATCCGAGCACGTTCACATAATAATCAATGCTCGCGGCGAAATTTCTGACATTTAGAATAGGTATGATACACTCCACCTTGGCGTGTGTTCCCTTCACTGTGGTTGTACTGGACATCTGACGATTCTCCTCCCGTTACAAAGTGGATAAAATCAGTTCGATATCAGAATAATGCGACAGAAGGCGGGAAAAGAGCTGCAAAATGTCTCCTTTAGGTGTCTAAACAAGACGCTGAATTGAGGTTAAGATACATTATATATGGGCAAATGTCAACAGGAATGTGGGGCAGCGGAACGAACAACTCGCCGGCTATCACGAGAGGCGCAGATTGGAAGCTGCTAGACAGCTCGCCATAAACAAGTTACCGAATCAGATTAACTAGATCGATTACTTTATAAAAAAAGGAATGAAAATGTGCAGGATTGGCAAGTTTCTTGCTATTATATATTATCTCGACGAAAACGGACATGCACACTTTGAAAGTAGTGCTATCAACGAAAAGCTTGTTAATCGGCTTACAATAGAGCGTGAAAAACTTTAAAATTTGTGAAGGAGAAATAGAAATGTCTAAGCAGAAACAGAAAGCGATCTCAGATCTGGCGAGCAAAAAGTCACTGACCTTCCCTCTAACCGTTGCCGCGAGAAGTAATCGGGTAGTGGCTGATGGGATCGAGGCTCCACGGCATACGGACCTATACTATCGAAACCGTGATGGGCACCTTATGAAGGAATCAGAAGAAGTGAAAGATGGTTTCAGAGGGGCACAACTGGCTTTGTCAAAAGTTGTAGATAAAGCTTTCACGGGGTGGACAGTCAAGACTCAGAAACAAGAATGAGATCCCTCCGTGCCGTGCTGCGAAAGAACTAGCTGGAGGAAACAGTCCGGACGATATTGGACACAATCGAAAGGAATCCTAGTAATTCTGAAAACTTTTCAATCTGGGTTGATTCCAATCATTGACCTAGTGAGGAGAGGATCTGAAAGTAAGAAGGGAAGTAAGAAAGATAGGAGGGACTTCGAACCGCTGCTCTGATGGAGAGAGGAATTAAAAAATCAACGAATCTATGAGTCTCCGTAACAACTCTACGGGTTTTAACGATTGTCCTGATGAAAAGAGGTTTGAAATACGGATAGCTTGCGCCATATGCAATATGAATCGGGATGTTTCAACGATTGCCCTAATAAAAAAGGGAATGAAAGCAAATAAAGCCATTATTACCCCACGCTTAGTCTTGTTTGTCTAAATTGATTGCCCCAGCACAAAAAAGGGGCAAAAAGGTTGTCCTCAGACCGATAACGATAATATTGTCCATTCGGTTTCAATTGTAATAGGATAAAAATAGAAGTAAAGATCGAGCCGAGCTCTAGACCTCACCTACTCCGCTGCGTCTAATATTTTTAGTTTCCTTTTCATCAGGCTGAGGGTTGAAAGCAACAACGGATTATCGAGACACGGATGCTCCGTTATTCTCAGAAAGGTTATCGTATGCGTGTAAAATGTGTAATTGGTGTGTTTATACTACTTATCACGGTAGGTGGTGCTACGCTAGCACAGGACGATGCGGGAAAATTGGTTTTTGCTGTCCGCAAACCGTTGGAGCATCGGGACGGTTTCCGAGCGGCAACGAGGACGCTGGAAAAAGGTCGAGGAACGACTAAATGGTGGGAGTTCTATCAGTACAATGTCTGCACGATAAATCCGGACGCAACAGATTTCCGCCAACTTACGGACGATGGGTTTTCTCGCAGACCTCGATGGTCACCGGATAGGGAACGGATCGCTTACATATCCGGGGTTGATAGAGCGGAGTCGCTCTATGTAATGCGGAAAGATGGCACCGAGAACAAACGGATAATAAAAAGACAGCATCGCATCCACGATTTCTGGTGGTCTCCGCAAAGCGACGCAATTCTGGTTGTAGTAGAGATTGACCGCGCGAGAGATCGTCTTGAAAACTGGGCCGTAACGATTGACGGGAAATCGACAAAGCGGTGGCGAACTAGCCGGTGGGCGGAGGGTTGGTTCCACTGGGATGCCAAAGGCGAAAAGGTCAAGGAACCGAGAAATAGACTGATTGAAGCGTTGCCGGAAGGAATCAATTGGCCCGAGTGGTCGCCAGATCGTAAATGGATTGCGTTTAAGACGGATGGGTTTCTGGCGTTGGCGGAACCGGATGTCGTCGGTGTGACCGGATCATGGTTTCTCCAAAACGACGAACCTCCGTGTCAAAGAATAGAGGAGTGGTCGCCGGATGGCAAGCAGATCCTGTTTTATACATCGGGTGAAATTTGCATTGCCACTGTAGAGAAAGGACGGTTTAAGAGCTACCTGAATCTGAGTCTTTACAAGGGACGGGCTGCAACGTGGAGTCCAGACGGGAGTCATATTGCATTTGTCGGGAGCGATCCAGACGGACGAAGAACCAGCGAAATTTTCACCTTAGACGTTGAAACGGGCAAAATGCAGCAGATTACCTCAACCAATTACGATTATTTCGATCTCCATTGGCGATAATTTGAGGAAATCTGTAGGAGGGACAGCTCTGTTCAAACGGTTGGACGGACCTGTACAATCGTCGTAACAAGGAGATAGAATCAGGAATGATGAAACAGTATAAACATACTCAAATTGGTTATCTCCTCCTCATCGTATATAGTACAGTGCTATTGTTCGTGGGCTATTTAAATATTCTGGCGGGTTTTAACCCGTTTGCCTTGATCGGTCTGATCATTATCCTGATCGCCCTTGGGATATTTTCCCGTTTGACAGTGATAGTCGATGACCAGATGATTAAGATCCAATTTGGATTGAGAGTCATCCGCAAGGTTTTCCATCTAAAAGAGATTGAGGCATACCGTGTGGTCAAAAACCCTTGGTACTACGGTTGGGGAATAAGATTCACGCCTCGGGGTTGGCTTTTCAATGTTTCTGGTCTCTCAGCGATTGAGCTGCAGATGGCAAATGGAAAGCGATATCGAATAGGGACAGATGACCCCGATAATTTAGCAAAGGCACTTGGCAAAGCTCTAAATGGGGTGAAACGTGATGCGTGAAACGTGAAAACCATTGGTTCATTGATGCGGTCGAGCATTTTCCCGTTATCACTGACGATATAATCGGCTAAGTATGGTGTGTTTTCAACGGCAGCCATACATCTTCGATTTCGTGCCCAGGGTTGGGCACTCTCGGGTACAAGTCTGCTGCCCGTAATTTTGCAGCCAATTCGGAGGGTATGGGTTTATATTTCAAATCACTTCTGAGGTGCCGGTAGTAACGGTGACGGTTGTAAAACAGGTAGATACCAACACGCACAATCTGGTAAGGGTGTCGCGCTTCATCCCAATCCGAACCAACGCCGTAGGTACGGTTGACATTATCCCGATGCCATGACATCGAGGAGAATCCGGCGTACAGGTCATTATGTTGGCGATATCGGAGGTTTGGACCTAAGAGTTCACTAACCGTTTCACAGTTAAGGAAGCGTTCACAAATTGACCTGCTTTATCATTTGGTTATCCTGTCTCAGCCCGCTCAGTTTTAGATTTTCCAAAGTTCAGCAAGATGTAAAGCAGAATCGCATCAATAATCAGAACCCAGTAGAAGGTCAAGAATCGCCACCCACCAACCGTAACGGCAAGGATTTCCTTCGGTAGAAGCGGTCTAAAAATTAGATAGAATAGTGCTTCACTTCCACCTGTGGCACCGGGCGTCGGTATGAATAGTGTAAGGGTAAAGATTAACCACTGTAGCACTAGAAAGCGGATGAATTCAACTTCCACCCCTAAACTAGCGATAAGCATCACAGCGACAGCATTCCGGCATACCCATTGTATCCCTGCAATGATGACACTTAACAAGAGGCGCGATTTGCCTGTCCCACCAATCGTCCGACAGACATTCAAAAAATCTGCCCCGGCAGCCTTCACCTGTTCTTGAAGTCGCTCCCACCTCCGAATTCTGAGTCCTGACTTTCGGCAAAGCAGTGCGAGTCCACCACCTCCAATCAAACCAACAATAAAGAGAGATAACGCCCAACGTAGATTGATTCCATCTGAAATCAGATTGAATATCGGGTGATTCCATGACGATGAAATAGTCATCGCAACTGGCACCGCCACGACAAAAAAGAGGATATCTTCGAGCGTTGGCAACGTCGCGATACATGCCGCTGCGCCGGTTCTGAGACCAGTTTGGACCAGCATAGCAATCTTCAAGGGGCCACCCCCAATAGCTGTCGGTGTGATAGATGCGGCCAGCTCAGTGGCAAGAACAATTTTAAAGAGTTTGACCAGACCAATGCGGTGTCCGAGAAATCTAGTCCACATGATGGTGCGAACCATGTGTCCCAGCCAAGGAACTAGAGTTAAGAACATCGCTACTAAAAGATAACGCCCATCGAGCTGGAGGAGTTCGGCGAGGTTTTGATGGTCCGTTGTCCAGAGGCAGAAAGCGAGATTGCCGACGACACCAATGATGACGAGAATAAGCAGGGGTTTAACAATTTTGTCGAGATTGAGGAGGGACGTTCTCGGCTGCTTCTGTTCTGGGTTGCGATTTGACTCAGTCAATTTTTTAACATCTCTTTCTATTTTTTTCAACGGCGTGGTGGAATTATATACAAAGGATATTACGCGCTTATGGCAAAATTATCACAAATTCATAACATTGCCCCTTCTTTGCGATTTTGTCAAAACTCTGTTAAATTTCCGTAACATAGCACTGCTATAGTGTCATAAATTGTTTCAGTGAGTGGATTCATACAACGTTAAGACGGAGAGTTCAGTTTCTATTTTACCGATAACGACTTAGGTTCTTCACAATAGTGCTTGGAGGTACCAATGACACAAAAAAAGAAGATTCTGTTTATTTGTGGTTCGATGAACATCACCACGCTATCTGCGAACGCTTGAATATTTTACGCTTGATCTAATATTGGTGAGCGTTATATAATTATTTCAATTGATTTGTCCTGTTACCGCCGAACGCTTCAAATTGAAAATTCTTTAATCTTTGCCCAAAAAACGGGGAATGGAAGTGAAGAAGGAATAAAGGAAGGTTGGACCGATGCAACTGTTGTCTAGATGAAACAGGGGATGAAATCGATCCGCGCTTCGCAAGGGAAAACAATCATTGATTCAACGGCATCAGCTTACTCCACTTGGAAGAGTCACACGCTTTCTACCAAATCATGCAGAGGAGATAGTCAGATGAGCACAAATAAAGCAGAAGATGCAATGACAATGGCCGCTTACGTTCAAGAGGGCGACCGGAGGGCTTATGAGCTTGGCAATCGGGGTCCAATCCGATTTAACTCCGATGGCACGCTGCACAAGGACATCGCAGATGCCTACTCGCGTTGTGGGTTCTATGTGTTTGAAGGGGCATTGAGCGCAGAAGAACTCAAAGACCTACAGGAGGATTTTGAGCGTGTGCTCGACCAAGTGCCACACACGAAGGATGCACAGGTTGATTCAAAGGGTAGGCCTGCGCTTGGGTTGGAGTTTACGAGGTCCAGCTTCAATTTCGCAAAACCGTTGAGCGACCCCGTGGGTGGGACATCAAGCAACAACGGTCGTCATCCAGCGAGGATGAATGAGCCCACCCCACCCGATGGCGCCCCAGAGTTTGTGATTACCTCTGTGTCAGGACCGCTTCAACTCATGGACTCTTGCCTAAGGCTCTATGGCCACCCACAGCTACTGTCCGTCGCAGAGCAGATTAACGGACCCGATTTTACCCCGTTCACCGAGTCCGTAATTGTTAAGCCGCCGGGGTTGGGTGCATCCGTGGCGTGGCATCAGGACGGAACTAAACAGTGGGATAAGCCAGATTGGGACCAAGGCACTCACGGGTTCAATTTCATGGCTCAGCTATATGGAAGCACTGCGGCTAACGGGGTTTGGGTGCTGCCCGGCTCACACAAACAGGGCAGGCTCGACATCAAAGGAATGGTTGAAGCCAACAATGGCTCTGACCGTTTGCCCGGAGCGGTGCCGATGGTATGCGATCCCGGCGATGTTGTTATGTCCAACCGCCAAGCACTCCACGCCTCTTTCCCAAATACTTCGCCGGACTGGCGGGTGACGATTAACTTTGGATTCCACCGCCGCTCCTCCGTTATTGATCTTGAAACGATGTACGGCGATGCCCCGGTGGTTTACGACGAAGAACGTATCTTTGAAAGGTCCCGTTTGATTGCTGTGGGGGTGGATGCCCGTCAACAGCGTTTTCCTCACGAGGCACGCTATGTTTACCAGCCTATGGTTGGAAAGGAAGACGATAATCGATGGGATGAGGCGGCGCGGGAAAGCATCGTGAAGGACTACAACCTGAGGGACCTCGGTATCTGAGGTATAGAGGACAAGAAGACAAACGCAAGGGAGAGCATGGCTACAACTCAGTTCGATACCTGGAACGCAATTACCGAACCCGACGAGATCATTGAAGCTGCCCTAGAGGAAGCCAATATACCCGCGCTGATGGTGTCGCTTGTGCACGTGACTGGTGACATGAACATCATACGCGGAGGTATTCGTCCTCACGCTCGCGTCCTCGGTGATCCCTATGTCGGCATCACCGAAGCGCAGAGAGCGACTGTGCGTGCGCAAGCCCTTGAAATTCTTAAGACTTATCGGGATGGTGGTTGCAAGCTGCCTCAAGCACCGACCGTGGACCAGGTTCGCGAAATGATGGACTTCCTCGTTGGAGAGCCCTTACCCAACGATTATGGAAAATTCCTGATGGGCGAGTTATCCTTGGACGGTGGAGACTCTTATGCCCAGCCGGGGATGGGAGATATCCCGCTAGAGAAAAAGCGTGCGTTTCACGTCATCATCATCGGCACAGGTATGTCCGGTATCCTTGCCGCATACCGTCTCAAGGAAGCGGGTATTTCCTTCACGGCCATTGAGAAAAACGCGTCGATTGGGGGAACCTGGTTCGAGAATACCTATCCGGGGTGCCGCGTTGATACTCCTAACCACGTATACTCCTACTCATTTAAGCCCAGGGATTGGCCGAAGTATTATTCTCCGCAGAACGTGCTTCTGAAGTACTTCAACGAGTGTGCGGATGAGTTTGGAATTCGCCCTCATATACGCTTCAACACGTCAGTTGAATTGGCAGAATTCGATGAAAGAACTTACACTTGGAGAGTACGGGTTAAAAGTGCCGACGGTGTGAGCCAAACCTTGGAGGCCCAGGCAGTTATCAGTGCCGTGGGTCAACTCAATCGTCCCAGACTTCCCGATATTGAAGGGCGTGAGACGTTTAACGGCATTTCGTTTCATTCCGCAAGATGGGAACATGGGTACGATCTGACCGATAAACGGATTGCGGTTATTGGTACAGGTGCTAGTGCCTTTCAGTTTGTCCCGGAGATTGCTAAACAAGCCCGCGAAGTCTTTGTCTTTCAGCGGACTCCGAACTGGATCGCAATCGAGCCCGTATACCATGACGACATCCCGGAGGGGAAACATTGGCTTCTGAAACATGTGCCGTTCTATGCCAAATGGTTTCGTGTTTTCAGGTTCTGGCATATCGCCGAAGGTGTGCTGGATTGGGTGAAAAAAGATGCGTCCTGGACAGATCAGACCCACTCGATTAGCCCCGCCAACGATGAACTTCGTGCCCACTTCACCAAAGGCATTAAATCAATCGTGGGAGACGATGCGGATCTGCTACAAAAATGTCTTCCAACATATCCGCCGGCGGGCAAGCGGATGCTGGTGGACAACGGCACATGGCTCAAAACGCTGAAGCGGGACAACGTCCATCTCGTCACTGACCCGATTGCCGCAATTACGGAGACAGGGATTGCAACCAAATCCGGTGAGACTTGCGAAGTGGATATGCTGATCTATGCCACGGGGTTTTACCCCAGCCGCATGCTCTGGCCAATGAAAATCAAAGGCTTGGGCGGAATTGACCTTCAAGAACATTGGGACGGCAATCCCCGTGCATATTTAGGGATGACCATTCCCAAATTTCCCAATCTGTTTTGTATGTATGGTCCCAATACGAATATCGTTGCCAATGGCAGTATCATATTCTTTTCAGAATGTGAAATGCGGTACATTCTGGGGTGTATCAAGCTATTGCTTGAAACCGGTTGCGAAGCGCTCGATTGCAAACAGTCCGTCCATGACGCCTACAATCAATGGGTTGACGAAGGTAATCTGCAGATGGCTTGGGGCGCGGCGAATGTGAGAAGCTGGTATAAGAACAGCCAGGGCCGTGTGACCCAAAACTGGCCGTTCACCCTCCTCGAATTCTGGAATCGAACACAAGTCCCCGATAGGTCGGATTATACCTTATACAAATCGGATTTATCTTGATTTTGGCAAAAATGTAACTCAAGATTCTATGCCTTAATCAGAATTTTCTGAATCGTTGGGTTGCTCGATGAAACCTCTCGCCTCAAGCACTCTGATACTTTGGGTGATACTCGAAGCAGATAGCAGTTGGTCACTGAATCAAGAATCGCGTCCCCATTTATACATACGTTTGGCGTTTTTCCAGTAGAAATTTTCCTCCGCGTCCGTGCCCCTTTCAGCGAAGTAATCGGCGACGATCTGATGTGCCGTAGCGAAATCACTCACACGCTCGATCTGGGGCCAGTTGCTGGCATAGATTAGCCGCTCAGTGCCGAACGCATCCCACATAACATTAATAGCCGGACGATAGAACGCTGGGTCGGCTGGTGCCGGCGCATTGACAGCCATCTGGACAAGTGCGGATACTTTGCAGTAAGCGTTGGGCAGCGACGCGATTCGCCGAATACCTGCGACCCACTCCGCTCTCGGAGGACCTGTGGTCAGAGGACCGCATTCGCCCATGTGGTTAATCACGATACGGAGCCCATCCGTACGCCGGTACAACTCAGCGAAATAGTCGAAATACTCGCAGCCGCCGTGAACATCAAGGGCAAGATCCTTTTCGACCAGTTTGGTGAGATTTTCCAACAGCCGCTCGGGGATAGTATCGATCCCTTGGTGCGGCTGGCCCGTGTATCGATGGCAACAGTTGGTGTGGAGGCGGAATCCACAAAATCTGGGATCCGCTGCGAATCGGTCTAAGTCCCGGTCAAACGCCTCGGAAAACGGATCTAGATGTCCGATCAGACCGACGATGAATGGGTCTTTGTCGGCCTGATCCAATGTCCATTGATTGTCCTCAATATCCTCCGACGATTCAGTAACAACAGTTCCTGTGATGCCCTCGGGGATGGCCACCGCCTTGTAGGCTTCTGGTAGTTCGGTACGATAAAGGAGTTCTTTAGGTTGAGAAGGCTCGCCAAAGTGGGTGTGGGTGTCGATTCTCATATTTTTCCTGCTATTCGGGATAGAGTCTGAAACAGTTTAAGGTTCAGCGACAAACAGTTGACAACAACCGTATTCTGATTGCTATCGGTAGTTACCCCACGGACATGCCCATGCGTCCACCATCGACGTGGAGGGTGGTGCCGGTGATGTAGGAGGCGTCGTCGCTGAGCAGGAAGGCGATGGCGGAAGCCACCTCTTCTGGCCGTGCACAACGTTTCATAATGCAGGAGGTTATCGGCGTTTCTTCCAATTCCTTCTTCCGCGCTTGTGGATCTGCGTGCCTGCCAAAGTGCATCTCCGTAACAATCCACCCCGGCGCAACGGCGTTGACCCGAATACCGTAGTCGACGAACTCATACGCCATCGTCTTGGTGGCTGAGACCAATCCCGCTTTGATCGCATCATAGACCCATTGCCCCGGTCTGCCGAGAAAACCGCCCTCGGATGAGAGATTGACGATAGCGGCACCTTCCTCCTTTAACATGGGCAATAGCACCTGAGTCATCAGGACCCAGCCTCTTAAGCCGATCGCTGTCTCCGGTTCCCAATTTGCCAACCAGCCCCCGTCCTCAATGCGCCCCTGTCTCAAAATAGCGGCGTTATTCACCAGAATGTGGAGCGCGGAGAATTGTTCGGCGACGGCACGACCAACTGCTTCAACAGCTGCATCATCTGCCAAATCAACCTCCATATAGATCGCAGTGCCGCCGGACTGTTCTATTTCCGTGACAGCCTTTTTTGCCATATCTGGGTTATTGTCTGCAATGATGACCTGCGCCCCTTCAGCCGCCAAACGGTTTGTCGTTGCTCTACCAATGCCTGAAGCCCCACCCGTTACTAAGGCGATTTTATTTTCAAAACGTCTCATGCCGTATAAGTTTGGTGACATATTCAATACCTCACTCGTCTGATTTAGGATCGAACGCTTGCGGCGTATGATTGCGTTCGATGAGTGTGCGCTGGCCGTCGCTCAGTTCAAACCACGGTGCCGGTGGTCGCTCGGCTGCAATAGGTATTTCGCGTCCATTGACGATGGTCAAGGTGTTGCGTACTAACTGGGTGCCCTTCCGTGGGCTCATCCGAACATCATAGAAGGTGAAATCACCTGATTCAATCCGGAATAGCGCTATATCCGCCAAGCCGCCCGGTTTAAGCGTCCCGATTTCGTCTCCCAATCCCATCACTTGGACAGGCCGTTCGGTTGATGCCTGTATAACCTCTGCAAAACTCATCCCCAATGACATGAATTTGCTCAAGCAGGTTGGCATGTCAAACATAGGACCGCCAATGCTGTTTTGGTGGATATCGGAGGAGATTACATCCGGTTTATGGCCTACACTCATCAGCGCTTCCGCAGTTTCAAAGGAGAAAGAGCCCGCTCCATGACCGATGTCCATAACAACACCGCTGTCCCAAGCCTGTTTTGCCTCATCTCGCAGCTTGCCCGCATCGTCGATGATTCGCATGTCTCCGCCGGTAAAGCAGTGGGTCAATATGTCGTTGGGCTTCATATGCTTCAGAACATCAACAATGCTTGGTGGCCCGTTGCCAATATGAACCATCAGTGGGAGTTCGCAGCGATCCGCTGCCTCCCGTGCGTATGTCAAGGGAACGATGCCTGTGCCACGAGTTTGACCTTGATCTATACGCGCTTTCACGCCCAACGCTATATCGCGGTTCAGATTTATAATTTTGCAGCAGAGATCAATATCACAGTAATCCAAGTTGGTGAGTTCCCCCGACCGCGTCGTCAAGCCGATGGAAGAAATATTGACTAACGCATAAATACGTGCTTGAGCGGGGGTGGCAATGTACTCTCGGAAACCGGGGAAATTATATCCGCCTGAAGATCCCACGTCGAGCCAAGTAGTCACACCGCTGCGCGCTGCCACTGTATCCGCATGGATACCGTAATAGCCGATGCCGTAGAAGATATGGGTATGGAGATCTATCAACCCCGGCGTCACAAATTGACCACTGGCATCGATAACCTGAGCAGCAGATTCTGCGGGAATGTTGGCGTCAACAGCTGCGATACGATTGCGCTTAACCGCGACATCAAGCTTGCCATTGTTGCCACCACCTGGATCTACAACATCACCACCTTTGATTAACAGATCGAATTGCATGAGTCACCTCGTATTTTGAGCATAACGGGTCTCGGTATCGCTCTATGGTTTTGGATTTTTGTATCTACTGTTAAGGTATAGTAACGCAAGTTGTTGTTGATAAACCAAGCGTCAGAAACCGACGCAATAGTTGGGAATCGGAATTCGTTCCTACAACACAAAATAGATCGTAGGGAGCGTACGTTCGAAATCGCGACTATGACCGTTTACGCATGACGTTCTACCTATTCTATACACATGTCGGCCCGCTGGGGCTTTGGGTCGGGCAAGATGCCCGACCTACGGGTAGGTGTGTAGGTTACGGCATACAGAGCCCCGATAAGATCGGGACTCAATGCAATATGACTACTAGTAAGGATAGGTAGGACTCTCACGAGTCTTTCCCCCCTTCCAAACCGTGCGTGCGACTTTCACCGCACACGGCTTTCACCGTCAGTTACTGACTATCTGATAAAGGATAATAACACCTTATGGAATTACGAGTTTTAGGCTGTCTGACTCTATTATTTATCCCAAAAGATAATCTCAGCCCTACTTACTCATGGAATATCAGAACGTTGGGGACGAGTCGCCATGTGTAAACATGATTCGCGCTCATTTTCCCTTAATCTGTTGTATCTCATTTTCAGTATGCTGACTTGGACAGGCTGACTGCCCTCCTCTCCCTTATCTCCCCGATGTATCGGGGCGACTTAGGGACTATTCTAATCTCACAATGTATACATCATCAATAACTTAGGCTCCGACTTTACCCCGATGTCTACGACTTACATAAGGCAAATGCTAGAGTTACCTTACTAAACACACGCTTTTTAGCCACAGGCTGTTAATATAGAGTGCATGGGTGGACACGCTCACGCAGATTCACCTGTTTCCCAATAACGAGGCTTACATCAGTTCAATTTTCATTTAGCCATATCATTGTAACCGGACCCAACGGCTTAGCGTGTCTGCATTCACGCCGAGTTGTTCGCCTTTTCCCTTTGCTTCCCACATTGCTGTTTCCACCAACGCAGTTAAGGTAAGGTTTACAGTGGTAAGTTCACTGAGTCGGTATCTAACCGACATTATACATGGTTACTTAGAATCGCACCTAGCAACTTGGGTTACAGCAACTAGGAGTTGATTAGTGCGGGTCTCTCTTTATGATCTTTGGAATTTCTTGAACTTCGTTTGAAACGCCTGACTTTTGAGAACTTCCGTATTGACTAGCGCTTCAGGAATTTCACCTCGGAGGATCTGTGCGGCCTGCTGGAGTTTACCGCTCCAAGCAAGTTTGTAGTATTCATCGGTATGACACAACGAGTGGGGAGATACTACCACATTGTCCATGCCGAGTATGGGATTGTCAGGCTGGACGGGTTCCTGCTCGAAAACATCAATTCCTGCGCCTTGGATCCATCCCCCCTGCAGTGCTTCAATCAGAGCTGCTTCGTCAACTACGGGTCCCCGTGAGGTGCTTATAAGATAAGCGGTCGATTTCATCTTGCGCAACTCTCGCTCCCCGACGAGATGTCGTGTCTCTTCGTTCAGCGGCACGCTGATGCTCACGAAGTCTGATTCCGCTAGCAGGGTATCCATGTCGACCAACTGTACGCCGACATCGTCCACATCTTCCTGCCTTATGTAGGGATCACAGCCCAAATGACGCATACCGAACGGCTGCGCCAATACAAACACTTCGTGACCGATGTTACCGACACCGATGGAGCCGAGCGTTTTGCCCATCAACCCCTCGCCACGGTAGTCATTCTGCTCTGACCAGCGTCCCTGACGGGTGATTTTGTCTTTCGCCATCAATTTCATCGCAAGCGTCAAAATAAAGGTTATGATGGTGCAAGCCATGGGGCGGCGGACGGCATCGGGTGCAAAGCAGAATAGAACGCCCGCATCGGTCAACGCCTGAACATCAATGTGGTCGTACCCTACGCCGGTGTACAGCAGGGCAATCAATTGGTCGTTTCCGGCGAGTGAGTGTTTGGTCCATCGAGCCCCCACGCTAATGACCATATCACAGCCTTGTATTTGCTTAGCGGTGACCTCCGGTAGAAATCGATCGAACATCCGGTATTGTATCTCTGGCATCTCGTTGAGCAGTTCCAGTCCCGGACCGGGGATGTCCAACTTCCCGTCCACGTCAAATATATCTCTGGTAATCCCAAGCATGACTTTGCTTTCCATTTCTACCCTCCTAATCCCTTAAAAGGCTGAAGTATGATAATGCAAGTTGGCACTTATCGCCCCGTTGGAACTTTAGTTAGACACGCCCTGCTATACACATACCGCTCCGCTGGAGCGCAGATATTGGACACATCGGCATTCTATAGACATATCGCTCCGCTGGAGCGAAAGGTGAAGTACTTGACGGGCGGGGTGACCCCGCCCCTACAAGAAAACCGATGGATTTTCAATATCTAGCTCTATTGACATTTGGGTGTCGAGATATGAATCTCGACCTACAGGCTTCCTGCCGGTATTGAACCGGGTAGGAGGGTCGGGCAAGATGCCCGACCTACGGGTGTGTGTACAGATTGCGGCATATTGCTTTGCCTCCCGATTCATCGGGACAGAGTATGCCTACTACTTTATGGCCCCTAGCGTTATAAATATTCTCTAGCGATATATCGACATCGCGTGTGATGCTGCTTCCCGCAACAGACTGTATTCGGGACTTCTGAAGCTGCCAAAGAGTTGGATGCCACGCTCCCGCTGCTGTTGATACTCCGCACGGTTTTTTGGATAAATCGCTGGCTCTACAGGTAAATTTCTAGACAACGCAATCTCAATGACATGCTCCATCGCGGCAACCACTTGCGGGTGTTCCCATTGTCCGTGGAAGCCCATCTTTGCCGCTATATCGCCGGGACCGAATACGACAGCGTCTACCCATTCGTTGGACAACATCGCTTCGGCGTTCTCGACGCCTCGCCAAGATTCGATCTTGAGTATCAACAACGTTGCCCCATTCGCTTCTTCGCAGTATCGGGCAGCATCCGCCTCCGCATAATCTACATTGGCGCCCATTGCCAACCCTCGTTCGCCCACCGGCGCATATTTCATCCAACGCACCAATGCTTCCACCTGATCAGGTGTCTCGGCATGGGAGAGGCAAATTCCCAATGCGCCCGCATCAAGGACGCGGGACACGATGGGCCGGGAAGGGACCAAGACGGTTACGGCAGGCGAAAGGCGGTTGTCCCTTGCCATGACCAGAAAGTTTGTTAGGGTCTCGTCATTGTGCAGGACATGCTCATTCTCAACGAGCAGCATGTTATACCCAGCGAGCACTGCGATCTTGACAACGGAGGGACGAAGGGACTCGAATACGTTGAATCCGAATATGGGTCCTCCATTTTTGAGGATATTTTTGGCTGGATTGGCAATCAGTGGTCCTTCAGATGGCATGTTCCCGCTTTCTCTAATCATTACAGATTGTGTAGAGTCTATCCGTTGACAATTTGCCACTCAGGATTTAGTTCGATTCCGAGCCGCCCCGCTCGTGCAACAACCGATTCAGAAACAGTCTTATAGGCCTCAAGTTCATCTACTCGCGTGGAATGTCCTTCGCGGAAAACAACCTCGCCGTTGACTAGAACCGTATCTACGCTTCCTCCTCTCAATCTTAACGCCAGCGCGTGCACGGGGTCGTTGTCAGGATAGGCTTCAGATGACCGCACGGATCTCACAACGATGTCCGCACGTTTGCCGACCTCTAGGCTGCCCAATTCTGCCTCTAGCCCGGCTGCCGCTGCTGCGTTGAGAGTCTGCATTTCGAGCAGGGTGCCGGGAGAGACGGGATCGGCATAGGATTGCGCGACCTGGTGCGCTGTGAGCATGGTTTCTCCCGGCGTACAGTCGCGAGCTCCATCAGTACCAAGTGAGACACAGACACCACGGCGATATCGTTCCGCCATCTTAAAGGTTATGTTGAATGTGATGCCGAGCGAGAAGAATGCTATCGGACACCATACAATTTTGCAACCCGTTTCGTGAACTGCAGTTTCCTCGTCCGCATCCAGTGCGCTCGCATGCACAACAACGGTGTTTTCGTCCAAGAATCCCAACTCTTGTAGATGTACGAGATGACGTTTCCCAGTCAGGGTGCGATAAAGATCCGCTCCTTCAGGGAGGTAACCAGCATGTATATGCAGCGGAACATCGTTTTCACGCGCACAGGCGTGTGCTGCCTTCAATAGTTCAGGCGAGGCGGTTCCTTCCCCGTAGACGAAGATATACCCGCGGACTAAGGCATCGGCGTTTCTGTTTCGGTGGAGTTCTACGTCCAATTCCTTTATACACCGGTCGTGGTCAATGGTCGCGCGCGCCATGAGGCTGGGGCTTGCAAGCGTAGGAATCGCCTCAAAGGATTCGCCCCGGTCCCATAGATAAAGCGGAGAGAAAAGGGCTCTCAAACCGACACGCTCAACCGCTTCCGCTGCTGCTTCCGTTGAGAAGAGCGATCCCGGTTCAATGAACATCGTGAACCCGTTACGAAGCATCTCAATTCCTGCCATGGTGGTCGCTGCGGCTTCATCTGCATTGGTGACGCTTGCTTTCCAATCTGCAAAGTTGACAGGCAAGGATTCCGCATCGTGGTAGCTACCGAAAATACCCCGGCAGCTGGTATGTACAATATGGTTGTGAGCATCGATGAAACCGGGATGCACAATACCACCTGAAGCGTCGATCATCTCCCGCGCATCAAAGTTTTGTCGCAGCTCGGCATCAGTCCCAACACCCACGATGCGTGAGCCGGTGATTGCCACCGCACCCGGACGATAGATTCTGCGGTCCGGATCTATGGTAAGAATGTTACCATTATGAATGAGAATGTCGCATGTTTTTTTGTTCATAGCTAGACCCAACTGTTTGCAAGCTTATCGCTCTGTTTTGTAAGACCAAACTTCCCAACTAAAATGAGGAATATATCACCAATCCTGTACCGACCCGTCCTCCCGTCGCAGATGGGTAGGATCCTTTGACGAATGCGGATATTTGGCTGCAGCCTCTTCATCCAAGTCAATTCCTAGCCCCGGGGCATCCGTTGCGAAGAGATAACCGTCCTCGGTCCGCATATCGTTTGGGATGACTTCGTTCATCCAATCGGTGTGCACCCCATACTCCTGTACCGCACAGTTCGGCACCGACATATTCAGATGCAGCATCGCCGCCGTGCTGACGGGGCTTCCTGTGTAATGGCAGGCAAGTTCCTGATAATGTACCTCTCCCATCGCCGCAATCTTTTTCCCCTCGGTGATGCCACCACTATGGCAGATATCCACCCGGAGGTAGTCAATTAGTTCCCCTTCAATCAGTTCACGAAATAGCCATTTCGTCGGCAGCTGTTCGCCCGTGCCGATTGGCACATTTGTGTGCGCTCGGAGCGTCGCAAACGAGGCTGGATTTTCGGAACGGATGGGGTCTTCAACGAAGAATGGATGGTACTCTTCAATTCCATTGCATAACTGAATCGCGTGAGGCGGTGTCAAGCGTGTATGTACCTCAAAGATGATCTCGATCTCATCGCCGACCGCCTGTCGCACCGCTTTCATATACTCAATCCCACGCAGGGTTGCTTCCTTCTGATTAAAGCCGCCATCGCACCGAATCGGTGAGATACGGAGGACCTTCCAACCCTCATCTATCATCTGCTTTGCACCTTCGAGGCCGGCATGACGATAGACTAGAACCTTGTCCCGCGTTGCCCCACCCAACAGTCGATAGGTCGGCACACCGAGTGCCTTGCCTGCCAAATCCCACAGGGCGATATCTATCCCTGCAAGCGCGGATTGCAGCACGGGCCCACCGCGCCAGAATGTCCCCCGAAAGATATCCTGCCATATATGTTCGATTCGGGTTGCGTCTTGACCCATCAGAACCGGTTTGAGATGATGTTCCAACGCCCCAACGACGGCTAATGATCTGCCGCTGAGTGAGGCTTCTCCAATCCCGTATATCCCTTCGTCGGTCATGATTTTGACATATACAAACTGATCCACAGCAAATACTTTAAGATCTGTGATTTTCATAGCATTCTCCTCGTTACGCCGGTGGGCTTTGCACTCGGCAATAGGTGAAATGTGGTTTGGGCAGCTACTCTAATCCTAACTCGACCCACTTGGCGGTCAACCGCTGGATACGCGGCCGGTCGCTGTGGAGAAAAGCGTCAGAAAACACTTGTCCCGGTCGGCTGTACTGCAATTGTTGAATAAAATTCAAGACGCCTTGATGATTTTCCTTCAACAGGGTTATATCCGCTGCGGTAGTGGGTTTAGGCACAAAATTGACCGCTAGATGCCGACGCCCCACCCTGCCGCCGAAGGACGCATGCCACGTATTCATATCCGAGAAGAAGACATCTCCGGGCTGCGATTCAAGCGGGAAACAGGGGACCTCGCTGCCGGGGAGACCGAACTGTGAGCTGGGTTTGAGCGTTTCGTGCAGGGGTAAACGATGGGAACCGGGGATTACGCGCAGACAACCCGTCTCTTTTGTCAGCGGATCGAGATACAACGATACCTTCATCGGTCGATACTCCATCCGCGTGCCATCTGGATGCCAATCGGTATCGCCCACGTAGAGGTTGCCCTCGGAACAGAGCCACATGAATCCTTCTCCAAGCAGGGATTCGACTGTCTTGTATATGCGATCATCCTCCACCAAATCCGTCAGCAAAGGGGTGATTTCAGCAATGCCGTAGAGAGACTGACGACTCTCCCCCGGAAATGGCTGTCCGCCCCGCTCTTTGTCGAGCAGTTCATCGAATTTTTGGGAAATTGCGTCCATTTCATCGGGTTGGAACGCTTGTCTCAGCACCAAAAAACCAAATGTTTGGAAGTAAGCAATCTGTTCTTCTGTTATCACAATCTTTCTCCTATTGAGCCAACCTATTGCACCAAAAAGTGTACTATCCTATTGAAACGGCACAGGTATCTTGTCTCCATGCCAAGGAAAGGCGTAACTCGGCGAATTTGCAAAGCGGCGCATACCAATCTCCAACCGAATCGTTCTCGAAGGTGGAAGTTCAACGGCGAAGAATTTCGCATCAACAGGAACAACCCGCTCCGATGAACCATCCGAATCTACTTCCTGAAATTGCACTTTAGTAAACTGGTGCTCCCCAAAAGCCCCCGCTTGGATGATAACATTTCGGGTTTCAGTTCTGCTGAGATTCACAAGTTGAACCCCCACCATGTCCGATCCCAACTTGTCGACAAGGGCGGCGACATCCTCCGGGACGCCGGGTCGAGCGCGGTCCGGATCGAAGTAACGTACGGTCGCCCGCAGAAGTCCACCGGTATAAACGGCTTGCGGCGCACCCAACATCACCTGCGTCAACCCCTTGGTAAGAACAAAATGTGGCGGTTGCTGATTATCTGCGATTATTGTCTCAACATCGCGGGTATCGTTACGTGCCTCCTCAAACACTGCCAAAGCCCCTTCATATTCGACATCCAGTATTTTTTGGGGCCAATCGGGATTTTTCCCATCGTAGTATTGGAATCGTCCATACTCTGTATTCCCATTATTCTTCTCTGCTTCAAACATAACGTGGTTCCAATCGCGCTCTACGTCACCCGACCGTACCCTCGTAATTAACTCGTAATCCTGAGGATCCATTGAGGCATGATATAGATGCGCCAAGTCTTTCATCCGCATCGGTTCATACGCCTCCCAACCATCGGGACCGTATCGCGTTGGGACGAGGAGTTGACCGTCATCGCGTGTAACGGCGTTGTCTAGCAGGAGTTTAATCTGTGAACGGAGCAGTTCGAGATAGCCGAAGTCCCCGGTGAGCAAGAGTGCACATTCAGCACCAACGATGATCGAGTTAAACATGATATCGCCCGCCCAATAACTGTTCCATCCGTAAAGACCGCCCCACCACTGTCCCTGACGATGCTCACCAATCTTTCCTGTGGGCCCAACGTTGTCGGGGATAATCCCGTTGTTAGCTTTGATCCGATCCAGCCAAGCTTCCGTATATTCGAGGACCCACTGCTTGTACTTTTCGTCTCCGGTGTACAGGTACGCATTGGTGGCCAGTGCGGTGGCTCCCAGACTATGTGCTACGTCCCCATTGAGGACGATCTGCTCAAACAGTTTCGAGATTTCGTCTCTTCTCTGCGGGTGCTCATACCAGTTCGACTCCAACTCCTTAACAACCGGATAAAGTGTTGATCGCATACCCATAGCCTTACTGGGATCCTCTCCCATTCTCCCTGCAAGCCACGCTTTTAAGTGTTGGAGATCGGGATGGACACAGGGACCTCGGCTAGTTTGAACAGGGGAACGAAAGACTTTATATTTGGGATCGTAGTTAGGGGCTTGTGGGTCCTCACCGATGGACATCGCAGCGAACTGTTTCGCGCGTCGTACATTCTCCGAGATGGTGGGACTGGCAACACCGAAGTCATAGAAAGCCATGTTGCCTTCGCCCAAATGATGCCATTCCGCCGCGCCGGGCTGCGCTAAATTGTAGTACTCCCTATGGACCTGCTGTGAGAAGCGTGGATGCTTCCGATGCACAATCTCGTCGCTAGTGATACGGGTCGATGCATTCCAACACTGTAGCGCCAATTCGAGTAGACGTTCATCTGCTCCCATAGCGTAGAAAAGACCCCAATTATAAATCCGTTCATAGAGATCATCTAAATCGTCGGCAAAATATAGAGCCCCTCCCGGTTCGGCGTACTTCTTGAGCAGCATCGGCGCTGCTTCTTCCATGAGGCTTATCAGGTTGCGCTCCGTAAGTGCCCACGCTGGTGGGGCAGAGAGTTCCGTTGCTTTGATCCTGACTATTCCGGGAATGGAAATCGCATCTGCGGAAAGTATGTCTGCTTTCATCTTTTATCCCCCTAAGTACCTGATCTCATTTCAATCCACGTAAACTTTCTGCCGATTGTAGTGTATAGCTACAATCATACACGCCTTCTTGCCCCCAATATTGAAAACCGCTATGTCCCGCTTGGTCAGCATGAAGAAAATTACCGCTGAGTCATCAACAATTATAGCCGAATTGCAAGAAATGTAAAACAAAAATCAGGATCTGATTCTACGGAGGTTCTATTTTACAGCCTACTAGGAGGGCATTCCACCTAAAGTTCCCAACGCTCATCAATCTCCTTTTGGTATCCGTTTACTTTTCCATCAAGCACATCGGCGATGCTCACCGCTTCACCCAACCACGCCGATTCGTAAATAGCAATTGCAACGGCTTTCGCTTTCAACCCCGTCCAACCGTCAACTTCGGGTGGGCGGCGATCTTTGATGGCGTTGATGAAGTCATATATTTCTAGCGCGAAACCATCTTGACGATGTACACCCCCAAACCCAAAAGGAAAAAGTCTCTCTTTTTCCGCATCGCTTAACGTCCCAAGATACATCTCACGCAGCTCGCCTATCGTGTACTTCGTTCCATCCAGCTTCTCCACATTGCCACCGTCCCCAACAAACGGGTGAAAGACGCTTCCGTAGTCCCGAATGACACCTTCACTGCCGTAGAACGCAACATTGAGGAACTTGTGAACAGGCGCGGCGTTTGTGAAACTCCACGTCCCGACGACACCGCTCTTAAAAGTAATAATAGCAACCCATGTATCCTCACAGTTGGAGCGGACCTTTCCCCGTTCGGGGTGATTCACAAACCGTTCTTCGATTTGACTCACCTGTGCGTAAACTTTTTCAACATCCCCAAAGAAGTAGCGAATTGTGTCCATCATGTGCGCCCCGGTGTCCAACGCCATCCCACCACCGCTGAACTCTTTTTCCAAACGCCAATCTCGTACTCGCCAATTGCTGATTCTTTCCGAAGGGTCGCGCCAATCCGCTGTTTGGGCGAAGAACATCCGTGGTGCACCAACGATGTTTCCCTCGTTGAGCGCCCACCCAACCGTCCGTTGTCCAAGTTCCCTGCGACATTGCTCTGCCGTAGCGGTAAGCCGTCCGTTTCTCTCCGCCACCTCGATCATTTTCTTACTCGCCTTGATTGTGATGCCGAAAGGTTTCTCCGTCATAACATCAACGCCGGATTCAAGGCAGGGAATCGCTGAACTGTGATGATGTGAATGTGGCGTACAGATGTCAGCACCGTTTAGGTTTTCCACTTTCAACATTTCTTCAATGCTGTCATAAGCACGAGGCTTTGTCCCTTGGAACGCGGCAACTCTATCGGCGTAGTCCTCTGCAGCGTCCTTACGAATATCGCACGTCGCGTCAATCGAGAAGCTATCAACACCCTTCTCAATTAATGGTTGGTATCCGTATAGTAAGTGATATTTTGCAATCCCGCCACAACCGATTAAAGCCAAACGAACCTGTTTTTCTGACATGATTTTCCTCCACTATATCAATTTCGAGAAAGTAGCCCTGTACGGATGCTGATATTCTGGAACACAACACCGAATTTTCGTAGGAGGTAATGGGGTGGTGGGAAAAGGGCTAGAATGGAAGCGGTTATGGCATCCAACCATTAGCCTGCTCTGCAAGGTCTATATTTCGCTGAGCACTTTTTATGCGCGGCTCGTGGAAAAATCGCCGCAGGGAGTTATGGTGTGGTCTTGTCAACTTACCAACTTCGATACTCATCTCCGCAATCCCCGATTTGATTATACAAATCACGGGATTGAGACTGGACAGCATCTATCCGGGCATAATCTTCAGAGTCCAAGGCAAAATCGAACACACGGGCATTGGCGGTACGGTGTTCGGTGACACCTAGCCGCACACCGATGATAACGCCGGCAACCGTTGGACGATCAAGAATCGCTCTAACTGCAACGTTGGAGATGCTGACATCATGTTTTTGGGCAATCTCTCCAAGCGTCGAAAGCAGCCCCTGAAACAGTTCCCAACCACCCCAAGCATCGATCATCTGCTTGTACTTGTGTAAGCTGGCGGTGTTCAATTCCCGTCCCCGCGGTTCGGGCTGCCCCAAGTATTTTTCGGTCAACAATCCGCCGCAAAGCGTTCCGTAGATCAGCAATTGGATCCCGTGTGCTTGGCAAAACGGAATCATCGCCACCTCCGGGCGACGGTCAATCAGTGAAAATTGCACCTGATTGGAGACGATATGGATACCCGCGTCCGTGATACGCGAAAGGTGTTCGGTATCAAAGTTTGTCAAGCCCAGATGCCTGAGTTTCCCCGCGTCCCGAAGTTCGGCGAGATAGGTGAGCGCGGAAAGATAGTTTTCGTTATTGTAGTCCCACCAGTGAAACTGCAACAGGTCCAGCGTATCGACCCCCATCCGGTCCCGCGATATATCAATGTTGGATTCCACCCACGGTTTTGCCATCCGCCCCGGTCGTGGCACCCACTTGGTCAACGCCTGAATTCCAGAAAGGGAGTCTGTGCCGCGTTCAGCGGCAAGTTGCCGTCGAAACTCGCCGATGAAATCCTCCGCGGGTCCGTAGTGATCGGCGAGGTCCCATGTGGTAAATCCCGCATCAATGAAGTCGAACATTGTCCCTATTGCTGCCTCTGGATTGATAGGACCGTGGGCACCAGAGACCTGCCACATCCCGTTGAGCAGCCGACAGATGCGTAAATCTGGGGTGAACGCGATGGTACTGGATTTCGGGAGTTTCATGAGCGTTTCCTTGTCGAATTAACCAACCGAACACACGCAAACGGCATGTAAAAGTTCCGCGGTGCAATGCACCCGGCGTCTGCATCTGCCACAGTTCCGCCAATGGGGCACCAAGTTTTAGAAGATATGTTTGATTATAGCACATTTGCCCGTAGAGGAAAATAAAAAATCAAGCGGTGCAGAAATGTGCAGATGCACAGAGAAGTTTAGCATAAGAGCTAGGGAAGCGAATATTTACGAATCTCATCAAATCAGTTGGGATCTATCAACCGATACCCTGTTTCATCCGTCAAACGAGAAATTTCGCGCCATTCTGTTTCCTTTTCGCGGGACGGTGGCAGTGCAGATTTGAATAGGAGACAGGTAGCGCTATTAGAGCGCCCTCTACCAAAAACGTTAGACAGCAGAGCTAGAACCAGCACCATTACAAAGGAGACAGCATTGGGCAATATGGATAAAGAGTTCTGGAACGATGCTTACAAAGAAGACCCCGATCAGGTGGAGGTGATAGATCTCATACTCAACGACGAAGTGAAGCGGCTTCCTGTGGGGACCGCGTTAGATCTCGGTTGTGGTACTGGTACAAATGCCCTGCAGCTAGCAAGGCGAGGATGGTCAGTCATTGGTGTCGATTGGGCAGAACACGCTATCGAACTTGCAACAAGATCCGCTCAAGAGAGTGGGCTTGACGCCACTTTTTATGTCGGTGACATCACCAATTGGCATCCACCGGCCAAGTTCGATTTGGTGATCAGTACTTATGCTCTCCCTGGTGGGAATAATAGCAAACAAGCCCTGCAAACAGGACTGAAAGCACTGTCTCAAGACGGAACGTTATTAGTCGCCGAGTGGGACAAGTCTATGAGCAAGGTTTGGAGTTTTGCAGAAGACGAACTAATGTCACCCGAACAGATCGTCCAAATTCTCCCTGGATTGGAGATTGAGAAGGCTGAAGTCAGGCACCTTCCGGACGTTTTTTCAGACTCGTGTGCCGAAAAAGGCTCGTTTGCAAATGTCGCGTTAGTGCGAGCAAGAAAACTGTAGGGGAAAGTGTCTACCCTGTGCAGCTGACAGCGGTGATATTGGTTTTTGAACATCAACTGGCAAATGGCGGGTTTTGGTTTGTCTGAGTTTTTTGACAATCCCTCGCTGCAACTGAACTTTTTTTATCCGGAGGGTTTTTATGAAAGCAGCTGTGATTGGTTGTGGTGCCCAGGGCAGAGGCGGGCATGTTGCAAATTATGCAAAGATGGAAGAGGTATCGCTTGTCGCTGTTTGCGATGTAAACTTTGAACGCGCGCAAGCGGTAGCGAAGGAATTTAAGGTTCCGCATGCATACGCTGACTATCGAGAGATGTTGGACCGACACGCCTTGGACCTGGTTAGCGTCTGTACGCCTCATGCGCTGCACAGGGACCAGACGGTTGAGGCCTTTGATGCAGGAGCAAATGTTATCTGCGAAAAAGCCCTCTGCGTCAGCAGTGCAGAAGCAGAGGAGATGATTGCCGCCTGCAAGCGGAACGGCAAAAAGATGAGCATGGGACTCCAGAATCGTGGACTGGCAGCAGGGCACGCGCTCAAACGGTTTATTGAAGAGGGTGGCTTGGGAAAGATATATTACACCCGCGTCTGGACAGGACATGTGATGAATATCCCCGGCTATAGCGTTTTTCACAACAAGGCATTATCCGGTGGAGGTGTTCTCTATAGCACCGCCGTGCACACCCTCGATTTCGCAAACTGGATCATCGGCGATCCAACGCCCATCGCTGCGATGGGAACCACCTATCAGAAGGTGCGCCATATGAAAAACCCGGTGATTTCGTGGGCGGGGATGGTGGAAGATTTCGAGACAGAGGATTTTGCGGCAGGCTACATCCGCTTTGCGGACGGTTCGGGGCTATCACTTGAAAGCAACTGGCTGACGCATCCGTGGAAGAGCCGACCAACCATTGAGGTTTTGGGAGACTTCGGCGCGGCGGAGATTCCGTTGAAGATCTATCTCGATGACGGCGACCAAGTCTTTGACAGAACGCCGGAGGTTGTCGAACCCGAAAACAGTTTCTTTGAGGTCCTCAAAGATTTTGTTGATGCTGTCCGCGACGATCGAACGCCAATCGTCAGATTCAGTGAGATGCTGCATGTGCAACAGATGATGGAGGGGATCTATCGCTCGGCTGAAACCGGCAAAGAGGCTCCTATTGGGGCGGACGAAGGCTAACAAGGTAGATTGTTATTGACGGTTACGCAGCAAAAACCATTAAGCCTCACAAGAAATGGAGGGATGCGATATGGCATCCAAAGAACAGATCCAGCAGTACAATGACCAAGGTTACTTTATCGCTGACGATGCGGTGGTGCCGGACATGCTGCCGCCCCTGACAGAAGCTACACGACGGGTGGCGGATAAGGTGCGCTCTGGCGAGGTGGTTGACAACACCGATCAGGTTGACACCGGCGGGGAGGGTAAAAACCCCGTTGTTATCATGGGGGTTATGGCACCCGAATTCGGCGAGCCGATCTTCGCGGAATATCTAGATTCCGAACCGGTCAAACGCCATGTGCGCTCCTTTCTGGGTGAGGAGCTACGCCTAGGCTGGGTGACCGTATTTGCCATTCAAGGCAGCGGCTACCAATGTGGCTGGCATCGGGACTTCGGTGCGGAAGAACGCGACGGGAATTATGAGGTGGAGATGGAAATCCTCAGTCGCTACCGTAAGAACTTGCTTAAATGGCATACGGCATTGGTAGATGATCCATGTCTGTGGATTGTGCCGGGCAGTCAGTGCCGCTACCGCACCGATCATGAACGCGAGGTGCTGATCAGCAACAAGGGGGTCGGTGATATCCCGGGGGCAAAGCAGATAAAGTTGAAGCGGGGACAGACCATCTTTTGGAACGGGAATACTATCCACCGGGGTGCTATGCCGGCGGGGAGGGAGGAACGTCTGACTCTGTGTGGGTGCTTGGTTAAACATCAGGCGGACGATCCACCTGAGACGTTGGATGAACGCTTCAGGTGGTGCTTGGCGGATAACGTGCGGGATGTCCTACCCGAGAAAATGCGACTTTACTACGATCGTTGGAAGCGGTTGCAGATTGTCGATTGAGGATTCTAACGCCTAGAGGTATCAAAGTTTTCCAGCACCTCAATTATTACCCGAGTTACCAGTTAAAACAGTATAACTTGGATGAGTGGACCTAAAGCGAACAAATCGCCGTCAGACACCCCCTTGGCGCAGCGCCTGCTCTCGACGAAATCAGGGTTTCCAACCCGTTGTGTTCACACGGCGCACTCTGCCATCTCGCCCTCGAAATAGGAGGTGCCCATTTTGACAGGCGTACTCATGTAGTCGCTTTGTAATTTCGACATCCTTCCGACAGTATTCCGCAACCAAATCAGCTCTGCCAGCTTTCCACCACCGCACGGACTGCAATCCATCTGCTGACTTGGTCTCTCGCAATGTTTCCTTTGCAAGTGCATCGAGACTGACGCGAAATCCGAGCGCCCGACCGATGTGTTCCAACATATCGAAAGTCGGCAAACCCGATAAGTTGACCGGTGTATATGGTCTGAGAACAAGGTAATCAAAAGCCTTAAGATTGAATCCAACGATACAATCTGCTGCTGTGAGTTGATTTATTAGAAGTTCAACATCTGATTCTCGGAAGGTTGCATATTGCTGATTGGCGGTGCTGAATGTCACAGCAACTGCAAGTTTCATCCGATCGATATATGACCATCCGCCGACTTCTTGGGCAATTTTTTGAGTTTCCAAATCGAAGTAGATTATGTTTCTGTGCTCTTCTGTATTTCTATCAATGGTGTTCATATTGCACCTGTCAATGTCCTTGTTTGTAATATAGCAATCACCGATAACTCATGCTTGACACCGTTCGTTTCTCGTGATAGGATAAAGAATAAGTTTGTAGGTAAACTCGTCAATGCGCGTTTGCCTATATTCCGTTTTACGTATTATGCCCGGAGCCCAGCTATGAAAATCGTTATTGCACCCGATTCGTTCAAAGGCAGCCTGACCGCATTGCAGGTAGCAGAAGCAATGGAGGTCGGTTTGCGCCGTGTATTCCCCGATGCGACTATAGAAAAAGTACCGATGGCAGATGGTGGTGAAGGCACGGTGCAATCCCTTGTTGATGCGACTGACGGTGAAATTCTAACAGCACAAGTGATGGATCCGCTTGGCAACAGAATTGATGCTCAATATGGGGTGCTTGGCGATGGCATCACAGCGGTTATCGAAATGGCGGAAGCATCCGGCTTGACACTTGTTCCTCCCGACAAACGCGACCCGCGTGTTACGACAACTTATGGCACCGGCGAACTGATCGGAGCTGCCCTAGCACACGGCTGCCGAAAACTGATTATTGGCATCGGTGGCAGCGCGACAAACGATGGGGGTGCCGGAATGGCACAAGCCCTTGGCGCGAAGCTGCTCACAGCAAGTGGTGAGCAGATCAAGCCGGGAGGCGGTCATCTGGGAACGCTTAATTCAATCGATCTTTCCGAATTGGATCCACGCATCACCGAAACGGAAACCGTGGTTGCCTGCGATGTTAACAATCCACTGACGGGCAAAGAGGGCGCCTCCCATGTCTACGGACCTCAAAAAGGGGCAACTCCTGAGATGATCGAGATGTTGGATGCCAACCTATCCCATTTTAATAAGATATTGCAGCGAGACCTCAGTAAATCTGTGGGCAACGTCCCCGGCGCAGGTGCCGCTGGCGGGTTGGGTGCCGGCTTGATGGCTTTTGTGGACGCATCGTTAAAATCGGGCATCGAGATCGTCACCGAGGCGGCCCAATTGAGCAAACGGCTCGCCGGTGCAGATCTGGTCATCACCGGCGAAGGACAGATCAACTTTCAAACGGTTTTCGGCAAAACACCTGTCGGTGTTGCAAAGGTTGCAAAGACGCACAACATCCCTGTGATTGCAATAGCCGGCAGTATTGCTGATGATTCTGATGGCGTTTACGATGCAGGGATTGACGCAATGATTGATATTGTCCCAGAACCGATACCTCTGGAAACAGCAATTGGAAATGCAACGGCACTCACAGAAACAGCGGCGGAACGCGCAGGGCGGATGGTCGCCATTGGCATGAAAATCAAACGCAATTGAGAGCTTATTTACTGTGAAGCTTCTCTTGAAAAAAACTATGAGCAATTCGGACCCGCACGCTAAGAGTTACCTTCTTTCCCTAGGAGTGGTTTCCGGTTTGATTTTCGATGCGCGTCGGAATAGCGAAAAACTGTAACTACAAACCACTACGATAAGAGGCATATCTAGTTTGAGCATTGAGTCGGATTTGAGCAGGCTGTCCGAGCGCATTGGATGCCCTGCTTTTTTTATGGTCAAACGCTATTGTACTTTGTGGAGCGTAAATATTCGATGAAGATTAAAAAAGCGAAGGATTTATCTCCATTCAGCAACGAAAAATCGCAGGGGTGAAGATACGGTGCGAATCGCCATTAGTGCAGTTGGACTGCTGATCCTGTGTAGCGGAGGTGCTGTTGCGGCATTTAATGATATCGGTGTAGGCGCACGACCACTCGGAATGGGTGGTGCGTTCGTAGCGTTAGCTGATGATGGGAACGCGGCGAGCTACAATGCCGCTGGACTTGGCTATATTAACACTGCCCACCTCAGCCTAACGACGGCGCAACGGTTCAGAGGACTTATCAATTATAACCATATCGGTGGAATTTTGCCACTTCAATCTGCGGGTTCGTTCGGCGCAAGCATCGGAATTCTGAGCGAAGATTCAGAGGTCTATAAAGAACAGACCATTACTATGTCTTACGGCAAAACCTTCTTAGAGAAGTTTGCAGTCGGCGTGAACCTAAAATCCTTTACCACCCGTTTCGACGAAAATAGCGTATCCGTTAGCGCACATCTTGAAAACAACCGCCAATTTTTCGCGCACACCTCCGCGGCTGATTTCTCCTTGGATCTCGGTATGATGGCAAATCCGGTGACCGGCTTAACACTTGGGCTTTCGGCAGAAAATCTTTTTCCCGCCGATGTCAGTGTCTCCGAGGTAGGGGAGGATCTTGTCCCACAAAACATCCGTATCGGCTTAGCGTACCGCCTTGCTACAATTGCTTCTACCACCAAGCAGGAAGCCTTACGCGAAGTGCTTAAGTCAGGGCTCGGTCTCTTTGAAATTGCTTTTCGAGGTGGGGATCAACACCTACACGTCGGTGCAGAATTGTGGCTCAACAGAGCAATTGGCCTTCGTGCCGGCTATTCGCTAAGGAGTGGTGTCAACGGTGCAACCGGTATTGCGCTCGGCGGCAGTGTGGCAGTGCCGGTCGCTGCGCTTCGACTTCAGCTAGATTACGCTTTTCAGATTGTCACAGGCACCCTAGTGGACAACACGACCCAGCGGTTTTCGTTGAACCTGATGTTTGAATGAATGATTTTTTCCTTTGCTCGATCTGGATAGCCAAACACAGACCGGCCTCGGCTTTATAAACTCGGCGGGAGCAGTTGACGCAGGATGAAGACAAAAAGACGACCCTATCTCCTTGTTGGATTAACTGTATTTTTTATAGTATGTTTTGCAATTTATGGTCACGCAGCGGTTACATCAATAGGCGAAATCAACGTTAAAGACGATGACCAAGGGCTTATGCCCGCAGGTTCAACCGTAACGCTGATTGTTACCCTAAGGATTGATCGCTCACTCGCCAAACCGGTTGATGAAGACATCAAGACGATTGAAATCATACTGCCAGCCGGATTTGCCGTCGAGCCATCAAATTTCAAATCTTTTTCTCGTGACGGTCGGCAGATTGATGCGGTTCCAGAGGTCATAGGGAATCTCCTACAGATTCGTTTAGACGAGGCAATCACAGATTTTGAGAATACGCTCAATGAGATTATCTTCGATGCTAGAGCACCAGATCCCACGGTAGCAGCGGATACCACTGCCGCAGAGGTTACTTTTAGAGCGCGCCTCAGAAACATAGAAGACATACCGATTGGCGGATTTATCCAGCCAGGTAACACAGATGGCAAACCGAATAATGACGATTTTAATCTGCAAATCATCCGCAATGTGCCTCCCGACCCGGTGGAAGGGTTCAGTGGTACAAGGGACGCGAATGGTGAAAACGACGTTATCCTCACTTGGCAGAAATTGGACAATCCGGATGTGGCTGGCTACTTTATCTATCGTGACAATGCGCCACGGATTGACATCAGAGTCGAAATTGATTCAAGTCGGAATACCGAAATGTTTCTGGATGTGAATGTCGCGCCGGGGACGTACGATTACGCAATCGAAGCGTATAAAACGCCGCTACTGAGATCTAAGCGTTCCGAAACGGTTACCATCGAAGTCCTACCGGACACCGCCCGACCTCAGCCTCCTGAGAACTTTGCTGTCGCTGAATCTGATGATATAATTCACCTGAGTTGGACCGCTAGCCCGACCCCTGATGTTGTCAAATATAGACTTTTTTTTGGTGCGTTGGGTGCACAACTCAAGCCTCTAAGAAACCGGGGCGGGGAAAACGTGGAAATTTCTATAGGGGATGCCAATGAGTTTCTGGATGAGCGTAGGCTCGGGATCGGTGTTTTTGTCTATGCCGTTGAAGCTGTCGATGAGGTGGACAATCGGTCGGAGCGGACTGACCAAATCCTGCGTATCCTCGGCAGACCGTTTCCCAATCCGTTTACACCGCTCTCAGACAATCCCGATTTTAATCGTGTTGTATTTCCCGCTCGCGCTATTGAAGGCGTTGAGGGCGAGTTTAGTGTCCTCATTTTCAACATCAATGGTGTTCTCATCAGGGAACTAAAGTCCGCAGATCCGGGTGCGCGTGACTTGGAATGGAACGGTAAGGATGAAGTTGGCAATTTCGTTGAGAGCGGTGTTTACGTTTACCAAATCCAAGTGGGCGAAAGTTTCGATACTGGCACAGTTATTGTGGCAAAGTAGTCCGTAAATCTGATGTGGTTACTCAGATCTTGGAAAGGTGGACTGATGCTGCATCCGTTATCTCGCGTGAGGTGTGAGAAATGAAGAGTGAAAAGGACAAGAGCTACTCGTCACCAGCCACCAAAGGGAAACGTGTGGTTTATCAGAAGTCGTATAGCAAATTGATATAGAGGTAATACAGGAGGTGATTCATACATGAACTTCAAAACAACGCTGATCATCCTTGTAACATTCATTCTACTCGGCGGCGTATATTTCTTTTTTGGGCGACCATCTCCCGATGCAGAGCAATCGAAGACGGACATGCAGAGGATTCGCGAGGTTTATGCGCTCAATAAAGACAAAATTCGACAAATTCGCTTATCGTTCAAGGACGAATCGTATCAATCTCTGACATTGGCTAAAAATACCGATGGTACATGGCAATTGACAGCGCCTTTTACGGCTGATGGCGACCTACCCAAAATCAATGAGATGCTGCAGGATTTGTTAGAAAAGAAGGTCAAGCAGACGCTTGAAGCGGAGGATCTGGCGCAATACGGGCTACAACCTCCTAATATCCGGGTTGAATTGTGGACAGAGGGAGAAGATCCAGCCAAAACCTTCCTCATCGGTGACAAGACCGTCAATTATTCCGTCTACACAAAGGAGCAGTCTGAATCCCATATTTTTTTGATTGAGTCGAGTGCACTCAATGATTTTACAAAATCGCCTTCAGATCTGCGAGATCGAAGCGTTTTCAAGTTTTCACCGGCTGAAGTTGCAACACTCCGTCTTGAAGTTGTTGGACAACCAGAGATTCTTTGCGAGAAACAGGGGGCGTTGAATCCGGATGCGGTAGAGGAGGCGGGTGGATGGAAGATGACTCAACCGGTGCAGGCAAAAGCCGATACTAGAGCAGTTGAAGAGATTGTGTCAGCACTTGTTGACTTGAAAGCCGTGGTCTTTGAAGCAGATGGTGATTACGAACCTGCCAACTACGGACTTGCTCAACCCAGAATCAGTGTTGCCCTTCAATCGAACACTAGCGATCAGAAACAAGAATTACAAATCGGTAGCGATGCGGGGACGCCCGGACGGATTTACGTTGCACGCCCGGAACAGCGCGCCGTTTATGCAGTCAACAAAGAGATTTACACGAAACTGAATAGAAGCGTGTTCGATCTCCGCGATAAGCGGGTTATCGACTTCCAGCGCACATCCACCCATCGGTTTACGCTCCGTCAAGGGGATAGCGAGATTGTGTGTCAGAAAAATGTGGTAGGTGAATGGGAGATTACAGCACCGGTTGGACTGAAAGCAGATGAAGGGGCAGTTGATGACCTGCTATTCGGCGTGGATGCGCTGCGGGCAGTTGCATTCGTTGATGATCAACCGAAACGCCTGCAGCCTTATGGTTTGGATTCGCCTTCGATTGAAGCATCATTCATGGTGCCTGACGCTGAGCCTGCTGTTCTACTTGTGGGGAAGAAGAAAGACAATAATATTTATGTCAAAGCCCAAAACGCTGAACCTGTCTTTTGGGTCAAGAAAGCACTCCTTGACCTCGTTGGTATGGGGGTTGCCGAACTCCGGCACAAACAGATTCTTGATTTTGACAGTGACGACGCGACTAGAATTGTCTTGGAGCATGGGGATGTCAATCTGACTTGTCAAAAACAGGGAACGAATTGGCGCCTTACACGCCCAGTGCAAGAACAAGCAAGAAACGGAGCAGTTCGCAGTCTCCTGCTTCAGGTAAATCAGTTGACAGTCGAAGCGTTTTTATCGGTGTTGCCCCCTATAACATCGACAGGATTTGATGCGCCGGAAATTCAACTTGTCGTCGCACTGAAAGATCGAACGGAGCACCTGCTGGAAATTGGGAAACTCGTTGACGGCGAACATCACTACGGACGCTTGCGGAACTCACCGGATACGGTTTTTTTACTCAAGAAAGAAACCGCTGAAAACCTCAAAAAGACGGTGGACGATCTGCGGACAACACCGGACACAAACTGACGGTAATGTTATTTGACTCTCTCGATTTTGTAGGGTATTATATTAGGGCGAGTTGCTAGATAGCCCGTAGGTCGAATTTCCATACTCGACACCTACTAGAAACACTAGATCCGGGTTGGTGAACGACAAGCAATGATCTTATTGATTTATCGTGGCGTCACCTAAGACAACACGTATCGCCCTGTTGGAGCTTTAGGTGGCAACTTGGGTCATATTAATTTTTTTTAACTATTATGTTCGTAAGGAGATAAACCATGGCTGAGAATATTTTGGAAATCACCGATGATAACTTTACAGAAACTGTTTTGAATTCTGATACGCCGATTGTTGTTGATTTTTGGGCAGAATGGTGCGGCCCCTGCAAGATGATTGCACCGACGCTTGAACAGCTTGCTGATGAGCATGTCGGCACGTTCAAGGTGGGCAAGCTGAATGTGGATGACAACCGTGAGACTGCAATGAAGTATGGCATCCGTAGCATCCCAACGCTCCTCGTAATTAAGGAAGGGGACGTTGCAGAGCAGATTATCGGCGCGCATCCAAAAGATACGCTGAAAGACAAAATTCTCTCTGCGCTATAAGGGCACAGCGTAATACCATGCTCTGGAAAACGCTCTATAACACGTTTGTAATTCCCGTGCTAACCGTTGGATTTTACACCGCCGCCCGATTCAGTCCGAAGATTCGTGAAGGGCTCGTCGGGCGGCGAAGCGTTTTCGACTCAATCACAGAGCAGTTGAGTTCAGCGCGAAAACTGAGTCAAACGGCGTGGTTTCACTTCACCTCTGTTGGCGAATTTGAGCAAGCCAAGCCACTCATCGAAGCACTCAAGGATGACGTGCGCATTGTTTTAACTTACTTTTCGCCCTCGGTCCACCCGAACGTCGCAAACTATCCCCACCACGACGCTGCTATTTACCTTCCGTTGGATACCACCCGAAACGCAGCGCGTCTCCTTGAAATTATCAAGCCCTCTTTGCTTATCTTCTCCAAGTTTGACATTTGGCCCAACTTAGTTTGGTGTGCTGCTAAGCGCGGGGTTCCGATTGCGCTCATCGCGGGAACGCTGCACCCACAATCCAAACGGTTAGCGCTCTTTGCACGCCCCTTTTTCAGAGATGTTCATCGGCACATTTCGGTACACTGTGTGATTTCGGAAGAAGATGCGCAACGGTTTCGCCGGATCTGTCCGGTGCAAGTACAGATCGAGGTAACGGGAGATACCCGCTTTGATCGCGTCTACCAACGCGCAGTCGCCGTCAATGGGGATGGTGAGTTCTTTCCGGGACAATTGACCTTGCAACGCCCAATCCTGATTGCAGGAAGCACCTATCTGGAGGATGAAGGGGTAGTGCTTGAAGCCTATCACCGCTTACGTGAGAACGCATTACATAATCCCGCCTGCGACAACCTGCCGCATTTAATCCTCGTTCCCCACGAACCAACGGCAGAACGGATTGACGAGATTCAGGCGCAGCTTGACCGGCTGGGTCTTTCATGGGTCTGTTTTTCGGAATTACGGGAAGGCGTTGATCTGAGCGAAATCGATGTGATTGTGATTGACACCCTTGGTTTATTGGCACAACTGTATCGGTTGGGGGATGTTGCTTTCGTCGGCGGGAGTTTCCACGGGAGTGTTCACAACGTGATGGAACCCGCGGCGATGGCAAAGCCGATTTTATTCGGTCCCACAATTCATAACGCCTATGAGGCGGGTATCCTGAAAGCGCGAGGGGCAGCACAGTTGGTTAATAACGCTGAGGAGATGGCAGAAGTGCTCACATCGCTGTTTTCGGACGCAGCAAGACGCGCTCAAATGGGGCAAATCGGAAAACAGGTCATCGAGGAGAATTTGGGGGCATCTGAACGAACACTTTGTCAGATAAGATCCTATCTGACAAAGTAGTCAGTGTTTCGACCAGCATGTTACTCGCTATTCTCTACTCTTGTCCGATACCGGATCGTTAGGACAGGTCGGCGAGTTTCATCGGGATGCTCTTTGGATGCGAAACGGATCGATGCCGTGCCATCTCGCAGCGCAAATAGGTAACCGTAGCTATAATCGGGGTAAGTAAGCCAAAACCGTGCGGCGTCTGTCACGGGAGTTCCCTTCCAGACATATCGCGTTTCAGCAGGTCCGATTTCTGTCAACCCATCAATTCGATATGCGACATCCTCCGAACCGTTGTAATCACTTGGCTCCTCGCCGTTGACCGCTTCCAACATCGCTTGCGCCGGTGGTTTATTCCACGGGAAATTCTGGTGCATCGCACTGTTATAGGTGAGCTCGTTTTCTTGTGCAGGCGCGGATTTTTGTACGCCCTCATGCCAAGGGAGCAGCACACGCCGAACAATAATCTGTTGGGATGTATCATTTTCGACGGACTCCGTATAGAGACTGATTGATGCGTCCAAGATATTGGCCTCCCCTATGATACCGATTTCCTCAAACGCCTCTATGATGTCAAAAGAGACAAAAAAGACACCGCCGATAGGTGTACATAGCAGAAATTCTTCCCCACCGGCGCTGTAATTTCTCTCCTGCTTTTGTGGAGAAACAATCAAAGTTGTATCTCGCAAGACCTCTGAAAATGTTACCCCTTGACCTTCACCAAAGGTTATCTCCATCGTCTCCGGTAGGTTAATAGAAACCTCTTCCTTCCCAAGCATTGGGCCCTCGATTGTCAAAGCATATGTCTTGTCAATTTCCAGCGGACTGGTGGACAGGTATAGAATATCCATTCGTGAATCGAGGGTTGCCCATTCAATCTCAATCTCTGGCAGAATTCGATAATTTGATACATTCTCCGCTGATTTTGGGTCTAACGCTTGGTCAAACCTTAACTGAACGGCGGTTTGAGACAGTGGAGTTGCGGAGACAAGACGTGGCGTATCCGCGAAAGCTACGGAGATCTCACGTTCCAAGAGACAACTCAAAAAGAGAATAAAGAGGGTTATTAGCAGTCTCTGCCGATTTGACATTTTGCTCTGATCCCTCACACACGCCCCGGCCAGGATCTGCCACACACTTGCTTGAAGGGAGGCATCTTCGGCGCATCGGTGACCGATTCATCTTTGCGGGAGGTCGCGCGCATATAGTGTACGGCATAGCCACGACGGCGTGTGTTGGAGTTGTTAGCACCACTTTGGTGCAGCGTGAGGCTGTGGTGAAAGCTGATGCTGCCGGGTCTCAACGGCGCAGAGATAATTGGCCATTGGTCGCTTCCTAGGTCCTCTAGAAAGGGTGTCAACTGTTCGCCGCGCATCATGCCCCAACGGTGTGTTCCGGGGACGAAATTCAGGCAACCGTTCTCCGTTGTTGCGTGGTCAATGGATGTCCATGCGCTAACCAAATCTTTCGGGAAAATGTCGCGCCACGAGGCGGAATCTTGGTGCCAACGTTGCGCCGTGCCGACTCCCTCCGGTGCTTTCATGAAGAGTTGGTCGCCGTACATCTTGATGTCGTCAGTGCCTAGCAGCGCCGCTATAATGTTGACGATTTTGGGGTTGCAGACATGCGCCCACATCACCTGGTCGTAGACAGCTAGGTTGTATAGCTTACGAACTGATAGGACCTGATTCTTGACAGGTTTTGAACCGTCCCGGAAAACCGCTTCGAGTTGGATACTGGTCTCCGGGATATTTTCTACTTTACCAGCGGCTATTAAGTCGGTATGGAAAGCGAGGGTCTCGACCTCTTCCGCTGACAAAACATCCTCGACTACGAGGAAGCCGTTGAGTTTGAATTGCGCGATCTGATCCTCAGTTAAGTTGAAGTCCTCCGGTTGATTGGAGTCGTGCGACGCTGGTTTGGCCATGGACACCCCTTCCATTACTCTTACCTGTTTTATAACTCGGCTCGGTTAAATTTTGACATATACAACAACCGTGTAAGGAAAGACACTTTACGCATTACGTTTCGCATTCCACTAATGCGCTATCCCCAATTGATGCATCCGCCGGTGAATGGCTGTACGCGCTTCGACGAAGGGACGCTCTAGGTAGTTGAGATGATTATCCTCACCGTGATGGTGGGTCGCCGTGCCGGGCTCGTGTCGAGCGGCAGTTTGACGGATGTAAGTCAGGTTCCCGTCAATCAGCGTGAGCATATACTGGGCGGCATCCTTGTCGAACATCCACCACTCTCCACCGCAGGCGACATAAACCGGCGAGGTGTGTGCAAATATGCCTCGTCCCCAACCGTCGTGATGCGGGACACTGGTATAGTTGGGTGCGCCACATCGGGCGGCAATCCAAGTGTGCCCATCCACTTTCACTTGTGCCTTCAACTCGAGTCGCCGTGTGCCTTTACCATCTTCTGTCGAAGCGACGACGCGACCAGCCTGAACGATTTCGAGCGTGTGAATGGGGAAGATACTTTCTGCCCATGCTTCCACTCCCACCGTACCAGCCCCCGACAACTGCATTGTATCACCGATATTGTGTCCATCCACGGTGAGGTGAATGATAGGACCTCCACTATGGAATGTTCGTCCCTGCGACACACTTTTGCACCAGTTGTCGTAGGTAAATTCTTGGTCAGGCATATAGGCGTAGGTGCGATAAATGCCTACAGGGACATCGCTACTCATCTTATCCGTCCCGCCAACCAGCGGTAAGCGATAGCCGCAGTTGAGATAGCGGTAGTATTCCAAGTGATTGAACGGTGCATGACGCAGCATCTCCACGCCATCCACGCGACCGGTGGCAATCAACGCTGCAGGCTCACCGTTGGGGTTCGGGAGATGTGGTATGATGACTGAGCCGCCCTGTGCATGACACTGATCCGCCCAATCGCTCATCGTGATTTCCAACGTTCCACCGAGTTCGGATTCACCGGGACCATCGCTGCACCAAGGCATCACCGGCTCCTTGAGACCCCAGAGGATGAGGTGACCCAGAAAATGCTGCCGGTTTTCCTGACCGACATAGACGATGTTATTGCCATCTTGCGAGATACTAGGTCTGCCCGTGAAGTCCTCCGTGTTGGTGAAGAGGTTACCCCACTGTGACGGGAGCAAATTCACGATGTTGAGATCTTCGCCTTGCGACTCTGTGTGACTCCCCTGTGTTGAGAGAAAGTGAACGTGCGAGTCACCACTATACCAGCCCTCCGCGTTCATGTGAACCCATCGTTTAAGGCGCAGAGTCAGTTCGCGTTGTCCCTGTTCTATGTTTACCCGTGTCCGTACCGGCTCATACTCAAATCCGCGTGCGATATCCACGATGACCTCACCGCGCGGTAGCCACCCCTGACAACGACCATCGATGTATGCGTAGGTAATTTGTCCGAGCCGGAGATCCCCACCGACGTCAACATGCCAACTACCGAGGTTAGAATTGACCTGATTGTGATGCCCGTGTGGTTGATAGGGAATACCTTCCGGCGAGCGGAAGTGAACGCGGCAGGGGACGGGTTTGCCTGTATCGTCATCAAGGACATTGACGTGAACCCAATTCCGTCCACGATCTAAGAGTTCCACACGCATTTGTGGGGTTTCGACCACCTTCTTCTCTTCGACATCGCCCCACCGAACCTCACCCACCTTTTCCTCACCCTGTTTTACCGTCACTGTTGCTGACGGAAGGGCAGCGACTTCGACATAAGCTGGACTCGACTTGGGATTCTGTGCCTCCCCCCAACCGGCGAAATCATCGTTGACAAAATCATCAGCTGATGCCTCGGGCAATGGATGAATATAGGTCGCTATCCCCCGGTCGACCTCTACGTCAAGGTCAAACGGTTTTTCTGCGTCTTCAGGATTGGTCAGAGTCAGGCGCGCTTCACGCTTTCCTTGTCGAACAAAAGGGTGCTCATCGAGGTGCGAGAGTGTCACACCAGCGATGATAAAACGGGGACCACTGGGAATAATCTCCAGCGATTCGACCTCGCGGTCTGGATGCGGATTCTCCCAAGCCCACAGATAGTAGCCGCGTGCCGTGCCACGCGATACTTCGGTTTGACGGCGACCCATATCCTCCCATTTCCCTTCATAGCGGGGCATCAGTTGATCGTTCTGGTCGGGGAGTGCGTGGAATGGCGATCCGCCACCGGAGAGATCTGCAATTTCAAATCGCTCGCGGATGGGAATACGGATTTCGGCACCTTCTGCTAGTCGGAACACATAATCTGCGACAGGCTTTCCTAGTGCTCCGCCCTCCATTAGGTCAGACTCTAGCAAACGGTGTGCGATAATAACACGACGTGTGGATTGGTTGATGGGAATCGTCACGCTTCCCGAAGCGTCATTAAGTGCAATGAAGCATTTTGAACCGTCCGCATTTACCAGAAATGGAAGACCACGGAAGGCTTGTTTGCCTATGGGGGCATCCGCATTTGCGCCTAAAACTTCGAGCCCTGCGTTGCATAACGTTGACAAGTCGAGCGGTTGATAGTCTGCCATGAGCGGTGGCTCCTTTCTATTACGAACTTCGATGATGGGGATTGAGGGAGTGGCGAGCCAAATCTGATTGGTCAGCCACTCCTCACGTCTGATGGTTAAATTCCCATTGAAAAGTCGGTTTCCTCACGCGTTATGATTTCAAGCAGAGCGGGTTTTCCTGCCTCTGTCTCTTTTTGGGCGCGCTGGATAGCGGGGATAATGTCCGCTGGGTTTTCGACCTTTTCGCTGTATCCGCCCAACCCTTCCGCAACTTTTGTATAATCACCGGATATAAACTTTGTTTGGAAGCGTTCGGTTGCGACGGGCATGTGCTTCTCATAACCGCCAAGTGCCGAGTTATTGAACATAATAGTCAAGATGGGGATGCGTTCCCGTGCAGCGGTTTCAAAATCCATTCCCGCCATACCGAAGGCGGCGTCTCCCATTATATTGACGGCGAGTTTTTCCGGCGCGGCCATTTTTGCACCCAAGATTAATCCAAGTCCGTATCCCAACTGCGTGGATTTGCCCCAACCGATGTAACCGTGTGGGGTAACCGCTTCATAGAAGGGGAGGACCTGATCACGCGGATTCCCTGAGTCGTGGGTGACAATCGTTTGTGTGCGATCGACCGCCTGCATCAGATCCCAAACGACGCGATACGGGTTGATGGGAGTTTCATCCGACGTCAGTTTTGGCATCCACTCCGCCAGCCACTGTTCTTTGACAGTTTTGATCTCTCCAACAACTGCGTCGCTACTGCGTCCACCCCCACCGAGCTGCTTTCTCGCCTCATCAATGAGTTGACCCAAGACAATTTTCGCATCGCCGATAATTGCGTAATCGGCGGCGTAATCTTTGTTGATGTCAAGTTCATCGATCGAGTTGTGGACTAACACTTTTCCATCAGGAATCGGGGTGGACATGACCGATGTTGACAGGCTGCAGCCAAGCCCAAAGACAAGGTCCGCTTTCGCCAGAAAATGTTTAACCATTCCAGTGCCGGTGTGTCCGCTAGCACCGAGAGCGAGCGGATGGTTTTCAGGGAACACACTTTTACCAGCCATCGTAGTCATCACAGGGACACCCACCAATTCTGCAAACTCGATGAGTTCGTCCGTTCCATCGGCGTAGAGAACTCCCTGTCCTGCATGGAGGATTGGAGATTCTGCAGCGAGCAAGGCTTTCACCGATGCTGTGATATCACTGGGATTGCCAGCGGGTTTGATCTTCTCAGGCGGTCTGTAGTCGAAACCATCGTCAATATCTTCGCTAGCGACATCGGTCGGAATCTCAAGCATCACCGGGGCGGGATGTCCTGTCCGCAGCAAGCTAAAGGCACGGCGCATCATGGCTGGGATTCGGTCCGGGAAGTTGACTTGAGCGACCCATTTCGTGATACCGCCGTAGTTTGGAACCGCCTGGAAATGGGTGGGGATCCCGTGAGTACGACGGGCAACCCCACCCGGTAGCATCAGAATAGGAACAGAGTCCGAAAACGCTTGGGCGACCCCGCCGAACGCATTCTCGCTACCGGGACCGGACTGGACACATGCAACCCCCAAACGGTCGCCGTTGGAAATGCGACTGAATCCATCTGCCATATTGATCAGTGTCCGTTCTGTTCGCGCCATAATCGGACGGATGCCGACCTTTGCACAAGCGTCAATGAGGGAATTCGCTGGGAAGCAGAACAGGTTCTCGACACCTTCATCTTTCAAGATCTGTGCAACTGCATCAATAGCTTGCATATATAATCTCCTTGTTTAATCAAAATCTATTGTGAGTTTCTTTATTAAACCGACATTGTTTTGCAATTTTCCATAGTCAATAGTTTTTAGGGACAACACAAGTCTAAACCGGTATTGGGGGTTCAACGACGCATTGTAAGCCAAAGCACACTATCGCGTCAAGGTTAAATTCGTGATAATGGCAGAGATTTGCAACGAGAGAGGATTCAACGGATTGAGAGGGGGCAGCGAACTTTTTACTGATAGAACCAATCTATCGAAAAGATTCTCAGCTTGACCGATTCGCCGTAGGTTGCGGCGGAACGGGTGTAATAGGTTACGAGGGCTTCATTGTCAACGAAGGTCACCGCGGCATAGGCACTGTCGTATCCCAAATGGTTTTCAATGTCCTTAATGTTCTCCCACGTCTGCCCTTCGTCTTTAGAAATGGCGGCTGTCAACGGGTTTCTATCCCCTTGGTGCGGGTGGTCGAGATCAGCATTATGATTCCAGACGAGGAGCAGATCACCCGTGGTAGGAATCTGCTTTAGCAACGGTGGAGATGCGGGGGCCGGTAATCCTGTCGATTCGGGGGGTGCCCAACTCTCTCCGCCATCGTTGGAATGGGACTTGTAAACTGTTCCTAGGCTGTTCCTCATGACTGCGAGGAGAGAGCCGTCTTGTAACTCCACAATGGAAGGCTCTTCGGCACCCCGTTTCGGTAGGCCCATCCTTACCTCGCTCGGTTTCCATGTCTCGCCATCGTCATCGGAGTAGTAACAGAGCGCCTGATAGTGGTCTCCTTTGCCGTGGAATGCACCGTGGTGCGCGGGGAGCAGGATTCTACCGGAACGGAGCTGAAGGATATGGTCACAGTTAGTGAAATTCATCCCTGGCAACGAGGAGATTTGGCGAGAATCGCTCCACGTTTCGCACTCATCGTTAGAACGCTTCATGTAAATTCTTAAATCGGAGACGGAATTGCGCACAGTATAGGTGAATAGAATCTCATTTGATGGGAGTCGGAGCAAATTGGGGTGTTTCACGTTCATTTTGCCAATATTATCTTGCAGAGTAAATGTGTCACTCCAACTCCGTCCAACGTCCGTGGATATTTTCGCTGAGATGCGGCACGGCATGTTGTCCCCAAGTCGTCGGTGGCTATATGGTACATACATGACAAGTGAGGGACTGTCCGCATAGTATTCACACCAGACCAACATCAGGCGACCATCTTTCATCGGGAAAATGAGTTGATGATCATTCCGTGGATGTCCAGGTGTCCATGGACAGACGGTTAATTCGTAGATTTCGTTCATCTGTGTGCCTTTGATGAATTTTCCACTAAATAGTTAACTAGGTTGGGTTGAACGCAATCAATGAGACATATCAAGCATTACACTTGAATTGTAGAACGATTCCGATTGAACCCTCCCCAATAGAGTGGAGCCCAACAATTGATAAGCTGAACATGCGCTGATATGAAATAACCTAACAAAATCTAACAAAATCTAACACTTTTTCAAAAATCAGTGTTTAGTATGTGTGATACCCATATTCTACAGGACTTACGCAGTTGAACGCTCAAAGCCTTGTCGCTGGACACCCTTCCCAACGCCCGATAAATCGGGCAACTACAGCAGAGACGCCATAAGGAGCCCGTAGGGAACAACGATCGTTGTTCCCTACGGCTTGGATTTGGGGTGCTAAGCTGGGTGGGGAGGCGCTACTTGACGATGACCATCCGCCGTAAGGCGGTATAATCGCCCGCCCGGAGTTGGTAGAAATACACCCCGCTTGCCACCGATTCCCCGCGTTCGTTTCGTCCGTCCCAATACGCCGCCTTTGACCGAGCCGTGTAATACCCCGCAGGCTGATGCCCCAAATCTAACCGACGCACCAACACACCCTTGGTGTCATAAATCGTGAGCATCACATCGGCGGCGTGGGCGAGGTGATACGGTATCCATGTCTCCGGGTTAAACGGATTCGGGTAATTCGGCAACAGGACCGTTTCTGGCGGCGTCAACGCGGCGAGCAGTTGTTCTAGCACGGCGATGCCGCGGAGATAGTCGGGGGTTGTCAACCCCATCTGCCGCGCTTGGGTGAGCCACGCCTTGACATCGGCAGCGGTAGGGGACCGGTCTCCCGTCCCGTACGAACCCAGTGCTAAGAAATGCACAGCAGGCGCCGCCGCCGCATTCCCAAACGCACTGGCAACGAGCACCAAATCCAAGATGTTGACACCACCGTCCCCATTGACATCGCCGGTGACCGGTAGGGTGGGCGGAGTGAGCTCCCACAGGAGGACCGTGCCGTCGTAACTCCCACTTGCGATAGTTTTTCCATCGGGACTGAACGCTACGCTCAAGACCCTCCGCGTATGCCCGGTGAGGGTGCGGGTGTGTGTCCCCGTGTCCACCTCCCACAGCCGCACTGTCCGGTCATCACTCCCACTTACGATTGTTTTTCCATCGGGACTGAATGCCACGCTCAAGACCCTCCGCGTATGCCCGGTCAACAGGGCAACCTCCTGATAGGTCGTCGTATCATACAGCCAAATACCGATGTGACTCCCTACCGCCAGACGAGTGCCATCCGGTGAATACGCAATATTACCAGATATGAGCCCTTTACCGAGCCTCGCTGTGGCCCCGTCGGGTAAACTCCATTGCGTGTAGTCTTGGGCGAAGGTGTTGAGTGCAAACAGGTTCAAAAGAATCAGTAAGGTCACCGTTGTTTTGATCTAAAGGACTCCGCTCTTGATAGTTGATTGCCAGCTGCTATGTGAGTGACTGAAATATGAAAACAAATAATCGCAGGTTTTTTTAGGTATGTCAAGAAAAAGTAGGGTTATTTAGTCGGGATTGGGAAATCCCTCCCACAGGAGGATGAAATGACCTAATTCCTGTTTTGTCCCACTTGATACAAGTTAGGACTTACGCACTTCAGATAGTACTTGCCCGATTCATGGGGCATCAGGTGCCGGCCTCGTTGGCACGATACGCCATCGGGACTGACCAGACCGAGCACACACGATTCGGTAAGGAACGCAAATCTGCGTTCCCTACGAAACCGTGAACCCACTATGTTGTATGGATTATGACCGGCTTCCTTCAAGTGCGGAGCGAAAAGCAGCGAACAGCGTCTCAACATCCTGCCTCAGTATGGAGGTATTGACCCTGAGTGTACCCCGTCTCGAATCCGGATCGCCCGGAGAGATAGACACCGATTGCTCTTGCAGGATTTTCACAAACTTATCTAAATCGAGATCTCGGGACAAATCCATCGGGAAGATGTTAGAGCCGTTCTCAATACGCCCAACGTGAATGCCCGCCAATGTGTTGAGTTTATCAAAGAGTGCTGTAGCACGTTTTATGGCAGTGTTGAAGCGTTCTTCAAACCCTTCTGCCCCCTTCAACGCTAGTGCCGCCGTAAAATTAGCAGACGCAAGACCTCCTCCGAACATACGGCGGTCATGGTATAGCCCATCGCAGAATTGAGCAGTCCCCGCCAACACGGATCCGAAGGGCGCGCCGAAATATTTGTAGAGGGATACATACACCGTATCGAACATCGAAGCGTATGTCTTCGCTGAAATGCGCGTTGCGCCCGACATCATATAGAGTCGTGCCCCATCAAGGTGGGTGCCAATACCCCGTTCCCGGCAATAGTCAGTTATCGCCTGCATTTCGCTGAAGGGCACGACCTTACCATCTTGACGACGGACAGGACTCTCGATCATTAGCGCGCCGACTGGGGTTAGGACTCGCCCCTGCTCCGACCCCTCGACCGCCTGTCTCAATTCTTCGACTGTAAAATGCGGACGATCTTTCGCTAGCGGTAGCAGGTTGATATTACTCAGACGGGAGACGCAATCGCCACTGTCTTGATACAGATGACACTGTTCCTGTACGACTGCACGCGGCTTGTCTCCGCAGAGCATCCGAACCGCAAGATGGTTGGCAAGGGTGCCCGTCGGCATAAAGACCGCCGCTTCCTTCCCCAGCATCTCCGCAAATTTTTCCTCAACCTGTTGGACATTACCACCCAGCGAATAACTGTCTGATTCTAAACCATACTCCTCCTCAAATTCGATTAAAGTTTGAAGCATGGTGCGGGCCGATTTGGGTTCGCCGTCGCCGCCGAAGCTAACGAGTTTGTCCAGTGACTTATCTTCACTAAGAATGTGAGTCGCCTGTGTTGGTTGAGTGGTATCTGTAGGAATTGTGTGCATGAAGGTTCACCTCTCGTACTGAAGGTTTATTGGGACGCAGATCTCATTTTCAGACACACAGGCATCGGCACATCAGTCACATGCCCTGTTGCCGTGAGTTTTCCCGTGTCTGAGTCTATCCGGAATGTTACGATGGTATCCGTTTCCTGGTTCTCGGCAAATAGGAAGGTTCCGGTCGGATCAATGGCGAAGTTCCGAGGTGTTTCACCCTGTGTTGACTCATGATCGACATAGGTGAGGGTGCCCGTTTCCGGATCGATGGCGAAAATTACGATGCTGTCATGACCTCGATTAGAGCCGTAGAGAAACCTCCCCGATGGGGAAACATGGACATCGGCGGTGTGACTCGTGCCATCAAAATCGTCAGGCAGCGTTGGAATCGTTTGGATCTCCGCGAGCGATCCATTTGTCTCATCATAAGTGAAGGCAGTCACTGTATTGCCCATCTCGTTGATGACATAGGCATATTTTCGGTTGGGATGGAAATCGAAATGGCGCGGACCTCCTCCCGGGGCGACTTCTACCGACGATGGATCATTCGGGACGAGTTTTCCGTTTGTCAGGTCGATCTTGTAAATCAAGATTTTATCAAGCCCCAGATCCGGTGTGAAAGCGTATTGATTGGCTGGATCAATCATTATTGAATGCGCGTGTGGTCCCTGCTGCCGTGACGAATCGACACTCGAGCCTTCGTGTTGAATGAAGTCGGTTGCCTCCCCCAACGTGCCGTCTTCCTGTATGGGAAGCATACAAACGCTTCCGCTACCATAGTTTGCCACAAGCACAAATTTCCCTGTCGCATCAACACTCAGGTGGCACGGTCCCGTACCCACCGTTGATTGCTGATTTAAGAGGGTTAGCTCCCCAGTTTCCTCATCAATGAAAAATGCCGTGATTGCGCCACCAGACTCTCCACCAAGTTCCGAAATTTCGTTTATTGCGTAGAGATAGGGCTTATGGGGATGAAGGTCTAGAAAAGAGGGGTTGTCTATCCCTGTAGCTACACTGACGTATTCAAGAGCACCGGAGGAGGTGTCTAGACGGTAGACGTAAATCCCTTCACTCTGCCCCTGTGTGTAAGTTCCGATATAAACGAGCATTTTTTGTAGTTCTCCTATGTCATGGTTTGTTGGTTATGAGGATATAGGCTTTAGCGATGAAGATGCGATTCCTCCTCAATCGATCCGATTCTGGTAAATCTCCTGAACCAGTTCCATTGTTTTGACTGCATCTGCGAAACAGGTATCCGGCTGGCGATCTTCCTGAATGCAATCCACGAAATGACGATTTTCGCCGTAGAATCCGTAAGCCTTGTGATTGGCATCCGTTCCAGCGGCATCAACGGTCGTAATCTCTTTGACACCCTCACTGCTGTGAATAACGGCGCTACCCCCTACGTCCGGATTAATATAAGCGGAGATACCGGGAGCGTGCATCTCAAAGATATGGATTCGCGCGCCGACCGCCCAGTTGGTGCAAAGATACCCCGACGCACCGCTGTCAAATTTCACAATGGCGTTGAAACTGTTCTCCCGATCTGAACCGAAACTGTTAATATCGCTCGCCACAGCCTTGACTGCTCCGCCCCCCATCCAACGGAGGGCATCAACAGCGTGGATAGCATCACAGGTCAGCACATCAATAACTCCATCGTAGTATAGTGCGTCTGGCGTGTTTTTGTGGAATGTAGACATACATTGGATGACAGGTCCTTTTTCTTCGACGATTGCCTTGACCTGACGCATGAGCGGAATAAACCGCCGATTGAATCCAACCATCGCCTTGCAGTTATGCCGCTCGGCAGCCAGCGTCATTTCTTGGACCTGATGGAGTGTTAAGCCGGGAGGTTTCTCGATAAAAACGTGGTGTCCTTGGGACAGGCAATGAATCACAGGGGCAAATAGGTGCTGCGGTGGCATCAGGACGTACACGGCGTCTGGACTTGTTGCTTCCAGCATTTGTTTGTAGTCCGTGAAGGTATTTTCGATCTGAAACCGCTCGGCTGTTGCACCCAGTTTCGATGGGACTAAATCGCACAAACCTACCAGTTCCACATCGTCAAACGCTGCGAGGGAGGGGTAGTGAACCCCATTCGCCATGCCACCACCACCGATTAGGGCGATCTTGATTTTGTTCATAATTTCTCCTGAATTGATACTGATTTCAACTCTGCCATACACATAGCGCTCCTCTGGAGCGCGGGGATTGGACATATTGCTGTTCTATAGACATATCGCTCCTCTGGAGCGAAAGGCAGCAGTTGACGGACGGGGAAACCCTGCCCCAACAAGAAAACCGATGGATTTTCAACACCTAGCAACTCGAGTTATCGGTTGTCCGCTATGCCAATTTCTCGACCATCTGCATCAGTGCCTTCATGTATCCCAGCGCGAATGTTACGCCCTGACGGCGATGGTCACTATCGCCTGCCACACGAGGGGCGTGATCAGGGATGATGACTCCATCGAATCCCACGTCTTTGTAGGCGCGCATGGCTTCAAACATATCGACATCCCCCTCATCGATGAACACTTCATCGAACTTTGGGAACTGTCCCCGAACATTGCGGAAGTGGACGTAGAAGATTTTGCCCTGCCCACCGAAGTAGCGGATGGCGTCTACTGCCCGGTCAGGTCCCATCTCCGCGACTGTCCCTTGGCAAAATTCCAATCCGTTGTTCGGACTCGGCACCGTTTCAATCAGCCGCTTCATTCCCTCGTGGCTCGTTAGGAGTCTGCCTGTTCCGCGCAATTCTTCTGCCGGTGGATCATCCTGATGCGCTGCCAGCTTGACGCCGGCACGCTCGGCAACCGGCACGACGCGCTCCAAAAAGTAAGCCAATCGCTCCCACATCTCTTCAACGCTGACTCGGCCTGTCTCCATAACCGGCGCATCTTTCACGAGGTCGTAATCGAAGCTCTTGAGTCCGGCATCGCCGCGTCCACCGCCACTATCGTAAGCACGCCAATGGCCCCACACCCCGGCGAGGCTGAAATAGTAGCCGAGGATTGGGATACCTGCTTTGCCCATGTTCTCAATCGTCTCACAAATCTTTTCGATCTGTTCATCTCGCCCGGACGCGCCGTGGAGGACCTTGTCCCAATGATCCCGTGGTAGATTTTCAATACCGGCGACCTCCAGACCGTGTGATTCGATAAATTGTCGGGTTCTCAGTAATTCGCTGAACTCCAAAACACCCTGCTCTCCAAAGCGAGGACCGTGTATGATGACATGGGTAACGCCGAGCTGTTTAGCATACTGGAGATTCTCCTCCGTCAAAACAGCCTGACTGAAACCAATTCCGAGTTTCATGGTTACGTTCTCCTTATTTTCAGTTCAAAGATACTAGATTTAGTACGGCTCAGACAAGGTATTCGCCCGGTGCTCGCGTCGCTTCGTATTGGACATTTGGGTCGCGGTTTTTGATGACTTCAGGCACGTCGGCGGTCCAATAGTCCGGTGTCGTCGTCGGCCGATTGTGCCAACCGAGCAGCAGTGTGCGCCGTTGGTCGCTCTGATTTCCCCGCGCGGCATGGAGCACCCGTCCTTCCGCAATCACGAGAGATCCCGCCTTCACTGGCAGATCGATCGCGTCGGGATGGTCACAAAACATATCCGGATCGTCCTCATCTACATAGTAGCCGCCCTGTGCGTGGGCCTGCACCAATCGCTCGTGCAATGGAAGGCGCTTCAGGTGTGAGCCAGGGATGATCCGGAAACAACCGTTTTCAAGACTGGTATCGATCAGGTAGTAGGAGAGAAATAGATATTGGGGCCAAGGGGCGGTGCTGATTGGATCGTTCCACCCCATCCAATCTTGATGCCAGTATAGGGGCGGTCCCCCCGGCGGTTTGCTCAAGATGATGAATCCGCCACTCGACTTGAAATCACCCAAGCCCAGCTCCTCCATAGCGTTGCGCGTTGGGTCCCAGTGGATTAGCCGGTGAATAACCGACTCATCGGTACCTTTCACATGAATGTCTGAGCCTTGATACTTCCAATGTGGTGGATGTTCCACAGCGTCCAGCATCCGATCTGACTCTCGCCGTAGTTCTTCGAGAAAGCCTGGGGTCAAGACGTTATCAACGACACAATATCCATCTTTAATCAACTGATTCCGTTTCTCAAGTGCTACATCGGGTGTCATGATTTTAATGCCTCCTGTTAGTGTCCTATATTGTGTATTGTGCACTACGATAACCTAAGTTGCTAGTTGCCCAACCCGCTCAGCTGGGATAGGCATATCCAAGCTATCTCTGTGTGCGGGTGCAGTGGATTTGCCAATCCACTGCGAGGGGTAATTGGCTCACTTTGGTTCTCATTCACCCAAACTACGCCATACCCTATATCTAGGTTTTGTTGACATTTCATCGCAACCAGATAATCAAGGGGGTGTACAGATGCATAATCCTTCGTAGGGGTTGGGTCTCCCAACCCGTTGGGCAAGGGAACCTCGCCCCTACGATAGAGAGTTATGGGCGGATTATAGACACACCTTGCACAAATGTCAACACGCCCTAGCAACTTGCGTTACAATAAAATAAAGTGCGTGAGAGATTAATGCGTGTGTCATCTTGAGTATAAAGCCCCCTTTTCCCGGCTTTGAACCTCGCCGGACTTCACTGCACTGACAACTTCAGCGAGATCGTGTAGGTAGTCATCAACGATGGATGCGTGCGACATGTCTAAGAACAGGTGGATGGCTGGCGGGTCTAGCAGACGGCTACTCAACCAGCCACGCTCGCTCATACTTTCATCAACCGCAAAGATATCGAAGGCATTGGAACCGAAGACGATAAGGTATGCCTGCGGCTCGCCCCAGATCTCTAATCCGTCAATCCTCCGGATGCCTTCAAGGAACCGCTCTCTAGTCTCAAGGATTTTGCCCACACGCTCAAGATAACCCTCCTCGCCGAGGTAGTTCAGTACCGCCCAAGCGGATGCGAGTCCGCCACCGGAGCGTGACCCCATCAGGTTCTGAGTGGAATACGCGCCGGCGGGCCAGTCCTCGAAAGTATATCGCTGGTAGGTCTCCAAGCTGGCATCGCGCAATAGCAGCGTGGACACACCCTTGTTGGCATAGCCCAGCTTGTGCACATCCACCGAGATCGACGTGACGCTAGGAACCGCAAAGTCGTAGTCGGGGATGGAGTAGCCCAACTTACGCGCAAAAGGGAAGATGAAACCGCCGTGGCAGGCATCCACATGCAGCCAGAGACCGTGTTTTTCAGCGAGGTCGGCAATTTCGGGGATAGGGTCGGTAACACCAAAAGGATAGGAAGGGGCAGAGGCTGCGAGCATAATGGTATTTTCGTTGATGGCGCGTTCCATAGCCTTGATGTCCGCACGAAAATCAGGACTCTGGGCCAAACGCACTGCTTTAATACCCATCAGATGTGCTGTCTTATCGAAGGCCGGGTGCGCTGCGTGAGGGACCACGATTTCGGGAGCTGTTGCCCCCGGACGGTGGTCGTGGGCCCATGCGTGCGCGGTCTTCACTGCCATGATTAAGCTTTCGGTGCCGCCGGTGGTGATGCTGCCATTTCCCCCCGTTGGAGCGTTCATCATCTCTAGCAAGGCACCGACAATATCGGCCTCGTAACGGACGAGGCTGGGAAAGATCTTGGTAGCGTAGAGCGCGTTATAGTTGATGTACCTCTGATACGCTTCGTTCGCTACCTCGACGACATCGTCGCCACCAAAGTAGCTGCCCCCGATGAACATGCGTTCGCTGTGCCAGGGCTGGTCATCCTTTTGCGCCGCTTCCATCTGGGCTTTGACTTTTTCCCAATTGCTTCCGTGAAGGGGTAACTGACTGTTGGGCATATTTTCGTCTGCTGAATCCCCGTGTTGGTTCACGTTATGTTTCTGTAGCAGACGAGTTTTTGGCAAAACTCGTCTGCTGACGCGTGGCAGATTAAGATGGAAGTCGAGTCAAAGGTAAGAAGAAACGGAACGCAGATCCGCGTTCCCTACGAAGCGTCCTCGCCACACCGAACCGTTTGGGCTTTGGATCAGGCAAGATGCCCAACCTACGGGTGTGGGATTGGGGTTCGCTGAATCTATCTATAAACCGATGTTATTGCAAAGCGTAGGTTCTATTGTCGTTGATAGAGATTCGCTTTGACCGTTCAACCCAACTCTGTTCCGCTAGTCTTGGGCCTACGTACTGTCAAATGTCAGCACACCCTAATTGCTGTCCGTGGGACAAACAGGGAACCTAGTCTTCATCCATAACCGCTTGCATCATCGCTTTGATGTAACCGAACTCATAAGCGAATGCCTGCCGACCGCTCTCTGGGTCCTTATGTCCCGGTGCGTGATCAGGGACAACCATGTGTGGATAGCCGACCTCTTTGAGGGCTTTCATGTTCCAGCGCATATTCATCACCCCTTCGTCGGGCCATACCTCTTGAAACTTGTTGCGGGCACCGACGATGTTACGGAAGTGGCAAAGGAATATTTTCTTCCGAGAACCGAGGTAGCGGATAATGTCGGGCACTTCATTCCGGGGGTCTGTCACACTCTCTGCCATACAGCCGAGACACAGGTTGACGCCATGATAAGGGCTGGGGCAGATCTCGATAAAACGCTTGAAACCCTCAAATCCTCCCATCACCCGATCGACACCTTTGTAGCCGGGCGGCAGCCATGGATCACAGGGGTGGCAAGCCATTCGGATTTTGTACTCGGTTGCGACAGGGATAACGCGCTCAAGGAAGTAAGTAATCCGCGCCCAGTTCATTTCGGCGGTGACCGGCTCATCGAATCTCGGTGTAGTGGAATCCGCTTCCTCCAGATTCCATGTGCTGTATTGAGAACCTCCTCGTCCGAGGGGTTTGCTTTCCGTGCGCTGGTTCTCCATGGCACATAGGAAGTATTTGATCGCCGGTACCCCAGCTTCGGCTACCTGCTTAATCATGTTACAGACAAGCTCAATCTCCTTGTCACCTTCCTCGTAGTTACCGAGCATGAAGTTAGGGATGCTGCCCCCGTTGACGTTCAGGTGGGCGAGAGGGATGGCAACCATCTCCATATCAATACCGAATTGAGCACATTTTTCCTTTTTCTCTTTCAACTCCTTTACATCCCAACCGTATGCTCGATGGAATGTAATAAAATTCTCGTTTTTGTTGAAAACGCCGTGTCTTGCCAAGTATTCCAAATCTTCATCTGATGTGTTAAATTGCTGTGTTCCTACATGCATCTGCTCCTCCTGCGATTATATAAGCAGCGAAAAGTGGTTGTGTGATTCGTAGTTATGTGAGTGGAAGCTTATCCTAAAACAGAAACTTACTGTAGCACGACCCACAAATCAAGTCAAGCCTAAAATCGATACGGGACGAGCTGCACAGTTCCATACGGAAATTCAAATCGGGCAGGCGATATTTCCCAAACGCTCTGTCAACAGAGTATTTTCCCGATAATCAATGGGAATAACAATAAGTGCAGGGCTATCAGCATGAAATGCCGTGTCCAAAGCGGGAGCGAGATCCGCAGCGTTCTCGACCCGAATCCCCTTCCAACCGAAGGATTCCGCTAACTTAACAAAGTCCGGGTTGCCAAACGAAAGATTGGTGTGACGATTGAACTGGTTGTCCTGTTTCCAAGAGATGAGCCCGTAGCCACCATCCTCCCACACCATAGCTACAATGTTTGTCCCCAAACGTTTGGCGGTCTCCATCTCCTGAACATTCATCAAGAAACCACCGTCGCCACAGATAGCGAGCACACGGCGTTCTGGAAAGACCATTTGTGCAGCGATAGCACCCGGTAGGGCGAACCCCATGGAACAGAAACCGTTAGAGATGAAGCAGGTATTCGGTTCGTCGCATTGGTAATAGCGGGCAATCCACATTTTATGCGCTCCCACATCGCTCAACAGAATATCGTGAGGTCCTAGTGCTTCGCGCACATCCCAGAGTGCCTTTTGGGGGCGGATGATCCCGACGGTCTCGTCATCTTTGTGTCTAGCAAACTCAGCCAACATTTCCTCTCGAATGGTCTCGTGCTGATGGCCATCGAACTGGAGAGGAGTGTCTTCAGCGCGCTCATTGAGCATCCACAATGTGTGTGCTAGATCTCCGACCACCTCGACATCAACGCGGTAATCTTCATCTACCTCTGCCGGCAGGAAATCAATATGCACGATTTTCTTGTGGCTTCCGTGGTTCCACAGACGGGGATGGTATTCCACCAAGTCGTAGCCCAGAGTTATCACCAAATCCGCGGCATCAATGGCACAAGCGACGAGGTCTTTGGCCTGTAGACCGATGGTAAATAAGCTGTAAGGAGCATGGCGAGAAACAGCGCCCTTTCCCATAAAGGTGTTGATAACACCGATGTTCGTAGCTTCGGCAAACTCACGCAACTGCCTGCTTGCTCGTTTGCGGATAGCACCATTGCCTGCAAGGATTACCGGGCGTTTCGCTTGACGAATCAAATGCATGGCTTGATCGACAATTTTATCGTCAGGCACGGCGCGGCGGAGACGCTGCCTCGAAATGGGGATATTGTTAGTCGATTCGGACGCGATGTCTTCCGCGAGCTCAATGTGGCAGGCACCGGGCTTCTCCGTTTCCGCCAACTTAAAAGCTTTCCGAACCACTTCGGGGATATTTTCCGGGTTAATGATTGGGCTTGCCCATTTGGTGACCGGTTGGAACATCCCGACCACATCCATATTTTGGTGACTTTCTTTGTGCTGCCGCCGGCTGTCAGCCTGTCCGGTGACCACAACCATCGGTGAGCGATCCATGTTGGCATCGGCAACACCGGTCATCAGATTGGTTGCCCCTGGTCCCAGTGTCCCAAGGCAGACGCTGGCTCTGCCGGTCAATCTACCATAGACATCCGCCATAAAAGCAGCGCCCTGTTCATGGCGGGTGAGAATAAACGGTATTGAAGAGTCCTCTAACGCCATCATGAAATGAGCGTTTTCCTCCCCCGGCACACCAAAGACATATTCCACTTCTTCAGTTTCCAAACACTTTACAAACAGCTGTGCAACGTTCATTGATTATCTCCTATTTTCCTTCTTTTTTGGTCACTGCGCTGTACTCTTATGTATCAGCACCGCTCCTTTGCGCGTGTGCAGTGGATTTCTGGATTTATCATGCATCAACCCAACGCGACACATGTCGCCCCGCCCCAATAAGATCGGAATTCAAAGTAATATGCCTACTACTAGCAACTTAGGTTAATCTAGTAATAGGTGGTATATAAACTGTTGATTCTGGAGGGTTCCTTTATTTTTGTTCGCAAGTAATCATTTACAGAACTTGAATCTACATCTTCTATAGGGTATTATTTATAGATAAATAGAGTCTTGAAAATTTCCTGCGCTCCTTTTGGATTGCCAAATCCAGACTTTCGCCTCCGCTGAAAGAATGTTTACATTCTAACTGGGGGGATTCCGAACGCGCAGGAAATCGTAACGAAATTTTAACCTACAACAAGTTAGCTTCAGCAGTACATTATACCAGATTGTACAACGGCAAGTCCAAGAATTAGGTATACTCGACGATAAACGTTCTGAACGCTCGCCAGGGTTGACCTCCCAAAGGCTTGATTTTTGGCAGTGAGCGGTATACACAATTGCACAATAACTAGAAACTGACCTCAGTCGCACAATTTTCGCTTCAGCAGGAGATTTTATGGAAACCGAACAAAAACAATCTGTTATTGACACGCAAACAATCAACATTATTGACTGTGACTTACACCATTCAACAAAGAAGCAGGAAGACCTGTTCCCTTACCTACCTCGGCATTATGTGGAGCATATCAAAGACTTTGGGACGATGATGCCAGGGGTTGGATATACAAACATGCCCCGCGGGGGAGTTCGCGCCGAACTCTGGGAAGGTCAAGAGGGACATCCTAGTGGCAACATCGATCTCGCACGAGAGAAGCACTTAGGTGTCCATGGAATTGACATTGCTATTCTGACGGGTTCTAGCGTTTACGGTGCTGCGGTCCATCCAAACTCCGATTATGGCGCAGCGATGTGTCGTGCTTTTAACGACTGGACCCTTGAAACTTGGGTGAAGGCAGACTCGCGCTTCAAAGCATCAATCGCCATTGCCCCAACGGATCCACAACAGGCAGCGGAAGAGATTCATCGACTTGGTAAAAATCCATCGGTCTTTCAGGTGATTATGCCTGCCGGCGCGCGTATGCCATTCGGCAATCGATTTTATCATCCGATCTATGAAGCGGCTCAAGAACACGGCTTGCCGGTGTGTATTCATTTCGGTGCGGAGGGAGCGGGTATCGCCAATGCCCCAACTGCCGCCGGGTATCCGTCATACTATCTGGAGATGCGTATGGCGCGTCCGCAGATTGCGATGGCACACACAGTCAGTCTCATTTGCGAGGGAGTTTTCGAGAAGTATCCCGATTTTAGGTTCCTTTTCATTGAGCATGATACCTTTTGGCTGCCGGGGTTGATGTGGCACATGGATGCCGACTGGAAATCAACGCGGGATTATACGCCGTGGGTCAAGCGGCTGCCGAGTGAGTATATTCGTCAGCACATCCGCTTTGGCTCTCAACCGATGGAACAACCGCCAACCCGCGCGGACCGGAACAAGTTTCTCGAATGGCTGCATGCCGATGAAATCCTTGTTTATGCGAGCGATTATCCTCACTGGGATTGGGATAACCCGACGACCGTTCTCCCCGGAATTTCTCCAGAGCTCAAGCGGCGTGTCTTTGTTGAGAACGCCTGTGAGCTCTATGCACGTCGGTTACAGATGGCGGATACGGCTGTGGAACGTGCTGCGTGATATGATGAGCAAAAAGTTTTGTCAACGTCAAAATTGACGAAATGGATATTTTGTATCCTTGGCGGTTATACCAGTGCCTTTAAGCGTAAAGGCTTTCTGCCACTGGCATGAATCCTTCTTTGGCTGATGGAGTCAATTGATGCGACAAGTTCTTCCTGATGATCGGTTGAATCGCCTAGTTAGGGCCACTAATGAGCAGATAAATTATTGGCAAGAAGGCGTGTCTCTCCAGAATGATGCTGGACGAACAATACCTGAGTTGATAAGCAAAGCTGCGACGGATCGATGGCACTTTGCCTATGAACATCGACATAACGCAAATAAGCTGCTAAAATCTAAACCTCCCCTCTATCGAAGTGCTATAAGTCGATACTATTACTCGATGTATCACGCAATGCGAGCATGTATTTTTGTCTTGCACGGAGGTGATGATTACCAAGAGCATAGGGAGCTCCCATTGCATATACCGAAGGACTTTCCTTCTAGTGCGCCTTGGTCAAACATGCTAAAAGACGCTCGCTATCATAGAAACCGTGCTGATTATGAACCATATCCAAAATCGAGTGCAGCGTGGCGGATCGATGCTTTTGAACTCAAAAAGGATGCGGACTTGTTCCTCACTACGACTCGTACTTACCTAGAAAACAAGGGGTGCATACTATGACACAATTACAACTTCCAATAGATACAGAGACTATTATTCAAAACCGATTTTCTGCAGCCGGAATTGAAATACAATCAATTGAAAGGAAAGACTATCCAGAAGAAAGTATCTTTGTTGTGTGCACCACTGAAGGTGATTTTGACAGGGCTGCGGTAGTTGGCAATTCGCTTGATCCCGAACTTGCCCAAAAAGGATTCAATGGTTTTGTAGTAGTGCGTAAGGTTGAGCGCAAAGTAAAAAGCGTGGTGACTCATATTAAAGATGGAGTTCAGAATCCGAAAACCACAAAACTTGTCCAACTGCTGATAGCTCGATCTCGGACATCGGAAGCACAACCCAGTTTAGATTACGTTCCTGATACAGCTCAAAACATATTGACGGCTATCACACCTCGGCACCATCTAATTTTTGGCAGGCGAGGTACAGGGAAGACAGCCCTTATGCTCGAAGCAAAACACCGCGTCGAGAGTAAAGGCCATCTGACCTCTTGGATCAACATTCATACATATAGCAGAGAATCTGCTGAGAGAATATTTGTGTGGATCTGTCTAGATGTGTGCGAACAGATGCAAATTTTCTATTCACAAAAAGAAAGTATACCTCAGAGCCTAACCTTAATCTCAAAATTGCGGGATGATACTGATAGCCTGCTTGCAAAACAAGAAATTTCTGCTGATGAAGTAGGTAGGTTCGTACCCTATATGCAAAGAATCATTCGTCGATTCGCTGATACAAGTGCAACTCAGTTTTACATCTTCCTAGATGACCTACACTATTTACCTAGCGCAGAACAACCCAAACTTCTTGATTTAGTCCACAGTGCGGTGCGTGATTCTGATGCGTGGCTTAAAGTCACGGGAATTAGACATCTCACACGCTGGTTTAAAGCAAAGCCTCCCCTTGGTCTGCAAACCGGGCATGACGCGGATCACATTGATCTGGATGTGACATTGGAAAAACCTTCACAAGCCAAGACCTTCCTTGAGGAAGTGTTTTTGAGCTACGCTCAACATGTTGAAATTTCATCGTTGTCAAGTATCTTATCCCCTAAAGCACTTGACCGGCTTGTCCTTGCGTCTGGAGCAGTACCACGCGACTATCTCACTTTAAGTGCCAACGCAATAAATCAAGCGCGAACAAGAGAAAAGGCTCGAGTCGTTGGTGTCCAGGATGTTGGAAGGTCTGCTAGTCAGATAGCAGAGGTCAAAATATCGGAACTAGAGGAGGACGGTGCTTCAACTGAAGGCATGTCAAATAGAATCAAAGGTCTCGACCAGATTCTAAGATTTTGTAGAGAAAAAAATTGCACTTTTTTCCGTATTGACTTTCGGGACAGAGACGACCATTCTGAAGAATATCGTATAATCAGAGAACTTATGGATGGGAGGCTTATTCATTTGGTTCGTGCAAGCCTGTCTGATATACGGGAGCAGGGACGCAAATATGAAGTATACATGCTAGATCTGAGTCAGTTTTCATCAGAGAGATTTAAGTTGCGGATAAAGACCCTCGATTTTGAGAAAGGGTATATTATTTTTAGGGAGACGGGAACTAAGAAGAAGCGAACGATCGGCGATACTTCAGTACGATTACTGGGTATCTTGCGGCGTGGGCCGCTATTTAAGTTGGAGCAATTTTCTGATGTGATATAATGAGGGGATGGATTCGCAATGCAGCGCCATATAGTTGGAAAAGTTGACGAATTGCCGCCCGGCGAACGGAAAATTGTACCGGTAGGCGGGAAGGGAGGCATCGGTGTGTTTAACGTTGACGGAACGTTTTACGCACTAAGGAACCTGTGCCCGCACAAAGGCGGTCCCCTCTGCCAGGGGCGGCTTCGTCCGCATGTAATTTCTGATAAAACCTATCAAGTCGATTTTGAACGAGAAGGCGAGATTATCAAATGTTCTTGGCACCAATGGGAATTTGACATCAAAACAGGAACGGCACTATATGATTCCCGTATGCGCGTCAAGACCTACCCTGTCACTGTGGACGGGGATGAGATTATCTTACATCTGGACTAGCCTTGTAGGGGCTCCATTTCCTTTAATAACGACAATTAAAACAGAAGGGAGTAAGCATGTCTGAGAAGATTAGAAAAACGGAGGCAGAGTGGCGGCAGCAACTGACCCCAGAGCAGTATTATGTGACTCGGCAAAAAGGCACGGAACACGCCTTCACAGGTAAATATAACAATGCTAAGGGAAAAGGGGTGTACCGATGTATCTGTTGTGGGGCTGATTTATTTAGTTCAGAGACCAAGTTTGATTCTGGCACCGGTTGGCCCAGTTTTTGGTCCCCAATTTCAGAGGAAAGCATTGAAATCGAGACCGATACCAGCTACGGTATGGTTAGGACGGAGGCAATGTGCGATCGCTGCGATGCACACCTCGGTCATATTTTCAACGATGGTCCTCCGCCGACAGGGCTTCGTTACTGCATGAATTCTGCCTCGCTCGACTTCGTTGAAAAAGAGGAAGAATAAGGGGAAGAGGATGCGTGGAGGAACCTATCTCCAAGCATTCCATGACCCTTGTAAACTTAGGCAAGTCATTTTTCGTTTGGATCGGTTGTAGACCCTGAAGTTTTATCACTCCCTTAGAAAATGATGTAAGGAGATATTAAATGAAACAGGTAGATATTTTATCTACAGTTGTTCTGCTATTACTCATGACGATTTCTATTGTCCCTCCGGCATCGGTGGGGCAAGGGACAACGGCTGCGCCAATCCTTAAGCTTGGCGGTGGGACGCGGGCAGCTGCATTAGGCGATGCGTTTTCGGCCATTAATAACGATGTTACAGCTGCTCTGTGGAATCCGAGTGGACTGGGTATTATGGACAAGAGACAAGCTGCACTTTCGTATTTGGACCGCACCCAACTTTTTGGAGAGGCGGGTGAGGGTTTGTATTACGCTTTCTTTGCCGGTGCTATGCCACTCGGCGATGCTGGGACACTCGGGACCATGCTTCAGCTCGAAGGACAGGGAACGATTGATGTAACAATCGATTCCCCAGAACCGATACGAACGGAGAACCTAGGAACAAACTGGGTGTGGACGGTGTCTTACGCGGATAAATTGGCGGAAGGGCTGTTCGGGGGAATCAGCGGCAAAGTTATCTCTCTGAAATTGGGGGAGGAAGGCGCGCGGGCGTATGCCATAGATCTGGGCTTGCAATACGATTTACCCATAACATTGGTTCCCGTCCAGGTCGGCGCGGCTGTGCAGAACTGGGGAACACGAATACATTTCATAGATGAAAATCAGAGTGACCCACTCCCTCGTGTGCTTAGGTTTGGGACAGCGGTAACGCTCTACGATCAAGGGAACCACCAGGTACGGTTAATTGGCGACCTGACGGCATCTATCCATAAATTGAGGGAGGATGAGGAGCAGTTAGAGGCAGATTTACTGCGGCTAAATGAAACGATAAAAGAAGAAAATGAAAAAAGGCTAGCAGAAGAGCAGGAGTTAAAGCCTGAGATAACACGCGAGGGCTTGCTTTCAGATCGGGGGGTCGGCGTAAATGCCTTTGAATGGAGGCACTTGCAGAAGAGTATTGGCGTCGAATATTGGTTGGGGAATTTCTTGGCACTCCGTGTCGGCTACAAGGAAGAGCCCGGTATCAACCTGCTTAACTTCACTGACCACTTGACCTACGGCTTAGGGGTTCGATTGCTTAACTATCAGATTGACTTCGCACAGCTTCCGGGGGGCGGTCCGGAGCAGCAACGTCTAAATGTCTTTGCTCTCATCCTACAATTCTAAGAACCTGTTTTAAAAAGCAAGGGATGATCCCACGGTGCTGTGGATTTGTCTATCCACAGCGAGCCACATCGCAAGGTAGGTGTTGGGTTTCCCAACCCATCGGGCTTGGAAACCAAGCCTCTACGATTGACGTGACACGGTTTGCTGAATATGGTGATAATATGCCGTTGAATAGTGGACGCCCTTCTGGATTGTGGAAGAACCCGAGTTTTGAAGAAAAAACTCGGGTTCAGGGCAAATAATTTTACCCAAAATGACTTTTCAAACAGGCTCTAAGTATTTCAGGTCAGGGTTGATAGAATCTGTAATTAACGACAAAGGAAAACGAATGAAACAGACATGCTGGATTTTGCTCGTGGTGTTTTTGGGTATTGGGTTTTCTGCGCAGATAGGAGTTACGTCGAATGGATTGGGCATCGAATACGGCCCCGAAATTTTACCTCAAAAATTTCGGCTCATCTCTGCGATAGGTACGCAGACACTGCCAACCGAGCAAAGTGAAATACCAGCTATTGAAGGACGCCAAGAACCACTGAATTTGGAACCGACAAAATCCCCAACAAAAGCGTTTCTGTACTCGGCACTTGTTCCCGGTTCAGGTCAACTCTACATTGGTGCGAAGCGCGGCTATCTTCAGATTGCGGCGGAGGTGGGACTGCTTGCAGCCTATTTCATTACGCGCGGCAACGCGCAAAGCCTCCGGGAGGACTACCGCGCGCATGTAAGAGATTACGTTATTTTTGAGGGACCTACAAAGTTCGATGACTGGGACCCTATCGAAGATTATGAGCACGCAACCTTGTTTGATAATTGGCATAATGTCTATACGGATAACAATGGCGAGCCGCTTGAAAGGGTTGGCAAGTGGTATTGGGAGGATCGAAAGGCGTTCAAAGACGAAGAACGGAAGCTTCATGATTCTTCACAGCGCAAAGTTGCGCTTGACCTACGGTTGGATGCCAATGACAAATTCCAATTGGCGAAGACTTTTCTGGGGATTGCGATCCTGAACCACGTTGTCAGTGCAGTCGATGCCCGGATCGCTGCGAAAAGTTACAATAAAAAACATAAGCCGTTTGAGATGCAACTGCAAACGAGCTTTTCTCCTCATAACATTCAGAGCCGGTTGGTGTTGCAGAAACGGTTTTGAAGTATAAATCCCTCTAGAAGCTGCCTTGGACAAGACGATTAGCACAGGTCACTTCGCTAATTTTTGATAGAGTGCCACAGCCCCGAATTCGTAGCTGGCGGCCGTATCCGGCAGTTCCTCCAGATAGACGGTGAACCGTACGGGCAGCCCGTTGTCCGGCATCTTTTCCTTCCAGTAAGCTGCATAGGCCTGCGCGTAGGCTTGGCGGATGCGTTCCTTTTCTACTGCGTAGTCCGCCGGCTCGACCAGTGGGTGCGGTTCTTTGGGTGCCGCGCCAAAGGAATGGACCTCCAAGAAATCGAGTTCCGCTAAGGAATCACAAATCCCCGCCTCGCGCACATACATCTCCCAAGTGTCAAAGATACGTGGTATCTCCTTTTCCGGATCCATGCGCGCCACCTCGTCCAATCTTAACTCGTTGGTTGCCGCCAGTGCGCCGGTCATGCCAACAAAGCGGATTTTGAGGTCGCCGTTGTCGAGCGTCTCGACAACCAGATCCGAAAACACGTCATTAGTTTTCTTGCGGTAGTAGGTCACACGCCCTCTTTTCTTGACTTCCCAGTCCATTTCCCCCTCCAATCTTTTTCTATAATTTTTTAGGGCAGTCTAAATTTCATTTAGTCGCCTGCTGCAGCTTGTTGGGACGCCGCCTCTAGACGCAGCCCCCTCGGAATAATCAAACGGTCGAGACCGTCAAAGCACACCTGAACCAGAATTGCTAGCAACGCCGCCGGAATAGCACCTTGCAGAATAACCTCAGCGTCGTTGAGAGCGAGCCCACTGATAATCGGTTCGCCGAGTCCACCCGCTCCGATGAGCGCAGCGAGCGTAGCTGTTCCAACGTTGATGATTGCACTTGTCTTGATACCCGCGAGGATCGTCCGCGACGCCATTGGTAAGTATACCTTCGTGAGTTGGGCTACAGGTTCAAGGCCCAGGGCAGCCGCAGATTCTCTCAACGGTGTCGGGATGTTCTGAATCCCGGTGGCGGTGTTCCGAACGATTGGCAGAAGACTGTAGAGAAAGAGCGCGACAATCGCTGTCGTTGGGCTTATGCCGAGCATCGGCACCGGCACCAGTAGCGCGAGCAGTGCCAGCGATGGCACGGTTTGCATGACTCCCGGCACACCAATAATGACTTGGCTGAGTATTCCGGGGCGGCTGGCACGTATGCCGAGCGGAATACTGACCACGATTGCAATCGCCATTGAGATACCTACGAGCATCAGGTGTCGTGCTGTCCATCGCAACAGTTTGGACGCAAATGACTCGGAGCCAACCTCTACCGCTCTGTGTTCTACTTCACTAAAGTAAAGTGAGACGGCAGATGAAAAGTCTTTTGTGCGCTCGGCTTCGGCATTCAATCGCGTCATCAACCCTTCATCAATGGTGCCTGCCAATTTATGAATCGCGTCGATAGCTGCCGGATCGGTGTCCAACCGGTAAAGGAAGACAGCGTTGTACTTTGGGAAGAAATGCAGATCATCTTCCAGTACAGCTAGGTCATACTCAACGAGTTTCGCATCGGTGGAGTAGGCATCCATGAGATCAATCTCACCGTCCTTCAGTGCGACATACGCTAGGGCGTGTTCCATTCCCCGAGGTCTGATTTGCAATCCGTAACGCTGGCTCAACGGCGTCCAGCCGTCCGCGCGTTCCAGAAACTCATGTGTAAATCCTACCTTGAGATTTGGGTGGTCCTGTAGGTCTGAAATTTTATGTATGTTCAGAGAATCGCTATGTGCTCGGCGCATGGCAAAGGCGTAGGTGTTGTTGAAGCCTAACTCGCCTGCCATGCCGATACCGTGTTCGGCGAGTGCACTCCGCATCTGCTCGGAGGTCATGGGGGTCGCCGATTTGAGAATAGTCTCTTGGATTGTGCCGGTGTAGTCGGGATACATGGCGATGTCGCCATTCTGTAGCGCCTCCCACACGATAATCGTGCCGCCCATCCCCTGCTTAAACTCCACATGATAGCCCGCATCTGCCAGTAATTGCTTTGCTATCTCACCGAGGACATAAGACTCCGTGAACCGTTTCGAGCCAACGCTGATTGTTTGGGCATTGGCGGAAGCCAAGGTATAGATCAACAGAAAAACAAATAATGTGTAAAATGTGAAACGTGAGGCGTGATTCATCGCATGTTTCCTTCCCCTCTTGTGTTAAGTTTTAACTTATGCTATAATTGCTGAGAGTGTTCAAGTAAAAACAGATAAAACCATTTGCTGATGATAGGAATATCTCCAGAGGTCTGCCAAGGCAGACTACAATTGGATCTGATTTGCGAATTTCCTTTCTGTCAGTAAAATTGCACCATAAATCTATCTACAAGTTTACACTTTCAGGGCTGAGACTATGATAACAAAGCCTACCGAAACAATGCAAGTTGATTTTCAAACACTTGCACCGCAGATTATTGATGAAGTCGCGAAAGCACTGATGCCTGACCGTCCAATCTTTCATGAGAATGATAGAGAAATCCGTTTTGGCAATAAGGGCAGCTTCCTCGTGGATAAAAGGGACGGTACTTTTTACGATTTTGAGGATGATGCCGGCGGCGGAATACTCGATATGATTGTGCACGTTGAGCGATTAGAGAACCGGAGGCAAGCCGTCCAGTGGCTTAGAAATCATGGTTTCCTTGACGGTCCTTCTACGTCGACCCAACACAAGCGACCACGCCCGCAACCAAGAGCACGCCAAAGCAGCGATACCGGCTTTTTCAAATACGGATTGCAACTCTGGAAAGAATCAAAGCCAATCCCATTTTCTCAATCTCACCCTGTCCGTCAATGGTGTAGACATCGAAATCTTTTTCCCAACCACAAGGAATTCCCACCTACCATCCGCTATCATCAAAAAAACGGATATATCATTGTTGCCATGTCATCGTTGAGAGACTTCATCAACGCCTATCCAGATCTACCGGGCCCGCGACAGTTTCATGTGATCGCTATCAACAAAGAAGGTAACAAGCGAGCCGCTTTCAAAGCTGGGGGTGACAAGCGGATTTTCGGACAATCCAACGTGACATGCGTTGCCTTGTTTGGCGATCCACACGCAGATGAGATAGCAATCGCTGAAGGTATAGCGGATGCCTTGTCGCTCACTTTTGATTTTCAATGCGTGCTCGCGTCTATTACCACATTCAGCAAAATCGCTAACGACGAAACACTTGTGAATCATCTATCAAACAAAGCGGTGTATCTATGCAGCGATAACGACGAGGCAGGAAAGCAAGCCGAAAGAAAGCTCGCAAAGGCAATCGGACACCGAGGGGGTGAGGTTTATTTCATACCGGAGCCGATGGCAAAGGACCCCGCCGAAGCAGCAAGACAGGCACAGGAGGGGAGCAATGAAAGAAATTAAGTTTGGCAAATTTGAACGGTTTGATCCCAATGCAAAAAGAGACGAAGTTGGTGAAAAAATAAAACAGCGTGGCACTGCGCCCCGACAAATGCCGCAGGCAAAACAGTCCGATAAAGATGAAAATGATGCCCGTTCCTATTATAATCGTGGGGTGACTTACTATAAGAATGGGGATTATGATAACGCCCTTGAAAACTTAATCCAAGCGATAAAACTGAACCCCGATTTTGCTGATGCCTATTTTTGGCGCGGGGAGGTTTACTCCACCAAAAGGTGTTATGAAAATAACAAAGGGTGCTATAAAAATAACCAAGAGTATTGTGACCATGCCATCGCAGATTATACCCAAGCAATTAAATTAAACCTTGATGATGATTATTATGCTTATCTTGGACGTGCGGATGCTTACCATGCCAAATCGGATTATAACAATGCTATCTCTGACTATATCCAAACGATACGCCTGAATCCCGATTTTGCTGATGCCTATTCTCAGCTTGCTGATGCCTATTTCGATCGCGGAGAGGCTTACTGTGATAGAGGGGATTATGATAGTGCCATCGCAGATTATACCCAAGCAATTAAACTCGAGCCCGATTATGCCGGAGCCTATTATCGGCGCGGGGAGGCTTATTGTGATAAAGGGGATTATGACAGCGCCATCGCAGACTGCACCCAAGTGATTAAATTGAATCCCGATTCTACTTACTCCTACTCTTGGCGCGGGGAGGTTCACCGTGCCAAAGGGGATTACGACAATGCCATCGCAGATTACACCCAAGTGATTAAATTGAATCCCGATGATTCTACTGCCTATGATTGGCGCGGGGGAGTTTACTGCGACATAGCGGATTACGACAGTGCTATCGCAGATTACACCCAAGCGATAGAACTAAATCCCGATTATGCTGGGGCCTATTATCTGCGCGGGGAGGTTTACCGTGCCAAAGGGGATTACGACAGTGCTATCGCAGACTGCACCCAAGCGATAGAACTAAATCCCGATTATGCCTTTGCTTATTTCGGTCGCGGGGAAGTGTACCATGATAAAAGGAATTACGATAATGCTATAGCGGACTTAACCCAAGCGATTAAAATAAGCCCCGGTTTCGACACTGCCTATTATCTGCGCGGTAGGGCTTACTATGACAAAGGGGATTATGATAACGCTATTGAAAATTTGACTCAAACGATAAAACTAAAGCCCGATGATGCTGCTTATTTTTGGCGCGGAGTAGCTGATTATAATAAAGGGGATTATGCCTATGCCAAAGCCTATTTCTGGCTTGCCCAAGCCTATTGTCGGCGCGGGGAGGCTTACCATGATAAAGGAGATTACGACAATACTATCGCAGACTGCACCCAAGCAATAGAACTAAATCCCGATGATGCCTTTGCTTATTCTTTGCGCGGGGAGGCTTACTCTGCCAAAGGGAATAATGCCAATGCCGTTGCAGATTATACCCAAGCGATAGAACTAAATCCCGATTATACTGATGCCTATTTCGGTCGGGCACGCACTTACCTTGATATAGAGGATTATGATAATGCCATCTCTGACTTAAACCAAGCGATTAAACTAATCCCCAATTTCATCACTGCTTATTCTTTGCGCGCGATAGCTTACTCTGCCAAAGGGAATAATGCCAATGCTATTGCAGATTACACTCAAGTAATAGAACTAAATCCTGATGCTAATGCCTATCTTTGGCGTGGAAAGACAGGCTCACCGAATTCAAGAGAAACTCTACAGATAAATAATCGTGCCTATTTCGGTCGTGGGTGGGCTTACTACAATAAAGAGGATTATGACAATGCCATCGCAGACTTCATCAAGGCGATTAGACTAAATCCCGATTATACCGATGCCTATTTCCGGCTTGCTAATGCCTATTTTTGGCGCGGAGAGACTTACTATGACATAGGGGATTATGACAATGCCATTGCAGATTATACCCAAGCAATAGAATTGAACCCTGATTTTGTTGATGCCTATTTTGGTCGTGCGTATACTTACGACGACAAAGAGGAGTACGACAATGTCATTGCTGACTTGACCAAAGCGATAGACCTTAAGCCCGATTATGCCGATGCCTATTTTGGTCGTGGGTGGGCTTACCTACAAAAATTTGATTATGATAACGCTATTGAAAACTTGACCCAAGCAGTAGAATTAAACCCTGATGCCTATACCTATTCTAAGCTTGCCGATGCCTATCGTCGGCGCGGGGAGACTTACTATGATAAAGAGGATTATGCCAATACCATCGCAGATTACACTCAAGCAATAGAACTAAGTCCCAATTATGCTGATGCCTATTTTTGGCGCGGTAGGGCTTACTGTGACATAGAGGATTATGCCAAGGCCATCTCTGATTACACCAAAGTAATTAAACTAAATCCCGATTTTGCCTATGCCTATTTTTGGCGTGGGCTATCTTACTATGCCAAAGAGGATTACGACAATGCTATTGCAGACTTAACTCAAGCGATAGTATTGAATCCTGATTATGCCGAGGCCTATTTTTTACGTGCTAAGGTCTATCATCGGCGCGGGGAGGTTTACCATGCCAGAGGCGACTACGACAATACGATCACGGACTTAACTCAAGTGATTAAGCTAAATCCTAATGATACTGATGCTTATTTCAATCGTGGGTACACTTACTATGTCAAAGAAGATTACGACAATGCCATCTCAGACTTAGTCCGAGCGATAGAACTAAACCCCGATTATGCCAAAGCCCATTTCTGGCTTGCCAATGCCTATCATCGGCGTGGGGAGATTTACCACGTCAGAGGAGACTATGACAATGCCATCACAGATTACACCCAAGTACTTAAACTAAATCCTAATGATGCCGATGCATATTTTGGTCGTGGGTACGCTTACTATGCCAAAGAGGATTACGACAATGCCATTGCAGACTTAACCCAAGCGATAGAACTGAACTCCGATCATGCCAAAGCCTGTTTCTGGCTCGCCAATGCCTATCGTCGGCGCGGGGAGGCTTACTATAACAAAGGGGATTATGACAACGCCATCGCAGATTACACCCAAACGATAGAACTAAATCCCGATTATGCCATAGTCTATCACAAGCGCGAACTAGCTTATCAAGCAAAGGACAAGCGTATCCGCGCCAACACAGTAAAACCCAATCCTGATGATGCTGTTGCGTATTACAAGCGCGGGGAGACTTACCTGAAAGAATTCGATTATGATAACGCTATTAAAAACTTAACCCAAGCGATAAAGCTCAACCCCGATTTTGCTGATGCCTATTCCTTACGTGGACGGGGTTACTTTGCCAAAGGTAATTATGACTGCGCTATTTCTGACTTAAACCAAGTGATACGACTGGAACCAAATAATTCCAAAGCTCACGATTTGCGTAGGCAGATTTATCAACGAAAAGACGATCATAAACGCGCCATCGTAGACAGTGACAAAGCTTCTGTGCGCCGAAACTCTTCCTAGCGGAACCACTCTCATTACGTCCGGAGCCGTATCTCCGCAATTCTCGCGAACGGTTCAATCTTACCGCTGAACCCTGCAGCTTGGAGGAGTAATCCAAGCGTAGGGAACGCAGATCTGCGTTCCTTACAACCCTTCCATCCTTCCCTTCTTCCTTCCCCTCTCACAACTGGACTAAACTCCGTTGCGCAGTAATGAATTCCGAGACAAAACCGTCAGCCGGTCGCTCTCGGAGGTCATCAAGTGTTCCCTGCTGGACAATTCGACCTTCTCGCATGAGGACGATGCTATCTGCGATATAGCCTGCCTCTGCCATGTCGTGAGTGACGAGGATAACGGTTTTACCGAGCCGGCTGAAAATCTCTTTCAACTCTGTTTGTAGGGACGCACGAACCATTGGGTCTAACGCTCCAAGTGGTTCATCAAGCAGGAGGACGTCGGGGTCTAAGGCAAGGGCTCGCATCAAACTGACACGCTGACGCTGTCCACCAGAAAGCTCGACAGCATAACGAGCGAGTCCCTCCTGCGGGAAGCGCGTCAGTTCACAGAGTTCGTTCAGTTTTGCTTGGATTTCGTCCTCTTGAAAGGTTTGGAGATGCTTCGCCATGAGGGTCACATTTTGGGCGGCAGTCAGATGCGGAAACAGCCCCCCGTCCTGAATCACATAACCCATCCGGCGTCGCAGCGTAAGGATGTTATTCTGCGAAACCGGTGCTCCCTCAAATTTGACTATCCCAGACGTTGGCATTAGCAATCCGATGATTAGCCGCAGAATCGTGGATTTGCCACAACCACTCGGACCGATTAGCACCGTTGTTTGCCCCGCCGCGATCTGTAGGTTGGTCGAATCGAGTGCAACAATGTCACCAAAACGCATCTCGACATTTCTTAGTGCGATTTTACTTTCGTTCATACTCCTATCCTCTCCCGGCGTTCCGGAATAGTCCCACCGCAAACCACCCCTGCTCATCAAGATAGCATTTTTGCATTTTCACTCCCGCCGTTTCACAAAGGGAACCAAATCCTTCAATCGTATACTTGTAGCTGTTTTCCGTATGGATATATTCACCTTTCTCAAAATCGAACCTTTGCGCAAGACGATCCACGTGAACCTGTTGCATACACTGACTGATCAGGTGCATTTCGATGCGAGAGTGTTCCTCGACAAAGGGTGCGTAATGATCGAACAGATCGAGATCGAAATCGCCGCCCAACTCGCGGTTGATACGTATTAGTAGGTTTTTGTTGAATTCAGCTGTTACGCCGGCTCCATCATTGTAAGCGTCAAAAAGCACCTGACGGTCTTTCACCAGATCGAAACCTATTAGCAGATAGTCATTCTCACGCATTCGGCGGCGAATCTGTCCGATGAAATTAGTCGCTGCTTGCGGCTCGAAATTACCGATATTGCTGCCGAGGAAAAGGAAAAGGCGAGACTGGCTGCTTCCTTCCGGTAATAGCCGGAGTGCATCGTTGTGTTCGGCGGCAATGGCTGTGATTGATAACGGTTCGTACTCGTTTTTGAGAGCAATCGACGATTCGAGCAGAAAGTCGGTGGAGATGTCGGTGGGGCTGTATTGGAGATGGGATTGATTGGCGAGGATTGCGTCAATAAGAACCCGTGTTTTGGAAGCGCTCCCACTGCCAAGCTCCACGAGCTCCACTTCGCCGGTGACTGTTGCGATGATGTCCTGCGCACTGTCTGTCAAGATTTTGTGCTCAGTCCGTGTTGGATAGTATTCAGGGAGTTTGCAAATCTGCTCGAAAATTTGAGAACCGGGGGTATCGTAAAAGAAGAGAGCGGGAATACTTTTTGGAGTCTTTTGAAATCCTTCTGCAATCGCATCTTTTAACGATTGTTGCGGATTATCCTTGGACGCCTTAATCAGGCTGAGACCGTCTGGTAGCCCTTGTTCTATCATCGATTTGCCATAGGGTGACGAGCACTGAGTCGAATGAAAATTTGATTCCTGACTCAGCACTCATTAAGTTCAGTTGCTAGGTTCTGTTGACATTTGGGTGTCGAGATATGAATCTCGACCTACAAACTACCTGCCAGTATTGAACCAAGCGGGAGGGTCGGGCAAGATGTCCGACCTACAGGGTCTGGAGTTGGGTTTCACTGTATCTATCTATAAGCCAGTGTTATTGAAAAGCGTAGCTACTATTGTCGTTGATATGAATTACTTTTACCGTTCAACCCAACCTACGTACTATCAAATGTCAGCACGCAGTAATTCAAATTGCGCAGGTCCGAAATCCGGCTAATACATCCCGCCGATCCGGTGTATAGAAGTTACGCCACGTATTCCGGAGGAGACGCGAACGGGTCGTCCAGCAGCCGCCGCGCAGGACCTTACGGGTTTCAAACCACGGTTCTGAATACTCTTTGTAGGGGTCAATTTCAAAGCCGGGATAGGGTCGGAAGGGGGTGCTAGTCCACTCCCAAACGTTACCAATCATCTGCCGGCACCCGAAGGCGCTGTCGCCTTTTGGACACGCTCCCACGTCAACACAACCCATCGCACCCCAGTCGAGGTTAGCGTGTTCCGGCGTTGGGGGTTCATCTCCCCAAGGGAAGCGACGCTTCCGTGAGGAGAATCCGTCGCCCGATAGATTTGGCTCGGCAGCAGCGGCGGCTTCCCATTCGGCTTCCGTGGGGAGTCGGCGATTCGCCCAACGGCAGTAGGCTTCGGCTTCATAGTAGTTGACATGAATGACTGGAAAATGTGACTCAAGCGGCATCCATTTGTCGAAATGCCGACGCAGCCAACCGTTATTTGAGGATTGCCAGTAGACGGGATGCGTTGCGTTTACGGACTCGCGCCATTCCCATCCCTCCGTACTCCACAGTTCCTTGCGACGATAGCCGTTATCCTCGGTGAACGCGGCAAAGTCGGATTGAGTCACAGCGGCACGCGCAATAGCGAAGGGTTTGACCTCGATTGGGTGCGCCCACTTCTCATTGTCAAACACGAAAGGTTCGTCAGGCGTGGCACCCAGCATCAACGTGCCGCCGGGGATTTGGACATCACCTAGCAATGGACCGCCTCCGATATCGGGATGGCCTTGAGGAACGGTGGAAAAGCGCGGCGGAGGGTATTCCAAGGTCTGTCGTGTATAGGTGAACGCCTCGTTGTGCATGTCTTCATGGTAGGTGGTATAACGCACAAAATAAGCTAGCTCTTCGCTCAGCTCCCCGCCCCGGAGTCCGTCCAGAATATGGTCCCGTACTTCTCGCATATAGGATAACGTTCCTTCGCGGGAGGGCAGCGGCAGGTCCCACCGTGTTTCATGAGGGATCGCAATCGAATCCCAAAGGGCATCGGCGTCATCACGAATCGGTTTGGCTTTGCATGTATCTCGCAGCACCCACTTCTCTTGGAACCATGCCACATGGCCGATTTCCCACAATAATGGGTTGACGATCGAGAGGTATGGACTCATTATCTGTTCATCGGTAAGATCTGCAACAATATCGAAGGTGCGCTGACGGGCATCAATCACCCCCTCAGCAAGTTCATTGGCGGTCATAGTTTTTCCATCTGCCGGATTGCCAGTTACAGGGGCATCTTGCCCCATATCAAGTGGTGGGGCAAGATGCCCCACCTGCGGGGTTTTTTAGTATATCAAGTACGTTTTGTGGAATCGATGGTTTACTTACCGTTGCTACCAAGCGCATCAACCACTCGCTCTGGTGTCATAGGGAGTTCGGTAATCCGAACACCAACTGCATCGGCGACAGCGTTTGCCATCGCTGCCAAGGTTGGGGTGATTGGCGGTTCACCGACACCCTTCGCACCGAACGGTCCGTTGGGCGCTTCCACTTCAACGATAACGGACTCAACGGTGGGGAGATCCGCGGAGGTCGGCACGCGATAATCGACGAAGCCCGGATTCACGTTCCCTTCCTCATTATACTGCATCTCCTCCATGGTCGCCCAAGCGTAGCCTTGCACCGTGCCACCCTCAATCTGTCCTTCGACTGCCATCGGGTTGATAGCGAAACCGACATCCTGTGAGGACGCCATCTTCAGCACTTTAATTCGGCCTGTCTCCGGATCGACCTCGATCTTAGCGATTTGTGCAGCGAGGGCTGGTGTCGTCGGTTGCCGTGCGAAAGAACCTTTGCCGACGATGGGGCCCCCTGTTGTAGAGAGGCTGTATGCAGCCAACTCACCGAATCCGATTGATTTCGGCGGATCGCCCACGATGGTTGAAACCTTTCCATCTTTGAGTTCGAGGGATTCAATATCGGTATTCAACCGTTCCGCAGCAAGCTCGAGGATACGTGTGCGCGTATCTTCAGCCGCGATTTTGGCTGTGTTCCCCATTGTGAAGGTAACGACGCTGCCGCCGGAGCCGGTAGCATAAGGTGCAGAATCGGTGTCACCACGGGTGATTGCGACCTGATCGTAGGGCAGGGTCAATACTTCGGCAACAATCTGAGTAATTGCGGTATCGGTGCCGCTGATGTCCATCGAGCCGTGGAAGATTCGCGCGCTGCCGTCTTCGTGGATAGAGACGAACATCCCGCCCGGTCCACAACCATTTGTCCAATCACCAATTGCTACGCCCCACCCTTGATTCGTCCCTTTGGTCCGGTGCTGCCAGCCAACGGCTTCGGCGACTGCTTGCAGGGTTTCCTTATAGCCGACTTTCGGCTCACTGGATCCACCGCGCTGTCCGCCGCCGGGGATAGGATCGCCCTCTTCACGCATGTTTTTGAGGCGAAATTCGACCGGATCGAGGTTGAGTTTACGAGCAATATCATCAAGCTGGGATTCACCGGCGAAGGCAGCTTGCGGCGTTCCCGGTGCACGGTAGGCGGCGGTGCCAGACTTGTTTGTGTAGACACCGTATGCATCAACCTTTAGATGCTGAATTTTATAGACACCGCGGACACGAAGAGTACTGCCGATCGAAGCACCAGACACAGAACCGGAATCCCAAAAGGCGAGTGCTTGACGGGCGACGATTGTGCCGTCATTCTTGACTCCGGTCTTTAGTGTAATCACGCACCCTGGTGCTGGACGACCATCGGTAAACTCCTCTTCGCGGGTCATCTGGATTTTCACCGGACGTCCCGTCTTCTGAGAGAGCAGAACGGCAGGAACATGGGTCAGCGCGACACCGAACCGTCCACCAAATCCACCGCCCATGGTTGTCGCAATCACGTTGACCTGATTGAGCGGAATACCGAGTGTGCCGGCGATGCCGGATCGGATAGCGAAGGGACCTTGTGTGCTTGCCCATACCGTGACCTTGCCGGTGGAGTCGGCATCAGCGACAGAAACGTGCGGTTCCATGTAGGTTTGATGAACCCGTGGGATGACATAGGTATTTTCGACAACCAGATCTGATTCGGCAAAGCCTTGTTCTACATCGCCAACCGCCGTGTGTGTTTCGGCAGAGACATTGTAGTAAACTTCGTCTTCGATGGCTTCCAACTGTGCGTTTAGCTCAGCAATCTGTGCGCTGTGATCTTGCGAGTCGTCCCGCTCAAGTTTTCTCAAGTCGGCTCTAATCACTCGACGGGCGGGGCCATCTTTCGTATCATCACTATGCAAACGTGGTGCATCCGGCTTGATAGACTCGGTCACGTCTTGAACAACGGGTAACACTTCGTAATTGACCTGAATCAGGTCGGCGGCTTCTTCTGCGATGTCCGGATCCGTTGCTGCGACCGCTGCAATCGGTTCGCCGAGATAGAGGACTTTATCAGAAGCAAAGACCCGTCGTCCACTTTCGACATCATCTTGGGTGATGATAGCGCGCACGCCGGGCAGTTTTTCCGCTTCACTGGTGTCGATGCTAACAATCTTTGCGTGCGGGTGTTTGCTGCGCACGAATTTCCCATGAAGCATGCCGGGCAGATGCACATCCGCTCCGTATTGCGCCGCACCTGTCACCTTCTCAAGTGCATCAACTCTGGGTAGCCTTTTGCCAAGGACTGCATATTCTGACATGATAATACTCCTTTTTTAGGGTGATAACTTTCTCAAAAACTTAATAGAGCTCCCAAGTTTCGACATATCTTCGATTCCTGTACGAATCTGCCTTCTTGAAGTAATTTAGGATGACCGTCTCGGTTTTTGGTGGATAGATCGACGATTACAACGTTTCCCAAATTCGCGACAGCGAATTTTTAATACGCCTTAACTCTCTGGCGTAGTCTATGTTTCTCACTTAATCTTTTTCCTAGGACCAAGTTCACCTGCAGTGGGGCAGAACAGGATTGCCAACCGGTGCAGCGTCTTGTTAGGACACATTGTATGGTCCAAGGAAATGCTCACCGTCAAAATGGATTAAATGCGATGGGGCATCAGCTACCCACACTTCCGTTTCCCACGCGATTTCGCCGAGATACTGTCCCATGATGGCGCGGTTTGGAAAGGCACTCACATAAACCAGCCTAGGCTTTGATTCAGCAAAAAGATTGCTGAGTTCGTCATGCCGCTTACCATCAACAGGGCCGTGACTGGTAACTGACTCAACCAAGAGCAGCCAATTCTTTTGGGTATGGTACAGCACCACATCAGGCATCTTACCGTGTAAATCCACACTGACACCCAGTTTAGCCAGCAGGTCCGCGTCAAAGTAACCCCACTTGTCTCCGGTGTCGCCAACATAGACCAGCACACTGCCCGGTGCGAAGCGTGGAGCAAAGTTTTCAATGATGGCTCGAATCAGTTCGCTGTGCTCGCCGGGACTAAGAGTGATTTTCTTCCCCGGTGAAATCTCAACCGGAACACGATTTTGCTCCCGTTCCTTGGCGTAGCGGGCTACCAGCGTTTCGCGCTCAACCTGATAGGCTGCCAGCGCGTCATGCCATGCAGAGGTGTTGAAAGTACGCAGCAGAGCCAGCGCGGCAGGTTCAATTTGATAGACTGCCTTTGGGCTGTTTACCGGACGGTCGGGCCTGTCCGGATTGTAAAGTGCGATACCCGCATCGCAGAATTGATGCATCGTTTGGCGGCGAATTGTCTCGCGGGTGTTCGGTGCATATTCCTTGTCGTAGTGCTCTCTTATCCAATCTATGATAGGCGTGATACCAACAAGTGGGTTTTCAGCATCACCCCAAGCCTTGGCCGGGGTAAGGTTCAGTAATGCCAGCAAACAGAGAGCAGACCGCTCATTCTGTTGTGCCCGTGGTAGACTCATCGAAATGATGATTTGGTGAGCAGCTTCGATGTAATCGCTCTTGTTGTTCATTTGGCTAAGGCCCCTAGCTTGGTGTCAATCGTGGTCTGCGTGAGTTCCCCTTGTTGCATAGCCCATTTCCCAATTTCAAATAGAGAGTCACGGTTCGGGTACTTCATAAGTTTTAGGTCGGTAGCATTGACTTGCGTGTGACCACTGAAGCATCGGTAATATTCATCAATAGTGGTTGAATTGAGAAACACAGCTAACCCATGTGCCAACGCCTGTGGCAAGCCACCCTTGTTCTCGTGAAAAAAATTTAAGTGGTTCTCAATGCCTAGCATGGATGCGTTATTGAGTGCGCTAGGGTCAACCACGCTTGCCACAATTCGGCGTCTTTCCTCCTTGGCCGTGAAGCGCCGGACTACACAATAAAAGCCGATCGGGCATAGCCATTTTTCGGTATCACTATTGCACAGGATAGCATTTGGTTTCTTCCCACCGGTAACGGGCCATTTAGTGCCAATACCGCTGAAATGGCACGGATAGAGCAAAGGCACGGCACCCGCCTCCGGCAGGTTGCGCAAGTGCTCTTTTAGCCGGAAATCGATTACTGGACCAGTCGAAACATTAATGCCAAGATCTGCCAGTGCGTAGCGGAGGATCGGAGCTAGTTCGATGGTACTTTCAGGTGATAGCGGCACACGGATAAATCGCTCCGAATCATCTGGGAGTACGATTTGATCGAACGAGTATTTATGGGTGGTAAGGTCGGTGAAGGTATCATCGGCCGAAGTGGAAACTGTTACCGGACCTTGTTTTCCACTACGTTCAAGTCGGAGAATAATATTCTCTTGCAATACTTTATCATCCTTAAACGTTTTGTTGCGAGACTCGAAAAGGTGCAGGTGCCGGATGGCTGCGTGCTCAAGGATAAAGTCACGAAATAGGCGGTAATACGGACCATTACAGAAACTGCGCGGAATGATTGCCACGATTTGCCCGCCCGGTGCGGCTAGCGCGACAGCTAGTGCCACAAAAGCCGAATACAGATTCACCGTCTCAATGCCAACGCGGCGTAAGGCCAAACGGTGCGATGAATTACTATTGATTTTTTTGTAAGGCGGGTTAAGGAGGGCGTGAGTATATTTTTGGAGTTCTTCAGCGAAAAGGCTTCCGGAAAGCCAATCTACAGCAGCGTGTATAAAATCAACCTTTCGGATTGTCGAAATAAACCTAGGATTATTTCTGTATTGTTCCAATGTTTGATTTAAATAGGAATGCAGAGAATCGTCAATCTCGAAAGCATCTAGCTCTACGCGCTGAAAGTCAAAACCAGCGGTATCCCACCTGTCCAAGAAAGCGGCAGAAAGCGAACCAATTCCAGCTCCCGCATCGAGCAAACGACATCTACCTTTGTCTTCAGGGAAAAGACTGACCATGAAAGCCGCAGTTCTTGATGATGTAAGAAACTGACCGAACTGCGATTTTTTCTTTGCCTCGGTGTTTTTTGATAATCGCAATCTGGTTTGTTCAATCGTTGACAACATCATGCGTTTCCTATTTTGTGCCCTAACGAAAAGATTCAATGGTTTTTTCGATAGGTCCGAACTTCAGTCAGATACGATTCGGACGATCACAGACCGCGGGCGACCAGCTTCTCATGTTGTTTCTGAAAACCGGAGCTGTTATCGTCCTCAATGACCTCCAGATTCACGCCACGTTCAAAGCCGGGGAGGTTGCCTTGATAGAAAGCCTGCTGGTAAATGGATTCCTCGGTGAAATCCCAAACCCGTCGCTTGTCTCCGGCGCCGGGCCAACTGATGCGGAGGATACGCTTTTTCTGACGATACAACTCTGTCGGTGTTGGGGTACTCGGGTCAACCTTGTACTTCTCAATAGCGGCTTCATCGACCTCAATCCCCAACCCCGGCGTGTTTGGCACGTCGATGTATCCATCTACCACTTCAAGCCCTTCTTTAAGTAAATTATGCTCCCACAACTCGAAGCAGGTGATATAAGGCAGTTGAGCGTGCGAGAGGACCGAGCCGAGATGTGCGGCAAAAGCGGTAGTGATACCAGTGCCGACCAGTTGCAGCCAGAAGGGCTTATTGAAGGCGGCGGCGAGCGTGGCATCGCGTCGAACTTGCGTGACACCACCACCGATTACGAAGCCGTCACTACAGTGGGCGTGCAGGCACTCGTCGCGGAAGTGCTCAACAATCGGCTTGCGCACACGTTCCCGAAGGATGCTGGCTCCGGTCAGATCTTGCTGGAGATAGAAAGGACTCTCATACATGCCGATATTGGGGTGCGGGTCAAGCTGCTGGAGGATAATTTCGGCTTTCGCTTGAGTCAGTAGGAAGCCGTTGAAGTCGACATCGAACTTGTAGTCGAGCGGAACAACCTTCCCGACTGTCTCTATCTGTTCAATGATGTCGCGCCAAGGACGGGCTTTCATCTTAAAGGTGGTGTAGCCGCGCTTGAGGGATTCCTTTGCTTCCGCAACCCAATCTTCCGGTGGCATGTCGATATCCCACCAAGAGATGGGGCAGCGATCACGCACTTTGTCGCCCAACAGAGCGTGCACCGGGGCACCGGCGGCCTTTCCGGCTATATCTAGCACAGCCAGTTGTGCACCGGAACCGATGGAGTCGTCGTTCATGATGACAAAAGGATTCTGACCGATCAGCCGGTCCACATCCGAAACGCCGCCATCGCCATAGCCAACGATACCGTTGTCAGTTTTAATGCGACAAAGATGGACGCGCTCATTGTGAGTTTGCGCCCGCTGCATGGCGCGAGTGACATGATCACAGTAGAAGGGAATATCCAAGGTCATCGTTTCGACATGCTTAATTTTCATGGGGATACTCCTATGGGTTATTCGTTATGAATCTATAGTTATTGTATCACGAAGCAACCATTCAACGCTGCCCCGAATTATGGTTTCTGCGTAAAGGAGTTGCTCGTCCATCGGTGTATTGGAATGGTTATTCTGAACTTCAAAGAGCAGATTAGGGGTTCCGTATTTGACGGAATATTGATGAATAATCCAGCGTTCATCGCCACCGGTGCGAACCCCGCTGAAGTGGGCACCAATCTTTTCAAAGGCATCTTGTATCTCTTTACCCCAAGCGAGAGCGTACTCTTGCTGCGCTTTCGGCATCCAATCTGCGTCCGCATACTGCACAAAGGTATCGTAGTATTCTTCCTGCTCATAGGTTTGGTGTAGGTCTAAAAGTGCGTCGTAATAGTGGTCTTCTCCCAGCCCCTCCATCAGCACGTTATACTGCGTTCCCTCCGGTGCCCAGAAGTTTTCGGCATAGGTATCCTCGTCGATTTGTGCATACGTGATACCAATCCGTGCGACATTCTCCTCGCTCTGCTTCCAGACCCGCGGCTCGGGCCAATCGAATCTGCTGCCATCAGCGCGACAGCCTTTCATGTAGTCGAAGAACTCACTAGCGTCGTAAATCGAGCCGTCCCAACAATCAACGGATGCACGAGAACGTCCATCGGGATTTGCAATCGGGATAAAGGTTAGAAGTGTTTCATTGAGAACCGTCTCCACCGCCAAATCTGTTTGCTTCCCATTGAGGTGTTCGCCTGTGAGCAGTTGATTAATAAAATTCATGATTGCCGCAGTGCCCGCAGGTTCATGACCGTGAGATACGGTGGTCAACAGTTTTTTCTTGCCGTCTGCCGGAACCTCTCTGTTCGTTACAATCAGCGCGTAGATTTTATGCCCTGTGTATTGTGTGGTGTGGTGCAGTTCCAATAGGTCCGGATATTTTTCCAGCCAGTCCAAGATCTTAGGTTCGACTGTACGGGGCATCCCCAGCCACCAGTCGCTTGTAACGTTTTGCTCTTTTTGGTTTTCAGCCATTGATCTGCTCCATGATCGGTAGATATATGATGATATTATACCAATTTCCGGCGTTTTGAACAACTGCTAAATCAGTGCCATTGTTCAAATTTCTCCACATCCAGATCGGCTGTCGGATTTGGCAATACAACAAGAGTGCGGACATTGATAGTAGTAGATTTTTTGATTATACTTTTTTTCTGCTGATGCTATAATAACGCAGGTTGCCACCTATAGCAAGAATGAATCCACCGCCAAAAACCAGCATATGAAGGGACACTCTTTATGTTTAAGCGTTATTTGGTCCCCAATTTAATTGGGATTTGTAAGCAGCAGTATCATCTGATTGCACTCATCAGTCTATTGATGTTCATTATGGTTTCTCAAACTGTATCCGCCCAACAACAGATAGCCCAAGATGCTTATGCCATCTTTGAACGGACCTGCTTCGGCTGCCACGGTCCTGACGGTGCTTTTAAAGAGACACTCTTAATTGAACACAGCGCACTCATCCAAAACAGAACTGTTGTGCCGGGAAATCCTGATGTCTCCGAACTGTATAACCGGCTTGTGACTACTGATGCAGCCAAACGGATGCCCCAGCAACAAACTCCCCTATCCACTCAAGCGATTAACACCATCCGTAACTGGATTTTAGCAGGTGCTCCCGATTGGACAGCAACCTCCACAACCAATGGTCAATTCATCTCCCCCGGTGAGGTGCTTAATACTATCGAGACGCACCTGATGTCACTTTCATCGTTCGACCGTGCTTTTGCCCGCTACTTCACTATGACACATCTCTATAACGCAGGGGAGTCAGTAGGGATACTCCAAGAGTACCGTAAAGCACTATTCAAACTGGTCAATAGCCTCTCATGGGGGGTTGAAGTCATCAACCCAGAGCCCATTGACCCACTAGGGACCATCTTCTACATAGACCTAAGGCACTATGAATGGGACGTCAATGATGGATGGGGACAGATAGAAGCAGTATATCCCTACCACATCTCATTTGATGCCCCTACACAGACCGCATTGAAGGCACAACTAAGTCAATTACAAACAGAGACGAACAGTAGTACCCCATCAGTGCATGTCGACTGGTTTGTAGCAATAGCCTCCAATCCTCCACTATACCCCGATTTGCTTTCTTTGCCATTAACGGCTGGACAGTTAGAAACCCGACTAGGGGTTGATGTAGACCGCAATCTCAGCAATGCACCGGGGGTGCGTGTTTGGCGGGCAGGATTCAATAACTCCGGTGTTTCCAATAACAACCGGATGGTGGAGCGGCATAAGTCTATACATGGCGCGTACTGGAAAAGCTACGACTTTGCTGGCAATGTTGGCACACAGAATATCTTCACCCACCCACTCGACTTCACACATGATGGCGGGGAAGTCATCTTCAATCTACCTAACGGGTTACAAGGCTACTATCTTGTCAATGCGTCCGGTTCCCGTTTGGACGCAGCACCGATAAACATTGTTTCCAACCCTGCAGCGAGTGACCCGACAGTACGTAACGGGATTTCCTGTTTAGGGTGCCATACAGAGGGTATGAAGACATTTGAGGACCAAGTGCGTCCTGTGATAGAGAGTAATACCAACCCGACTTACGACAAAGCACAGGCACTACGGCTCTATGTTGAGAAGTCAGAGATGGATGCGCTTGTGACCGAAGACATGGAAAGGTACAGGGTTGCGCTTGACGCGACAGGTGGTGAGTTTGATGACATTGAACCGATTTCCCGTTTTCACGAAGCGTTTCAAGGCGATGTGGACGCGGCATACGCGGCGGCTGTAGTCGGTTTAGAGACCGAAGCCTTCCTTGAGAAGATTCGAGAGAATGTAGGACTGCGGAATGCAGGTTTGTTGGTGTTAACCAGCCCAAATGGGAGTATGAAACGAGACGCTTGGACATCAAGTTTTAAGGATATAGTCTTTGCACTCAATTTCCCGACAGCCGTCGTGGTGCCTCCCGTTGTGACGCCGCCAGAACAGAAACTGGATGCCGTTGTTCAGATTCCTGACCCAAACCTGCGGGTCGCGATTGCGGGGGCACTTGGCAAAAGTCCCAATGCTTCAATTACTGTGGAAGAAATGAAAGGATTGGAAAGACTTGAGGCGCGGAACAGCGGAATTAATAATCTGACAGGGCTGCAGTTTGCAACCAATATGCGCCGGTTAGTCCTCAGTGAGAATCAGATTTCCGACATCTCACCCATAGCAGGTTTAATAGGGCTGCATGAACTCTTCCTTACCATCCCCCTTGTATCTGATATATCTTCCCTAAAAACCTTAAAAAGCCTTGCTCGTCTGGGACTTTACAATACCCCCGTATCCGATATATCGCCTCTAGAGGACCTAAGAAGCCTTACTCACCTAACACTTACCAACACTCTCGTATCCGATATATCTGCCCTAAAGGATTTAAAAAATCTTACTCACCTGTGGCTTTATGGTAGTCCCATTAACCTATCGCCAATTGCCGGATTAATCAATCTGGAGTATTTAGCTTTTGAGGGTAACAAGGTATCCGATCTGTCACCAATTGGTGGATTAAGTAATCTGAAATACATTCGTACATGGGGCAATCCCGTATCTGATTTATCACCTCTAGTGAGATTAACAACACTGGAAAGGTTAGATATCTGCGGTGCGAAAATATCAGATCTTTCACCTTTGGCGGAATTAACCGGCTTGAAAGAACTGTATCTCATCAACAATGAAATATCAGATATATCGCCCCTCGCGGGATTAACCGGATTAACCCGTCTAGATCTTGAAGACAACGACATATCGGATATATCACCGATTATGGTTTTAACCGACTTGACATGGATAAATGTAGCTGTAAACGAAATTTCCGACCTTTCGTCTTTGGAGGAGTTAGGTGAGAATATAAAGATCGTTTGGCACAGCAATCCGGGGTTCCCAAAAGGGGGACCGAAGATAGAGGGACCGTGGTTATGGATTGTGTTACATGATACCAGACTGGATAGCAATACGGATTTACTATCAAAAGCGAGTGGGGGGACAGTGACAGAAGTGGAGATTGCTACCCATGGAGCAACAGCAGGACAGTCTATTGGAGATGATGTATGGACAACTCTTAGACTTTCGCCTACAGGAAGGGATAACATTGAAGATATGCTGAAACGTACCATCCGTGACGGTGTCATCTACGGTACAGTCTCCTTGCATTCGCCACAGGACCAGGAAACAACGATGTATGTCGGCAGTGATCGCGAGCAAAAGGTCTAGCTCAACGGAGTTTTGGTTTACGAGAACTTTCGCAAGGGTAGGGGTGAGGATTACACAGATTTTTTTCCGGTCACCCTGAAGCAGGAGAGAAACGTCTTATTAGTTGCGGTTAACACCCGGGGTAACGCCTTTTTTGGGTTTGAACCCGGCACAGAATATACAGTGTTAAACCCCGGTGTGGGCTACGTTTTTTCCAAGACACCAATTCATATAGGCGATACCTTTACCCTCGACATCCGTGCTGAAAATGTCTTCGACTTGGCAGGCTGGCAGTTTGATATCGCTTTTGATCCTGCTGCCCTTGAAGCCATTGACGTAAGCGAAGGTGATTTCCTCAAAACAGACGGTGGAAGCACCTTCTTTCAGAGTGGCAGTATTGATAACGCAGCAGGTAAAATTGGGGGACTCAGTGCGGCACGGCTATCCACTCAAGGTGTGACCGGCACCGGCACCCTACTTCAGGTGAGGTTCAAGGCGAAATCTGACGGTGAAACAGAGCTGGCATTGCAGAACTTCCAGTTGGGCTCCGTTACTGGTGATAGCATTCCTGCAGGCCCCCATGAAATCCGCATAACTGTGGAGGAACGACTTACCACCGGGGATGTGAACCGAGATGGTGTTGTCAGCATTCTAGATCTGATTCTCGTCGCACAGCAGTTAGGAAAAAGAGTCACTGCCGGTTCGGCGGTGGATGTCAATGGGGATGGTGTTGTCAGCATTCTTGACCTCATCCGCGTGGCACAGGGAATTGCCGGGTCTCCTGCTGCACCTGCCACTGGAGCAGAAAGCATAGATGCTGCGATGATAGAAGCATGGATTGCACAGGCACGGTTGGAAGATGACGGGTCACTTGCCTTCAAACAGGGCATTGAGAATCTTGAAAACCTGTTAGCCTCGTTGATTCCTGAAGAGACAGCGTTGTTGGCAAACTATCCAAATCCGTTTAATCCAGAGACATGGATACCATATCAGTTAGCAGAATCGTCAGAAGTTACACTGACAATTTATGATATGAACGGACAGTTAGTTCGACGTTTGGCGGTGGGGCATCAAGGGGCGGGTATGTATCAGACTCGCAGTCGTGCTGCCTATTGGGACGGACGGAATCAACTTGGAGAGTCTGTCGCCAGTGGTCTCTATTTTTACACACTGACTGCGGACGAATTCACAGCGACTCGACGGATGCTGATAGTGAAGTAAAGCAAATTTGCTTATCCCACTCTGGGTGTATGGGATAACAACCTAAGCTGCTACCTGTCACTCCACAGAGGCTTTAGATTTGAGTTAAACATGCGCTGCTATACACATTGCACTCCGCTGGAGCGCGGGTATCAGAGGCATCGATATTCTACAGACATATCGCTCCTCTGGAGCGAAAACCCGTAGGTTGGGTTGAACGGGACCGATGAAACATACTAAGCATTCCACTTGGATTTGGAGGTTTAATTCTGCTTGAAATTTCACCAATATAGTGAAACCCAACACTTGATAATCATCGTGTAGGTTGGATTGAGATGTTGGGTTTCACTGTATGTATCTATAAGAGGGTGTTGTTGAAATGCAGCCGCTCTAGTATCGAGGATAGTAATTTGGTTTTAACCGTTCAACCCAACCTACATCACTTTTTCCCTCTGACGCTATAATATTTACTATGAGAAGACTCATCATTACTCCAATGCGGGAGGAGTTAGATTTCCTTTTACAAAGTTGCACGAAGCAAGGTTTTCACGCTGAGAGTGCTACGGTGGGTAGACTTCCAGTTGTACGGCTTCCCGATTTAGGCGTTACATTGGCGCGAGGTGGATTGGGAAAGGCTCAATTTGCCCTCCAAACGCAGCATTTGCTGGATACGTGCGGGGACTGGGATTTAATTGTTTGTGCTGGGGCGGCTGGTGCGTTAGTAGACGGAGTGTGTGTTGGAGATGTTGTTGTGGCAACTACGACGGTGGAACACGATTATAATAACAAATTTAATAGACGCACTCTCCCGAAATTCGATGGTGCGCGAACCGCAATAGCGAATCTCAGATCTGCATCACAATCAGCCAACGTGTTCAGTGTCCACTTCGGTCCTATTGCAAGTGGAGATGAAGATGTGGTAGAAACTGAAAGAAAAAGAGGGCTCCACGAGTCCACAGGGGCACTTGCTGTGGCATGGGAAGGAGCCGGAGGGGCAAGGGCGTGTGCGTTCAGCCGTATTCCATTTGTTGAGATCCGAGGCGTGACCGACACAGCGGATCACAATGCGGCATCAGATTTTGAGGAGAATTTGGGAGTTGCGATGAACAACCTTGCAACGTTAATCACAGCTTGGGTAGGTCATCTATAGTAGAAAGAATGGGGTCGAATTATGAAAAAGTTGTTGATTGTTGGGCCGGGCGGACTCGGTGGGACTATTGCCGCACTCTTAGCCCGGAAAGGGGAGTGCGATGTAACCGTTGTTGGTCGTCCGGGCGCACATATTGATACGATTCAGAGGCAACGTGCCCTCCGTCTGACTGGGCTTCAGGAGTTTGCTGTCCAGATTGATGCGACCGACGACCCCAAAAGCATCCGAGAATGCGATATTCTCATCTACACTGTGAAAGCTCAAGACACAGAAGCAGCATTGGCGATGACGGAGCATATACAGGTCCGCGACTTTGTCGCCTCGCTGCAGAATGGCGCGGTGAAAGATGAGCTATTGGTCGACGTCTTTGGAAGCGAGAAAGTGCTTGGGGGGCTTGCCGTTGTTGCAGGGGAGCGTCCAACGCCGGGGGTAGTGAACTGGACATATGACGGTGGTACACAGTTTGGCGAATTGGACGGTGGCACATCGGAGCGCGTTGACGAGATAGTGAACCTTTTTCAAAACGCTGGGCTCATCACGCAGGCCTCCGACGCTATCCTATCCGCTACATGGTCGAAGATGGTGGGTTGGATACCCATCGGCCTGCTTGCTACCCTCTCCAGACAGACCAATGCTGGCGTCTTCTCCAACAGACAACTTGCCCCAGAGTATCTCGGCATGGTCCGCGAACTTCAGGCATTGGCTGCAGCGAAAGGGATTCCTTTAATAGATCTCGGTCCCTATCATGTCGAAACGTGGTGTCAGGGGGGTGCCGAGGAGGCGATTGAAAAGGTCTTGACATCGCCCTTAGCGGGAAGCCAATCGACGCACTCCGCCCTCCAAGATATACAGAAAGGCATACCTACAGAATTTGAGGCGTGTGTCGGTCCCATACTTAAGGAGGCAGAAACGCTGTCAATTCCCATGCAGCGGGTGCAGATAATGTATGCTACACTTATGGGGTTGGAGGATACCCTGAAGCGCGGATGAAAGGCGTGTGAGGGGTACCCAAACAGAGGGAGATTCGTCAACCTATGCAAGTCGCTTTGGCTCCCGAACTATCGGGGGTTGCAGAGCCCCATTAATAGTCGTTAGATTTGTGTACTCAAAAAGGGTATCAGTACCCCCTGCTGTACATAAACTCAATCAGGCGCAGACGACGAGGCTCTGCAGTCCTGACTAGGTGTTCCGGAAACTGCGACTGCCGCTCATTCCTACACATTTTTTTCCACCGCTCGCCATGGTGGACAAGCCACTCGACCTGCCAATCCTCGATCGGCTTCGCGCCGAAAGTGAGCCCTAAAAATCGACGCCCCGGCTGCCCACCCCACGATGAATGCGCCAACTTCTGGTTAAAAAAAATGATATCCCCCGGACGGGTTTTGGTGGGAACTGCGCCGGGGAAGGCAGTTGGCGGCACGCCGGCTGGGGTCAACGTGTCGGCATCGGTGGGGTTTCCCATCGCTATCAACGCCTGCATCGACTCAGCATAGCCTCGCTTGTGACTTCCCGGAAGCACCCACAGACACCCCGGCCCCTCGCTATGGTCGTCTAGATACATTACCACCTTGAGCATCAAGTATTCACTTGCTTTGCCTTCCTCCATCGGAATGATCGTATCCTGGTGCCAATGGGAGTTTCCTGAATGCCGCTGGGCATCTGAGGCGACCAGCATGAAACCCTCACCCATTATGTTTTCCAGCGTATCCAGAATTCGTGGGTCGTCAAGATAGCGATGGCAGAACCCCTCATGTATGCTGAGTCCGGGATAACCCACTTGCCTTTCACCTGTGAAAGGACCACACTGGGCATCGCATCCTTCGTCAAACCAGTGGGAGAATTTTTTCATCTCCTCTGGTCCAAAGAGCCCGCGCCTGATAATGAATCCGAATGTGTCAAAGTATACTTTTTCTTCTTCTAGCGTCATGATTAACTCCTTTTTCATCCGCCAATAGATTGACCGATTTTTCGTGGAATGCACGCATCACTTTACGAAGCCACATCGTCTGGATTACTGCCTCGACGATTTGCAAAGGAGCGCGGAGTCAGATCGAAGAATGTCTCGTGACCGTGGAAGAAACGATCCAACTCGTCCACCATCAGTTCAAAGAAGTGCGGATAGTCGTCGCCGGTGAAGGAAGCGAAGTGGGGCGTAAGGAAGACGTTGGGCAGATTGATGATTTCGCTATCGGGCGGAATCGGTTCCGGGTCGAAAACATCCAGTCCAGCGGTGATATCCCCACGTTTGAGGCGGGCAATGAGTGCGTCGGGGTCAATAATTGGTCCACGAGAGACATTGACTAGTGCTGCACCTGACTGAATTAGATTCAGCTCGCGTTCTCCGATCATCCGCTGTGTTCCCGGTGTCAACGGTGCCACACAGACAATAACATCGCACTGGGACAATAGGTTATCTAGCGAGGTTTGGAGAAAACCGATAGCCTCCGCCATCTCCCGCGGCAGATAGGGGTCATGCACCCAGATATCAACTTCGAAGGGACGAAGGAACTTGATAAGCCGTCTGCCCATATTTCCACCCCCGATTAACCCAACCCGCTTACCGGTGAGGAGTCCACCGGCATATTTGAGTGCGCCCGCATCGCGGGTCGTCTCGCCGGCGATGATACGACGGAATTGTGCACCCGCGTTGCGTAAAGCAATCAGGATGAGCGCCAACGCCCACTCTGAGACCGGATAGGAGGAGCCGTTGGTGGTATCCACCGTGCGAATTCCCCGTTCCCAGGCGGCCTCCAAGTCAATCCTGCTGGCGAAACGATCACCCTCTAGTTCACCGATGATTTTCAGATTTGGCGCAGCATCCAAAACTTCCGGCGTGAGTGTGGGACAACCGTGGCAGACCACTAGACCGTTAATCTCACTGACATGCTCGCTGAGTTCTGCTGCTGCTTCGGAGTTTTCGTTCGTGGTGTAGATACTTCCACCCTCGCAGGAGAACCACTCCCAATCGGCGAAGGTTTCAAGGCGTTCTATCTCTTCCGGTGGTAGGTAGGAATTGCGGACACGTTCATCACAAGCTATCAGGACTTTGGGACGAAATGTTGCCATAAGGTATATCCTCCGTTGTCGTTTTGGATATTTTTAGATGCGTTTAATCCTCTGCAAAGGGAAAAGTTCCGTCATAACCGAGGGCATCGAGTGTAACCTGTGGATGACTGACAAAGCGGATACCGGGATACATCGGGTTCTGCTGGTAGTGGAAAACGATATTTCCGCGAATCTCCCCATCGGGATCGGGTCCCATTTTAGCACCTTGGTGAGGTATATGACTGTAGAAGACCACCGCATCCCCGCTCATCGGATACAGGTCTGCATGTGGCTGTTGGTCACACCAACGCTGGAACAGATTGTTTCGGTCGTCCGTGTATCCGAGATGTTTCCGAAGTTCTTCGGGAATAGCGCGATGGGATAGGTCTTTGACAAAGGTGAGACGGGCTCGCTCCGGGGTGTTATCGGTCAGATAAAAAGTGGTGTTCATGCAGAACCCTTGGATAAAGCGACTTGCATCCACTTTCTCCGCTTGATACCAGTAATCGTAGAAGTCCATGTGCCATTCCTGCGTGTAGTCGTCAGGGTTGAGGTGTGCACGCACACTACGGAGCTGGCACTGTTTCCCTAGGGTCACCTTCAGGTAGGGCGCAACGCTGGGATGGGCGATAAGCGCTCGCGTCATCTCCGGTTCCTGCTCCAGCAACTGATTATATGACACATTGCCGACACTGTTTCTGCGATCGTATTCTCCCCGCTTGTAGCGCTGATACAGCCTGTCCCGCCATTCCTGAACCGTTTCCGTATCGATCGCGTTTTTGATAAGTAGGAATCCATCGCACTCAAGTTGCGCCAGATTTTCTTCAAATGATTTAGCTTTGTTTTCACCCATTGGAGTAACCCTCCTTTGGATAATGGATTAGGATTTTTGCAAACTGAAATTGTGAACGAGGTTATGCGATGGGCCAGATTGCCCCCATCCGCCAAACGTCCAATGATCGTACAGTCGCCTTTCCGCCTCGTGCAAATAGCTGTAAGCCAAGACTATCCGGTCGGGCGGGATAGATGCGCTTTGCCAAATAGTGGCGGTCATCGACGAAAACTTCTATTACAGTCCGATCCACGAAGACCCGTAATTCTATCGGCTCACCGTAAGGGAGGTCAAACGTACACCGCTGCGATTCGCGATTGCTCACCTCTGAACTGATGCTGGACCGATTTGCGTCCAGAATCAACTCCCGAAGCGGTCCGAGGTCCTGCGGCGCACGATTGGCTGACCATGGATTGAGGTTGAAACGGATGAGGGTTTGTTCTTCGCCATTTGGAGAACAGCAAACTTTCAGACCGAACTCTTCGGCATTCTCCCATTCAAACACCGCTCGAATCTCCAATTGATCCCCTCTGATTTCATCAAGGTTATACTCTTCATCCACGTTCAATTGGATGTCAGAAAAGTGCGTGTGCTCACCCCGCAACGCTTCCAATTCTGGAGCGGGCTCCATCAGCAGATCGCCGTCATCGGACAGCGACAGCACCATCGGGAGGGCAAACATCCCCGCCCAGCCGGAGGCACGTTGGACGTAACTATAGCGTCCTTCGTGGAGGCGGCCGAACAGAATGCGTCTGCCCTTATCATCCAGCAATGTTAAGCCCTCATTGTAGACACCGGGACGACCTGTGTCGCCGAGTGCCAATCGTTTATGACGCTCCGGGGTGAACCGTTGATTGGCGTAAGTTCCGATGTAGAATTGCGCGCCGCGCGGATGGCTGGTGAAGGAGAGTATATGTTTATCTCCCAAACGGAAAAAGTCGGGGCAGCCGCAGTCCTCGCCCCACTCTGTGAAGACGCCTCCCTCGTAGAATGGGTGCAAATACTCCCAATGGGCAAGGTCTTGGGAGGTAAATAGATACGCTGCATCTGGAGGGGCGGAACCACTGTTTCCGGTCACAGCGTAGTAGGTATCTCCTTCGACCCAAGCGCATGGGGCACCGGCGATCCGATATTCATCCCCAGCCTGCGGATTGGGTATAATCGGGTTCGCTGGATGTTTTTCCCAATTAATGAGCATATCATCGTCGCTCGTGGCGAGGCAGATGCCGTCCGGCAAACCGTGATAGATGAATGTGGGCACCCCTTCTTTGTTGACAAACGCTGCGCCGCTATAGCATTGGTCCCGATCTGCTCCCTCCGGACCGGGAGGCAGCGCAATGGGGTGATCCGTCCAGTGAACTAGATCCTCGCTAGAGGCGTGTCCCCAATGTATTGTGCCGTGAAAAGCTCCATTGGGATTGTACTGGTAAAAGATGTGGTATCTGCCTTTCCAGAAAAGGGTTCCGTTCGGATCGTTCATCCAGTTGGCCGGTCCTATAAAGTGGTATGCTGGACGGTACGGATCAGATGCCAGTTTCAGGCGGCGTGGATCAATGTCGCTGTGCTTGGATTCAGTCATCTATTTGTTCCCATCGTTAGGCTGCTAGTTGCCTTATAATACTACACACCTATCACCCCACCCCGATAAGATTCGGATTCAAAGCCAATGGAGCTATCTACGGGTATGTGTGTAAGTTACGGCGTACGGAGTAGGTCTACTACTTTGGGTCGGGCAAGATGCCCGGCCTGCAAGTGGTTGCGGGTTACGGCATACGGAGTATGCCTACGTGCGCCATGATGTAATGTAATATACAACAGACTTTGATTCTGTCATGGAAACTTACTCCATATGAGTCTTACCCTAACCGCGTTGCTGGAAACAGCAGGGTAAAAAGCAAGGGAAAATGGCTTAGAAAACAATGAATGTAGACATCGACTATGAGCCCGACTAAACTGGCATGGTGAGTCAACCAACTGATGTCAGAAGCCTCGTGAACTCCAAACAGGTGAATCTACAAAGGGGACAGGCTTGGAAACCTGTCTGACAAGCCTGTAGCCAAAAGGCATGAGCTGATGATACTACATTGTAGGTATGTAGTGTTAGTAAGTCAATCGCTTCGGGGTAAAGTCAGCACCTAATCCAGTTATTGTGTATTACATGAGAATCATGGAGTCCCTAAGTCGTCTCATTTGAGAAGATAAGGGAGAGGAGGACAGGTAGGTAGCTGAGTCCGATACTCACCTGTGCGATATGTAATGTATTAAACAGTTTACCAAGCATGTCCAGTATTGTATACAGCATGGCTTGTATCAGTAAGACAGCAACAGGCGAAAATACCAGAAGGCTGGGTCGCTTTTGTTTTACAACCAGCAAGGCAAACTCTATACAATAGGGAAAGCCGTGTGCGGTGAAAGTCGAACGCACGGTTTGGAAGCAGGGAAAATGCCGTGAGGCATCTACCTATGCTTACTACTATGTACTTTGGCGTGGATAGCCGAGAATTGCTAGGGCTTCGGTGATTTCATCCAAGATGACCGGGTCATCGATTGTCGCCGGCATACGGTATTCAACGCCATCAGCGATCTGTTTCATGGTTCCACGCAGGATCTTGCCTGATCGCGTCTTGGGAAGTCGCTGCACCACAGTCGCCACACGGAAGGAGGCGATGGGCCCAATCTCCCGGCGCACCATCTGTATAAGCTCCTGAATGATCGCATCTTCGGCGCGCTGAACGCCGGCTTTCAGGACAACAAAGCCCATTGGCACTTCCCCTTTGATCTCGTCAGCGATACCCACGACGGCACATTCAGCCACGTCGGGGTGACCCGCTAGGACCTCCTCCATTGCCCCGGTCGAAAGGCGATGCCCCGCCACGTTAATGATGTCGTCTGTGCGGCTCATGATCCAGAGGTAGCCGTCCTCATCCTTGTAGCCGGCGTCCGCTGTCAGGTAATATCCTGAATAGGTGCTGAGATAGGATGACTGATAACCATCATCGTTGTTCCACAGCGTTGGAAGACAACCGGGCGGTAACGGCAACTTGATGACGATATTGCCGATTTGGCTCGCTTTCACCTCTGCGCCATCGTCATCTAGGACGCGCACATCGTAGCCAGGGACCGTCTTTGTGCAGGAGCCGGGCTTTACGGGGAACGCCTCAATGCCCATACAGTTTGCGCCCACGGGCCAACCGGTCTCCGTCTGCCACCAATGGTCGATCACCAGGACGTTGAGTTGTTCCTGTGCCCAGATCAGTGTGTCGGGATCGCATCGCTCACCGGCAAGGAAGAGCGCACGGAAACCACTCAGATCATACTTGCGGATATAGTCGCCATTGGGATCTTCGCGTTTAACGGCTCGGAAGACAGTTGGTGCTGTGAAGAGGGTGCTCACGCCATGTTGGGAGATGACACGCCAGAACGCACCAGGGTCGGGGGTGCCAACCGGCTTCCCTTCGTACAAAACGGTCGTGCAGCCTTTGAAGAGGGGCGCGTAGACGGTGTAGGAGTGTCCAACAGCCCAACCGATATCCGAAGCGGCCCAGTACACTTCGCCGGCATCCACGCCGTAGACATTCTTTATGCTCCAATTGAGTGCGACCAAGTGACCACCGTTATCCCGTACAACGCCTTTCGGCACGCCCGTTGTGCCGGAGGTGTAGAGAATATAAAGGGGATCTGTGGCGGCAACCGGCACACAATCGGCTGGGGTTGCACCCTCCACGAGTTCGGACCAATCCAAATCGCGCCCCTCGATCATGGATGCCTTCTCCTGGGGACGTTGTAGGATAATACACCGCGAAGGCTTTGCCACTGCGAGTTCAATTGCGCTATCGAGTAGGGGTTTATATGACACGATCCGGTCTACTTCGATGCCGCACGAAGCGGAGAGGATCAGTTTCGGTTTCGCATCATCAATACGAGTCGCCAATTCGTTGGCGGCGAACCCTCCGAAAACGACCGAGTGAACGGCACCAATCCGAGCGCAGGCAAGCATAGCGATAGCTGCCTCGGGCACCATGGGCATGTAGATTATTACTCGATCGCCTTTCTGAACGCCTTGAGCGACAAGGACACCCGCAAAACGTGCGACCTCATCTCGAAGTTCACGGTAGGTGAAGGTTTTGATGGTTCCGGTGACGGGACTATCGTAGATGAGTGCCGGCTGATCTGCACGTCCATTTTCCACATGCCGATCGAGGGCGTTGTAGCAGGTGTTGGTCAAGCCACCTGTAAACCAGCGGTAGAAAGGCTTTTGTGCGTCGTCAAGAACCTTGTCCCACTTTTTGTACCAGTGGACATCTTCCGCGGCTTTCGCCCAGAAAGTATCCGGCTCGTTTAGCGACTGTGCGTATATTTTTTCGTAGGTATCAGACATAGTTTCCGGGGACTCCTTTCTAATTTTCGGCAAGTTCAGTATGCGATTCAGGTACGCCAATCTTATCATAGATAGGACTTATGCACTTCAGTTTGTAGTAGCGCAATTCAGAAAGTTTCTCTTTTTAATCCCCAAATCGGTCGGAAAAAGGGAAGGATGGAAGATGGGAAAAAGGCGAACAAAGCGTATCTTCCATCCTTGCTCAAAATTGCTTGCTCTGGCAAATAAAGCGCGCTCAGTCAAAACTATAGCCGCGGGTCGACAGGCTCGCTCTCTAACGCCAGAACGCCGAAGACGCATTCGTGCACACGCTGAAGCGGCTCGCGCTGCACGAAGCGTTCCAATGCTTCGATACCAAGCGCAAACTCGCGGAGTGCCAACTGTCTTTTGACGCCCAAGTTACGTGCTTTCAACCGGCCTAAGTTTTCGGGGAGTAAATACTCGGGACCGTAGATGATTCTCAGATACTCTCGCCCACGGCACTTGACCGCCGGTTGCACCAGCCCACGCGAGCCACGCGGGTGGAAATCATACGGCTTGACGACCATTCCTTCACCACCCTGCTCTGTCAACGTCTCCCACCACTGAATCGCTCCACCCTGCGATGCTTCGTCCCGCACATCCACAACGTGGTAAGTGGTGGCTTGGACTAGGCCAGGGTCGGCATTGCACAATGCCTTCAGGGTGTCAAGGTGCCAGCGGTGATCTTTGTCGGTGTAGACTTTGCCCTCTACCGCCAGCAGATGAAATGGTGCAAGTTTCAGATCGTCGAGTGATGTCACCTCCCAACAGTATTGCCGATAAGCACTGCGATAGCGTTCAACGCTATCCTGCCGTTGGGTGATTTGCTCCTGTAGATCTTGCACAGCCAACCCTCGCGCTCCTGATTGTGTGAGAACACCCGCAGCGTGTTTGAGTGCAACTCGTCCAGCGACACCGACCGGCGCGTACTGTTCCTTGATTAACTCCTGCGCCTTTGCAGACCAAGGCATTAGTTCAGCGTCAAGACAAACCCAATCGGTTTCGTGCGTTTCCCAAAACTTGATCTCATCGAAGGCGGTATGGAGTCGTTGGAGCAACGCGCCCTCTATTTCAGGATCGTTAAAAAAGGGACGTCCCGTCCGTGTATAACAGACGCCGATACTGGGCTCAATAAGTTTGACCTCCGGCGATTTGTCGCCGTCAAACGTGGGTTGAATCGTGCCATTACCAGTAATGCCGAATCGTTTACGGGCACTGGTCTCATCACGACATAGTACGATGACGACGCGCGAACCCATGTGCTTTTCTTCACAGATGACTTGTGGTACACCTTCGTTGCGGAAGTAAGAGAACGCTTCCTCCGGGTGTTCCAGTATGTTTGGATGGTGCGATGTTGCACTGGGCGACATTGTGGGCGGCAGATAGATAAGCCACTGTGGAGCAACTGCAAAGCGAGTCATCACTTCAAGCGCGGCAGCGGCATTTTCTTTACGGATAGCCACATGCCCCATCAGCTGTGTGTGAATCCTCAATTTTTGCAAGTAGTCGGCGATGTTGAGTAGGTCATCGTGTGCCTGTTGTGAGGTCAACTGCGGTGACTCCGGCTCAGACTCAAGGAACGGGCGCACCGGTTCGGAATAGACCCGCTGCGCCGGGACGGACACTAATTCCTTTTCGGGGTAGCGCAGAGCCGTCAACTTACCTCCAAACACACAGCCGGTGTCAATATTAATGGTGCGATTGAGCCATTCAGGTTCAGGGACGGGAGTATGGCCGTAAACAACAGTTCCACGGCCTCGATACGCCGATGCCCAGTCGAACCTGACGGGCAGACCAAACACATCGGTTTCGCCGGTCGTCTCGCCGTAAAGTGCAAACTCACGCACCGCTCCTGATGCTCGCCCTTGCATTTCCTCCTTCATCCCCGCGTGTGCGACGACCAGTTTGCCGTCGTCGAGAAGGAAGTGGCTCACAAGGCTGTCCAGAAAGGTAATGACCCTTTCCTTAAATGGCTCCCGTTCATCGGTAGGGAGCGCGTCCAACTCCGCAAGCGTCTCGGAAAGCCCATGCGTGATTTGAGTCCCGACAATTTTACTCCGATGGTCCCGTCTATGCGAAAATTTTTCGGTCTTGTTTGGCTCACGCAACTTCCGCAATAGCTTCATGTCATGATTTCCCGGTACGCATAACGCGCTGCCTGCCTCGCACATTCCCATGATCAGCTTTAGCGTGTCCACGATGCGCGGGCCCCTATCAACCAAATCGCCCAGAAAGAAGGCACGTCGGCCTTGGGGGTGGACGAATATCCTCCCCTCGTTTCGGACGTAGCCGAGTACGCTGAGCAGTTCTTCCAATTCGTCACAGCAGCCATGTAAATCACCGATGATGTCAAAAGGCCCAGGATCATCTCGGCGATCGGTCCAGAGCCGTTGCCGCTCGATGCGAACCGAATCGATTTCTTCCTCACTACCCAGACGATAAATGTAGCGAAAACCTTCCTTCCCCAATCTGCGTACAGATCTGCGCAATTGCTGGATGTGCTGACGAATCACGCTTGGCGGCAGATGCCGATCGGAGCGTACTTGATTACGTGCGGTGCAGACTTTTTGCGGTGGCTCTAACACGATGGCGACCAGCAGGACATGATACTCTCGCGCCAAATCGACAAACGGCTTGCGATCTTCGGGCTTCAGGTTTGTGGCATCTACGACCACCAGCCGTCTCGCCGCCAACCGCTTGGCAGCGATATAACGCAACACATCAAAAGCGGCCTCCGTCGCATTCATGTCATTCTCATTGTCCGACACCAACTCACGGCAGGAATCGGAGGACAAGATCTCCGTCGGCTTAAAATGCCTGCGGGCAAAGGTGCTTTTACCTGCACTCGATGCACCGATTAGCAGGACAAGGGATAATTCTGGAATGGAGATAGTTTTGGTTTCACTCATTGTCGCGCTCTTGATTCCCAAACAGAATTAGTATACGTTCTGTCGTGGGGACTTCAGTCGTTTCTTTGGCGAAATTCGCCATTTGGGGTTTATCAAATCAATCGTGTAATTGTTCAAACACCGCCATTTGCGTCGGCGGCCCGAGTGCTTCGTCTGCTTCACCAATTGGAACGAACCTCACGGTGTAGTCGAATTGTGCCGCGACATATTCTGCCCATGTGCGAAACTCGGAACGCCCCCATTCAAAGCGATGGTCAGGGTGACGAAAGTTGCCCGCAGGCAAAGATTCAAAGCGGACGTTATATTCTCGGTTGGGCGTCGTGACGATGACACATCCCGGACGGGCATGTGCGAAGACGACGCGCTCTAAAGTTCTCAGACGTGGCGCATCTAGGTGTTCAATGACTTCAACCAGCGCGGCGGCATCAAAACCGTGTAGGCGGTCATCACGATAGGTCAGGGCACCGTGAAGGAGCGACACTCGCTCTCGGCGTTTCGGGTGGCGGTCGAGGTGTAACCGTCTTGCAGCTTTTTCTAATGCCTGTGCGGAAACGTCTACCCCGACGAATTTTTCAAAATACGAGTCTTTCATCAGCATGAGGAGCAGTTTGCCCTCGCCGCAGCCAAGGTCTAGCACCCGTCTTGCACCACAGTGCTTCAACGCCCCCAACACTGCCCCCAATCGCAGTTCATTCAATCGCACCGGTGCTTCCAAAGCTGCTTCCGCAGCGGCGTCCCTCTCTGTAGTTGCATCAGGTGCTATTGCGTCCTCCTGTAACTGTGCCAATGCCTCATGCACCAACGAACGTTGATATTTGAGGTATCGCTCAGCGATGAGATCCCGCTCTGGATGCGAAGGTAGCCACCCCTCTCCACGACGTAGCAATTTCTCCACTTCGTCCTCGCCAACGTAATAATGCTTGTCATCATCCAATACAGGCATAAGCACGTAAAGGTGCGATAGGAGCACTTGCAGGCGGCATGTGGCTTTCAGCGTCACCGTAAAGTAGCGTGAGATTCCCCACTGCGGGAATTGATCATCAAGCGCATGTGGCGTCGCCTCTACCTGATAGCCGAGCGGTTCAAACAGCCGCCGAAGCACGGTCTCGCCCCCGCGACAGGGTAGGACAGCGATGTTTACTTCAAACGGCATCTCCTCGTCCACCCGGTCGGGCAGGTCTTTGCAGTGCCCGGCCAACGCAGTGCCGAACACCTGCGAGATCGCTACACTCAAAAATGATGATGCCACGTAAGGGCGGTCATTTACATAGGTTCCCAACGTACCACCGCTTCCCCCCCTGTGCCTACGGACTAACGCGACAGGGTCAACTTCAAGCAGCATTGCCGCCGTGCAACGCGTCTCGTTTGCTTCCGGATAAAAGACATGGACTTTTCCAAATTTCAATTCAAAGACTTGCACCCGTGCCGGATGCTTGTGAAGCAGGAAGCTGAGGTCATCCGCCTGATGTGCCGTCGTTGTGATTGTGAACAACATGGGAACTCTCCAAAGAACAAGGTTTTGTATAGTTTCAAGTGTCTAAATGCCTCTTTTCTAGCAACCCTCTGACAAATGGGGCATGATCGGCGGTCTCCAATCTGATTTCTGGTTCAATTCTGGGGTGGTTCTACTGTGCATCGTCAATCCGATGCTTCTGGATCAGTTGTTTCAGCGACTCAAGTGGGATGCTCAGTTGGTGAGACATATCTTCCAGATCGCCTTGGCACTGCTCGTACACATCCATCAGGATCTGTTTTTCAACTTGTGTCATCCGATTCGAGAGGGTTTCTCCATCGCCAGAGTGTGAATAGGCGGCAAGAATCTCTTGGGGCAGGTGGTGCGGAGAGATGGTATCCCCATCGACTTTATAGGTGGTACGCTCGATAACATACTTGAGTTCACGGACATTGCCGGGCCAATCATATGCGTTCAGGTATTCTAAAGTCTCAGGCGCTACTTTTTTAGGTTTGATGTTAGCCACTTCGCCCGCGAGCCGGTCCATGAAATGGTAGCACAACAACTCAATATCTTCTTTCCGATCACGCAACGGCGGCAACCAAATCGTCTCAAATGCGAGCCGGTCGTATAGATCTGCTCGAAATTTGCCCGCTTCTATATCCGTTTCTATATCACTATTGGTTGCAGCAATAACTCGCACATCAACCTTTATCGTCTTTGTACCGCCAACCCGCTCAAACTGCTGGTATTCGAGTACGCGAAGGATCTTCTGCTGAAATTCAACCGACATATTACCTATCTCGTCGAGAAAGAGGGTGCCTTTATCCGCCAACACAAAGCGTCCTTCTCGGAACGATGAATTTGTGAAAGCGTTATCTTCTTGCCCAAAGAGTTCACATTCAAGAAGCCCCTCTGCCAATGCTGCGCAGTTGATTGTGATAAACGCACCTTTCTGGCGGTTGCTGTTATTATGAATTGCAGCAGCAACGAGTTCCTTACCGGTTCCACGTTCACCACGAATCAGGACGGGCCGTGGAATAGAAGCCACTTCTGCGATCTGTTGATGCACCTGTTGAATCACTCGGCTTTTGCCGACAATGTTGTATTTTCCCTTCAATTCCTCGCGATAAAACTCACGCTCTCGGCGCAGCCGTTTGTTATCGATTGTAGCTCGGATGAGATGGTTGAGCCGTGTGAGGGCGAGTTCCATGTTTTCTTCGATGTAGAAATCTTTTTCGACATATTCTTGAGCCCCCATTTTAATTGCTTGGACAGCGGTCGAGATAGTGCCTTTACCCGTTAGGATAACGACTGGTAGAGATGGGTTGATTTTCTTAATTTCTTCCAAACCCGCGAGTCCGTTCGTCTTTCCCTCACCAAAGTCGAGATCTAGGATAACAAGATCAAAAGCGTCGGGGCTTTTAGAGACCATCTCCAACCCGTCCTCCACAGTACCAACAGCCATCGACTCTGCACCGCGCTGTTGGAGCAGATCTGTCAGTAGATTTTGCATTGCCGTTTGATCATCAACAACTAAGATACGTTCTGGCATATCCCACGTCTCCTGTACAGTTTTATCCACGCTATAGCACTTCGCGGGCGAAGGTGTACGCACCTCTCAGCCAAGAGGCGTAATAGAGTCCGTTAGCATAGAGAAAGTAAACAATCTTCAAACCGATAACGCTTAACAAACAGACCAGCAAGATGACCATTAGGATAACATCCTGTTCTCGCGTTTTCAACTCCCGCAGCGAAGTCCGGTGGACAGCAGCAGTATTAGGAGAAAATGCACGACTCTCTACAGCTTCGCTGAGATGTGTTGCCCGCCGGATGTTGTTGGTCAAGATTGGGCGCAAACTGTTTAAGATACCACTGATAGTGTGAAAGAAATTTAACCGCAAATAACGAAAACCGCGCAACCGCTGTGAGCGAATAACAGTTCTCGCCTCCGAACCGATGAGCGGAATGTAGCGCAACCCTGTCGTGACCATAAATGCGAGACTGTACGGGACACGCAGCTTTACAAGGGCGAGTAGGAGGTCACGGGGTTGGGTCGTCCAGATAATAAAACAGCTGATTGTCAACGTTGTGTTAAACCGCAGCGACTGAACGGCACCGTGAAACAAACCTTCGCGATAGAGATGAATCCCTCCCGTCAACCCCCCGATTACCGGGGTGTCTGCATGGATAAGTGTAAAGATAACAGTTCTAGGGACCTGATTATAGAAGATGCCTTGGCTATAAATCAATCCCCACGTTCCTAATCCAATAAAGAGGATGAGCAGACGCATCTGGCGCCATGACGGGGGGATTGACGCTTGGAAGCCGAGGCCTACCAGAAAGCACACAAACAGGGCAATTGGACTATCGAGTAAAATGACCAGACAGCTAACGATTGCGAGGAGGACGATTTTCGTGTGAGGATGAAGATTTGTCATTTTGTAGCCTTTGTAGTTGCATCGTCAGCGGTGGGACAAGCGACGCCTGTTTTAGGAGTTCAGGGTTCGCAAAAGCGGCATCAGGTGTTCCATCAAAGATGAGTTCTCCGCGATCAAGCAGCAGTATCCGATTTGCGTATTCCAGCGTGAGGTGGACATCGTGGGTACAGAAGATCACGGTTTTGTCTTGCACCTTCATCGTGTTCTGAAGTATCTGCATGAGTTGTTGCAGGTGATAGTAATCCTGTCCTGTCGTGGGTTCATCAAGGAGAAGGAGATCGGGGTATAGAGAAAAGCTGGCAGCAACTGCGGTACGTTGGCGCTGTCCTCGTGAAAGTGCGTAAGGTGCCTCGACTTTGAGGGTGTCCAAGTCAAACATCGGCAAAATTTCTTCGAGCCGTTCTTCTACTTCTTGGCGGGATAGCCTGAAGTTCTTTGGACCGAAAGCCACTTCTTCGGATACGGTTGCTGCCTGCAACAGCAGGTCTGGATTCTGAAAAACAATCCCCACTTGACCTGCGAGATGGCGCGGCTTGCACCGCCGAGTATCCTTGCCTTTGATACAGACTTGTCCTACTGACGGGCGGAGGAGCGCGATCAGATGCAAGAGCAGCGTGGTCTTCCCTGATCCGTTTGCCCCCATAATTGCAACCACCTCACCACGCTTAATCTGAAAAGAGATGTCTTTCAATACATCGGCAGAGGTTTGTGGATAACGGAAAGAGAGTTCTTGAACCTCTACCAAAATATGGTCAGGATTGACGGGTGTGGCTTGAGTTAGGGTAGGGGTTAATTCTACTAATCCAACCTCCCTTGATGGAGCGTCAGAGCTAAGAGGACCGTCGGGTGCTTTATCGCCATGAAATTGAGGTTGTTTTGAATCCTGAGTTGGATTTGTAAAAAGCTGTACGGCGCGGTCGAGGGTCAGTGGACGTTCAGAATAGCCGAGTTGTGCTGCAACTTGCGCGAGTTCTGGAACCTGTACACCTAGATGAGAGTACCGCTTGAGATCGGTGAAAGCTTGATCTATCGGTAGGTCGGAGACCAGTTTGCCGTCATTCATGAGCCACACGCGATCACATAGCGGCACAATCTCATTGACCTGATGTCCCGCAACAATAACGGTAATGCCGAGATTTCTATTCAAATCGCGGATAATCTCAAGGATGTCGTGAGTGGCTTGGGGGTCGAGATAACTGGTCGGTTCGTCAAGCAGCAGAATCTGTGGTTGCATGGCGCATACACACGCAAGGGCAACCCGTTGCTTCTGTCCGCTTGAAAGCGAGGTAATTTGACGATTTCTAAATCCGGCGAGTCCAACCTGCGTCAATGCGGAGTCGATCCGGCGATCGATTTCGTGGGAGGGGAGTCCAAGGTTCTCTAATCCAAATGCGATTTCATCTTCTACGATAATGCAAAAGAGTTGTTCTTCAGGATTCTGGAATAGTAGCCCAACCTGTTGGCACGTCACAGCGATTGGCTGTTCAGCAACGGTTGCATCGTTGACACGAACGCTGCCGGACAATTTTCCTCCTGAAGCGTGAGGAATTAAGCCGTTCAGCGTTCGTAGCAATGTTGATTTACCGCAGCCCGTGGGACCTGTGAGCAGAATGAATGCTTTAGGGTCAACCTTTGCATCTATTCCACGCAAAGTTGGCGTATTGCGACTGGGGTAGGTGAAGTGGAGATTATCAATTTCGATGCCACCCATAGTTTCGAGAGACACAACTCAGACAGACTAGTCGAAACTCTTGATTTCGATTGGAACTGGACCTACAAGCTGATCAAGGTGGGATTTCACAGATTCTTGGAAAGAGATAAGCGAATCGCGGATACTATCTCTAAAATCCTCATGGAGGTCTTCATATTGTGTGTAAACACGCGCTAACAGTTCACCTGCATGCTCACCAGCTTCACTGATTCGGTTTCCGCCTGCTTTGGCGAATCGGGAAACCGTTTCCTTAAATGCACCGAACTCAGCGTCCAGATAGTGTTTGAACACAGATTTCTGGAAGGTATCAAGCGTGTCGCGTACACTATATCTAAAATCCTCATGGAGGTCTTCATATTGTGTGTAAACACGCGCTAACAGTTCTTGTGCGTGCGAACGAACCTCCCCAATGCGACTCACTTCTGTTTTAACAAGCTGCTCGGAATCCTGATGCGATTGGGAGTCAGATACAATCTCCTCAAAGGCGTTAAATTCCTGCGTCAGATACTGTTTGAAATTATCAACAGCCACCGTCTGGCTGGTCATCTTTTCAAAATGATACCCATGAATGGCGAGGCGTATGGCTTTATCGATCATACCCGGATAATCTTTGAGCACCTTTATCAAAAACCGGAGGTAAGCCGGACCCTGTTTGGAGAAAAGTTGTCGCTTAATTGATCTAGCAACAGCCATCAGCTCCGTCTTGCCAACTCTTCCCTTCCCATGGCTAACAGGCTTGAGATTCTTGAGTAACGTGAGGCAGCGTTCAAAATAGTTCTTCAAGGTCGGATCATACAACGTGGAAACGACGCGTCTGTATTCGGCAATCAGGTGTTCTCGCGGGAGTTCAGGGACAAAATTCAACGTAATATCAGTGTTGTTTCCTGTAGATTCGTCGAGCAGACGCCCTTCGCGTTGGAGACGATGATAGAGATTGGTCTCTTTCAAAGCTGTCAGCAAGCCTGCCATCGCCATCGGAACTCCAGCCTCTTGAATGAACCGAATATGCGAATCAAATTCTTTGTCACCATCCATTCCAATAATAAAACCACCGGTCACTTCTATGCCGCTGTTCTGGATCGTGCGAATGGCACGGAGCAGATAGCTGCCAGCGTCTTCCTCTTTATTTGTGTTCTGTTTCTTTTTCGTCATCAATAGCGCGTCTTCATTCGGGCTTTCGATTCCCAGAAATACCATGTTAAAGCCGGCATCACTCATCGCATCCAACATCTCTGGAATTTCGACGAGGTTCACGCTGGCTTCGGTGAACAGATCGAACGGAAAATTCTTTTCCCTCTGGAACGTTTTTACTTCAGGAAGCAGACGCATGGCATCCCGCTTATTCCCGATGAAATTGTCATCAACGACAAAGAGTGAGCCCTGCCAGCCGAGCCGGTGAAGCATATCGAACTCCGCCATCATCTGCTCATTACTCTTGGTGCGCGGCACACGCCCGAACAGTTTGGTGATGTCACAAAATTCACAGTCAAAGGGGCATCCACGAGAAAATTGGAGTGCCATTGAACCGTAATCGTGTATATTAATAAGATCATAACGGGGCATGGGGGTTATTGTTACATCCGGTTTTCTCTTTTCCCGGTATACATCTTTGGCAACTCCAGCCTCAAAATCTGTCAGAAAATCCTCAAATATTTCTTCTACTTCGCCAAAGAAAAAGTGGTCGACCTTTCCATCCGCTTCCTCTCTTATATGGTCATGATAGGAAGTGGGGTGCGGTCCGCCAGCGACAATAGGCACTCCAGCCCGGTTACATCGCTGAATGACCTGATACAGCGATTCTTTTTGGACAACCATCGTGGAGGTTAAGACGACATCTGCCCAATCAATATCTGCATCCGTCAAGGGGTTAACATTCATATCAACGACTTTGAGTTGATAATCTTTCGGGAACATTCCAGCAACGGTCAGCAGTCCAAGTGGCGGCATGGCCGATTTTTTGTCCGCAAAGTCCAAGGCGTATTTATAGCCCCAATACGATGGCGGGAACTCGGGATAAACAAAAAGGGCATTTCGCATGTAGATTAATCTCCAATTATGTGTGTAATTTAGGAAACCTATTTAATGGTACAATTAATTCTATCACAATTTAACATTTAAAGCAACAGGAAAAAAATAACCGATGCGATTTTCTAAATAGGCAATCAACTGTTCAGCCTATTCTTGAATCCAGTCTTCATCAACTTCAACGTGCATGATGCTGGTACGTCGGTAGGTATAGGTGATATGGATGCCACCATCGTGGGTTTGGATAATGGCGGGATAGGAGTATTCCCCCTCCTCGGTTTCGAGATGCTGTTTGTATTCCCATGTCTCCCCTTCGTCGGTTGATAGCGCGAGCGTCAGGGGTGTGCGTCCACGCTGTGTGTCATTGTAAACGAGTGCGATGTTTCCGCTGTGCAGGCAGGTCATATCAACTCCACAGTTGGGGTTCGGCAGATCCGTTGGGTGTGCTGCCTCCCAGGTCCTTCCCAAATCTGTGGAGATTGAACGCCAGATCTCTCCATCCCGGCTGCGCATCAGCATCAGCAGGCTACCGTCGGTTCGCTGGACAACCGTTGGCTGGATAACCCCCTTCGGACTCGATACATCTCCGTAGGTGTTCCACGTCTCGCCGCCGCTACCGGAGATCATCACCATCGAATGCCAATTACGTTCATCATAGACCGGCAGCAAGATTTCACCGTTGGAGAGATAGAGCGGTTTATTGCGCGTCATCCATCCCAACTCCTCACGGAGAACAACACTCTCATCCCAACTATATCCCATCGTACTCGACTTCTTGTAATACATCTTGCACTGTGTCCAACGGTTGCCGTACATCGTAACGTAGAACAACCAGATCTGATCAGCCGAATCGACAAACAGGACGGGGTTGCCTTCGGAGCAGTCTGGAGTGTTGACAACCATTTCCGGCTCAATCCAACCTTCGCTGCCGTAAAAACGGCGAGATGTGAAGATCGCGACATCTTTCTCGCCCTCTCGCGATCCGGCATACCATGCAGCGAGTAGATCACCGTTAGGCAGTTCGGTAATTGTTGAGGCGTGACAGGATGGGAAGTTTGGTTGTCGTTCAAAGATTTTTGCAGCACTGTACATTGTGTCAAATCCTCCTAGGCAACGCCGGTTACCACCTATCGCACCGGTGGGAAGAGGAATGAAAACGTGGAAACGATTTATTCATTAATTCATTGGTTTAAAAGTTCATTAAACAAACGAACCATCAGTTCAGAGGTTCATTCCGTATAACTAGAGATCTTAGAAACCGAGTTTTTGACATAGCCCCAACGAGACGACAGGTAGTAATTTAAGTGATATTGCGTTTTATTTGAGCGGTTTTCCGTTGCTCTCTCAGATAGATTCTTGTATAATCGTAATTGTATCAATAAAGCGTATTATAAACCCTTTCGTCAAATCACACAAGGAGAAATAACCATGGCAAGAACAGGTAGAGCGGTTGTTGCACGCGGACAGGATTTTGATGTTCGAGAATATCCTGTGCCCGATCCTGCACCAAACACGGTGCTACTACGACAGGAGTTAGCAGGGATCTGTGGAACAGACCTACACAACTGGCAAAACGGGTTCGATCGGGAAGTATTGCTCGGTCATGAAAATGTCGGTATCATTGACGCAATCGGTGAAGGGGTAAAGACGGACTATGTGGGAAACCCGATTCGTGAAGGAGACCGTGTTATCCTCGCGCCGGGGACGAGCTATGGCGCCTACGGTTTTCAATGGAATCCGGATGAAGCACCCCACTTTCGTGGTGGGTTCGCCGATTACATCTACCTTTCTTATGCTAACACCTGTTTTATCAAAACTCATGCCTCTCCAGAGGCTGCCGTGATGACAGAACCGTTCACGGTCGGCGTGCATGCGGTGATGCGCGGCAAGGTGCAGATCGGTGATACTGTTGTGGTTCAGGGTGCCGGAGCGATTGGGTTGGTGACGCTGATCTGTGCGAAGATTAGCGGCGCAGCGAAACTAATCGTTGTCGGTGGGCCCGCACGGCGTCTGGAACTTGCCAAGCGGATGGGTGCCGATGTTACCATCGACATTGAGGATGTGACCTCTGTCGAGGAACGCACGGAATTGGTTAAATCAGAAACACCGCGAGGGGAAGGAGCGGATGTTGTCTTTGAATGCGCGGGATTTTTGCCCGCTACCCCTGAAGGCTTAGGCTATGTAAAGCAGAGTGGAACCTTCGTTGAGGTTGGTCATTTTGTGGACATGGGATCAATTGATTTCAATATCAATCAACTGTTGATGCGTAAAAATATCCGCCTTGAAGCGATCTGGGGCAGCCGCCCTGAACACTTTGTGCGTGGCCTGCCGATCCTTGAGAAGAACGAGTTCCCATTTGCCGATATGGTAAGCCATGAGTTGCCGCTTTCCCGCGTCCGCGATGGGTTTGACGCACTCAACGGAACCTACCGGCTCGAAGGGGATATGGTCATCAAGATTGCAGTCAGTGCCGCGGAATAGTGTGTGTTTGTGTGCCCAGTTGCGTGAAGCGTGAAACGTGAAGATTACAATTTTTCATGTTTTACGCTTTATATCCTCCGTACGTGTGCAGTGGATTCGTCAATCCACTGCGAGCGATGATTGACTCGATCTTGAGTTGTGTTACAGAATATATGCGTGAAAAAGGGCTCATTGTCTTTTTGTTCGCTGTTATCCTAGGTTTCACCGTCGTGTCGATGCTAGCACTTGCCGAAGAGGGCAGCCATGCAGCAGAATTTCTCAGTCACGGTGTCGGCGCACGTGCTTTGGGTATGGGAAGTAGCTTCGTGTCAATCGCGGACGATGCGACAGCGGCGTACTGGAATCCCGCCGGGCTTGTTCAGATTCAAAGACATGCTTTTGCTACGATGTATTCCGATTCTTTTGGCACAGCGCAGGGAGGCTTTCTTAGCAAAGGATTGGTGGAGTACAACTTTGCCAGCTATGTTCAACGGGTCGAAGGCATCGGGAGCATGGGCATCAGTTGGATTCGACTCGGCGTGGACGACATTCCACACACCACTTTCGTGGATGTTAACGGCAATGGACGGTTAGGGGATTTTCACGATAAGGATGGTGATGGGGTTAAAGACCCCGGTGAGTTATACATCGATCGTCCCGAAGTGGCGGGATATTTCAGTAACGCAGACAATGCGCTGTTAATCTCTTACGCGCGTCAGATTCACCGAACCCTTTCAATCGGTGGTAACCTGAAGTTGCTTAGGCAGTCACTCTTTGAAAACAGTGGAAACGGCTTCGGACTGGACTTGGGGTTAATGCTCAAGCCGGTTCATGGGCTTCATATTGGCGCTATGTTGGCGGATGCCACCGGCACACAGATCCGCTGGGATACCGCTGACACGCCGGTATTCACCCGTGATCACCGGTTCCGATTCGGGTTATCCTACCGCATGACATTCCCAGTAATCGGCACGGGAACGTTTGGGGTGGACTTGGAAACCGATCAGAAAGACCTCCAGACGGATGGGCGGGCTGAGCGGATTTTTCGTTACGGCGGGGAGTATTGGCTATTTGACGTGGTTGCCCTCCGCATCGGCGCAGAGGGGACTAAACTCGCCACTGGCGCGGGCATACGCCTCCATTTTGGTGAAACTGCGCTCTTCGCAGATTACGCTTTCAACGCACATGACCTCGGAAATTCGCAACGGATTTCGATCTCTGGGTTGTTTTAACGCTCCGTTGACCTCATTGAACTTGTGACCCCGGCGGCATCTGCTTTTCAAGGGTCACTATTGCTAACTCTTTCCCACCTTCAGCCGCGAGCAGCATCCCCTGCGATTCGACACCTCTTATCTTAGCAGGATGCAAATTGGCGACCAGAATAATCTGTTTCCCGATGAGATCTTCGGGCGTGTAATGCGCAGCGATGCCGGCAACAACTTGACGCTTCTCACTTCCGAGATCGACCTGTAACTTCAGGAGGCGATCCGCCTTGGGAATGCGCTCGGCAGCGATTACCTCAGCGACACGGAGATCCAGTGCCTGAAACTGATCAATTGAGATTAGATTATCATCTGCGGGCTGCTCCGCTTGGGCGGGTGCCCGTTTACTATCCTGTCTCGACTTTTTGGTATCCTTTCGAGGGAAGATAGGTTCAGGCTTTCCGATCGTCATACCCGACGGCAAACCTCCCCACTCAGTAACTGTATCCAATCCTTGGTCGTTGAAGCTTTCATCGAGTCCAAGCTGTTGACGGATGCGATTGGCAGTGTCGGGCATGAAGGGAGAGATCAGAACAGCAACGACCCTTAGGGCTTCCATGCTGTTATAGAGGATAGTTCCCATACGCCCTTTCGTTTCGTCTGACTTTGCTAACGTCCATACCTGTGTTTGCTGGATATACCGGTTAATTCGCCTCACAAACTCCCAGATCGTTTCCAACGCCATATCAAAAACGAGTTGGTCCATCAGGACATCGACCTTGTTGACCGTTTCGCGCGCCATCTCCCGAATCTCGTTATCAAATTCCCCTGATGTTGTCGGTTCAGGGATGCCACCGAAGTTTCTGGACACAAGACCGAGTGTGCGGTTGAGCAGGTTTCCGAGATCGTTTGCCAAGTCAGCGTTATAACGAGCATCGAGGCGGCTCGGTCGGTAATCGCCATCGTTTCCGAAACTGAACTCACGCAACAGGTAGTAGCGGAACGCATCCAACCCGTATGCCCTGATGTCGGTATCCATATCAATGAAGATACCGAGCGTTTTGCTCAAGGCTTCACCATCTTTTGTTAGGAATCCGTGGGCGACAACTTTTTTGGGGACTGGCAATTTGACCGCCATTAACATAGCGGGCCATATAATGGCGTGAAAGCGTGCTATATCCTTTGCCATCAGGTGAACGCTGGCGGGCCAGAATTTATGAAATCTCTCCCCGTCTTGGGCATAATCTAGGGCAGTAACATAGTTACTCAAGGCTTCAATCCACACATAGGAGATGTGCTCTGTATCAAACGGCAAGGGAATGCCCCACGATACGGAAGACCGTGAGATGCTCACATCCTCCAGTCCTGACTCCAACACGTTTAACATCTCGTTACGACGGCTCTCGGGTTGAATGAATTCCGGATTTTCATGAATGTGTTTAATCAACGGGTCTTGATATTTTGAAAGCGCGAAAAAGTAGTTATCTTCTTCGACCCACTCCAAGGGTAAATTGTGGATTGGACAGATTTTATCCTCGGTTTGTTCCTTTTCAGTGAAAAAGCGTTCGCACGGACGGCAGTAGTATCCTTTGTATTTGCCTTTGTATATGTCCCCTGTTTCATAAAGCGTGTTAAGGAGTTTTCTTACGCCACTTTTGTGCAATTCGCTCGTCGTGCGCAGGAAGATGTCGTAAGATACATTCAGCCTTTCCCAAAGTGTCGTAAACGTAGGAGCGATCTGATCGCAGTAAGCCTGTGGAGAGATGTTGTTCTTGTCAGCAATTTTTTGGATATTTTCCCCATGCTCATCCACGCCGGTTAGAAAAAGGACATCGTCCCCTTTGAGGCGATGGTATCTTGCGAGCACATCAGCGGCGATTGTTGTGTACGCATGTCCGGCGTGCGGCTCGGCGTTGGTATAGTATATCGGTGTTGTAATGTAGAATGTACTCATGATTGTATTCCTTTTTGACTTACTGCGTATTTCGTCTTAGTGGAATTCACTACTTCCGCTTAACCGAAACGTCCGGTTTATGAGACACTCGAATCGTGCTTGTATCCACTGAAAGTTGGTATAGCAACTCTCTTAATCTCTCCCATTGACTCCAAGGCACTCCTATACCGCGCTGCAAAATGAGGCCTTTCGGCAGTTCTCGTGGGTCTTTGAACGGTGTGCCATCACGATTCATATCTTCGCGACTAATGAAAGTTTTCTCCTTTATCTCGATTGGAAAGTGATTGTCCGTCAATTTCTCTATGTCAATTAGCCAAGCAATAACTTCATGGATAACGTCCTTCCAAGAATTAACCCGTTTATCAATGTTAGTTCCTATCTTCAACTGCATTGGTATGGTGTATTGTGGATACCTTCGTTCCGATACGAGGGAATACCATTGGCCTTTTGGTGGGTCAGGGGGCACCGGACGTGGTTGCGGTTTATCAGGCTGACTGCCATCAGAGACAAGATTCGGTTTCCACATCCCTAACACTTGTAACACGTTTTTATGAGGCAGCTGTTGAGACAACTGAAATTTCATTAATATACGCTCTTCCAATGTGCCCCGCTTGAAAACCTCATACATCTCCCAATGATCGCCATCAGTCACAATCATGTAATCAATACCATCCCGGTTTGCGTAGTTGAGAACCTGCATAATTTCATCATCTTCTAAACCACGTCCCAATCTCTTCGCTTCAATCACGGCAACCGGCTGATTGTCGGACATCAGCGCATAATCTGCCCACTGCTGCCCCACCCTATATTCAAGTTGAACCGTCTCTGGATCTGATACGTCCCAACCTAACTCTCGCAATAACGGATCAATCAGCACCTGCCGAGTGCGCGTCTCATGTCTAGACAGATAATCACGATGCACCTTGATTATCTGCTGTAGATTCTCAATAACACCTTGTAAATCATCTAATGCCACGACTAATTCCCCTTATCTGTGAGTTTTAATAACGCAAGTTGCTGGATAGGCTGTAAGTCAAGTTTCCATACTCGACACCTACTAGAAATAACCAAATTTACTACACACATGTCGCCCCTCTGGGGCTTTAGGGGAGTTAGTAGCTTGATATTCTATAAACATATCGCCCCGCTGGGGCTTTGGAGACATATCAACACGCCTATATACATTGCGCTCCGCCCCGATGCTGCGATCGGGATTTTAAAGCAACTGGGGCTTTGTGTCGGGCAAGACGCCCAACCTACAGATACACATATTGCCGCGTTGAAGCTTTAGGTGGCTACTTGAATAACACTAGCAACTCAGGTTTTAATACTCAAAATTAGCTACGGTCTACGTAACAATTTTAAAGCCAAAACCTCTAAAGCCAAAGTTGCATTGACGTTGCGTTGTAGCATAGCTTTCGTTTCAAAAATTGCTTTGATTGCTGACTGCAATTGCAGCCGCGAGTAGCGTACCGTCAGTTGTTCGAGTTGCTCCTCATGATGGACGTGAGTGAGCAGATCTGTGGGAGCGCCTTGGTGCAGCAGGACTAGATCGCGATACCACGTCACGAGATGGTCGAGTGATTCTGGTTGTTGTGTCCATTTCTCTGCGATTCGAAAAGCGTCTAGCCGATTGTTGGCAATCATGATTTCAGGAATATCTTCATCGAAACTCGCTCCGTCTTGAAGTAGCGTCAGTGCTTTGCCAACGGCACCCCCGGTTGTCGTCGCAACCCGGAGCGCTTGGCTCTCGTCAATATTGAATTGTTCCATCAGATGCCCGGTAAGCTCGGAAACTACTAGCGGATGGAAGGGGATGATTTGGCAACGGGACCGGATTGTGGGGAGCAGCGCATCAAGATTTGTGGTAAGGAGGATTAAGACGGAGTCGGCGGGCGGTTCTTCAAGCGTTTTGAGCAAACAGTTTGCGGCTTCGAGGTTCATCCGTTCCGCTTCGGTCAAGATGTAGACTTTTCGTACCCCTTCAAGCGGTCGGTAAATAATCCGTTTTTGTAATTCGCGGATCTGATCAATCTTGATCCAAGCACCCGATGGGCGGACAATCTGAAGGTCGGGGTGATTCCCATCGTCGGCTTTGCGGCAGGATAAGCAGGTGCCACAGGCTCCCTCATCAGGCGTGAGGCAATTGATCGACTTTGCAAAATGAAGTGCGACAGTCTCTTTGCCGACATTGGCGACTCCAACGAACAGGTAGGCGCCCGCCACGCGATTCGATGCGATCGCATGGTGCAACTGTTTGAGGATCTGGTGATGTCCGATGATGGCGTCTCGCATAAAGTCGCTCACTTTTGCAGTAAAGGTTGGATCGCCGCCTGGATCTGTGCATACACTTGCTCTGGGTTGACTTGGGCATCAATAATTTTGATACGCTGCGGTTCCTGTCTCGCCAGCGTCTGGTAACCCTCCCGCAGCCGTCGGTGAAACTCAATTTTTTCTCTTTCTAAACGGTCTAACCCGCCCCGGCTGTTTTGGACGCGCTGTAACCCAATTTCTACCGGCAGATCCAACACAAAAGTCACATCCGGCCTAACGCCCTCGGTGGCGATTTGATTCAGGTGATTTATCCTTTCCAGATCTGACCCACGTCCATAGCCTTGATAGACGACCATTGCGTCCGCGAATCGGGAGGAGATGACAATTTTTCTCGATTCCAGCGCGGGTTTGATGACCTCAAACACATGCTGCGCGCGTGATGCAGCGTATAGCAACAACTCGGTTGTCGCTGCCATCTCACTGTGGTTTGGATTCAGCAGTATGTCACGAATCTGCTCGGAGATGGGGGTGCCGCCCGGTTCGTGTGTCAGACATACATCGTAGTTGGCACCTCTCAGATCTGCGGCTAGGCGCTGAATCTGCGTCGTTTTTCCCGCCCCGTCCGTGCCTTCAAATGTGATAAAAAGTCCTAGGTGCGCCACAATTTCTCTCAAAAGGCTTATTCTGGATGAGGTTCAGATTCACCTACATCCCCCATCCCGTTCTCTGACGCGACATCTGCCTCAACCTCTTCTTGAGTAGATTCCGTTTTTTCTGGGGGAAGCACTTCAAAATCCGTTGCCTCCATCAGGTGTTTGTACTTGATGAAGATCATGTCTTTTTCCCCACGACAAAGCCAACCGGATTCAGCCGTAGAGAGGTTATCGACAAGGGGCAGTTCCCCGCTTCCGGCACGAATTGCAGAGGGCGCTGCAGGTTCCGTTTCGCTGAACCGACTTCCGTACCCCGCAACGATACCGTAGCTTGTCTCGTTTTGGACATAGCGCAGTGTAAAGGTCAACCGATCCGACTCGTCATAATCTAGCCCTTCAATTCTTGCGCCGGTGCTTAGGTGAATACGATTGCCTTGGACACGACAAATTTCAGTAGAGATATCTGGATCGAGTCCACGTAAAGCGTAGAGGTTCACCATGATGTCTTCTGGATTGATATGGGGCCCACGCCCCTCTGTACAGAAACCGTAGAGACCGTCGGGGTAGGTCCCTTTCAGTTCCCCTTCTGTCGACTGCTGGTACATCCCGCTGACAGTAATTCCTTCCGCAACCTTGGACCAAAACTGGCTCTGAGCTTCAGGAGTGTGTCGAGCGAGATGCTGAAGCGCGTAGGCATAAACCAAGCCGTTCCATTGAACGGGCACACCGAACCAGGGGTGGGTATAGAAGGTTGAGCCGAAGACTGGTATAGACCCGAAGCGCATAGCAGGACGGTCTGACAGATGCCAATGATACAGGAAAGGGAGACCCATTTTCGCCCACTGTTCCGCCGCTTCAAGATATTGTTTTTCTCTAGTGACCTCGTAGGCTTCAACATAGGCACCGACGGCATGGGCAGCAGCGAGAAGATCCGGTGCATAGAGTGGGCATTCCCACGTTTGGGCACCGCGTGGAACCTTAAAGTTCTTCATGAAATTTAGTCCCTTCAGTCCCGCCTCCAACGATTCGGCATCGCCGGTCACACGAGCGTGTTTGAGCAGCATCCGGGCGGTAGGCGCACAAGTTCCTAAAACGGTATCTCCTTCATTTCCTAACGTTTTTGTTCGATCCGTGGTCGGATGAAAACACCAACTACCATCCTCCTCCTGCGTCTCGATCCACAGCGTCGCAATCCCTTTGAGGCGATCCAATCCTGCTTCAACCTCCCCGAAGTAGAATGGCGCTTCCCACTTTAAGATATGGCAAAGATCCGTGGAACTCAGTCCCGCCGGTCCAGCTTCTTGGATTGTACGCTTGACGATTTCAAACGCACGCTGCCTGACCGATTCATCTTTTATGGTGTTATTTTGCGTTTGGATAAGATAATCGTACCATAACAGCGTTGCAAAACTAGGGGCATTTCCCGGTGCCCAACCAACACAGTGCTGTGATTTTCGGGTATCTTGATCCCATACAGTCTGCATGAAACCGTGCCGCGACAGCAGAATCTCGTCCGTATCGCTGCGTGGTGCTTCCAATGGTTCAGGCACACCGTAGGCATCCCTCCAGTGGGAAATTGCATCAAGAATGGAAGCGTCCCCATCAATAATGATTTGTGCTTTAATCGTTATGGGTCGGTTTGCTTTCAGACGATATGGTGTCGAGGCTGCCAAGTGATTCTCTCCAACCCAATCGGGGACGGTAGGCACGAACAAACTCATCAAGTGGTTCTTTTGATGGTTATACCAATTGGGGGAGGCAAAAGCTGCTGATAGCATATTGTGCTCGCCATCCCAAGTTTCTAGCGCATCCCACGCCAAGCCAACTAGCGTCTTTTTATGCTCAACAGCCATCAACGGAATCGTAATTTTATAAGGGTGGGGAACAAGTCGGTTATTATTCGGCGGAGTAACATCTCGCGGGCTCGACGATGGTTCATTATCCTCCAAAAATTCCAAGCCGGGGAAGAGGGCGGCAGTCTTACGTTCACCAAACGTCCCATCTCCTGCGTAAAGGGTAGGACCGTTGAAAGCGGTTAATTCGCGGCCCTGATCGGCAGTTAAGCTGTATTCCACCTTGAGCCGTTTGGATTCCTCAGACAACGAAAAACGTGCTTCATAGGACCAGAGCACACCGTTCTCATCTCGCTCCTCAGAGGATAGCAAAACAATTGATTCGCCACGATTATTTCCGGCGAGCCGGTAGACTGTCGGGGTGATTTTGATATGTTGAGGGGTTCCCGATGCGTCACGATAGTGGATTTCTGAGATTGCATTGCAGACTGCAACCTGCCGGTAACGTCCATTTTTTGTTACGAAAAGTAGGCAGTATTCAAATCCACCATTTCCTCTGGCGAAAAGCGCACGTAAGTGCTGATTTTCGGTGATGACATTTCCGTTCTGATCATACGTGCATAAATCCGAGGTGGTTTGATTAGAGATTCTAGGAATGGCTGGCAGAGGTATGACATTCTGCTCGACGGTCTGGCGAATTTCACCTGTAGGCGTTTGACATCGAAGTGCCACGGATGGCCGCGCGACTGATTCACGTGAGAAACTGCGAATATTCCATGAGAATTTTGTTTCTTCACCGGGATTGAGCCTTTTCAACGACTGTGTCGTACGTCCGCGTCGCAACTTAATCCGATTAATTGCAACAGTCGCTCTGTGGATAGGTTCAAGTGGAACCAGCCCGTTATTACGAATAGTGCATTGCAGATCAAAATCCTCTCTTGCGGTAACGAGGGCAACGGCTGGCCCGGCGGTTACGATTTCTAATTTGGGTTGCTCTGTGTACAACGCCAGCTCAACAACCGATGTCTCTGCTTTCGTTCCCATCTGTTGGCTCAGTTCATCTGCAATTTCTGCAGCCAGTGCAGAGACATCCAGATCAAATTCGGCGACCGAAAGTTCAGGAGTTTCTCGCTCTAAGAGTCCCAGCGCAAGTCCGCGTCTGAGCCGCGGTTCATCTTCGCCTTTTTCAAGCAGCAGTGATGTGCGGGTCATCTTTAAGACGCGCGGATTTCCCCATAAAGCCCAGTCATAGTTAGTATTACCGGCACCATTGCAATTGGTCAGAAAGGCGACTTGAACCTTGCTGCCGGCACAATCGGAAAGGTCAATAAGGCGTTCCTCCCATTGGCACTTCTCGGAAACACCTTCAAAACGGCGTTCATCTGAAATCTCGATGGCAAACTGCACGCCATCGGGTTTCGTGTGCGGCAGTTCGAAATCAACGCCATCCCTCAAGCCAATGCTGAAATGCAAAATCAGATTCTCGTTGGATTCCACTTCGGGCAGCGTCACCTCATACTGGATTCGTGCATAACCTTCGGCAGGAGGGTGTTCAAAGAGTGCGGCTTTCTTTACACCTCCCACACTATCCTGAGTACTGGCGGAGGTTTGCTCAGGATGGCTCGATTGACCACCCTGAAATTCATTGACAAAATTATATACCTCATCAATGACCCCAAAACTGAGTGGCACTTTGGCATCTTCTATTACCTCTTCATCCAAATCTGTCGCGATTGCATCCGCTGCTTCGTCTTCGGTGGCTTCAATTTCTGCCTCAATGACTGCAGCGGTTTCCTTGATCTGTTCCTCTGTGGGAACTTCAGCAGCAACATCATCAGAGGAGGTTGTTACTGCTCCGGCGTTCTCCGATGTGAACTCGTCCGTTCCTGTAACAGTTTCGTCCTCAACATTATTGGAATGCGATTCTTCATCTGTTGTCGATGCTGCGGATAGCTGCGGATCCGTTTCCGGCGTCTCTTCGTCGTTCTGTTGATTTTCGCCTGGCTCGACCGTCGAATCGGAGCTATCAGCTTCGCTAGGCTCGGAATCTGTCATTGATTCTTGTGTTTCTGATGCTGGCAGGTTTTCTTGCGTCGTATCGTCGGGTGAATTTTCTTCATCCCCCTCTGTTTCGCCAGCATGAATAAGCGTCCATGCCAAGAGTCCCTGGAAAGTTATGAGCATTCAACTCCTCCCAAAATTGTAGCGAATAAACAGGTAAAATGAGCATATAAATTTATTTAACGTTGGATCTACTGTAAAATAGATGTTGATGGGCACCGTAGAGCCTTGACGGTATCGGGAATTTGCTATGCGCTACTGGTGTCACCTCTCGACTTTAAGCCTTCACTAATGGGAATTATTTATAATTATAGAAGCAATTCAGACCTGCTCCATAAAAAGGAACACAGGTGTAAGAAGTCGCATGTATGTAGAGTTTAACGATCTCTACGATAAATCGTTACTACGAGACTTGAGGCATTCAACTGCGTAAGTCCTAAAATCATACATCGCGTTCTACGTTTTATGTTTCAGCTCTCTGCTTCTCCTCCCATTGCGCCTTCAGTTTCTTCATTTCATCATTCAACACCGGTTCCGACTGTGGGGTTTGAGCTGTTTCATCAATAAGCCATCCCCCATCTTCAGCTTTGAGAACTGGTTTTCGTTGCTGGACCGGTAAGATCTGGAAGGGTTTATGCGGTTCAAGTTGATACCAGTAGGCAACTGAGGAGGTTTCATTACGGAGGTGATTCCCGTGTCCGTGCTCAATGGTAGCGCGAATTTCCTTCTCAAATCGAATCGGATTTTCGAGATGAAACACATACGACGTTTGATAGCCACTGGTGTTAGGCTCATAAATTGACGAACCGTTATGCCGGAATGCGTTGGGCTGCATACCCCACGCTTGGTTAAGGTAATCCTCTGAGCCTGTGCCGTGGAGATCGGGGGGCCACTTATAACCATCGACCCAAATCATATCATCTCCTTCACCCCACCATGTGCCTTGAAAATTGGTGACAGAGAGGTTACAGCCGATGTAGTGTCCGCGCCCCTCTGCTTCAAGGATGAGGTAGTTATTGTCCCAAGCCAGCCTTTCTGTGTTGATAATGTTCGCTTCCGGCGTGTTGACCCGAATCTCGTGTCCCCACCCATCACACGGATTTTCCCGACGAAACTGGGCATGGAAGTAAGCCACATCATCGTCGAGAGATTGGTCATAAAGCTCATAGTCAATGTAGAAGTATTGACGGTGGGTTTCATCACCTTCGTTGACCAGTTCAATCCGCACCGATTTGTTGAACGGCATCTGTACGTAGCAATTCAGCGCGCAACCCGTGTTGAACTGATTGTTCCCAGCGGTTGATGCCGAGAACAGCAGTGAATCGTAGGAATTTACGATTTCGTTGCCCAATCCGAAAAAGTCGCCGAGGGGACAGAGGACACTGGGCTGTTCTTCGTCATCCCAAAAAACTCGCAGGAGAACATTCCGGTAGCCGTCACGTTGTGTCATCCAGATGTGGTTGATGCAGCCGGGTCCTTTGATATCGGCGAGGACGCGCGTCTCGTTAGGTTCAATATTCCAAGCATCGTTATTTCTTCCAGTTGTGTCCCACGAAGAGGCACGTAGCGAGCGCGCTTTTTTCACACGGGTCAACGAAGACAAAAGCCCTTCAACATACATAAGATGATTTTGCTCCTTATCTGATAATCAGTGAAACGTGAAAACAATTTGTTCATGAGCTCATTGGTTGATTGAACTGATGAACCCTATACATATCGCTCCTCTGGAGCGAATTGACAGGGCAATTACGTTTTACACATCACACCTCGCGTAATTATAGCATACCTGCTGCTATTCTATCTACCTATGGCAATCAAGAAACACGAATCTGTCAAGTACGCATATCTTCCGCAACAACGCCTACACGGCAGATCCGTTTGAACGAACAGTACCGGCAGACCTTCGCTTTGTCGTGGGTAGTCAGTCCAAAATCCCCGTCCGCAATTGAGCGGACGTACTGATTCGCATGTTCGACTGCTACATCAACAATGGTCCCGATCACATCGAAATCCGCATCAGTGTCCGGGTCCGCGATTTGATACCTTGAATTGGGTAACAACTGACCGCTCCGGGATGAGACCTGAAATGCCCTTCCGTTGTAATCTTTGTCCCCGATGCCGAGTTCCGCTTTGCTCTCCTCCTGCAAAACATAGTAGACCCCGCCCACGCCCTTAACCGATTCAAGACTTCCCTCAAAGCCTGGAATCAGGGCTGACTGATTCCTCAATAACTCCTCTATGACTGCGATATAGAGCGGCAGTTGTAGGCTTCGTCCTTCGAGGATGTCGTTCAACTTGGGTGTGCTGCTACCAGTTTTATAGTCACCGATAACAAACATCCCGTTCCCTAACTCGACTCGGTCAATTTTCCCTGCCAAGGATACCTCCCCAACGGTTATCGCCTCGTCGCTGCCGAGGAATGGGTCGGTTGACTCTGGTCTAACGCTAGGACCAAACCTGACTTCAAAACCATGAGGTTGCACCTCAAGATTTCGTCCCCTTTCTGCCTCAAGAAATGTGGGTAAGACACCGGTCCTGCCGGGGCCACCGATAAACCTTTCCGCCTCAATATCCCAAAACAGTGTTTCGTCCCTGTTGAGACCGCGTTTAGCTTTTTCCTCATTCAGATGATATCGTGCGATTTGCTGAAGTGCTCCGACCGCCTCCTCAAATTCAGGATCCGCACATTCAGAAATCGGCGGTTTGTCACGACGGCGATCGTAAAACTCAAACAAGATGTTGTGTGCTAGGTTTCCTTTCTCCAAGCTTGTTAAGCCTGTTTCCTCCTCTTCGGTTATATTGAGTGCCAATACCCGATTGGAGAAATATCGGAAGGGGCACTCGCCATAGGTCTCTAGTTGACTCACGGAATATGTCCTGTTACGTCGCTGTTCGAGCGCGTGACGGCTTGCCGGGGCCAGCAAGTCCGGGAGGAGATCTCCTTCGTACTGCGGAAGTTCACCCGTGACGGTACGGCTCTTTTCCACGCGAACATTGTGCTCAACCAAATGACGCGCCGGCAACATCCTAGAAGGGATAGTGGGCTTCTCTACCTCCTCTGCTTCCGAACCTGCCCAAACATGCGCTCCATAATTTTTGAGGAAGTTCTCGGTACTAAAAAGGGTTTTGTCGTCATCTGTGGAGGTGTTGACCTCAGCGATGCGGTGCAGTTCGTCAATAAATGCAGAGGGCACTAACTTAATTTCGCCATCATATTGTGGCCTCAGCAGGTACAGCTGTTTGCGATAGAGTGTGAGAGCCTGATAGAAAAGAAAGCGATCTTCACGCAGCCGATCCGATTCTGTACCTCTTCGCTTGGGAGGCAGAAAAGTGTCAGAGCGAAAAACGGCAGGAAATTCGCCATCAACCAAACCGCCCAAGAGGACGGTATCAAAAGATAGATCCTTCGTCTGGATAAGCGGCAGAATACGAACGCCATCGTCGTTGAGATTCCCCCACTGATAGGTGGCTTGTGAAGTCATTAGTCTGAGCCAACTGATATAGCTGCCAAGCGAATGACATGACTCAACCCCAGACTCCATTATCAGGAACTCAACCAATTCATCAATGAGTCGATGGAATTGGCGATAGGCGTTTATCTTGTGTGCGGCAAATCTCGTTTTGGATTCCCAACTGCCCTTCAGAATCTGCTGACGGACCTTTAGGGTATCCACTAACCGATCGAAAACTTCACGGAAAGCATCTGGAGACAGTTCAGTGTTTAACTCACAGTCGTTAATCACTGATTCCCAATCATCAGTCTGAAAGTAGGGACTTCGCACAACTTGCTTTCGAGTTCGGAGAGATGCACTTCCTTGAATTCGCTCCAATAGGGAAAAAATCGCCACAATGACTGTAGAATTTTCGAGCCTGTCACCCCATTCCAAAGCATACGGAATGCCGTGAAGCGGAAAAATCTCGCGGATGAGCGGTGCATAAGCGTCAAGTCTGTAAAAGGTAACACATATCTGATCCAGTACCGGTGGGGGCTGGCTCAATGCGAGCCGCTTGATTAACTTGGCAATTTCTTCTACCTCTTGGACTCGGTTTGGTGGAGACAACAGGGAGATTTGACCTTTAAGCGCGAGTTTGTCAATTGAAGAGCTCTCTCTCTGATTCGTGCGAAACAGATTTCGGGATAGGTGCAAACTGTGAGCTGCGTCAGGGGTTTCTATCTCGTCAACGTATGGCTCAAATCCGCAACTCAGGAATTGGTCATAACCATCTTTGATATGGCCAAAAAGGGATTCGTTCTGTTCATCGAAGTCAAGGATGATACCCATATTTATTGATGGCAGGTTAGCGATGCCGGTCAGAATTGCGAAATCGTGAGGGAAGAACACATCGAAACCGCTGACAACCACCAGATCAACGTGGGGGAAAATTGCTTTCATCAATCCCCCTGCACGGTTAGGACTCTGAGTAAGGTATTCGGAAACGGCACTATGGATGCCCGCGCGATCGACCCATTGCGAGCCGAGGCGCGCCTCATACGCTTGATAGAACGTGATTAGATCCGCCAGTTTATCAGGGGCACCCATATCGCCTGAAGCTGAATCTTCTTGTAGCTGCTGCCAATCTACACCGCTTGTCTTGAGTTGGTTTACTGCTTCTCTCAACTGCCTTGCGGTTCCTTGAGGGACACGAGCTTCGGACTGGGGTTTCAAAAACGGGAGTTGTTCTTGCTCCATGATTTGGCGTGTCCACACCGTTTGGATCCCCACACCGGTGTGTCTACGTCCCCTATTAAGACGTCTATAAAAAAACAACCGGACAAAATTGTCGAGGGTGTAGATATTCAAGCCTGCGATGGCTCGGTTGGGGGTTTTTCTTAGATATTCGCCAGACCACTTGAGGCGGGCATGGTCGGTCGGGACGATATGCAGAAACGTATCCGCACGATCTTGCTCAAGACGGGTACGGATCTCACGATCGATGGGTAGGGGGACTTGTCCTTTGGTCAGCGTGGTTATCATGGTTTCAGGGATTGGATTTCTGTTTGATATATTGGGGTGTCCGCATATTTGCAATCCAACTCGGTCAACATTATAGCATAATTCTTGTGGCGGATCAAGGGACTCAAAAACTTGTATTTCATCTAAATTCGCGATATGTTATTATAACCGTACCTTATTAAACGAAAACTTCTTTGTGGATGGATAAATCGAAAGGGCACAAAATGTCAAAAAAATTGAAAGTGGCAGCAGTTGGGTGTGGAGGAATTGGAATGCGGCATCAGCTTGGATACCTTGAACACCCCCAAGCGGAACTTGTTGCTGTTTGTGACATTGATAAAGAAAAGGCGAAAAACCGCGCACGGGAGCTCGGCATCTCCAACTGGTATCCGTCAATTCAGGAGATGGTAGCGAACGAAGAGTGTGACGCGATTGATGTTGTTACGGCGGACCACATGCACTTTGAGCCAGTCATCGAATGCTTGGAGGCAGGGAAGCATGTGATGTGCGAGAAACCGTTGTCGCTTAACATTGATGAGGCTGCACAGATGGTCGCCAAGGCGGAGGAAAAAGGTGTGCATCTCGCCATTGACTACAACCGCCGGTTTGCACCGGGATATGCGAAGGCGCGGGAATGGTTTGATAGCGGCGCATGTGGACAGATTGCGTACATCGACATGAAGTTGTCACAGGGTGGACCGGTTTCGACGTGGAAAGGACCTTATTATCTCCTGTACGAGCTTCAAACCCACGCAATTGACCTATTGCGCTGGTTTGGCGGTGAGATTGTTGCAGTCTGCTCACAGATGGCGCATCCACGCATCAAAGAAGCAAATCCTGATGAGCACCCGTGCTGGACGAGTATGGCACTCTCTATGCGATATGAGACCGACGCTGTCGCTTCGCTGCTCGCCAGTTGGGATAGTGATTTCACGCACCCGATTGAACGCCTCGAAATCTGTGGATCGGATGCGGAGATTGTTGTCGATAATGTTCTCAGCCGTGCAACCCTGATGCGACGCGACGATTCGGTCGTCGAAGAGTATCGTCCCTCCATTTTTCGGATGGAGGAGCTCGCTTTTGACGGCACTTTCGCGTGGCGTGTCAAGGCGTTTGTCGATGACCTTCTCAATGATCGTCCGCCGGTGCCCTCGGGCAAGGATGGACTTCAGGCGTTGCGCGTTGTAGAAGCTATTGTGCAGTCTTGGGAAGAGAAGCGGGAGATTGCTGTCGAACGCGATGAATGATGGTATCAGGGAGGGTGATCGGGTGATTGCATAGAAAATCAGTTACATCAGGTGTTTTATGGAGAAAGATCATGAACAGCCTTAAATCATTCGTACTGATTATGGTATCACTTGGACTCTGGTTTATGGGGAATGGATGCGATCGAGAATTAAATTTAATGGAGCATCAGGTTTATTTTTTAGAAGATCGAACTGCATCTCTTGTTCCTGAGAGGAGGCAGTACAATCTGAAAAACAAACAAGAACGTTCAGAGTGGGCCTTAAACCAGTTGATAAGAGGACCAAAACGTCGTGAATTGCAACGGACCATTCCAAGAGGGACGAAACTTTTATCCATATCGATTGAAGATGGAATCGCTCACGTAAATTTCTCAAAAGAATTTAAATCTAAACACCCAAGTGGCTTAATTCGCGAAGCACAGACGATAGACTCAGTCTTTCTTACCCTAACTCAACCTATGCTGGGTCATATTGAGAAGGTGCAGTTTTTGGTAGAAGGGGAAAAACTGCATTCATTTGCAGGTTACGCCAATTTTGATAAACCGATTAGCCAGCCGATTCTCCCGCACTAAAAGATGAAAACTAAACTCATCTGTTTCTATGGTCCCGGCTCTGGATCAGGAAAGTCTACACTCTCCCGTCTTATCCATGATGTGTTACAGCAAAGGGGTGTAAGGAGCAAATATATTGCCGAAAGCGATGTCCTTCACTTAGATGCTTTTGCTCCTTACGTAGAGGAGGTCAAGGAGAAGGATCCGGGCAATGTTAAGGTGTTGCTTTCGTCGTGTGAACGCTTTATCGATGTATGCACTCAATCCGACCAAGTGTATATAGTGGATTCTATTCTTCCATGCACTGACTGGCTTGTTACCGCACAGTGTACAAGACAGCAGATTAGATACTTCAACGCCCAACTCAACCAACTCATGACGCGGCTAAATCCAATCCAGATTTTTTTGACGGGCGATACGGAAACTTTCCTAGGACGAGCTATGAAAGATCGAGGCGAAAACTGGGCGAGGCGTCTCGCGCAAGAAAGATGTAATAGCGACGACATACGAGACCTCATCACTTATTTCAATCAGATGGGGGAAGTCGCCTTTGAGTTGTTGGCTGAATGGCCGTTCAAGCAAATTGTGTTAGACACAACAGAGCATGACCTGCCGACCTGCGCCAAGGAGATACTTCGACACCTTGGGCTTGACGAAATCTTGACACAGCATCTGTAAAGCGACCGAAAGAGCATGGGAGGGTAAGATGAACTCACATCCGTTTGAAGGAAGCAGGGATATAGAAAAAGTGATAGCGCTATTGCTTATTTGCAAAGCGCACAAAAGTATTGACCATTTTCTACCGTTTATGCTGAGGCTCATATTAGCACCTAGCTCCCTCCTGTCGCCAACTTCTATAGATCTTGCGACTGATGTACGCGTCTGGAAGAAAAGCGATGAAACTTTATGCGGCTTTGCGTTGGTGGATCTATCCGTTTGGGGGCTGTTCTACTTGGTACCTCCGAGTGAGGTTGGTACCTCCGAGTGAGGTTGGTACCTCCGAGTGAGGTTGGTACCTCCGAGTGAGGTTGGTACCTCCGAGTGAGGAAGGCGGAGCGTTAGAACAAGAGATCTTATCTTGGGCGTGCAACAGGGCAAGCCACATTGGTCGAAGCAAGTCTATCGCCCTTAGATGCAGAAGGGTCCGAGAGGATAATCCCAAAAGGATTTTGTCCCTTGAACGGCAGGGGTTTAGACGCGAAAGCAACAGACAGGGACTGCGGATGGTTCGACGCTTAGATGTTCCGCTCAATAGACCTCTCATTCCACAAGGGTTTAAGATTCGTCATCTATCCGGCCGAGATGAAATAGCGGCTTATGTTGCGTTAGTGAACTCTGCTATCCCAAAGGCGACATCGGTTGAAACACACCAGAAGTGGATAGAGACCCCTGAGTACATTCCCGAATTGGATCTGATTGCTGTTGCTGAAGACGGAACTTTCGCTGCCTTCTGTCAATCCTACTACGACCCGTTGGACCTGGTACGGTCTACACGCAGGGAAGGATGGACGGATCCAATTGGGACCGCTCCGCCATACAGAAAAAAAGGACTCGCGCGTGCTATTGTCTTGGAAGCCCTCTGGAGGTTAAAGAGTAGAGGGATTGAAGATGCTGTGCTAGGTGTTGCAGGCAGTAATGAAGTGGCGCAGAAACTGTACGAATCTATTGGCTATCGTGCGATCTATAAAATGTATGACTACGTGAAGGTGTTGTAAATGGACATTTCCTCTTTACTTTGATTTGAGATGCTCATTAAACCAAGAAACGATGCGATTCCAATAGTCCACTTGATTGGCATATGCCCAATCAATCGGCGTGTGAGTTTCCCCCTCATATTTGACATACATGACCGGTTTTTTCAAACGACGCAAACCCACAAACATATCCTCCGACATAAATGCTGGCATCGCACTATCAAGGGCACCGTGAAATAGGAGTAATGGTGTTTGCACAAGGTCGAGATAAAACATCGGAGAATTCTCTATATACCTATCCCGCATCTCCCACGGGGTGCCACCCATTCTTCCTTGACCTGTTTCAGCCCACGGCAGCAGATACGTCGAACCATCATGTCTCATTGTCCCGTAAGCACTAATTAGATTCCCCGTTCCCCCACCAGCGACAGCAGCTTTGAAACGCGTCGTTTGCACAATCAGTGAAAGGACGCAGTATCCGCCATAACTGTGCCCCATGACCCCAAGCCGATCCGGATCGGCAATTCCCATCTCGACGACTTTGTCCACACCCGGAATGACCATCTTGCCCACGTCCCGCATAGGAGATCCTACCCGCAGAGGCATGTCAGGTAAGAGAACGGCGTACCCACGTGTGGCGAGAATTTGCAAGTTCTCGGCTCCGGAACCTCTCATGCCAAATCTGTTCACATTGTTTGAAAAGTAGCCGCTATATACCCAAACAACGAGGGGATAGGCATTTCCCGTCTCATAGTCGACTGGAAGCAGCAATGAGCCGCGAAGCTTCTCCCCATCCAAGCTTCGCCATTCGATAATCTGGCTTGTTCCCATAGCAACGGCGTCCAGTGATTGGTTGATGTGAGTTAATCGTCGTGGATTATGGAAATCAACGCCGGCAATCCAAATATCTGGACAATGCTGAGCGTCTTCCCTTGTGTAGATAACACGCTGCCCATCATCGGAAATATCTATGGTGAACGTAGTATATTGCCCACAGTCAATGTCTTCTTCCGTCAGTTGCGTTGATTGCCCGGTGATTAGATCAACTTTGCAAAATCCAATTCGTTCGGTTTGGTTATCCCGTGTGATGAGATATAGCGATCTGCCGCCATCGGGAGACCAGAAGCACTCGCCTCTTGTAGGCGAAACCACTTCCACCAGTTGTCTATTAGGAAACTGTACTGTCGAAGTAATTGAACCCTTGCTCACAGAAACCTTCCAGAGCGTATCTGAATGAAGGAAGTATAGGTTTTGCCCCGTCGCATCCCACAGGGGAGGACGATAGTCATGAGTAAAGTCCGGAGCCTGCCCCTCCGTCAAGTTTCGCGGCCCCTCCCCGTTAATGGGTAGAATAAAACAATCACCTTTTGATGTGTAACTGATCAGTTTTCCATCCGGAGACCAGCTCGCGGTAGATCGCCGGGGCACTGGGTGGATATTCGTCGCTACGGCTCGGAGCGAAGCATCAGACAAGGAAACAACCCTAATCTCGTTGCAACTCTCCTTCCAGATTGTAACTGCGATATCCGTCCCGTCTGGGGATAACCGGCAGCCAAGCACCTTCATACGGTGTGTCACACGTTCTACACTCGCGTTGGAAACGTCAATGAGGGCAAGATCGCAGAGGCGAAAGTTTGAGATGTTTGCTTCTTCCGCGTTGTCCCACGAGTCTGTTGAATTATTGTTCTGTGTCGAGACCGCAGGCGAACGGTAGACAATTGCTGAAGATTGATCCTCTTTTCTCCCCTCATCAATCTGCTTTTCGGGCTCCATGAAGAGGTTGAAAAAATCTTCCAAGAGCATCCCCTCGGGCAAGACCGGGCAAAGGATTTTCTGACTATCTGGTGTCCACTGTACCGCCTCGTCCACATAAGCGGGACGAACGATGACGTCAGAGACCTGTCGCAGAGTATCGGAGGCTTTTTCCCACACCCAAAGCCCTGCCTGACCGCTGCGGTCCGAGTAAAAAGCAAGATAATTCCCATTCGGTGACCACACCGGATCCCAGTTACTGCCTTTACCGTCTGTTAAAGACTTCGAGACCCCCGAGCTTATATTGGTGACCCAAACATCACAACCAACCACGAATATGGAAGCACCCGTACGGGTCAAAAAGGTATACCTGTCGTCTTTGATAAGTACCTTCCTACGAGGATCTTCGAGTGTATAAGCAACCCACTGTCCATTGGGAGACAGGTCAATGGGTCCACGTTGCAAGAATGATAATGATGATAGGGCATCTTCAATTCGTAGGGACATTATGAACTCCTTTCAAAATCGAAATAGTGAAGTATAACTTCGCTTTTCCATGTGTAATTGTTCATGAATTATCCGTTCTATTTTGGGCAAGATCTTGAAACCTTTCGGGTATCGGGAACTGTAAGTGGGAACGGACCGGACCCGAATTGGATATTGTGAAAACAGCTTTTTTGTATATAGTTGTTTGTAGAGAGTATGAAATCCAAATTTGTTAATATCAGCGCCCTCCAATTGTTGTAGAAATCGATGTTGTTCATCGAAGCTGATACTTCAGCCGGCACGGTTTCTGATAGCCGACCTTCAATGCTCGTCCATTTCGATAGATGAGAAAATCACCGGGCAGCTCCGTGAAGTCCGGTGGTTCCTGGATCGCTTTGTCTGATAAACCCGTGACGTGCAAACAGAAACATTCTGGGTTTTTCGGATGTTCACCAAGAGCGATTAAAGCTTGGTCAGTATTATCAATCACGGTTTCTCCCGCGACAATTTGGTCAGTGCCAAAGCTAAACGAGTCAAGCGCATATTCTTTGATGAGTGGGTTATTCTGCGGCATGCCAACCAAAACGAGATTGTGCGTCTGCAACATCTCAGCATTGACTTCGTCGGGCGTCCGAATCTCCATAGGAACCGGAAACGGTTGGCTTCGATCAAAGTTCGGATCGGCGCTGACAATCTGGGGTGAATTCCGGGCTCGTTTTTCCAGATAGGGTCGTAACCCTTCAGCCACAGATCTCAACTCCGACGGTGCGATCACAAGCCGTTTTCCGTTACGGAATGCTTTTGACCAACCAAACATAATCTCTCCAAAAGGAATCGAAAACCCGAGGTCGATGGGTTTAAACCTATTCACCGCCGGGGCTTTGAAAATCTTCCTATCTGGATCAATTTCTAATTCCAAAGGCTTCCCATGGCATTGGAACATGAGGTGATTCATCCGCTCTCGAATAAAGACCCGGCGGCGAATTTCCTCTGCTTCGGTTCGCAGCAGCACCTCAAGCGGAATCTGATACAAATCGCCTGTCTGATTGAGCCATACCTCTACAGAATAGCCATCCTCGTGTTCCTTGGTGACCGTTTTCTCGAACCAAAACTGCACTGCACCAACTCCTTCGACCCACTGGTCCCAAAACCAGTCGAAGGGAATGCCGGATTCATCGCTGGTCAATTGGTAGAAATCTTTCATTGTGAGAGGGCGATCCTGTGGCAGAGGTCCGGTACTCAGACGAGCGAGGGAATGATAAAATGCTTCATCGCCAATGATCTGATGCCACATCCACAAGATCCAAAGATCTCTAGTGCCAAGCAAATGCTCACCGTGTCCGAGCCACGGATCTCTGATTCGATACCTCAAATACTCACGAAAGCGTGTTTCTAGATCTGCTGCCAACCAACCTTCCGGTGTCTCCTCTCGACTCTCCTGAAACAGGAGATGGAGATAATTCCCAAGCATCCATAGTCCTGCCAAATTGGCGCCGGACAGCGCCCCCCAGTGCTGCAAAATCTCCTCTCTTGCAAACCATTGCTTAGTCAGCAACTCACGTGGATAGTCCTCGATCAGTTGTCGCGAGAAAAACTTGATGTATGGCATTGAGTGGTTGGGTTGGAAAAAGTGTGCCGTCTCTCCTAGTTGGATGTGGCGCGGCATCGAAGCCGTGTTGCCAATTTTATCCGTCCATCCTAGCCATTCGTTCAACAGGTTGAAGAGTTTATCAGTGGCTGTACCAGCTTTATCAAGACCGAAGAACGTTAGTTGGTGGTTGTTGATCTTCTGCTCAATTTTATGATACTTTCCACCGATGAGTGTTATTCCCCAATTCGTTCCCGGTCGCCGGTGCGATTGACGTGAATCCCAACGGTAAGTCACCTGACCATTCTGTTCCACCACGTCCGGATCACCTGAATATAAAAACAGCACCCACCCAGATGGGGCACGCATCTCCAAGAGGTAAGGGACGTCAGGATAGTAATTGCGCACAGGACCATAAACACAGTATGGATACCAGCCAGCATGTGGACTGATGAAGACACCTTCTTCGCCAATGTATCCGTCGTAACGTGAATCCACGCCAACGATGAATTCACCTTGATAGTTGAGTGTAAATGTGAGTTCATCGTCACGCCGTAAAGGTCGCTCCAGATGAATATTCAGGACGCTTCCGTCCCCATGCTGATCAATATCTTTTGTATCTCGATCGAAAACCACCGATTCACCTGCAGCAGTCACCGAAGCGACTTCTAGCGTTGGATGTAGGGCGAATGTCACTTTGTCCAGCTCCCTCACCAGACTGCGAATAGTTACATTGACCTGACAGGCCAAACGGTGGTCTTTGGGAAAGAGTTCCCCTTTGATATCGTAGAAAATGATGTCGAATTTGCCATCGCAACGGATGATTGGTGCATCTGTCAAAATCATGGTGTGTTTCTCCTTTCATGGACTGAATCGGTTTAAATCTGATGGATTTAACGTGGTGAACCGGTAAATGTCGGGAGATGACTCTTTTTGCATCACCGGTGGTGGATAAAGGCTGGCGTCGGTCTGTGTGAATTCCGCATCTTCCTGCATAGCCAATTGAACCGGCTCAATCCATTCGGACCCAAATAGATCTTGATGAGTTATAGGTGGGGCAGGTGTTGAGGTGCCTTTACCGTGAATCTGCCCAAAAACTCTATCCACAAAATCAGCATCAGGCACTTTTCTGGGCAGACGCAGGAGCATCTGATCTAAAGTTGCCATGGTTTCACTCCTCAATAAAAGGTTGAAGTTTTCGCTGCAATAGTTGACGGGCGGTGTTAATCCGTGAAGCAACCGTTCCGATTGGACACTCCAGAATTTCCGAGATCTCATAGTAGGGCAGCCCCTCCAGAAAGTAGAAAACCACGACTTCTTTCAAGTGATCTGGCAATGCGTCAACCGCCTGCTCAACCCTTTCTCGGATCTCGCGTTCCTGAAGATTTTTGTCCGGCTGTGCCGTCAAACGGTCCTCAGAAATCTCCAGATCATTAATCGGTTCACTTTCCGGCGGACGTCTATCAATCTGTTTGTAGGCACAACGCCGGGCAATCTGATAGAGCCACGTCGAAAAACGGGATCGTCCTTCAAAACTGTCGAGTCCCTGATAACACGCCAAGAATGTGTCCATCGCGGCTTCCTCGGCGTCCTGATCGTTTCCAACAATCCGAAAACAGACGTTAATGACCCGCTCGTTGTATCGTTCGACTAGCTGCCTGAAGGCGCGTTCAACGCCCTGTTGTGCGTGTTGCACTAAAATTTCGTCGGAAATTTCCATATTCACTCCACTAAAACAGCGAACTTTCTCTATGCTCTAATAGAGGCAAATTTCTTGGAATTTATTCGCACTTTTTTTAATGCTTGGAAAATTTGTGCGGGTATGATTTTGGGAAGGCTGGAAAAATGGAATCTGATACCAGGTCTTGATCATTGTGAAAAAGAGCATCTGAAAGCTTGCCCTTGAGTGAAACGAAGGATCACCACGATAAAACTATCTTGGTAACATTTGGATTTAGTCTGAAATGACAAAAAAGCCCAGAGACGTAAAAGTCTCTGGGCTTGAAGAAGTTCCACAACCCTTTCGTGGGCATGGGTACAATTATTCGATTTTGTCCGTTGTACGATACGCTCAAAAAAAATAATATGCGTTACAAGGCTATTTTCCTACCTGTTCCACACCAATTGCTGCATCTTCACCATTCACCTTCTGTGACTTCAGAAAAGCGTTCGGGCTTGGCGACTTAAGGACATGCAGCGTCAAGGTCTCGTGTGTGATGTAGTCCCGGTGGTGCCCGAACGCTTCATGAACGATTGGTGTTGATTCCAAACTGAGCGAGATCCGATCGGAGACGTTGAAATCGGCTTCCTTCCGAATCTGCTGAATCTTGTTGACCAATTCCCGCGCAAAGCCTTCGAGGATAAGTTCGTGGGTCAATTCCGTCGAGAGAGCGACAAATTTGTAGGCGTCTGCTTCGACGGCGTATAGCCTCACATATAGAGGGCCGTGATGTGTTCATCTACGTTTCTAGTCCTACTATGGCACTGCGCGGTGGCTTCCGCGTTGGTGAAGTATGGAGTGGGGCACCTGAGGAGGTTTGGCGCATGGTGTCGGAACTCGCGAGTGTTGATAAGAAAGATTTCGATATCTACTTTGAGGGTCAACCCATCGCTTATGCGCTTGAAATCAAAACAGTTTGGGAATACCAAAACCCTGTCAACCTAAACACATTGAGGAATCGTTTATCAAATTTCGTTGTTCCCCAGTCTTGGCGGTATGTGCGGCCTAAAGAGTGCCGGTCTTTCCGGAGAATGAAACGTCAAATAAAAGAAATCCGACCGCCGTGCCCGCAATACGATCATCCCCAGCACTCTCAATCTCATACAAGGGAAATGGGCTGGTGTATATGAAACCGAGCGGGTTGCTGGTGGGACCACTATCTCAAATTCAGAAACAAGGTGTACGCAATGATAAACGCGGACAGCCGCGCGTCTACCCAAGTGTCCATTAGAACATTAGTGGCGTAACAGGCGAGAAAGGGAAGAATACACAGCCCCTATCCGTTGAAAGCGCAGCTACACACTAGTGACAAAAAACGCAAAATTTCTTGCCATAAAAACCGATGATGTGCTAAAATGTTTGAATCTGACAACCTAACAACGGTAAAAAAGGGTGAACAACCGTGCCTGAAATGCGAGCGTTCTTAAAGAGCATTCATATCGAAAAGTTCCGCAGCTTGCGTGATGTTACGCTGCCGCTAAAGCCTTTGACAGTTCTGGTCGGTCCCAATGCAAGCGGGAAATCGAATGTCTTGAGAGCCTTGCACGTTCTCAACAGGCTGATGATTGATGAAAGACCACCCCCAGTTTCTGAAATCCAAGATCACCTTTGGGCAGGTGGAGCAAACCACATCAACTTCCAATTACACACCCAAGTGGGAGAAATCCCAACTGTATACAATCTGGGGCTTAAAGCGGAGGCTGACAACCCTTTTGCTGCCGAAGAATTGCTAGTTGACGATGTGAAAGTCATCTCAATTCAGAGCGGGGAGGGTATGGTCCAGGATGAGAACGGCAAAAACGCAACAAGATATAGGTCCGATAAACTCGCTTTGAGGTCCGCGGGCAATTATGGAGACAAGCCTGTTACAAATGCCCTAATGGAATTTATGAAAGGTTGGGAAGTTTATGACTTTCGACCGGATCTCATACGACAGGACTTTTCGACATTCCCATTTGATATTGATGGGCTAGCATTCTGGGTGTCGCTCTGGTACAAGAATGATCCGGATCGCTTCAACAACCTGAATGAGTCCCTCGCAGCTTCCACGAATTTCAGAATAGACCAACATACAATTTACGGAAATGATTTCTATCTTTTAGAAGAGGATAAGAATCCAATACCTTTGGTGGAGGCATCCGACGGCACATTGCGACTCATCGCTTATTATACTATACTCAATAACGCTAAATTGCCGCCGCTTATCGCCATCGAAGAACCGGAGCGAAATCTGCATCCCGGGGTACTGACCGAAATTGCAAAGATTCTTAGGCAAATGGCGGAACGATCCCAAGTGATTATAACAACCCATAGCTCCCAACTCCTCGATACCTTTAGTTATGAGAGCTTATCGGATTCGCTTGGCATTTTACTCTTACGCAACCTCCCCGGACGTGGAACAGAGGCCCTCAACCTTGAGGATATCCGCAAAGACCGAGCCGCACTGGACGGTTGGATGACGGATTTCGGGATTGGCAGTGCTATCTTTGAGAGCGAACTTCTACAAGACCTGATGGAGGAATCAGCATGTCAACCGTAAGAATCTGGGCTGTGAAATCGGACCATGATGCCAAAATGGTCAAACGTTTGGCAGATAAGCTGGTGACAGACTCACGACTTGGGAATCTGTCTATCCGAACAGCTGATCAAAAGCGGTTCTTGAAACGCAACGGAAAAGATGACGCTTTGAGCGACACGCTCAAGAAGGCAACTCAACATTACCTCGATCAAGATGATTGTGTTATTTTCGTCGCCGATCTAGGAGCTCCGATGCCAACCCACCAACAATCGCAAGAATTGGACTCGCTGATTAATCACATTGAACAGATCGTTGACGACGATAGATTTGCCGGGAAGGTTTTTCTGGCACAGGGTGTTCAGGAGTTGAAAGCGTGGTTGCCGGTTGCATGTAAATCCCTCGGAATAGATTTAACAGCGTGGCAGGAAGAATGGGACAGTGTCGTTGCACCTTTTCACGATGCTTTCGCCGATACACCAGAGGAGGAAGTGGTGCGAGACCTTGAGGAGGCACTGGCGGAGGTAAGGTGTGAGCGAACCTGAAGACTGGCAGCGTATTTACCGTGTAACAGTTGACACCAATATCTTTTTGCGTTCATTCCGGACGGGAAGTCCCGCTGATTATTTGGTCTCGCTTTGGCGTGATCTGCGATTTGTCCTCGTGTTATCGCAGGCTATTCTTGATGAGGTTCGGAAGGTCCTGTTACGCCCCCATCTCATGAAAAGATATTCATATACGCTGCGGGAAGCTATTGATCTGATCAATGAGTTGACACAACGAGCAATCACTGTTGAAGTGCCAGACTCATATAGGTTATGCCGGGATGCGAAAGATAATCGGTTCGTTGATTGTGCAATCTATGGCAGAGCACAATTCTTGACATCGTATGACAATGACATCTTAGGTGATTCTACACTGAGACAAGCCTTACTTGAATTCGGCGTTGAAATCGTTCATCCTCACGCCTTCGTAGGGAGAATTCAGGAATAGAGAAAACACAATCAGACAGAGAAGCGCGGGGGGACGGTATTATGGCGCTACGCCTGATATTGACCCTCGCGCTTTTTTTGTTTGGGGATCCGTGACAAATTAATATCGGTCTCAAAATATGGTATCCCTTGTACCCAATGACAAAGACATAAAACGAATAAACGGAGATCCCAGAATCTATAAAATTGGCAATTTCCTCATACTAGGAGTTACTGGTACACAAGAAACGATTGTCTAAGCAAGACAATCGAATTGAAAAGCAAGGCAAGATGCTCGTTCGTGCATTAGACGACTTCCAACGACGGATAGACAGGTGTTTCGTAGGGATAAATAGGGAAATCTGGAATGTACACACCGAAATGAAGCGCCAAATCACAAGTGTCCAACGCTCCATACATGATGTCCGAACCAAATGGATACGTAGAAGTGGAAACAGATACCGGACCTTGAGGGCCTCGTAGTTATCTGCAAGGTTTCCCTACCAAATCCCACACAGGAGAGTTTTCCGAACAGTGGCAATGAGACAAATATCTACATCAGGGCCCAACCCCCAAGAACAGGAAGCTATCCGTACAATAGAAGGACCGCTGCGCGTTATTGCGGACTGGATCTGGTAGAACTTTTACGCTTGTTGGATGGATTTACTATCTTATTTCCAAGAGGGGGATTCCGCTGGAGTGTTTATTTGTCTCGACTTTCAGATCAGCCTCCCACCTTGGATTGTCCTTTGACTTGGACGCGCTTTGAAGCACAGAACCTAAGCTTCAAGACATTGCCTTACGTCATCTGCTCCACACCAATTGTTGCATCTTCGCCATTGACCTTCTGTGATTTCAGAAAAGCGTTTGGGCTTGGTGATTCGAGGACATGCAACGTCAAGGTTTCGTGCGTGATGTAGTCCCGGTGGAGGTCAAACGCTTCGTGGACGATTGGCGTCGATTCCAAACTGAGCGAGATCCGGTCAGAGACATTGAAATCGGCTTCCTTCCGAATTTGCTGAATCTTGTTGACCAGTTCCCGTGCAAAGCCTTCGAGGATAAGTTCGTGGGTCAATTCCGTCGAGAGAGCAACAAATTTGTAGGCGTCTGCTTCGACGGCGTAGCCCTCCCGGTTCTCCGACTGCACATCAACCTCTGTTCTGTCTAGCGTATAACTGACCCCCTCTGCCTGAACTTCTAGCTCACCGTTTCCATCGAGTTCGCCCTTGAGGGTGAGTGCATCCGCCGCTGACATTGCTTTCGCAATTGCTTGGACATTCCTCCCGTATTTCGGACCTAGCAGTTTGAAATTTGGCTTGATTGTGTAGCTCGCAAACTCGTCAATCCCCTCGTGGTAAGAGATTTCTTTGACATTCAGTTCGTCCAAGACGAGCGCGGAGAGACGGTTAACAGCATTCTGTTGCTTATCAGAGATGCCACCGATTGCAATGCGTCCAATCGGTTGCCGTGTCTTAATCCCCGATTGATTCCGAGCAGCACGTCCCAGACCGATTAGATCACGGGCAAGCCGCATATCGTCTTCCAGTGATGTGTCGACGAGTTCCTCTTCTACCGCGGGATAATCGGAGAGGTGGACGCTTTCAGGGGCATCTAGATCAACCGAACGCACCAAGTTTTGGAAGATTAACTCGGTAACGAAAGGAACAAACGGGGCTAGCAGCCGGCTCGTTGTCACCATCACCTGATACAGTGTCTGATAGGCGGCTTCCTTATCTGTGTCCGCTTCCGACTTCCAGAAACGACGGCGGCTTCGACGCAGATACCAGTTAGACAGATCATCCAGAAAATCTTCAACCACACGGCAGGCACCATCCGGCGAATATTCTTCTAGACGCTGTGTTACCGAGCGAGCGGTGCTTTGTAGGCGGGATAGAATCCAACGGTCGAGCAGGTTTTCAGACCTTTGCGGTGTGTCCTTCCAGAGATTCACGTCTGGTTCCCAGCCATCAAGGTTGGCGTAAGTGACGAGAAAACTGTACACATTCCAGAACGGGATGAGAACTTGGCGGCGGACCTCATCGGAGTGCTTGTAGCCGAAGAGTAGGTTCTGCTCCGGTTTGGCGGCGGAGTACATCCAGCGCATCACATCCACACCCATCATCTCGGCGGCGTCATCAAACCAGATAGCGTTTCCCCAAGATTTGTGCATTGCGCGTCCATCTTCCGCAAACAGCGTCGCATAACTGAAATTGTGCTTAAATGGGGAGCGCCGTTCCATCACGGTACTCATGGCAATAAGCGAATAGAACCAGTTCCGAAATTGCCCCGGAAAACTCTCACTAATCAGATCAGCAGGGAACCATTGGCTCCAGTAGTCACGGTCTGTGCGATACTGCATGGTGCTGAAACTGACGATGCCGGCATCTAACCAAGGATTTCCGACGTCCGGGATACGGGAAACGGTGGCACCGCAACTTGGGCAGGCAATCTTCACCGTATCAATCCACGGACGGTGTGGTGTATGCCCATCAAATTCCTCCCAGCCTTCAACGGCAATTTCCTTCAATTCGTCCAAGCTCCCGACGACATGAAAATGGCTGCATTCATCACATTCATAGATAGGGAGCGCCAATCCCCAGTAGCGTTTCTTAGAGATCATCCAATCGTGCATATTGCGCAGCCAGTCCAGCTCGCGGGCGAGTCCGAACGAGGGATACCACTTGGTTTCGTTGAGGACAACCTCCATCATCTGGTAGCGTAGGTTCTGTTCCTTCTCTTCCTCCGACACCTGCTCATAAGGTTTATCCAGTTGCTCGCCCATTGAGATGAACCATTCGTCCACCAGACGGAACACCAGTTCCTCTTCACAGCGCCAACACACCGGGTAACGGTGGGTGTAGTCTTCGAGGCGATAGACAATTCCTTTCTGCTTTAAGTTTTCAAAGATGTCCTCTGCAACGGTGTGGACTTGACGACCGGTCAACCAGTCAAATCCGTCGAGATAGATTCCCTCTGCTCCCAACGGCGCAATGACCGGGAGATCTTGTTCTTTACTCAATTCAAAGTCCTCGGCACCGCAGCCCGGCGCGGTGTGAACAATCCCTGTACCTTCGGCTTCACCAACTTCGTCCCACAGGATGACGCGGTGCCCTTCCGCTGCGCCGGAGGTCTGTTGGGCTGGCAGTTCATCGAAGGGACCATCGTAGGTCCAGCCTTCCAATTCGCCGCCCGATTTTTCTGTAAGAATCTGATAATCCCCCCGAATGGCGTTCTCTAAGGCACCCTTGCTCAACCAGAAGCGACGCTCGCCTTGCTCCACTAAAACGTAAGTCAGGTCTGGATGTACCGCTGCTGCAACGTTGCTCGTCAACGTCCACGGCGTTGTCGTCCAGACCAGCAGGCTCTCGCCGGGGCGGTTACGCAGCGGGAAACGGAGAAAGATGCTGGTATGCGTGAGTTCTCGGTATCCGTCGGTGACAATCTCGTGCTGGCTGATGCCGGTATCACATCGCGAACACCACGGCATGACGTCAGTGCCTTTGTAGATCCAGCCGCGGTCAAAACATTTCTTCAGCATTGTCCAGATGGTATAGTTGTTCTCATTGGAAAACGTGAAGTAAGACCCTCCTAACTCTGGTAATCCGAGTCTCCCTACGAGTTGCTCAACTGTATCCGTAACGGGACCATTTGGCCCCTTCACAGTGAGCGTCTGGGAGGGATCTTGCGCCATCTTCTTCTCAAGTTCGCGCAATAGATCTGAATCGTTCCAGTCCATCCAGTAACCGAGTCGTATGGATTGCTCTGTCTGCGTGGCTGCATGGCGGAGCACCTGCCGCTTGCAAGCGTTGACAAATTCATCCAGTCCATAGGCTTCGATATCCTTTTTGGCTTTGAAACCCATGTCGCGCTCGACATTGACCTCAATCCAGAGTCCTTGACAGTCAAAACCGTTTTGGTATCGCGTCTGATAACCTTGCATGGCTTTGAATCGCTGAAAGAGATCTTTGTACGTCCGTCCCCATGCGTGGTGGACCCCCATCGGGTTATTGGCGGTGATCGGACCGTCAATGAAACTCCAGCGTGGCGCATCTTGCCGCAGCATTTTGAGTTTGCGAAAAATGTCGCTGTCGCGCCAGAAGTCTAAGATTTGATGCTCCTGGACGACAAAGTCTACTGTATTGGGTACATCCTTAAACATGCTTTTCTCCTATGTGCAACGTGTATGAATTTTCTTGTAAACAAAAACGCCCACCACCGAAGTTGTGTTCGATGATGGGCGTTTGTATTGTTATGATTGCTGTAATCGAGTTTAGGTCGTTTGTATCAGCCCACCATCGCCTTTCAGTCCCCTTTTCGTCGGGTCAATGATCGAAATAGTTTCGCGTATTGATATAGTGGCTGATGGTGAGTATGACATTTTCTTTCAGTCCCTTTTTCATCGGGTCAATGATTGAAATAGTCTCACGTATTGATATGGGGGTTGATGGTGAGTATAATGATAGTATGGTAACAGACGTTTGAAGGGATGTCAAGATTTTTTTGTCTTTTGTTTGCGCTTGCAATGGCATCCCAATTTTGATATAATGCCGAGCGGTACCAATCATAATTTTACTAGCTTGCGGGATCGGTTGAGCGAAGAACAAATAAACACAATTAGGAGAACAGGAATGAAGAAAGCAGTCATACTCGGAGAACGCCAAGCGGGAATTGCTGAGGTCCCAGATCCACAACCCAAAGAGGATTGGGTCGTCGTCAAAGTACATGCGGCACCGATGTGTACCGAATACAAGGGCTATATGTCAGGCGGCAGGTCGGAATTCCTCGGACACGAAGCAGCGGGAGAGGTCGTGGCGGTGGCACAGCCAGGGAAGGTCAAAGAGGGAGATCGGGTGGTCGTGATGCCGCAGTACCCGTGCGGCAAATGCCACCTGTGCGTCGCCGGCGAATACATTCACTGTGAAAACGCTTACGATTTCGCAGCCTTCACTGGTGCTCCTGAAGGACGAGCAACGATGGCACAATATCTCGTGAAACCGGCTTGGATTCTGCCGCAAATTCCGGACGGGGTGTCCTATGAACACGCCGGTCTTGCCTGCTGCGCGCTGGGGCCCTCATTTGGTGCATTCCAGACGATGGGCTTGAGTGCCTATGATACCGTGCTGATTACTGGCATCGGTCCAGTGGGGTTTGGTGCGGTTGTTAACGCGCGTTTTCGCGGCGCACGGGTCATTGCTGTGGAGTCCGTACCGTGGCGTGTCGAGCGGGTGAAGCAGATGGGTGCCGCGGAAGTCCTTGATCCAAGCGATCCTGAGATCGTTGAGAAAATCAAAGATTTGACAGATGGGATCGGTGTGGATTACGCATTGGACTGCTCCGGGACCGTTCAAGCGGAACGGCTCTGTATTGATGCAGCACGGCGTAAAGGGAAGGTCGCTTATGTTGGAGAATGCGGACAAGATTTGCCGATCCGCGTCAGTCCAGACATGATTCGTAAGGGACTTACTATCATCGGCAACTGGCACTACAACCTCAGCGATTTTCCGGGCATTATGAAAGTCATCCAAGAATCACCGCTGCTTGACCTGCTGGTCAGCCACGTTATCCCGATGAGCGAGATTCAGAGGGCTTTTGAGATTTCGTCGTCTCACCAGAACAGTAAGATGATCCTGAAACCGTGGGAGTGAAACGTGATGCGTGAAAGGTAAAAACAACTGTTAAACCGCACAGGAACACCGATCGTTGTTCCCTACAGATTATGTGCCAACGTTTGCTTGTAAATAGTCGACGATGTGTTGACTGAACGTCTCAAAATCGGTAACGCACTTTTGTAGAAACTGGTAGATTAACTCATCGTCGACCGTCATATACCGATGCACAATCACGTTCTTCAGCTCTGACATGCCAGCGAGTTCCTGTGCAAAATCTTGAGATAGGATGTCGTGTCTACCGAGTCCAAGTATTGCAGATCTGCTGTCGGAAGGCTGTTCCAAGTCGCCGCCGATAAGGAGATGATTCGCAATGTCAATCACTGACTGGATTGCCGTTTGCAGCGCGTAACAAATCATCGATTGATAATTGCGATCTGCTACCACCTCATCATAACTCAGCTGCTGGTAAGTACGGAGATCTTCGGTATATTCCGAAAGCGTTTGTAACAAGGCTTGGATAGCCTGCGGATCGATTATGATTAATCGGACTCGTTTCGGAAGTTTTGGGATTTGGCCTGCTGTCTTTTGAGGTAGTATTGCCATTGAAGATCACGCAAAGGTTGGGTATCAGCATAACGATTGAACGTGTCAATATAGAATGAAACATATCGCTGCTGTGGGTCATAGATGACAACGCCGTGACGAACGACTTCAAAAGCCAGCAGCGGTGGGACGTTGTTCAACAGTGCAACATCAATTGCGTCCCGTTGGAAAATACCAATAAGCTCGCTATTAAGGCATACCACCCGTTGGCCGTATTGCGCTTGTGGAATCTGATCGGAGAGTAGAACGGCGATGTCGATATCAGATTCACGGTTTGTGGAGCCTTTAGCCTCCGATCCAAAAAGGTAGGCAAGGAGAACGTCACTTGCATCAAAAAGAGATGTCAACTGTGGCATATATTGGTTAATATTCACAGGGTTGTTCCTTGAGTGAAGCGTGAAAACAATTGGTCCATTGGTTCATTAGTAAGTGGATTCATGAATGAACGCTTGAACGATGTGGAAACGACATCCTCACCAACTCGCACCAAAGACTATAAGAAATATAATAACACATCCAATAGCAAACTGGCAAATGAGCAACCTTCTGAAAGTTATTTTCACGCTTCACGCTTCACGTTTTAGGTGCAAACTCATGAAACTCACGACCTTAGCAACATGCAACCTCACCCAATGGGCACTCGATTTTGAGGGGAATTTGGGACGGATTATCGAGTCGATTCAGACTGCCAAGGAAAACGGGGCGCGCTATCGACTTGGTCCTGAACTTGAGATACCGGGCTACGGCTGCGAAGACCATTTCTTGGAGGGAGATACCTTTCTCCACTCGTGGGAGTGCCTGGCTGAAATCCTCAAGGGCGATCTGACGACCGATATTTTGTGCGATATCGGGATGCCGGTCATGCACAGGAACGTGCGATATAACTGTCGGATCTTCACGCTAAATGGAAAAATCCTCTTCATCCGTCCCAAGCTAATTCTGGCTGCCGACGGAAACTATCGGGAAACCCGGTGGTTTGCGGCGTGGCAACGCCCACGTCAGTTGGAGGAACACTACCTGCCGCGAATGCTCCGAGAGATAACAGGACAGGAAACAGTTCCCTTCGGTGATGCAGCGATTGCCACGCATGACACTGCCCTAGCCGCAGAAACCTGTGAGGAGCTTTTCGCACCGAATAGTCCACATATCTATCTCGGCTTGAACGGGATTGAAATTATTACAAATGGGTCAGGTTCGCATCACGAACTCCGCAAACTGAATACACGGGTGGATCTCATCCGTAGTGCGACCTCGAAAAGCGGAGGCGTTTACCTCTACGCGAATCAGCAGGGGTGTGATGGCGGGCGACTCTATTTCGATGGCTGTGCGCTGATTGCCCTCAATGGAGAGATTGTGGCGCAGGGGTCCCAATTCTCGCTGGACGATGTCGAAGTGGTGACAGCGACTGTTAATTTGGAAGATGTGCGCTCGAAACGTGGCGCGGTTATAAGCCGAATGGTCCAAGCTAGCCAATCGGATCCGGTGCCTCGCGTGAGCGCGGATTTTGACCTGACCGCCGGAGATCCTTCTCCCCCTCCCTCTGCCCCGATTGATGTAACCTACCATACGCCGGAAGAAGAGATTGCCTACGGTCCTGCCTGTTGGCTATGGGATTACCTAAGACGCTCTGGCGTCGCGGGATATTTCTTGCCAATCTCCGGTGGCGCGGATAGCTCGTCGGTAGCGACTATTGTTGGTTCAATGTGTCAGATGGTTGCAAAGGCAGCGAGGGCGGGCAACCAACAGGTCATCCGGGAGGCCCGGCGAATTACCGGAGAAAGTGAGGATAGTACCTACCTGCCGACCGATGCGCGTGAATTTGCCAATCGAATCTTTTACACCTGTTACATGGCGACCCGGAATAGTTCAAAAACGACACGGGATCGCGCAAAGCAGTTAACCGATCAGATTGGTTCTTACCACTTGAGCGTGAATATCGATTCGGTCGTCGCCGCACTCTACTCTCTTTTCGTGGGTATCACCGGGAAAACCCCGAAGTTTAAGGTGGAGGGTGGAACGGAGGGAGAGAATAACGCTTTGCAGAATATTCAGGCACGGATTCGTATGACCCTTGCTTATCTGATGGCACAACTGTTGCCGTGGAGCCGAGGTAAGGGTGGCGCGTTGCTGGTTTTGGGCAGTGCCAATGTGGATGAGAGCCTTCGGGGATATGTGACGAAATACGATTGCAGCAGTGCCGATCTGAACCCAATCGGCGGGATCAGTAAGACAGACCTCCGCCGGTTTTTACGGTGGGCGGCGGAGCATCTGGGATACCCTGCCCTCGTTGAGGTGGTCGAAGCGCTACCGACAGCAGAGCTAGAACCTATCACCGAAACATACACGCAAGAGGATGAGGCGGATATGGGAATGACTTACGACGAACTCAGTCGCTTCGGCAGGCTACGGAAGATTGATCGATGCGGTCCCGTAAGTATGTTTGAGAAGTTAGTTCATGAGTGGAATCATCTTCCGCCTCAAGAGGTCGCCGAAAAGGTTAAACGTTTCTTTTACTACTATTCCGTGAACCGCCATAAGATGACGACACTGACACCGTCGTATCACGCTGAGTCCTATTCTCCTGACGACAACCGATTCGATCTCCGGCAGTTCCTTTACAATGTCCGGTGGGGCTGGCAGTTTCGCCAGATCGATCGGCTTGTTGAGGAGATGAACAAGAAATAGGGGTCAATCCGCCCCCGATGCCAACAGTAGATTCTCAGGGTTAAGTCCCTCCAACTCCGGGGGGATAAACCGGCCATCCTTCCGAATCAACTTCCCATCAAAAGAGATTTCCCCGCCGCCATGCTCAGGGGTCTGAATCATCACCATGTCCCAATGGACACTTGAGCGAACACCGTTATCGGCAACCTCATACGCCTGTCCAGGGGTGAAGTGAAATGAGCCCGCGATCTTCTCGTCGAATAAAATATCGAGCATTGGGTTGTTGATGTATGGATTAAATCCGATGGCAAACTCACCGATATATCGTGCACCCGGATCTGTGTTAAGGATGTCGTTGAGCTTTTCGCTGTTATTTGCAGATGCGCTCACGATCTTGCCGTTCTCAAAGTGGAGGCAAATATCGTTAAATACTGTTCCTTGATAGAGCGTCGATGTATTAAAATGGATAACACCGTTGACCGATTCACGGACGGGGGCGGTAAAGCATTCGCCGTCGGGAATATTTCTTTCACCGGTGCAGGGAATCACGGGGATATCCTTGATGCTGAATTTCAGATCCGTTCCTGGACCAGCGATATGAATTTCAGCCGTCGCATCCATCAAGGCTTTGAGCGGCGAGATTGCCTTTTCCATATGGCTGTAGTCGAGCGTGCACACATCAAAATAGAAATCCTCGAATGCTTCGGTGCTCATCTTTGCGCTTTGTGCCATTGAAGGTGAGGGCCAACGCAGGACAACCCATTTCGTCTTGGAGACACGAATATCGAAGTGGACGGGGGTCAGCCAGTGTTTTTCGTAAGCCCGCATCCCTTCTGTCGGGACATCGGACATCTCGGCGATGTTTTGGCTGCCACGAATACCGATATATGCGTGTACCTGTTTCATCCGGTAGCCTTCATACTCGCCAATCAGCTTTAATCCCACTTCGTCAGCGTTTCGGAGCAGTTCGCGTTGGATGCGATTCTGCTTAATCTCGACGAGCGGTATGCCGCCAGCCTCACGCACTGCGCGGATTAAAGCGATGATCATCTCTTCTGGAATATCAAACCCCTCAATGAGAACAAACTCACCGGGTTGTACCTTGGTTGAGTGGGTTGTGAGTACATCTGCGAGTTTCTCCAACCGTGAATCGTGCATGTAGTCCTCCGAACGCGCAATATGGAATTTATTTTGTAGTAGTAGCTCTAAGATGGCTGCTGTTGTTTGATGAATTATTATGCACATCCCTCAAACCAAATGCAAGTTTTTTAGATGGGGCTTACGCAGTTGAACGCTCAAAGCCCCGTCGTTCGACGATTTATCGTCGCACTCCGACGTCCGAAGAATCGGGCGACCACAGTCAGGTTTAGGTTGGTAGCAGGGCAATTTATCGCCCGTCCGGACGCGCAATAAATTGCGCTACTACGAGCCGAAGTGCGTAAGTTCTAACTTTAGCACATGACATTTGCGATCCAATCGTGGTCGAGGTTCTCAACTTGTGATTGCCTCGCAGGTTAGGAAACCTACACTACGAAGGATTTAAGGGAACATGATGCTACAGTTGGGAGAGGGTGGGGCAAGATGCCCCACCTACGGGGTCGAAGGACTTTTCTTTTGAATGCGACTTGCAAAAAATCGAAGCATTTTTTTGGGCTGGACATCAATTGATGGCGATGATAGTATGATTAAGGTACTGATTAATTGAAAAGTATCTAAACAGAAGTGGGGGAAATTAAAATGACAAAGACCGCTGTAATTTCAGGTGTTGGTCCCGGACTTGGCGCGTCGCTTGTGAGGAAATTCGCCTCTGAAGGGTATCAGATAGGGCTGCTTGCCCGTTCATCCGACTACATCCAAACGCTCGCGGCTGAACTAGAGGTAGCTGGCACAAAGGTACTCGCGCTACCGACCGACATCGCCGATCTTCAAATGGTTGAAAATAGCTTTAACACAATCCGCGAAGAATTGGGAGGGGTGGATATTCTCATCAATCATGCTGGCAATGCGGCGTGGGGTGAGTTTGAGGAACTGACAGCTGACGACTTTCATCGCTCCTGGCAGGTCTGTGCCTTCGGATCGTTCCTCTGCGCCCAACAGGTAGTGCCGGATATGGTCGAAAAAGGGAGTGGTGCAATTCTCTTCACGGGAGCCACTTCAGCCATTCGCGGCAGAGCGGGTGCGATTGCTTTTTCCAGTGCGAAATTCGCGGTGCGAGGGTTGGCATGGGCATTGGCACGAGAGATGGGCCCAAAAGGGATTCACGTCGCCCATATCATCATCGATGGTGTTATCGACACACCGAACGTCCGTGAGCGTTACCAATTATCGGAAGATGAGCCGTTGTTGCTGCCTGATGACATCGCTGAAGCGTATTGGAGTTTGGTACAACAACCTAAGAGTGCGTGGGCCTTTGAGTTGGATTTACGTCCGCATAACGAGGAGTTTTTCACATAGAATGGGCGGGTTGCCGAAAAATCGACGATGTGCTTAATCCAAAGCGGTTGGCTTATTGGATCGGACCTCGGACAGCAAAAACTCCCACACTAAAAATAAGAGCGCGAATGCCAAGAAGTACTGAAATCGATCTTCATACCGGGTAAACTGCCGCTCTTCAATCTCGCGTTTTTCGATTGCGGCAAGTTCTGTGAACAAACGATCTATTTCTGCTTCGCCCGGTGTGGCTTGATAATAATTCCCGCCTGTTAGTCGTGCAATTTCCCGTAACAGCGCATCTTCTAGTTTTGTTACGATAGGCTTACCATCTCGATCGTGCTTGTATCCCCGGAACTCTCCATTTGACTGACGGAGCGGAATTGGCGTCCCTTGATTAGGCAAACCGACGCCGACACAGTAGATGCGTATCCCTTGGTTGACTGTGGCTTTCGCTGCCTCAATTGGCTTCTTTCCGTGGTCTTCACCATCTGTGAAGAAGAGCAAGACCTTGTACTTATCCTCCTCTCGGTTGAAGCCGGACGCCGCAATTTCAATGGCTTGGCTAATCTCGGTGCCGCTTTGGGAGATTGTATCGACATCGAGGGAATCGAGCAGGAGTTTCGCTGCGGCGTAGTCAATGGTCAATGGGCATTGGACGAAACTATCCCCCGCAAACGCAATCAGACCTACCCGATCACCCTCTAACCGGTCAATAAATGAGGCAATAGCGTGCTTTGCCTTGAGCAGCCGATTCGGTTTGATGTCCTCAGCCAACATACTCGCCGAAATGTCTAGACCGATCATAATGTCCAATCCACTCCGCTTGACTAGCTCAAGGGTCGTTCCGATTTGGGGACGCGAAAGGGCAAGGACGAGGAAGGTGTAGCTAAGAGACATTAGGATTACCTTTACCTTCTGTCTCCCAAAGTGGACGGATTCTGTCAATCGTTGGAAGAAGTGATGGTTGCTGAAGCGTTGATATGCTTTGCGCTTTTGCCGAAATGCGTAGATGTAGAGTAGGATAAAGACCGGCGTGCCCCATAGCAGATATAGGAAGTGTGGGTGTCCGAAACGTATCCAGTCCATATCACTCGGTTATTGCGTAGGTCGCAGATAAATTTCTACGATTTGAGAGATTGTTTGGCCTGTTATCTCTATAGTCTCCGTACGGTCGGCGTACCCCTGTTTCTTCAGAGTAATCTGATATGTCTTTGGTGCGAGGTTGAATAGCGTTGCTTTATGTTGTGTATCAGAAACTATCGCCTTTTGCTGATCGTTCAGGTAGACCTCCGCCCCACCAACGTTGGAGTGAATAATGAGGTTGACTTTAGGTATGCGCGCTGCTGGTCCCAGAGGTCGTGGAGGAGACTTGTCTTTTAGGGTAGAGCTGACAATAATTCCCACTAGCACGATTAGCACGCCGATACCGAGAATAATCCAAGGAAGGAATCCTTGAATGCCTTTATCATTTTGAGTAGGTTCCGTCTGTTGTTGCATAATAACACCCTCCCTGTTTTGGCATTACCCCATTATATCAGATTCTATCAGCCATGTCTATACGTAAACGTAGATCTCAACCATTGTAGGGGATATACCCGTCTTGCAAAAAGAGGCTTGCCTTTTACAGGCGAATGGGTTATATTTAGACAACGACGCGACAGAATAAACAGTGCCATACTGGTTTGACGAGTGACATTACCAAGTTGTCCCTGTATAGCGTGTGGGAACGAGGGGAAATTGGGGGTAAGGTAAGATGGCGAGACAACAGCCAGAAGAGGTCATGACGCTCAAACGGACCCTCACCACACGGACTCAGAAAGGCTTTCTGTACGAAAAACTGCCAGACAGAGCAGATTGGGTTCACTGCTATGCCTGTGGCCACAACTGCAAGATTCCTCCGGGCAGAGACGGTATCTGTCGTGTGAGATTTAACGAAGGAGGCAAGCTCTATGTTCCGTGGGGTTATGTGGGTGCGTTACAGCTTGATCCTATCGAGAAGAAGCCGTTCTTCCACGCGTTTCCTGGCGCCTTGGCGATGAGTTTCGGGATGTTAGGCTGCGATTATCATTGTGCTTACTGTCAAAACTGGATTACCTCACAAGCACTTCGCGACAAAAATGCGGGGGCACCGTTAAAAGATATTTCACCGGAAGCGTTTGTCTCACTTGTACGGCGACACAAGGCTCAAGTTGTCACGAGCACGTACAATGAGCCACTGATTACGAGCGAGTGGGCGATTGATATTTTCAAGAAGGCGAGAAAGCATGGACTCGTTACATCCTATGTGTCTAACGGAAATGCCACGCCCGAAGTTCTTGACGCCCTCAGTCCGTGGGTTGATCTGTACAAGGTAGATCTCAAGGATTTCAACGACAGAAATTACCGCAAGCTCGGCGGCGTGCTAAAGCATGTCCTCGACACAATCGAGATGTTGTATGAACGCAATTTTTGGGTCGAGATTGTCACGCTGATTGTTCCAGGCTTCAACGATTCCGATGAAGTGCTAAAAGCTATTGCCAATTTCCTTGTGTCTATCTCACCGGATATCCCGTGGCATGTGACAGCTTTCCATCAAGACTATAAGCTGACCGAGCCGGACAACACCTCCGTCTCTACGCTTGTCCGTGCAGCGCAAATCGGCTATAACGCCGGACTGCATTATGTGTACGCCGGCAACCGTCCCGGTGCTGTCGGACGCTACGAAAACACCTACTGCCCCGGCTGTGGCGAACTGCTTATTGAGCGATGGGGATTCAGGATACTGAAGCAGCGGGTGAAAGATGGCGACTGTCCGAAATGTAAAACGACAATCGCTGGCATCTGGAGCGAAAAGGAATTAGAGGCGATGCGAGCCTCGAAGAGCGCGGAATAGAGTCGGAGGCATTCAATGTTCATAGGGAGAAACCCTGATGTCTACTGAGGACAATACGGAAGGAACCATTGAGTAGCACGAGGTAGATCCGGTTGTTAAAGAAACTGTGGTGCACGACTTCAACTTGAATATATCCTCTGCATATTGGAGGTAGAAACATTGGAAAAATTCAAACAACCCGTAAAGGGTCAAGGCAGACAACAGGGTACAAAGGAATAATATCGCATGGAACGTGCTCAACAAGTGCTCAGCGAGGCATTTGGCTTCGACCAATTTCTGCCGGGGCAAGCAGAAGTCATAGAACATCTGCTTGCTGGACGTTCTACCTTGGCAATCTTTCCGACAGGTGGAGGGAAATCACTCTGCTACCAATTGCCAGCACTCACTTTCGACGGCATAACAATCGTTATTTCACCACTGATTGCGCTGATGAAAGATCAGATCGATGTTCTCAAGAGCCGTGGTATTCCAGCTGAGCGGCTCGATTCAACCCTGTCGGCTGATGAAACTCGGTCCGTCATGTTAGCTCTACGGTCTGGGGAATTGCGTCTCTTATATGTGGCGCCAGAGCGATTTAACAACGAACGCTTTTTGCAAGCAATTATGCACACACGGATATCAATGTTTGCTGTTGATGAGGCACACTGCATTTCCGAGTGGGGTCACAACTTTCGACCGGATTACCTGAAACTCGCTCGTTTTGCGCGGTCCTGTCGCGCAGAGCGGTTGTTTGCACTGACAGCGACAGCGGCTCCCAAGGTGGCTGAAGACATCTGTAAGGGATTCGGTATATCTAGGGAATGTGTAGTTCGGACCGGTTTTTACCGAAAGAATCTTACAGTGTTGACAACGCCTATCACCGCTGTCGATCGTGATGGGGTTTTGCTAGAAAGGTTGAAGGGACAGTCCGCGGGGCCCACAATCGTCTATGTTACACTACAAAAAACGGCAGAGCAGGTAGCAGCGTATCTTGCCTCGGCGGGACTACCGGCACAAGCTTATCATGCTGGGCTGAAAGATGATCAGCGGACCGAAGTGCAAGATTGGTTCATGGACTCAGACGATGGGATTGTGGTGGCAACTATTGCTTTCGGTATGGGAATTGACAAGTCAAACATCCGTTACATTTACCACTATAATCTGCCAAAGAGTCTTGAGAATTTCTCGCAGGAGATTGGACGTGCCGGGCGGGACGGGGAGATTTCGATTTGTGAGATGTTTATGTGCTTGGATGACGTTTGCACACTTGAGAACTTTGCTTATGGGGACACCCCGAGTCGAAACGCAATCCGGGATTTAGTCAAGGAGATTTTTTCCTTTTCCGACCAGTTCGATCTTAGTCTTTATGAACTGTCTAGGCGTCATGACATTCGTCAATTAGTGGCACGGACATTGTTAGTGCAGATGGAACTTAATGGCTACCTACAAGAACTGACCCCATTTTACAGCCGCTACCAATTTCAGCCACTTGCTCCATCGTCCGAAATTTTATCGAGATTCGAAGATGAACGTCGCCAATTCCTGATGGCAGTTTTCAAACAAGCCCAGAAAGCCAAGACTTGGTTTCAGATTGATCTTGATGAAACAGCGGAAGTAATTGATTGTCCCCGTGATCGAATAGTGCGGGCATTGGATTACCTCGCCGAGCAGGAGCTGCTAGAAGTGAAAGTCGCAGGGGTTCGCAATCGCTTTTCGATCCTTCGGCGGCCCGATGATCTAGATCAGCTGAGCGATGTACTATTTCAAAACGTACTTGAACTTGAGCGGCGTGAGATTGAGCGGATCAGACAAGTTATTGAGTTAGGATCGCACGACGGATGTCAGGTGGCGCACTTAGGAGCCCACTTCGGTGAAAAACTTCCTCGTCTCTGCGGACATTGTGCTTGGTGTTTGAATGGCCGTCAACCCGCGGAGCTTCCACCCGCGGAACCGGAGATTATTGATGAAGAGCTTTGGAAGCAACTCCTTGATGTCTGGCAAGATCAGGATGAGCCGATTGACGATGCCCGTTCAGTAGCCCGGTTCGCGTGTGGTATTACCTCTCCCCGATTAACGCAAACTCGCCTATCAAGACATCCACTTTTTGGCAGCCTTGCCCATGTCCGGTTTGAGGAAGTCCATAGACGGGCTCAAACGGTAGGACAAGATTCGAGGATGTGAGTTATAACTTGGAGTTGATACGGTGATAACACAGACTTTCCCAAAACGAACACTCCTCGCAGCACTTTCGATCGCCATCGCCGGCAGCTTTTTGCTGTGCGGCTACGAATTTATTCGGGCGGTATCAACCTCCTTGTTCATTGAAGCGTATGGTGCTACGAACTTGCCTCGTGTGATGGTAGCGGTGCCGCCTAGCGTCTTCTTGCTGCTTTATCTCTACGGTAGGCTGTTGTCGTGGTTGGGTGCGAAACGCGCGTTATTGTTGACATCAATTTTGTCTGCGTGCCTAATTGCAGGCTGCTACAATCTGATTCTCATGGGTTACCCTATCGTGACAGCGGTGATCTATATCTTCCGTGAAGCGTACATTGTGATAATCATTGAACAGTATTGGTCGCTTGTCAATAGTACCTTAACCCCTAAGCAGGCGCGTTGGATCAATGGTCCCTTTTGTGCGATTGCGTCAATCGGTTCTATTACAGGCGGCTCGCTTGTTGCGCACCTTGCCCCGTCTTTGGGTACTGAGGTGTTGCTGCTGTTTGCTGCAGGTTCATTATTGCCCGCGGCACTGTTTGCGATGTTCGCTTATACTGCCGCCGGTGAGCCACAACCCGCAGCCATAGAGCAGGGTGGACAACAGGGACATACGGGGCTGAAGGTGCTTACACGCTCCCGCTATCTTGTTTTTCTATTTCTGCTCATCGTGGCGACACAGGTTGTTTCGACGGTGTTAGACCTACGGTTTAATGGATTGGTCGAAATTGACATTACTGACAAAGATATGCGAACCGCTTTCTATGGACGATTTTACGGGCAGTGGCTTGGCATCTCCGCTTTTGTGCTGCAACTCTGTGCGGGTTTTGTGCTGCGATTTATACCGATTCGCATCCTACATCCGAGCATTCCGCTGGTTCATCTGATTGCGGGTGCGGTGCTGACTATAGCACCTTCCCTGCGGAGTGGCGCGGCAGCATTCCTGCTTTTCAAGGCATTCGATTACTCTCTTTTCCGAGCGGCGAAAGAGATTCTTTATATCCCTTTGTCGTTCGATGCCCGCTATCGGGCGAAACAGGTCATCGACTCGTTCGGTTATCGATTTGCCAAAGGCGGCAGTGCCGGCGTGATTACCTTAGTTGGCTTTGCTATGGCAATTCCGGGTGCAACATTTTCTATCACCGCGATGGTGATGGCAATCCTCTGGTCAGGGATTGTGTTGAACTTGACGAACCAGTACCAAAATATCGAGACACACAATGATGGAAGAGAAGAGACCGATGAGTAAAGATGACAGGTTCGTTCGCTCATTCCACTGTCGGAATGATTGTTCCTTTGGACTCACGTTTGATGTTTCACGCTAAGGAGACTTAATTAATGGCTATCGTTGATACACACGCGCATATCTATTCTGAAGACACCGAAATGTATCCGCAATTCCCTGAACCTTACTTGCCACCGCCCGGTCGAGGGACAATCGAAGACCTGAAAAATGAAGCTAAGGCGAACAGTATTGATCGTGTTGTCGTCGTTCAGACCTTCACCGTTTACCAACATGATAACCGGCTCACGATGGATACCGTGCGAGAAAACCAGGAATGGACAACCGGCGTTTTGAACCTCGATCCCTTTGACGATGGGTCGGTAAATCTGATGGAGGAGGCGCTTACAATAGGTGTCCGCGGAAATCGGGTCTCCGTTGGCTGGTCAACGGATGATTCTGTTCTCCCAGAACATCGGCGGCTATGGGAAGCGGCACAGCGGTTAGGTGTGGTGCTCTGTGCTTTACTTAACACACCCAATTGCCGTTCATTGGCAAATCTGCTTGAAGCGTTTCCGGATGTCCCCGTTGTGTTAGATCATAGCGCCAATTTGAGCGCCGCTGATTTCCCAGATTCTGACAATCTGCAAACGGTGCTGGCTCTCGCACAATTCAAGAATCTATACGCCAAACTATCATTTATTGTCACCGGATCCCAAGAGGAATTCCCATGCTGTGATATGTTTGACGGAGTCCGGCAGATTATTGACGCTTATACACCGGAAAGATGTATATGGGGCAGCGACTTTCCGACCTCGCTCTGGATCCCCAAGGTAACGTACCAACAGCATCTTGCAATCTTTCAGGAACATTTGGGATTATCCAAAGCAGAAAAAACTGCCATCTTAGATGAAACCGCGATGAAGCTCTGGTTTCCGTAAGCCTGTCCTCAAAGACTTTAGAGAGACGCTATACCGGCGCAGCAACGAGGAAAGCATAACTCAGTAAAGGTTAATACTATAATGAATCCGAAAATTCCGACAAAAACACAACTACCATTATACAAAGCAGCGCCAACATTGGAACCCGTCAATATGCCTCAAGCACAGGCTGCTCGGCGGGTTTATATCGAAACCTATGGCTGTCAGATGAATGTGAGTGATAGCGAGTTAATGTCGGGCATCTTAACTCGAAATGGCTACGAAATGGTGGATCGACTAGAAAATGCTAACGTTGTGCTGCTCAATACCTGCGCCATCCGCGAAAATGCTGAAGAGAAGGTGCTCAACCGGCTCGTACACCTGCATCATCGAAAACGGAGACAATTAGATCTAGTTCTCGGTGTGTGTGGTTGTATGGCGCAACACATGCAGACAAAACTGATTGATGCGGCGCCGTATGTGGATTTCGTATTGGGTCCCGATGCTTACCGGAATCTACCGATGGCGATCAATTCCGTGACGACAGGCGACCCATTCCTCGGCCTGAAGCTAGACAAGGGCGAGGATTATGCGGACATCGCTCCCATTCGTAAGGAGGGCCTCCGGGCGTGGTTGACCATCCAACGTGGGTGCGACAAAATGTGTACCTTCTGCATCGTGCCGTTTGTACGCGGACGCGAGCGAAGCATCCCGATGCACCTGTTGGTTCATGATGTGAAACGGCTTGTCGATGAAGGGTTCAAAGAGGTCGTCCTCCTCGGTCAGACGGTAAACTCCTATAACGATGGAACGCATAATTTCGGAGACCTCCTGTTTGCAATGAGCGAAGTTGAAGGGATTGAACGGATACGCTTCACTTCGCCGCATCCGAGCGATGCAACCGATGCCCTAATCGAGGCGATGGCGAGCTGCGATAAGGTCTGCAACCAGATTCATCTGCCGCTGCAATCCGGTTCGACGAGGGTGCTGAAAACTATGCGACGCACGTACACCGCGGAGGCGTATCGAGAGCTTGTCGTCAAAATGCGAGATCGCATCCCGAATCTCTCAATCTCTACGGACGTGATTGTCGGTTTCTGTGGCGAAACAGAAGCTGATTTTATGGAGACATACAACCTGATGGCTGAAATTCACTACGACTCGGCGTTCATGTTCAAGTATTCGTCCCGCGAAGGCACGCTTGCACACAAAACGCTCGATGACGATGTGAGCGAGGAAGAGAAGGGACGGCGTTTGAAGGAGATCATTGAGTTGCAAGAGGGCATCTCTCACGGAATTAATCAGGGATTGATTGGTGAAACCGTAGAGGTCTTGGTTGAAGGCAAATCGCGGCGAGATCCGGACAGATATCAAGGAAAGACCGATGGTTTCAAAACGACTGTGTTTCCGAAGGAGGATTCGGAGGTCGGCGATCTCGTGTGTGTGAAAGTAGAATCTGTGACAGCGCATACACTGATTGGATCGCTTGTCCCTACGCTGCTGTAAAATAAATCGCATATAGTAGTTATCGGCTGTGTGTGTATGATTTATGTGGGTCTTAGGAGTATACCTTAACTTAGGTGTCAATATCTACTGATTACATAGTGAAATGGCTACCGTTAGGTATAGGAATATAGGGTAGGCTTTGGGGGTGTGTTTCTTTATTTTTACTTGATAATCAATCAGGAGGGTGATACAATTTTATAAATAACGTTGAGCTACTTCAGCGCAGAAGATCCTGGCAGGTTTTTTGGGCTGGAGCAGCAAGCAAAATTCCTTTTCAACAAAGATACACCTTACAATAGCCGACGCCTTTTGTTTGTGTCGGATGGAATAGAGCCTACTGATGAAATTACCATATCGAGGCAAGAACCCTCTCTTTATTTTGGTCTGCACATACCAAAACAACAACAGCAAGCAATAATTCTAATAACAACTAACCTTACTCACAAGGAGGCTCCAAAATGAACGCCAAACGTTTTGCACCCCTAACCCTGTTATCTACATTGCTGTTAGTTTGTAGTCAGTTTGCAATGGGATCGAGTAGTGTCATGGAACCCTTTTCTGTAGAAATGAAACGGGCAGAACTGATTTTTATTGGGACGCTCGTTGATAAGCAATATGCACACAACGAAGTAACAAATGGATTTGTTACTGACTTCACCCTTAATGTTGAGAAGCTCATAGAGGGTGAGCCAAACATCGATGATGATACAGTAATATTCTGCATTCCTGGAGGTGAAGGCGTAGACCCACGGAATGGTAAACGCCGTAGACATTGGAGTTCAATGGGTGCAGAGTTTGCTCACTTAGAGATTGGCGAGCGTCTGATATTGTTTCTACAATATAATACGTATATTGCCAAATGGATGCCTCGCCGTGATGGACTTTATCCTGTGCATTCTTGGACTGTGAAAAAGAAAAAGATAGACGGACGAGATGAATACCTAGTCCACTTTTGGAGTAACTCCATAAACGAGAGGCTCAAACATCATTTTTTAGGGATTCCTCTTCCACTGTTTACAGAACTCATTGATGCTGCAAGAAACCATCCTGACACAATCGACCCATTGATGGATTATATTGCAGAAGAAATGACGGGGGGACTCGAAAGGGGTGTCATACCTGATACAAGAGAAGCAGAGGTCATTCAGCAAGCTGTCATTAAACGTATCAGACTGGCTTTAGATGAACTTCCCACTAACGATGATTGATACATTCAATAGTAACACAACCGAGAAAGGAGATAGAGCCATGAGAAACCAACTGCTGTTAACCCTTCTAATCACAGTCTTAGCATTTACCTCGTTTGTGTCGGATTCTCGGGGACAATGCTACGGCACACCAGGTTGTGAAAGACCAGAGCGTGACGTTGTAACTCCTACTAAGTGGCCTGATGCAGTCGATCAAATTAGATGCATGTATCTACAGACCGCGATGGAGCTAGGATAACAACCGATGCCACACATGCAGCCACTCAGTGGAATGATGCAATGTGTAATGGGCAACAGACAGGATTCCCTGAACTGGTTCTCCTAGGCACCACTAACCTAATTGCTGGAAATGGAGATAATCTTAACGTTGTCGGCTTTGCTCATGTTGATGGGCCTGGTGGCAAGATAGCCTTTGCCGATATTTTTACAACTGCAAATGATGATAATGTCATCGAGGAATGTGATATTAGACTTGACTATTACGAAGACCATGACACCCATGATGAGTGGAATAATCCACGCCCTAGTGATCAAATAGGACATTGCACTCGAGATACCATCACGCATGAGTTTGGGCATTGGATTAAGTTAAATGATGTTAGTGATAACAACAGGTGTAGATCAGGTAATGGTAATTTTTGCCCCCAATATTATTGGTATACAATGCACGGTTGCCCTGCCAAAGATGAACATCATCGTGAAACTCTCCATGATGCAGATATTCACGCAGCATGGCGTATGTATAATGGTGCGGCCCCTGCGCCGTCAGCGATAAGGTTTCCACCTGCCGTGCAGCACACTGCGGGCGTTTTGCAGACAAGGCTGCTACAAAATTATCCTGACCCATTTAACCCTGAGACGTGGATACCCTATGAACTCGCAGATGATGCCCAAGTTGAGATTGTCATCTACAATTCCTCAGGTAACCAGGTCCGACGGATTGATGTGGGTAAACAACCCAAAGGTCAATACGTCGAAAAAGCCAAAGCCGTCTATTGGGACGGCAAGGATAATAATGGCGAATCGGTCGCATCTGGTGTATACTTCTACACGTTGAGGGCAGACAGCTTCTCGCAGACAAAGATGCTAATCGTTCTCAAGTGATTAGCATCTTACCTATGACATCTCAGGCGTGAATCAAAACTTTATCACACATCTAAATGATCACCCCTAAGTAGCTGGCTCATAAAGTCAAAGAACACTTCTTCATTCGTCCGATTGTTATACTTGAAGCACGCTTCTGCCACGTATAGGCCAAGATACTTTTTGCTATAGTGATGGTGCGAGCCATACCAAGCACGTTTGACAAGGGCCCAAAAGCCTTCGATTGTGTTAGTATGGACTCCACCATCCGTAAAACGGCTATCGTCAACGTATTGTCTCTCGGAGTGATTTATCACTTCATGAGGCATTATAGGGTCTATGACCTTATAAGATTGGAATTCATCAGTCATGAGGATGCTGCCATCAGAGTTGACATTCTCATTGATGAACTCCAAGATAGTTTTACCCCTAAGGTTATCAGTCGGGCGAGCGATGACCTTACCCCCTCTCTCAACTACTCCAATCACGGACGTTTTATTGGTGCCACGTCCACGCTTGGGGGGTTGAGGGGTCTCCTCTCCTCCATTTCGTCTGCGTGGCTTATCTCCTATGTAGGTTTCATCGGCTTCGATAATGCCTTGCAGAAAGGCATCTTCTTGGCTTGCCATCTCAGCACGGATACGGGTGAGCATATACCACGCCGTCTTTTGAGTCAATTCCAAATCCCTCGCCAGTTGACAGCTCGATATGCTCTTCTTGGCATTGATGACATCGCCAGTGTGCTGCGACCTCTTTTTTTGCACCCTTGCGAGCCACGTTATCGCCATCGCAGTGTGGACACTTGGTATCTGAACCCCAGCGTAGGGTCTCAAGATACTCGATACAAGATTGACGATCAGGGAAATACTTAAAGATTTCCATTAAAGTCATATTCAGCTCTCCTTGTGATAAATATGAGCAGCGAGAGCAGAATACTCATTGAGGATGAACCAGATGGCTAAGCCGAATCTGCTGCTGCTCAGTGCAACGGAGATCGAATCCGGCGCTATCCAAGGTGCGCTCGGAGACACCAAAATCGCCCAGCGGGCTGGCAAAACGGCGATCGTCGGTAATTTATGCGGTTGGCGATGCACACTGCTTCACACCGGTATCGGTACTGTCAACGCAGCGCACGCGCTGACTTGTCAACTCGAACGGCAACTGCCTGATTTAGTCATCCAATTTGGGATCGGTGGCGCTTATGTACCGACAGGTTTGTCGATCCGATCTGTTGTGCTAGCGACCGAGGAGGTTTACGGCGATGTCGGCGTGGTAACGCCAGAAGGTTGGAAGCCAGTGGACGAGATTGGTATCCCCTTGGTGCACGGTGACCCGCCTCGCTTCAATCGTTTCCCACTCGATCCCCAACTGGTTGCAACCGCTGCCGAGATTTGTGGAGTGACGAGCGGTACGTTTGTAACAGTTTCGCAGTGCAGCGGCGTTCAGGCGGTTGGAGATGCCCTCCACGCTCGTTTCAATGCGCTATGTGAAAGTATGGAGGGTGCTGCCGCCGCTCATATCTGTACGCTATACAACGTTCCATTTCTGGAGGTACGCGGCATCAGCAATCTGGTCGAAGATCGGCAGCCTGCCCGGTGGGATATTCCGGGTGCAGCGGACGCCGCACAATCCGCTCTCATAAAAATCATTAGCAATATACCCCGTGATTTTTGATCGGGGTTAGTTTTTTTAGATAGATCACCCCCACGGTTAAACGATATATGCTAAAAGTTAGAATCAAGTCCCGATCCGAAATCGAAGCGATGCGGCGGAGTGGCAAAGCGGCATCAATTATATTGCAGCGAATCGGAGAGGCGATCAAACCCGGCGTTTCGACTTACGAATTAGATCAGATCTCACGTCAAACCATCAAAGAGTTGGGTGGAATCTCATCATTCCTCGGCTATCAGTTCCCGGGGCACGACCCCTATCCGGCGACAATCTGCGTGTCACTGAACGAGCAGATTGTTCACGGCATTCCAAATAAAGATGTACTGCTTAATGAGGGAGATATCGTGGGGATTGACACAGCGATCTTTTTGGACGGCTATCACGGTGATAACGCTTTCACCTTTCCTGTTGGCGGGATTGCCCCAGAAGCCCAAAAACTGCTTGATGCCACAAGAGGGTCCCTCTATCGCGCCATTGAAGCGGCGAGACCGGGTAACCGATTGGGTGATGTCTGCTTTGCACTGCAAGATGGTGCCGAATCAAACGGCTTTTCGGTGGTGCGGGATTTCTCTGGGCACGGGATTGGTCGCCAACTTCACGAAGAGCCTCAAGTCCCTACTTACGGGGATGCTGGCAGAGGTGTACGGCTGATGGCCGGTATGACGCTTGCTATTGAAGCGATGGTCAACGTGGGCAACTCTGAAGCGCGTGTGCTCGACGATGGCTGGACTGCTGTCACCACAGATCGCAGCCTCTCCGCGCTTTTCGAGCATACCGTTGTTATCCTTTCTGACGGACCGGAGATTCTAACTGATAATAGTGACCTTTGGGGGGAATAAGCGCAAGAAAGAGGAGATTTTGAATAATGACAATTGCTAACATCCATGCGCGAGAAATTCTGGACTCGCGTGGAAACCCGACTGTAGAGGTTGACGTGGAATTGGAGTACGGTGCTTTGGGCAGAGCCGCCGTCCCCTCTGGAGCATCGACAGGCGAGCATGAAGCGGTCGAGCTTCGAGATGCTGATTCAATGCGGTATCTCGGAAAGGGGGTACGGAAAGCGGTCGAAAATGTCAACACGATTATCGCTGACGCACTGAAAGGAGCTGACCCTTTCGCGCAGGAGGCGATAGATCAGACGATGCTCGCGCTCGATGGCACCCCGAATAAAGGGAATCTCGGTGCGAACGCAATTTTGGGCGTTTCACTTGCAGTCGCCAAAGCCGCTGCCACAGAAGCCGGACTTCCACTCTACCAATACATCGGTGGAGCAAACGCCAAGGAGCTTCCCTTGCCAATGATGAATGTCCTAAACGGCGGTTCGCACGCGGACAATAATGTGGACCTCCAAGAGTTCATGATTATGCCTGTGGGCGCGAATACCTTTGCAGAAGTTCTGCGCATGGGGACGGAGATTTTCCATAATCTCAAAGCCGTTCTACAGGATCGGAATTACAATACTGCTGTCGGTGATGAGGGCGGATTTGCCCCGGATCTGCGATCGAACGAGGAAGCGCTGCAGGTGCTTGTCGAAGGGATTGAACGAGCGAAATATATTCCCGGCGATGAGGTGCTATTGGCCCTCGATCCTGCTTCCAGCGAGTTTTATAATGATGGGGTTTATCGACTAGAGGCGGAGGCGAAGCCGGATAAATCTCCTGAAGAGATGGTTGATTTCTACGCCAAGTTGGTTGACAAATATCCGATTATCTCGATTGAGGATGGCATGGCAGAGGATGATTGGGAGGGGTGGAAGTTGTTGACCCAAGCCATCGGTGAGAAGGTGCAACTTGTTGGTGATGACCTCTTCGTGACGAACACCAATCGGTTGCAGCAGGGAATAAATCGCCATATCGGGAACTCTATCCTAATCAAGGTGAACCAGATCGGGACGCTGACCGAAACACTTGATGCTATCGAACTTGCCAAGCGATTTAACTATACTGCGGTTGTCTCACACAGATCGGGCGAAACGGAAGACACAACGATTGCAGATATTGTTGTCGGTGTAAACGCAGGGCAGATTAAAACTGGTTCGCTCTGCCGCACCGACCGGATCTGCAAGTATAACCAATTGCTGCGGATTGAAGAGCAGCTCGGCAGCCGCGCCCAGTTTAATGGGAAACAGGTTTTCTATAACCTGCAAAATAGTTAGTGAATAGGATAAACTCCAACCGGCAGTAATAGAAGGGAGTTCATCAGCGTGGGGAAAATACTCTGGGTCGGATTGGGGGGCTTCCTCGGTTCAATCTGCCGATACCTCTTAAGCGGGTATGTTCAATATTTGATGAGAGGCACCGGATTCCCCTACGGGACGTTGGCGGTCAATTTGACCGGCTGCTTGTTCGCCGGATTCCTCTACCAATGGGTAGAGACACGTGGGGTCATGAGTTCGGAAGCTCGAGCATTCCTTTTTATGGGGCTGCTAGGTGGATTCACAACGTTCTCAACGTTTGGCAATGAGACGGTGAATCTGTGGCAAGATGGCGAAAGCGTTGCTGCCTTCACCAACGTCGCTGTAAATGTAGCGCTCGGTTTGGGTGCCGCTTGGCTTGGTTATGTGCTCGCGCATGAAATTTGGAGATGAGGCATTGGTAGTGCCATACTTCACGTATTCTTTCGTCTTACACCTCACACTGCGCAGAAACCAAATGAACCCCAAAACAATTTTGATCCGTTCCATATAGGTTGAAACTTGGACCACTTAACACCAGAAAGAGAGAAATGTATGCCGCAGGAAAAATTCCGTGTTGGATTGACCCCTGGTTTCCTTGGGGAGGATGGCAAAGTTCGATTCAAGGATGTTGGGTTAGATCTCTTAGATAACGAACCGCACATTGAATATACATTTATTGCACACGAACGGCCATTTGTACCACCAGATGAAATTCGGGGCTTGGATGCCTTTATAGCCCTTGGAGGGAAATATCCCCGTGAGACATTTGAAGGGGCAGATCGATTGACTCTGATAGCAAGGCACGGGGTCGGCTACGATAACGTCGATCTTGAGGCAGCGACTGAAGCGGATGTGATGATTGCTATCGCGCCAAGCGGTGTGCGCCGTCCCGTGGCGGAAGGCATTATTGGACTGATGTTTGCGCTCTCGAAGAACTTTTTCGCGTATGACCGCGCAACACGTGCCGGAACTTGGCGAAAAGGATTGGAAACCGGTGTCGACCTAATAGGACGCACGCTGGGGTCGGTCGGGCTTGGGAACATTGGCACCGAACTGTTCCGCCTGCTACAACCGTTCGGTATGCGGTTCCTGACGTTTGACCCGTATGTTTCGCCGGAGGTTGCCAAATCCCTGAACGTGGAGGTTGTCGATTTGCCCACTGTGATGCGGGAATCGGATTATGTTTGTGTCACCTGTCCGCTGACCGATGAGACACACGGATTGATCGGCGAAAAAGAGTTTGCACTCATGAAGCCGACAGCATTTTTTATCAACACGGCACGTGGTCCTATTGTGGATCAGCGCGTCTTGACGCAGGTTTTGGAGGAAAAGCGCATCCGAGCTGCGGGTATTGATGTCTTTGAAGAAGAACCTGTAGATCCCAATGAACCGTTGTTGAAGTTGGATAACCTGATTGTATCCCCTCACGCTATTGCTTTGACAGAGGAGTGCTACCGAGACATAGGTAGGCTGAATTGTCAGAAGGCAATTCAGGTATCACGGGGCGAGATTCCAGATAATGTAGTGAATCGCGAGGTGCTTGAGCGGAAGTCCTTTCAAGAGAAGCTGGCGAGATATCGGGAAGGAGCATAGAATGGGTAAGCAGAACTTGGATAGAGAAGCATGTCGCAACGTCTTAGTGGTCGCCATTACGCCACGACGCGAAGACCGACAAGTGGATTTGGAGGGTATACGGAAAAACGTCCGTTACCTCATCCAGCACGGTGTGGATTTCATTATGCCGGAGTGCGGCACCGGCATGGTCTATGATGCGAGTCTGGAGGAGTACGAGGCGGTGGTAGGCGCATACCTCGACGAAGCTGGGGATGCGGCGTATATTGTGCCGGGTATCGGTCCAGGATTTGGAAGAGCCTTGGAGATGGGACATATCGCCCGATCGCTGGGTGTCGCCGGGGTGATGATTATGCCAGTGGTCGGTCCCGCCTCTGCCAACGGTGTTTACAACGGATTCAGGGAGATCGCAAAAACGGTACAGTTGCCCACAGTCCTCTATCAGCGACGGTTGGACATTATGCCGACCGACGATGTGATTAGCCTCTGTGAGCTAGACGAGGTAGTCGGTCTGAAGTATGCGGTGGAGGACTTGGATGCCTTTGATCGAATTGTAGAGCGGGCGGGGGATCGTGCAGCGATGGTTTGTGGTATGGCAGAAGATCCCTGCATCGATTACATGGCACACGGTGCGGTAGGTTTTAGTTCGGGGATGGCGAATTTTGTACCGCGAATGAGCCTGACGCTGCATCACAAGTTCACAGCCGGTGAGCGGGCGGAAGCGGAACGCCTTCGCACGCTGATGGTGCCGTTTGAGGACTTTCGGGGTGAGAATGGTGCGCGGTACAGTGGTTCAGCACTACATGCTGCCATGGATTATGCGGGATTGTGCGGCGGCCCAGTCATTCCTTTTGCTGAGGATGTGGGATCCGAGAATTTGCCACGCGTTCACGCCATGATGGACGTATTGATGAAGGAAGAAACGGCATTGCGCATAAGTTAAGGAACGCAGATTTGTGTTCCCAACTGAAGGGAGTTTTTATGATTGTTGACACCCACGTCCACGTTTGGGAGATTGATCCGCCCAGATATCCTGTCGGTCCAACTTCGCCCAACTGGAGCTCCTATCCAGACGAGCCAGGCACCGCTGACGAACTCTTGGCGGAAATGGATACAAATGGGGTGGATTGGACAGTGCTAGTGCAGACCAGTTGGTCCACTTGGGACAACGGTTACATCGCTGATTCGGTAGAACGTTTTCCAAACCGCTTCATTGGACACGGACTGATCGACCCGCAGGACCCAAACAATGCGGAGCAGATACGCTACTGGATAAAGGACCGGGGACTGGTTGGCTTCCGCTTTCACCCGATGTACTATTCTGACGAAAAGATTCTGTTGACCCGTCAGAACGAACCGATGTGGGAGGAGATTGCTTCGCTGGACGCGGTTATCCAATTTCATCTGCGGGCAGAGTTTGCGGATCAGGTAGCGGTGATTGCAGATCGGTATCCCTCCCTAAAACTGATCCTTGACCACATGGGCTATCCTCAAGTCAATGCAGACGAGACGGAATTTCAGCCGATTATCGATCTTGCGCGGTATGACAATATCTGTTTGAAGCTATCAGATGTCGCTGGTAGATCCAGCCAAGATTTTCCTTATAGAGACGTGCAGCCGTTTATCGAGAAACTACTAGGCGCCTTTGGAGCTGAGCGGATAGTGTGGGGGACGGGATACCCAGGTCATCACCGTCTCAAGCACAATTGGCCGACCCTAGATCAGGAGTTGCGCCTTGTCCGAGCAGGTCTACCTTTCCTGACGGATGCACAGCAAGAGCGCATTTTAGGCGGCACAGCGGCGGAGATTTGGGGACTGAAATAGTGTCATGGGAATTATGGATCGGGCTTTGAAGCAACTAGGGCTATGCGTTGGGCAAGATGCCCGACCTACGGGCATGAGTGCAGTAGATTTGTCAATCCACTGCGAGCGGTGACTGGCTCCCATTTTCCCGGAAGGAACTTCTCATGAATCACGAAGACTGTCCAGATGTCATTGGAATTGGTGCATGCACCGCCGATATGCTCTTTGTTGTTCCCCAACTGCCGGTATTTGGGCAATCGATGCGTGCCTCTCAATACCTTCGCCAGTCCGGTGGGCCCGTGGCAACGGCACTTGTTACCCTCGCCCGGTTGGGGGTTTCCACCCGTTTCATCGGGAGAGTTGGCGACGATCCCGAAGGCGAGTTCATCCGCGAAGAATTTCGGAAGGAAGGTGTAGATGTCAGCCGGTTGATGCTTGAACCGAATGTCCTATCCCGTGCTGTTCTCGTGGTTGTTGATCAGGCTACCGGTGAACGTGGCTTCACCTCCCGTCGGGAGACCAATACCCCCTTAACCGCATCAGATCTGAATCGCCAGGAGATTGCATCTGCTAAGATTTTGCACCTAGACGAAGCGAATGAAGTCTCGATTCAAGCAGCAAAATGGGCGAAAGCGGCGGGGGTTACTGTGGTGTTGGACGGCACACACTACAACGAAGGACTTACGGAGTTACTGCTACCATTGGTCGATATCTCTATCGTATCAGAAGCTTTTGCACAGGAATGGATGCCCGGTGCACCGCCCGAAGCAGTTGTGCAGCAACTCTACGAATTTGATGCACGCATCGCTGTCGTAACGCTTGGTGAGCGGGGTTGTGTAGCAAAATCGGAAGCGGAGATACTGACCTTTCCAGCCTTTCCCGTTGATGTGGTAGATACCACCGGTGCAGGGGATGCGTTTCACGGTGGGTTTATCTATGGTGTTCTACAGGACTGGAGCGTTGCGGAGATAGTCCGGTTTGCTTCGGCTGTTGCCTCGATTAACTGTTGTCAACTCGGTGGACGCAGCGGCTTGCCAACGCTGGAAGAGGTTCATCAATTCCTAGAAATGTTTCCTGCGACGGATAACCAATGAGCAAAGGTAGTACTCGGTTCCTCAACAGTATCAGAGAATATATCTGCTGATATCCTCGTCCTTCACAATCTCAGATAACTGCTCAGTAACATAGTTGGCATTGACTGTGATTGAACTCTCCCCCAAGTCTGGAGCCTCGAAGGAGAGTTCATCGAAGAGCTTCTCCATGATAGTATGGAGCCGGCGCGCCCCGATATCCTCTACTGTTTCATTCACCTGAAAGGCTAAAGCGGCGATCTCATCAATCGCATCCTCGGTAATAGTCACGTCGATATCTTCCGTTTTCAACATAGCGATATACTGCTTCTCTAACGCGTTCTTGGGTTCGGTGAGGATACGTTTGAAGTCCGCTTCATTCAGGCTTTTCAGTTCGACGCGAATTGGGAAACGGCCCTGCAGTTCTGGAATGAGATCCGATGGCTTGGAAACATGAAACGCACCGGAGGCGATGAATAAGATGTGATCGGTGCGAACCATTCCATGCTTGGTCATCACCGTACTTCCTTCGATAATTGGTAGGATGTCACGTTGGACACCTTCTCGCGAAACGTCGGGTCCCGCCTTCGATTCACGCCCTGCGATCTTATCGATTTCATCCAGAAAAACGATGCCTGAGTTTTCCGCCCGTGCAATGGCTTCGGTAATGACATGGTCCATATCAATCAGCTTCTCTGCCTCCTCTTGTTCGAGGATCTGACGTGCTTCAGAGATAGGTACGCGCCGCTTCTTCTCCTGTTTGGGTAGAATGCTCCCAAACATATCCTTCAAGTTGATGTCCATCTCCTCAATACCACTTGGAGAGAAGATTTCAACAAAAGGGACTGTTCGGTTGCTCACATTAATCTCGATAGGCTTATCCTCCAGCTTTCCATCTCTCAACCGTTGACGAAACTTTTCCCGCGTCCGCAAGTATCGTGCTTGTTCCTGTTCGCTGACTTCCGGCCGGTCAGTCGCATCAAGCTGCTGCACTGCTAATGCCAATCGGTCCGCCTCATCCGAAGCTTCATCCTTTTCATCTCCGCCGGTCATTTCGACGTTTTTTTCAACCGACTCAGATTCCATCCTTGGCCTGGGCGGCGGTATCAAGAAATCTAAGAGCCGTTCTTCAGTAAGCGCTAGTGCTTTTTCTTTAACTATCTCCGCTTGTTCGGACTTCACCATATTGACGGCCAGATCTGCAAGATCTCGAATCATTGATTCTACATCGCGTCCCACATAGCCAACTTCCGTATATTTTGAGGCTTCGACTTTAATGAATGGAGCGTCCACTAGACGCGCCAACCGCCTCGCAATTTCGGTTTTTCCAACCCCGGTAGTTCCAATCATGATGATATTTTTAGGTGCAACTTCATCCCGCATGTCGTCTTGGAGCATTTGTCGACGGGCTCGATTACGGAGCGCAATGGCGACTGAACGTTTCGCTTCCGATTGGCCAATAATATATTTATCGAGTTCTTCAACAATCTGTCTAGGGGTCAGGGCATCCGCTAATGTTTTTTGATTCGATGAAGCATTGAGAGTTGACAATGTGTACCTCCGTTTTGTACATTCGTCATTGAGTGGCAATGATCCTAAAATTAGACCTCAAGTGTTTCGATTTCAATACTACTATTGGTATACACGCAAATATCGCTAGTTATCTGTAACGCCTCTTTGACAATTTCTTTGGCGTTGAGCGAAGAATGTTTCAAGAGGGCTCTAGCGGCAGAGAGAGCAAGAGACCCACCGGATCCAATACCTAAGACTCCATCATCTGGCTCAAGCACGTCGCCGGTTCCGGAGAGGAGATAGCCTCTTTCAGCATCTACTGCGATTAACAACGCTTCTGTCCGTCGGAGTACGCGATCGCTTCGCCAATCTCTTGCAAATTCGACAGCGGCTCTTTGAAGATTTCCGCGATACTGATCCAATTTTTTCTCAAGATTCTCAAATAGCGCTAACGCGTCTGCGGCTGAGCCGGCAAATCCTAACAGCACCTGATCGTTATAGGCACGACGAATTTTCTTTGCCCCGTGTTTAATTGCGGTATCTCCTAAAGTGACTTGTCCATCGCCGCCGATGGCGATTTGATTGTCACGTCGTACCGTGAGGATTGTTGTTGATCTAATCATTATGCCTCCTTATGCGTAAAACGTACGACAAATATAAGGACGATTACTTCTCAATATGATATTCCGATGAAGTGAAATAACAGAAAGCAGAGAAATTGCATAATCCCAATAAAAAGTCCGCACCGGATAGCGCCCACAACAATGTGGTATCTACGGAGGTAGTAAGGGGAAAGTAAAAAGGTTAGCGCAAGTGCTACTGGGACGAAAACTGGAACGGAGCCGATATAGGGAAAATAGGACAGGCGGATTGCGTTCCAGTTCCATAAACGCGCAGAGCCGAATTGGTCGAAAATCGTGCTGCCCGCAAAAGCGATGCTGCCAACAACCACGGCGGGGATATAGGGTCGTTCCCAAATTGCGCTGAGGCGATGGTAGATATAGATGATTATCGTGATGGCAATCATCCAAGTTAGGAGCAAACTCAAGGGCACGGCGGCAATCCGAATATCACGCGGGCTTAAATAGGAGAGAAGCACGACACGTCGAGAGAACAACCAATCCAGCGGGATATAGGTAATTGATGCAATCGCGCCAAAAATCGCGCTGCGCGATAGATTCGAGAGGGGGTCCCACGGTCGGCTTGCATAACCAAACACACCCACGACCACGAGCACATTCAAATAAAGCAGCCAAATTGAACCGAGTTTGGCATTTATCAGAAATGTCAAAAAAGTGGTGATACTCGCGACAATTACAGCTTTATCGGTTTGGGTGATGGTCATTGAAAATCAGACATTAAGGATTAGGGGTTAATAGTTAGGATTTGAGAACAGGTTTAAATTTATCAGCGCCCAGCTGCCAATCGATCAGCGTGCCATGTGGGCAGCCCAGCTTCGCGGATTTTGCACTGTGTGGCTTGAATATTGTATTCAACCCGTTTTATACAAATGATATTTTCGTCGGTATCAAGGATAGCAAAACTGGCTTTGGGATTGAGATCGCGCGGCTGACCAACAGATCCGGGGTTAATTAGATACCGCTTATCTTCTGCAAGTCTGTAGTAAACTTCATCATCGTCTGGATAGTGCTGAGAAAATTTCGATTCTGTCGAATAAATCATCGGCAGATGTGTGTGTCCATAAAGCACAATCCAACTCTCACTTTGATGCAAGATCGGTCGTGCATCCCGATGGTTCAGGATGTAGAAATCCTCATCGCGCGGGCTTCCGTGTGAGATTTGAATCTCCCGCTCTAGTGTTATCGGTCCTTGAGGCATACACCGTAGATACGCTCTGTTATCTGTCCGTATCTGGAGACGTGCCCACATCGCACTGGTGTAAGCTAGGTCTTGGAATCCGTTGCCGTCCTCGATACCGGCGATAACTTTATCGTGGTTTCCTCGAATCATGGCATCGGGCTCGAGTTGTTTCAATCGATCAATAACTTCATTTGGTTGGGCACCGTAACCAACAATATCACCGAGAAAAATAATCCTATTAACTTGTTCCTCAGCAATTGCCAATAAGACAGCATCAAATGCTTCGAGGTTTGCATGAACATCGCTGAAAATAAAGTATCGCATTAGGTCATCCCGAAGGTGGCTACATTATACCGTATCCCCTCTAGCGCCGCAAGACCAAAAGAGGTCAGTTGCTAATTCACAATACCTGTGTGAACCGGAGGGAGATAGTTGCTATAACTCGATCGCCAAGAATCCATATCAGAAACTTGGGACCCTGCGATTTACGACCAATCTGAAGCGCGGATTCCTTCGTCGATGCAAGTGCAAACGCCCTTCAAACACTCGACCTCTGTGCTGCAGAAATAGTTGATGGATTCGTTCAGAAAAATCGCAAGCAGAAACGAACTGATTATAACAGGGATCTCAATCATCTGCAAGTGAAATTGGCAAGATATAGGGGTATTTAATCCTTGATTTTGCGTCTCCTCAAGAGGTTTACTTGTCTCGATTTCTGGATTGAGGGACTAAAAAGCTTACACGGAAAAGCGTTCGAAACACACAATATATTCCATGTTAGTGTGCCACCTTACCTAATTATGGCAATCTTGCCAATCTTTTTGAGATCCTCAAATTCCATCACGTAGATATAGATGCCACTCGTTACCTCGGTTGCTATCTGATTGAGAAGGAGCCACTCTGTCCCTCCGGAATCGGAAGCGGTGACGGTTAATTTATCAAGTTGCTCTCCATTGGTATTATAAATTTCAATTATTGTGCCGGTGGGTAGGCGATCAAATGTGACTGCACTCTTATGAGACTCGCTAGGGCGGACGGGATTTGGGTACACTCTCGCTTTCGAAAAATCCTTAAAATCGCCGACAACCGTTTCGGGCGGCACATCAAAGGTCTGCGTTGCTGCTAGCAGGTCTATAGGGTTGCGATCCGTATCTCGCACATCCGAAACGGTAATTTCGTAGGTGCGTCCGGGAACTAGATCTTCTGTTCGGAAGATAAGGAGGGCTCGTGTTCCCATCCGGTCTCGAATCACGGATATAGGATTAGTGCCCGCGAGTTGCTTTGGCTCCCGTAACAGATAGAGACGTGAATTACCGGCGGAAGATCCCATCTGTTTATCATAGGTAACGGCGATTTGGTTGTGTTGGATGTAGGCAGCAGAAATCAGTTTAGGTGGGGTACGAGGGGTTACGGAGACCGGTTCAGATTGAGCTGATTCAGTTCCATCTTCATTCTTCGCTGAGACAGCGTACCAGTAGGTTACATCCGTCGTTACTTTCCGGTCAAGGAAACCCACAAAATCCAAGTCTTCAGCGATTGCGGCAAAGTCGGAGGGCGCTTTGTCTGAATCACCAATTGCTCGATAGACGGTATAAGATACCGCATCCTCTGATGTCTCCCAATCAATCCGGACTGCACGTGCACTGAGTGGCGTAGCGGATATTCCATACGGTTGAATGTTCACGACGCTATTGGGATTACTAGCGTGGACGTGTGTAAATATAAGCAGGTTTTCTTCATTGTTAAAATAAAATTCGCTGAAGTTGTCCCGATTCAGATCAGTAAGGAATAATCGCGGCGTTTCCCAAGTTTCGTGATGCCAGACTGGGACGAAGTGTGACGAGGTCTGAGTCCCATTCAAGTTATCCATCCATTTGAACACATAAATGCTTGGATTCGCAAGTATTAACAATTCATTTTGTAAATCTCCGTCAACATCGCCGATTGCAAGACTATTCCCTTTCAAGTTGAACGGTGTGATTGCTTGCGACCATATTGATTGGTAGCGTGAGTCGCTACTGCCCCAGGTTTGAAGAGTGGTGCTAGTGCTAGCAGGTGGGAATGCGGTGAATACATGATATTTCCAATGCGGCAACATCGAAGGCAAATCTGGTTCCAATACCGTCCCCCCGACGACGAACTCAGGAATCCCATCCCCGGTGAGGTCGCCTGTCGCCAGCTGATAGGCATCCTGGACATCAAGTTTCATCCGCCACGTTTCAGTTAGCATGTTGTCCCCGACGGATTCGTAGATGAAGAGTTCTCCCTCACTGTCTCCTACTATTAACTCTGAGATGCCATTCCCATCAAAATCGCCGACTACGAATTGTTCGCCGAAAACATTGGAGCCTTCTGTCTCATTCTTGATGACGAGCACCTCATCATAGCTATCGTTTCCGCGGTTTTCAAAGATACGGATACTGTCGTTAAAATTGTCTGCTCCGATAATCTCTTTCCTGCCATCGCGATCAAGATCCGCAATCTGACTCGATGAGAGAAAAGGGGTTTCCCAAATGATTTTTTCCGGATAGCCGTTTTGTGTCACACTTTCAAGGAGGAAGACTCGTTCTCTCGTAGCGGACAAGATTTCCAACAGTCCATCGCCGTCGGTATCGTCAATCACCAATGGCTTAGCGTCGATAGCACTCGTATGTTGAAGTTGATAAACGCCGGCTGCAGTTCGTTCATAGATTTCGATCCCTGAAACAGAGTCGGCGGTAATCGGGAGACCAACAATTTCGAGGTGTCCGTCCCGGTCGAAATCTGCGGTGACGCTGGCTAGGTGCATTGGAGGGATTGTGGTCGAGGTTCCAACAAATCCGTTTGGCGAAACGGAGCCACTGATAACCTCCGCACGATAGAGCTTTCCACCGTTGTCCTCGACTGTTTCCAATCCCACATCGTTACGAGAGGTGATGAATAAATCGTAGCTCCCTGTATCAAGCGAGAGTGAGAAGAAATGTTCTCTGCTTGCGGAGTTTTCCTCAATCGGTCTAAACGGCGCAGTGGCTTCACGGGCACGTTGGCTCAAGGTATTGATTGTGAAGTCGTCCGTTGACCAACTGACGACGGTAGCATAGTTACCCTTTGTAATCTGATTCTGTACCTTTACATTTCGCACTTGAGGCGGTGTTCGGTCTACGGAGACGACAACCTCATCACGCAAAACTTTTCCCTCCACGCTACTGACCTCAAGGCGAACGGTGTAAATACCTTCTGCTACGGTGGGTGTTTCCCAGACGAGCAAGGACTCATTTGTCTTCTGTTGCCGGGAAGGTGCATTGATAGGTTGAAACGCTGTTGGGATAGCTGATGGACCATACAGCAGTTGCCATGTATCAAATTTGAATCCACCGGCGGTCCCAACAAACTCAATCTGGTTTGAGCCACCACTATGAGTTTCCGGTGAAAGAATGTGTGCTTGTAAGGAACTACTTGCTATCAATGCCTGCGCTGCGTTCAGATTTCCTGCCCCAACCAGTTCTGGGCTTTCTGTAATCGGGTCGGTAGTTGAAAGCAGAATCTGTCTGACCTCATCATGCGTCAGGCTTGGACGCTTCGAGATAATCAGCGCGGCAACTCCGGATACATGTGCCGTTGCCATTGATGTGCCAGAGAGGGTGCGGTATCGGTTATTGATCTGTGTGCTCAAAATCACATTGCCCGGTGCGCCGATGTCAATAGATGCGCCAAAATTGGATTGGTAGAACTTCTGCTTGTGTTGCTCGGTTGCGGCGACAGAGATTACCTTGCGATAACCAGCGGGGAAAATGGAGTCACCTTCGGATTCGTTTCCTGATGCAGCAACCATCAGTACGCCTCTCGCGTAGGCATAATCTACGGCATCACGAAGCACAAAAGAACGCTCGCGTCCACCCCAGCTCATGTTGATAACTCGTGCGCCGTTGTCGACGGCATAGACAATTGCGGATGCCGAACGGTTATCTCGTATTCCCGCTACACCCGCGCCCCGGATCGGCATCAACTTACAGTTCCACGCGATGCCAGCAATACCCACATCGTTGTCTACTGCTGCCCCTATTATTCCAGCAACGTGTGTCCCGTGGCCGGACTCATCGATTGGATCGTTATCGCCGTTTTGGGGGACTTCGTTCCCGTCGCTGCTTGGCTTCTGTGAAAAATCCCAGCCGTGCACATCGTCGATGTACCCATTATTGTCGTCGTCAATTCCGTTGTTGGGGATTTCGTCCGCATTGATCCAGGTTTGCGAGGCAAGTTCTTCGTGGGTATAATCAAAGCCTGTGTCCACAACTGCGACAATAACTTCTGGATCCCCTTTCTCAATTGCCCATGCGCCCGGCATATCGATCAACGACAGATTCCACTGCTCCTCAAAGCGTGGGTCGTTAGGGATAATTTCGGATGCCTGTGTTTGACGAACGTAATTGAATTCGACCGCTTCAATCAATGGGTGTGCAGCATAGCTCGCTTTGATGGTATGTAAATCAACGGGGATTTGAAAACGGAGCAGATAGATGCGCTCAAGGTTTGGATTGGATTCCGGGTGTGTGAGGTGCGGAAAGAGGCGATAGACCGATCGAGCTCCCATCCGGTCGTGGAGTTTTTGTAACGGTGACTTAGCGTGGAGGTATTCCAATTCGGCTTGCGCCTTGGGGGTTACGCGAATCAAAAGTTCTCCGGGCGTGAACTGAGTGATGCCGGAGATTGAGGAAGAAGACGTACGCTGCGCATGGGTGGTTGCTGGCAGGGCAAGAATTAATGATGTCAGTAGTAGGATAGAAACTCCCCACCGAAGCATACGCGCAATTCTACTAGATTTCTGGCAAACAAAAATATTTCCCTGCATACTAGTTTGATTACATCTCTTCCTGTTAATCTATGTGCCTTCAAAGCTGCGTGGGTATCAAACGAAAAAAACAGAACTTGATATTACCTAGCGGCGAAAAAATCTACCTTTTACTGGCAGAAAAGAATTTGTACGGATCCGATCAGGATTTACACCGCTAGCTCCAAGTGGTATAATTTAACATATCATAGCAAATATTAGCAAAGGGAGATACACATATTATGGAACTCTACGAAGCAGTTAGCCCACTCGATTTCAGATACTACGGGGGCAGTGAAGCGGTTATGAAGAAACTACTGCCCTATGTCTCGGAGGCCGCTTACGTCAAATATCAAGCCAAAGTTGAGGCTGCATTGGTGCGAACGCTTGCCAAGCACGACATCTGCTCCCATGAAATCGCGGATGAAGTTGAACGGGCATCGGAAGAAGTGACCGCGGCAGAGGTTTACGAAGAACAATCACGCATTCGACACAACATCCGTTCGCTTGTAAACGTGATTCGACGGAAGATTTCTCCTGAAGCGCGTCCGTATGTTCATCTGTTCGCAACGTCCGCGGACGTCCTTGATACCGCAACGGCGTTGCGCTTTAAGGATTTGACGCAAAAGGCAATCCTTCCGGATCTCATCGAATTTGAAAACCGGCTCATAGACCTTGCACGGGAACACGCGGAAACGGTGCAGATTGGACGGACGCATGGTCAACATGCAGAACCGATTACTTTTGGTTATGCCCTCGCACTTTACGTGAGTCGGATTGGGAATCGAATTGAATTGATAGACCATACAAGCCGAAATCTACGTGGACAATTTTCAGGAGCAGTGGGAGCGTTCAACGGGCTTTCCCTGGTGGTGGAACAACCGGAGCAGATGGAGGCAGATTTACTCGCGGAACTTGGATTGAAACCATCGGATACACATACTTCGACGCAGTGTGTTGAGCCAGAGTTTATCACCGATCTCGCTTATGCTATTACCTCTGCTTACACCATCCTCGCAAACTTTGCGGATGATATCCGCCATCTCTATCGCACAGAGATCGCTGAGATTAGCAAGCAGTATGACCCCCAATTGGTCGGTTCTTCCACAATGCCGCACAAGATTAATCCTGAAACGTTTGAAACAGTGAAGGGGCTCTGGAAAGCGTTTGTGCCGCGTATGACGACGGTATTTATGGATCAGATTTTGGAGCATCAACGTGATCTTACCAACTCCGCATCGAGCCGTTTCCTGACAGAGTTGTTTACCGCGTTCGATTATTCAATTTATCGTTTGATTCGTGCATTAGGAGAGATGGAGGTGAAGGTGGATAACATGGAGCGTAATCTTGAGGCGAGTGCCGGCGACACGGTGGCTGAACCGATTTATCTTTTGATGGCGTATTATGGATTTCCCGATGCTTACGACCACACCCGCAAACTTGTCGCCCAGGTGCATCAGACGGGACGACAGTTGACAGAGCTCCTGTGGGCAGATGAGGCATTGCAGCCGTTTCTCGAAAAGCTGACGCCAATACAGCAGGAAGCGCTCCGCGATCCAAAGAAATACATCGGGGTATCGGTGCAGCGGACACATGCAACCTGTGACGAATGGGAAAAACGGGTGGAGCACGTCTTGGCTAGATGTGGATAGGGAAATTTAGAAGGTATATCCAAGCCCAACCTGTATCGTGGTGAGGTCTCGATTGCCTAAGTACAATTTGCCATATCCAATTCTCAGATTCAATTCGCGGGTTATGTAAAAACGGGCTCCTATTTCGTAGTGATAGAGATCTGTCATGTCATAATCTGACCGGAATTTAATCGAACTTGTGGCATCAATTACAATTTTATCCCGCGGATAGAACTTCACCACCCCACCAAAGATGGGTGTAGTATGAGTTAACCGAGGAGAATCCTCGTATGCTGCAATACCCCCCAGCAACGTAAACGCGACCTTGCTTTCTCCTAAAGCGGGTCCCCACTGAAACATCGCACTCATGTTCGTGCGATCTGGGGAAAAGTCGAGTTGTGCACCTAACGTTGGATGGGTTTTTCCTTCACGTAGGTAAGCAATCCTGAGCATATAGCTCCCCTCCGAAGCAGAGATAAAAGCGTCCTCCGCAGCAACACTTGCCCATATCCCTTGATATATGGGATAGGTTGGTGGTGGCAGAGAGGGTGGTGGCGGAGGCGGCAAATCCTTTATTTCTATCTGCCTCGATTTTGACCTGCTTTCGTGCCCTTCGTTGTCAGTCGCAGTCAGATAAAACTCGACAGGCCCAGCTTGGCTAAATGAAATATCTATAGCGTATATATCCGAAGATCCTTCCTCAGACATTGTTTGGCTATTGCTCGATGAAAAATGAACGAGAACCTCTTTGACAGCGGTATCATCTCTTACCTTTGCCCTGATAGTAATTTGTTCATTGACCGTAAATGGGGTATCTTCGGGTGGATCTAGGAGACTAATTGTTGGAGGAGAATTATCCTCTTCTTCAATAATCGGCCCATCAGTCTCTTCAGATGTACCCCCTTCAGTTGAACCGCCCGACTGGTCATCGCCTCCATTGCCGCCTAGTGGGCGTGGAGGGAGTGAAGGTTTCAGTCTAATATCTATATGTCTCGAATCCGATTTGCGTTCGTTTCCCGCTTCATCGGTTGCAGTCAGATAATACTCGACGATTCCGACTTGACTTAAGGTAATATCTGCTGTAGCGTATACATCCGAAGATCCTTCCACAAACAGTTTTTGGTTCCGGTCATTGGGTGCTAAAAAATAAATACGGACTTCCTCTACAACGCTGTTATCTATCACCTGTGCCCTGACGGTGGTTTGATCGCCGACTGTGAATCGCTCACCGTCACGCGGAGATAGCACGGATATTGTTGGTGGTTTACCATCAAGGATAGAGATTTGATAATATCGAGATTGAGCCCTTGGATATCTGAACGCCACCTGATTATCATATTCGATCTCAATGTAGTATTCAATCGAACCAATGCGCTTTTGTTGAGGCAGCCCCAGCCTGTAGATCCACGTTGATGACACGGTTTGCCTGTCCCGTACGTGCATTTCCTGATTGTTTTGTTCTAATTCGTTGCCGTCATTGTCGTAGATTGTGTAGTAGATTTTAACCTGTTGGGGACCTAGGGGGCTGTTTAGCTTCAATGTAAGTAGGATTGTTTCACCGACGGATACGCGTGAAGGAGGAACATGCTCCACAATGATCGATTCACCTATTAGTTCTATGCGTACCTCCTCAAGCAACTCAACAAAAATTGGGTGATCGTTCCCTACCCTTACCGGCAACTTTTGATTTGGGTTGAGGCGAATTGCCTTCCGAAATTCCTCCTTCACTTCGTCATTGCTTGCTCCCGATCCCCTTTTTGCACCTCCTAAATAAAGATAGGCTTCTCCCTGCTGTTCCAGATCTTCAAGCTCTCGTATGGCTAATTGCAAGGCTTCAATTGCTTCATTGTATTTTGCCTGTTCATATAGCTTAATCCCTTTGTCAAGCGTGACAGGTCGTGGAGGAGGTGACGGTCTAATATCTATCTGCCTCGGTTCTGATATGCTTTCGCTTCCTGCCTCGTCGGTTGCAGTCAGATAATACTCGATGTATCCAGCTTTACTTTGTGGCGGAATATGTCCAGTGTACGTGTCCGACGAGGTTTCAGTAAGAAATCTATCAAAATAGTGTGAAAAATGCCTAGACGGTGAAAAGCTATAAAACAGGCGCACTTGTTTGACAGAACTGCTATCTGTTACCTTTGCTTCGATTGGAATTTCTTGATCGACCTCGAAGATAGTACGGCTCGGCTTTATCAGACGAATTGTCGGCGGGGTTGTGTCAGGGGGAATAATTGTTAGCCGCCTGTTTTCCGATCTGCTTTCCTTTCCTGCCTCATCGGTTGCAGTCAGATAATACTCGACAGTTCCGACTTGGCTGAATGAAATATCCATAGTGTACATATCCGAGGATCCTTCCCCAGAGAGTTTTCGGCTTTGGTCGTTGGGTGATAAAACATAAATGTGAACTTCCTCTACAACGCTGTTATCCATCACCTCCGCTCTGAAGGTGATTTGTTCATTGACTGTGAATGAGGCATCTTCGGGCGGATATAGCACGGATATTATTGGACGTTTATCATCAACGATAGGGATTCGATAATGACGAGATTGATCCCTCGGATATCTGAACACCACACGATTATTATATTCGACCTCAATGTAGTATTTAATCGAACCGACACGCTTTTGTGGAGGCAAATCCACCCTGTAGATCCGCGTTGATGACGCAGGTTGCTTATTCCCCAAACGCATCTCCTGATTGTGCTGTTCTAATTCGTTGTCGTCTTTGTCATAGGTCTCGTAGACGATTGTAACCTGCCGAGGAGCTTTAGAACTGATTAAATTCAACGTAAGTGGGATTGTGTCGCCAACGGATACGCGTGAAGGAGGAACATGCTTCATGATGGGGGGAGCAATTGGCCTTTTAACCATTGGCTTGAGATAATTCACAGGAATAGCAAAATTGAGATTCTGCCCACGTTCCATACCTCCAACAGAGATGCCGATGACTTCGCCGCGGTTGTTTAACACGGGCCCTCCACTACTCCCCGGCGAAATCGGTGCTGTCATCTGGAAAAATTTATCAGTAGAATCGCCTCGAATCGCACTTATGATGCCGTCTGAGAATGTGCCTTCCAATCCTTCTGGATTGCCCGCGACGTAAACCTTATCACCAATCTGAATCGTATCACTGTCCCCAAGGGAAAGAGCCGGCACGTCAATACCCGTAATTTTTACTCCTTTGACTTTTACTATTGCCAAATCGTGATTTTTACTATGGACAACGACATTTTCAATGGCGTATATATCTTCCTTTCCAACCAACTTCGCGCCTCCGATTGCACCTTCATTTAAGATAGCTTCAATAACGTGATAGTTAGTTGCGATCTGGTTGGGGGCCACGAAGAATCCGCTACCCCGTGCAAGAGGTTTGACTTGGGCATCGAAGATACCTAAGTGCACCGTAGAACCTAAGGCGGTTTCAGCAATCTCTCGGGAAGTCAGGGCAGTTGCCACAGTTGTTCCATAGAACAGCATAAGCCCCCCAACCATAAAACTCAGTAATAACTTTCGCTGACATCCCATAAAACTGTCCCCTCTTGCAGAATCGCACTCTCAAACACAATCATTGACCTGAAAAATCGTGTGAGATTGTCTGCCCACCCTTCCATTCCTCATAGGGAAAGATCTTTTCTTTTTCCTGATAAACCAACTTGATTTCTGTCTCCTCTGGAAGTACTAAGGCACCTCGTATCGGGGTGACGTTAGATTTGGGGTCGTTGGGTTCAGGTCGTATTGTGAAATGTTCTAGTCGTGGGGCTATGAAATTATTGCCTTGGGGGAGCCTTATGAACACCCTGGCCCATGGTATAGCGTTAATGGAGACACGCTTGGATCGGGGAGGAAGTGGCGGCGTAACGTCACTATCAGGGCCGTTAAAAAGTTCTATGATAATAATTAGACCAGCGATGACAATGACGGCACCAATGATGATAACTGTGACCAATCTAACCATACCTAATTCTCCTTTGCTAAATGAGATTTGGTGTTATGGAGAAGTAGATGGCGCGTTTAGATAACACCTGTTGAAAGGGATTGATCAGCTTCTTAATTTATCCCTCAATCACTTTAAGGAGTGTTGGCACTTAAAAATTATACATTTCTTTTTCGCGATTAAGGTCAGCAACTCCTGTCCGCTGGACGAATTTACGGAAGCAGTGGATGCCGAAATCCGCACTTTCCGTAATGCTCCACGTGCTGAAGGCATTGCACGAATCTATCTCCCTGGCGAGCTTGAGTGACTGCACCAGCAGGCGTTGCGTAACGGCATTCCACTGCATCCAACGCACCTGAAATTACTGGCAACGCTCGCGGACGAATTGGAGGTCGAGGTCTTCTCCCGGGAATACCTTACGGTTTATACCCTGAACGATCCGTATTCCCTCCGTACATCATCGTATAAATCAGCAGATTCGTCATAAAGCGATGGACATCTTTCGAGCGACGCATCCGCAACATGGTTCGGCTTTGTATCTCCACCGTTTCCATCGCACACATATAATCTTTGCGATTATAGACAACCCCAAGTCGATTGTTGATAGTGATACCTTTTTGGTATTTGAATTGTGACGGTTTCGCCTTGTTCTCAGATTTCCAGAAAACATCACCACCTGTCGGCGGTCGGGGGAGATCGTAGTAGATGCTGTAAATCTTATGATCGTGCATCAGATTTTTAAGGGGATATTCAGGAAAGGTTCTGTATAGTTCGTTAGTAACCGTTGCGGCGAGTAGGCCGTTGAATCCGCAGTCGTCGAAAAACAGCATTCCGCCTCGTTCAACGATATATTTTCGCAGTGCTGCACGTTCTTCGGAAGTGAAATGTGGTGCCAACGGTGCATTCTTGCGATTGGGTGTGGCAAGATTGCGCCCAACAGTCACGTCCTTATCATGCCCTGTCATAATAACCATCGGAGCACTAAGAATACGCGGGTCGGTCAGCCGGAGTGAGCCGCCAGCATATGTCATGTCGGCGCGGAGATCCGTATTCTCTTCGAGCCACTTTGCGAAACTCGGTATCGCACTCGGATCTTGCCACCAGTCGGAAAGGGAGTGCTTAAGTCGAATCAGGCGGATATGTCCACGAATCTCCATACCTTCTCCCTCTAGGACCGCTCCCAAGCGATCTTCAGGGACTAGGTCTTGATCCGACAATTCAAGCGCTTCGTCTGAAGCAAGTGTTAAATCTGAGTCCGTATCTTCAATAATCGGACTACTTGCATCTCGTTCTCGCGGAGAACGGGTATAACTCCCCCTGTCGATTCTGCGCTCTTTGGGCGGATCAGGGAGACGTCTTTCCGTGCCCCCACGCAATTCTGCAACCTTTTGGAGGGGATCCGTTTCTAATGGAAGAGGTGCTTGAGTATTGGCTGATGAAAGTACCGGCACTACCACCTTTGGTCGAGTGGGGGCTGCTTCCGTGTCATTACGATTTTTGAGTCGAATCTGGCGAGTTTTTATCAATGTACGAGATGGTGGCGGCAATTCAACCCACTCTACTTGGATGGCGTCTTCTTCCACGATGTGCTCTCGGATTGACTGTATCACAAAGAACGCCACAATCAGATGCAATATGAGAGTGATAGTCAATGCCCGCACGTTCCGTCGTCGATGTACGGATCGACGAACGTTGTGCCGCATATTGAATGTTGGTAAGTGTCTGATTTCTTGGCTTTGTACTCCTGTCTCTGAGAAACGGGAGCGGACGCGAATGCGTGGTAAGTCCTTGGTTACTTGCCTTTGTCCTTGCAATGTGTGTCCTTTCCAAACGGGATTGGTTCATGAGTCCATTGCACAAAACGTCATTCGGCTGGCAGGTGGGAAATTTAGCCTCTGTTCTATGAGCTCATTATTCACCTTTGTATTCTGAATATTTTTCGTCTCTAAACAGGAGAGGACAAAAAAAACGCCCTATAATAAATTATGAAAATCTTATTCTATAAACCCTCGCTCAGTTCTGGGCAATCTCAATTAACCATCTTTGCCGCAAATTGCACAAACTTTAGTAAAAATTATAGCACTCCTTCTAAACTAGTGTCAATTGATTCCTAGGCTCTGTTGACATTTCCTATCAGATGCGCCTTGAGATGATTTGGGAGAATTGTTATCAAAATCCACAAAATGTAGGGAATGGCAGCCCATATCGGGGCTAGGAAGCCCCTCCTACAAGGACCGCTAGCGGGAGAGCAAGCAATCAATGGCACAACTACGAACCAGGACCCGATGAATCGGGCAACTACTTTGTAGGGGCGCGGGGCCCCTGCCCCTACGATTGAGTACTTATCACCGAATAATGGACACGGTTCACATAAATGTCAACACGCCCTAGCTATCCTTCGACGGATCGTAATAGCATCTTTTGATGGAATCATGCTATAATGTTTCCTGTACTTATAAAAGGGAATAATCAGGAGCGCACATTCAAGAACGAGGTTTCCAAGAGAGGAAAATAACCATGTCAAACACGCTATTTCCCACAACTGTCATCGGTAGCCTGCCTCGACCGGCATGGGTACGGGAATTGATACTTGATCGAAAGGATGGGAAAATATCCGAGGAGGAAACAGATCGCCTGCTTGACCCAGCCATCGAATCAGCGCTGCACCTGCAAGAACGAGCGGGGTTGGATGAGGTCACCGATGGTGAATGGCGCCGGGAAAGTTACGTTAAGGTCTTTGCTGATCGTGTGCGGGGATTCCGTGCCGACCTCAATCCCAGTGGTGGATTGCCTTACCCAGCGGTGGTGGAACCGATTGAGTCTTACCGCCCACTGGTGGTTGATGAAATTCGCTACATCCGAGGACGCACCCAGCGACGCATCAAGGCGACTTTACCCGCTCCCTACATCATTGGCAGACGGATGTGGCATCCGGAGCACTCAAAAGCTGCCTATCCCATCCGCGAGAAGCTGATGACTGATTGTGTGCCAATCCTGCGGCAGGAGATTGAACTCCTGCGTGAAGCGGGTGCGGACACGATACAACTCGATGAACCGTGGCTTAGTACGATGGTTGATCCCGACTTTCGAGAACGGGAGGGTGTCACTGATGCTAAGTATGAGATGGACCAGTGTGTCGATTTTATTAACCAAACGCTGGACGGAATTGAAGGTGTTGATACAGGGATGCATCTGTGCCACGCACACTTCGATCACAAACACGGCACAGAGGGTCCCTATGACCTGATCATGCCCGCATTGGCAAAGGTTCGGGTCGGCACAATTTCGATGGAATATGCCACCCCAGTCGCAGGCGGTTTAACTTCGCTGGCTCAATTTCCTGAGACCGTACGATTGGGGCTTGGGTGCATCGATCATTGTGACCGGCAGGTGGAAACGTCGGAAGATGTAATGACCCGCGTGGAAACAGCGATGCGCTATGTGGACAAAGAGCGGATTACGCTACATCCGGATTGCGGCTTTTCACCATCGGTTCAGAATCCTATGGATTTAGATGAAGCGTACCTGAAGCTAAAAGCGATGTGTGAGGCAGCACAATTGCTCCGTGAAAAATATGCTTAACGACTCTGAAGGGAGACTCAAATGACAACGCCAGAGGCCGACGCTGCAAAGCAACTGTATAAAGAGGCTGTTGTGATAGATTGCCTGAACGTAAGCAATTGGGAGAGTGCCGCGGTGTTCCAGAGTTTGTACGCTGGGGGTGTAACAGCCATAAACGCCACCGTTGCGACGTGGGAGAATTATCGGGAAACTTTGGACAACATCGCTGCTTGGTTTCGCCGGCTTAGAGAATACGACGACCTCCTCGTACAGGTAAAGACTGTGGACGAACTCCTTCAAGCCAAGCAGAATGGAAAGATTGGTATAATTTTCGGCTCTCAGAACGCCTCGCCCATTGAGAATGATCTTGACCGACTCGCGCTGTTTCATGCGTTGGGAATGCGGGTCATTCAGTTGACCTACCACGAACGGAATCTGTTGGGCAATGGGTGCTGGGAACGCAGAGACGACGGGCTGAGCAATTTTGGCCTTGACGCTATCCGGGAGATGAATGCACTGGGGATTCTAATGGACCTTTCTCATGTCGGGGATCGCACCACGTTGGAGGCGATAGAGCTATCGGAAAAACCTGTCGCGATCACCCACGCGAACGCCCGTTCCTATTTCAACCATCCCCGAAACAAGACGGACGATGCACTGAAATTGTTGGCGGAGCGGCGGGGCGTAATCGGTGCAACGTCTATCACCTCCTTCTTGCCGACCCAATTTGAATCAACGCTAGAGGACTATGTGGATGCGATAGACGACATGGTGGAACGCGTGGGGATTGACCATGTTGGGGTTGGGACCGACTTTACCCAGGATCAACCAACCGCTTTCTGGGAATATATCGGTGCGCAGCAGGGGACAAAATACCCGTCTACCTTCGTGGATCCAGCTGTGCGCTACGATCTGTTACCGATGTCTCCCAAGGGATTTGAGACGCCCGACAAGTTTCCAGACTTGGGAGCTGCGTTGCTGGAACGGGGCTACAAACCGGACGAGGTTACCAAAATCCTTGGCGGCAACTGGGTCCGACTCTTTCGGGAGGTCTGGGTAGAGTAAACTGAATTTAAGCGATTCAGTGCCTTCTGCTCCTGCTGGCAAAACCAGTATTACATTAACTTGGGGTAGTCTCAAGAGGAGACAAGGCTAATGAACACATCTAATGAAATGAGGATATGTGTTTATTCAGATACGGATCAAACTGTTCTTAAAAGATGTCTTGAGGGTAGTGATTATCAAAACTTTAATATTCAAGGATTTGGAACTGATAAAGTAAACATCTACAATGGTGAGAGTTTCATAAAAAAATGTGGGATAGCAAAGCGACTCATTCCTTTTGAAATAAAACCAGAATTATTTTGGTATATTGATCATATCAACGTTATTGGCAACCATTATTATCATATAGCTATAAAGGAATGTGACCATACTTCTAATAAGCAAAGGAGAATATGTGATAAACGAAGGTTGGATATGATTAGCCGGAGTTTAATGTGGCATGGAAAGATTCTTGCTAATAGACCTTATGATAAGAATAACATTAAGTATATGGAATTTTCGTATGAGATACCGTCTACTTCTCTTTGGTTTATAGGTATCACATTTATTCTTAGCATTATCGGCATAATCAAATGTTAGAGTTGGCAACAACCATATTGATAGATTTAATCTTAGCAATTTTATCATAGAAAAAGCAGCTGGTCTCAACCTTCATGATATGGATACAGTTGGTGGAAAGTCTTACGTTGGAATTACTCAAAAGACATGGGAGGCATGGCGTAACAGACAAGATGGCAAAGATAATATACCATCACTGACAATAAATCACTGCGTAAGGTAAAGGGGGAAGGAACACCAATGGAATCCAGTCGGGGAATATATCAGGATAGCGAAGGAATTTCGTTTGCCGACATCGCTCTTCGTCACCAAGATGGACGGGCGTTGGCATCCGTTCGGGTTCGGACAGCCGGACATACACACACGGGTATCGCTAGTTTTGTCGTTGCAGAGGAAGGGCTAGAACTCGTTTACGAGGATGGGTCGTGGGATTGTCGGGAGTGGCAGTGGTGGCAGGAACACGGTCGCGGAGATGAAAAGTGGCCCCGGCTGGTGCCAGCGACTTCCGGTTACGAAGAGCAAGGAGACGAAATCTGCGTCACAAGTCAATACACATGCGATAACATCCAGACCTACCAAGAGTGGTTTTTCGGAGCACAAGACCGTGATGACTTGCTCACATACAACTGCCGGCAAACAATCCAGAATTGCGGTTCTGTTGATTTCGTCGAGTATGCCCAATTTTTTGCCTGCTATACTGAGACTAACAGAGCAAAAAGCCAATTCTATTGGTCATCAGACAAACAGTTCAAGAGTTTTGAAAGCCTCGGCGGGAAACATCTGGACGCCTACATCGTTGCCCCCGGATCAACCTTCGAGCGACTCGGAGTGATCCCACACGCGCTCAGGGGTGATGGCAAGGTTGCAGATATGTGGTATCGGCCTGTCTTGGTCGGGCAGCCTACCCCGAAAGGTTGGCGGCACATCGTTTTCACCGAGCCTGCTGTGACAGCCGGACTCGCCTCCGGAATGGGTGGTATCGCGATGGACTACATTGCCTATCCGGGAAAGGGGATTTTCAAGAGTGGCGAATCCTTTTCGATTCGTATCCGGCACCATATCGTCAAAATGCCGGATCAGATTCAAGCGGATTTTGTTGAGGAACTTTGGGAAGCGTTTGCAGGAGATCTCATGGACTAAGACCGTATGCTTATGTATAGATTTCTCAATAGAATCGTGCTATAATATCCCTTACTTTGATGTGACTCATCTTCCTCCAAGAACCCCGCCTGCTAGTGGGTATCCGAATGGAGTAAACGAATGAAAATGAGCCTTGGGCAACAAAAAGAACAACTCATGCGGGAGGGATACGTCATTGTGCGCGACATGATTCCGCCCGACGAATTGGAACGATTGCGTGAAAGTGTTGACACAATTATTGATAAAGCTCCCTCCTCAAGCCGAGTGACGGTGACCGAGTGGGTTGACAAGCAAACTGCCAACGCTGTGGAGTTCTATTTCGGCGATCGCACCCTTGACTTCAGCCGCAGACTGATGGACGCACCCGATGCAGCCCCATTGGGGATGTGGGTGTTGTGCCATTCGGGAACGGGCTGGCACCGTGACCTCCATCCAATTGATATGGCACCGCTTGATGGATTGCAAGAAGATATTCGGCTCAACGGTCCACCTTATCTTCAGTGGAATCTCGCACTCTATGATGATAGCTACTTACACATAATCCCCCGTAGCCATCTGCGGCGTAATAACGAAGCGGAAAGCAAAAAGGAGCGTCGTATGGGGGTTGTTCCGCTGCCGGGAGAGATTACTGTAGACCTCAAAGCCGGCGATGGTGTCGTTTATATCAACTCCATCCTGCACAGTGCCACGCCAAATGGCGATGACAAGCGGCGAACGCTTCACTTTGGCTACCAAGCCTTTGGTGCCAAGGGATTTACGCATTTTTTTCTGCCCGCTACAATGGGCGTTGAATTTGTGAAACATCTGTCGCCGTGGGCTGCTGAGAAGTGCCACCACTTTGAAGCACTTCACACTAAACGGCATGACGACGTCGCATTCATACTTCGTGCTATCCTTGAGAAAGATGCAACTGCCTTTGTAGAAGGACTGCATCGGATTCACCGCAGTGAACACGCCCGGATGACTACCTTGGTTGTCCTGTCAAAGATCGCTTACTTGAGTCGCAAATACAAAGATTCTGATGCGGAAGAATATACCAATGGCCCATGCCTCCAACGCATGGCAGACCACTTTACGGTCGACGAATTGGAACAACTCTGGCAGCGATTCGCTGTCCTCGATCGCAAACTGCAATCGGATACAAAGCAGTACGAACCGCTGTTTCAGAGTGGTCCGATGAAGTACTTCTTTTTCGAGATGCCTCAAGATTTTGGCGTTGACGACTTCATCGCCAGTTGGAATTGATAGCTGTCAGCCTATTGGGGTTTGGTATACTGTTTACGGTAGACATAACATTCAATAAAGGAGCCTATCATGTCTCAACGTCTGGTCTATTTCAACGGGGAATTTATCCCCGAACTCGAAGCACGCATCTCCATATTCGATTCTGCGCTGCTGTTCGGCGATATGGTTTTTGAGGTGACCCGTGCCTTTAACCAGAAACCCTTCCGCCTGCGGGAACACCTGGATCGACTCTACGGGTCACTACGCTATGCAGAAATAGATTGTGGACTGACCGTAGATGAAATGGAAGCTGCTACCTATGAAACCATTGAGAAGAACTTGCCCGCTCTCGATGGCTTGGACTTCCAAATTATGCACGATGTGACCCGTGGGGGTTACCCACTTTATGATGGTCTCATCAAAGAAGGTGCCTCCCCCATCGTGTCGATTAACGTCTTCCCACTTATCCGTCACGTCGGCAACCAAGCTGATAAGTATGAAACTGGATCACACTTTGTCATCACACCGCAGCAATCGGTCCCTTCTCGCTATATCGATCCCAAGGCGAAAAACCGGAGTCGCATCTTCTACAAACTTGCTGAACTGCATGCGAGCCGGCTAGAGGAGGGTGCAATGGCACTGCTGGTCGACGAGCACGGTTTCATCACCGAGGGAACGGGCAACAACTTCTTCATAGCTCGGGAGGGCGAGATTTTTACCTCAAAACCCAACGACATCCTACGTGGGGTATCCCGTCACGCTTGTATGGACCTCGCATCTATGCTCGGCATTCCTGTCCACGAAGCCGACATTGAACCGTACGACGTACGAGAGGCGGATGAAGCTTGGTGGACTAGCACCACCATTTGTATGATGCCGGTCACCCGTTTCAACTTCCAGCCAATCGGCGACGGAAAACCTGGTCCCATTTATCTGCGACTGCTCGATGCTTGGTCGAAGGAGGTCGGCGTGAACATCCCCGCCCAAGCGCGTCAATATGCGGAACTCGGTAAAACATGGACGCCATAATTCCGTTTTTTTGAGATCTCTTTAAGGAGAACACGATAGTGGCAAAACTCAACAATATAATGAACACCCCTGGAGCGGCAGAAGGACCGGGACGGCTCTTAAAGCATCGCTTGCGAAACGGCGATGTCCTTGTTGGTGGTATGGTTGCCGAGCACCTCCGTCCGTCGCTGGTAAAATTGTACGTACAGGCGGGTTTCGATTTTATGTATATTGAGTACGAGCACGGCTTCTTCGAGATGACCAGGTTTGCGGACACGGTCCTATGTGCCCGTGACAACAATCTGCCCGTCATCGCCAAGACACCGCAGTTGGAGCGCGCCGAAGTAGCAAAACTATTGGAGTGTGGCGTTGTCGGAATTCAGCTGCCTCGCACCGAGACACGGGCAGAGGTCGAAACACTTCGCAGTTACCTTAAGTTTCCGCCAGCCGGCACGCGAGCGGTCGCGCCCGGATATGGCAATAGCAGCTACCTTCAGCCGGCAGACTGGAAAACGTGGATGGCCGAGCAGGATGAGGAAACAGCGCTGGTCGTTCATATCGAGACGCGACGCGCTTACGAGAACGCAGAAGAGATCATTAGTACACCGGGGGTGGATATGGTCTACGTCGGTCCCGGTGATTTCTCCATTGAGATGGGACATCCCGGTGAATACGATCATCCGGAGGTGACGGGTCCGATGGGAGAAATCCTCAAAATCTGCAAGAAGCATGGTGTCTATTTCGGCACGACCGCATCCAACGCAGATGCAGCGCGAGAATGGGTGGGGCGTGGTGCACAGTTCTTCGAGACGGCAGACGAGCTGGCTTTTATCCATGAAGCAGCATCAAATCTGGTGAATGAGTATCGGCAGTTTACACAGGAAACCTAATGCACTGTCAACATCGGCTTCAGACACTAGACTTAATAGACAATCCACTACGGAAGGACATCAACCGATGAGCATCCACCCAGAGCATACTTGGGGACACACCATCCCATTCGGGGAAGAGTATTATCAAAACGCAGTCAATCTACTGCGAGGCATCCGTGAAGATGCGGCGATTATGGCTGAAGTTGCGGCAAAGGCAGCTGATTCCATCCGTGCGGGTAACAAGGTCTATGCTAACATAACAACGGGGCACATGCCAACATATGAGTTAGTGAACGACCGTGAGGGCAATCCGGCACAATTTGAGTTTACCGGGGCAGACACGTGTACGCCAGAGCAATTCGCGGCTATGCGGGCGGGCGACGTGCTGCTCACCAACCACGTCAGTGAAGCTGTGCGTGGTGCGCGTGACTCCGGCGTATATGTCGTTGTGTTCACTACCTGCTACGTCAATAACCGAGATACGCCCCCCGGCAAAGTTGTGCCAAATGTCCATAATTGGGTGCCAGAAGATGTGGCATCGCGCGTCATTGATTCGCATATTCCGTGGCATCAAGGATTGGTGCATGCACCGGAAATTCCAGAGATGGAAATCTGCCCCGGATCGGCAAACGGAACATGCGCGATTCACTGGATGATTACCGCTGAAGTTGCTCATACATTGGCGACTGACCGACCGCCGACTGGGACCATCGGCAGTCAATATGTGGACATTCTCTTGGAACGGCTTGCTGATGTTCATACTCAGGATGTGGATCACATCAACGAAACTGCGGTAGTAATAGCGAAAAGAATTATTGATGATGGATATTACTACGTGCGGAGTCGTAACGAGGGAATCCAGAGTGAGGCAAACGGAGTTGCGCAAGGGCTGATGATGTGCAATGCGTTTGAACCGCGCCCTGCGAATGAGGGGGGCGATAAGGATGTATTTCTGATTGCCGCAGTCAGTGCGAACGACCCACAAGAACTTGCGTGGGCGGACGAAGCTCGAGCCAACGGTAACTACATCGTCGGTATCGGTCCCTCCAATAACGATGGGCTCCGCGACCGTTGTGATGCCTACTTCGATGATCGTTGTGACGAGGTGGCTGGTGTTATCCCCATCCTTGGTCGTTCCGATAAAGTTTGTCCTACCACCGGCATCCTCAACAACGTTATCATGTACATACTCACAGCACAGTTTGTGGATGAGATGTGCCGGCGCGGTGCTGTGCCGTACTTCTTGATGGGCGGCTACCGCTTCGGTGGTGATTATAACAGTTTGATGCGTCCTTTCTGTATGGAACGTGGGTATTAGTGCGCGGATGCCCAATCGAAGTAAGATCCCATCAGCGGAGCTAACCCGTTAGAATACGCCAAAGGAGATCAATTCAAGTGTCATATAAACAAGTTGAAGCGGCTGATGGGAACGCAAAAGGATTTGACAAACTTCTTGCCGGGGAAATATTCACCTCAACTGATATTCAGATGAATCTCGAAATCCTTTGTGATGACTTGGGCAGCCGATTTGCAGGGACTCCAGCGGAATCGGAAGCTGCACAATTTCTGCAGGCTACGTTGCAGCGATACAGGCTCAAGGATGTCCACAGCGAAGCATTTGAATACAACGGTTGGACGCGTGGCACCGCTAAATTGACCCTTACCTCCCCTTGGCAGCGAGACCTGCCATGTCTAACCATGCCGATGTCCCCGTCAGGAAGCTGCAGCGGGAGAATCATCGATCTCGGGCTGGGTTCGCCTGAAACCTTTGAAACTTTACAAGCTGAACTGAAAGGGAACATTGCGCTCGTCAACATTGCAAATCCAGCTTCAGCGGGTCGTTGGATTCATCGTACGGAGAAGTACAATAGATCCATCCTCGCAGGTGCCCAAGCGTTTATCTTTATGGCAAACACGGATGGCTACGGTCCGATTACCGGCGCGTTGGGGTTTAATTGCTGGGGCCTGATACCCGGAATCATGATTTCTAAGGAAACAGGGACACTCCTCCAACGAGCCATACGCAGAAACGGTTTTGTCGAAGCCGAAATTGAAACTACTGACACCGTCGCCAAGAAAACGTCGCGGAACATTATTGGGGATGTGAAAGGCAGCTCGAAGAATGAGGATATGGTCCTCATCGGCGTCCACTATGATGGTCACGATATTTCTCAAGGTGCGGAAGATCCAGCTTCGGGACTAGTCGCAGGGCTAGAAGTCGCACGGGTCATGGGAATCTACGCGGACCGACTGAAACGGGATGTGCGTTTTGTCCTATTTGGCGTTGAAGAGCTTGGACTCATCGGTGCACACGCGTATGCCAACACTCACCCAAAGGATATTGAAAAGACGCGGTTCATGTTCAATTTGGACTCAGCCGGGGGTGGCGGAGGGAAAGGATTGATGGTTTACGGACCAGATTCGAGGGCTTATTTCCGAGGGACGGGAAGGCAAATGAATGAGAACCTCATGGTAGACTTCGATGCTTCTCCGTTGCGCGAACCCGACCATCTTTCTTCCGATCACTACCCTTTTATGGCGAAGGGAGTCCCATGCGGGTTCATTAGGGATCCATATAGTTATACTTGGCCTGGATTTTACCATACCGCACACGATACAGTGGATAAAGTCGATCTTCTCAAAGTGAGAGAGGCTGCATTTCTATGCGCTCGTTTGGCTTGGAGAATCGCCAACGATGATAATTGGCCCTTCAAACAGATGAGCGAGACAGAGCTAGCAGAACAGAGGACAACACAGGATGTAAGCGAAGTCCAACGGATTGAAAAGGCTGTTGAGAAGTTGCGACAACACAGCCAACAGTAAACAGTTACAAGGCTAGAGAAGGCGTGCTCCATGTTCGATAATTTCACAAAAACCCGCATCAAAGCCAATGGTGTTTCTATCAGCCTCGTGTACGGAGGATCTGGACCGCCTCTGTTGTTGCTGCACGGGTATCCCCAAACCCATATTGAGTGGCATAAGATTGCCCCCAAACTCGCCGACCATTACACTGTCGTTGCCCCGGATCTGCGTGGCTACGGTGACAGCGAAAAGCCACCTGCCCCGGAGGGGGACTTGAGCGTGTATTGCAAACGCACGACCGCACAGGACCAAGTTGAGGTGATGGAGAAACTCGGCTTTGAATCGTTTCATGTGGTTGGACATGATCGCGGAGCTCGTGTGGGGCATCGGATGGCACTTGACCATCCGGATCGAGTGAGAACCTTCACCTCGCTCGACGTTGTACCTTCGCAAGCTGCGTTTGATCATATGGACAGCCAGCTTTCCTTTGCTTGGTTCCATTGGCATCTAATGCGTCAACCATCGCCGCTACCGGAGACCTTAATCGGTAACAGTGCCAAAGCCTATCTGGACTTCCTGCTTGAGCGATGGACTGCAATCGAAGGCTCAATTACAGATGAGGCGTACGCGGAATATCTCCGTTGTTTTAATAACCCCGAAACCATCCGCGCCACCTGCTTGGACTATCGGGGCATAGAGATTGACCTAATGCACGACGAAGCTGACCGTGGTCGCAAGCTCGCTTGTCCGGTGCTACTGCTTTGGGGTAGCAACATGGCGAAGCGTCCGGGTTGGCAGACCGGTGGAAGTCTTGATATGCTCACTGTCTGGCGGGATCGGGCTGTTGATGTGCGTGGAAAAGTCCTTGACTGCGGTCATTTTTTGCCCGAAGAATTACCGGAAGAAACGACGGTGGAACTGTTAGCGTTTCTCGCCACTTACTAAAATTCGGTCCGAATTTAAATTGACAATAGTATCTCCCAATCCCACATCTTCCGTAAATCCACCCGCCACACTGGTGCGATTAGATCGTTTGAGCAAATCCTACAACGAAGCAGGTCAAAATCGGGTCGTGTTGAACCAAGTAAACCAAGAATTTTATGAGGGCGAGTTTGTCTGCTTATTGGGAAAGTCTGGTAGCGGAAAGAGTACACTGCTTAATCTAATCTCCGGGATTGATGCCCCAAGCAGCGGTCATGTGCTTATTGGGGAAGGTAAGCAAGAAATTGATCTTACTCGTCTAAACGAACATCAGCGGACCCTCTTTCGTCGTCGCAATATCGGGATTATCTTCCAGTTTTTCAATCTCATTCCAACTTTAACGGTATTAGAGAATGTAATCCTGCCACTCGAACTCACGCGTAGCTCTGAATCCCAAAGGGATAAACAAGTTAGGGCGAGTGCGCTGCTTGAACAAGTTGGGCTTGCCGAACGGTTCCATACTTACCCCGACAGACTGAGTGGAGGCGAACAACAACGTGTTGCCATTGCGCGTGCGCTTATCCATAACCCCCTGATGCTGCTCGCTGATGAACCGACCGGTAATTTGGATACAGAGATTGGCGAAACTGTCTTGTCGTTATTGCTAAAGATGCTTCGGGGCACGGGCAAAATGCTGTTGATGGCGACTCACGCGCCGGAGATTGCCCGTCGTGCGGATCGGGTGCTGCATATCACCGATGGGGCACTGGTCAGCGATACCGAGACGTGATGCCTGAAACGTGAAGATGATTTGTTCAGCGGGGACACCACCCTCGCGGTTTCTTTGCACGGTTTCTTAACATGATCCCCTAGATAGAATTCTGAAATCCTAATGCAATTATCAATTACTCTCGCGTGGCGTCATGCGTGGCGTCGTCCCACCCAAAGCATGTTCTTCATCATCGGGGTGGGGTTGGGCGTTGCGATGATTGTCGCAATAGATCTCGCTACCGGTGCCGCCAATCGCGCCTTCGCGCTCAGCACAGAAGCCGTGGCAGGCAAAGCCACTCACCAGATTGTTGGAGGTCCCAGTGGGCTGGATGAGGGTATTTATGTTGCGTTGCGGCAGCAGCTAGGCTATCGGCTCAGCGCACCAATTGTGGAAGGCTATGTTATTGCGGAAGAGCTTGATATGCAGCCGATGCGTCTGTTGGGTGTGGATAGTTTTGCTGAATCCCCCTTTCGGAATTATCTGAGTGACTATAACACAGGCTTCGCAGATGCCAACGGATTCACGGCGTTTATGGTTCAACCGAATACCGTCTTGCTTAGTGCGACTCTTGCCAATCAGTATAATCTCAACGCAGGTGATTTCATCCACATACAAGCGGGGAGTCGCCGCTACTCTCTGCGAATTGTGTCTGTGCTGAAGTCAGACAACAAAGACGAGCAGCGAGGGCTTGATGGACTGCTGATAAGTGACATCGGAACCGCCCAAGAGGTGCTGGGTAAAATAGGCACACTTGATCGAATTGATTTGATCATTCCTGAAAATGCACAGGAAACCTCCACTCTGAAGCGCATCACTGGCATCCTGCCCCCCGGTGCACGGATTGAAAAGCCGACAGACTCAACAGTGGAAGAGATGACAGCTGCGTTCCGATTGAACTTGACAGCGTTCAGCATGCTCGCGTTGTTAGTTGGGCTGTTCCTAATCTATAACACTGTTGTCTTCAGCGTGGTACAACGGCGGCCGGTTCTGGGCAGCCTGCGTGCGTTGGGGGTGACCCGGAGAGAAATTTTCTCAATAATTCTGGTCGAAGCGGGGTTGCTCGGTGTCATCGGTACAGCTCTCGGACTTGGATTAGGGTATCTGTTAGGGCGTGGTGCGGTACAAATGGTTACAACTAGCATCAACGATCTCTTTTTTGTTGTGACTGTGCGACGGATTGACTTTCCGCCGTTGACGCTGCTCAAAGGAGCTGTCAGTGGCATCGCCGCAGCGTTGACTGCTGCCGCACTCCCCGCTTATGAAGCAACTAATGTGCGACCCGCATCTGCGCTCCAACGCAGCAATATTGAAGAGCGGACGCGCACCGCACTAAATTGGGTAAGTGGGGTTGGCGTAGGGATATTGCTGTTAGGCACCGCGCTTCTGATTCCTGAATGGCATCTGAGCATTACGTTTGTTGGCATCTGTGCTATTATCATCGGCATCAGTTTGCTTACGCCCGCTCTGACTTTAGGATTCATGCGCGTTCTATCAGGACTCACCAGATTTTCAGGGAAGTTTTTTAGCCCTTTAATTCGGCTTGCGATTCGCGACATCACGCGGTCGTTGAGTCGTACCTCCGTTGCCATTGCTGCGCTGATGGTTGCAGTAAGCGTGATTGTTGGTGTTGGCTTGATGATTAGCAGTTTCCGCCTGACCGTTGAACGGTGGTTGACAGATCTGTTGCAGGCGGATATTTTCGTTTCGGCACCAAATCTCATCTCTGATCAGGCGACATTTTCCCTTCCACAGGGAGTGGTAGAGCAGTTGGCAACATTTCCCGGTGTCGCCCAGATTGCAACGAGCAGGTTAGTAGATGTCAGTGCCGGCGACTTGGGGGCTATCCAGCTTGCCGCTGTTAGTATGGACATCGCCGGTGAAAAGCGTCACTATAAGGCAGCAGTGGGGCCCCCCGCTACGACATGGGAGGCGTTGGAAGCAGGTGGACTTATTATCAATGAGCCGATGTCGAATCGATTCAAACTTGGGGTTGGCGATGAAGTGGTCCTGTTCACAGATCGGGGTGAGCAGCGATTTCCAATTGTGGCTATCGCCTATGATTTCGATGTGCAACCCGGTGCGCTTATCAGTGACGCAGTTTATCGCACATATTGGGACGACCCCGATTTGTCGTCTGCAGCGCTATTTGTAGAGACAGATATCGATGTCGATGCCAAGATCAACGAATTGAGAACAGCGTTTGCCGGAGAGGCTGAGTTGATGATTCGCTCTAGCCGCAGTCTTCGGGAACACTCTCTCGCTATTTTCGATCGCAGTTTTAGCATAACGGTCGCGCTACAAGTGCTCGCCACGCTCGTGGCTTTCATCGGCATACTGAGCGCACTGATGAGTTTGCAGCTGGAGCGTCGTCGAGAAATAGGGACGTTGCGCGCTGTCGGCATGACACGCCGACAGTTGTGGCAGCTGACGCTAGTGGAAACGGGGTTGATGGGAACGACTGCGGGCATCATCGCGATGCCAACAGGCTTTGTCCTTGCTATGATTCTGATCTATATTATCAATCTTCGCTCTTTCGGCTGGACGCTGCAGATCCACCTACAACTCGTTTATTTCCTGCAAGCCCTCATGGTTGCGCTGGTTGCAGCACTGTTAGCCGGGGTTTACCCCGCATGGCGCATAGGCAGAATGCAGCCGGCAGATGCGTTGAGGGAGGAGTAGTATATTCTATCTATGTACGATTCTAATATTATCAATGTTCTTCACCCATCCGACTGGATCACAATCATTTATCTTGCAATCACCGGTGTGCTAGCCTGCATTTTTCACAAAAACTTGCGATGGTGGGGTATCTATGTAGTAGTTCATGCGGGAGTTATATGGGGTTTGCTTTGGTTGGCTTTCATCCCCGAAGATTCTTTGTCGTTACCATTGCAAGTATTGCGCGATTGGTATCCGATTGCGACAATTTTGATCTTCTACTTGGAGATACCGCCGCTGGCACAGATGGTGCTGCGAAGGTATCTTGATGACAAAATTATAGAATTTGAGGGAGGATTATTCAACGGGCAGCCGAGCCTTTATCTGAGTGAACGTTTCCCGTCGAAGTGGCTTTCGGAGTTTTTACATCTGTGCTATTTCAGCTACTACTCCATCGTTGTCGCACTTGCCGGGGTGCTTTACTTCCAAGGTAGGTATGAAGCATTTCACGAAGTAGTTTTTGCGGAGGTACTGACCTTTAATTTATGTCTCATCTGGTATATCTTGATGCCGGTCCTGGGGCCGTATTACAAATTTGAAAAAATTAGGGGACCTCTCGCGAACGGCTTTTTTTTCAAACTGGTACACGCAATCCTTTCCAGTGCGGCATCCAAAGGCACGGCGTTTCCAAGTTCTCACTGTGCGATTGCTGTGATTGTAGTCCTCTATGCTGCTCGTTATCATCCGATTGCTTTTACAGTCCTATGTCCATTTGCCGTGGGGTTGGTCGCTGGAACGGTCTACGGACGGATACATTACGCAGTTGACACTATCCTCGGAACGGCTTTGGCAGTAATTATTTTTGGGATTGCGCCGCACCTCTATCGTTTGTTGTTATAGCTTTCAGGCACGAGGTGTGAAACGAAAAACCTGATAGATGGGGTTGTTTACATTTTAAGCGTAGCAGTAGTCATAGCACGCCTCCGAATATAGTGATAGCGCAAAAAGGACTTGCTTTCCAAACTATATTGGTGTATGCTATGAAAAATTCACAGTCCAGATTTATCCATCATTTCAATTTTTACAGGTAGGAAAAAGCATGAGACTTATACAATTTTATCAACCGGGTCAAGGCAAGCGTGTCGGTGTTGTGACACGAAGCGATGTCGTAACCGATATTACTAGCGACGGAGATCGCGGCTTGCTTAGCCGATCCATTGAACCGGACGATATTGTGATTGATGTCACTAGCGATGAATCACCAGGGGTATTGGAATTGATCGAACTCTCCTACAAAGAGGGGGTGAGCATGGGGATTCTACTTGCGGATATCCAAGAGCGTGTCTCCAGCACAACGGGCCAAGCACCGCTACCAGGGCAAGCTGATGAAAGCAAACTCAAGTTTGCCACACTCGATGTACCGCCAGATCCAAATGTGCCGCATCTTCTATCACCTCTTGATCCGCCAGAGGTGTGGGGCTGTGGTGTGACCTATAAACGCAGCGCGGATATGCGGGATGACGACAGCGAGCAAGATATATATAGCCGCGTCTATAACGCAGATCGCCCTGAGATCTTCTTCAAGGCAACACCCACCCGGTGTGTTGGACCCAACGGTTTCATCGGTATCCGGAGTGACTCCATACTCACAGCCACCGAACCGGAGTTAGCATATATCCTCGGTGAAGACGGAGAAATTGTTGGTTATACTATCTGCAACGATGTGTCCGCATGGGACATTGAGCGGGACAATCCCCTTTACCTGCCGCAGTCGAAAGTGTTTTATGGTTGTTGTGCACTCGGTCCGATGTTCGTGACTGCTTCCGAAGTTGATGATCCCTATAATCTAGACATCAAATGCACAGTTCTCCGAAACGAGATGCCAATTTATGAAGGCGATGTGAACACCTCCCAAATTAATTGGAAGTTTGAGGAGCTCACCGAATTCCTTTGCCGAGATAACCCCGTTCCGATCGGAACGGTTGTCTCCACCGGCACCGGCATCATCGTGCCGAATGATCTGCCATTGGCACCCGGCGATGTTGTGGAGATCGAGGCTGACGGGTTGGGCAAGCTCTCCAACCCTGTCAAACAGCTCTAGAGATTCGCAAGAACAGAGGAAACTGGGGCAAATTCAAGTCTCACAGAAAAGGAGAACATCGTGGAACTTGCAAACGCCTTTGACTTTATTGGCCCGGAAACGATTCGGATCAAAGGGACACGGGTTGGCATCGAAATCGTGATTGAGAAATTTCTTAGTGGCGCAAGCCCGGAGGAGATTCGACAACACCATCCACATCTGACCTTAAAGCAGATCTATGCAACGATTACCTACTATCTGTTTAACCAAGAGGAAATTGATGCCTATATCAAAGCAGGGCGTAAACGGATCGAGGCTGCTTATGAGGAACAGCGCAAAAATCCCCCGTCGGGTGTGAAACGACTCATGAAAATACAAGCACAACGTGAAGCCTCACAGCTGCAATTCCGTGAAGAAACACAATGAGCAGAAGTCAGATCCGGTTCCTTATTGATGAGGACACTTCACACATCATTCGAGACGGGCTCCAGCGGCGTCAGCCGGAGGTTGAAGTTCGTGTTATTGGCGGCGAAGGTGCACCGTTAATTGGCGCAAAGGACGAGGAAATTCTTGAATTTCTTGAGCGCGAGACATACATGCTTGTCTCATCGAACCGAAGCACAATGCCAGTGCATTTGCAAACATACCTACAAAAAGGCGGACATGTTCCCGGCATTTTGCTCTTGCGCCCTGGATTCTCTTACCGGCAGGTTATTGATACACTTGAGCTAATCTGGTTCGCAAGCACACCAGAGGACCTTCGAGATCAGCTGACACATATTCCATTTTGATAGTAATGGATCGTAGTAGCACAATTTGGGATAAGGGGATTTGCTAGGTCAATCTTCGATTGACATGCGTTCACTCCAATAGGTGTTAATTTACTAACGCCGAGTAACCGACAAGAGGAGCACTGATCATGTATGTAGAAGAACTTGTGCTTGTCTCTATGATTGTTGCCAGAATGGTGTTTTGTCTACACTTCGTAGATTCACCGGAAAAAAGGAATTAAAAACAAAAGGAGATTCCCCATGAACCCCAAATACGTTGTCCCAACCCTCACATTCCTAATCCTGCTCTTCGCAGGCCCACTGACCCAACCAAGTCCTGCGCGTCCCATTGCAGAGCTGACCGAACTGATAAAACAGAATCCAATAGATGCCAATGCCTACTTCGATCGCGGGCAGGTCTACTTGGAAGAAGGCGAGTTTGACAATGCCATTTCCAGCTTTACTGAAGTGATAAAACTTGACCCCAATCATGCCAACGTCTACCCCTTGCGTGGACTGGCGTACCATGCAAAAGGTGATTATGACAACGCCATTTTAGACCTGACCGAAGCGATGCTGCTGAGCCCCAATCATGCCAGCACCTATTTATGGCGTGGGCAAGCTTACGCTGAGAAAGACGATTATGACAACGCTATCGTAGACTTTGCCAAAGCCATTGCACTAAAGCCTGATTTCACCGATGCCTATTACAATCGCGGGCAGGTTTACACAGATAAACGCGATTATAAGAGAGCCGTTGATGACTTTACCAAATTGGTAGAGCTGAAGCCCGATTATGCCCATTCCTATGCCTTGCGAGGGCAGGCTTACTTGAAAAAAGGCAGTTACTACCGCGCCGTTTTCGATTTTACCGATGCAATAGTGCTGAAGCCCGATTATGCCGATGCCTATGCTTGGCGGGGAAGGGCTTACCAAGTAAGGAATGGTAAGGGCGATGAGGACAGTGCCATTACCGACTTTAACAAGGCGATAGAACTGAATCCGAACCATGCTGAAGCCTATATCGGGCGAGGCCGGTCTTACTTATTCACGGGCGATTATGATAAAGCCATTGCTGACTTGACCCAAGCGATAAAACTGCGTCCGAGTCATGCCGATGCCTATATCAGGCGCGGAGATATCTACTTGCAAAAACGCGATTTAGACAACGCCGTTTCTGACTACACCCAAGCAATACGACTGAAATCCGATGATATCAGCATCTATCAGGCTTATCTCTTTCGCGGGATGGCTTACACTCTCAAAGGCGACACAAAACGTGCCGAAGCAGACCGGGCTAAAGCAGAAGCACTCGAAAACGCGCTCAAAAATGCCCGAAAAAAAGGAGACTGAAAACGCCGCTCCCTGTCCTAGCGGTTCTAATACTATTTGGTTGGGCAAGTCAGCCGTATTAGGAGATGGGCACCCACCCGAATTCGGCTATCGTAGCGGACTATGAGCATTTCAAACAGTATCCAATAAGGAGTAGGAGGTAAACCGATGTCAGCATCCAACCTTGATGTGTTTATCGGCATCCCGCAAGAAGAAATTGATACCCCAGCGCTGCTGATCGATGTGGATATCATGGAAGCTAATATCCAGAAGATGGCAGACTATTTCAAAACGGTCAATGCAGACCTCCGTCCGCATGTCAAGACGCATAAGACCCCGATTATCGCTCATAAACAGATGGAGGCGGGTGCGATTGGTATGACCTGTGCCAAACTTGGAGAGGCGGAAGCGATGATCCATGCGGGCATTCGCGATGTGCTTATCGCCAATCAGATTGTCGGGAAACAGAAGATTGCGCGCCTGATTAACCTCGCCAAACACTCAGAGATTATGGTTGCCGTTGATGACCCGCATAACGTCGATCAGCTTTCTGAGGCCGCTGAGGCGAAAGGCGTTACGCTGCGTGTCCTCATCGAAGTCAACTCCGGCATGAACCGTTGTGGGACAGAGCCGGGGCAACCGACGCTGGATCTGGCGCGGCATATCCTGCAATCGAAAGGGCTCAAGTTTGAAGGGATAATGGGTTATGAGGGGCATACCGTCACCACTCGGACTTTTGCCGAACGCAAACGTTTGACGGGCGAATCCGTTGAGATGCTGATCGGTGCCAAATACTTTCTCGAACAGCACGGTGTTCCCGTCAAGATTGTGAGCGGCGGTGGCACAGGAACCTATGCGATTACCGGTGCTTACCCAGAGATGACGGAAATTCAGGCGGGGTCTTATGTTTTCATCGATTCAAGTTATCGGAAGGTCGAAGGCATCGGCGCGGCGTTTGAATGTGCCCTGACTATGCTGACGACGGTTGTGAGTCGTCCGAATCCGACACGGCTCGTCGTTGATGCAGGGGCAAAAGTGCTGACAAGTGAGTCTGGTGCACCGCAGCCGGTGGGAATTGACGGCTTAGAAATGCGAGGGTTGTCGGAGGAGCACGGAAATATGACGGCGGATCCAAGCGTTACACTCAAGCCGGGCGATAAGATTGAGCTATTACCGACGCACTGCTGCACAACGGTGAATCTCCATGACCGGTATTATGCAGTTCGGAACGGAATTGTCGAGGATGTTTGGGAGATCGCTGCGAGAGGGAAATCACAGTAACCCGCTTCGGTAGTGCATATCACATTTTGCTCATGTTAAGTAATAGTGCAAAGAAACCGAGTTTTTTCGGAAAAACTCGGTTTCTCTGAGCTGCTCAACACTTTCTTTTGACATGAACATCACATTTTTGGAATATCCGGTTTGAATATATCCGACGTTATCCCAATCACGCGGCGACGTGGCAATAACCGAGATAGATTTGCTAGCAGGTAGTTGACGGCTCTACCCGGAATTACATAGTTGCGTCCCTTCAAAAAGGCTCTCAAGCCTGTTTCAACCACTGTTTCAGGGGTTTCCGCTCTGGTCATCCTTGTTACGTCGGCGTTGGCAACGTCAGCGAAATTTGTGGAGGTGTTGCCGGGGCAGAGGGCAAGCACCGTCAAGCCACGCTCGTGATACTCTCCCCAGAGTGATTCTGAGAAGCCGAGGACAAATGCTTTCGTGGCGCCGTAGGTGGCGAGGTAAGGGATAGGCTGGAACGCCGCCGTTGACGCGACATTGATAACGCCGCCATCCCCCTTCTTCAGCATCGACGGCAGAAAGAGATGTGTTAAACTCACCAATGCGCTGATATTGAGATTCAGCATCTCTTGGTAGCTCTGATAATCGTATGATAGGAACGGTCCACACTTTCCGGAACCGGCGTTATTTATCAGCACATCGACGGAGAGCGATGCAGATTGAATCTCGCCCCATAAACGTTGCGGCATATCCAGCTGACTGAGATCTCCAGGAAACAGATGGACTTGGATCGCGTGTTTTTCCGATAACTCCTTGGCGATTTGACTGAGCTTGTCTTCTGAACGCGCCGTCAATATTAAATTAGCGCCACGATTTGCAAGGTTACGGGCAAACGCTTCGCCGATACCGGACGAGGCACCGGTGACCAAAACGGTTGCGCCTTTGAAAGATTTCATCACTATTTTCTCAAGCTAATCATTGTTATTAAGCGAGTGCTGTTGCGCGAAGTGTCGAGCTGCTCAAGACTTCTGGATTGACCACCGATTCAGGCATCTGTCCCGTTAAGACCCTTGCGACTTCTGCCGCCGCTGTCACTTCGAGGTCATAGATCGATTCCTCAGAGGTAAATGCGGCATGCGGCGTCAGGATTGCATTGTCCAACGCAAGCAGCGGTTCATCAGGTTGAGGAGGTTCTTCTGCTAAAACATCCAGCCCTGCTCCCGCGATTTCTCCTGTCGTAAGTGCGCGGTAAAGCGCATCAGTTTCGATAATGCCTCCCCGCGAGGTATTGAGGACATAGGCTGTCGGCTTCATCCGACGGAACGCTTCCTCATTGAATATCCCTTCAGTTTCAGTGTTCAACGGTGCATGGACGGTGATAAAATCAGACTCTGCCAGAAGTTCAGGAAAATCGACCAACCTCACCCCATGCGCATCCGCAATTTGCTGAGTGGCTCGCGGTGAGTACACCAAGACCTCCAACCCAAACGCCTTCGCTTTCGGCACAATTGCCTTCCCGATTCTACCAAATCCAACAACGCCCAGCTTTTGGCCACGGATCCGACGCATGGACGGTCCTACATCTCGCGTCCAGTTGCCACTTTTAATTGTTCGATCGAGTAGGTTAATTTTCCGAGCACATGCCAGCAGCAGTGCCATTGTGTGATCAGAGACCTCATCAATGCAGTAGGCAGGAACGTTTGTTACAACCATTCCGAGAGCGGTTGCCGTTTCTACATCGATGTTATCCAACCCGATGCCACACCGACCGATAACTTTGCATTTTTGGGCGGCTTCGACGACCGCTGTGGTCACATGGAGCCAGCAGGTAAGGATACCATCCATTTGGGGAGCGAGATCAATAAATTCCGCCTCCGTTCCACTCTCCGCAACGATTAGTTCTGCATCTATATCTTCTAAGACCTGTCGTTCCGGTTCGACGGAGGGCCAGGCATAGTCTGTCATCATCACTTTATATTTATAAGACATAATGGCAAAAATCCTTTCTTGTATATAATTTTTATCTTCGTTTGAAATAAGCACTTCGCGCTGCTATTTAATCCAAGTTGCAGCCCATCGGAAATTGGAGATATGTCTTTTTGGCGTTACGCTTTGTGTTTCATTTACTAGATCCGCTTGGTTCCGACTTCGCCGGGGGTTCAAAGCAACTTGGATAGACAGATCCAAGCTATCTGTGTGCATGTGCAGTGGATTTGTCTATCCACTGCAAGCGGTAATTGATTCCTTTTCCGGTTTGCAATGTTTCCTGTAACTGGTAATTTGCGTTATACTATAACATAAGTATGATCCGAAAACAATCGTGAGGGTACATTTTCTATTCGCTTGAAAAGGCTCTGGTTTTGTGGTATTATGCTGAAAATTACAAATATCAATTAATATAATTTACTTCGGAGGTTTATCATGGGAAATTCAGTAGTTCTGCCTGATGATTTCGGAGATTACGTCGCTATCGAAAATGCGCCCCAACGGTTTAACGAGGCATCAGAGGTTGCAAAGAAAGTCACCGCGGCAGGCGTTCAATTGTATCCCAATCTGGATCACGCCGCAATCTTTTGCGACCCACCGTATATTGTTGCGGGACCATTAAAACAGCTCGGTTATGTCTCCGGCTGGGATGCTCGTTGTTATCCCTCGCCGGTAGATGGGTGTGACTACATCAACGTTTCGGCGAGATTGCCAGAGGACAGTCAAGAGCGAAGCAACGGTTGGTTTGATTATGTTGCAGTTGTCCATCCTGTTGACAATCAAGCCTTAGATCATATGCTGAGTCAAGGTTACGGCAATCCGTTCATCCACCATTTGACATGGGGGATTGTTCCACCGGGGCGTGCTGGTGCGAGCGATTTGGATTACGCGGGTGAAGTTGTGCGTTTTATGGTCGGCACCCGAACGGTCATCGCAAATGCCATAGGGGACGAGCCCGGCACACTGATTATTGCGTTGCCGCAGGAGGTGATAGATTACCCCGATTTTGCTGACGCGCTCCCGACATGGGTTGATGGATTGGAGGCGGATCAGTATCAGGTCGAATCGATGCAGGGCGGCGGATTTCTGATTCAGTTTTTCGTGTTGACAGGTGGAAGGATTGAAGTTGCACTGCGATCTGGGACAACACAGACATTTAATCCCAAAAGCGTCGACAAGATCTCCAAAGACGAAATCAGCGCAATCCAAGATGATGGATAAACGATAAAGGAACGGTTATATGAACAAGACAATTCGAGTAACTGTTTGGAACGAATACCGCCACGAAAAGACCAATGAGCAGATTGCACAAATCTATCCAGATGGTATGCACAATGCGATTGGAAATTACCTTAAGAAACAACCGGGGGTTGAGGTGCGCACCGCGACACTGGATGAACCGGAACATGGACTGACAGAAGCAGTCCTCTCCGATACGGATGTCCTGATCTGGTGGGGACACGGGGCACACGGGGAGGTCACGGACGAAGTTGTTGACAGAATGCACGTCCGTATCCTTGATGGCATGGGCTTAATCTGCTTGCACTCGTCGCACTACTCCAGGATTTTCACCAAGTTGATGGGGACATCGTGCAGCCTCAAATGGCGGGAATCGGGCGAGAAAGAGCGACTTTGGGTTATAGAACATGGACACCCGATTGTCGAAGGAATTGGCGAGTATTTTGAGATTGAACACGCCGAAATGTACGGCGAGCCGTTCGATATTCCTGAGCCGGACACGCTGATTTTCATCAGTTGGTTCCCTGGCGGCGAGGTTTTTCGTAGCGGCTGTTGCTACTTCCGTGGTAAGGGGAAGATATTTTATTTTCGTCCCGGGCACGAAACTTACCCAATCTATCATAATCCGGACGTGTTACGTGTTATTTCTAATGCAGCGGGGTGGGCTGCGCCGGTTGATGGACCGCAACCTGTTTTTGGTCACTCACAACCAATAGAAAATCTGTAGTGGGTTACAATGGATGTGCAGTATCAATAGCTGCACCCTCCGGTAAAACCTGCACATCATAAATTTCCTCACAACCTGTCTCATACTTTAGGTATTCTACGATGCGGCCTTCGGCTAGAGATACTACTACGATTCCGCTAAACACTGCCTGTTCGGAGATTGGCAGCGATGCGAAGGTCGAACTTGTCTTTCGCAGCTTTGACAATCCCACGAACAGATAGTCATTACAACGTGCCATTCCACGCACGAAGCCGGGCAATTGCGTAACCACTTCGTATCTGCCCGCTTCGGGCTCGGCACACACTAACTCTCCTGTTCCCGAGAGCAGCAAATAAAGTTTCCCATCATACACCCGCGGAGAGTGCGGCATCGGTAAACCATCCAACACGATCTCTCCGCTAGAGACATCCATCAAAATCCCACCCGATACTCTGTTCTCACGCCAACCTTCAAAGCTATCGACCTCTCCAAACGCCGTCACATACTCAGGTTGACCGTCCACCATCGCCATGCTGTTCAAATGGCATCGATCTTCTGGGACTACATCGCTGACGAATGGGGGACGCCATTGCGACTCGAAATCGGAGTTCTCATCTACCAAAGCCATGGAGGAGAGGAGGGTATTGATTGCCCACAGTCCGTCCCTTCCCCAAGCGAGATCATGGGTATCAACCTCTCCGCTAAAGTAGGTCCTCTCCGGCGCATACGTGCCTCCTGCCGCTCCAATCAACACTCCGGACTCAACATGTTGGGCCTCCGTCGATTCCCCCACTGAAGTGTTGGCAAGCACTATCACCTCATCCCGCGTAGCGACTGCAATCCGCTGATCGGAAACCGCCAATCCCATCGGTCTGGGAAAGTCCAAGGCGTGCTGCTCAATCTTTTCTGGACTTGTCGCACGGATAAAGATAACTTTGCCCGCTTGGTAGGTGCTAAACACCAGGGTGCACCCCAATTGCCAGAGCAATTTGGGTAGGGTTGGTGAATGGGTGTAATGAAATGGAGGTAACAGAGCGTTCATGGGATTTCACCTTTGTCGTTCGACACTACTAAGATTTTTTGATTGGTCTTCAGTGCTAATCAATTGGCGGACTTTCAATGAGAATAGGGGTTTGGGCAGGCGTTAGCGAAATGCGGTTTTTAGCTTCCTGAAAATTTACACTTTGGAGAGTTATCTTGGATAACTGGTAAATTTTCAATGGTTCGCCCTCCCTGACCTTCAAGAACGCTTCTATATTAATCGCGGTGCCTTCTGCGGACTCTTCGTGCACTAACAGCGTATAGGTTGAAGCATCGGTCGAAAGCTGTAAAGCCTTCAAACTGTTTACCCTCTTCAGACGGAGTGGATCCTTTGAAACCTTCGGTAATTGGCTATACATGATTGTATTGAGAGACTGTAGGACACGACTTGCGGGCCGTGGATTGCAAAGGGTATTCAGAAGTCCATGCGTTACATCCATCGTCCGGTCAAGGTCGCTGAAGGGTTCAAAATAGATGCGACTCGCCGGCATCGTTGCCATCGAAAACAGTGCATCCGCTGCCAAGTTTGCATTGGCTTGGTCATCTATCACTGAGAATTCAAAGCTGAAATCCACATTGGAAATATGGCTGAGCGGCGTGATTTCTGCGACTTCCCGAATCTGACTACACAGCGATTGATCGTTATTCAGCTTGCAAATGATCCTATCGATTGCTAACCTATTTCCCACCAAAAATTGGTTAAGGGAGGGGATTTCTTGAGGAGTGTATCCGAAACGAAAGCGGGGAAACTGTTTTCCTGAGGTTGGCTCTCTGCAAATAATCGGTGACAATGTAACGGACACACCAAAACCTTCCTGAAGCACCTTGATGACCTCGATACATTTTTCCGACGGATAAAGCGTCTCAACAATCTGGATTTCCAGACCATCAATCCTTGGATGAACTTGCTGCATCGCATCTAAGATATCCAATTCTTCGGAGAAAATGACGATGGCATCCAACTTCACCCCTTCTTGGCGTAAAATTTCCAAACGTCTTCCCTGAAAGGTGTCTTGAAAATCTGTAAGCGGCGCACGAACATATCCAACCCCCATCTCTATGCAGGCAAGCAGGGGATAGTCATTTCTCACCTTCTCCCGTATCGCAGCGGGCCAGGCGCGTGGAATTTCGGCAACCGTTGCCAGCGGTTGACTCAGTGCCAACCCCAGTGGAGATTGGGGTAACGTGCCGCTTACCCGTGTGATGAGCCGTTCTTCCGTATTTGGTGGAAGCCTTTCGAGCCCGGATGTCCGAATAAAGTGGAGGTCGGTTTTGTCGGCTCTCACTCGCATCAGATAAAATCCAAATTTCGGCACGTCATCGCGACCTCGCTGAGGTGGTGGAGGACCGGCAAACAGACAGGAAAATCCGGGGCGGGTAAAGACAGGAGATGCTAAAACCACGTATCGTGTCTCCGCTAGACGATCAAAGAAGGCGAAATGAACATGCCCCGCGAGGAGCGTATCGACCTTGTAAACCCGCACTAGATCGAGCAGCCAGGCCCTTGCGGGATTCGCCAGATTGTCGTAATGCCCCATCGAAGGTTCGATTTCATCCAACAGATAGGGTGGCATGTGGAGAAAGATCAAAAGGCGTTTCTTCGCGTGTTCAGCCAAGTCTTTTTCCACCCATGCCACCTGTTCAGCGGCATCGGGGAGAGTGCCATTCATGATTTGCGAATTGAGCACCACAAAATGGCAATCGTCCTGATCGAAGCTATACCACGACTTCCCAAACCTCCGATGATACCAATCCAACACCTCCTGACTGACATGGGAAGCGGGTGCGGTGGGATCTGGCTTATCACCAATGTCATGATTTCCCGCAACATAGTAAGGCTCAACGTCGCACGCTCGCATCTGCTCAAGCGATTCGCCTATCGATTTGTAAAATCGCTCTAAATTGTCAGGATATTCCTGAACCATATCCCCGTTGTGCACCATGAATTTAGGCGTAAGTGCCGCCGCCATGCGCAAGGCTACTTCTCGCCGGACGGATTGCTTCCGACGGTTCCCAAATTCGAGAGAGGATCCGCCCGGATCGAGCATGTAGTGGGAATCGGAGATGACAACAAATTCAAAGAGTGCCTTTGGCAAAAAAGATTTGTTAAACATCGCTTACGACCAAGATTCAGAGGGTTGAAGGAATACTTTGGTGTTGTTCAAAAACGTCGCACCACTTCCAGTCCCCAAAACTGAGGTTCATTGACATAGCTGGTTAGGTTGTTGAAATCGATGCCGCCGGTGGGAGACGTGTCGTTGAGGATATTGCGTCCTATGATTGCTATCTCTATATTCCCGTATGGCAATAAGCAGGCAAGCCGGATACCGCCCTCCAAGAGCCAGTCATCGGCATATTCTATAGAATCGTAGAGAAAGAACCGCGCGCGGCTGCGATAAGCCCAATCTGTAGAGGCGATGAGGCGCACACCCGCCGGAAGATCAAGCGCATAACGCAGCGTCACATCTGCGATCCAGCGAGGAGCCTGCGGCAAGCTATTACCATTGATAGAAAAAGTTCCGTCAGCAGAAGCGGGTGGATCCAGCATCGTACACGGTGCCCCGCAGCCCTGTATAGCCAAATCTGGATCGTCAATGCGCGTTTGATTGTAACTGAGTCCCGCTGTAACCTCCAATGCTGTAACTGGTGCGAGGGTCAATTCTGCCTCAACACCTCGTCCGATGGTGCTTTCAGCATTCAGCAACCGGTTGAAATTAGTCTCTCCACCCACCGCGGTGAGCTGCTGATCCTGCATAAAATATTGGAATACAGCCATATTCAGGTGCAACCGTCGTTCCCACAAGCGCAATTTTGTGCCGCCTTCAATGGAAAGAATGGTCTCAGTATCTGCTACCGTGACCTCATTGCCAAACAACAAGCGTCCCTGAATGCTAGGAGCACGAAATCCGCGCGCCGTGCGTAAATAGGTCTGTACGCTAGGCGTCACCCGATAGCGCAGACTCAGATCTCCGCTCCACACCGTGGCTTGTGGGTTCCGACGGATGGGACCGAGTGGACCTGCCTCTGTAACAGCGGGGGCTTGGTCTCGCCACGCCGTATAGTCTTTTGCATCGTCGGACAATCGGATGCCAGCACCCAATTCCAAATCTTCGACCAATCGGAAGGTCAACGCCGCAAATGCCGCGCGTGCAATAGCTAGTTGCTCCTGACGTACCTGCCCATCTTGAGTGCCTCCGGCCAAGGTATCGTAGTTGAAATCTTCCATTTCCACAAACTCGCGGAAATAATACAACCCAAACTGATAGGCGAGACGGTACCGTCCTGTGCTCATCAGACGAACTTCTTGGCTGAACTGACGCAGAATGGGAATACCGGATGCAGTTTCGGAAGGAAAGGGGATATCTCCGGGACCGCTTGCCCCAGTGAAGACAGCCCCGTATCCGCCATCAATGTCTCCACGCGAAAAAGTGGTAAGTCGCTCGAACCCTGTCAACGAAACCAGTTGGAAATCTCCTATGTCGTAACGGATCTCAGCTGCCAAGCCACGCGTACTCAAGGTTTGCTCATTGGGCCCGTCATGCGCGATGCTGTCGCGCGCAAAATCCTCCACCAGATCTCCCTGACCCATCAACAGGGTGTTGGCACGAAACAGCCGCGCGGTGCCGTCGAGATCGCGGGCATGGAGCTTGATCCATGCTTCCAGTTCCGGCGTGGGCGTCCACAGAAACTGTAAGCGTCCGGCCATGCCCTGATATCCACCTAGGGCATCTTCCTCGTCTGTATGCTCGTTATTTATCCAGTCCCCGCGCCGCTGGTCAAGCAGTGACAACCTTACGGAAAGTACAGACGGGATGATCGGACCGGACACCGCACCCTCAAAATTGCTGGTGTTGAACTGCCCGTAACTCAATCGACCGTACCCTTCCAATTTCTGCGTGGGACGCGCCGATTCAAACTTAACAGTTCCCGCGGGTGTATTGCGTCCAAACAACGTTCCTTGTGGGCCCCGCAGCACTTCAATTCGATCCAGATCAAAGGCAGGAAACCCTTTTAACAAAGCACTTTCGAGTACAACCCCGTCGTAGAGAACGGAAACCGGCTGCGAGGCATTGAGGTCAAAGTCCGTATTGCCCAGGCCACGGATATAAAAGCGCGGAAAGACACGCCCAAACGAGGATTCCATTTGCAAGCTGGGCACACGATTCGACAAAAAGCGCACATCCATGCCAGATGAGCGCAAGGCGGCGGATTTTTCGCCCTGCAGCGTCGAAACGGAGAGTGGCACGTCAAAAGAGCGCTGCTCGCGCTTGCGTGCAGTCACCATGACCTCTTCCAACATGATGATCTCTTCGTCTTCCTCATCGGCAACAACTGTGATGGATAAGAACAACATTGCAGCAAAAGCCAGAGCACATAACCCCACCCCAAAACGCATGCTTTTCCTCCCAAACAGAACACGGAAATTTGTCCTATAGCTGCCAACCTTGATGCCATTCGGACTCATGTCCAACCCCTTCTCGCGCTACGACGACATCAAGTAGGTAAGGTCGATTTTCTTTGGTGATACAGTCAATTCCCCGCTTCAGTGCCGCCTCCAATTCCGATGGATCGGTAACACGTTCGCCATCCACACCCTGAGACCGAGCGAGTCCAGCGTAATCAATCGACGGTCCGCCAAGGAAGAGTCCGGGGTATTTGTCCTCCTGCACCATCTGACTGTCCGGCATTTCCCGCGCCCAGTTTATACGCACCACCTGATAGCTTTCGTTGTTGGAAACGATTGTCAACACAGGGGTCTTATAGCGAGCCATAGACCAGAACCCCGCTGCGCTATAGGTGAGCGAACCATCGCCGATGCTAAGAACGACGGGCCTCTCGTCTCCGACACCTATCTTCGCGCCAATCGCACCACCGACTGCCCATCCGAGCGAACCACCGCCGCCGCCGAATCGCCACATCTGCTGATATCCAAAGGGTAGCAGTGTTGTCCGAGCGGTGGGATTTTCACCAATAATTATCGAGTTTTTCGGCAGGAGCGTCGCCATCTGTGCCTCTAGTAGACTGGGGTGAATCACTTCGTCGTCCGCATGTTCTCGCACCACTGCCTCCTCGCGCTCAAGCAGTCGTTTCGCGTAGGTTGAAACCTTGGCACGTTGGTTTCGCCACAATTCGATCGTATCAGACCCGTACAGGCTGGATATTGTCTCACATAGAGCAGGTAGGGTGTCCTTTAGGTTACACTGGGCAGCCAGATCGAGCGGATAGTGTCTACCCATCAGCGTTGGGTTGGGCCCAATCTGCATCACGGTTGATTCCTCCGCACTCCCATGAAGCCCTCGACAGCCGACCATGAACAGGAGATCCGGTTGCAGACCCGTTACTTCAGAAAATTCCTTTTCCACTGGATAGCCGCCGCAAGACAGTGGATGGTGTGTTGGGAAGTTGGCACTAGTCTGCCGGCTGCCGAAAACTGGTGCACCAAGCAACTCCGCCAGTTCTACGGCTTCGTCTTGGGCATTTTGGTTCCAGACATCATCGCCGAACATCAGGGCGGGGCAGCTACACTCGCCGAGCTTTCGAGCGATTGCTTCGATTGTTTGGGCCCGCGCCGCTCCCGGACCTTCAATCTGATACCCTGCACCTTCTCCGATCTCCGCCTCAAGGTCCTCCTGATTGAGCAGATTCGCGTTCACCGAGATAAAAACGGGACCCGTGGGTGGGTTTGTCGCTTCTCGCATTGCCCTCGCGGTTACCAGCGTAAGTGCCTCCGGCTGATAGCTCACTTGATACGCACAACGTGCCTCTTTAGTTACGCCGCGCATCAGTTCCGCCTGACTCAGGCCGGGGAAGGGTGTTAAGCCTCGGAAATCCTGGGCCTCCATTGTCCAATCTCCAGCGATGACAATCACCGCTGAACCTGCCATCTGGGCGTTGTAGAGTTGACCCGCCATCTGAAGCGAGCCGCCGGTTACGTGGGCGATAGCCACCCCCACTTTGCCGCTAGTGCGAGAGTATCCATCTGCCATGGCGGAGACCAATCCTTCATGTTTTGCCATGGCAATCCTCAGATCTCCGTCTTCCGCGACGGCTGCAAATAGCCCCGTTTCTGCCGAGCCGGGGTTAGTAAATAGATATTCGACCCCGCATTCCTTGAGCATCTTTACTAAAATCATCCCGCCTGAACCGCTAATCGTTTTTCGCATTGAATCCTCCGGCATGTTCGAGAATAGGTTTATGGTTTGGCTCTGTTTTTAGGTATCATAGCAAAGACCATTGAATTCTGCAACGAAAAAGTCGTATTTTTCATAGGAGCTTCTTGGTCTAAAAACACCGCGCAAATTTTGATCCCTTTTCGCCGCGGCAATCGGTTATAATGAAAAGTATCTGAATCAACCAATCCTACTCCTTTTCGGAGCGGGAGAGCTTTTCAATTTGGTAAGGAACGCATCACACATGAAACTAATTCTCAGTAGGAAGGGATTTGATTCGCAGTCGGGCGGTTGTCCCAGTCCCATTTTCCCTGACGGTACGCTGTATTCCCTGCCGATACCCGACGACCAATCGGATCCCACCTCAAAAATCACCTACAAAGACCTGTGGCATGGCGACACGAATATCGGGAAGGTGGTCAAAGATCTCACCCGCAAGCGCCAACCTAAGAACCGCATTAGGTCCAAGTACCGCGCCCACTTAGATCCGGATATCAACCGCTCAACATACTCGCCACGGAAGAAGGGTTGGCGGCCCCTGTTTGGTCAATCGGGTGCATCCCAAGGTCATCTACGCAACCAGAGTGTGCAAATCGGCGATCTGTTCCTATTTTTTGGACTCTTCCGGAGGGTTGAGAAAACTTCTGGCAGGTGGTGCTTTGTCAAAGATGCACCCAAGTTGCATGTCTTGTGGGGTTGGCTTCAGATTGGGAAAATTCGTAAGGTCGATGAACTAGCGAAGGGCGAACTCCCATGGGCGCGCTACCATCATCACCTGCAATGGACCGGTGACCCTAGGAACACGCTGTACATTTCGTCTAAAGCGTTGAACTTAGGTGGTGGACCAATTACGCCGGGTGCAAGGTGTTTCCCAGAATTTCACGAGCGGCTGATGCTGACAAACCCGAATGGATCAGGGTTAACGGATTGGCGATTGCCTCGATGTTTCTATCCTGATAAAGGCAAGACACCGCTGAGCTCTCATGGCAATTGTAACTGGAGTTGCGATGATACATACTCCTATGTGCAGCGCGCGGGACCAGGACAGGAATTTGTCTTAGATCTCGATCAATACCCCGATGTAACGGATTGGCTTGTCCAATCCATCTTTACTCACGACTGCTGAACTGAGCAATGCGAATCGGTACTACGCAGTCAAAACCTGAAGAGGAGGAATATGAGAAACAGCAAAACCCTGAAGAAAATCCACCAAAACCAATGCGCCCGAGTATGTGGCTTGGGACATTATCTGCCGTTTTTTGTGCGTTATGCCGCGCATTATGGCTACGATGTCATCTGGTTGGACTTGGAGCACCGGGCGATGACCGATCGTGAGGTGCAGAGTCTGTTGGGATTATGTTATCACAACGATATTGACTGCATGGTACGGCCTCCCACCCAAGAACGGACACGGCTCTACCGCTACTTTGAAGATGGTGCGACTGGCTTGATGATGCCTCTAATCTCAGATGCGGCGGCCTCCCAGCACATTGTGAACGCTGTGAAATTTCCTCCTGTGGGCAATCGTGGCTTGGACGGTGCCGGTCTGGATGGCGACTTCGGACTTGGGGTCTGGCATCCAGACAGCACCTATACGAATGACGCCAATCAGGAAACCTTCATCGCGATTCAAATCGAAACACCGGAGGCACTTGAGAATGTCGAAGAAATTGCGGCCGTGCCGGGGGTAGATGCGCTCTTCGTCGGTCCGGCAGATCTCGGGCTACGCTTGAGCCAAAGTGAAAGTGAGGGGCAGGTTAGCCTTGATGCAGCCATCGCCCAAGTTGCCGATGCGGCCAAAAGGCACGGCGTTGCTTGGGGCATTCCTGCCGGTACGCCTGAACTGATCAAACAGTACCGCGCAATGGGAGCACAATTGCTGGCTTACGGTGGAGACTTTGCATTGACCGCTGTGTTGGAAAGCAGCATCCAAGATTTTGACGAGGCACTGGGAGAATAGCAGCGAATTTAGGCGACATGTACAAGGAGGTAATCGTGGCTATACCGACAATTCATGTGGGTTGCACCCATTTCGCTCTTGGACGACTTCAGGCACTGGTTAACTGCGAGGGATTGTATCCTGTCGCCTGTGTGGACATCAACGTCGATGATGCGCGAGAGGGGGTCATGTCGTTGGAGGGCGATGTGCCGGAAGGGCTTGCTGACCGGATCTACACCACAATCACCGAAGCGCGGGCGCAGCATCATGCGGAGGCGTGTCTCATCTATGCTTCGACACCGGTGCACGCGAAACTAGTCGTTGAAAGCCTGAATCTTGGGCTGCATACGGTGTGTGTCAAACCGATTGCGATGACATCGGAGGAGTTTCGGGAAATTATCAAGGTTCGCAAGGCGCATCCCGATCTGATGCTGGTGCAGGGACAAAATAAACGCTGGAATCCCGCGGCTTCCAAGATGCGCGAGTGGCTGCGCGGTGGGGACGGCATCGGCGAAATGGTTGGTGGAGAGTGTCGATTCTGGATCCGCCAAAATCTCTGGAGATCGGATAACTCACGCTACCCGGACGCTTATGTTGAAGGGATCTTCTTTCATGCTGCCACCGCACATCAACTCGATCAACTTGTTGCGGCGAAAGGACTTCCGAAATATGTGACAGCGTGTGTCCACCAGCGAGAGGACCATGACATCGCTCGGACCGGCGTTTGGGGAACAGCCGGCGGTCAAGCGTTGCTCGAATACCCAAACGGGGCACCTTTCTGTTATACAGGAACTAACGCCTCCCATGCGAACCCATTCGGCTGGAGTGGCCATTGGACATTTCATGGGGAAAATGGGGATATTCGACGGGACGCGGGACATCTCCAACTTTTCCGTAAGGGTGAATGTGTCGAAGATTGCGAGCTTCAAGACCTTCATCCCGGACTCGTCGAAGATGACCGCCTGCAATTCGATGCTTTTGCGGATACCATCTCCACCGGCAGAGATCGGGAGTGGTTACAGGAGACTACGTTGGGCACGTGGATACTGATGGAGGCGTGTAATACCTCGGCGCGGATGGGTACTCGTGTTGATGTCGAACACTTACGTGCAGAGTTGATGGATGCTTAGAGCGATTCAGGCGGAAGTTTGCAAGCAGACATAAGAACATAAGAGTTTTCAGGTGATCTCAGATTTTGGGAATTGCCTCAGTTCTCTACTTCTGTTCGTCGCCTGTTGTGGCCCAACTTACGTCAGCGATACCGATGCGAGGTAGACGTTAGAACCGTGGTTGGAGCCCGGCGCGTATTCGTGGGACGAATAATATGCGATAAGGGCTTGGCTATCGCTAATGGGGAGAATGCCACCGTAGCCGGTGTCTCCTCCGCTAGGAAGAACTGTGTGCAGGTGGATATCGCCATCCTCGTATAGGAAAACTCCGGTTCTGAGTTGGGTCTGGTCGTGGTCACTGAATTTATCGTTGAATCTATTTTCTGTGGCACGGACTCCCTCATTGGCAAAGCTTCTGCCGGTGACGATAACATGCTCGCCGACTCTGGCGATAGCTGAACCGTAGCAACGGGATTCGCGGGAAAGGTAGCGTTCCCACTGGTCGTAAGGTGGTTCTGAGGTGGAGAGCAACGCACAGTGCCCCCGCGCCCGTGTGACAGCTAATAGCCTGCCATCGTCAAAGAAACAGAGGGAGGTTTCACTTGGCGCGGGTGTGCCAAAATGAATACCCGTTGTGTCGTAATACACCGGTTCATCGGATCCGTGCACAATCTCTGTGACCCACTCCCATCGTTCACCGTCCTCGGAAGTGAGCAGATCGACCGAATTGTGGATGCCAAGCGGCGCATGTCCAACCGTATCACATGCCACGTAATAGCGTCCATCAAATTCGATTGGATGCCAGAAGTCGTGATTCCTCAAAAAGCATCTTTTCGGTGCTGCCCAAGTTGTTCCGTCCCCTGTCCACGTCACTACCTGTTGAGATGGAAAACCGAATTCAGAATCTTCTGTACTTTCGCTTTCCTTCACCCCATATAACAGCAGCTTGTCGCCTACAGGCAGCAGGTTCGGGTCGATCGTCTTCCTTCCGATGGCGATCTGCGATGTCCAATTCACTAAGTCGGTGGAAGCGCATACCCTAATTTGGGAGTCCTCGGTTCCGTGCCCAGTTCCATCAACGAAACAGATGTAGTACACCCCTTTCCATCGCACCAGATTTCCGACGTGCCATCCCCTACCGCTCCCATAAACCGTTCTCACCCAATTCACGTCTATTTTCATGAGTAGCCCCTTTCTGTAATTAACGCGTGTTGACAATTTGTGCGAATTTGGGTAACGCTGTAATCATCGCGCTACCTGCTGAAAAGCCGGCGGTTGTCCTAAATCGCGTCAAGTTGCTCTGAATCCCGATCTTATTGGGGATGCATCTGGATTGGTTTAATCTGTCAAATGTCAATAAAGCTTATCAACTCAAGTGAAACACCGCTATTATCGACAACCTGAAACGTCAGATTCTATTTGACAAAACCGATGTTTTCACATACAATAGGTAGGTACTTGATTTTGACTGGAGAGGAGGTGTAACCCAAATGCGTATTCTCAAACTCACACTAATCTGCTGCATCGCGATGCTGCTTGCTATTGGTTGTGCTTCAGAGAAGAAGATGGAACAGGCGGCTGAAACAGCGCAACCCGCAACTACAGAAGCCGATACTACTGCTAGCACGGATATGTCCGCAGCAGCTCCGCTGACTTACGAACAAATCACGTTAAACGTTGATGGGATGACGTGAGGCGGTTGTGTATCCAAAGTGCGGTCTGCACTTACAAAAATTCCTGGCGTGATTAGTGCCGATGTTACTCAAGCAGATGGTAAAGCCATCGTTAAGCTGGAAAAAGGCAAAGCCACCACTGTCCAATTGGCCGATGCTGTCGAAAAGGCAGGTTTCAGCGCAAAAACAGCAACAAATTAGTCGATTCCTACAGTTAAAGTATGAATGGAAGGTATCGAACCAATGAATCGATACCTTCCGTTCTTCCACTTCCGTCCCCTTTCTACCCTTACAACCTCACTTGGCAATTACTTGATGAAACTCGCCATCGACTCACTACATTTCCCCCATTTGCTGTAGACCAATAAGCATAGTGATGATTTCTTTGAAATCGCCGAGCGAGATAAATAGCTCTCCTGCAACTCCGTTATCCCGATTTCTGCCGGCAACACCGATGCTGTAGGTCTCAGGAATGTTTACCAAAAACATCTGGATCATGCCGATATTAGGATCGGTTTGGGCAAACACCTGTACGAGATTCTTGACCGCTGTGATCGGTGAGATCGCAAAGAACATGTTGTTTTTGACGGTCAATGCACCAGTCAGTTTGGCGTAACCTTCCCCTTGATCAAAACCTGCCCCTATACCCACCATTCGATCTAGAGTATCTTTGACCGGCTGGGCATTAGCCGCCATTCCATAGAGAAGTTTCCCGTCGTTAATGGCATAGTAGATATTCCACTGTTCTGGAGCGACGCTTTCCATCCCGGGTGGCAGTTCACCGAAAAGGGCGGTGATATTTGGCAGCACGTAATTCTTAATCTCCACGCTATTATATATCTCAGGGGGACCCGCTGACACATCCGTGTACATGTCAGAAAATTCTTGATTTGCTCCCATCGCTTCGGCTAGTTTCATTGAGGCTTCTAATTGTGCGATGAGACCCTTCTCCATATACGCTTTAATCTGCTCTTCGTCCGTCACATTGTAGATGTATAAGACATCAGGCATCATGCTACCGCTGAAATTGGCAGAAAAAGCGAACTCATCCCCCAAGCCTGCGTAGAAATTTGTCAGGGCTTCGGTGAGTGCCTCGGAGGCTTTTGCGATCCCCTCTGTATCCGCGCCTGGCACTGAAGGGATAAGTAGCTTCATGATTGTTTGCGTAAGATTAATCAACATTTCCTTCTGAAACTGCATTTCACCATTGAGAAATGCAGTTTGAGGCAGGTATTTGAGGTGTGTCAGTTCGCTCGGCATTTGGCGAATATACGTTTGGATTTCGCTATCTTGCTTAAATTTGAGGAACGGGGAGATCTGGAGGTCGCTGCCGTTGAGTTGCAGGGTAAGACTTAAGGTCTTTGACTGGTCCAGCATCCATATACCGCTGTCGATCAGACTTTGAGCATATCCTAAGCCGACATTGAGCTCTGGGTCCGTTTCTGCACTTGCTTTCATTTCAGCCTTTGTCTCCTCGGCTTTCTCAGTCAGAGTAGGTCGGAGGGTCTCCACAATCTCATCCATCGCAAAGTAAGCAATCAGATCATTTACACCAGATGTGGTATCGAACCTGAGCGATTGAAAATCGGCATTTTCGACAATTGACGGCATGGTCTCCTTCTGGGTATCAATAGCTTTTTCGCAGGTCGTCGCTGAACCTGAATAGACCATGACATCGTCCATCAGAACGAATGCCCCCTCCTCACCCGTGGTGTAATATGTCATGCCGTTATGGGTAACAGAATTGCCACCTTCCGCTTCCATTGCGATGAGCTGTTTGACGCTTTCTGCGTCCTTAACATGAACAGCGGCGGAAGGCACCGGCGGATTCACACCAGAGAGAAATATTGCGAAGTCTCTCCGCAGATCTAAGCCTAACTCCTCTAATTCCGCTAGCGTCTCAAAACCTGCACCAAAAGTGTCCGCTAACACCTTAGCGAGGAGTTCCTGGGGTGGATCTGAAGGAATCATTTCTGCGAGGAGTGTGTTAATTTCGTCATTGAGTCCAAGTAAGCTCGGAATGTAAATTACCGCAACGGTGTCTTGGGGAACAACATTCAGAACGCTATCGGGAGCAACATCGGGCATCGCCGCCATTTCTTTGCCGCTGCAACTCAACACCACGATGCCAGTCAGCAAGATTAGGGTTATGATAGTCAAACGACAGAGCGTTTTCATAATTTATTTCTCCTTTGTAAGGGTAGATTGGTAGCTGTATAGAACGGATTTTAGCATCATGTTGTATTACGACATACTTAAGAAATTGATACGGTGAGTCCAATCTATTTACATCAAACGGTTTCAATCGCCACCAGAGTACGCCATGTCGTGAGAGGACAGTGTTGCGTTTTATGCATTACGAATAATGCTAATGACGCGTTTATCCAGTGGTAAGTAAGCATTCGCAGCACGCTGAATGGTTTCCTTGGAAACGGCGGTAATCTTTGCTTCGTACTGGTTCGTGTAATCGTAGCCGAGTCCGTAGAGTTCATCCAACACAGCGATTGATGCCTGAACACCGGCTGCTTGGACCCCAAGTAGGTAGTTTGTCAGGCACATCTGTTTTCCACATTCTAACTCTGAGTCAGAGACACCATTGCCCTGTAGATCTGAAATCTCTTCGTCAATCAGTTTTAGCAGGAGTTCAATGTGTTCTAGTGGTGTGCTCCCACAAATTGCAAGGTAGCCACAGTCAAGACCGTAGTAAGGATAACCGTGAAGGTGATAAACCAATTGTTCATTGCGAAGACGCTTATATAATCGTCCCCCTGGCTGTCCGACACCGAATAACAGGCTGCTAAGGATTTCGACGACTTCACGGTCAGCGTGTTGAATAGGGATGCCTGGATAGCCCTGAAAAATAACGGCTTGTGCAAGCGTCTTATGTCGTTCAACACGGCGGACATCGCATAGCGGCGGTTCAACGGGCACTATTGGGAACGAGAGTTCAATTGGCAGGAACGTGCCAAGATACCGTTGCACTAGTGCTTGGGTGTAATCCGGTTTGACATCGCCAAAGATCCCAATGACCATGTTGTTGGGTACACCATAAGACTGATAACAGTTTTGTACGTCGGTGCAAGATAACCTTTTGATCGATGAGATAGATCCGGAGACACGCAGACGATTGGGATGCACTCGAAACATTGTTTCAAGAAGTTGACGCCTGCCAGAAGCGTACCAATCATCCTCCTCCGCCTGAATGCCAACGATTGTTTCCAATTTTACCTTTTCAAGCGCTTCTGAATCAAAAGCAGGGTTGAGAAGCACATCCACCAAGCATTCTAAGCCGTATTCTAGGTCTTGACGAAGCAAATTCACAGCGATACCGAATGCGTTGTGTCCACCTATTGGACCTATACTGCCACCTTTTGCCTCAATTTCTTCAAAAAGCATCTCCGCAGAACGGTTTTTCGTTCCTTTTAGTAGGAGGCTTGTCATGAGATGGAAGACCCCATTATTCGCTTCCGTTTCAAATCGTGTACCGCCGAGGAACATTGCTTGGATGGAAACAACCGGTGCCGTATTGATACATTTTGTAATCAGACGTATACCGTTGGAGAAAATGTGTTTCTCAACAGCTGAAGGCACTAATTGCGCTTGAGGGATATGGACAGATAAGGTTTTTTCTTTGTTCCGAATCGCAACGGTTGTTAGGTTCTCGGTCCGAAAGTAGGTTTGTGCCACCCGTTGTATATCCTCTGGTGTCACCGTACAAATCTGCTGAAGGTATTTTTCATGGAACCGACAATCACCCGTTGTGAGTTCGTCAACACCAAGCATCGCTCCCTGCTCTTCGACAAATTGTAAGGCGAAGAAATACTCGCTTGTCTCAAGGGTTTGGGCGCGTCGCAATTCGCTTTCGGGCACAGGCACAGATTTCAACCGTTCAATCTGTTCAAGTAATCTCACCTCCGCTTCTGCCAACTTCCCATGCACAAGCTCCGCTTCAATGCCGAAGCAACCGCCATCGTATCGTGGCGTATCTGACCATGCTTGGATGTCATACACAAGCTGACGTTGATTCTTCAGGATCTGGACAAGTCTCGAGCTTTCCCCGCTACCCAACACCGTTGCGATCAGATCCAATACCGGCGCATCTTCGTGATTGATACGGACCCCATGATATCCCATGGCTAGATATGCTAATTCCACATCCATATACTTTTCAGCCCGTCGAGCGGCAAGTTGGTGATGCTCGCATGGAAGCTCAATTGAAGGTGGGCTGCGACGTGGCAAATCCTCGAATGCCGTGCTAATCTTTTCAAGCATCTCATTCGTTTGAAAATCGCCGGCAGCCACAAAAATTAGATTATCAGGAACATAGTGCTGTCGATAAAATTCGACGAGATCGCTTCGCGTCACTTCCATGAAAAGTTCTTTGTATCCGCCGACTGGAAAGCGGACCGGGTGTTCGCGAAACGCTGTCTTGTAATAAAGGTCATATAGCAGCTGAGTTGGCTCATCAAGCTCACCATTCAATTCGTTCCAGATAACACCACGCTGAATCTCCACCTCGTCAGGTGGGAAGGTAGGGTGCTTGAGGTAGTCAGATAGGAGATCAAGGGCGTGTGTTAGGTATTGACAAGAAGTAGTGATATGATATTGGGAGTGATCTTTCGTCGTGTAGGCGTTGGAGGCATTTCCCATTGCTTCAACGAGATTATCAATCTCTTCACGTGTACGGCGTTCAGTTCCATCGTCAATGACATGCTCAATGAAATGGGAGATACCGGTGCCTAAGTGCTTGCCTTCGTGGATACTCCCAACCTTGACATAAGCCTGGAACGAAACAATCGGAACGTGATGAATTTCCTTGAGAATCACTGTTACGCCGTTATCTAAGACAACCCGTGCTGCCTCGATTGACGGAATCCGATCGAGGCAGCGCCCCGGACCTCTGGATTGGAGTTTGAGTCGATCCAGATTAGGTATTCCTCTTTGTCGCTTCAATCTTTTCTGCTAGCCTCTCAATCGCTGCGTTAGAAGTCAGAACACCGATTTCCACTTCATAATGTCTACGTCCACCCGGTTCGAGTAATTCGAGTGTCCCTCGTTCTCTCTCCCTTGATCTGCCCTCCACCCAGCAGTTCGCCGGTGCCAAGCCCATAACATAGAGACCTTCACCGTTCATTTTCGACTGAACGAATTTGGGAAACTGGGTTTTGTGATATCTCACGTATAGCCCAAGTCCCTGTCCATTGTTGAACGACCGATTAACCAAAGCAACATAGATATGATTATCCACGTCAGCTTCCATCTCATGGTAATACACTTCTTCCTGAAAATCTACGGTAGGCGCTTCTGCCCGTGCGTGGTTACTTAATTTTGCCGCTGAGCGATCATCCATTGGGGTAACTTGCGTCGCAGGGACAATCAGCTCGGAACCTTCAGCAACGATTGGAAATCCGGGGTTGATATGGAATAGGTACATGTGTGGCGTATCTTGATAGCCAAGGTTCTCAACAATATCTTCGATATGGAGTTTTGTTGCGCCAAGTTCCGTCCAGATACGACGGGTTCGACAGAGGTTTTCGCCCGCAACTGTTATTTCGATTACCTTAGCTTGAGCCCACATGATATACCGATCTCCTTCCCAGCGGGAATCGACCCATACATTCTGAGCAGGAATATGAGAGACACGGCCATGCAAACCAAGCCGTTCTTCTCCATCGTTGTCTGGTTTCCCAAGGTATGTCATGCCGCAGGTGGTTAGCAACCCACCAAAGAATCCGCGCAGCCATCCATCTCCCTCCGACTCATAATAAGTCGGTGCAACATCGCCGGTGCTAGATCTCCAACACAATGGGATACCGTTGTATTCGGCATAAGAGACATCCAATCCACGATCTGGCAGGACAGAGAAATTTAACCCGGCGCCGGTCCGAAAATCAACGCCAGCCACCCCCTTCTCAGGTCCACTTGCTAATTCATATCTCTTTACACCGGCAATCTGAGAAATGTCCCCGACGTGTCGCAGCAGTTGTAGGCGATGGTACTCCTCGTCGTATAATTTGATCACATCTATCCCTCCTTTCATACTTTCATTTTCTAGTTTTCATCAATTTAATTCCGCCTATCTGGCGGACTTTGTTTAGCTTGAGCGCTACTCATGCCGCAAAGCCTCTGTTGGCATGAGTAGCGCGGCCTTGTAGGCAGGCAGAATACCGAATATGATACCGATAAGCGCGGAGGAGCCGAAAGCAATAATCGCTGCCCATAAGGATACAACCGCGGGCCATTCGGTCTCTTTAATGAGAAAGGTTGTGACCCCCCACGCCGCTGCAAAAGTAATGAACCCACTAATGAGAATCCCAATCAGTCCCCCAGAGACGCTCAGAACAACTGATTCGACCAGAAACTGCTGCAGAATATCGCGGCGTTGTGCACCAACTGCTTTGCGCAGTCCAATTTCCCGGGTACGTTCCGTAACGGAAACTAGCATGATATTCATGATCCCGATACCGCCGACCAATAGCGAAATACTCGCCACACCGCCGAGCAGAATCTTGAGGACTTGGCTAACTTTTCCGACCTGTTCCAAAACCGCCTTTGCGGTGTAAAATTGGAAGTGCTCTTCAGACCCGTGTCGGCGGCGCATGGTAACCTTGACTTCCGCGAGTGCCTGATCCACTTTTTCAAAGTTCTCTGCTTTCATCCACAATTCAAACCCTCGCTTCTGATCGCCAATAAAACGGGTCCACATCGTCGTAAACGGAATAATCAATCTTTTATCCCAACCCTCCGTCGCCATCTTGTCACCTTTCTCCTCCATCACCCCGATGACAGTAAATCGCTGCCTTCCAATCTTCAACTCTTGACCGATTGGATCAGCTTTGCCGAATAGATCTTTCTGGACTTCGGCCCCAATCACGCATACCGATTCGTTTCGATCCAAATCTTCCTGTTGGATAAAACGCCCGGACTGGACATACCAATTATGGACCTCTTGATAAAGCGGCGTAACACCTTCAAAACGGAAATGCTTTGTCTCTCCTTTGTAAGATATGGGCCGCGCCATCGTATCAATCTCGCCTGTAATACTTTTTATTGAAGGACAAGCTGTCATAACTGCATCAATGTCTTCGTATTCAAGGTACACCGGAGCTTTATTCTGTTCCCAGGTGCCGTCCTCCCTTTGGATCCAACGCGGACGGAAACAGATAATTAAATCGGATCCACCCATTCGTTCAAATTCCGCTAAGACTAAAAACTTTGCCCCGTCACCGATCGAGACCATGCCGACAACCGCAGAAATCCCGATGATGATACCGAGCATCGTCAGCAGGGACCTGAGTTTATTCCGTCTCAGGGCAGCTAGCCCAATGAACAAGCTTTGTATGATTTGCATTGAATTCTCCTAGATCTTTTGCGTTTACCTCTGTGTATACATTGAGACGGAATTTAGGAGCTAAGGATTAACACCCACCATGAGTGAAACGTACAAACAATTTGTTCATGCGGTCATTGTTTCATTGGTTCATGTCGGTTTCGATCCCGATCTTATCGGGGAATGAATTTCTGAGCCTATGAACAATGTGGAAAGGACAGCCTTACCAACTAGCACCAAGGGTTACTACCATTGACATTCAATCTAGTAGCATAGTGGCAAATTTTCTCCGAATTTGCTTTTCAATCCAAAGGAAAGACAGTCGCACTCAATACTACTTAAAAATTATAACACGATTTCTGAAGGACTGAAACAAGATTCTGAATTGACAGCATATTGAATTTTTGGTAAAATGCCCGGAGGTATGAATGACGTGCAAACTTGAGGAGGCGGCATGAAAATCACCGGCGCACACCACACCAGTTACACTGTTTCTAACCTCGAACGCTCGCTTGAGTTCTATGTCGGATTGCTCGGCTGCGAGGTAATTTGGCAGCGTGAGAATCGCAACCAGTATTTCCGCGATATTGTGGGCTACCCCGATAGTGTTGCGAAGATGGCAATGTTGAGTGTTTCCGGTTCCACCCACGCCATCGAGTTGATTGAGTACGTCGTCCCGCGCGGTGTCACCGCTGACGTTCGGACCAAAAATGTGGGCAGTTCACACATCGCATTTCTAGTTGATGACCTTCGGGCAGCGTATGAAGAATTGTGCGCTGCGGGTGTAAGGTTCCGTTCGCCGCCGGTCGAGATTACAGCAGGCGCGAATAAAGGTGCTTGGGCGGTTTATATGACAGACCCGGATGGTATCACGATGGAGCTTTTTGAACCTCCGAAAGCCGAGACGGATAGCGAAACGTGATGCGCGAAACGTAAGTTGGTTCATCAAAATGATGAATGCTTGGACGATGTGGAAAAGACAGCTTCACCAACTCGCACCAAACGTTAATAAGAGTCAGCAGAAAACAAGGGGGATAGTATGGACAAACAAGCATTACAAAATTCGTTGGATAGCTTGGTCACGCAATATGTGGCTAACAATCCACGTTCGCAGAAGATGTTCGAGCGGGCACAGGAGTCGTTGCCGGGGGGTAACACCCGTACCGGCGCGTATATGCGTCCCTTTCCGATTTATATAGAGCGTGGAGAAGGCGTTTACTTTTACGACTTGGATGGTCACCGCTTGCTGGACTTCGTCAACAATAACACTGCCTTGATTTTGGGGCACGCTCACCCTGCGCTTGTCGAAGCACTTCAGGACCGTGTGGCTAAAGGGACAGCGTTTTCTCGACCAACAGCACTTGAAGTGGAAATGGCAGAGTTGCTGCGGGAACGGGTGCCATCTCTAGAACGAATTCGCTTCTGTAGTTCAGGAACTGAGGCGGTGCTGAACGCGCTGAGAGTTGCTAGGGCTTTCACCGGTAAACGTAAAATTGCTAGATTTGAAGGGGCATATCATGGTGTGGGTGAATACGCACTAGTTAGCTACGTTCCCCCGCTGGGACCAGACTTGGGTCCCGCCGACCGTCCTCGGTCAATTCCTTCGACAGCAGGACTCTCTCCGGCAGTCCTTGAAGAGGTATTAGTGCTACCATTCAATGATGCGGAAGCCTGTGCAAAAATTATCAACGAAAACGCAGATGATCTGGCAGCTGTGATCGTAGATCCGCTGGCAACGGGTGCGGGCACCTGCATCCCGGTCGATGGCTTTCTGACCCAGCTAAGAGAGCTTACAACGCAGGCGGGGGCGTTGCTGATTTTTGACGAAATCATCAGTTTCAGAGCTTCTCGCGGCGGCACACAGGAGCTATACGGCGTAAAACCCGACTTGACGTGCATGGCAAAAGTCATCGCAGGCGGGACACCGGGAGCTGCCTTCGGTGGACGCGCTGATGTGCTGCAACTGTACGATCCTACTTCCGGGGCGAAGATTCCTCAGTCGGGAACTTACAACGCAAATCCCATCGCCATGGTCGCCGGGCTCGTTACACTCCAAATGATGACACCTGAAGCATACGAACAGATCGGTGCTCTGGCGCAAGAATTGGGCACGGAACTGGAAGCTGTGTTTGCTGAGGTAGGAGTTGAGGCGCAGGTCACTGTGGTCGGCTCGCTTTTCCGTGTCCACTTTTTGTCCCGCGCTCCACGGAACTACCGTGAAGCCGCGCAGGATGACAAGCTGTTACAGGATTATCTCTTCTTCTGGCTTTTGAACCATGGGATTCATTGGACGAGCGGGGGAAATGTGTCGCTTCCGATGACGGCAGCACATATCGATAGGTTGGTGTCCGAAGTTCGGGCTGCGTTCCAACAGTTTTAAGCCACAGTAGTAAAGGTAGGGCTTACGCCCTTCGCCTGCGAAAATCGTTTCTATTTCGTACTGTGTGAGTAGGGAAAGCAGATCTGCGTTCCCTGCGTATATGACAATTGCAATCTAACGGTGGCGTAGCGTCTGCCTTTGATGAAATCAGGGTTTCCAATCTGTGATTGCTGCGCAGATTAGGAAATTTGCGCCCACGAGGGGGTTCGGTTCTTTCCTCCGACATGCTACGTAGGGGCGAGATCACCTCGCCCGTACAGGACGATACTTTATATCAACTGCGTAACTCCCATAAAAGGTTAGAGAAATCTTTACCGGTTAGATGAAACTAGGTATGGCGAATGGGATAAATTAGGAAAGATAGGTAGAATAAGTCTGGGCAAGTAGGTTGTTAGATTCCTAGTTCTTTAGTATTGATTTCATAAGTTCCACGGCTATGTATCCAACGATGGCTACTACTGCTCCTATGATTGCGGATATGACTATTTGCCAGTTTGTTAGCCATAAATCGAGTTTTGGTAGCGTTTTAATGATACGCTTCCTCTTTTTAACACGTAGAGGGTTGGTTCGTTTTCGTCTCCTACTAGTTCTCTGATGTTACATGCTATGACGTAGTGTAGGTGACTATCTGCTTTGTCTTTTTTGAGATGTTTTTTTAAAGTCTTTTTCGTCTTCAAATATCCAATCTATGCTTTGGTTTTCATATTCTTTGCGTGATCCGTCTGGTTCTTTGACGGGGATAACCGCCGGCATTATAGGACCGGCACCAGTGCCAATGAATATCGGGGCTGGTATTATGAAAATCACATCTATGTGCTTGATATCTATGCTTCTACCGTCCAACATTCTTGTTATTATCATTGTTGTTTCTTCTTAATGATTCAACTTCGCTCTTAACTCCGCAACTGTCCCCGTTCCCTTTGCGGAATGGCAATCCCCACACAACAGCCATAGGTTTTCAAAATGATCTGTCCCTCCCTTATTGCGAGGGATTTTGTGATCTATCGTCAAATTCCGGTGCCTAAAGACTTACTGTAGTGACCCAATTCGTCAAGAGTTGAGAGTTGTCCTATATGGCGATGAATCACCGAACTACAAGGCTTTGAATGTTCAACTGCGTAAGTCCTAATAGGTAAAAAAATGAGGCTCATGTCAAGAAATGGTACAACAGAAACCGAGCAGTAAGAAACAACGATCGTTGTTCCCTACGGTTTCTTTTGACGGTTTGCACTTTCTTTTTACATGAGCCAACAAAAAACATGGATTTTCAATAGGTAGCAACTTGGATTTAGATCACCCCAAAGGGAATAATTGTAACCCAATCTCGGTTTTTCACGAATATCCGTTTTCAGGACAGCGTTCCGGGTATCTTGCGATAAGTAGCAACTTGCGTTAGGGTTATGTTAAGCTCAAAAGTTGGAGCGAACTTATCCACGTTTCAATTTTTTTAAGTCGATAACTTCGGTGCTATTCGCTTGTTCTGATTTGAGGTAGGCATTCGGATCGTAATGCAATGCCCCATCAGGAAGCCACTCCCACAGGGGGCCTAGGTCTTTCCGTATTCGATTGATATAAAACTGTGGTAACTCAGTCGTTTCTTGTTCAAAGTAAGCTCGGAACTTGGAATCACTTTCGAGCCGTTGAAGTACTTGCACGTATCGCCCGATTTTATGGCGTCTTGTTGACATACCTCGTGGTACAGTCAACCACCCTGCAATAGGCACCTCATTTGTTTTGCAACGATTAACAATGGACTTCCACGAAAATGTATGGTTTCCTAAATCAACCATATGTTTGTAGAATTCGGTCCATGAGTAATTGTTTGGCTTTACGTTCATCATATCATTGTTCAGGAAGTGAAATGGAAGTGGAATAACGCGGTTTGCACGTTGATAATCCAGATTGAGGGGTGCGGCTCTTCCATAGGCGGTCAGCAAATTATAGGACGGATACGCGCCGGGTGTCATATCCACAAATCGTTTGGTCAGTTCAAACGGTTCAGCACCCTGGTCGGTGTCAAGTCCGAATACAAAGTTGGTTTGTACATAAGGGATATATTTCAGGATGGTATTGATTTCGTTAGAGACTTTCTGGACTTTTTCTTCTCCTACCCTCGAACCTGTCTTCGATTTGTTACCGAGGTCATACCACGACTCAATACCGGGTAGGATTGCCTTAAATCCGTTTCGCTTGAACCGTTTGAGATGGGTCTCTGACAAGAGCGATAAACTGCTTTCAGCAACGAAACTGATGCTATCCGGTGGTATAGCCTCCTCAATTGCACCCATGTAGTCATCGAATCGAACCCCAAAATTGGGGTCATGCCATCCGACTAAAGGACGTTTGAACTGGCGCAACAGAAAACGGAGGTCATCCTTGATAACCTCAAAATCAAAAGGACGGTAGGGGATACTTGCATCAATACAGAAAGCACAGGTGTAGGGACAACCCATACTCCCAAGCATTGGAACAGCTTTGACAAGCGGTGCTTTTCGCAATATCGGTTCAATAAACGGCCAACGCTCACGTACGCTAGGGAGTGTTGTCGGCTGCTGTTTCGCTGAGAGGTGTGTACCAATCGGTCGGTATTGTGAACAATCAGATAAGACTTCTCGGATTACAGACTTGTCAGTAAAGCCAAGAACGTAATCGAAGTATTGCTGTGCATCTTCTGGATAGCAACGGGCGTGAGGCCCACCTAATACAGTGATGGTGCCTTCCGATCGAAGCCGGTTGCTCAACGCATAGGCAAGTTGTGCACCCTGCGTAAAAGTACCTATGAAGGCTAAGTCTAGGTTATCGGGCAAATCTTCAATCAAATTCCCAAAACCAGTATAACACTCGAGTGTAACATCGTGCCCTTCTTCTTCACACCAGACACCTATTGCTTGAGGCATAACGCTTGCGAAGTTGGCATGCAAAATATGTCTGTATAAAGACCGGGTGCTACTATTGGTGGCAAGGTCAATAATCGCGATTTTTTTTCGGTTCATAGTAACTTCGTTTTAACAGATGAGTGCGATAAGATATGCTGCTGTCGCTCACGAGTTCCAATCAAATAGGGGATGAAATGACGCTTAAACATCATGGTAAAATAGTCGTGAAAGGTTCCCAGGCTCACTAACCTTTAGCGTTTCACGCCACATATTTTCGGACAGCAATAGACGTGTTGTGTCCGCCAAAACCGAAGGCGTTGGACAGTGCAACCTGAACATCTGCAGATCGCCCTTGATTTGGCACCCAGTCCAAATCACAATCCGGATCGGGGTTTTCGTAGTTGATGGTGGGTGGAATATAGTTGTTTTCCATTGCACACAAGCAGGCGATCAACTCAACGGCTCCGGCAGCACCGAGTAGGTGGCCCATCATGGATTTCGTGGCACTGATGGGAAGACGGTGGGCGTGATCGCCAAAAAGTGTTTTAATAGCAAGTGTTTCTGCAATATCACCCGCTGGCGTTGAGGTGCCGTGTGCATTGATATAATCAACTTCCTCCGGGGCAATTTGGGCATCTTTGAGTGCCCATTCCATTGCCTTGGCAGCACCCTCTCCATTTTCGCTCGGGTGCACCATATCATACGCATCAGCACTCATCCCATAGCCAACAATCTCGCCATAGATACGGGCATTGCGTTTCAAGGCGTGTGAGAGGGATTCCAAGACTAACACGCCCGCCCCTTCCCCCATCACAAACCCATCGCGGTCTTTATCAAATGGGCGGCTTGCCCGTTGCGGTTCGTCGTTGCGCGTAGACATTGCACGCATGGCGCAGAAGCCGGCATAACTCAATGGGGTGATTGCGTCTTCTGAGCCACCGGCAAACATCACATCGGCATCGCCACGCTGGATGATCTTGAACGATTCTCCAATCGCGTTGTTCGCGGTCGCACAGGCGGTAACAGAAGCAAAATTGGGGCCCTTAAGTTTCAAATGCATCGAGATCTGCCCAGCGGCCATGTTAATAATCTCGTAAGGCACAAAGAAAGGGCTTACTCTCCTTGGTCCTTTTTCGAGCAAGATTCGGTGATTTTCTTCTAGAACACTGATACCACCGATTCCAGATCCAACGCCGACGCCAACCCGGTAAGGGTCTAATGAGGAAAGGTCGAGATCTGCATCTTGGTGGGCTTGGATTGCAGACACCAATGCGTATTGGATGAACAGTGGCAAACGCGCCACAGCCTTCCGTGGAAGATACATCTCTGGCGCAAATCCCTTGATCTCGCCTCCAATTTGCGTACGAAAATCTTGCGGATCAAAATGCGTGACACTATCGATACCGCTCTTGCCTGCAGCAATTGATTCCCAAAACTCATCTTTGGTATTGCCTACAGAACAGACAACTCCCATTCCAGTGACAATGACTCGAGACCCCACGAGTATACCTCTTTCGCTTTAAAAATGTAAAAATAAATTAGTGGAAAGGGACTATCACCTAACCTGTGAGAAATCTTACACCTACTCCATGCGTAGATGCAGTTTCGCTCTCATGCGTCTGCCTATCCCGGTCATGCATTGAAGGTAGACGCGCAGCCCGATCTGTCGGGGCAAGTCGAGCATGTACCACGCATAACATCGTTAGATTTACTCACGTATTCAGCGATACGCCCCCCTTTCCAAATAATAAGTAGACACTATTTATCGAACCAGCGACTACAACGCTCGAATTGAGCGCATACAACCATTAGGCATTCTCATCTAGGTAATTCAGTGCCTGTTGCACAGTGCGAATCTTTTCGGCTTCACTGTCTGGAATTTCAATATCAAATTCCTCTTCAAGTGCCATGATCAATTCCACTGTATCCAACGAATCAGCACCTAAATCATCCATAAACGAGGCATCAGGTTTGACCTGTTCTTCGTCAATCTGTAACTGATCTGCAATCATTTTGATAATTTGATCTTGATTTACTGCCATTGATTTATTAACCTCCTAGTTATTGATAATTGTATATGGATTCACTTACATGAACAGGCCACCATCAACTTGGATGGCTTGGCCTGTGATGTATCGAGCGGCATCCGACGCCAAAAACAGGGCAGCTTCTGCGACATCCTCTGGTGCACCAAAGCTGCCCGTTGGGATCATTTCTAACATTTTCTGCTGATCTGCTTCCGATATTTTTCCCGTCATATCGGTTGTGATAAAACCGGGGGTAATTGCATTCACTGTGATGCCACGACTGCCAACCTCTTTTGCAACAGATTTCGTCAAGCCAATTATCCCGGCTTTGGAAGCTGCATAGTTTGCTTGTCCGGCATTTCCTGCGACTCCCACAACTGATGAGATATTAATGATGCGTCCATTTCTCTGACGCATCATCGAACGAATAACTGCACGCATGCAATACGCCGTTCCTGTGAGATTGGTTTGTAAAACCGCATCCCAGTCCTCATCCTTCATTCGCATAAACAAAGTATCGCGGGTAATTCCAGCGTTATTTACGAGGATGTCGACACGGGCAAATTCCTTCAGAGTTAAATCCACGAGTGCCTCTACATCGGCTTTGTTGGAGATGTCGGCTTGCGTTGATTTTGCATTTCCGCCTTCGCCTGAAAGGGATTCAACGATAGCAGCAACTGATTCAGCAGAACGTGAACAGAGCATCACACTCGCGCCTTCCTTACAGAGCTTTCGAGCAATCGCTTCCCCAATTCCACGCGATGCGCCTGTTACAATTGCCACTTTGTCTTTAAGTATCATTTACTTGTCCTTTTCACCCTATGCCATTGACGGAACAAATCAGCACGAGAACCCCATTTTTTTACATATGCGTTTTGGTTCAGTACAAAACGCTAAGAGCATGGAACGTGAAGATGATTAGTTCAGATGAACTCGTCAGGAGGATCTACTCGCTATATCCATCACTTTATCAAGGCTTTTGGTGTCCTCGACATTCAGACAAGTAGCTTCCGGAAGGGTGCGGCGAACCATTCCAGACAGCACTGTTCCGGGTCCTACTTCCACAAAGTTCGAGATACCTGCCTCCCCGATAGTCCGTATTGACTTCTCCCACTGAACAGCGGACGTTACTTGTGCTATCAGCAAGCGGCGGATTCCCTCCGCGGTTTGTACAAAGTTACCCGTTACATTAGCAACCACACCAATGCTTGGAGTGTTGAATTGGAAGTCATCGATTACAGTTTGAAGTTGCTCTTGTGCAGGCGCCATCAAGGGGGAATGAAATGCGCCGCTCACTTCCAGTCGGCGGCAAAGTTTGGCACCGGTAGCCTTCGCACTATCCATGACCTGTTCAACAGCGGTGGTGTCGCCAGAAACAATTAGTTGTCCAGGACAGTTGTAATTTGCGATTTGAACCACACCGGCACTTGCAGCCCGACCCATTGAGGTTTCTCTGACTGACGATACAGCTTCACAGAGATTTTGTAACGTTGCTTCCTCCAATCCTAAAATTGCAGCCATCGTACAATCTTGCCGGTGGGAAGCCTCCGCCATGACTTGTGCCCGAAATTCGACCAGCTTCAGCGCATCTGAGAAAACAAGCACGTCTGATGCAACAAGGGCGGCATACTCTCCGAGGCTATGACCAGCAACAGCTTTGGGTGTAATCTTCCGTTCGCTCAAGACTCGCAATGCCGCAACACTGCATGTTAGAACCGCTAGTTGTGTGTTTTCCGTTTGTTTCAGTACTTCCGTGGGACCCTCAAAGCAGAGTTGGCTCAACTTTCGATTTAAGATCGCATCCGCTTCGTCAAAAACCGCACGAGCCGTGGCGTATTCTTGGAAAAGCTCCAAACCCATTCCCACTTTTTGAGAACCTTGACCGGGGAAGAGAAAGGCGAGCGCGTCCTCGAATGTTTTTAGCGAAGGTTCAATCATATAAGCCATGAAGCGTAAAATGGAATGTGTAAATCTCCGGTTCGTTTAAAGCTTAATCAGGGTGCTTCCCCATGTAAGTCCGGCGCCGAATGTTACCAGCAATACTAAGTCACCCGGTTTAATCCGTCCAGACCGGAGGGCTTCGTCAAGTGCAACAATCGTGGTAGCGGCAGAGGTATTTCCGTACTTATCAACATTGACATACACTTTCTTGGGATCAATTCCAAGCCGCTCTCCGACAGCTTCAATGATGCGGATATTTGCCTGATGTGGAATAAACAGATCGATTTCATCAATCGTTATTCCTGCCATGTCTAATGCACGTTGAGCGGCTTCTGGCATAATACGGGTGCCGAGTTTGAACACTTCCCGCCCACGCATTTTGATCGAATGCATTTTGTTATCAATGGTCTCATGGCTTGCCGGAAGGCGTGTGCCACCGGCTGGTATTCCTAACAAATCTGTGTCAGCATAATCACCATCGGATCCAATATAAGACGCCAAAATCCCCTTCTCTTCATCTGTCCCCTGCAAGATTGCAGCGCCTGCTGCATCCCCGAACAGAACGCAGGTATTTCGGTCTTCCCAATCGAGGATTTTATTGAAAACTTCTCCACCAACAACCAGAATTGTTTGATAACGGCCGGATTGGATCATACCGTCGGCAAGGTCGAGTCCATAGACAAACCCTGCACAAGCGGCCGAAAGATCAAAAGCACAGGCATTTTTGGCACCAATGCCTTGCTGCACATAACACGCTGTTGAAGGAAAAAATGTATCAGGGGTTGCGGTGCCAACAATGACCATGTCAATGTCAAGTGGATCAATCTCTGCCCCTTTGATGGCTTGGCGCGCTGCTCGAATACATAGATCTGAGGTTGCCATATCGGGTGCCGCGATACGCCGCTCGACAATACCAGTTCGCTGTCGAATCCATTCATCGTCAGTATCAACCAGTTTTTCTAAGTCAAAATTTGTTAAGATTTCCTCCGGTAGGTATGCACCTGTTCCGGCAATTGCTGCATGTCGAGCCATTGTGATAGCGTCCTTTTTGGTTTCAACCGTTATTTAATCCCAGAATTGAAGCTGATTATAGTATTGGATTAAACTTCTTCAGCCGTTTTCACTACAACTCGCCCGTTATAGTATCCACAACTCGGACAAACACGATGAGATAGGATTGTTTCTGAACAGTGGGGACATGTTGAGACAAATTTCTCCCCAAGTGCATGGTGGCTTCTTCGCATCCGTTTTTTTGATTTTGAAGTTCGCCGTTTTGGATGTGCCATAGGTCATCTCCTTATTATCATATGAATTGTATATTTTAGACTCAGAGAAATCAGCTTTCAAGCGGGCGGTCAGATGGATCTAATAGGTCTGCCAAAGCAGCAAATGGAGAGGAGCTCTCTTGGGAAATATGACAATCACAGTTGGTAACATTGAGATTTTCTCCACATTGCGGACAGAGTCCTTTGCAGTTCTCCGAACAGAAGGACCAATTGGGAATTTCGAGTATAACACTTTGCCGCATTTCCTCAGATAAATCGATTGTATCTCCCAAATAGTACCGCTCACCAGTATCCATCTGCCACGGATTTGAAGGGGCAGTCACATCTGTTGGACAAAATTGAACTTCAATATCCCCTGAAATGCTGGTCGCAAACGATTCAATACAGCAACCGCACTCGACCTCAACTGACGCTGAAAAACTCCCTTTCACGTAAACATCTTGCTCGTAACGTGAAAGCTGGATATATCCGTGAATATCTTCAACAAATTGTGCTTCTTCTAGATCTAAGTCAATTTCCGCCGGAGGAACCCAAACTTCGTGTCGTGCGGGTTGGCTGTCAGAGATTTCTCTGACAATGAATTCAAGTGTTTTCACGAAGAAGTGCCTCCGAGTTCAAATCGATCGTGAATTGTACGCACAGCGCGTTCTGTTTCACTCTCATCAATCACACAGGAAATCGTGATTTCCGAAGAGCTAATCATCTGAATGTTGATATCGGCGTCAGCGAGAGCTTGGAACATTCGTGCAGCGATACCCACGTGGCTCTTCATCCCAATTCCGACCAACGATACTTGTGCAATGTTTTTGTCGGGGCTAACGCTGGCGAAACCAATTTCGTCTTTGAGTCCTTCGATAATCCTGATAGTTGTTTGTAGGTCCTTTTCAGTAACTGTAAACGATATATCGGCTGTCCCCCCCGGATTCGTCGTCTGAATGATCATATCAATACTGATGTGGGCATCAGCAACTGCCTGAAAAATACGCGCTGCGATTCCCGGCGTGTCCGGCACACCGAGCAGCGATATCTTCGCTTGATCTTTATCAGAGGTCACCGCGCTGACGACAACTTCTTCTATCATCTCACCTTCCTTTATGACCATTGTGCCCTCGGCTTCACTGAAGCTAGACCGCACACACAGGTGAACATTAAATTTTTTCGCAAGCTCTACACATCGGGAGTGCAAAACCTTCGCCCCGAGCCTTGCCATCTCAAGCATTTCGTCATGGGTAATCCGATCGTGCTTACGGGCATTTGGAACGATGCGTGGGTCTGCTGTGTAAACACCCTCTACATCCGTATAAATATCACAACGATCAGCCCCCAACGTTGCGGCAATGGCAACAGCAGTGGTGTCGGATGCACCCCGTCCGAGGGTTGTAATCTCGTTATCAATAGTCACCCCCTGAAAACCCGCTAATATGACAATTCTTCCACGCTCAAGTTCCGACAGGATGCGCTCTTTGTTGATGCTCTTAATTCGGGCATTGCTATAAAAGCCATTGGTGATAATGCCGACTTGCGTTCCAGTGAGAGAGATTGCTTGGCATCCAAGTTCTGAAACTGCCATTGCTAACAAGGCAATTGAGACCTGTTCACCGGTGGACAGCAGCATATCGAGTTCCCGTTCAGGAGGAGTTGCAGAGATCTCATTGGCAAGTCGGATCAGGTTATCAGTCGTATCTCCCATCGCAGATACAGCAACAACGATAGAGTGTCCACCCTCATGTGTCAATGCAATTCGCTTGGCAACATTTTTGATTTTTGTAGCGTCCGCGACAGAACTCCCACCAAATTTTTGGACAATGATTCCCACGCTTACCAACCTCTTTTACATTTTTAAGCAAAGGCATTTGCTGCATCAGGGCATGTCAAGGATTCGATAGAGATTGCGTTTCACTTCTCATAAACGCACTTCAGGATTGCGGCTTCGCTCGCAGGCACTGTGATAGGATCTCCCCCGACTCCGAGTGCAGTATCCGGATCTTTCAAGCCATGTCCGGTCAGGATGCAAACGATTGTAGAGCCCGGTTGGAAATATCCGCTCTTATTCAGCTTGATGATGCCAGCAACGGAAGCTGCCGAGGCAGGTTCGACGAACAGTCCTTCCAATCTTGCGAGCATCTGATAGGCTTGCAAGATTTCGTCGTCGGATACCCGATCGATTAAGCCTTTCGATTCCTCACGCGCTTCCTCCGCAGTCCGCCAACTTGCAGGGTTCCCAACCTTAATTGCACTGGCGATTGTCTGCGGTTTCTCAATAGAATATCCTAAGACTATCGGTGCGGCTCCATACGCCTGAAAGCCAAGCATTTTGGGAAGGCTATCTACTTTGCCGCAGTCGTAATATTCTTTGTATCCCTTCCAATTAGCGGTAATATTTCCCGCGTTACCGACAGGCATCGCTTGGTAATCAGGAGCGAAACCGAGGCGATCAACAATCTCAAAAGCACATGTCTTCTGCCCCTCAATGCGATAGGGGTTAAGCGAATTAACCAGCCGGATTGGGTGTTTTTCGGTAATTTTCCGGACAAGTTGAAGTGCTGCGTCGAAATTTCCATCAACTGCGAGGACTTTTGCACCGTGCATCAACGCCTGTGCTAATTTCCCAAGGGCAATTTCTCCTTTTGGAACTAGCACAATACATCTCAGTTTCGCTTTGGCAGCGTAGGCAGCGGCAGACGCCGACGTGTTACCAGTTGAAGCACACATCACCGCTTGAGCACCGTCCTCAACAGATTTGGAGATAGCAACGGTCATACCCCGATCTTTGAAGGAACTTGTTGGATTTAGCCCTTCATATTTCAGGTAGAGGCGCAGGTCGTTACCGATTGATTCACTTAAATTTGTCGCCTCAATGAGGGGTGTATTCCCTTCCTTGAGCGTAATAATCGGGGTCTCTGATGTGACCGGTAGATATGCACGGTAGTGGGGAATGACACCCTTCCAAATCATTTGCTACGATTTCCTCAAAATGCAACTTCCTCTTCAATGCGAATTAGCCGGCTAGCCCCCTTGACAGCATCAAGCGCATCAATCTCTCGAATCGCCATCTGCATATTTTTCTCAATAGCCTCGTGCGTTACCATAACAATTGAAGCGGTATCATCGACTTCATGGCGTTCCTTCTGGATGACAGATGCGATGCTGATACGGTGTTCTCCGAGGATATTGCTAATCTGTGCTAACACCCCCGGCTGATCTAGGACAACAAGGCGGACGTAGTAACGGGTTTGAACGTCATCAATGGGACAGAGAGAAATGTTGGCTTGCGACCCGGAAAGCCAACCACGCGGGACTTGAGACCTAACCTTACCGCTGATTGATTTCGCGGCATCTATAATATCCGCGACAACGGCACTCGCTGTTGGCATTTCGCCGGCACCTTGTCCGTAGAAAAGGGTTGGGCCAACAGCATCACCGATGACACAGACCGTGTTGAACGCACCGCCAACATTTGCGAGCATACTGCGTACTGGCACTAGGGTCGGATGGACGCGGGTTTCAACCCGGCCTTGATTAAGTTTCGCAATAGCAAGGAGTTTGATTACGTATCCGAGTTCACGAGCGTATTGAATCTCATTTGGCGTGATATGTGTGATACCTTCCGTGTAAACCCCCTCCATCGGCATGGCAAAGCCGTAAGCGAGGGAGGTGAGGAGGGTCAATTTATGTGCGGCATCAATCCCTTCAACATCAAATGTCGGATCTGCTTCAGCATACCCCTTAGCTTGTGCATCTTTCAGCACTTCGTCAAAATTGACTTCGCTTTCGTGCATTTCCGTCAAGATGTAGTTACAAGTGCCGTTGATGATGCCGTAAATTGAGTGGATGCGATTCGCTGCGAAACTCTCCCGTAGGGTTTTGATTATTGGAATACCCCCCGCTGTGCTCGCCTCGAAATTCAAGCTAACGTCATGCGCATCAGCGAGTTGAAAGAGCTCAAATCCGTGCGCTGCCAACAACGCCTTATTCGCCGTAACAACGTGCTTTCCATTGCGGATAGCTTGGGCAACTAAAAGACGCGCTTCATCGGTTCCGCCCATCAACTCGACAACTATATCGATTTCGGGATTCTCGACAATTTCAGCGGGATTTGTCGTCAAACAATCCGGGTCTAGTTCAACACCGGGACGAGATGCCGGTAACGTACGTTTCGCAATTTTAATTAGACGGAGTTGGATTCCGGCGTTCTGTTCAATCAGATTACTCTGGTTGAGCAAAATTTTGGAGACACCCGTGCCGACTGTGCCCCAACCAAGAAGTCCCACATTAATGCTGGCGTTATTCACTACCACCTCTCTACATAAAAATCGGGGCGACTGGATTTGAACCAGCGACCTCTTGAACCCCATTCAAGTGCGCTTCCGGACTGCGCTACGCCCCGACCATTATTCATTCGGATTCAATACGGGTAAATGTTAGCATTCAGACCCATAACTGTCAAGAAAAAAATGGGTTTATGTCAAAAGACAGTGCAAAACGCAAAAAGCGTGAAGCGTGATGTGTGAAACGTAAAAACAATCTGTTCATTAGTTCATTGGTGCAGTTGGGCTAGGAAACCCGATCTACGGGGCGCAATTATGAGCACAGAGCAAGATGAAGAGTTGATTGCGTCAGACCAGCGTCGCGAACCAATCCCGCACCCGCACTTTATCTGCATCGTTTCCAAAACCGAGACTGAACCAGCCGGAATAGCCGTCCGCTTTCAGCCGCGCAAATAGTGCTTCAAAGTCAATGGTCCCCTCACCGGGGACGAGATGCACCTCATAATCGCCGGTGTTATCGTTGAGGCGTACCTGACCAATATTCTCCACGCCAAACGCATCAAGGAACCCCACCCAACCTTCGGGCACAAGATGACCGTGAGCAACATTGAATGCCCACTGAAAGTACGGCGATTGAATCGCATCAAAGAACCAGTGCGTCTCTTCGACGTTGTGCGGAATGTAGTGGATCTCAGCATATTCAGGTTCTTTGTTGTGGTTCTCGAAGAAGATGGGGACGTCTACTCGCTCTGCTCTGTCCACCAATCGCTTCATCCGTTCAACCGCCACCTCCCGTCGTCGTGGGACATCACCGAAATGATACCCTCCATGCCCCACGAGCCAACCGCAGCCGAGTCGGGCAGCCAAGTCGAGGTTAGAGAACAGGTATTCGTCCACCGCTTCCGCCATGATAGGCACATATTCGGCGTTATTTATAGCGGACGATGGATGGATGCCAATGGCAATATCATGCCTTTCGCAGAGGTCTCGCACTCCCCGAACACGCGCGGCGTCGAATGAGGCAATGTCATTCGGGGGCAGGTCTGCTTGAAAATCAATGTACCGAAAACCATTTTCGGATGCCCAGCGAATCAAGTCCTCAATCAGTTTACCTGAAACATCAAAGCCGAAACGATTCATCATGTATATCCTCCTCTATGGTGTTAAGATTGCCTCCTCATGCCTGTTAGGCATCAACCCGATACTGCTCGATCGCTTCCTCATCAAGTTCTATCCCCATTCCCGGCCCTTGTGGAATTTGAACGCAGCCATCTTTCACTGTATACAACGTATCAGCTTTGACCAACTTGTTCAAAGGAGACCAGGCATCCTCAGGGAGGATTGGTGGGGTTGTGTAAACCAATTCTTGCATCCGGCAGGTGCGGATGGTTGCAGCAACTTGGAGCGAATAGATCAGATCCATCCCGTGCGAGCCGTGAAAAATACATTCCATACCAAATAGCTCGGACATACTTCCCACCTTTTTTAGTGTAGCGATCAGATTGGCGCAATGGGGTTGCACAATATCAAACGCTTCGCCTTGAACATATCCCCGATACACTTCTTCTGGTTGATGCTCTCCACCGGTGATGGCGATGTCTGTTTCCGCGCGAAGTCGGGCGTGAAGGTGTATGTCACCACGAGTGAACGGTTCTTCTAGCCAAGTGGCATCAACCTCCTCCAATGCTCTAGCGGCGCGAAGGGCGGTATCGTAGTCCCAGGTGGATCCTGAGTATTCCCCTGTTCTATCGACCATGACTTCTATTTTATCCCGTCCACCAATTCGTTCTCGAATTAATCGGATGGCTTCGACATCATCCATCAGATCTGGACGGAAAATGCGAATCTTGAATGCTTTGTATCCGTGTTCTGAATATCGCAAAACATCTTCAGCCTGTTGTTGTGGCGTCACGTCGGTCTGATCCGCTGCGCCGGGCCAAACACAGGTCAGGTATAGAGGGATCTCATCGCGATAGGCACCCATCAGCTTGTGTAGGGGGAGGCCTGCGGCTTTGCCCACGATGTCCCACAGCGCGTTTTCTGCGCCAAACCACTTATCCAAACCGGCTTCAAGGTGTCGCTCGATTTGAAACGGATCTTCCCCCACTAAGATCTGGCTGACAACATCGACATCCACTCCCTCGAATCCGTAGCCTGTGATCCCTTCATCGGTATGGACTCGCGTAATCGCCGAAGAATTGTAGTATCTCCGCTGCCGTTCTTCCTCAGATATCGGAACTTCAACACGAAAACTCTCAATCGAAGTTATTTTCATCGTTCACCTCTCAAGGGTTCAATCGCATTTAATAATCTGCGACTGAACCATCTTTCAATCGACTGTTGGGCCAGGTGAATTTACGCTCACTGTCTTTTCCGGCCTCAATCACCGACGCTTCATCAACCTCAACGCCTAAGCCGGGCCCTTCTGGCAGGGACACGTAGCCTTCCTCGTCCATTTCCCATGTTTTCCGCGCGACACTTTCTGGCAGGACACCTTTGTATCCTTCATGTATTAAGAAAAATGGGACGGACGCTGCGACATGTAGGCTAGCGGTCAAGCCGAGATGCGACATTGTACAGTGCGGTGCAAGCGGAACGTGATGCGCTTCGGCGAGGGCTGCGACCTTCTTCATTTGGCTGATACCGCCGCCATGCCCACAGTCCGGTTGCAGGATGTCAATGACCTGTGCTTCAAGGATTTCACGAACCTCCCAGATAGTCCGATCGCGTTCGCCTGTCGCTAGAGGGACGGGAACCGATTCGCGGATCTTCCGCATCACTTCAATGTTACCCGGCACCCACGCTTCCTCCAAGAAAAGCAGGTCATCGGCTTTGAGATAGCTTGCAAATTGTTTCACGATGGGAGGGGGTAGACAACTATGCGCGTCGAACATCACAGCGCCATCAGGTCCAACCTTTTCACGCGCGTCCCTCACTTTTTGGACTAGTTCTTCGATTTCGGTAGGTGTTCCTGCAAAAGGTTTGGAACCGCCGGGGCCTGTCTTGATGGCTTTGGGACTTGGGTACATCCAGACTTTATCGCGGCATGGGCCACCGAGTAGTCGGTAGACGGGAACATTCCAGAGTTTACCGGCGATGTCCCACAACGCCATGTCGATTGCGGAGATGGTATGCACCATCAATCCGCCACCGCGGATGTTACGGTGGGCGCGAAAGAGTCGCTGCCAGTGATGCTCAATGCGAGTTGGGTTTTCACCGATAATGATTTCCGAGAGCGATTCTGCGAGACGACAGGTAACATCGTTGTCCATGTTGTTAATCTCGCCCCAACCCGTTATTCCCATGTTGGTTTCGATTTTGACATAGGCTTTGACGCCCATGGGGAAGGCGTGTAGTGCAGTAATTCTGATTTGAGATCCGCTATCTTCAATTTTTGGTTGATTCGACATAAAAAACTCCTTACCCTTGTATAAGTAAGTGTGAGATTATTAGCAGGATAACGCAAGTTGCTAGTTGTAGCCCCGCTGGGGCTATGGGTCGGGCAAGATGCCGGACCTACGGTTATGTGTGCAGGTTACAGCCTATTAGGTTAGCAGGATAACATAATAGCATATTTAGCGCTAAAGGAGAAAACAAAAAGTAAGAGCAAGTCGCGTGTGATGCTTTTCTGTTGACGGACCAAACAATTTGTGATATAAGAATGGTGTCATCCTACTTAATTAAGATTCCCGGCAGCGAGGGTTGACAATGTGGTTGTTGCAGTAACAGGTGTTTGCATTAAAACAGCAAGGAATTAGGAATTGGTGCACATATAAACCAGGCAACTGCGGCGAACTAGTCCAGGCTATATTGAAAATGATCCGGAGAAGGAGCAATTCTTAATGACTGAAGAACAAGCGGTGGTCCTCGTTGATGAGAGGAATCCGGTCTTCACAATGAATGCCTCGGAGCGATTGAACATGTCTAATACAGACATTCATCAATTGTACGGTGAAGTGCATCTTGAACCGCGGGACGAGGTGGTGGCGGGGAGTTATGGGACATGGACACTGACTTATACCGCAGGCAAAAATGGCGTAGCAACGGGTGGACGGATAAGGATTTACACTGATTCGGATTCGGATCGGGCAACACCGCAGATGGACGATCCAGCAGGTGCAGACTATCTGACGATAGAAGCACCTAAAGCCGCGCGGATAGGCGTAGTAGTACAGAGTGTGCTTTCGGTGATGTTGGTAGTGAACGGCCGAGCACTTGAACCGGGTGAGAAGGTAGCTGTGACCTACGGAGATCGGAGAGAGGGCGGACCGGGCTTCCGGTCACAGACGTTTCAGGAGGCACGACACTATTTCTGGGTAGATGTGGATACTGCGGGCGATGGAAACATTGTGACGCTGCCTGAGCCGCCGGACTTGAGTATCGTCGGTGGGGCAGCGGAAAAACTGGTAGTGAACCTGCCATCAACGGTTGCTGCAAGAGAGCAGTTCCGGATTCAGATCAGGGCAGAGGATGCATGGGGAAATCCCGCTACGGCGTACCGGGGGATGGTAGCAATTCAGTCAGGGGAGGTGAGGACCCCGACGGAGGAGTTAACATTTAGCGAAGCGGATAAGGGGGTGCAGTGGATCGAAGGGTGCACTGTTATGCAGACGGGAATTCACCGACTGACAGTGGTCGATGAAAAAGCGGGGTTGACTGCACAGAGTAATCCAACCCTGTGCAAGGAAGCCAAGGCACCCTATAACCTCTACTGGGGAGATTCTCACGGCGGGCAGGTGGCGATGGCAGAAAAGGTTCCAGATTTCTTTCAGTATGCCCGGGACGTCGCCGCAATCGACTTTGCAGGCTATCAGCGGAACGATCATGTGCTGTCTAAGCGGGATTGGACGTTACAACAGTCAGCGGAACGAACCTACGATCAGCCCGGACGATTTGTGGCTCTGCCCGGTTATGAGTGGTCTGCCAATACGAGCCGGGGCGGACATCACAACGTGTATTTCCGGCGACATGACCAACCCATTCGGCGCTCCGACCACTCAGGGCTAGAAGACAAGTCGGACGCTGACACGGATCTGTATCACATTCAAGATGTCTACGAGGCTTTCCGGAATTCCGACACAGTGATTACCGCTCACGTTGGCGGTGAACATTCGGATTTGACCTACCATGATCCCGCATTAGAGCAAGCGGTGGAGGTGACATCCGACCATGGGACGTTCGAGTGGATTTTGGACGAGGCACTTCAGCGGAATTACAAAATGGGGTTTTTCGGAGGTAGCGACAGTCACAATGGTCGTCCAGGAAACGATACGCCGGGCTTTCAGCACCGGCGCTACGCCAAAGCCGGGTTGGCAGCCGTGTATGCCCCCGAATTGACTATTCCGGCGGTGCTTTCAGCATATAACGCCAGACGCATTTACGCAACAACGGGAGCACGGATTTTGATGCGCACCGAAGCGACAGGACACTTGATGGGAGCAGAATTCACCACAGCGGAAAAACCCCAGATTTCCACCTTTATCGCTGGCACGGCCCCGTTTGAATCGGTGGAACTATTTCGGGGACTAGAACGGATTTACAGCCATCCCGTGGATTGCGGCGTGGACAGCCACCGTGTGCGCATCCTCTGGGAAGGAGCCAGTCGCAAAAGTAGTTATTCAGGGGTAATCTGGGAGGGGAAATTGAGGGTCATTGGTCGCCGTGTTGCAAACGTAGATAAGATTCGGTTCGACAGTCCACGCTCCCGGGTGTTCGACGTGGAAGATTATGGCTTGCGCTGGTATTCGGTGACCTGCGGCTACCGAAGTGGGATAATCTTAGATCTGACTGGGGAAAATGATGGAGAACTGGAGTTGGTGGTAAATACCTCGGTGATTACGGGACCGCTCTACGGGGAAAGCGGAATCAATCCTCCTAGGCGGATGTCCTACGCCCCGGCGGAGAAAGTGGCGTTCAGCATCAACTTGGCTGAATTGAAGAAAGGGCCTGTGACGATGGAAATCGGCGGGTTAAATCGACGGGTGACGATGTCATTGGCACCCACGCAACAGGAGGCCGGCGAGGTTAAATTCTCATTTGTCGACCCATCACCAAACCCCGGCATCAATCCCTACTGGGTACGAGTCGTCCAGACGGATATGGAGATGGCCTGGAGCAGCCCGATTTACGTGGACTATGCAGCGTGATAGCCAAAGCCAGTAGGCCCAGGCAAAATACAGATGACCCATAGTATTTGCATTGAACAGGAGGCTGCGATGTTAAGTAACACCCAAATAACTGAATATCATCAGGACGGATACACCGTCTGCCCAAATTTCTTGACCCCGGACGAAGTTGCTCAGTTGCTCGCTGAAACCGAGAAGATTATCAGCGGCAGCACACTCGCGAATCACGATAAAGATCGGCTGGAAATGGAACCCAATCAGCCACCAGACGGGGTAAAGGTGCGTCGGCTTTATGAACCGTGCAGTTATTACCCGCTGTTCAGGACGTTATCCGAGTCCGAAAAATTGTTGGACGCTGTGGAGGATTTGATAGGTCCTGACCTCCTGTATCACTACAGCAAACTTAATATGAAACCGCCCGAAATCGGTTCGGTTGTGGAATGGCATCAAGACCTATCCTATTATCCGATGACAAACCGAGATTCGCTTGCTGTACTGTTTTACCTTGACGATGCAGACGCAGAAAACGGCTGTCTACAGATGCTACCCGGCCAGCACGAAGGCGAGTTGCTTGCCCATACGCGCGAAGGGTATTTTCAAGGTAGAGCCACAGAAGCCGTCGATAGCTCGGAGGCGGTGTTAGTTGAAGGTAAAGCCGGCACAGTGATCTTCATGCACTGCATGACTCCACACGCCTCAGTTACCAATCGCTCAAATCGTTCTCGACGTACGCTGATTCTCAGTTATCGTGCTGCTGATGCTTTCCCCATCTACTACGGGGAGATGACAAGTCATGTGGAGACACACACACGATTGGTCCGTGGAAATCGGGCACAGATGGCGCGTTTTACGATGAAGGAATTCCCTGTTCCTTACTACAAGGAGAAAAGCGTGTCACTTTATGAGTTGCAGGCGCGGTCGCGGAAAGGAGAAATTAGGTAGTCGAGACGAATTGAAGTGAAGCCAACCGATCACACCCTCCTTTCAGGATTCTACCTACGGAAAATAGATGTCAATCCAACTCATTCGACAAGCCTTCAATGGCGACCGACCGCCGCCGAAAATGTGGCGGTCTCATGAACTGAAAGAATACTACGATGTCGTTATCATCGGTGGCGGGGCCCATGGGCTTGCCTGTGCCTACTACCTCGCCAAAGAGCACGGTATTACTGATGTAGCGGTGTTGGAAAAAAGCTATATTGGTGCGGGTGGGAGTGGTCGTAACACCGCAATTATCCGCAGCAACTACCTCACCTCAGAGGGTGTCCGCTTTTACAACGAGAGCGTCAAGCTCTACGAACAATTGTCGGACGAGCTCAATTTCAATGTGATGTTCAGCCAGCGAGGGCACCTGACCCTCGCCCACGCCGATGGTGGGATCAACACCATGCGTCGTCGAGCGGAGGTCAATCAGATTGAAGGCGTGGATTCGCGCCTGATTTTTCCCGATGAAATCAAAATCCTCTGCCCCTATCTCGATGTGAGCGACCATCCCCGTTATCCCATTTTGGCGGCACTCTACCATCCGCCCGGCGGCATCATTCGCCACGATGCAGTCGTCTGGGGCTATGCCCATCAAGCGGACGTGCGCGGTGTCCATATCCATCAGAATACAGAGGTAACTGGGCTCAAAGTAAAGGACGGAAATGTGACCGGCGTGGAAACGAATCGTGGTCAGATCAAGACTGGAACGGTCCTTAATGCAACTGCCGGCTGGGCTTCGACAATTACAGCAATGGTAGGAATCGACCTGCCGTTGACCACTATTCCTCTGCAAGCCTGCGTGACCGAACCGCTCAAGCCCTTCTTGGACGTGGTTGTTGTCTCCGGCAGCCTGCACGTCTACATCAGTCAGACCGATCGGGGGGAGTTAGTGATGGGTGCGAGCGTAGATCCCTTTTCCTCCTATTCGATGGCGGGTTCCCTCACGTTCCTCGAAGGCATTGCGGGGCACGTTCTGGAACTTTTCCCCTCTCTGAGTCATGTCCGCATCCTGCGTCAGTGGGCCGGTATCTGCGAAATGCCTCCCGACTATAGCCCACTCATGGGGTTCACCCCTATCAACGGATTTCTGATAGATGTCGGTTGGGGCACTTACGGCTTCAAGGCGTCCCCCATCGCCGGCAAAACCTTGGCAGAGTTAATCGCTACCGGCAAGACACCGGCCCTCATCGCTCCGTTCCGCTTATCGCGTTTTGAGGAAAATGCGTTGGTCGGTGAGAAAGGTGCAGCGGCGGTGGGGCACTAATAGGACGCTTTTATTCTCAACGCAAGGTCGCAAAGTCGCAAGGCTCGCACAGAAAAAATATTATAAAATCCTGTGGCCCGATGAAATTAAAAGCAGTAATGTGAATAGAGGTCAATATGTTACTTTTAACCTGCCCCAACTGTGGGGATCGAAATGTCAGTGAATTCCATTTTGGTGGAGAGTACGGCCCGCGTCCCAAAAATCCCTCGGCTACCAGTGATGCAGAATGGGCAAACCATCTCTACATGCGCAATAACGTCATGGGCGCACAAACAGAGTGGTGGCATCATAACGCCGGCTGCGGTTTATGGTTCCTGGCTGAACGGCGTACACGGACTAACGAAGTAATAAAGACTTACCTTTACATGCAACGTAACGCGTGATGCGTAAGAATAATGCGTAATGTACGATGCGTGAAATGTGATGGGGTATTTCTCTATTGCGTTATTTTTATGAGGTATAGTAACTGGAGAACCGATGCAAACTGAACAAGCTACACTAAAAACAACGCCCAATCGACTTCATCCGAAGCAAGGTGAGGCGATTGATCGTTTTACTACGATTCGATTCACCTTTGATGGGGTGGAGTATACCGCTCACCCTGGCGATACCGTTGCTTCGGCTCTGACGGCAGCGGGAATCAAAGTCTTGAGCCGCTCGTTTAAGTATCATCGCCCGCGTGGGCTGCTCTGTTGCGCTGGACATTGCCCCAACTGTCTGGTACAGATTGGGGATGAACCGAACGTCCGCGCCTGTACTAGACCTGTCGAAGCAGGAATGGACGTGCGCCCGCAGAACGTTTGGCCCTCGCTGAATCGAGATCTGCTTTCCCTGACGCAACTGGGGTCACGCTTTATGCCGGTCGGCTTTTACTACAAGACTTTCATTCGTCCCCAAAAACTGTGGCCTCTCTACGAACATACTTTACGCCATGCGGCCGGTCTGGGTGAGGTCGATCTCGATACGCCCCCAGGTGAGTTTGATAAGCAGTATCTGCATACAGCTGTCGTCGTAGTGGGTGGTGGGCCGGCGGGGATTAGCGCGGCATTGGGCGCAGCCGAAGCCGGCGCACAGGTGTTGCTTTTCGACGAGAACTCAGCCCTTGGCGGTCACCTCCGCTTCACGGTTCCCTTGGAACCCTCTTCGACCACACAAGCCTCCACAGACTTGCCTGAACTGTTAGAAGCGATCGGTCGGCATCCAAATATCACGGTTCTCACCGATACGAGTGTTCTGGGGTGGTATCAGGACAACTGGCTTTGTGCCGTGAAAGGATCGCGTCTGTTCAAGATACGGACGGAATCGATGGTCGTAGCGACCGGTGCCTACGAAACACCACTTATCTTCGATAACAACGACCTACCGGGCGTTATATTGGGGAGTGCCGTGCAGCGCCTGCTTCATCTTTTTGGCGTCCTACCCGGCAAACAGGTCGTGATTGTAACCGCCAACGAGGATGGCTGGGACGTAGCTGCCGACCTTCAGTCGCTGGGAGTGAATGTGGCAGCGATTGTGGATGAACGAGATCACAACGCCTGCTCTAGTCCCTACAGGGAGGGATTGGCGAATGCCGGTGTCCCGGTGTTCTATCGGCATACTATACTTGAGGCTCTCGGTTCAAACGCAGTAAGCGGGGCAAAAATCGCGCGTCTAAATGAACGAGGTGACATCTCTCCCGCAACGACACAATCGCTGCAGTGCGATCTCATAGTAACGAGCATAGGCTGGACACCTGCGACTGAACTTGCCTATATGGCGGGTGGAAAATCGGAGTACGATGAAGACCGAGGGGAAATGCTACCGGCTTTTACTCCACCGGGTATCTATGTGGCAGGACGAGCAGCAGGAATACACGCTGTTGACTCACAGATTGACGCTGCACAGCAGACTGGATTAAACGCAGCCGCCTTTGCGGGATTTGGCGAATTCGATGAATCGACAGCGCAATCTTCTGGTGTCTTAGAACCGCGCCGCACTTCCGATCGGGTGTGCGTTCCCGGCAAAAAGAAGCGATTCGTGTGTTATTGCGAAGATGTCACCGACGAAGATGTGGAGACGGCGATTGCGGAAGGATACGACAGCATCGAGTTACTCAAGCGATACAGTACCATCTCAATGGGACCCTGTCAGGGTGCCATGTGCTCGATGAACACCATCCACCTCTGCGCTCGCGCCAACGGTTGGACGGTACAGGAGACCGGCACGACGACTGCGAGACCTCCCGCTACACCGGTGACGCTAGGGGCTTTGGCAGGTCAAAACATGGAGCCGGTACAGACAACCCCGATTCATCAATGGCACCTTGACCATGGGGCAAATATGATGGTTGCGGGGCTTTGGCTGCGTCCAAATCACTACGGTGATCCGGCGGCAGAAGCGATGTGTGTTCGTGAGCGGGTCGGCCTTATTGATGTAAGCCCGTTGGGGAAATTGCAGATTACCGGTCCGGGAGTCCCCGAACTACTCGAACGCATCTATACCAACCAGTGGAACAACCTCCGCGTTGGGCGGGTGCGCTACGGCGTGATGTGTAATGACGAAGGTGTGGTGCTAAACGATGGAGTCTGTGCGCATCTGAGAGAGGACAGTTGGTATATGACCACCACTTCCACCGGCGCAACAACGATCTTTGAGTGGCTGCAATGGTGGTTGCAATCGGGGTGGGGCGAAGGCGTCCACCTAACTGACCTGACGGACACCTATTCCGCCTTCAACTTGGCGGGTCCCCAATCGCGGACGGTACTAGAGAAGTTAACCGAACGAAACCTCGCCAACAAAGCGTTCCCTTATATGCGTATCCGCTCTGCCAAGATCGCGGATGTGACGTGCCGATTGCTGCGTATCGGTTTCACCGGCGAACTTTCCTACGAAGTTCACTGTCCGTCCGGCTATGCGCTGCACGTTTGGGAAGCACTGATGGATGCGGGAAGGGAGTTTGGCATTGCTCCATTTGGTGTGGAGGCACAGCGTATACTGCGATTGGAGAAGGCACATATCATTGTGGGACAGGACACCGACGCGATGTCCGATCCACTCTCTGCTAATATGGAATGGGCGGTAAAATTCGACAAGCCCGATTTTCTGGGAAAGCCTTCGCTGATGCGAATCTCTACGGAGGGTCCCAAGCAGCTGCTGGTAGGTTTCAAGATGGTTGAACCTGACGTTGTGCCCGATGAAGGGTTGCAGATTGTCGATCCTGAAGCGGATGGTCAGTTGGAAATCATTGGTTGGGTCACATCTAGTCGATTCAGCCCGACTCTAGAGGAGGCGATTGGGCTCTGTTGGCTGCCGCCGGATATAGCGTCTCAAAACGGTGCCCCCTTTACGATTCGTATGGGCAACAACCTGAAAGAGGCGCGTGTCCATCACGGTGCCTTTTATGACCCCGACGGAGAAAGGTTACGCATGTGAGCACCTCCAAAACACCCATCAAGTTGACCCCTTTGCACTCCATCGCCCAACGCTTGGGTGCGACGTTCACCGAGCAACGTGGCTGGCGTATCCCAGAGGTTTATACGACGCCAGAAGCGGAAATTGCCTCTGCCCGTGAACGGATTGCTCTCGCTGACGAAACGCCGAATGGGAAATTGCTGCTCGAAGGAGACCAAGCTGAGTCCGTGTTGATAGGCGCCTTTGATTTAGGCTCACTCAAAATCAACGAAGGGCGCGATGGCATCTATCGGTTACGGGGAGATCTTTTCTTTATTAGCACACCGCCCGGCAAAGAGGTTAGCGCACAGAAAAAGCTGGCTACTGGATCGGCAGCATCTGAACAGTTCGTAACGGTTACAGACATAACGCACGGCCGAGCGGAGATTCGGGTGATAGGCTCTGATAGTCAGGCACTTTTGAGCAAGGTGTGTGGTTTGGATTTCCATCTTTCAGCATTCCCAAACGAAACAGCGAAACAGAGTAGTCTCGCGAAAACGACACAGTTAATCATCCGCCGCGACATCGGGGAATTGCCGGCGTTTTCTATCATAGGGGCACAGTCGCTGGGTCCCTATGTTTGGGATACTGTGATGGAGGCAGGCAGAGAGTTTGGGCTTGTTGCGATTGGGCTGTCAGCGTTAGACGTGTTGGCAAACAGTCAGATGGTCAAATAGAGATTGGATGTTAGGTCGCGTTGTTCGTGTTTAAGGTTACGTCTCTAAAATAGTCTAGCACCTGTTCATGTAACACACCATTTGTCGCGATGACCGGCGATGGACTGAGAGTTAGCGCATTCCGTTCTATGTCCGTAATTTTGCCTCCCGCCTCTTCAACGATGACCGCTAAAGCGGCAATATCCCAAGGCTGCAAATGACCACCCTCTACTGCAATATCCGTCCGCCCGGAAGCAAGCGTGTGGAAAATGTAGAAATCACCAAAGCCACGCGATCGACTTGAGTCGGTTATCAGTTTCCGGATATTCGTCCCCATCCCTATTGAATCGAACCAATCAAGGCCGCCGTGGCAAATCATGGTATCGGACACTTCTGCCACTTCGCTCACACGAATTGGTTGATCGTTCATAAATGCTCCCGCACCGCGCTCTGCATACAGCAACTCTTTAATCAGCGGCGCATTGGAAACCCCCAAGATGCGCTCCCCATCTTTCATGAGAGCTATCTGCGTGGCAAACAGAGGAATTTTGCGGATGTAATTCTTCGTTCCATCGATCGGGTCGATAATCCACCGATACCCGGAGTCGGAGTGGGTATCACCGGATTCCTCGCCTAAAAAGCCGTGGTCGGGAAAGGCGCGCTGAATGGTTTCGATGATGACTTGCTCTGCCTCTCTATCTGCAATGGTAACGGGGGTTGCATCCGGCTTGAATTCGATCCGAATGGAACCGGCATAATACTTTAATATAACTTCCTCCGCATTGTGAGCGGCTTCTAGAGCAACTTTAAGAAATTGACTTTGGGGCATAGATACAATTCTCCATACATGGGCTGTTGGCTGAGGTCAATGAGAATTTTAGTCGCTCGCTAAATTTATTGTATTCTATCACGGGCGGGTACAACAATCAAGTGTGGATATGTTGCTTTCACCTCGACTTTCTGCTAAAATGTCGGCGTTAGCAATTACAGGAGGTTCTCTTTAATGGCAAAAAAACTAACGCGTGAAAACCTCACCGAATGCGGGTTGGACAGATCAACATCGGAGCGACTGGTCAAGCGTATCAATCCATTACTCGCATCGCTTCCAGCCACAGCCTGTTGGGAGGAAATTTCGCAAACCATTTTAACGCCGGATCACCCATTCCCACTCCATCAGCTCCTCTATAACACAGTTTTTGCTGACTGGGCTGGTGCGGCTGCGCCCGCTTGGTTTCCAAATGAAGATGAAGTTGAAAAAACAAACATTGCGGCGGTTATGCGGGAGCTAAAGCTGGATTCTTACGAGACACTCTATTCGTGGTCGGTATACCATCGCGCCGATTTTTGGCGGTTGATGATTGAGCAGCTTGGGATTCAATTCCATCGAAAATTCAGCAAGGTGGTTGATCTGTCCAAAGGGGATGAGTTTCCCAAGTGGCTTGTGGATGCACGGCTTAATATTGTCGAGAGTTGCTTTAACACGCCAAGCGATACCACTGCGATTGTGTTTCAGTCAGAGGGTTCGACTCTTTCGAGGATGACTTACGGCGAGCTCAATGCACTGACCAATCGGGTTGCCAATGGATTGACGGAGGCCGGTTTTCAGCCGGGCGACCCGATCGCTGTTAATATGCCGATGCACGCCGAATCGGTCCCCGTCTATCTAGGCATCATCAAAGCGGGCTGTGTCGTGATTTCGATTGCCGATAGTTTCGCGCCGGATGAGATTCAGATGCGTCTGCGTATCGCAAACGCGAAAGGGATTTTCACGCAGGACTATATCCGCCGCGCTGGAAAACAGTTGCCGTTATATGCAAAGGTGGTTGACGCCGACGCGCCAAAAGCGATTGTGCTTTCCCGCGGAGATGAGTCTCCGATTGAATTGCGAAGCGATGATTTAAGTTGGGAGGAGTTTCTCAGCGATAGCGATCAGTTTGACCCGGTTGGCTGTGATCCACACGACCACACGAATATCCTGTTTTCTTCGGGAACGACCGGAGAACCGAAAGCAATCCCGTGGACACAGACTACACCCATTAAATGTGCCGCGGATGCATACCTACATCATGATATTCAGCAGGGAGATGTGTTGGCTTGGCCTACGAATCTTGGGTGGATGATGGGACCATGGCTCATCTACGCGAGTTTAATTAATCAGGCGACGATTGCATTATACGATGGCACCCCGACGGAAAGGGAATTTGGTGAGTTTGTTCAGAACGCTCGCGTTACGATGCTCGGCGTTGTGCCCAGTCTGGTGAGAGCTTGGAAAAATACGAGATGTATGAAAGGGCTTGACTGGCAGGCAATTAAAGCCTTCAGTTCCACAGGGGAGTGTTCTAATTCGGAAGATATGTTGTTTCTGATGTCCACCGCGGGATACCGTCCGATTATCGAGTATTGTGGCGGCACCGAGATAGGCGGTGGCTATCTCACCGGCACAACTATCCAACCTGCCGCTCCGGCGACTTTTACAACCCCTGCCTTGGGACTGGATATAGTCATTTGTGATGAGGAGGGTCAACCGAGTGATAACGGAGAGGTCTTTGTGATACCGCCTTCCATTGGACTTTCCACCGAATTGCTAAATAAAGGCCATCATGAGGTGTACTTTGAGGGAACTCCTCAACTGCCGAAGATGCCGCCGCTCCGTCGTCATGGGGATGGGGTTGAGCGGTTGGCTGATGGTTACTACCGTATCCACGGGCGCGTGGATGATACAATGAACCTCAGTGGCATCAAAGTCAGTTCGGCAGAGATCGAGGAGGTTCTCAATTCGGTGAGCGGCATTCACGAAGTCGCAGCGATTGCGGTATCTCCGCCCGATGGGGGTCCTAGCCAACTGGTCATTTACGCTGTACTCTTGCCGGGAGCGAATACCGGTTCGCTGGCCACTTCCCTACAATCGGCGATCCGCGAACATCTCAATCCGCTCTTTAGGATTCACGATGTCATTGTCGTCGATGTCCTACCTCGAACCGCTTCCAACAAAATCATGCGCCGTGTCCTACGGGATGAGCACTCTCGTTAAGAAACCAATAAAAAAAACCGGCAGAGACTGGCCATGCCGTGCCTCTACACGGTTCTGTTTTTAATTTTGGTTCTGCTTTTACTTCCCGTTGCCGTGTAACGCATCGACAACCTTTTCCGGTTTCATTGGGAGTTCGGTAATCCGGATGCCAACAGCGTCAGCGACAGCGTTTGCCATCGTTGCCAACGTTGGGGTGATTGGTGGTTCACCGACACCCTTCGCGCCGAATGGTCCATCGGGCGCCTCCACTTCAACGATAACGGATTCAACGGTAGGGAGATCCGCGGTGGTAGGTACACGATAATCGACGAAGCCCGGATTCACGTTGCCCTGCTCATTATATTGCATCTCCTCCATGGTCGCCCAAGCGTAGCCTTGGACCGTGCCACCCTCAATCTGTCCCTCAACTGCCATCGGGTTAATGGCAAAACCGACGTCTTGTGAGGCTGCCATCTTCAGCACCTTGATTCTGCCGGTCTCTGGATCAATTTCGACCTTAGCGATCTGTGCAGCGAGGGCAGGCGTCGAAGGCTTGCGTGCAAAGGAGCCTTTACCGACGATAGGACCACCCGTTGTTGAAAGGCTGTATGCAGCCAATTCACCGAATCCGATTGACTTCGGTGGGTCGCCCACGACGGTTGAAACCTTTCCATCTTTGAGTTCGAGGGATTCAATATCTGTGTTCAACCGTTCAGCAGCGAGTTCGAGGAGCCGTTTCCGCGTATCCTCCGCGGCGAGCTTGGCGGTATTGCCCATTGTGAAGGTAACGACACTGCCGCCGGAGCCGGTAGCATAAGGTGCCGAATCGGTGTCCCCGCGTGAGATTGTAACTTCCTCATAGGGAAGGGTCAAGATTTCGGCGACAATCTGGGCGAGTGCAGTGTCTGTGCCGGTGATGTCTATCGAACCGTGGAAAATTCGCGCGCTGCCGTCTTCGTGGATAGAGACGAACATCCCGCCCGGCCCACAACCATTTGTCCAATCGCCAATTGCCACGCCCCAGCCTTGATTCGTGTCCTTCGTGCGATTCTTCCAATCCACCGCATCGGCAACCGCTTGCAAGGTTTCCTTATAACCGACCTTAGGCTCTTTCGCCCCTGCGGGCACTGGATCACCTTCGACTCGCATATTTTTGAGTCGAAATTCAACCGGATCGAGGTTGAGTTTACGAGCGATATCGTCAAGCTGAGATTCACCAGCAAAAGCAACTTGTGGCGTTCCCGGCGCACGATAGGCGGCGGTGCCAGACTTGTTTGTGTAGACACCGTATGCATCAACCTTTAGGTGCGGGAACTTATAGACGCCACGCAGGCGGATCGTGCTACCGATCGAGGCACCTGATACGGAACCGGAATCCCAGAAAGCCAGTCCTTCGCGGACAAGGATTGTGCCATCGTTCTTCACGCCGGTCTTCAACTTAATCACACAACCGGGTGCCGGACGACCATCGGTAAACTCTTCTTCACGGGTCATCTGGATCTTCACCGGGCGTCCCGTCTTTTGGGAAAGTAGAACGGCGGGAACATGCGTAAGTGCGACACCGAACCGTCCACCAAATCCGCCGCCCATGGTCGTGGGGATAACGTTAATCTGATTGAGCGGAATACCGAGTGTACCAGCAATACCGGATCGGATAGCGAAGGGACCTTGTGTGCTTGCCCACACCGTGACCTTGCCGGTGGAATCGGCATCAGCAACGGAGACGTGCGGTTCCATGTAGGTCTGATGAACCCGTGGGATGACATAGGTATCTTCGACAACCAGATCTGATTCGGCGAAACCTTGTTCTAGATCGCCGGCCGCGGAGTGCGTTTCGGCGGAGATATTGTAATAGACATCCTCTTCAAGGGCATCCAACTGTGCGTTTAGCTCAGTGATCTCTGCGCTGTGGTCTTGCGATTTGTCTCGCTCAAGTTTTCTCAGGTCGGCTCTAATCGCTCGACGAGCGGGGCCGTCTTTGGTATCATCGCTGTGCAGACGTGGTGCGTCCTGTTGAATGGCTTCCATCACATCCTGAACGGTGGGGAGCACTTCGTAGTCGATCCGGATTAGATCGGCGGCTTCCTCCGCGATGTCCGGATCCGTTGCCGCGACCGCTGCAATCGGTTCGCCGAGATAGAGGACTTTGTCAGTAGCAAAGACCCGTCGTCCACTTTCGACATCGTCTTGCGTGATGATAGCGCGTACGCCGGGCAGCTTTTCCGCTTCGCTCGTATCAATATTTAGAATCTTTGCGTGTGGGTGTTCGCTGCGAACAAACTTCCCATGAAGCATACCGGGCAGATGGACATCTCCTCCATACTGCGCCGCACCGGTCACTTTTTCAAGGGCATCAACTCGCGGTACTCTTTTGCCAAGAACTGCATATTCTGACATGAAAAATCTCCTTTTTGCGAATGGAACGTGAAGCGTGATGAGTAAAACGTAGGGGTTAAAATCTTGCCCTTAAAACGCGGTTGCTATCAAGAGTTACGCATGACTTCCGCCGCACTCATCACAGCTTCAATGATCTTAGTGTACCCGGTGCATCGGCAGATGTTATTACCAAGTGCGTGCCTGATCTCTGCTTCTGTTGCATTGGGGTTCTCATCAAGATATGCTTTGGACGCCACGATGAATCCCGGCGTGCAGAAACCACACTGGTATCCTCCTTTATCTATGAACGCTTGCTGGATGGGGTGCAGATGATCTCGGCTTGCTAGTCCTTCTATAGTTGTGATTTCTTTACCGTTAGCACTTACGCCGAGCATCATACAAGATGTCACAGATTTTCCGTCTACAATGACTGTACACGCGCCACAATCGCCGGTGCTGCAGCCCTCTTTTGTACCTGTTAAACCGATTGTATCACGAAGGATCGCTAACAATGTCTTTCTCGGTTCAACCAACAGATCATATGTATCAGTGTTGACCGTTAAGGTAACTGGCTTCTTCTGCATTGAATTATCCTTTCTGCTCTCCGAATAGGACTCGGGAATGAGCCTAAAATGAATATGAAGTCTGAATTTTCGTGCATCTGATAAACCGGGATTTTGCTGAACTTGACTTGCCGGTTAGCCTTGTGCCCGAGTGGCTGCGGCTTGAAGTGATCGCCGGGTTAAGACCCCAACCATTTCTCGACGATGTTCGGCTGAGCACCGTAAATCTGAGATGGGGCTTGATTGCGCTGAAGCAGCGGCAGCGGCTTGTTCTAGCAAATCTGCTGTCAGATCGTTTCCGTTGACAACAGCTTCGGCATCGGTGGCTCGAAGTGGTGTGGGTGCAACAGCGGCAAGCCCGATCTTAACATCTGTTACGGCACCGTTATCCGATTTCGCAGATGAGGCCACACCGACGAAAGCAAGATCCATCACTTCTCTGATTTTTTGCTTGATGTACTGCGAGCCTTCATTCGCCCCGCGGGGTGGACATTCAAACGCTGTGACAATCTCACCGGTATTTAATACGGTTTGCCCCGGGCCTAAAAAGAATGTCTCAATAGGCACGGTACGCTCGCCATCGGCACTAGCAATTTTAACTTGTGCTCCAAGTGCTAGCAAGGGTGCCGCGGTATCCGCAGCGGGAGAACCGTGACTAATGTTACCGCCTATTGTTGCAAGATGGCGAATATGGACGCCTCCAACCTCACCGGCTCCTTCAGCCAACGCGGTATAGCGTTCACGGATTATTTGATCTTTTTCCAGTGCACGCATCTTCGTTAGCGCACCGATTCGCAGCCCATTTTCTTCATCATAGTGGATACCCGCTAACCCGGGGATTTTTTCCAAGCTGATAACGTACTCAGGTGTCGCCGTCCGTGCTTTCATTTCTATAATGAGATCTGTTCCACCGGCTAAGAGCTTCGCTTTGCCGTTGTATTTTGTCAGCAGGGATGACGCTTCTTCAATTGTTGTCGGTTCAAAAAACTCGAAATTCCTCAATGTTATGACCTCCCTGAAAGTACGAGGCATCCACGCCTCGCAAAATAGTTGACCCTGAATTTAATTTGAGGTAGCTAAAGCATAACAAATCTAGTTGGGGTTGTCAACCTTAAATACCTGGATTAGTTTATACTATTCAATGATTAGATGGTGACGGTCCTTGGGTGATTCGCCAGGACAGTCTGTATCAGCTAACTGAACCGAATTCCCATCAAATTCAACATGCCGCTGCGTTATGAAGATAGCACACTGATCTTCGCGCTTTAACAGGTGGACATGAATGCAGCCGGATATGCCGTAGATATTGATAAAATCATAGATAATCTTAGGAAGCCGATCTAGTTCACTATGTCCATAGGGGATATACGGTCTGACCAAGACAGGCGAACGCCCTTTGAACGTACCAAGTAGCGATTTAGGACGAGAATCACGAAAGAGGTGTAGTACACTTTTATTAGGAGATTTGAAGAGTTTATTCCATGCCCTTTTCAAGACGCGAAACGATCCGGATGGCGGCACGACATAGGAGGAGAGGAAATGGGTTATATTGTTTTGTGGATTGGTGTCCGGAGGGATATATCGGCAAATGAGCAGGGGTTTTGATTTGAAAGACGCTAAAAAGTAAGCATAGCGAGCCTGCTTTTCAGCGAACAGATCAAGCAATTCTGAAAAGTCTGCAATTTCACGTGATTTCTGCCCTTCACGTTGATGATCCGCCTGAAAGGAATGTAGCCAGAATTTGAAGCGAGCGTTAACACTGGCGTGGGTTTCGCCAACTATATTTTGGAGTGCGATAGCCTGTGAGTACGCATCTTCGATAGTATCAGCGAGATATCGGTGATTTTCGGCTGCGCGCACAGCGATTACTCTGAGATTTTCGATGAGGCGCACTATCTTTCTCTGGAATATATCAAACTCCAGAGGCACTGCAATCAAGCGTTCAATCTGATCCACAAAGTCATCAGATTTTTCAAAATCTTCTGTCAATAGATTCAACTCTAACAACACCTTCTTAAGGGTTTCTGAGGACAGCTGAGCTGTCTCTTCTATTGACTTAGGAATTAATCGCTGAGAGTTATCCGCTGTCGGTAAATTCTTCTTTTCTTTCATGCGAAGTTGTGCTATAATAAATTATTTACTTTAATCAAAGATAAGATGCCCTAATTATTCTGTAGATTTGTGGTTATTACTTCGAAGTAATTGCAGAGATTATACACTATATCGATCGAAAATGAAACAACTATTTCAGCAAAAGTGTTGCATATGGTGGGGCTATTGGCTACAATAAAACCAACAACGGTTTGCTACCCCTCCGTTCAAGCATCTTATCTCCGGATAACCTGTCATCATAAGCTAATATTTTAAGGAGACAATATGTCAAATTGGAGTGAATTTATTACGGATACCCTAGACCGTCTGTCGGGAAAGCGAAAAACCTCGACGCTTCCCCAGCTCAGCCTGCAATCACCCGAAGCTATTGAAAAAATTGCCATCTATGAGGGAAGGGAGACACGACGTGAAAAGCAGGTCAAGGAACGTATAGCGTATCAATTGTTTGAGAAGATGAGACGGCGCACCTTCAGTTGGAAATCCTATTATTATTACGATGCATATGATATCCCGCGGATTGCAATAACTAACGAAAACGCAACGGGAACACATATCATTGAACGGCGCCACTTTCTTCCAGAAGACCGAATCATTGAAGCCAGCTTTTATACGGACGCCAATGCTTCTGCTCTCCTTATTGATGCAAATGATTTGGCTCGCGTAAGTCAGGAGATATTTGATCAGCTCAACACTAGATCTATCAATTTCCAGATTTATAACAAGACCTATCCGCTGGAAATTTGGTTTGATAGTGATCAGAAGCAAACAAAGCAGTTTTTTCCGCTTGGGGAACATAAAATCTGTATCGATGGCGAACGGGCATATTTGTTGCGGCCCTTCCGGAATTTGGGAGCCGATGGATTTGCCGCCTTGTCGAATCGATTACTTGTCCAAGAAGGTATCGCTGTCGATCCGAAAAGCACTATAGAATCATTACTGATTGAACTCGGTAGTGAAGAACTGCTCGAACATTACCAAGCTGCGCTTAGTCTGTATAACCAAAGAACTTCTAGGCGCCGTTCTGCGGGTTTACACGAAGATGAAGAGTATCCCTTAATTATCACAAAAGCACATCAGCGCACCCGTCGAGGGCATTCGGATCCGCGTTCACCCCTCGATAAAAGTCAGCCTGAGCCCATACCGGATGAAATGTATGAGATACTAGCCTACGCCCTTGATAATAATATGTCAGAAATCGAGGAGGACTTGATGCATATCAGCCTTGCAGCGTTGAGTCTAGATCGGGGAGGAGTCACTGATGGTTGCGCAATCTTGCGGGATAAACTTTGTTCCTATACAGAGGCTTCTGTGCTACAAGAGCACCATCTCGAATATCTCTATCAATTTGTGCAAAGATTATTAGACGAAGAAGAGGAACAAGTAGAGGAGGTATATTCACCTCTTGAAGATCAAGCGTATGAGGAGATCCTCGTTGAACTGTTAGAGGGAATTCGCAACCTGACAACCGATTTCCGCTATATCCACTATCCCCCCATCAGGACCCAAATCGATTCGCTCCAAGAATCTGTCCAATCACTTTCACAAGCTCTAGAGGATGCCGAAGATAAACAACGCCATCGTGAAATCCATGACAAACGTGAGATTTTGACGAAGAAAGCGTTTGAAGTTCCTAACCCCCGCACTTACACTCTTGACAGAACAGCGGAACAAAAGAGCTTTTACGAGCAGTTACTGGGGATTCAGAAAACTGTTCATGATATTCAAGAACAAGCTAGTAACTCCACTCTTGATGTTGCTTTTAGTCTGGCAAAATCCGCTTACATCTTAGCTCAGCTTCATTTGAAGGAGTTTCCCAACTTGCGCCATATCTCTAATCAACTGATTGAACTGATGCAGCGGGAGTCGGATGACAATTATAAGGAATTTGAGCTTGAATTCATTAAAACCCTTGCCCAGATTACCACCACTCTTCATGAGAGCACCAAGATTACACTATCCGATCAACTGACGACAATAACCGATAGGTTGGAAAAGTTTTGTACCGCCAACGAGCAATTCAAGGAAAACGGTTGGAATCCTGCTTATACGGAGTTTGTCCATAGCAGCATCGCAGAGTTCAATGATAAGGTGCGTGAAGCCGCAATAGAGACATACAAGCAAATTGCCGAACAGATTGATTACCAACTGGAGTTGATTGAAATCTTTATCACCGGCATTAGCGTTCCCGCATTGCTGCCGGCACAATTGCACGAATCTGGCAAAGGGTTACAAACTTTCCTCGTAGAACAACTGAAGAAATACTTGAACACACAAAACCTGCAGCTTCAGAGTGTCCCAGGACGTGAACATCAACTTCGATCGCTTATTAGTGAGTTGATGCCGATGCAGTTGGATACACCGCTTGAGCAGTTAGAATATTTCTTTAGGAGCACCGCTTAATATCCACCTAATTAGAAGTCTGGCAAAACGGACCACGACTAGATCGAATTTGCCCCCCTTTCTTTGATAGAATTATACCGGAAACTTATCCATAAGTTTACAGGTTCCAAATTTACACTTTCAAAATGTGAGACAGCAGCCGGTTTTTTATCTTCTGTATGATTTTTTTACGTTTTTTATGAAACGGGAACCGGCTTTCTACGTTTTATACGTGGCTGGAGTTATTTTATGAACTTTTAGGGAATTAATAATGGACTATTGGCTTTTTACCCCCCGCCTTTACTTTCATAATCTGGAGGACCATGGACTTATTACCAAAGAAGCTCGAAACCTACCCCGTTAAGCCATATTTCTCTGAACAGCAAGAACTGAATGAGCACTTGAGTGCGATTCTCCCACCGTATATCGCGGAAACACCTATCACTACGCGAGGGAAGCGTTTGTTTCGAATCGTTTCCCGATTCACTCTAATCCTTTGTCTCCTGTCTTTTTTAGGAGTTTGTGGATTTTTAGCGCACCGCGCGCTAGGGGAGAAAGAAACGTTCTTGTACTATCTCACAAAACACCACACCATTGTGCTCACATTGATACAAGGAAAGAAAGTACAGGACACCGCAACCTATGATGTTTTGACAACGCTCACAACCCCCGGCAAAACGATGCAAGAGCATTTGATTCAACTTCAGCTAGCGGGGTATGACCAAGACAATCCGCAACAACTTCCCATCATTTCCGATGTAGGATTGCAAGAGGACCACCGCAAAACCTATGAACAACGGATCCTGCCGGGAATTGAACAAGCCTATCGGATTTATAACAACTTCAGTAGGAAAACTGAGCAGGAAGTATATGGGATTACCGCAAACGAGCTGATATACCAAAAAGGATTAAATGTACCAGGATACGGTCCAAAGGCACTAGAACACGTGTTATTTAAGGCACGGCGCTACTTTCCATTTGCGCTTATTGCTGGACGTGTTGCCGACATAGATCCGCTGCTCCTACTGAAAATTTTTGAAATTGAAAGCCGCTTCGATGAAGTTATAGTGGGTCCCAGTCAGACTGAGACTGGTGAAGATGATATTGGCATTGCTCAGAATAATCTGGTAGTCTTACCGAAGTTGATTCGCCACATTTTAGATCCAAGTATGCCGGCATACTCTCCCTTTTTTGAGTTTCTCAGTCCTGGACAAGATTGGGAGGGGAAACAACTCAGCTGGAATGAGTATCTACCCCGATTAGAAGAAGAGCTAGCGGGGACCTATGATCGTCAAAAAAATCCGAGTGGAAAATATTATACGAATCTCCTGAAAACTCCTCACATTGGTGCTTTCTTGGCAGCTTACCACATAAAGCGCGATAAGACCTATGGTTTCGACGAATGCCTAGATTTTTACAGGAAGAACGCCAAAGCCCTCAAAGATGTGCTCAACCTTCAACACGATTTGCAGCCGTATCACTGGGCGCATTATACCTTTTACAATGGTGGCCCCAAGCGTTGGCATGTGCTGAAGACATATCTGGAGATGCGTCAAAATCAGGAGCAGATTCCGCCTGAACTTCAGGCGGCCGTGGATACGGTGAAGCGGCGTAACATCGACGCTCAACGGATTGGGAGCAAGAATGAATATCTAAGAGGTCTCGTTTTCGACTCTGTAGACGATCAGATTATTAAAAATGATGGACTGCTTCACTACGGTCTGTATGATTTCTCGCCAAACTTCAAACCTCGAGAGCTCATGCGTGAGCTTCCGCCCAACCTCGCTATGGCGCAAAAGATTGGCAATTAGTGTGGTGAATGGACTTGCGGTAGGTTATCCTCCGCAAGTCTAGTCAACTATTTATGCTGAGAAAATACGATTTAACACCTTCTGTCCTGCTGCTCCTCCTACCGATTATTTTCTTTTTCTTTGTCTTTCTGATATATCCCCTCTTGTACATCTTCAAGGAATCCTTCTGGATTAACGACCGCTTGAGTATTGAGTACTTCAAGCTAATGGTTACGGATGAAAATATCCGCGAGCTGGTCGTCAATAGCCTCAATATGGGCATTGTGGTAACGCTAATGACAACACTTATTGCGTTGCCACTTGCCTATTTCCTCACCCGCTATCGTTTCCCCGGACGTAGCATCTTACAAGGGATTATTCTGATTCCGATTATTATGCCACCTTTCGTCGGGGCAATCGGTATGAAGCAGCTCTTTGGCCTGTACGGTAGTATAAACATCTTCCTGAATAAGATTGGGCTTATCGATTTGGCGGAACCGATCGATTGGTTCGGTAGCGGTTTTTGGGGAGTTATACTGCTGTCAACGCTGCATCTTTATCCAATAATGTATCTCAACGTCGTTGCGGTGTTGGCAAATGTAGACCCAAGCCTAGAAGAAGCGGCGGAAAATATGGGAGCATCGCGTTTCACGCTTTTCCGGACGGTGACGCTCCCGCTGATACTTCCCGGCTACTTCGCGGGTGCTATCTTAGTATTCATTTGGGCGTTCACTGATCTAGGAACACCATTAATCTTCAATTATAATGAAGTTATCGCTGTACGGATTTTTCGCCAAGTTACCGATGCCAACGTCAACCCAATGGGGTATGCACTCGTGGTCTTGATTATAGTGCTGACAGCCCTTGCATTTTACATTTCCAAGCGTTGGACTGGTAGCGGTCGGTATGAGATGCTTGGACGCGGGCATGTTGGTTCGCGTGAGATCCAAGCAAATCGCTGGAGGTGTGTCGCCATCTACTTTTTTATAGGAACCATTATATTCATGGCACTGCTGCCGCATATCAGTATCGTCTTGACCTCACTAACTCCTGATGCAAGTCAGTGGCGGTTAAGTGTGCTGCCTCAGAGCTACACGCTGCAGCATTATTCGGAGGTTTTTAGCCATGAAAGCAAACTAGAAGATACGATGCTAAGTATAAAGAATAGCTTATTCTACAGCGTGTTCAGCACAATTCTCGCGCTTATCCTGGGAATCACCCTCTCATACCTTCTCACCCGTAGACACATTCCGTTTAAGAACCTCCTCGATGCCATCGCTATGTTACCTTTAGCACTCCCCGGTGTTGCGCTCGCGTTTGGCTATGTAGGTAGTTTCGCGGATACAACGCTTCTACTGCGTCACTTGCCCCAGTCCATTGTCTCCATCTTAGACCCTCGACAAAACCCGATTGCGCTGCTAATCATCAGTTATGCGGTGAGGCGTTTGCCGTATATGCTCCGGTCAATTTACGCGGGCTTGCAGCAGACTAGTGTTACACTGGAAGAGGCATCGCAAAATCTTGGTGCTAGCTCGGCGCGGACGCTGTACAAGATTACATTGCCTCTTGTAATTGCCAATATCATCGCCGGTTCGATTCTGGTGTTCTCGTTTTCTATGCTGGAAGTTGCTGACAGTTTAATTCTTGCTATGCGGGACCAGTACAACCCAATTACGAAAGCGATTTGGAATCTGGCACAACGCCCGGTTGGTGGAGCATATATTGCTTGTGCATTGGGTGTCGTGGGGATGTTTATCCTAATAGCGTGCTTAGTTGCTGCGGGCCGTATCCTGGGGGGACGTTTGGGCGAGATATTCAAGATCTGATACTTGCACTCATTCAATGTAATGAGTTAAATGCGAGAAACAGTGATGTTGCTTTACCTTTTACAAGCTGGGCTCAACATGCAACGTTTTTTCGTGGGTATAATTCACAAAGCCTGGGGCGGTGCCCTTCGGTTTAACAACATATCGAAACCATGTATAATCGACCGGGACATAGCTGGAGTGTTGTGCTTTACTAAAGAAAGCTGCTATCTGGGCGGCTTTCAGTAGAGTTGGCATTGGGATCCCCGGCTTGTTTTCAGGATTACGGATGACAACGTGTGAACCGTGAATCTGCTTTGTATGTAACCACATATCCCGACTTGAAGCAACTCGGCGAAGAAGCAGGTCATTTTCCTTACTGTTGCGTCCCACGTAAATCTGGAAACCATCGGGCGAGGTGTATTTCCGAAATGCACCGGCAGACTCGCTCTGCTTGGAATGACGTTTATTTTCTTGTATCCAACCTTTTTTTACAAATTCAGACCGAATCGTTCGCAGTTCCTTCAACCCCTTTGCTTCCTCCACTTCCGACGCATAAACCTGTAGTACCTCTTGCTCTGCCCCATTGTCGGCAATCAACTGATAGATGACGGAAACCCCGCGTTTTGCTTTGGTGTATCTCCTGAAGTATTGTTGGGCGTTTTCTGACGGACTGAGCTGCGGGTCAAGTTCAATTGACAAGGCACTTAAATCCGGACTGTAGTAGTTTTGTACTTGGATGGCCGTCTGTCCTCGCTGAACATGGTGCAAATTCGCAGTGAGGAGCTCGCCTTTGATCCGATAATCTTCAGCCTGCTCCGCATTTGCCAAATCCTGTCGTAGCGACACCTGTTTTCGATCTAGTGCTGCACTCATTTTGTCCAAAACTTGGCGCAACATATTTCGCTCGGATTGCATCGCCTCATCACGGGTAACCGCATCGTAGTACGCAGATAAGGCTTCGCTCATCGTTTCAAAAAGCCGGCTCTCGGTACTTGGGAATTGCACAAGTTTTAGTGCAGAAACAGCGACAACTTTATCTCCTTCACTCAGGCGAGCGTGGCTGTTTGGCTTATCCTCTGATTGAAGTTGTTGGGCCGAATTGTCTGCTTCAATGAGCACCTGGGGACGGTTGCGATCGAGTTGGAAGCACGCCACAACCTGCTGATACGCCTCCCACAGGTTCGCTGGAGTTGCAGAGTCGCTGGCGCGGGCGATAATTTCTTTAGCGAGTGTGGGGCTCAAGCCATCAATCTGGTTAAACAGAAATCGCCAGCCAACCTTCCGGTTTTCGATAAGCGAAACAAAGGCGTCCCGGTCTAATTTGAGTGGATGCCATTTATCCTGCTGCGGTGGTGGGGTATAGGTCAAACCGGGTAACACCTCACGATAGCGGCTCATCGTTTCGTCGATATGCTTAATACTTTCGAGGATATTGCCGCTCTCTTCATCGATGAGGATGATATTGCTGTGCTTGCCCATAAACTCTGCGATAATTGATTTGGGTGATGTTTCGAGTATATCGGATTTGGGTGCGATAGTGAGCTTTAGGACCCGATCCAAGCCAACCTGCTCCACCGCCGTGAGTTTGCCCCGCAGAACGTGCTTCATCAAAAAGTCGGCGAAATGGGACCTGGACTGTCCTTTCGGCGGACGTTCAATTAGATGTGTACGCGCATGAACGGAATGGGTTGAAACGAGCAAAAAGTGAGTTTGGGTTGACTGAGTGATTTTCAGCACAATGCTATGAGGGTTCAGCTGTTCAATATGCCGAATGGTCCCGTTCAGAATTGTATGACGGAGTTCATCCGTTACAAGATGTAAAGCTAGACTATCGAATGACATGAGGTAGACCTCGTGGAGGTGATATATCGTAAATTCTTTACAGTAGAAGCGTGTCTTTCAGCGTCTCGCTTAGCGAAACGGCTGTTCATTATACCATAATCCTACAGAGGACAGCACGGAAAATCGTCCCATCGCGTTTCCGCATTGATGGCTTTGATCTGTAGGTTCATTCGCTGCGCTCCTTGACAACAAACTGATTGACAGCGGCTTGCGATTGTGTTAGAATTTTCGTTGAATTTAAGCCATTTCGGGCTTTCCGAGTTTTGGATGATAGGGACACACAGTTCATACCTATCTCAAAGTAAAAAGGAGGATTTGAATGCGTAGGCTTTGGTTTAGCACTTTCGTATTTACGCTTGCTATCTCACTGGCGGTTCCGCCATTCGCCAGCGGACAGGAGAGTGTCTTGGACAAAGTAAAAAACAGGGGCCGGCTCGTTTGTGGGGTGCACGGCGGCTTGCCCGGTTTCAGCTTCCTCAGCCAAGATGGCACGTGGAGCGGCTTTGATGTGGATTATTGTCGGGCAATTGCTGCCGCGATTTTCGGTGATCCGGATAAGGTAGAATTTGTGCCGTTGAAGGCACCGGAACGTTTTCCCGCACTTCAGACAGGGGAGATAGATGTTTTAATCCGAAACACGACTTGGACGCTTACCCGCGACACTCAAGTGGGAGTTGATTTCGCCCCAACGACCTTTTACGATGGCCAGGGATTTATGCTGCGTAAAGACCTCGGCATCACATCGATAGAGGAATTGGCAGGCGCGAGTATCTGTGTCACCGCTGGTAGCACGACTGAGCTAAATTTAGCGGATACGATGCGGGCTTTAGGGGTGGATTTTAATCCGGTTGTATTTGAGGAGATTGATACTCTTTACAATAGTTACGAACAGGGACGTTGTGATGTGGTTACAAGTGATAAATCTCAGCTAGCAGCGCGTCGCAAAGTCTTTAGGGATCCGGACGCCCATGTTATCCTCGATACGACCATCTCGAAGGAACCGCTGGGGCCCGTTACTATCCATGGCGACAACAAATGGAACGACGTCGTAAGCTGGGTTGTTTACGCTACGTTCTTCGCCGAGGAGCACAGCATTACCCAATCAAATGTCGGCACTTTTACATCTAAAAACCCAGAGATAGAACGTTTCTTGGGTAAAACCGGCGATATGGGAGGCAAACTGGGTCTGTCGAAAGATTGGGCGCGTCAGGTTATCGCTACTGTTGGCAGCTATGGTGAAATTTTTGAACGCAACCTGCACTCTATTGGTCTACCGCGTGGTATCAACAAACCTTGGACTCAAGGGGGTCTGCTGTACGCGATGCCGTTTCGTTAGCAGAAGGTTTTAACCTTCATCCAAATGGCTCGCGGTTTGGAGGGGTCCTCATATATCCTCCGCCACGTCATTAGTTAGGCAAACCCCTCCAAAAGAAAAGGAACTCGAACATGAAGCTAACTAATGCTATCGGATTAGCACTGAGCCTGACCATCTTCTTTGTGATAGGATGTCAGCAAATGCAGAATCAAATCACAGGAAAATCTGCTGATGCCAGCGTTTCCGTTTCCCCTGATGATATTGCACCCGATGCAATAAAAACCGGAACCGTGGTCATTGCCAATACAGTCGAAGAGTGGGGCGTTGATGAATATGTTCTAAACTCTGCCATGATAACAGACGATAGGCTAGAACTTAATGTCTCCTACGGCGGCGGATGTGAAAAACATCAATTTACCCTTGTCTCGACGGGTGTGTTCCTAGAGTCATTTCCGGTACAACTCAGGGTAGATCTTGGCCACAATGCAAACAATGACTCGTGTGAGGCATGGCTAACTGATGACTATCACTTTGATCTGAGCGCAATTAAAATACTGTATCAGGAGGCTTACCAGCAGGAAGCTGGCACCATTATTTTACTCCTCGAAAATGCCCCAAATGGTGATCTTGTCTACAAATTTGCAATGTAGGCTACATCGTTCACGGAATTACGCCGTACAACATAATGGAAAACAACTCACCCAAAAGTGCATCAAATAAAATACCCTTCTGGCGAGATATTCGGGTTCTGCGCGTGTTATTCCAAGTCATCTTCCTTATGGGAGTTGTCTTGTTAGCCGGCATTCTCTACACGAATATGTTGAGAGGGCTCCGCGGTCTCGGCTTGACCTTAAACCTCGATTTTCTTAATGATGAAGCCGGGTTTGGAATATCTGAAGGGATTGCTTATGAGCCTTCAGATACCTATCTGAAGGCGTTTTGGGTGGGCGTGGTAAACACGATTAGGGTTAGTATTATAGGAATTGTGTGTGCCACGATTCTGGGGCTTGTGGTCGGTATCGCCCGGCTATCAAGCAACTGGCTGGTCAGAAACATCGCAACCATTTACGTCGAATGTTTTCGTAATATCCCACTCTTACTACAGATTCTGTTTTGGTATACTGCGGTAATTCTTCAACTTCCCTCGGTACGGAAGAGTTTCACATTCTTCGGAGGCGTGTTTATTAACCAACGAGGGGTATATCTTCCCTCGCCGCAGCCCACATCGGGTCTGAAGATCTGGCTCGGTTGTCTTGCCGGAGGGTTCATTTTAGCACTGATTCTCTATCTTGTGCGGTTGAGGAAACTTCGACAGATGGAACAGCCCGGTTTTCCTGCAAAATGGGCTCTGCCAGCGTTGTTGTTGGTCACTCTTTTGGGTTGGTTTCTGACACCGGGGAAACCGTTTACTTTTGAGTTGCCCGCTCTGAAAGGATTTAACTTCGCTGGAGGGACATACCTTTCACCCGAATTCTCTGCCCTTTTAATTGGACTCGTTATGTATACGGGGGCCTTCATCGCCGAAGTAGTGAGGAGTGGGATACAGTCCGTGGCGAAGGGCCAACAGGAGGCTGCTAAAGCAATAGGCCTCAGTGAATTTCAAAGCTTGAGGTTGGTTATCCTTCCCCAAGCCTTGCGCGTGATAGCCCCACCGCTCACCAGCCAGTACCTGAACCTCACCAAAAACTCCAGTTTGGCTGTGGCAATCGGCTTCCCGGATCTTTTTAACGTAGGAAATACGATGATGAATCAAACCGGACAATCCATCCCAATCTTCGCGATGATTATGATGAGCTATCTGTTCATCAGCTTAACGACATCAGCATATATGAATTGGTACAACCGTAGGATTAACCGTATCGGATGATGAGAGGAAGAAACGCGTGGAAGAGCGAGTACCTAATCAAGCGATTAGGCCACCAACTGAATCGAAGAGTATCTCAGGATGGCTGAAGGAGAACCTGTTTAACACTTGGTATAACACGCTTCTCACCTTTTTAGCCGCTGGATTTTTGTACGTTGTTTTTAAGGGTATGTTGACTTGGATCTTCACTGAGGCAAATTGGAGCGTTATACCCGCCAACCTGCAAATTTTCCTAGTCGGCGCTTATCCGAGAGAGGAGATATGGCGTGTATGGATTGTGATTTATACTCTGGGTGTCCTGACGGGATTGAGTGCTGGAATCTGGGGCGGGTTAGCTCTTCGGCTTGCCCTTGTTGTCGGGGTAATTGGAGGCGGAGTCGGGATTATCCTAGCGTTTTTCCCCATCGCCCTTTGGAATAGATTAGGTCTTTTAGGCGGGGTAGTATTGTTGGTGGGTTCACTCTTTCTGGGTCGCGGCAGAAAAGGGTTGCGCCCTTGGATTCTGGGCGGTTGGTTGCTATCGTTTCCTTGGACTATGATATGGCTGCACGGCTTCGGAGGCTTGCCTACCATTTTTACAAGCAATTGGGGTGGGCTTCTCTTAACACTTATTCTTGCGGCTGTGGGCATCGTTGTGTCCTTTCCACTGGGTGTTCTCTTAGCACTTGGACGGCGGAGCAATCTCCCTACAATCAAATGGATGTCGACGGCGTATATCGAGGTAGTACGTGGCGTACCTTTGGTGACAATTCTGTTTATGGCACAGATTATGGTCCCGATCTTTTTACCTGATTTTCGCATTGACAAAATTTTACGGGCGATGCTGGGTATTACGCTTTTTTCTGCGGCTTACATGGCAGAGAACGTCCGTGGGGGTCTACAAGCGATTCCGAGAGGGCAGTATGAAGCTGCTCATGCGTTGGGGCTCAATTATCCGCTGATGATGCTGCTTATCATCTTACCACAAGCACTTCGTTCTGTTATCCCGACAATCGTCGGACAATTTATCAGCCTCTTTAAAGATACATCATTGGTTGCTGTTATTGGATTGCTTGATCTATTGGGTATAGCCAAAACGGTCATTGCAAATCCTGATTGGTTGGGACTGCAAGCTGAGGTATACCTGTTCGCTGCGGTGGTCTATTTTCTTTTCAGTTACTCGATGTCCTATATCAGTCAGAAAATCGAAGAGACATTGGGAGTCGGGTAGGAACAAGCTTATCTGGTATATATTAGGAAGGAGGAGATAAAACAGTGGCAGACCTTGAAAATACCACAGATGATTCAATTATTATCTGCGAGGATGTTCATAAATGGTTCGACGATTTCCATGTACTCAAAGGGATTACCACCTCATTCAGAAGGGGAGAAAAGGTTGTGATATGTGGACCGTCGGGTTCGGGTAAATCCACATTCATCCGTACAATAAATCGTCTGGAAACGCACCAGAGGGGTAGAATTATCGTTGATGGTATCGAACTCAGTGATGACCTTCGTAATATAGAACGTATACGCCAAGAAGTCGGCATGGTGTTCCAGCAATTCAACTTGTTTCCTCACCTGACGGTCCTACAAAATGTAACGTTAAGCCCTATCTGGGTGAAGAAGATGGTAAAAAGTGCAGCAGAATCGGAGGCTTTGGCGTTACTAGAACGGGTAGGTATTAAAGAACATGCTCACAAATTTCCCGCACAGATTTCGGGTGGCCAACAACAACGTGTCGCAATCGCAAGGGCTTTGGCAATGCAGCCCAAAATTATGTTGTTTGATGAACCGACAAGTGCGCTTGATCCTGAGATGATAAACGAAGTTTTGGATGTGATGCGCGAGTTAGCCGTGTCTGGTATGACAATGCTGGTTGTCAGCCATGAGATGGGTTTTGCCCGTGAGGTTGCGGATCGGATTATCTTCATTGATGAGGGAGCAATTATCGAAGAGGCAGCACCGGAGGTTTTCTTCGATAATCCGGAGAATGAACGCACTCAGCTTTTCATTTCGCAAACGCTACAACATTAGGTACACCTGAAGTGGATAAAGACCACCCAACCAAAAAGATAAACCGCACAGAACCTTCAGCAAACGTGTAGCAGCGCGCAAAATCGAGATTAATTTACTATTGAATACTTTCTTAATCCGAATTCTTTCTTGCATTCTCGTTTTGAATGAAGTATAATTGTGATGTAACTGTACAATGGATTAAAGAAGTGGTGTTAGGTTCAAATGGAAGCATTTCCCCGGCTGTATGCTGTATTTTGTACCTCTTAGCGCTAAAACTTGATTTTCATTTGCAGTTTTGAATTTTCAGGAAAGGAGGTACACACCAATGGCAACAGGTCGAGTGAAATGGTTCAGCGATCAGAAAGGTTTCGGTTTCATCGTGACCGATGAAGGGCAAGATGTCTTCGTCCATTACTCCAACATCGACGGAACTGGCTTCAAGACCCTAGATGAGGGACAAGAGGTCGAATTTAACGTTGTGGAAGGAGACAAAGGGCTTCAGGCCGAAGAAGTCAGGAAGCTTTCATATTGATAAAGCTGACAGTACTATAAACAATACTATATAGAAAATGAAACCGGGGAAAAAAGCTCTCAAGTGATTGAGGGCTTTTTTTATGGGGAGAACAAACTCAATGAAGGATTTTGTTTAAGTGTTGCATACCAACAGATTGACAAGATTGGGAAACGTACAGGCAGAGCTTAACTAGGCAGAGCGAGTTGAGAAATTACGCCGACTCCTCCAAAAAATCGAGCCAGACTAGCAGATCGCTTTTGCGATTATCCTCCGATCATGGAGGCGACTTTATTTTTTTCGGAACGCACCCCAACCTCGACTGATTCGATTTCTCCATCTAGGCGGGTCGTTGTCTCCCTCAATGCTTGCGCTCTCATTATCTTTTGCATTATCTTCTGTTACATGCTGGTAGGCAGGTATTTCGTCGTCCAAGTTAAGCTGAGGAACGTTCTGAATTAGTCCGATATTGCGGCGCGCCTCTTCAAAGTCCGGATTAATTCTTAATGCCTGCTTCCAACAGGCGAAAGCCAGTTCGGTATCGCCTTGTTTGTAACAGATAATCCCCAGCTTGTTGTACGCTTCAGGCAGGCTAGGATCGATAGATATTGCCCGCTTAAACGCTTCAATTGCACTTTCAACTTTGCCTTGGTGCATGTAGGCGTTTCCAAGGTTATAGTGTATCTCTGCAAGATTCGTGTACTGCCATCGGCAATTTGGGCCACCCTCTAAACCAAGATTGTGATACAATGGCAATCCAATTGAAAGGAGCTATCCGATGGCAAAACGGAGAAGATTTACCGCCCAATTTAAGGCTGAAGTTGTTATTGAGGCACTGATGAGTCAAAGTTCGCAAGCAGAACTGTGTCGGCGATACAACCTCAGCGACGAACAGCTATCGAAGTGGAAACACCAACTGCTTGACAATGCGGCGATTCTCTTTGAATCCACTGATAAGCAATCCAACGACTCTATCGAACGGATTGCTCAACTGGAGCAACTGGTTGGGCGATTGACCTTGGCGTTAGACATCCAAAAAAAAGCCTCGACTTGGCTGAGTTGAACCGGTCTCAAAAACGACAGATGGTTGAGGCTTTGCAGACCGATTACTCGGTTCGACAGATTTGTGAGGTGCTTGGCTTCCATCGGAGCGGTCTCTATTATCAACCGACGCATGCCCCCTTTGAACAAGTGCTACGAGATGAAATAGAGAAACTATCTGCTCGTTATCCAACATATGGCTATAGGCGTATCACGCAGATGCTGGTGCGTATGGGATACACCGTCGGTTACCGCAGAGTCGCCCGACTGATGAAAGCCGATAATCTGTCGGTTGCCGTAAAGCGTGCCTGTCAAACCACTCAACCGGTTGACGATGTGGGTCAATGGGTGAATCGAGTTGAGAACCTTGACATCTGTCGGTGCAATCAAGTCTGGGTCGGTGATATTACCTATGTCCGACTCAAGGGACAATTCGTCTATGTTTCGGTGTTAATGGATGTGTTCACCCGCGTGATAAGAGGCTGGCAGATGAGTCGGCACTTGACACAACCTCTCACATTGAGACCATTACAACAGGCATTAAGCCAAAACGTTCCAGAAATTCACCATAGTGACCAAGGGGTTCAATATCTTTCGACAACTTATATTTCCACGCTCATCGGTCATAGGATTGAGATTTCCTTAGCCCATCGGGGGCGTCCATGGGAGAACGGCTACGCTGAAAGGCTTATCCGAACTCTCAAGGAGGAAGAGGTCCATCTCAATGAATACGACGATATTATGGATGCCACAGAGCGCATCGGACATTTTATTGTACAGGTTTATAACCAGAAACGACCTCACTCGGCGTTAGGGTACTTGACACCGGTTGAATTTGAGCAACAATACTTGTCTTAACTTTACTGATTTATGGCCCAAATTAACGGTGGCACTTCACTCTGCAAGATTCGGATCTCTCCGAACGATTGCCTCCCATTGAGCAATTGCGTCGTCAAAGTGATTCTGTTCCCAATATTCAATGGCTCGGTCGTTGGCGATTTCAGCTCGCTTACTCATGAATCTTTCCAATCTGGTGGTAAAGGTGGGTTGTGTGAGCTTGGCGTTAACCCTCGTGCGCACTCGATCAGTTAGATCACATTCGCGTTGCTCTTTTGCCAAGCCGCCTCAATATCAAGGAAGGTTATTAATTGTAACACTATTAAATAACTATATCACATTTCGCAATTTCAGTCAACACCAAAGTTAAATAAAAATATACAAATAGGAAAAGGGACTTGGGGGTTAGACGGGAACAGTTCTATTGATGCTCCGTAGCAGCTGCACAAGCAAACCCAATCCCTTCAACTGATTCGAATGGTCTCTGCAAGCGCCCAGTTAAAGTCAAGGTAGTAATTATGCTTTTTGCTTTCAGGGACGCAGATGACGCAACGTTTACCATTGTCCACAAAGCGATCGGTAATTGTAATAAGATTGAGCTCGTAGGAATATATCATTTCAATAGCATCGAGGGCTAGGAAATCGTGCGTTTGGAAATGTCTGTCTAGCAGCTCCTCAATAGCAATCTGTATCAGCAGGTGTATTTTTGCTTTCGCACCGGCGTAAGCGATTGACGTGCGCTGCTTGTTTAATTCATCGAGCAAATACAGATTTAAGTTGACGTAATAATCTGTGGAGTCGCCAAATTTTTCTTTGAGTAGGTGCTTGACCAAGTTCGTTTTGCCGGACTGAAAATCGCCGACAAGACAAACTGTCCCATGCTCAGACCCGGAATTGATGTGATCAGCTAAGGCTTGGTAGGCTTTCCGTTGACTTTCATTGAGTGGGTATGTTGGCATCTGATAAGAATTATCTCAAAGAGGAGATGTTAAAAAATCCTCCCAGTGGAAGTGTGGCAGAGGAAACTCCTCCGTTGCTTTACACTGTCAAAAAGTTGCCGCGTTTTCAAAGAAGTCAATCTCAACCACATCCACATTCGCACTCCGAGCATTGTCAGCGACGCGCTGAACAACCATTTCCCGAACAAATGGGATGGGGATGCGTTTGACGCGGTGGACGACCTCCTCAGTGCATCGAACTGAGGTATTACCCAAAAACGGACCTTCCTGTGATTTCGCTTCGGAGGGATGGTCGCACGTCTCGGGCACGAGCTGCTGCAAGCGCATTGAAACGTAATCGGTTACCCACCCTTTGAGTGCTTCCCCTTTCTCCTGGTCAACTGGAGTTGGCTGGGGTTTCTGATCTAATTTCTGGCTAATACCAACCAGCAAATCTTCCAAGCGATTCAACCGGTCTTCGACCGCGGATAATCGTTCTTCAACTTTATTTTCGATGTTCATTGTTTTTTTTCTCCTCAGAATGTGCAGATGTGGTGGGTAAAATGTGAATCAACTCTCGAATGCCTAAGAAGATAAGGATTTACGCAAACAAACTAAAACCATATCAGTCAACTACATCTTATTGGCGAGGTCTGAAGGACGGAACTCCCGTTTTATCAAATCGGTCCTTGACGGCTTTCATGATTTCCGGCGTAATTTCATTGCAACCGTGTTCGCGGGCGTACTTTTCGACGCTTCTGGTGACCATTCCCCGTGCGAAGGAGGGCACACGCTGCAATCTTTGTTGTGCAGCCTCCGTCCACTGCAACTCGTAGTCGGTTTCAGCTGCAAATGGGGTGGTCTGTTCAAATCGAATGTTTTGACCGCCCGCCTGTCCCGGTTGGTATTCACAGGACGGATCTTCAGCAAGATGGTTACCGGTGAGAGCGTAGGCGCGGGCGCGACAACCACCGCAGACGTCACGAAATTCGCAGGCACCGCACTTGCCCTCTAACAATGTCCGATCTCGTAGTTCGTGAAAAACTTTCGATTGATTCCAAAGTGCGGCAAAGCTTTCTGTTTTCAGGTTGCCGACGCTCACCGGCATATACGGGCACGGCGTTAAATCACCTTCAGGCGTGATGCGGCAATAATAGATACCACAGGGACACGTGCCGCTCGGATAGGCTTGTAGGAAGGGCGAATCCGATTGTTGTTCATAGATGACCCGTTTATAGTGTGGTGCACATTTCGCGGCAACAAGCATTTTGCCATGATATTTCGCCTGCAACTCAAAGAGCGTGGAAAGCATACGCTCATATTGAGCGGGGGTGATGTCCATCACCGTTTTCCCCCTACCGGTTCTCACGAGGAAATAGAGGTTGAACACCTTCGCCCCGAGTTCATAGGCGAAATCGACGATTTGCGGGACCTCATCGTAATTCCAGCGCGTCACAGAGGTCTGCACAAGGAAGTCGAGATTTGCCCGTTTGAGGGCTTCGACTCCGTTCATTGTGCCTTCCCAAGCCCCTTCCATCCCCCGGAACTTGTCGTGATTAACCGGGGCGACAGCATCTAAACTGACACCTGCGCCAGCAACGCCGTGATCACTCATCCTTTGCACCGTTTCATCATTTAGCAGGACACCATTTGTGCCCATCACGACTAAGAATCCGGTTCGAGCTGCGTAGTCCGAGATTTTCAAAATATCGGGACGCAACAACGGTTCGCCGCCTGTGAGAATTAGGAGGATGTTGGGATTAATTTCGGCAATCTCATCAATCACACGGAAACACTGAGATTGAGTCAGCTCTGAATCCCGAAAATACCCGCTCGGAAACTCGTTGGTATCCACAAACCCGGCGGGGAGATAGCAGTGCGTACATTTGAGATTGCATAGCCGTGTGATATTCCATGAAACGGCTTGGACTTTCGTTTCCATGGTTGCCCCTTAAAACGTGATATGATTTCATGTATTTCGACCACAGAGACGCAGAGAATACAGAGTTTTTTATGTTCCGAGCCTTAGAACGCGGCGTCTAATTCCCTGGGTCAGAGCGGGAACATTGAAATTCAGCAGATGCCCAACTTGATGCCGCCCCAATTTCAAAATCAAGCGCCTATCATTTGGCGGAGATACAGGGCGCATGCAAAGACAACAAATCCAGCAAGTATCGTAAAAATTCCGAATAGGTTTACCTTCCCTTGTATCTTGGCGATCGTTGAATCGTCGAAATTGGGGTTTGCCACCGCCGACTCTAACCTTCGATTGAACACTGCGATATGCAGACTATGAAACAGCGTCATCAATCCTACAAAGGCAAGTTTCACGATAAAAACAACAAAATAGCCATAGTCTTGAGAAAAGCGCATCTGTGTGTTCAACCCAACGATGAACAGGTTCATTGCACCGGTAATCAGGAGAATGTGGATTGTGAAACGGATAATATGCCGCAGACGATTCCGGATCGCGGTAGCGTGTTGGACGCTTTCAAGGATTTGAAAATGCCTCCTTAGAATCGGTGTTGCAACACTGACAGAAAAAAAGATTCCGCCCAACCAAACGATTGCGGCTGTAAAATGTATCCAACGGATGAAAAGTTCGACAATTGGGCGCATAAATGAGTGAAATGGGATACAATGATGGGTCTATCGCAGCTTGTGTGAGAGGAACTTCTCCCATTTTCGCTGTGATAAACTCCTACATTCCAAAGTTACCCCGTGCGGTATCCATGACCTCGGTAGTGATTTCGGCGTGTCCATTTTCACGGGCGAACTCTTCGATGCTAGTCTTTGCCATCGAACGGACGAAACTCGGCACGCGCTCCAAACGCGCTAAGGCTTCCGGTGTCCATACCGGTCCGGTCGCCTCCGGTTCTTGAAATGCATCCGCTACAGCCGATGAGAACGGGCATTTCCCACCGCCTTCGGTGGATGCTGCCGGTGCTTCAGAGGTCAGATTGTTGGGGTTCTTTTCACTCAGGAAGGAACGCACCATTTCCATGGGCTGCGCGGCTTCACTTTTACCACCGAGCTGAACATTGAGAGATTTCAGCATCTGGGTCTCCCACGGGTTCATGTGCATCGCGAACTCAGCAAAACAATCTGGGCACTCGAAGATGGCAGTCAAAGAGCCTTGATCCGGAGTTGATGTTTCTTTAAATTTCATGGCTGTGTTACATTCAAGGCATAAGAATTTCATTATTGGCTCCGTTTATGTGCTATATATTCCGTTCAAAGAACATCCGAATTTCATCTGTGATGTCGAAAAATGTTTGTCCTGCGGGGGTATCTTTGTGTTGATGAACAAACACACTGCCTTCATCCGCTGCAATAGAGATTCGCGGATCGAAAGGTATTTTGCCGAGTAGAGAAACGTCAAATTGACGCGCCATCTCCTCTGTATGCCCCGATGGAAAGAGATCTTCAGTTTTGCCACAATCGGCGCAAACATAAGCGCCCATATTTTCGACGATGCCGATCACCGGTGCGTTGAGTAGTTTCTTTGCCATGGTCAGCGATTTTTTGACGACAAGCTGCGACACCCCAGAAGGGATTGTGACCACAACCGTGCCGCCAAGATTCGGTAAGAGATCAACGAGATTGGGTAACCGGTCTGTGCCGGGTGGCAGATCTATCAACAGATAATCGAGCGTTCCCCATTCAGTATCGGAGAGAAATTCGCGGAGAGCACTCATTTCCATCGTCCCCCGCCAAGTGAAGGCATCCTTCTGTGTTTGGGATTCCCAGAGAACGGGGGTTTCGTCGTCCTTGAGGAATAGATCCATCGACATTACCTTGACCCCAAGCGGACTGATAGCAGGTTTGACACCATCAGCACCATAATCAATGTGCTGCCCTCTCACCCCCATCATTTTAGCAATTGAGGGACCATTGATGTCAGCGTCGATAACGCCAACATTGTGTCCACGTAATCCAAGTGCCGAAGCGAGGTTTGCCGTAACTGAACTCTTACCCACACCGCCCTTTCCACTCATAATCGCGACAGTGTGGCGGACTGATGCAAGTCGTCTTTGTAAACGATTGACTTGCTGAGTTACTTGTCCAACGATATTAGAACCGCCATCGGCGGGAAGGTCTTTGTAGGTTTTCATAAGTTTCGGTTAATGATAGATAAACAACGGAATACCCGCCTGCGCCACCAAGGATTTGGTTACACTCCCGAAGACGAACTCCGACACACTCCGTTTCCCATATGCTCCCATGACTAGCAGATCGATTTCATGTTCTCGGATGTAGGACAGAATAACCTCATCGGGCCTTCCTCTCAATTGGACTTTCTCCGTCTGTACTCCATATCTACGAAAATAATCGCCAAGTCTGCTGAGCAACTGTATTCCACGAGTTGCGTTATTGTTGACATTCAAAAGGGTGATTTCGCACTGATTCCAAGTGTGAAGCATGAGAAACATCTGAATTGCTTTGGTAACTTGGACGCTGTTATCATACGCGACGAGTACTTTTTTAATCTGCCTGACAGAATCAGGAACGGCCAAGACAGCCGTCAGTCCATTATGGAGAATCCGATCTAAGGTGTTACCCGGTTCATGTCTGATGTTATACCGAAAAAAGGTTCTCTGCCCAATTATAATAAAATCGTGGAATTTTGATTCTTCGATAATTTCTCGAAATGGGCTGCCTATCTCTGAATGGATTGCGTGATGGATCCCTTTTTCCTGACAGTGTCTCCCAAAGTCTTTAAGGACTCCACTTACTACCTCCCGCGTCTCCTCAAGGTGTTGCTGGTCAGCGAGTCGATCGTAATGCATCGCTCCAATCGGCGCGGGGCCACTTGAACGTTGGATACCCGGCAGATCAATTACCCCGATACCGGTTAGCGAGGCGTTATGTTCAAGAGCTATTTGCGTGGCATATTCGACCGCCGCTTGAGAATAACTTGAACCGTCGAGACACACAAGGATTTCCGCAAAATGTAAAGGATTTCTGGGGGACATTGACAACTTCCGATTTAAACTGACATTCAAGGCGCGATTTTACGCTTGTGTCGTTCCCTCTTAATCGCTCTCCGTTTCAGCAGTGCCTTCGCCCTGCTGGTAATAAGTGCCAAGCACCTCATTATCCAGGCTTCGTCCTTCTTCAATCACCTGTGCTGCAAAATCTAGGTTGATTGTCGTGAGGCTGACTTCTTGGGCGCGCTGCTCAACACGGGATTGCGTGATGTTCCGCATGAATCCAGCGGGCACGAGGTTCAAGCGTTCACGGGCATCTGGGGTCCATTCAAGCGGACTTTCAAATGTTTCCCCTTGGGAGGTATCAGCGGATTCACGAGACTGCGCGACAGCTCTCAGTTCAGGCGCGTCTTCACGGACAGCAGACGCTTGATCCATACTCTCGTTGATAATCTGCATCGCAAATTCATTGGTAATTGTACCAATCTTCTGGACACGGGCGGATTTTTCGATTCGCGCTTTGACGTTGCGCCGCATATACCCCCGCGGGACATTCCGCAACGCTTTTTTCGCCTGATCCGACCATTGGAGACGCACACCGTCGAAGGTCTGTTCCTCACTGACGCCGCCCTCCTGATCCGCAACCTTTTGGAGCGAGTCTTTATCAACCATCTGGAATCGGTCACCGTCCACGCCACAGACGGGGCATTTCACAGGCTGCTGGTCGCGGGCGGCATAGCCACAATCGCCACAGATGTAGGTCTTAATCGCATTGGAGTCCAAAACCGTCTGCGTCGCAATCTCTTTGGCAACCTTGGTCATCCGTTCCGCCGAACGTCCCGGCATAAAGGTCTCCATTGCCTGCTCAATGACGCTCTCGGTAATCACAGAGTGACCACGTTCAATGGCAAAACGGTGAACAGCGGTGCGTGCGATTCCCTGGACCTGCGGTGGTGCCTTCGCCATTCGATCTAAGGCTTCCTGTGTCCAGACCACCGTCTCCTCCGCTCTGACATCAACTTTTGGAACATACCGCTGGCTCGACAGGAACACATTACACGGGGCAAGTCGCAATAGGTTTTCGGTGTTGCTGCCGATGTCCATATCGGGATCGCTGTGGACGCCGATTCGACCCAACATTAGCATCCAGGGTTCGGTCTTTCGGGCATATTGCAAGATTTTCTCAAACGCTTTGCCGTCCAACAAGGTGATTTTAAGGTCGTAGTTGTGGTCTTCCTTGGCGATAGTCCGAGCAATCTCCAGATGGGACTGATAGATCTTGGCAAGCCCGGTGTCGATGACCTCTTCGTGCAACTGTTCTTGTTCTTTGAATCGGAAGGTTTTGGAAGCTCGCTCGGTCAAGACATTGACAACGGAATTAAACACTACATAGTGAAGATACGGGTCGTAGACACCAACCGCCTCAACCGGTCTATCAAGTGCCTTGCCGATCCGGATTGCTGTTTTCAATCCGCCGAAGGATTCGGGACTACCATCAATCCCGACGAGAATATGCCCTTTCTGTTCGTGCATCTGCTCTATATTTCGGACCACAAGGGTATCGGTCTGAATACGTCGCACGACCCGTTCAACGACACCGCCGAGCAGGCTGTCCTTAACTGCGCCCATACCGAGGGCACCCATAATCACAAGGTCGTAATCGCTCGCTTGAATGTCCTCTGCCAGCTTGATGAAGTGTTTGCCCTCAGGCATTTTGGCTTCAAAGGGAATGTCATTTTCAGCGCATTTCTTCTTCATGACCTCCAAGTACGAATCAGAAATCAACTGAAGTCCCATTGTAATCAAGGTATCATGAATGCGTCGCTGCTTCTCAAGTTCGGCTTCATCCTGATATTCTTCGGGGAGCGTGTACTCCATCTGTTTGAAGCGAACATCGTGCATTTTTGCCGCATAAACGTGAGAACCGACGAGTTGAGACTGAAATTTTTTCGCGAACTCGACAGCGAAATTGACGCTCGCATCGGAATGGTCTGAGTTGTCAACCGGTACATAGATTTTTTTAAACATCCTTCTCCCTCCAATATCAATCTTCCATTAACGAATTATATCTTTTAATCTTCGTTCCATATATGATGTCTCTTGTCCGTGTTAATTTTCAATTTTCTACTTCGGCCCAATCATCTGGCTGGGAACGACAACTCGATCAAACTCTTCCTCGCTCAGCAGATTAAGTTCGACCACAGTCCGCCGTAGCGTTTTGCCTTCCTGATGGGCAGTTTTGGCGACCAATGCTGCATTGTCGTAGCCGATGTAGGGATTAAGCGCGGTGACAAGCATCAATGAGTCGTTCAAGTATTCTTGGATTTTCTCCCGATTTGGCTCAATACCAACAACACAGTTTTCGTTGAACGAATCACAGGCATCTGCAAGCAGGCGGATGGATTGGAGCGCGTTAAAAGCGATGACGGGCATAAACACATTTAACTCAAAGTTACCCGATGCACCTGCAATAGCAACCGTCGTATCGCTGCCGATAACTTGGGCACAAACCATTGTCATGGCTTCGCATTGCGTCGGGTTCACTTTTCCTGGCATAATCGAACTGCCCGGCTCGTTTTCTGGTAACAGGAGCTCACCGATGCCACAGCGGGGACCGCTGCCAAGCCAACGAAGGTCATTTGCGATTTTGTTCAGCGCACACGCTAGTGTCTTGAAGGCACCGCTTGCCTCAACAATAGCGTCCCGTGCACCGAGAGCTTCAAACTTGTTGGGCGCAGTCACGAAGGAAAACCCGGTGCGTTTGGAGATTGAAGCAGCGGCTTTGGTCGCGTATTCCGGATGGGTGTTCAACCCGGTGCCGACCGCTGTTCCGCCGATTGGTAGCTCGTACAGGTGCGGTAGCGCATGATCGATTGCGCGGAGCGCGTTATTCAGCTGCGTAACGTATCCAGAAAACGCCTGTCCCAGCGTCAGTGGGGTGGCATCTTGGAGATGGGTGCGCCCGGTTTTGACAATGTCCTTAAAGGCCTCGGCTTTGTCTGAGAGTGCATCACGCAGAGCTGTTACCGCAGGAATCAGGTGATTGTGAATGCGGTCAACGATAGCAACATGGATAGCCGTTGGAAAGGCATCGTTGGTAGACTGAGATTTGTTGACGTGGTCGTTGGGATGGATGGGCTCTTTGCTGCCGAGGACACCGCCAAGCATCTCAATAGCGCGGTTTGAGATCACTTCATTGGCGTTCATGTTGGTTTGGGTGCCGCTGCCGGTCTGCCAAACAACTAACGGAAAGTGGTCGTCGAGGGCCCCATCAATTACTTCCTGTGCGGCTTTGATGATAATTTCAGCAAGATCTCCGTCTAACGTTCCCAACTGGGCGTTCACTTTGGCAACAGATTGCTTAACGATACCGAGTGCCCAGATCATCTCACGAGGAAAGCGTTCCCCACCAATCTTAAAATTCTGTAATGAACGCTGGGTCTGCGCCCCCCAATACCGATCTGTTGGGACTTCAATCTTTCCCATGCTGTCTGTTTCAATTCTTGTTTGCATTTACCTCTCCAAGTAACTTTTGGTGATATGATCCTGCACGATTGTCGACAATCCGTTGATCCAAGCGTGTGGGAAGGTTAACGAATCGCTTGGCGATCTTCCGAAAGTTCTTACAACACCCGTTTATGTTCCTAACTTTGCTAGCACGCTTTGGGCTGATATTATGTGTTTGCTGAGACCTAACTCTTTTGGCCGCAAGCCAAGTGCCAAACCGATCATCTGCGGTAGGTGGAACACCGGCATATCAAGTTGACGTTTAACTACCCGACTAACGCCGGGCTGCAGAAGATCGAGGTTCATGTGACAGAGCGGACAAGGCGTTACCATGCAATCCGCTCCCTCGTCCTTTGCCTCGCCAATATGCTTCCCAGCCATTTTGAATGATGCTTCTTCGTTCTCAAGCCCGATGGGAAAACCGCAACAACGTGTTTTGCCGTAATAGTCTACTGGGGTGCCACCCAACGCTTCAATGACGCGTTCCATCGAAGTGGGATTGTCGGGGTTGTCAATCCCCATGATGCTGGCAGGACGCAGGATGTAGCAGCCGTAAAATGGTGCGACCCGCAAATCGGTCAACGGCTTTTTGACCATGCCGCGTAGATTGTCCAGACCGAGTTCCTTGATAAGGACATAGAGAAGGTGTGTGACATCTACACCACCATGATACTCGTGTCCACCGGACTTGAGCACTGCGTTGACCTCTGCCCGGTAGCCCTCGTCCTCGGACAGTTTCTGATTGCTCTTGCGCAGGCAGCCGATGCAGGTCGAACAAATTGTCATCAGCGGTAGGTCCAGTTCCTCCGCAAGCGCAAGGGTTTTGGCGTTGTATGTATCGGCAAGCACTGGATTCTGCGCTTGGAGCACGCCTGCGCCGGTGCAAGGGGCACCAGTCAGTTCGACCAATTCAATACCGAGCAAGGGCGCAATCTTTTTGGTGGACTGGTTCAGTTCTGGGCAGTTTCCCTTGGCAACACAGCCAGGGAAGTAGGCAATTCTCATTATATCCTCCCGTATCAATTGTGATTGGAACATGAAACGCAGTGTGTGATATGTAATGCGTAAAACAGACAGCGAATTCTTCCTTGCTTCCCCTCACAGCTTAAACAATATGTTCGCCTTTAATTATCTTCAACTGACGTCAGACATGCAGCTACGATCGTTCCAGTCTGATGGAACAGCAATTTCAGATATGCTGACAAGCAGTAGATCGGGTAAGTGGTCTCCAATTCTCAAAAGGTATTTTCAGAACTCGAGCGTCACTTTCTCATAGTGTGAACCGAATCGTGACCTTCCTCGAGAGCACTACTTGCTTTTTTCCCCTTCCAACTGCTTATGAATGCGCCGGACATCCTTGACCTCCGTCACCGAAGGGTGTGAGCCGGGCAACAGGGGCTTGATTTTCCCTTTCAGGGTTGCTTTGATTGCGATACCTGCGTTCTTAACAGCCCAACCCCAACCCGCCGCCTTTATTGGCAGTGTACGCTCATCGAGCACACCGGTATGCGTCACGCTTTCGGTGAAGTGAAGCACATGTTTCGCCCCTATGTTGTCGGTCAGTCCCTCCTCGATTGCCTGCTCACGCAACTTGATAATTTGGTCCATTGGCGCGACATCTTTCGGGCAGACCTCCACACATTCCAGACACCGTGTGCAATCCCAGATACCGCCCTCTTCACTCAGGTCTGTCAGCCATTCTTTGGCTTTGCTGTGGCGCGGATCTCCAACCACGCGGTACGCCTTTGCCAGTGCTGCGGGAGCTAAGAAGTTTGAATCCTCCTCCAGCACCGTGCAATCACTCACGCATGCGCCACACATGATGCAGTTCATCGGTTGTTGCAGTTCAACCATCTTGGCGTGTGGGACTTGATACTCACGCTCTGGTGGCTCTCCCTCCGTCTCAATCCACGGCTTAACCTGTTTCAATTTATCCCAGAACATCTCCATTTCAGTCACAAGGTCTTTAATTACCTTCATGTTGCCCATCGGGTCAACACGAATCTCCTCACCGTCAGGTGCAAGCGTCGAAACTTTGGTCTTGCACCCTAATTTCGCGTGTCCATTGACCCGGAAGGCACATGAGCCGCAAACGGCGCTGCGACATGAACAGCGCATCGCCAGTGTGCCGTCGATATCTTCACGGACTTTGATGAGCGCGTCCAGCACAGTTGCAAAATCGGGCAACTCCTTCACTTCATAGGTATCATAATGCGGTTCTTGGGCTGTCTGCGGGTCGTAACGATACACTTTCAAATTGGCTTGTATCATTCTTATCTCCTATACTTAATGAATAATGCGTCTAAATGTCTACTGAATTCCCACTCCCTAGGCTTTACATACTACATCTTAGTACTTTCGCGTCTCCGGTTGCCATTTTGTAATCGTCACCGGTAGATAGGTAACCGCAGGTCCGTCGGGAGTATTGTAGACAGCTACATGCTTGAGCCAGTTCTCGTCGTCCCGTTCGGGATAGTCGGTGCGGGTATGGGCACCACGGCTCTCCTTGCGTGCAAGGGCACTAGCGATGATAGTTTCAGCACAATCGAACATGAAGTCCAACTCTAAGACGGTTAACAGATCGGTATTGAACACTCTGCCTTTGTCATGAACAGAGACATCTGGATAACGTTCACGAACGGCGTGGATTCTGCGTTGCGCCTCAAGCAAACCGGTCTCCTCGCGAAACACGCCGGTGAAGGTGTGCATAATCTCGCCCATTTCCAGCCGCAGGGCGGGAGCACGCTCGTTCGTCGAACGGGCAAAAAGGTCAACAATTTTCTGTTCCTCCACCCCTAGGACCTCATCGGAGATATTAGTGGAGTTAATGCTTCTAGCGTATTCTGCCGCATGGGTACCTGCTCTCCGGCCAAATGCGACGCAGTCCAGCAGGCTGTTGCCGCCAAGTCGATTCGCCCCATGCGCCGAGACACAGGCAGCCTCACCGGCCGAGTATAAGCCAGGCAGTGGTTCTGAACCATCCCCGTTATGCCGATAGCAGCACCCGTCTATATCCGTTTTAATACCACCCATCATATAATGCATCCCCGGTCGAATCGGTAGGGGCTGCTGCGTAATGTCCACACCAGCATAATCAATTGCGAGTTCGGAAATCTGATGAAAAGCCTCTAAAATACGGTCTTTGATGTGTCGGCAATCGAGCAGCACACAACCATCAATCCCACGTCCTTCCTGGATTTCGATTGTTTCGGCACGAGAGACAACATCGCGTGAGGCTTTTTCCTCCAATGTCGTTGCGCCATAGCGTTCATCCTGCATAAACCGCTCGCCCTCGGAGTTCAGTAGATATGCGCCTTCACCACGCGCCCCCTCTGTGATGAGAAAGCCGTTGGCGGGGAGTGTCGTCGGGTGATATTGCACCATCTCCATGTCCATGAGCAGAGCACCCACACGGTAGGCTAAGGAGAGCCCATCGCCAGTCACGATAAGTCCATTGGTGCTTGGTTCGTAGACTCGTCCACAGCCGCCGGTGCAGATAATGACTGCCTTCGCCTTAAACACTTCGAACTTGCCGCTCGTTATCTCCATCGCCACGGCACCACAGCATGCCCCTTCATCCATGAGGAGTGTCGTCACGAACCATTCATCGTAGGATTTGACGTTCCTTCTGAGCAGTCGCTCATACATGACGTGCAAAATGGTTTGCCCAGTCATATCGCCGACATGGCACGTGCGGCTCTTGTCCGTTCCGCCGAAGCCGCGCATGTGGATGTTACCCTCTTCGTTGCGGTCAAAGATGACTCCCCAATGTTCGAGATCGAAGACATCCTGAATGCCTTCATTGCACAGGACTTCGATGGCGTCTTGGTCGCCTAAGAAGTCGCTGCCTTTGACAGTCTCATAAGCATGAACTTCCCACGAGTCTTCAATGCCTAGCGCTGCATTGATGCCACCTTGTGCGGCCGCCGAGTGGGAGCGCGTTGGGTAAACCTTTGACACCATTGCCACGCTCGCACCCGCCTCTCCTGCATGCAGGGCGGCACTCATCCCCGCCAAACCGCCGCCAATAACGAGTACATCGTATTCAATCATAAACCTTTCCTATATCCTTTCTTTACTTAGGAACGCGTTGTAAGCCAGCGTTAAGGGGCACCTAGAGATACAACTAGTATGTAACAGGTCCGATCTGGAAACTGTAATGGATTTTACCTGAGCAGGGCTTGTATATCCTGGCGCAGCTGTTGGAGATGGACCTTGCTCCGACTATCGTAGTAGCCATGGACTTGTCCGGTCCCATCAACAAGAACAAACCGCGTGCTATGGAGAATTTCACTTCCACGATGACCGGCTGCTAAGTTAAAACCCTCATGAGCCAGTTGATAGATAGCTTCTTTCTGTCCTGTCAAGAAAGACCAACGATTGCCCTCCACCCCATAGTGATCTGCATAACGAAACAGCACCTCAGGGGTATCCCGTTCTGGATCTACAGAGAAAGAGACGAAACGGATGTCATCCGAGGCAAACTCCTCCTGAAGACTAGCCATTTGAATTGTCATTGGCGGACAAATCGTCGCGCAACTGGTAAAGATGAAATCCGCGACCCAGACTTTGTCGTGGAGATCGGACAACGCAAAGGGTGCACCGTGCTGATCGGTCAAGGAAAAGTCCGGCAGTCGTTGATTACCTGCGAGTTCTGACGATAGAGTTGCCGACTCGGCGGTTGTGGGGGACTTTTGATGAACAAGTGACCGGAGATTAGCACCCAAGATGCCAATAATCACAAGGGCTAGTACGCCCCAGAGAAATCCACGCAGCATACGCTCGCTGGGCCTGACAGCCTGTTCAGGAGATTTGACTTTGGTTTCCATAGACATGAAGCATAAAACCTAGGACGTGATACGTAAAGTGTTCTTTCATTTCACGTATCACGTTTTACTTAGAACCTGTTTTAAAAAGAAAAACACTACTCAAGCGTTAATGTTTACGTTTAATCATTGGAGGAGTCCATACTGACCCAATGAAAGGCATAAACATGACCCGAACAAACTATCCCACGGATTTGACCGATGCCCAGTGGGAAAACCTATTACCCTATTTGCCAAAACCTTCACCATTAGGCAGACCTCTCAAGTGGGAGATGCGCTCAGTTATCAACGCTATGTTTTACATAGTCAAGTCAGGGTGTCAATGGCGAATGCTTCCTTATCAGATGCCACCGTGGCAAACGGTCTATTCCCACTTTAGAAAGTGGAAAGCCTTAGGTACATGGCTTATGATTCATCAAGCACTTCATGAACAAACCCGTTGTGATATTGGCAAAGCACCCTCACCGACAGTAGCTATCATTGACAGTCAATCGGTCAAGACGACTGAACTGGCAAATAGTAGGGGGTTTGATGCGCATAAGAAAGTCAAAGGCCGTAAACGTCATATAGTCACCGATACGATTGGCATTCCATTGGGAGTCAAGGTTACTGATGCCAATGTCAGTGATAACCAAGTCGCAATAGAGTTACTGACAGAAATCTTTAGTTGGCACATAACGATTCAGTTAGTCTGTGCTGATGCTGGCTATCGTGGCGAATTAGGCGACTATTTATACTTGACGCATCAGTGTCGATTGGAAATCGCTCCACCTCTTGGGCAATCGGGGTTTGTGGTTGTCCCATTGCGCTGGATTGTGGAGCGCACCTTTTCTTGGTTCGGTTGGTTTCGCCGATTGACTTTGGACTATGAACGCTCGGCTGAGACCGCTGAGGCGATGGTGTACATTGCTTCCATTTACTTGATGCAAAATCCTATCAAATGACTTTTAAAACAGGTTCTTAGTGAGATGTATCAACGACTTGAGACTCCGCCTTAGCTCCCTCATGGCGAGCACTTGCCATCAGATCTGGAAGCAGCATAAACACGAGAAAAACGCAGATGATAAATGGTGTCAGCGCAATGACTATCAAGGTTCTCTGCTCAAATTTCAGGTGCATGAAATAGAGCGCGACATAAACCGCTTTAGAACATGCCATACCAATTAGCAGGAGTGCGGTCACAGTCTGCCCCAAAGTCTGCTTTAAAAAAGGCATGGCGACGACAACTTCAAGGATTGTGAGTATGAGAAGTATCACAAATATTCTCATGTATTTTGGGTGTTCTTTATGAGCGTGTTCCATCTTGATTCTCCATTCGGTGATTACAATAGATAGACAAAAGTAAAGACCATGATCCAGACTAGGTCAACGAAGTGCCAATATAGCCCCAGAATCTCGACTTTATGGTTATACTCCGCTGTGTAAGTACCCCGCAGCCCCTTAATCAAGATAACGATGAGGTAAATGACCCCGCCGGTAACATGGGCACCGTGGAAACCTGTAATCGTGTAGAAAGTTGGACCAAAAAGCACCGAGCCGGAAATCGCCTCGCCAGACAACCCATGATGAGGAATTGCGGTGAGCGTGAGACCGTGCTTGATTAGCGCTGTCCATTCATACGCTTGCAGCCCCAAGAAGACTAGTCCACCCAGAATGGTCAAACCGAGGAAGGTACACATTCTCGATTGGTTACCATTCTGAATGGCTTCGAGGGCTTTGACCATGGTAACGCTACTACAGATTAGCAGAAAGGTCATACCCGCTGTGAGGTTAATGCCGAGCACTTCAGTTGGAGGTATCCACTCCGCTGCGCCGGCACGTACAGCACCGTAGGCGGCGAGCAGCGCACCAAACGACATCGCATCGCTAATAAGAAAGAGCCACATCCCCAACTTTCCGAGACTGTCGGGCGTGAGGGATGGTTCGTAAACATCGGCGGAATGATCGAGTGTTGTAGTTTCTTCCAATTTTCACACTCCTTTCACATTTGAAGAGGGTTTACGATTATCGGTCCGATGTGCACGGTAGTAAACGTAGAACACGCCACCGCCAATTAGACCGGAAACAATATAGGGCATCGCCATAAGGAATAGAATGCTCCACTTGAAGCCCTGAACAATTGGGTCATCAATCGTTTTACATGAGGGACAGGCTTCCACAAGTGCTGGCATCAGCAGCGCAAGGACCATAATCCCTACTATGAGTGAAAAACATTGACGAATCATAAGAAATCTCCTTGGTATTTTTCTCCTGTATTTAGATTAAATATACAAGGACATAAAGAAGGGGCCACAACACAACAACAAAAGTCCAGTAAATTGCACAAACCTCAACACCAACATGGCGAGTCATCGAAAACCGACCGGCTATTGCCCTAACGAAAACGGCTAACAGCCAAAAGACTGCCACTAGCACATGCAAGGCATGGCAACCAATGAGGACATAGAAGACTGAACCGTATACTCCCGATGAAAGCGTAAATCCATGGTGCACCAAGCGCACCCATTCCGAACCTTGTACAACAAGGAAAATTACGCCAAGGAGCCCCGTCGCTAAGAGCCAGTTTCTGAGCTCTTTCTGGCGATCCTGTCGAATGGCTCGCAGCCCCTGAAACATTGTATAGCCGCTCAAGAGCAGGACAATTGTATTGAGTCCGGTCACACCAATGGGCAAGCGGACATCAGCCTGCGAGGTTGGGGGCCAGGTGACACTCCCCAAGCGGAAAACAAGGAATGTGCCAATCAATCCTGCGAAAAACATGATTTCGGCACCTAAGAGGACCAACACGGCTAGACGTGCATTGCTAATCGGTCGGTTTTCCCCCTCGGCGCGTTCATGTGATGTATGCTCTAGTTCATTCATCGGAAGTAAAAAATAAAACCTAAAAAAGAGGAAATTCCCTTTGTGAAACAGTTGGGTAAGAGAGCCTCGATCACAACATGTTAACTTTTGACGAGCGCGAGAATCGTTGCAAAGATAAACAGGACGATAAATATCGCGAATAAGAACAACCCGAGCCGTCGGTTTTGCCTCCGCTTTTCTGGTTTATCCATCTAAACTTGATACCCTCATTCTATTAAGCCAATTTGTCGAGTGCCATCACCAAAAACACGAGCGGTAAGTATATCAATGAGGCATACAGCAACCGTTTTGCTGCTACGGTCGATCGAGAAATTGACAGGTCAATACCAAACCCGAGAAAGATGATACTCAACGTAAGTGCGGTAAAAAAATAAACAATACCGGCGATACTTATTAACGTAGGTAGCAATGCCACAACGAGAAGCCCAAAGCAATTGATAACAATCTGTCTGTTTGTGCTCTTGCCATCGGGATGAATAACCGGCAGTAAACGGAATCCGGCTTGGGCGTATTCGTCGCGGTAGATACACGCAATCGACAGTGAGTGAGGTAGTTGCCAGAGGAACAGAATGGCAAAAAGCACCCACGCCTCAATATTGAGTGTCCCTCGTGCTGCAACCCAACCGATGACAGGCGGTAATGCACCCGGAAATGCACCCGCAACGGTACAAAGTGATGTCTTCTGCTTTAGTGGGGTATAAACGAACAGATACGTCACAACAATGGCTGAGGTGACCAGTGCGCCTAAGGCGCTCACAGAAAATGCCATATAGAGCAAACCGCCGACGGTCAGCAAGACTCCAAAAAACAGGGCTGTCGTTGGTTGGAGACGCCGATCTGGCAGCGGGCGGTGACATGTGCGCACCATCTGAGCATCCAGATCGCGCTCAAGATACTGATTCAGGGCTAATACTCCCGCCGCTGATAACCCGGTGCCGATAATGGTATGAATTAGTTGCAGCCAATTAAGCGGTTGTGGAGAAGCAATATAAAAGCCGGCTGAGGTTGTAATCAGTATCATCGACACGAGCCGGGGTTTCGTCAGTTCAACAAAATCCGACATTCGGCGACTCATCTGGGATATGTCATTATCTAACGTCTCTGTTGTTGATATCATGCAGACACCTCATCGGAAACGAGCCCTCGACTTGCAACAGGTTCTGATCTACTTGTGAATCGAAAAATGTTCAAGGTTAGTACAACGGAAACAACCAGCATTAAAGCACCAATCGCAACATGGGCGGTTGTGATTATTACGCCGGTGACAGGAACTACGCCTTCGCCAAAAGCGGTGAACACAGCGAGGTATGCTCCGAGACCCAGAGTCAACTGTACAGCAAGCAGACCACTTAACAGCAAAATAAGACGAACCCAAGGTACGCGTTCTAGATAATCTCTCAAGATCCGCCGCAAAAGCAAAAATATGTGGATTGTTACTAGAGCAGCGAAAAGCAGATGGGCATCCAATCGATTTCCTGTATGCCTCAACACAGCACCGAAGATAAACTGGATATAGATAAGCCCTAACGTGATGAGACTCAAGTTTCTCAGGCGCGAAGCATTTGTGGCATCAACTTTCACCGATGTTTGCAACCAGCTGCGCGAAGTAAACAACGCAAGGCTTGCCGTCAGTGCAAAAAATGCCTGAGCAAAACAGGCGTGTATGATAGCAAGAGCTCTGCTGAGGCTCGTAACACGGAGGCCACCCATCACCCCTTGAGCGATAACTGCGACAAGGGCAATAACGCCAAGCCATTTCATCCATTTCCGTGCATCTTTCGCCCAGATTGATACCATCAACGCAATCGTCAAAAAACCGACGATAGACCCGATTAGCCGATGGCTATGTTCGTAAAGCACGCCATGAACGTATACATCAAGCCGCTCGCCCGATTTAATCAGCGTATAGGTGCGTTCATTCGCGTTATCCGTGAGTTTCCACCTGCTGTCCCGTTCCTCGGTTGAAATTATAACATTTTCTGACACCGAAATCTCGTTTTTTTCAAGCCCCGTCCGTAGTTCCGCGGACAGGTTGCCGTTATCTAGATCTGCTTGGAGATTCGGGTCGATGCTGACCAAGAAGCCACTGACCGTTTTCGAGAGTGGATAGAGAAACATATTGTATCCGAAGGTTGTGGGCCAATCGGGGACAGCAAGCCCGGAATCCGTGCTTGTCACAAGTCCACCCATGCAGATCAGGATGAAAGTCGCCACGGCGGTGAGTACTGCAAGTCTATGAAGCCACGGACGATACATTGAGTTAGTTTTACCCTCCCCACGCTGCAGTGGTTTGGTTTGTTAAAAGACTCAGCGTCTCCTGTGCCTTTGGAGACAGTTTTCCTTCTGCGATTTCGTTTGTTTCTTGAATCACGATAACCGCATCAATCGCAATGGGTGCTTCGTCTTTCCGATTTAGCATTTTTATCGTGGATTGCCTACCCGGAATGCTGAAGCCCTCGACTACAGAGATAGCTGCCGCTGTTGCACCAATAGTGAAGTATCTCTTCCCGTTCTCACGGGTCAACTCCGCACAGCGCCGTATTAGAAACTGTGAAGCACGATCCTGCGATGTCGCTACATCGCCTTGAAACCGTACTTGATAGGCATCCTCTGACAGACGGGTTTCGCTGTACCCTTTACGTCCTCCCGCCTGATACTTAGTTGCACAACCGGAAAAAACCACGATCAGTAGCAATCCAACGGTGACGATTCGAGTGTTTCTGCTCATGATAACCTCCTTAGCTTAGATAGGATGGAGATAAACACAGATTGGAGGATGCTTTTTGAACGCTGTTCAGATACTTTGACTTTCCACACAGGAAAATGGAACGAGTTGTTATAGGCTAAAATTTTAACGCGGAGAGCGCAGAGATGAAAAAATGCTTGCTCTGCGTTCTCCGCGTACTATATCTCACCTAATCCGCACTGGCTCCGGCAGGTACTGGTTCACCGTGCAACGATTCGCCGTTCGGCTGTGTCTGTGGAGTCCAGTCTGTTTCCGCACCGGGAACGCTGTACTCATAGGGACCGTGATATACGTGCGGAATCGTCCCAAAGTTGCCATGAGGGACAGGCGTTGGTGCATGCCATTCCAAAGTATTTGCTTCCCACGGATTTTGTTCAGCGACCTTCCCGCGGAATATACTCCAGAATACGTTGACTAGGAGCAGAATCTGAGCGGTACCTAAAATAAATGCGGAAATCGTAATGAACACATTTATTGGTTGCAGATCCTGTAAGAATTCATACTGCATCGGGTTGGAGATACGTCGCATGTGTCCCCCAACACCGAGGATGTGCATCGGGAAAAAGACACCGTTAAAAGCAAGGAAAGTGAGCCAGAAATGAATCTTGCCGAGGGTCGAATTCATGTGCCGTCCGAACATCTTGGGGAACCAGTAAAAGATGCCACCAAAGATAGCGAAGACGCTTCCGCCGAAGACAACATAATGGATATGCGCCACGATATAGTATGTATCGTGGATGTAGATATCTACCGGCGAGTTTGCCATATAGATACCGCTGAGACCACCAATAACGAACATTGAAACAAAAGCGAGAGAATTTAACATCGGTACAGTGAACCGGATTGATGCACGGTGAAGGGTACCGATCCAGTTAAAGGTTTTAATTGCCGAAGGGACCGCGATTAACATGGTAGTGGTCATAAAGGTAGCCCCCAATGTAGGATTCATCCCGCTCTGGAACATGTGGTGTCCCCATACAATCCAGCTGAGAAAGGCGATCGCTATCATAGCAAAAACCATTGATTTATAACCAAAGATGGGCTTTCTGGCAAAGACAGGGAGCATTTCTGACACCATACCCATGCCGGGCAAGATAAGGATATACACCTCTGGATGTGCAAAGAACCAGAAGAGGTGTTGCCACAGCAACGGTTCGCCGCCACTCGTTGCAGCGAAGAAGGACGTTCCCGCCATCCGGTCAAAGAGGATCAGTGCGAGCGCAGAAGCAACGACCGGGAATGCAAGCAGCAGAAGAATTGCGACGATAAAGAGCGCCCAAATCGCAAGTGGTAGACGGAAGTAGGTCATCCCCGGCGCTCGCATGTTGATAATGGTAGTGATATAGTTGATAGACCCCATCAGCGAAGAGATCCCCATGACGATCAGGCTGATACACCAGAGATTCTGCCCCCAATTTACGCCGCTATATTCAACGATGGAGGAGAGAGGAGCATATCCAGTCCAACCCGCAGCAGCGTGACCACCGGGGACGAAGAACCCAGCCATCATGATAATGGTTCCCAGCATATTGGACCAGAAGGAGAGCATGTTTAGGACAGGAAAAGCCATATCTCTGGTCCCGATCATCAGCGGGATGAGGAAATTACCAAATGCACCAACAAGCAGGGGTACAACGACGAAGAAAACCATGATGGTGGCGTGCATCGTAAACAGCGAATTATAAAATGCCGGATCTATAACGCCGCTAGGCATGTTGACCTCTAACCATGATTCTTTATCGTCATCGAACCGTTCCTCCCATTTTCGGTCTGCATCGGTTGTGACTTCGCCCTCCTCCTGATATGCTTCGGAAACCCCTATGATTGGGAGAGGTGTGTCGGGCCAAGCAAGCTGCCAACGGAAAAGCAGCGCAAGCCCGCCCCCAACCATGAACATAATTAGACCAAAGATCAGGAACTGCTTGCCAATCATTTTATGATCGAGCGAAAAGATATATTTACGAATAAAGCTCTCTTCATGATGATGATCATGAGAATCGTGAATGTGATCGTTCATTCTACATTGACTCCTTTCTTTTCATTATTCGCCCCACCGTTCAGTTATCCACGCTGCGTAATCTTCTTCCGTGTGGACGGTAAGGTATCCGAGCATCCCGGAATGTCCAAAACCGCAGAGTTCAGCGCAGGGAATCTCATATTTGCCCGGCTTGGTAGCCTCAAACCACATGTTTATAAACCTGCCGGGAAGGGCATCCTGTTTGAGCCGGAGTTGAGGGACAAAGAAGCTATGAATAACATCATCGGCTGTGAGCCTGATATGCACGACCTCGTTAACGGGGACATGTAGTTGATTTTCAAGTTGCAGGTCATCATCAGTGCCCCATTCGCCATCGGGCCCCGGGTAAGTCATATCCCAGTTAAATTGTTTCCCGTTCACCTGAACGACAGCACCGGGGTTACCAGGAAACTGGGAAGGTAATTTAATATTATTCCATTGTGGCAAGCTCAATAGTGCGAGTCCAAACACAATGACCGTGGTAGCAGCCGTCCACGTAATTTCAAGGGTTGTGCTACCTTCAATGTACTCCGCTTTGCGACCTTCTTGGAAACGGTACTTAATAATGAAGAAGATGAGCACCGCCATAACAGCCACAAATACAATTGAGGTAATCCAGTAGATCAAAACAAAGAGGTTATCAACCCCTTCGCCAAAAGTTGAGATATTCTCTGGAAGCCATGCAGGAAAATTCAGCCACTTCATTAAGGGCTCCTTTCTAGACTGCTGAATTTGTCAGTTAATTTCTTTTAGGCCACCTTCGGACGACGACAAGCCGTTCGAGCAGCGGCTAAATATGTTACAACACAGAACAAGCCGGTAACAAGCAGTGATAACGTGAGTTGAGGAATCTCCTCAGCGGCTGCGGGTGCGTTAAAGTATAAACAACGCCGCAGGGCCGCAACCCCGTAGGTGAGCGGATTCAATTTCATCGCCCATTCAAGCAATCTGGGCACGCCAGATACGGGGAAGAAAGCACCGGAGAGCACCCAAATCGGGATAAGAATAAGATTCATAATCGCATGAAAGCCTTGCGTCGAATCCATTCGCCATGCAATCATCAATCCTAAGTTTGTCAAGCCAAAGGACACGGTCAGCATCACACCGAGTGCTGAGAAGACGGAAAAGGGACTCAACGGCACCCCAACTATCGGTGCGAGAAGCAGAAGAAGTGTGCCCTGAAAGAGTGCTAAGGTTGTACCGCCAAGCGCTTGTCCCAGCACGATAACCCATCTTGAAACCGGGGCAACAAGCACACCTTGAAGAAAACCTTCTCGACGGTCTTGAACAATCGAGATTGTTGCGAAAATTGCTGTAAACAGTAGTGCAAGCGTGATGATACCGGGGTAAAAATATTCAATGTAGTTCGTTCCTTCAGAAACGCCGGGCGGCTTAAATGAAGCGTTTAACCCACTCCCCAAAAGTAGCCAAAAGATTAGTGGTTGCGCGATTGCGCTTACTAGACGGCTCCGTTGACGCAGAAACCGGATGATTTCACGCCACCAAATTGTCGCCACAGGGAGTAAGAATCTCACTATTAACAAAGGTCAACTGAGTGCGGTTAAGTGTGGCTGCTTTTTAATTCCACTGAATTTTGACTAGCACGGTTTTCCTCAAAGTGCCGTCCTGTCAACTTGATGAAAACATCTTCTAACGTCGGTTTTCCAGAGTGCACGGATCGGATTTCCGTTGGAAAGGCGGCGACGACATCTCGAACAAATTCATGTCCATTGTGACATTCGATGCGTAACAATCCCTCAATCGAAGCGGCAGTGTACCCAAATCTTTGGCTTATTTTTGGTGCGAGCTGCTCAGGTGTTGGAGAATCAACGATGACAATATCTCCGCTGACACGCCCTTTCAGTTCGTCTGACGTTCCGATGGCGACCAACTTTCCCTCGCTGAGAATTCCCACGCGGTCACATGCTTCAGCATCATCCAAAATATGGGTTGTCAGGATAACCGTTGTTTCTTGTAAGCTCGCCAAATATGCTCTGAAATTTCGTCGCGCTCCAGGGTCGAGTCCGGTGCTCGGTTCATCCAATAGCAAGAGCTTCGGCTTGTGAAGGGTTGCCTTTGCAAGTTCCGCACGTCTTTGTAACCCACCAGAGAGCGTTTCTACTCGCTCTTGAGCGCGATCCGCCAGTTCAAATTGACCGAGAGCTTCCTGGATCCGCTGGTTCAGTGTGTTACCCCGCAGCCCGTAAAGATGACCGTGGTGTCGGAGATTTTCAGTGACAGTGAGTTTCAGATCTAAACTTGGATGCTGAAAAACCACACCCAGATACTGCCTAACGCGCTGCGCTCCACTCCCCAGCTCATGACCAAGAATATTGACCGCAGCCTGATTAACCGGAATCAGGGTAGCGAGTATCTTAAAAAGTGTGGTTTTACCGCTGCCATTTGGGCCAAGAAACCCAAAGACTTCCCCTTGTGAGATGCTAAAGGTTACACCTTCAAGTGCACGTCGAGCCCCGTAAGCGTACGAGAGATTCTCGACTTTGATAGGGAGCATCTTCTCTCATTTGCTCATTTTAAGCGCGAGTGTAAAGTCCTGCGTCGCTGTTCCCCCAGCTTCTACAGTAACCGAAACGGGTTCATCTTTATTTGTGCCACAGGCTTCTTGCCAATAAGCTAACTTGTAGGTGCCCGGTGGAACGTTTTCAATCGTATATTTCCCGTTCTCGTCGCTGACCGCAAAATACGGGTGGGGAATATACGCAATCCAGCCCTTCATCCAGCCGTGCACATCGCATTTAACAGGCACGGGCCCTTCCGCTTTTTTTACCGCTTTAACATTCATCTTCCGTCTGCTGCCCGGCTGCGATTTATTAAACGCAGGATTCACCGCACTAAAGATATGAACGTTATGATTGACTCTGTCAGGATTGATCATGGTCAGTCGTTTCCCAACCGGAAGGAGGCGCACATGCGGCTCAAAATGGCAGCCTTTCTGATCAATCTCATATTTGACCTTTGGATCAGTTGGAAAATCGGCACCTTCTGAGATGTCGATTAGATAAACGATGGTATCTTTCAAACTATTTCCTTCGCCGAGGACAACTGATTCATCGTACTTATCAGTCTTACCACAAACTTGCGTGTCTTTGGTAATCTCCAGTTTTTTCATTTCAGGCGCATCGCCCTCAAATTTTACCATCCCGCTGATAGTACCACCATTGGAAACACTCATCGCTTTGTAGGAAGCTGGGAACACCAGCGATTCGACCTCTTCATCTCCACCGGCAGCGGCAGCGTTGGCGACAAAAACAGATGCAATGAATAGGGTTAGGATTGTAGCAACTTGGATTTTCATGATTGAACTCCTTCTGAAATTATTGTTGAAACAGGTTATAAGTGAGAGGGAACTGTGTTTGATTGCTTCAAACACAGTTAAGACATTTGAACCTCCTTCTGTACAGGAGAAATTTGCTCTGTTTTATCGTATACCTCTCATTCGTTGTGGTTAACAGTTTTCTTATGTATTTTCCCGTCTCCGGACGCTACTTCTCAAACCGAAAAGTAGACCGACAGAGATAAGGGCAACCAGTGGCGGATAGACAAACCGTTTGTTCGATGGAACAGGATCGAGGACGAATGTGTACCACGTTGAAATCGCTCGCTTTGTTTTCACATCGCCATTTGCGCCATCCCATGCGGAAAAAGCGATGGGGATGAATACGCCCGGTGCGAACTGAAGGTCATTTTTATCCTCGGTTGTGAGCGATCTCTTAACCCATAGTTGATATCGTCCATCTGTGTAAACTCCTTCAGCCTGTATTGGGCCTTGGGCGGATTGGACTGTCGCTAGATTAATTCCTTTCGTATTCATCTCTGTAACTGTTGACGGTTCAGCAACCTTCCAGCTCCAGAGATAGACGGGACGGCGATCACCCCAGATAAAGTAGGGTTTCGGATCCGTCGGACCTTCAGGGATTTTCACCGGAAACTGAATCGTCAGGACATCTTCAACGGTTTCTCCGGTCTCGTCGTCTTCTTGGGGCAGCGTTTTCGTCCGGTCATCCCATGTGAAGAGAAACGCAATTTCGCTATCGTTATAGAACGACTTTGCTGTTACAGAATCGATCGAGGGGTTGAATTGTCGAGGGTCAATAACAATTTGACCGACCAGCGGAAAATAGCTGGCTTCTTGAATTTCATTCCACGCTTCATCGTTCATGCCCGGCAACGCACCGTCGCGATATTGTGAGCGTAGCACTTTGTCACCAACCGCTGCCTGTGGCTGCTCTTCGGGTCCCAAGGATTTTACATAGTTTGCCAGATGCCAGCTTTTCTCAAAAATCGGTTTCAAGGCCGTGTCCAGTTTAATCTGTTCTTCCGGAGTGAGTTCCACGCCTTCCTCAACGTTGAGCATGATGTCCTCAAACATAAACAGCTTTTCTTCAAGCCCTGCGTATTCTTCCTCTTCCGCTTCTGAAAGGCCATCGCCATCCATCTTGAGTTCTAGCTCATTCATACGCGCAGACTCATCATCTGTCAGACCAAGCCGGAAACTTGAGATGAACGAGGGCATCGGCGAACCGGCGATACCGCCAATGAATCGCTTGAAGATAGCCTCAGTTGTCGCACCGCCCCGATAATTCCACGGATGCCATAAATTCGCGGGCCAAGTGCGAAACCCCCACTCATCGGTAAGATCCGGGGCAGACGTACCATCGCCCCTACCGACCACTCCGTGGCAATCGACACAACCGAGATTGGTGTAAAATTCTTTTCCTTTTACGACGCTCTCTTCAGAGTAGGGCACTTTGCCCGACACATCGATCAACCGTGGTGCAGCTCCTTCAAAGCCATCGTGGAATGTTTTGATATGGGCCACGAGCTCCCAGCGTTCATCCTCAGTCAAAATTCCGCTCCAAGCGGGCATTGAGGAGCCCGGCATCCCGTTTGATATGATGTCAAAAAGGTCTTGATCGGTGGGCAGTTGAGCACTCTCTGTCGAACGAATTTTGTAGAGCCCCCGCGTGAAATCTCTTGGCTTTGGCAACAGGTTTTCTGCTGCAGACCCATCGCCTGCTCCCTCTATACCGTGGCAATGCGCACACTTATTATCATACAGTGCCTTACCTGCTTCGGAAGCTGCGGGTGCTTGTTTACCTTGGGCAAAAGCTGTAATTGGGAAGACCGCTAATAATAGAATAAGATTGGCGATTGCAATCAGCACTGTGTTTTTATAGGATTGCTTTTTCATTATTTTTTCTTTCGATCCAGATTCCATATTTTAAATTTCCGCGTTGGGCGTCGTCTCATTCCCTTTAATGCTCCGCTTCACCAAATGTCCTCGGTCGATATCCTGTGTACTCAGACAAAAAGAGGATTACGTCCCAGATCTCCTCCTCTGTCAGATGATCTTCCCAGACGGGCATCGCGGAGTCCCACGGAGCCGCAGCCGGTGGCAGACCGGGTCCACCCTTACTGATACGCCAGAAGAAGAAAGATTCCCGATAGTTCGGAATAATCCCAGGGTCTTGAAAGTTTGCGGGCAGTGGACTAAGACCGGAGGCGAAATGTCCTTCTCCATCGAGATCATCGCCGTGGCAGTAAAAGCAGTTTTGATAATAGACCCGACGCCCGTTATCTACGTGGACCTGGAATGCTCCCTTGTCATCTTTTTCTAGGTGCCGGAAGGGGTTCTGCACCTCTTGTGTGAGACCGATAACCTTGTCGCGGTAGGTCAATTCAGCGGGCGGAGCAGGATGGGCGGTGCGCAGTGCAGCCGGTGGATCTGCTTTTGTTGCCACCTTAGAAAAGGTAAAAACAAGCATAACCACAGGAATAAGGGCGAATAGTACAGTACGCCTTGTCTTCCTATTATCATCAGCCAACGTTTCTTTGATGGGACGCAGAAATTCTCGAAACCTCTCATCTTCAACGGAGACATGAACCAAAATCGCCAATAGAATGAGTCCTAGATACATCCCAATCACGCTGGCAGGCAACGGTACAGACCACACCCCACCGATGAAGAATCTTAAAAAGAGCCAAAGCGCGACAAATATGATTAGGCATTTTGTGAAAAGCGATAACTTTTGCATAACGGTTCAACGCTCCTTACTCGGCTGTTTCCTCTGTTCCCACATCTAGGGCTTCACCCTCCGCCACTGTTGCGTCTATCGCACCCGTTAAGCTTGCGAGAAAGGCGAGCAGATCGCTCATGTCCGAAACCGACAGTAACAGCGGAAAGTTATCCGGCATCGGGGAGGTTACAACCAGTCGCTTACCGAAAGCGCGACTGTAGGTCGGTCCTTCGTCTATATCGAATGTATCAATGATCTGCTCCTCGCCATCAACATTTAAGATGACTTCGTCCTCGTTTTCCGACACCAATTCCCCAACGATAACATTCTCATCAAAATCAATTAACGTCGCCTGAACCTTCACATTCGATTTGGAAACTGTTTGCGTTTCTTCACCCACCTGAAGCGTAATGTTTTCGTCGTCCTCTTCTACGAGGTCCCCACTTACGGTGGCTCCCGTATCGGCAAGCGTTACCTGAATCCAGAAGTATCCTTTCCCCTTCAGATCTGTCAGTTCTTCGATCGGCTCTGGATCGAGGTCGCTCAGTAGAATGGTGCGTTCTTCCTCATTACCGGCTGCGTCCTTAACGCGCACGGTGATCTTCTCATTATCTTGTGTAACAAGCGTTCCCTGAATCGTGGCACCGCCGGTTTTCACCGTAACGGAACCGTATCCGCTCACAATTAGTGCATTCGGCAATAGAACGGATTCCTCAATATACCGGAGGCTGTTTAACCCAGCGATATCCGTCAATTCGGGGGCGGCAACAACCTCAACACCTTCGTCAAGCGTTTGACCCGCAGGTTGTTCTACGCCGGCAACAGCGTGACAGGCGATACACTTCGCGCCCTCTACGAAGACCTTTTTACCACGTTCAACATCGCCGGTGAGGAGAGGTGGTAGTTCCTCCACTACGTCCGCCGCGCTTCCGATATCGACGGGCGGCTCAAACGGTGTCAGATCGACTTCTCCGCCCTGACTCTGCAAGAAGGCGATAACGGTTTCAATCTCTAACTCGGTTAAACTGATTGGTGGTTTCCAGACCGGCGGCATAATGTTTCCGTAACCGGGGACGAGGAATTTGTGGGGTTCATAGGTAGATTCGATTAGATACTCTTTTGCTGTCTTCCCCGGTTGGCGTGTCGCAGCACGAGTAGCAATATCCGTTAAATCGGGACAACGCCCCGGTGGCGCAGACGTATCGAGCGTGTGACAGGTAATGCATTTCCCTTTTCCGTTAAAGATTATCTCCCCAGCTTCAATAAACGCATCTGGCGTCCGCGGTATATCCTCAACGTCAATCGTTGCAGTCGATATTTCTGGAACAATGCTGGCAGCAAACGCATAGAACCAGATGACCATCAACGAGAATGACAAGAGTTTCACCACGCTCTGCCAGAGTATGATATTCGCCAAGGCAAAGATGAAAAACCACATTGACCACGGCAGAAGATTTTCCGAAGCGATCGGGAAAGCTGGTGCTTTCGCGATGTAGGCGATAAAACTCACAACCATTAAAATTAAGGATATAATTCTAATTAGTTTTCTTTGCATCGCTCTTGTCCTAACTGTGTGTGATTGTTAATCGTCCCCTGTAGTGGCGTCTGCCTCAACGGGTGGCTGTCCCTCTTTTTTCTTATCGCCCCACAAACCAAGCCAAAAAATAAAGCCCACTAAAGCAAAGAAAATCACTATAATAACGGCAATAACGTTAACGGCTTCCGCCAGCGGCGGTGTGAACGCATCTGGTGAAGTATCGGGCATCACGCCGAAAATATGCCACGCTTCTCGAAGTCCTGACCGCGCGTAACCCATCAATCCCATCAGTGAGGTAAAGGTAATAGCGAGTAGAATCAGCACGTATTGGGACCGGTCTGTCATCTGTCCCCAGCTGATTTCGCTTGAACTCATCGCTTTCCGATACATAATCAGGTCAATCACCGTTACCAAAATCATGACCGCTAACGCGACCATCACTTGTATCGGCGTTAGGACATCGACACGGAAATCAGTGTCAACCTTGAACCCTACGATCCCAATCGTAACAATTGCTGCGACAGCCAACCCAAAAATGGTTGCAATGATGATATTGCCTGCTTTACTCCAACCCACCGTCGGCGTTTTACCGGATCGGCGGTAAAACAGAAAACTGAGAAAGGTGGTCAAGATAATGAGATTAACGACCGTATTCTTCGCGGTCATCAAGCCGAAAAATCCGACGAGCGGATGATTTGGACCGCCCATTGCAGCCCTCTCCGTGGGCGTCATGATCAATGTACGCGGCGTCATCCAGATTGCGACAGATAGAACAATGATAGCAATCATATAGGGACGAAAACGGGCGTATATCTCCCCGCCCGCGATGCGGGTCATACCAGACCAAAGGTAGTAATTTGCTCCGATGAACAGCACTCCAATCATCACCGCCTGAATGATGAACAACCACGAGAAGAGACTCCCCATCATGTTGATGCCCATCGTGTTGTTGAACATATAGATTTCCCGTCCGAGCCAATATCCGGCGAATGGCAACGGAATCAGTCCACACAGCGCGATAAAGTTGCCTGTATATCCCATCCAGTCGTAATGCGCCTTGTCTTCCTTGGTCTTGGCAACCAAGAAGCGAAAAGCGGCATAGGCACCGACGATGGCACCGCCGAAAGCGACATTCCCAATGAGGCGGTGGATGTTGACAGGCATCCATGTATAGTTATTAACCGCTTGCCACAGGGTACCGATGAATGCGCCCGACTCATCATGAAGCGGGATTGCCTTGTGTTCGGGCTTGGGTCCCATAATCGCCGGACTTGTTTGGTATGTCAACCAAGCGTTAGAAACGAACATAATCGCTGTACCGAACACGTTCAGGAGCACGCCGAGAAATAGGTGCCACATTTTCGAGACTTTGCCCTGCATCCGATCCCAACCGTAAGAGTAGAGATAGAGTGTAAAGGTCTCTCCAAAAAACAGGAAGACGTAGAAAATCATCGTCGGTCCGAAGATTCCTGTCATTTTGTTCATCACTTTCGGGTAGCACCAGATGAGGATAAAAACGAGTACCCCACCCAACAGGGCAGTCGTTGAGAACGCCCCCATGCACAGCTTGATGAACTCCTGCGCCATCTTATCGTACCGTTTGTCCTTGGTTTTCATCCCGACAAACTCGATGACAACTGCAAACATCGGGACTCCTAAAATGAAGGAACCGAACAACAGGTGCAGTTGGGCAGCGATCCAGGCTGCGCTGCGGCTGCCGATCTTCGGGAAGGGGCGGTATTCTGTGTCGGTCACATCTTGAGCGAAGGCAGTCGCAACCATCAGAAACAGGTAGATAGCAAGCAGGCCGAGAAAAAAATATAACCTGTTTTTGGACTGGTTCATGCTGAAACGTTTGGTGAGATACATTATTTTTCCCTGTCGTTCCAGATTCAATCTCGAAATGGAACTTCTCAAATTAGAGAGATAATATAGGGTCGGCTCATGTCAAAAGAAAGTGCAAAACGCTCAGAGAAACCGAGTTTTCAAGAAAAAACTCGGTTTCTGCGTCGGCGATGTTATTTCGCGCCTTACTTCTTCTTGAAGTCGGCGCTCGCAAAGTTGATCTTGACCTCTCTGTCTGCGACTTCGACAACCTGGGCTTTTGTCGTTCCGAGCTCTTCGTGCCATGCCTGAACTCGGTATTTGCCAGCGGGGATGTCTTTGATCATGTAGGCGCCTGTATCGCTTGAACCTTCATAGGCGTCGGAGCTGATCCACTTGCCATCTTTGTCTTTATATCCCGTTACGGTATAATAGTCGTTATCTGTGACAAAGATATATCCCGACATCCAATTGTGGATATCACAGGTGAACTTAATGGCTTCGCGTTTTTCTAATTTCAGAGGTAACATTTTACCGGGACCGGGTATTTGCCAATTCGGTGCCTCGTTCTTCGTGGCATGAGAATGGACGTTATGTGCCACCGGGTCGCTGGAGGTTATATCCACTGTGGTGCCTGCAGTCACAACGAGAACGTGCGGGGAATACATACAGTTGACCTGATCCATAACTGGATTTTTGGCGGGGATTGTTGGCTCCGCGCCTCGCGCCCGTAAGTAGACAACAACGTTTTTGATTCCTTTACCTTTGGAGACCACAAGGGCTTCCGATTTTCCATTTTTCAGGGAATCAACACAGTGCTGGTCTTTGGTCGCTTGCATCGCTGGACGTGCTGGCGCATCCCCATCATACATAACCGTTCCGGCGATTGTACCGGCGTATGTCAGGCTTGTGATGAGTATAAAACTGAGTGCGGTCAGGGTTATTGCGGTTTTCATTTTTGAACTTATCCTTTCTTTAATTTAAGTCTGCCATTGAAACGATTGTATGTTGATGATATTTATGATAGCAGCATGTGAAAAGGAGAATCAAGCGTTAAAAAGAAGATGTCACGGATATCCGTGAACGCAGTTTGCCCACGGTTAGTAAATGTGATTAGATTGCCCAAGCCACATGCTTGAGCAACGAGGGGTTACCAAATTCAAACCGAAGCTCCTGCCATCAGCGAGTAGCTGATGACAGGGTCCAGTCATGCACATCTAACACTGAGAATTACTCAAAAGCCACAAGTTCGCCGTTTTCGACAGTCAGTACAATCGGGTCGTAAACCGCATCTCCGACTTCATTAAAAGAGAACTGACCGAGAACGGTGGGGAAATCCATGATATTCGCCAGCGCGTCCCGAACCGCCGTTGCCTCAGTAGATTGTGCATTCGCAATCGCTTCCGCTAGAATATAAAGGGTAGCGTAGGACTGTGCAGCCCAGGGATCAGGTTCGATATCATACTTCGCCCGGTAATTCTGGACGAAGGCTTGATTGCCCGGTGTGTCAGACGTAGGACGCCAATTGGTAAAAGCAATTGCCCCTTCGGCGGCCTCCCCTGCGATTTGCACTTCGTTTCCGGTCAGATCGGGAACAATGAACCGAACAGAGGCAGGGATACCGACCTCACGCCCTTGAATCATAATCTGAGTCATTTGGGCGGCTAAAGCGGAGATAAAGACAGCATCAGGATTTGTCTCCATTATCCGAGTTAATTGTGGCTTAAAATCGGTGCCATGGGTTTGGATGGTCTCTGTAATCACAATATCGACACCACTAGCAGCAAGGGCTTTACTCATCTCCTCGTTGCTACTCGTGGAATAGACATCGGCCTCATCATATATCAGTGCCACTCGTTGGTAGCCAAGTTTCTCGTGAGTTATCCTGACACCGTTTGGATTTAGGACATCAGTGGTAAGCCCTGTACGGAAGATAAAATCGTTAAGTGCGCTCAGACCGGCAGCGGAAGAGAGTGAACTAAAACATACAACTCCGTTTTCTTCTACTATTGGAGCTAACTCTCTGAGCTGACTTGAGAAAGCGACACCGGTGATAATGGACACGTCATCCTGATGAATCAGTTTATTAAAGGCTGCCTTCGCGCCTTCAATGGTGCTCTGATCATCTTCAATGATGAAGGTGATTTGGGGACCACCATAGTGGTTAAGTTCTGCTTGAGCGAGTTCAAAGCCACGTTTCATCGGTAAGCCATACGCAGGACCACCTTCGTCGTCCAGGGGCAGGGAGACACCGATGATAACTTCTCCATCTCCAAGCCCTCCTATCCCAGGCGGTGTGCTGTCTTCAGATGGCGCGGGAACGAGAAGTTGCTGAATCTGGTCACAGGCGGAAAGCCCCACAATCAGGGCAACAATCGTCAATACGAGGGTGACTTGGGTGAATCTCTTGATGTTCATTTTGAATCTCCTTAGTTTTGAAACTAAAAAAATTAAGATGGGCAAAACAGATACGCACAGTTTCGTATCTGTTCCCCATAGAAGGGAACGCAGATCTGCGTTCCCTATGAAACCGTGAATCCACAATACGGTTTCAAACGCTCAACTGCGTAAGTCCTATCGTATTCTTTTTGATAATGCACGACGTAAGCAACAGATGGTTCAATCATGTGTCGGCGTTGGTTGAAAATTCTCTTTGATAAATGTGAACAGTTCTCGCTGTTCTTCATCGGTTAAGTAGTAAAAAAATGCCGGCATATTATTCTTGCCGGCATTAATGCTATGGATAAATTGTTCGTCGGTACGACCGTCCCAGAAATCGGTTGTCGTCAGATTTGCGGGTTCTAGCTTTTTGAACCGCCCAATCCGTCCGTTACCTTCACCGTTTGCACCATGGCAGCCGGCGCAGTATCTCGCGTAATTGAACTCGACTTCTGAGCCGTATCGCGTACTGGGATCCACCGTCCGACAGAGCCAAATCAAGCAACTCATGCTAGCGGCAAATATCCCAACGATGATGAGAAGGTGTCGAATCATTGGAATGATACCACCTTTTTATTTATGTAACCCCATTTAACTCGACGGCGCAGGAGAGTCTGACCCTTGTTCCGGAGGGGCCCCGGATTCGAGTGTTTGGATAACACCTGCGCCGACACTATCGCCCCAGACATTGACAGTTGTCCGGCATCGGTCGAGGAACCAATCGATAGTTAGGATTAATCCGATACCTTCAATCGGCAGCCCGACAGCCTTTAAGACAATCACCATTGTCACAAGACCCGCTTCAGGGATACCGGCCGCACCGATAGCGGCAATAGTTGCAGTCAGAAAGATAACGACTTGCTCCACAGGACCTAAGGTTATCCCATAGACCTGTGCAATGAACATCGCAGCGACAGCTTCGTAGAGGGCAGTACCGTCCATGTTAATGGTTGCACCGAGTGGTAGGACAAAACTTGAAGTCCGATTGGATATACCATTTTTCTTCTCGGTGCCTTCCATTGTCAACGGCAGCGTTGCTGAGCTTGATGCTGTGGAGAAAGCGTTTAACAGTGCTGCTCCCATCCCTTTTGCATAGGCCAGCGGATTCCGTTTGCCAACCAAAAAGAGGATTATGGGTAACGCAAAAATGGCGTGTATAGCGAGTCCAAATATGACCGTGAAGCTATATTTCCCAACTGCAAGCAGCTCCGGCAAGAATTGGGTGAATCCACCGGCACGCCCAATACGACCTGCAACCAGCCCGAAGATGCCGATCGGTGCGAAAACCATGATCCAGTGAACAATTTGCATGACTCCATCATTCATCACCGAAATGAAATCAATAGCAATTCGCCCGCGCGCACCTAAGATGGAAAGTGCACCACCAATCAGTAACGAGAAAAAGATCAGCGGGAGGATATCCGTTCTTACCATTGCGTTGAACAGATTTCGGGGAATCAAGCCCTCTTTCCCGGTTGCCTCGTCTCCAATCAGGACTTCGGACAGTATGTTGCCGATGTTTCGCTCTTCTTTTCCGCGGACCGCTCCAGCGATAGGCAGATCAATTTTTACGCCTTTTCCTTCAGGTTGAAGTTGTGGCTCATCGGAGACGAGCTGTCCAGCAACACGCCGAAAAGGCAAGCGTGTACCATCTTCCGCCGTGATATGGACTTCCTCGTTCCCTTCAACACGTTCCCAGAACTTTACCGTAATGGAGTTTTCGGTGATAGATTCAATTACGCCTTGTACCCTTTGATCCGGTAGAATGAGCGCGTATCTGGCATCATAACGTGTCTGCCCCAAAGTACCATTCGTCAAAGTAACAGTGCGATGGTTCTCACCGCCTACCGTATAAGTATACTCTGGGTAATCCACTCCGCGAGAGATGCCTTTTCCCGGTTGGATGATGTTGACCAAGATGATACCAATTAGCACCGAAATTCCGGTTGTCGCCATATAGTAGAGGACAGTGCGTCCTCCTATTGGACCGAGGTTGCGGATGTCCCCTAAGCCGGTAATGCCAACAATCATTGAAAGCATGACTAGCGGGACAACGATCATTTTGAGTGCATTCAGGAATATGTGGCCGAGAAGGCTGGTTTTTGCAGCGAAGTTTGGCAGCCAACCACCAACTACAAATCCAACGATAATGGCAATGACGATGCCGATGAGAATACGTTGGCTACCGTTTCCCTCCGTCGATGTTTCGGAAGATAGGGTGGGATCTGTTTGAAGCATTTATTGAGACCTCTTTTAGTAATGTGATGGTTCGTAGTCAAAACGCGCAATGAATTGCGCTACTACCAACCCCAATGCTTGTTACTCGTTGATCCAGTGTGCAGAGACTCGGCATTGTTATCCATATACCGCCCCGCCCCGATAAGATTGGGATTCAAAGCAACTGGGGCTATATGCTGGGCAAGGTGCTCGAACCTATGGGGGTGGAGTGTAGGCTGGGTTGAACGGCTAAAAGCGAATCCATATCAAGGGTGATAGCGGTTCAGCCTCTCAAAAGCACCGTTTCATGAATAGATACAGCGAAACCCAACACTCAATCCACACACCGATTATCAAGAGTTGGGTTTCTGGCTATACACATTCCACCCCTCTGGGGCAATGTTGGCTCATTAGTTGATTGGTTCATTAATGAACTCAATTTGTCATGTCGTAGTATCCACAATGGTTACAGCATATAGAGATTACGGCATACGAGGTATGCCTACCACATTACTCGCCCAACGAGTTGAGATAATCTCTCACCAGCCGCATCTGTTCTTCGGCATCATCGACTGCAAAGCCATCAACAGGTTGATGGGCACCACCAATCTTGGGCCAGGCTTGCGGCATTGCAGTTCCCGGTTGGAAAGATTGCGGATCTTTGAGCCATTCAATGACCCAATCAGCTTTGAGACGTCCCTTCGCTAGCGCGAGGTCGGGACGCCCGGTCTTATCACTTCCCAGCGGGATAACTTCACCTTGTTCCGGGTGGCATGAGATACACTGAAGTGCGTCAAAAATCTGCTTGCCGACACGCAGCTCGCTTCGAGATGCCGGTTGTAATGAGATGGTTTCATACGGGAACGGTTCATCTTCAAGCACAGAGAAGTATTTTACAAGAGCGGTAGCTTCGTCGTCTGCGAAACTGAAAGTCGGCATCCGAACTTCAAGCCCGTAGCGGATAAGCGTGGGTGCTTTCAGGAATGCAAACAACCAATCCGGATAAACCTTAGCACCTTGCGCTTGCAGGGTGGGTGGGGCAAAGCGCTCGGCATTCAGCAGATCTAGTTCTTCATTAGCGGCAACCACATTCACAAAATCGCCGCCCTTCCCTTCAATCTCGTGGCAGCCGGTACAGTTATATTTCTTGGCTAACCGACGTCCAGCATCAATCTGCCACGTCTTCTCGCTCGGTTGGTGCATGTAACTCAGGGGGTATTTTACAGGTTGGAAACCCTTGAGTAGAACGGCAAGCGCCCGTGCCTCTTCCTCCCCGATAGTGTGTTCGCTAAAGACAGGCATTCGGGCAACGATGCGGCGTGTTTGGTAACGTCTCGGATTGGTTACCTTCCCAATTGTCCAACCGTGCCAACTGTGTTCGATATCTTCCGTATCTCCGAAGTCCAGTTCCTCAACCGTCTTGGCACCAAATTCGCCGAGGTCTGCGCCAACCTTCGACTCATTCTCAAAGCCGGGGATGTTATGGCAGCCAAAGCACCCGTAGGTCCGTACTAGCTTTTCCCCTTCCGCCGGATCAATGGCGGCGTGGGGATTTTCGTTACCCGCAATAGGAGAGACTGTTGGCGCTTTCAACGACATCAGGTAAGCGACCGCATTATCTACCTCAGTTGCGGTCAAACGCAGGCTGGGCATAGCGGTATCGGGGTCGTAAGATTTTGGATTGCTGACCCATTGACGGAGAAATTGTGGTGTAAGTTTGCTGCCGACATTATCCAGTTCTGGCGCGAAATCGCTCCCGAGTCCATCAACAGCATGACATGCCAAGCACCCGACTGACTTAACAACCTGTTCACCAGCGGCAATCGCACGGGGTGCTGTGGAGAATGAGGCATTACCTCGATCGATTGCGGGATCTTTCATCTGAGCCAAGTATGCCGCGATCGATTTTACCTCGTCAACGACCCGTTCAACAGCAGTGTCAGGATAAGGCCATTTTGTGCCGTCATCTTTTTGGAGGATAATACCGGTATCGGTCTTAGTAACGACACCGTAGTGCTTATTCCCATTTTTAAGGTAGACAGCCTGAGTCAACTTTTCGACAGGGAAGAAGGCAGGCATCTTGGTCTCTGGCAGATAGGCGGTCGGTTGTTTAATCCACCCTTCAAGCCACTCAACACTATTGACTTTACTGCCAATCTTGGCAAGCGAGGGTCCAACATTGTCGAGGTTCGCTAACGCCGAATATCCCTCAACAGCGTGACAACCCTGACAGCCGATGTCCTCAAAGAGCGCCATTCCCTTCGAGAGGTTGGGCGAATAATCTTGGAGCTGCCCGGTTTCTGGATTGGGAGCGTCCAACATCATCACGCCATCATGGCAACGACGGCAATTGGACTGCATGTAACCGTGCAATTCCTCTGAGGCTTTACCGGTATGCTCATCCAACCCCAAGACAGGGGTCAACCAGTACTCCTTCTTATGGTCTAATGCGTGTGCCGCCTTTTGCGTTAAGCCCTGTCCCTGTCCCCCGTGGCAGGGAGTACATCCAAATCGTTCGCCAGGATGTTTGCCAAGGAGCACATCCCGATGAGGATGCGTTCGAAGCACTGGATCATATCCAGTTTGGTAAGTGATTTCGACGAGGTCGGCAAAAACATCTGGGTCGGTAAAGGTCAATTTGCCGTCTTCACTCAGTTCATAACTATCCTCTTCAGCGTCTTCCTCATCAATGAGGACTGTTTCGCCGCCCTGTTTAGTGAAGGGGTGCCCTAATTGGAGCACAACCTTGCTTTCGCCATCACCCTCAATCTCCTCAAACTGCTCTTTAGCGAATCCTTCGTATCCAGCTTTGTCCGCAGCGAAGTGACAGGTCGCGCATCGATCTGCCGTATAATCAAAATCTTCAATGTAGTATTGCACGATTGTGCGTGTTTTTGTAAAGGGACTTTCTGCCAGTGTGCCTATAAAAGTGCGCTTAATACCGCCGACGGAATGGAGTTTCTCCTCAAGCCTTCCAACTTCATCATATTTCGCTTTATCGGCTTTCACAGCCTCAATCTTCGTCTGAAGTTCACTAATCTTAGCCGCAGCTATTGTGTCCGCTGCATTATATTTCCGAACGAGAAGATACTCACCTAGCGCTTCCTCAATGTATCCATTGCCATCATAAAGCTCGGCGAGATCTGTATAGGCAGCGGCAAAATTCCGTTGCGCCGCCAACACAGCATCTGTCAGTCCTCCCTCAATCTGGCTCTCAAGCTCATCTAGCTTCTTTTTCCATTTTTCCGATTCCTCTTTTTCCCCGTGATGTAGTGCTGACTGATATTTATAGTTGATTGCATCCGACTCACTCTGATCGAACTTGCGTTCTTGCAAGGCTTCGTCCAGTTTTATCTGCAACTTCGCAATCGTACCTTTTAGCATCTCCTCCTGTTTAGGGTCAATTTCTTGAGGTGCTTCAATCTCAGGCAAATCCTGTTTCGCTGTTTCCAACTCAATCTTGGTTTTTTGATATTCGTATTCGTAAAATTGCCGCTGAATCTCCTTCCATGGTCGTCTGGTAATTGTTTCGTTATAGAAACCCCACAGCGTAACGAATCCCAACAAACCGGAAAGGATAAAAAACAGTGCTGCGTAAGATTTTTCCTCAACCCGACCTTCTTTTTCGTTCCTCACGATTCCTATTGACTCCTTACTGTTTGAATGGACGAATCACACATTACTCAATACGTCCTAGATATTGAACCACGGAGAAACCCAAACGTACTTGATATTTAATGTCCACCGAAGAATCATCTTGATTGGCAAAGACATCATCGTTAAAAACAGGAATGAGATAACGACGTATCGCACCAATCCCAACTCTTGAAGAAATTTGCTCGTTCCTCTTTTCAAAAAGTAATAGATGGGGCCCAAAGCAAAATATCCAGCGACAACACACAGTCCAAAAATACCGGCGGGTTGTTCGTTCCGGATACCGAATAGGTAAGATAGGTTGACATTAGTTAGGGGTACAACCTTGTGTGGATCCCACTCTTTCCATGGGGCGAAAAAGTTCCAGCCGGGCCCTCTCAGGAAGGTGCCAACGACCATCAGCACAATCCATAACACGAAAAAGCCGAAACAGAAAGTTATCAGTGCAAATGGGCGCTCTTTCAGGGTATAGTAACCTTTCCCTTTGGGATTAATATCTATGAAGGGAATGGCGATTAAACCGGCGATAATTAGCCCCGGCAAGACAACACCTGCAACCCACGGATCGAAGTAGACCAGCATTTCCTGTAACGCGAGGAAATACCAAGGGGCTTTAGATGGATTCGGGGTTTTTGTCGGATCGCTAGGCTCTTCGAGTGGGGCGTCAATGGTAATTGACCATATCCCCAGAACTAGCATTATAATGATCGCGCAGAGAAATTCGTTGCGGCAGAGGTAGGGCCAACAGTAGACTTTATCATTAAGTGCTGCTTCTGCGGGTGTGCCTGCTCGGTCATTTCTGCGCCCTTGGCTGAATGCAAGCCAAGTGAAGAAAGGTAACAACAACACAATTGCAACAATCGGAACGTTATCAGGCTTCGTAACCAATAAAAGAAAGTGCTCCATATATCACCTCACTGAAAATAGGTATTGAAATGAATTCAGTCCTACAGCGGTCCAGAAATACCGCCATCCTTGCGGACACGCCAAAAGTGTAGCGCCATCAACACGCTTGCCAAAAGCGGTACAGCGACACAATGCAGGATGTAAAATCGCAAGAGCGTTGAGGGTCCAACAATTGTTCCACCAAGGAGGGCAAAACGCACATCGTTCGATTGGGTGACAATATCCTGTGGGGCGAAGGGGCCTTCATGCCCTAAGACCGGTGTAGCGCGCGCCATATTGGTTCCGACGGTGACCGCCCAAAATGCGAGCTGATCCCACGGCAGCAGGTAGCCGGTAAAACTAAGGAAAAAGGTGACAAGCAGCAGGATAACACCAACTCCCCAGTTAAATTCGCGAGGCTTTTTATAAGACCCTGTCAGGAAAACACGGAACATGTGAAGCATCACTGCGATGACCATACCGTGGGCAGCCCAACGGTGCATATTACGCAGGAGCATTCCAAAGGGGATGTCAAACTCAAGATACTGTATATCACGAAATGCGTACTCTGCGGTGGGCCGATAGTAGAACATCAGCAACACACCTGTAACCGCGGTGACAAGAAACATTAGAAAGGTAATTCCTCCCATGCACCATGTAAATCGGAAATTAATTGCGTGGCGGGTGACGCGGGGGGGATGCAGATGTAGCCAGACATTTTGGAGGACTTGGAGGGTATATCGCCTTCCTGTTTTCTCGTAGCCGTGGCGAAACATTGACTGCCAAATTGGGTTATTTGTGATTTTCTCTTTTAATCCATTACGTCTTTCATTCATAACAACAACTCAGCCTGCCTCGCGTTAGCATAACTAAGGCTGTATAACTCCTTTCTTGCTCAATTTCAGGGAATTAAATAGAGGATAGCGCGCATCAAATGTGTCTTGCTCGCGATCAGGAGTGGGACACATCGGATTATGAACAGCTCGACTTATTAAACCCTCAAAGAAGAACCCGCTTTTCCCCAATCGCCCCTTTCTTCAAGGAACTTCACGGACTTATCGATCAACAACTGCCCATCCTCAGCCAGCGTAATTTGCACACGCTCAAGGGGTCGCGGCGCAGGACCCTCAAAGTGCATCCCTTCACGGTCAAATCCACTCCCATGACAAGGACACTTAAACTTATTCTCAGATGACAGCCATCGAGGGGTACAACCGAGATGGGTGCAGATAGCTAGCAACGCATAAAACTCGCCATCTTCTTTCCGAACGATCCAGACACGATACGGATTTTTTTTGAACTTCTCGCTGACTGTTCCGGGAGGATATTCACCGGGAAATCCGGCTCTAAAGACCGAAGATGGTTCAAAAAGGACTCGCGGGTATAAGAATCGAATCAATCCAGGACCAAAGGCGAGTCCGGCAGCAGCGAGGAAATTTCCCCAGCCCAGAAACTTAAAAAATGAACGTCGAGATAACACCAACTTCACCTCAAATTCAAAGTTTGTGGAATTAGTAAAACGGCGTGTGAGAAGCAAAAGACACGATCCGAGTATTTTAATCGCAGTTCGTCTAATCGGCAGTCATTATAGCATGAGTAAAAAAAGAGATCAAGTCATAAAGTGAAAGGAATCACGGATATCCGTGACCTTCTTTCATAATGTGTGTCAGGGCAAATGTGACCTTGAAAATTGGGCGATAGACCCGATCTCTGAACCGAAAAAAGCACCGAGAACTTACTCCCGATGCTTTGGATATCTGTCTGTTGAGATGGTACCCGTGTCAAGGCGTACACCTGCACAGATTCCTGAGGCTCAAGCATTCACCTTGACGTGCGTCCCGTCCATCTGCTCCACAACGTGCTGAATACAGTCTTCAACCGTTTTGAAGGGATGGTCTGGATACAACTCTAAGCTAAAGTTCATGTCATTCGCACCAAAGACGAACATGTCAATTCCCGGCTTGCCGAGGTGCCGCGCATTGGTTACGGCATTGACGGATTCCAGTTGTAGGCAGAGGATGCCGTTATTGTTCCACCATTCGGCGTATTCTAGTCGATCCATATCTGGTTTGAAGCCGTAGCCCGAGCTGGGTCCCCAACTCCTTTTTCCGACCGGCGGATAGTAGAAGGCGTCTATCGCTTCATCGACCGTTGCTTCGTCCTCAACTTGTGGCACCACAATGGAAAAGGGCCCTAAGTCCAAGTAGTTCCCGATTAGGTACGCCTGTCGCGTGTTTTTGATGCGAAACTGGGTAGGCACACCTAACTCCGCTGCCATAGCGCAAAATGAAACTAGTCTGTCTTCATTAAACGCTGCATGCTGACTGTCAATAGAGGCTAAATCGTAGGAATCTTGACTGAGTGTAGCTTCGAGTTCGCTCCTCGACGCATCTATGGAAGATCCTGCGATTTTAAGGCTCTCTCCGCAGTGTAGACGTTGTTTCAAAGATTCTGGCATGTCTTGTTACCTCCTTGATGTAGTTGGCAAATTATCCTCTAGTCTGTCAAAGACCGAGGCATCTCAAGCGTATCAGAGGACGGTTAATTTGTAAGTTATCCACAATAACCTAACACAATCTAACACAATCTAACACTTTTGACAAAATTCATATCGATTTTGGATAATCGACCTACAGCAGGGAAACCACAAGGGTTGCCCCTACAGGAACCAACCGAATGTGACATATATGTCGTTGGCGATTATGCGTGCAGGTTACGGCATACGGCCCCCCGATAAGATCGGGATTCAAAGCAATATGCCTACTACTAGCACCAATTTCTTATTGAGATATCTTCCTTCGGCTATTCCCCGTTTTTTCCCTTTATCCGGATGCTGTTTATCACATCTCCTTTACGAAGCTGATCGACTACATCCATTCCAACAATGACCTTCCCAAAGGTGGTATACTGACCGTTGAGGCTAAAATAGCGCGATGGCTTTGTGTCCAAGCAGATGTAGAATTGGCTGCCTGCGGAGTCCGGTTTGTTCGCTCGTGCCATAGCGACCACCCCTTTTCGGTGTCGGGGCATCTTTGTGCGGAGTTTGGGATTTTGAAACTCGCCCGGAATTGTCCACCCTGGCCCACCCGATCCATCGCCGCTTGGATCGCCGCCCTGAATGACAAAGTTTTCCACATATCGATGAAAGATAAGCCCATTGTAAAATCCCATTTCAATTAGTTTGATAAAGTTAGCAACGGTTTTCGGGGCGACGTCTGGGTAGAGTTCCATTTCGATGGAACCTTTGTCTGTTTCGAGAACAACTATAGGATGGACGATCCGCAAGCGCGCAAGGAGGGCGTGGTGATCCGATAGCTCACCAACATCGATAATTTCGCACCGCTCACCCTCCTCAACATGGCGAAACTCATTCCGCAGACTGGGACTGAGGAGTATATGATCGAGCAGATTTTTCTGACCTTTGTAGATGTATGTATACCGATTATCTGCTTCAACTGTATTGGCGGTCTGGAGGAAATCACCCCAGATGTCATCGAATCCGCGGAGCCGGTTGATGACAGGCGTCGCCGGTGTATCGTTCATGTCCCCCATGACGATGACATTCTTGTCTGCCATCATCCCCTTGACAGCCTGCCGACGCACGACAGTGGCTTGTGCAAGCCGCTTGGCGTCATTCGAACTGCGTCGAGAAATAAGGTGAGTAATCAGGACATAGAACGGTTGGTTGTCAATTTTTAATTCGACACCCAGAATCTTTGAAGGGTTCACATCGCGCTCTTGGTCATCGACAAAGAAGACCTCGCGCTCATCCGGAAAGTTCGTCTGGCTTCCTGGCGCAACACGAAATTTCGTGAGGATGGCGACATCTTGCCCGGTAAAGGTATCTCTACCTTCATCAAAGGCAATTTGCCAATCGTCGGGATCTGCGAGGTAAGATTTGACTTTTTCGAGGACAGCTCGGTTCTCGACCTCAACGAGACCGACGATATTCACTCCGTGTGTATTGATGAGCTCAGCGATGGTTCTAGCTTTTGCCTCATATTGCTCTGCGGTTGGCACAGGCACCGATTTGCCGACTACCTGTCCATGCGGTTCCTCACTGTCGAAAAAGAACTCGGCGTTCAGTAAGAAGATATCAATTTCAATGTCCCCAATCGCTTGACCAAACGAGCACAACATCAAGCAGAATACTATAACAATTGCAGAAACGGGTTTATAACGCATCTCATTCCCTTCTATCAATAGGACAATGGATAAAGACGCAGATTTCGCAGATTTTCACTGATAAAAAAATATAGGAGTTACGCATTTCAGTTTGTAGTAGCGCAATTCATTGCGCGTCCGGACGGGCGATAAATCGCCCTACTACAAACCTTTGTTCCTACTGTAGTTACTCGATTCATCGGGTGTTGGAAATTGTATCCTGCGGCGATGAATCGCCGAACTACAGGTCGAAGCTTCTCGGAACGGAGACTTTGAGTATTCAACTGCGCAAGTCCTAAAAAATAAAAGAAATCTGTGTTTATCCGGGTTAGTCAGCGTCCATTTGAATCCTTCAGTATGTTATTCTTCGACTTTTTCCCAATCAAGATTGCTTTCATTCAATTCAAACACATCAAGCTGACCAAATTTCAGGTTAATCGTCAAACTTCTGGGGGTTGGCGAGCTGTCAAAACGATTGAAGTCGCGGATGACTACATAGGTATGCTGTCCATCCGAAATTTCGCCACAGGCAACGATAAAATCGTCGAGAGTCCTAATCGCACGTCCATTAATTTCCAGAACGACTACCTTTGAATTCCCGCTGCGTTCTCGGATGCCAACACGGGAAAAGCTGCTCCCTGCATCTGCATGTGGGAGATAGACCCCATCCGCCTCAAAATAGAGTAGATGCCTGAGTTGTGGCGTTATATTGTGAAAGACCGATCCTGCGAATCGGACAAACCGGCGCACTTTCTTTAACTCGATATCTTCCACGAAAACTTCAACCGTCACAGCCTTTCCGTTGCGATAAATATCCAAGGTCACATTTTTCCCAGCATTTTCGTTCAGGATTGCATCAAAAGTATACAGATCATCACGAATCAGCTTCCCATTAATCCTATAGATGATATCAGAAGCAAGGAGACCGGACTCGCCTGTCGTTTTGGGAATAATCGACTCAATCTGAATTACTTTCGGCGTTCCCGACTCTGAGGGACCAATCTCTGCACGGGAGGCTTCGGGTAACCCAAAATGCTTAATCGCCTCTCCAATCGATATTAGCTCCAAATCGACGCCAATCTCTCCGCGTTGGATTGTCCCCCCGGTTTGGATCTGCTTGAGGGCATCGATCACATAATTGATTGGTAGTTCAAAGCTAGAGGTATCGGTTCCGCGCGCATGGATGGCGACGACCTCACCTTTTGTGTTCCACACGGGACTGCCGCTTGATCCACCTGTGCGATCGAATGTTGTATGGATGTAGCTGGAATGCCGATCGCCTTTGTTCACGTTGAGATTGGCAACCGTGCCAAATTTGATGGAATACTCCTCCTTCTCATTATTGCCGATTAGGAGCAGTTCATCTCCTAGGGCAAGATTGTGCCATGAGCCAAGTTGCACGGCTTGGAGCTCGAACAGCACTTCCTTCGGGTCAATCTTATAAAAGCCGAAGTCGTGTGTCGGATCATAGTAAAGCACCTGTGCTTCTGTAAAGCTGCCGTCATAGAAGTTAATCTTGACATAAGACGGGCTGCTGCCGGTGACGTGCCGATTGGTTGCGATAATCCCTTGTGCTGCATCAACGATGAAGCCGGTGGCGAAACTGGTCCCCTTCGCCTCTGTTTCAAACACAACTTCTGAAGAGGTCTCTACATTCACAACCATTGGCTTGAAAGCAGCAATCTGCTCTGTCCAATCGTGTTCTGCGGCACTTTCCAAAACAATTCCCCCGCACCCCAGAACAACTGCTAGAAGCCAGACGGCAATCTCTCTTTTAATTTTGGGTCGCCCCAATCTCAAATACATCGTTATTCCTCCATTATTATTGCACTAGAATGAGCGCAACCACAAGGGTTGCCCCTACATCCCTCTGATGCGGTATCAATTATCCAAGTTTCTCCCTGACAACATGCGCTCCTTCATTAATTGCATCAAAGAAATTTCGGACATCAACGCAGTCTCCCACTTCGTAAACCTCGCATCGCAGGTCAGCGGTCTCAATATCTTGCCTGAGCCCTTTTCGTGGAGTATAACCGCGACTGATTATCAGGCTGTCAATGGGATGGAACTCCTCCGTTCCATCGCTTGTGGCAAGGACAACACCCGTCTTGTCAACCCGCTTAAGTTCACGGCTCGCCAGCATCTTCGTCCCTGAATCCCGAACGCCTTTTCTAAGCGCGGCCAAGTTGGTCCCGTGCTCCTTTAATTTGATAACATCCTCCTCATTTCGGCGTGAGACCAGAACGACAGCGCGTCCCTGCTGTGCGGCAAACCACGCGACCTCATACCCGACCAAGCCCGCGCCGAGCACCATGACCCGCTCCCCGACCTCCAGTTCGTCCCAGCGCACTATAGCGTCAATTGCGGTGATAACATTATCTCCATCAATTCCGGGTATATCCGGAATGATTGCCTCGCCGCCTGTCGCAAGGATAACTACATCTGGGTCATCGGCTTTTAGTGTCTCTAGCGTTACAGTCGTCCCCGTCCGGACCTCCAAACCCACTTTCTGAACTTCGGTAGTATAATAGTGGAGCAGGCGTTTAATATCCCACTTAAAATCAGGGATCGATGCCGAAATCATCTCTCCACCAATTACATCCCGTTTTTCGTATATGACAACATCGTGTCCCATCCCCTTGGCACGTAAGCCCGCCTCCAGACCGCCGGGACCCGCTCCGACAACAACCACCTTTTTGGGTGAATCTGTTGTGTTGAACGCTATCAGTTTTTCTCTGCCCACGATGGGATTTGTCGTACACTGCACACCACCGCGATCCATGACCACAAACGTGTGGCAAAAATTACACCGAATACACGGAATAATATTCTCTCCTGCATATGCTTTCTTCGCCCAGTGCGGATCAGCAATCAGCGTCCGTCCAAGGGCCACCATATCAGCGCGTTCCTGCGAAATAATCTCCTCTGCATGTACGGGGTCAGTAATCCCACCTGTGGCAATGACGGGGATTTTAGCACCGTTCTGTTTAACCTCTTCTGCCAAATCAACCAGTGTATTGGGTTTGATATAGAGCGGTGGCACCGATGGATGAGTACATTCCACGAATCCTTTGACCTGCATAATCGTCGCGGAAGTGGTTGCCACATGCAGGTAGGCAACACCGAGATCCTCCATGTACTTTGCAATTCGCAAATGGAGGTCATCTTTTATTTCTTCGTCGTACCGGTCATTCACGCCGCCGTGGAGATGTTCGTGCGCACTGAATTTGAAACCGACTGGAAAATCTTCACCGCAGACCTGTTTGATCCCCGTGACGATTTGGGTGCCAAATCGCATACGACGTTCAAAATCACCGCCGTAAGCATCGGTCCGCTGATTTGTGTGAGGGGACATAAACTGTCCACCGAGATAGGAATGTGCACAGTGATACTCCACCCCGTCAAAGCCTGCTCGTTTCGCCCGCGCTGCTCCCAAGATGAACGCTTCTATCACCCTTTCAATATCATCGACGGTCATTTCGCGGGGGACTTCGGTATAGAGTTCGCTTTCGATTGCTGAGGGTGCAAACGGTTCAACATACGATTTTCCACCGAGTACAGCGATTTGCATGAATATCTTGGATCCGGCATCCTTGACCGTTTCTGCCATGCGCGTAAGCCCTGGGACGAATTTATCATCCCAAACCGCTGTGGTAATCACACGTTGTTCGGGCCACACGGAAGTGAACTCAGTGATAATCAGGCCGACTTCACCTTTTGCTCGTTCGACTAGAAAATCTATATAACGGTCGGTGACTTGCCCCTCCGGATCATGCAGCCCAACATCGAGCGGCGCCAAAACAACCCGATTTTTTAGTTCTAGTGAATCAACCCCTATTGGAGAAAAAAGATGGGGAAACGGCATACCGTGTCTCCTATTGTATCCATGAGTACGTTGTCATATATAATCTAAATGTTACAAAGATTACTTCGATAGAGAACAGGCTCTCGGTTATACTCTTTATAGTTAACCACTGGCAATTTGGGCAATCACCAATCCTGAACAGAACCATCCTCTCGTCGCAAATGTGGGGGTTCACCCGGTGTGGGCGGATGGGCAGCTGCGGCTTCTTCGTTCAGATCGATTCCCAAACCCGGTGCGTCGGTAGGTAGGAGATAGCCATCCTCAGTCCGCAGATCGTGTTGAATGACTTCGTTCATCCAACCTGAGGATGGGGCGTACTCTTGCACCGCACAGTTGGGAATTGACATATTCAGATGCAGCATTGCCGCGGAACTCACAGGACTTGATGTATAGTGGCAGGCGAGTTCCTGATAATGGACTTCTGCCATCGTCGCGATTTTCTTCCCTTCGGTGATTCCGCCGGTGTGACAGATGTCCACCCGAATGTAGTCAATTAATTCCCGTTCAATCAGTTCGCGAAACATCCATTTCGTCGGGAGTTGTTCGCCGGTGCCGATCGGGACATTTGTGTGCTCACGTAGCGTCGCAAAGGACGCCGGATTCTCGGAACGGATAGGATCTTCAACAAAAAATGGGTGATACTCCTCAATCGCGTTGCACAGCTCGATGGCACGGGTTGGCGTTAAGCGGGTATGCACCTCAAAGATAACCTCAGCCTCATCACCGATTGCCTTCCGCAACGCGCTAAAATGCTCAACCCCACGCATGACTGCGCGTTTTTGATCGAATCCGCCTTCAATGGTATCAATGGGTGAAATTCGTAAGACTTTCCAACCTTCCTCCAGCTGTCGCTGTGCCTGTTCAATGAGTTGTTCGGGTGTGCTTCCGCCAGTATGCCGATAGACCAAGACCTTATCCCGCGTGGCACCACCGAGTAGTCGGTAGGTCGGCACGCCAAGTGCCTTTCCGGCTAAATCCCACAGTGCAATGTCAACCCCGGCGAGCGCAGATTGCAGCACGGGTCCACCACGCCAGAACGTTCCGCGGAAGATGTCTTGCCATATATGCTCAATTCGGGTGGCATCCTGTCCAATCAAGACCGGTTTAATATGGTGTTCCAATGCCCCGACAACCGCCAACGACCTGCCGCTTAATGAGGCCTCTCCAATGCCATATATTCCTTCATCAGTAATGATCTTAACGTATATGAACTGGCCTACTGGGAATACTTTGAGATCTGCGATTTTCACGGTTTTCTCCTTGATTAATTTGCTATTGGATTGACAAATCCAAGGAAGCGAGAAGAAGTTGACAGATTGCTCTCCCTATCTACAAACTCGAAGATAATGATAGCATGACTATATATGCCGGTCAAGCCCAAAAAGTGGTGTAGGTTGGGTTGAACGATTAAAAGCGAGTCCTTATCAAGGACAATAGAAGTGCTGTTTTTCAACAACACGGTCTTATAGGATAGGCACAGTGAAACCCAACACGGAATCGAATCGACGCGGTAGTAATCAAGAGTTGGGTTTCACTCTATTTGCGAGATTTCAAGCAGAATCGAACCCCCAAATCCAAGTGGAATGCTTGGTATTTTTCATTGGTGCCGTTCGACCCAACCTACGTGCTAAGTCTCAAAACAACATTTGTCATTGAAAAACGGATTTCACTGTTACATCGAGATACCGAGCAATCCTCGCGTAAATTGGAAATCTGTGTTTCCTTTCCCGTACAGTTTGGGTGTGTAGCGGCGTGAGGCGACCTCCAAGATAACTTCTAGCATTTGTGCCGAAAAGTCTTCCGGCGTCCAATTCTCATCGGCGGGTAGGAGATCAAGATCCGCTTCATAGATTGACCCTGTAGTTTCCTCTGTCGTGGCTTGGATTAGCGGAATCATCCGGTGCGCCTGCAGGGGATGCCCCACAACATGCGCGAACATCAGGTCAACACCCGTCGCCCCCAATCCGGTTAATGTTTCGACAACATGATCGGTGGGGGTCTCCATAATGTGAAATCCGGGCTCGGTGATACTTTGACCGTAAGATAAGGTATTCCTTACTTGAGGATGATGACCGAAAAGATGTGCAACATAGGCGGATGAAGTTAGGACGGTCGCATTTGCCGGGATAACGACCGTCCCACCTGCACCGGCGATGGTGTGGGTAAGGTGGGCTAGACTCTGTGCCACCCCTTCGGTCATTTTTCCGCTCGACATCAGTCCAATCCGAAGGTGTTCCAAGCCGACATCGGCATAATCGGGCTGAGGTGTTGAGGCAACAGATTGACTGAACCAATCCTCCACTTTTTGGAGAACGGCATCAATACCGCCATCCAACTGCACACTCGCCCAACCGTACCGCTCAAGTGGGAGATTTTGTTCTGTGAGAGCGTGGCGTAGGTAATCGTTATGGGTCTTTTCACAGCCATGCTCTAAGGGCAGACCGAGGGCAACGATTGGATGAATCAGATGGCCGATAAGTGTCCGTCTGTAGATGTCCTCCGAGTTCCCACCCGATACACCACATCCTTCCGTATGTGCCAACGCAACATAGCGCGAAATGCCGCGTTCGTGTCCGAGCTCTTTTTGGTTAAGCCGGTCGGCAATCATCTGGGCAATCTGCCCAGAGCAGAGGCTTGTCGGCAGGACCAACCCGATCTGATCGGTTCGGTAGCCGTTTTCGGTTTGGATAGCACTGAAGGTGTGTTCAGATTGGGGGACATCACGCCGAATTGAGATCGGCTTGCCGGTTGGGGCTTCGGCTGAGAGCACTGTTTCTGGATTGCCAGGTGCTGTCTGCTTCCAATTCCGCCAGACCGATACCTGCGAATGCCCAGCCTTTTCCCCGACAGATCGTTCTCCTTCGGCGACATTGACGGTGAGATCGAGCATCTGCTGCCCCAATTCCTCCATCGGTGTACCGTCTTGGTAAGCGCCGGCGTTGACATCCATGTCGTTCTGCAGCATCTCGTATCGCCCGGTAGTGGTAACAATCTTGATCGTTGGCACAAAGGGAAAGTTGGTAATCGATCCGTTGCCGGTGACAAAGAAGATCATATTTGAGCCTGAGGCTACCTGTCCTGCAATGCTCTCAAGGTCATTCCCCGGGCTGTCCATAAAATAGTACCCCGGCGCATGCATCCGTTCTCCGTAATCGATGACGTGATCGAGACAGACCTCCGGATCGCGTTTCATCGCGGCACCGATTGATTTAATGACAATGTTGTATAAGCCCCGAAAATTATTTCCACCAGAGGGATTGGCTTCGGCGGTATGACCGTGCCACCGTGCCCGCTCCTTAAACCGCTCAATTGTGTCCAAAAACTTACGCGCAGTCTCAAAATCTCTGGCGTTTTGAAGCACATAGGATTCAGCACCGATCAATTCATCGGTCTCCGCGAGATTGGCGGCACCGCCGTAACGGATAACTTCTTTCGCAACATAGGCCGCCAGCGGGTTGCCCGATACGCCGGAGAATGCGTCTGAGCCGCCGCACTGAAGTGCAATTTTCACATTGGAGAGAGATTCCTCGGTGCGCTTCATTGCGTTTACTGGCCCTAACCACGCTTTGATGATTGTCTCCCCTGCGTCCAAACTAGCATCAAAACCTCCCTGTATGCTCAGAAATCGGTGTAGCACAGCCTCCAACGGATAATTATTTTCGGTCATATAGCGCTGAAGCATCTGATTCGTAATTACCTCCGAACCGTAATCCACAGCGAGGACCGCGCCAATGTTAGGGTGTGTGGTAAAGCCTGCTAGTGTCCGAAGCAACATTTCAAGGTTATTAGGCGTTGTGCTCTCGCCACCTTCGGTGTGCGTTACGGCGACGATTCCGTCGATATTTTCGTAATTTGTTCCAACCTCCTTGAATCGATCGGCAAGCGCTTTCGCATAGCCGGAAGTTTGGGAGGTTGTTCCCATGATAACGATATAATTTCGTGTTCCAACGCCACGACCTCCATCCCGCCGATAACCGAGGAAAGACCTATCGTGGTCATATCGAGGAACTTGTGCCCCCGGCTGGAATGTATCTTCATCAAGGATATAGGGAGCGATCTGATCTTTGAAGTTAGGATGGACTGGCAATTGGAAGTCAATATCCCGTATCGCAAGCGCGTCGAGGATTTTCTGGTTACAAGCGTAGTCGCCGGGAGATAAATCTGTGATTGCACCCCCAAAAGGTAACCCCCACGATAACAGCAATTCCCCTTCAGGAATTGGCTGAATTGCGAATCGGTGTCCTTCTAAAATTGTATGGGATATGGTGAAACTATGATCATTGTAGTTAATCTCTGTACCAGCGTCTATTCTTCGCGTAGCGATTGCCACGTTATCGTTTGATGCCGGCAGTCTTCCAACCTCTTGAAAATCGTATTGATTTGCCATAAAACACTCCTTTGTAACGTAATCTCAGTAGTTGGACATATAATAACACATCACCCGCTTATACTGGCACAAACTTTACACATTCTCCTTACCATTTTTGTATTGACTGAATCCATGTATGTATGTTAAGATGGGATTTGATAAGATTACCGATTATTTCAAAACCCCATCACATATTATTCTATGATCTCATACATTATTGGAGCAGTCTATTTCACCCTTATCTTAGAAGTGCTGCTAATCATCAATTCATTCCGCTACGCCCGTCGGGAAAGAAATACCAAAAGACCAGATTATACCCCGCAAGCCGCTATCATTGCACCGCATTACGGCTGGGATGATCAGACAACCGAGAATGTAAAGCGGCTGCTGGATCAGGATTATGCCGGTGCGTATGAAGTGTTTTTCGTCACACATGCAAAAGGGGAATCCGGCTACGATGAGTCGTATCCGCATCTGCTTGAGATTGCCGAGGGGCACCCCAATGCGCATACACTGCTTGCACCGAACATCGTGGAGAACTCCCTCCCCCGCTCACAGAAAGTGCAGAATCTGATGACGGCAATCGAGGCATTTCCAGATGATGTTGAGGTCATCGCTTTTGTTGATGCGGATGCGACAATTGAGCGAGATTGGTTGACGCTGCTTGTCCAACCACTTCAGGACAAAGAGGTCGGGGCAACAGTGGGAGCCAGATTTTATTTTCCACATACCTTGAATACGGCGTCTCTTGTTGAAGCCGTTTGGATCAACTTTCAGATCGCCTTCCAAGGTGATCACCCACTAGCTATGGTTTGGGGCGGCTCCAACGCAATCCGCCGTGAATCTTTTGAGCAGGGCAAGGTATTACAACGTTGGAACAACGCAACCATTGAAGACCACAATTTGACGCATGCGGTGAGAGGCCTCAAACGCAAGGTCCATTTTGTCCCGGATTGTATAGCGATTACTCACACTGAAAAACGGACCTGGAAAGAGGTCATAGAGTTTACTAATCGGCAAATGGTGATGACCTTTCGGATGGGACTTAAAGCGCAGTGGTGGGTGACCTTGCTGGTACTTCTGCCGAAGGCTTTGCTTGTGATCGGTTCAATTCCGTTTATATTTTATTCCGAGAGATTCCTCCTTGTTCTCCTTGTGCCATTTATTGAAATTCAGAGTTATCGTGTCTTCTCGCGAAACCTGCCCCTCTGGCTGAGAGAAATGTCTAAAATACGTGAAACCCTCCGAACCGCCTCGCTTGTTGTACCGATAACGATGTTGCTTGCGGGGTTGAATGCGGTGTACGCACTATTTCAGAAGAAGATCGTATGGGGCGGCGTTCGATACGAAATTCTTTCAGCAACAAAGTCTCGTGTTTTAGGACGGACCACAGAAGCGGATGGAACAAAGGCGCTAGACGGAGAGGGATCGGTTTAGACAATCAAGAGTTTATAAGTCTATCTATATTTTACGCCCCGTAACAGAGAGGAAGATTATGGCAATTCGAAGTCGTGTTTCACCCCGTTTTTTTGTGAATGAGCTTGCAACCGCAATGTCAGATGATTGGGCAACCTCCTACGCGCTCATGAAATATCAGATGGCAAAAGAGAGTTTTAACTGGAGACATCCACTCGGTGCCAAACATGGCAAAGGCGATGCTGTCGAACTGGTGAGTTTACGAATCACGGATATGTGCAACCTCCGCTGTCACTCTTGCGGACAATGGGGAGACAACGGATATCTGCTCGGCGAATCTCTAAAAACACTGAAGCAACGGGAGGTACCCGTTGAATACTACAAGCGACTCGTCGATCAGATTATTGATGCCGGATGGTCGCCTATGTGGTATATCTGGGGCGGCGAGCCGATGCTTTACCCCGGTTTGCTTGAGTTGCTGCATTACATTAAAGAACGGGGTATGACAATTTCGCTTGTGACGAATGGGACCCAGCTCGCTAGACGCGCCGATGACATTCTCGAAACATGTAAAATTCTTTATTTGAGCGTTGATGGACCAACTGAGGAGATTCACAATAATCAGCGGCCCGGGGTCACGGAGAACTATGATAATTTCAAGGACGTGAAAGCGGCACTTGAAACACTAAGCGAAGAAAAGAAGCGTCGGAACGTTGCGTTTCCGTACATCGTTCCGCTTAGTTGTGTCACGATGTACAATATCGACTATGTAGTTGATCTTTATAAATTTACGAGCCAGTATGCAGACACACAGATTTTCTATCTGACGTGGTGGATGGACGCACATTCCGCGCAGGCGCACACCGAAGATTTTGAGGGCCGTTTCGGTTTCAAGCCCCAAACTCACTACGGCTGGATCGGGACATGGAAAGATTTTGATCACGGTGCCATCCTCGATAAGTTCGAGGAGATGGAAACGCTCTCGAAAGAGACGGAGCGGTGTCCGCCGATGATGATGCCGAGACTCAACACGAAAGAGGAGATCCAGCGATACTACACCGACCACACGGAGACTTTCGGTTACAATCAGTGTGTCAGCATTTACATGACGATGGAAATTGACAGCAATGGCGACGTTAGTCTCTGCCGTGATTACCATGACTACATCATCGGTAACATCAAAACGGATGCTGTCGAAGATATGTGGAATAATGATGCCGCCCGTAAATTCCGCAATTCTATCAGCACTGACGGTCCTATGCCTGTTTGTCGTCGATGCTGCGGCTTGATGGGATTTTGAGACTGGACCAATTCCCTTATTGCACTCATTATGATGCAGGAATGAGCCCCTTGCTTTCGAGGAGGGCGATGACACGCTCGGTACATTCTTCGAGCGTCTGGCTGCCTGTATTCACAGTAAGTTCCGGCTGGGGCGGCGCTTCGTAAGGCGCACTAATTCCCGTGAACTCTTTGATCTCGCCTGCCCGCGCCTTTTTATATAATCCCTTCGTATCTCGCGCTTCGCACACTTCTAACGGGCAATCGGTGAAGATCTCTACAAAGCGACCCTCGTCAAGCAGATCGCGCGCGTTGTCCCGGTCTGCCCGGTAAGGTGAAATGAAAGCTGTCATCGCGATAACACCGGCGTCGGCGAATAACTTTGCGACCTCCCCAATACGACGGATGTTCTCCTCCCGATCTTCAGGAGAAAAGCCGAGATTCTTATTCAAACCGTGTCGGATATTGTCGCCATCAAGGACATAGGTGAGATGCCCACGCTGGTATAATGCGTTTTCCACTTCAAGGGCAAGTGTGGACTTGCCGGAACCTGACAGCCCTGTGAACCAGATGACAGTTCCTTTTTGATCGAGAAGCTTCTCTCTGTCTGTCTGGACAACGTTCGCTTCGTGCCATGTGATATTCGTTGCCTTTTGTTCTGTCATATTATTCTCCTATGTTTTTAGAATCTGAAGGTGAGGGATTACTTAGTAGCGGTAGCCAAAGCGACATCGTTGTTCCCTGCCCAACAACGCTTTTACTTTGTATATCCCCACCGTGTTGTTCAAGAACGCGTTTCGCATTTGCCAGCCCAAGTCCGGTTCCCTGTGATTTTGTTGTGAAGAAAGGTTCAAAAAGTCGATTTAAATCTTCCGGTGAGATGCCAATTCCCGTATCGACGACATCAATACGGACCTTGTCTGAACCCTGCAACGTCACGATTTCCAATGTGCCGCCCTCCGGCATCGCATCCATAGCATTTAATACGATGTTCATAAACGCCTGTTTCAACTTATCTCGATCCAACGAAACCGGTGGAAGGTTGGGGGCAAACTTCTTGATTAGCGAGATCTGATGGTGATTCAGGTTAGTCTCCATTAGATCCAAGACCTCCTGTAAAATTTGATTCAGATCTTGGGGAACAAGTTTAAGCGCTGCGGGATGCGCAAAATCCATGAACCCTTTGACAATAACGTCAATCCGTTCAATTTCTTCAAGGATATATTGCATTGACTGCTTTCGCCTCGATTCTGAGAGATCCTCTTTTCGCATTAACATTTGTGCTAGCATCTGCATTGACGAGAGGGGATTTCGGATCTCATGGGCAAACGACGCTGCCATTTTTCCGGCTGTGGCGAGGCGTTCAGCACTTATCAGTTCATTCCGCGAATTTCGCAGGTCCCGTGTCATTTGATTAAACGCAACAGTGAGGTCACCAATTTCGTCGTGCGTTTTTACCTCACACTGCTCGTTCAAGTCACCCCCGGCGACCTTCCGGGTGAATTGCACCAAATCCTTGATTGGATTGGTAAGATTCCGCCCAATAAGATGGCTGATGACTCCAACTAATAGGATAACAACCGCGCCGATTCCCAACGTCAACAAAGTTACATCTCGTTTCGCATCAGCGATTTTATCTCTAGGACGCATTAGGCAGTACAACCGATCGTACTCCTGCAAGTAATAGATGACTTTATAGTGCCTCCCATCAACTACCACATTTTGTGAAATTAAGTCGCCGCTTGATTCCTTGATGCGTTCGCGGATTTCATATAGATTCATCTCATCAGCAAAACTTGCCCAATCTCCGGGGAGGGTGGTGTAATTCACTGTGTTATCGCTACTTACAACCGTTACTTCCGCACCGTACGCTTCTTTAACCTTCTCTGACTGATGAATATAGCCGGTGTCCACAATCGCCTGAACCCACTTCTGGGTTTCCAAGCTATTTTGTTCATCGTATTTCCGATCAAAAAGCGCGATCGTGATGACCGGCACGATGAGTACAACCACCGTGAAGAGTAGAATAAATGGCAGAACGATTTTGTTTTGAATACTATATCGACGCATAGGCATTAGTGGCAATATACTTGCATCTTTGGTGCAAAGCAAAAATAGATTGATTATCTCACTATTTTGAGCCTCCGCTGGATTGGCGGACTGATCCATTACTATAGCCGAGATTTAAGCCGGATGTCAAGTTGAAAGCACAGGCAATAGAAATTCAGGGAAATTGGAACAATTTGATGTCAGTTAGTGTGTAATAAGGAGATTGGCATCGGTTACTGCGTCTCTGTACGCATTGCCCGTTCCCTATCCCAAAGGAGATTGCTACATGATTCAATTTAATACTTTACCTTCAACATCCATGTTTCCGCCAACTGACGAAAAAGAGCTTGTTGAACGATTTCAGAACGGTGAAAAGGACGTTTTTAATGAGCTAGTTATCAAATATCAGGGGAAGATCTATAACTTGGTTTATAAATACGTTTCTAACTCTGAAACTGCGAGAGATCTTTCTCAAGAGATTTTTATCAAAGCCTTTCGAGCCTTGCCTCGTTTTAAACGGCAATCGGCATTCTATAGTTGGCTTTACCGGATCGCCATCAATCTGTGCATTGACTTCATCCGCCAACAGAAACGGGGGCAGACTTTATCGTTTGAGGATTTGACCACAGGAGGTAACGATGAGGTAGTATTTAACGATGTAAGTCCATTGCCGCCGGATCAGGTAGAGGCTAAAGAACTTGGGTACATCATCGGCAAGGCGGTAGAGCAACTCCCACCCAAACAACAGCGTGTCTTTAACCTTCGATATCAAGATGGACTTCAATTGAAGGAGATAGCCGCGCAATTGGATCGATCCGAAGGTACAATTAAAGCACATCTTCACCATGCCCATAAACGCTTGCAGACGCTCTTGATTCCGTACTTAAAAAATGAACAACTGGAATGGTCACTAAATTCTTAAATCAGTTCTGTGAAAACTTTCCTGAAATGTGATGTCTCGCTCATAAAATGCTTGATTCAATCCGGCAAATTATGTTATCCTATCTACGCGAAATTTCCCAAACGCGAATGCTGTACCCTTGAAATATAACCATGTTTTTAGACGAAGGTGATACAATGCTGGAAAATGTTCAGAAATACTCTGAAGCAGAATTTCAGGACTACGACGATGGTGATACAGGTATTGGGACAGAAAATGACTATAGAGGTGACATCCAAGAGCCTTTCAATCCGACTGAGATTCGTATAGCGCAGCGACCTTCAAGCCTTGACAACCTAGTAGATCGACTCAAACATGATGAACTGGATCTATCTCCTAACTTTCAGCGTGAAATGGGGATTTGGGATGATGATGCTCAGAGTCGCCTCATTGAGTCGTTGCTCATCCGTATACCAATACCTGCCTTTTACTTTGACGCAACGGATGATAGCAAATGGTTGGTTATTGACGGCGTGCAGCGGCTTACCGCCTTAGCGCGATTTGTTATAGACGAGCAAACACTCAAAGAGCTATATCCAAAACTTACACCATTAAAGCTATGTAATCTCGAATTTCTGAGGGATTTTAATGGCAAGACTTTCGATGAACTTGAGCGTACCTACCAGCGTCGTATTAACGAGACACAAGTTACTGTTTATACAATTGAGCAAGGCACTCCTACGGACGTGAAATATAATATTTTCAAGCGTATCAACACCGGTGGTTTACCCCTATCTGATCAGGAAATTCGGAACTCACTTAATGCCGGGGAAGCAACCAATCTTCTTGCTAATCTCGCGCGTTCAGATGCTTTCTCGCAGGTCGCCGATAGCAGTATCCAAGATAAACGTGGATTAGACCAGGAGTGCATACTTCGCTTTGTCGCTTTCATCCTATCTCCGGACAGGGAATACAAAGAATACGAAAAGTTGGGTTTCGACAATTTTCTAAGAAACACAATGAATAGCATGAACAAAATGTCGTTGGATAAACTAAACAAACTTGAGAGAACATTCAAGAAAGCGATGAATGCCGCTCATGAGATATTTGGCAAAGACGTTTTTCGCAGTGCGTCTAGAAGAAGCTATCGCGGTGCAATTAATACCGCACTGTTTGAGGTATGGTCTGTTAGTCTTGGGCGACTATCCGAGGCTGATGTATCAAAGTTGATTGAAGAAAAAGAATACTTAAAAGATGAATTCCTCGTCCTGATGCAAGGCTCTGATTTCAGAAATGCCATTTCGCCGGCAGAAGCTAGAAGCCCTAAATCAATAAAAATTCGTTTTGAGAAAGTTGAGGAACTAATCAAGGGGATTCTCCATGCGCGAGACTTGTGGGAAAATATCGAAGAAAAGTACCCTATCAGCACAATTGTCAATGGAAAGATTGTTAGGATTGAAGGCTACTGGACTTTCCTTGAAATTGAAAAGGGGGTCCGAGGTTGGATTCCCGCTTCTGAACTGTCGTGGACAAAATGGCAGCCGGCCCCAAAGGAACTTTTGAGGGAAGGCGATGAGGTTGATGTGAGAGTAACCCAGATCGACCCCGCAAAGCGGTACATCCAACTCAGTTACAAGCGCACCAAATCGGACCCTTGTGAGTTTATCGCGGAGAATTACAGAGTAGGCTCTGTAGTTCAAGGGAAGGTTGTCAGCATCAATGATTTGTCAGGTGCCTTTGTTGAGTTGGAAGAGGATATTAGTGGCTTTATCCCTATCTCTGAACTTGAGCAAGGATTTACCAAACAGGTCAGAGATGTTGTCTCTGTAGGCGATGAACTTGATTTAAGAGTGATTGAACTTGATGTAAATACCCACCGAATCCGTCTTAGCTTGAGAGCTGTACATGCAAATCTCTGGGAAGTGGGATCTGTGGTTCGGGGGAGAATTCGCAACATTCTTGATTACGGTGCTTTCGTCAAGTTAGCACACGGCATTGATGGATTGATTCGTATCCCTGAATTGTCATGGACTAAACGTCCAACCCCAAGCAATTTTTTTGAAATAGACGATGAGGTTGATGTGATGGTAATTGAGATTGACCCCGCAAAACAACACATTGAACTCAGTTACAAGCAAACAAAACCGGATCCTCGGGAATTTATCATAGAGAAATACAGTGTCGGCTCCATGGTTCGGGGAAGGATTGTCAATATTACCGATTTTGGTGCTTTCGTCGAACTGGAGGACGGTATTAGAGGTTTAATCCGTATCTCTGAACTGTCGTGGGCAAAGCGGAAACCCGACCCAAGCGAATTCTTTGAGATAGATGATGAGGTTGATGTGATGGTAACTGAGATTGACCCCGCAAAACAACACATTGAACTCAGTTACAAGCAAACAAAACCGGATCCTTGGGAATTTATCGCAGAGAAATACAGTGTCGGCTCCGTGGTTCGGGGAAGGATTGTCAATATTACCAATTTTGGTGCTTTTGCCGAAATCGAAAACGAGGTCGAAGGCTTGATTCCTGCCTCTGAACTATCGTGGACAAAGCGGAAACCCAACCCAGGCGAATTCTTTGAGATAGGTGATGAGGTTGATGTAATGGTCATGGAGATTGACCCCGCTAAACAGCACTTCACGCTCAGTTACAAGCAGACAAAACCAGGTCCGTGGGAAAGTATCCCAGAGAAATACCACGTTGGTTCCGTTGTTCGGGGTAGAATTGTGAACATTGTTAATTTCGGTGCTTTTGCTGAGATCGAAGAAGGCATCGAAGGCTTAATTCACATTTCTGAACTCACCCCAAGACAGATTCAAAAGCCCGACGAGGTTGTTTCTGTTGGGGATGAACACAACCTAAAAGTAATCGCGCTCGATGTGGATACCCGTCGAATCCATCTAAGCCTGAAAGCTATGTGTGAAGAACAGCCATCAACAATTGGAACTATTGAAACCTTATACAATGATTCCCCACCTACTGGAGGAGAAAATCCTGAAGGTGGAACTTGAGAAAATCAACAGATAAGGTAATCTCACTATGGTTGACTCACTGCATATCGAGAATTTTAAGTGCTTTGAAAATCAGCGTTTTGAATTGGGCAATTTGACGCTGCTCACCGGTTTAAATGGTACTGGCAAGTCGTCTGTGATTCAGTCTCTGCTCTTGCTGCGCCAATCGCACCAACATCGATTTTTACAGGATGGGGGGCTTTTGTTAAATGGGGACCTTATTCAATTAGGGACAGCTCGAGATGTTTTCTTTGAAAAGGCAGAAAACGATGAGTTTGGATTTTGTATGGATCTTAGTGGTATATCCGCGGAATGGCGTTTTGGGTACAACAGACAACAAGCAGATGTAGGTCGTCAGATCTCTAAGCAGGTATTGGAGGAGGTCTATGATACTAACCTTTTTAGTGACAATTTCCACTACTTGCCGGCGGACCGCATTGGGCCTCAATCCGCCTTTGAGACTTCCGATCACTCTGTTCGCGAGCGTCAACAACTTGGGACCAAAGGTGAATATGCACCATATTTTTTGTACGCCTTCGGTGCAAGAGAGATTCTCGCAGAGACACTTGCCCACCCCACCAAAACTACCGAAACTAACTTAAAAAATCAAGTTGAAGCGTGGCTGGGTGAAATTAGCCCCGGTGTCCGCATTAACCTACAAAATTACCCCGGCATTGATCGGATAAACCTACAATATTTTTTTTCTATTGGAAGGGACACCACCAATGCTTATCGTTCCACCAATGTCGGTTTTGGAATCACCTATACGCTTCCAATTTTGCTTGCCTTACTCGCTTCCCAAAAGGATACGTTGGTACTTCTTGAAAATCCTGAAGCCCATCTGCATCCGCAAGGGCAATTTAAGCTCGGCGAGTTGATGGCTCGTGCTGCTAGTTGTGGAATCCAAGTAATTGTCGAATCTCATAGTGACCACATACTCAACGGAATACGGGTAGCTGTTCGTCAAGAAATTATCACACCAGATCAGGTGCGTCTGTACTATCTATCACGTCCCGCAGACACCGATCAGTTTACTAGCGAAGTTATTTCACCTCGCGTGGATAAAGATGGGTACATTGATACGTGGCCGGAAGGTTTCTTCGATGAATGGGAAAAAAGCTTGGAGCAGCTGTTTTAAGTATTAGGAGGTAAAATATGGCTCTTGAGATGGTTCTCAATGAACACTCTTTACAAATGGCACCCGATGTTCATACCGCACGAGTTTGGATGGCTGAGTTTGTACAAACCATAAAAACAGCAGCACGGCACAAGGTAACTCGGAGTCTCCGTACAACAAGCGACATTTTTGACCTGCATCTGGCCAACGATTATCCTTTGCGGAGATGGTTAAATGATGTAGAGGTTAATAGAGATATGCGACTGTACCTAAAACAGCTGACTAGAAAAAGACCGCCTTGGAATGACCTGCCAGATCTTGATGACCAAGTAAAGGGGTATCAATTTGCTCATACTGGCTACACGCACATGGATCCACAGGTGTGTGGGTTATGGGTCAGCCATTTGGTTAAGGCACTCGCCATTAGTTTGCCTTCAAATTCACATTGGGGTTCAAATGTATTGGATCTGGAAGTACAATGGCTGGAAGAAGAGGATAATATCCAATCTGAAAGCGTAGTAATAATCCACGCTAGCTGTGCTGACCACGTTAGACACAACGCAGCCTGGATTGAGGATCGCCTCATTAAAGATATTGAAAATGGCGCAGACTTATGGGATCGCCGGACCAACCTTTTTCCCGCATTGACATTCTGCGCTAATGTTGGGAGGCAGATTCAAACCCTAAGTCCGACAATGCTGTGGCCCGTTGTAGGGAGGTTGTTTGACTTACAAACCCACTGCGAAAGATGGACTAGTGGTGGTTTCAGCACGACTGGCTTACCCGGAAATCCGAGCACGGAAAGTCCTGCTACACTACAACAGTTTGGACAAGAAAGAACCTTCCGCTGCCCAGATGGAGAAACTCGATGTTTCGATTGGCACGTTCGCTTAACTCCTAACGCTTGGCGTCTTCACTTCTTTCCCCACCCAGAGATTAAGCAAATGATCATCGGTTATGTTGGGCCTCATCTTCCCACCGCTAAGTATCATTAAATACCTATCAAAATTCAACACGCGTTTCTTAGAGTGTATCTTCGTCCGCCCAGCTTATGAAAGATTTACAAGCACTCCTCCAAAATGTAGATAAACTTCTCAATACACAAGGTGAAGCTCCTACAGGTCCGCCAACCTTAACGGAGGATGCCCAAGATGAAGTCACAGATGAATTACTAGCAGCACTTAAAAGGTATTTTGACTACGATGACTTTCGTGAGGGACAGCGTGAGGTTGTAGAAAAGATTTTGAATGGAGAGAATATTCTTGCGGCGTTTCCAACCGGCTACGGCAAATCACTCTGCTATCAGTTACCGGCGTTGATGCTACCGGGGGTGACTGTAATCGTTTCGCCATTGATTTCTTTGATGAAAGACCAGGTCGACGCATTACGTGAGCAAAGGATTTATTCAGTGGCACTGCTCAACAGCAGTCTGAGTTGGGAGGATTACCGTGCAGAATTAGAACGTTTACAACGTGGCGACATCAAACTGCTCTATATCGCTCCAGAACGTTTTCGCAGTCGCCGGTTTCTGTCCCTACTCAATACACACCAGATCTCTCTGTTTGTAATTGACGAAGCGCACTGTATTTCTCAATGGGGACACGATTTTCGTCCTTCCTACCTCGCGCTCCGCGACGCCATCAGCGAACTACACCCGAATTCAATAGCTCTGTTCACAGCAACAGCAACTCCTGATGTAAGGAAAGACATTATCGAGCAGTTAGAAATTCAACCGCCCCAGACTTTCACCCGTGGTATTGAACGTAGCAATCTGAAATTCAGCGTTTGTGAAGTTTCGACGGAGGCCGAAAAGTATCCGCTTCTTGATGCACATCTGCAGCAGCTAACGGGCAAAGGGATTGTGTATGCCGGACGTCGGCGGGAGACTGAGGAGATTGCGCTATATCTAAAGAAGCGAGAGCACCGTGTCGATTTTTATCACGCTGGGCGTGAAGATTTTGAACGTAAACGGGTGCAAGATCGGTTCTTCGACGATGGACCTGACGGACTCGATTTAGTTGTTGCGACCAATGCGTTCGGGATGGGAATTGACAAATCCAACATCCGATATATCATTCATTGGACAATGACGGGGACCTTGGAACAGTACTATCAAGAAGCGGGACGCGCTGGACGTGATGACGACACGGCTCACTGCATCCTGTTTTATTGCCCGGACGATCGAAAGTTGCATGAGTGGTTCATCAAGGAGAGTGCGCCGAATAAACAAGATCTTCTCAAGATCCTAAAACTTATTGAAACCTTCCCCTCGGTCGGCAATTTTCGGATGTTTGTGGCAGAAGAGTTAGAGTGGTTGAGCGGTTTCAACGAAGGAAAAATTCGAGTCGGGATTAGCCATTTGGAAAACCTCGGTTACCTACGAAGATTGTATAATGTACCTTCAAAACTGTCGGTAAGAACACCTTCATTTGAGCCCGTTGAGAGCACGGAAATTGCCGACGAATCACAACGGATTCTGCTGCGCCACTTGCGCTCTCGGTCGGAGTTGCATATCCTAGATTTCTGTCGAGAACTGGAGCTGCGTCCTGACCAACTCATGGAGCAGCTAATTGACTTGCAGGGCGAAGGGTATTTGAGATATTGGGGCGTGGAAGATTTGACATTAATTGACTTACTTGAAGACAGCGATCTGTTCACCTCAATATCTGTGGATCAGATGGGGTTTGAGGACTATCTTCTCAGCAAAAATCGCCAGATTGATCAGATTGTCTTTTACGCGCTCGCGGAGGGGTGTCGCGGGCGATTGGTGCGAGAGTATTTCGGAGAGACTGTCAAAGCGGATTACCGTTGCGGAGGCTGCGATCTCTGCGATCCGAGCTTGCGACTTGTCCCTCTGAATGAGGAAAATAATGATGCCAACACCTACTGATTCTATTGAGCGAAAACCGAATCTCGTCTTTGTTATCACTGATGACCAAGGCTACGGGGATTTCAGTTGTCATGGGAACCCCATAATCCAAACGCCGAATCTGGATAGTTTGCAGAGCGAAAGCCTTCGTTTGACCAATCTGCATGTCGGTCCCACCTGTGCTCCGACACGAGCGGGTATTATGACCGGGCGTTACTGCAACTGCACCGGCGTGTGGCACACCATCGGAGGCCGCTCGCTCCTCCGCAACGATGAGCGCACGATGGCGGATATTTTTCGGGCGAATGGTTACAAAACAGGTATGTTCGGCAAGTGGCACCTAGGCGACAATTATCCCTATAGACCGCATGACCGTGGGTTTGAAGAAGCGCTCTATCACGGTGGCGGTGGGATTAGCCAAACGCCCGACCACTGGGGAAATGATTACTTCGACGATACCTACTCCCGCAATGCGGTCAAAGAACCGTTTGAGGGATATTGCACCGATGTCTGGTTCGATGAGGCGATGAGGTTTATCGAAAACAACAGCGAGCGTCCTTTCTTCTGCTATCTGCCAACCAACGCCCCACACAGTCCCTACCGTGTTCCGAACGCTTACAGTGAACCGTATCATGGACGTACCCCCGATGCAAGGGCAAACTTCTACGGTATGATTGTCAATATCGACGAGAATCTGGCACGGCTCAGGAATCATTTGCGGGAACTTGAAATTGAGGATAACACCATCCTTATTTTTATGACCGACAACGGTTCCGCCGAAGGCTGTACGCTCGATCAGAATCAATTTGTCAGAGAAGGCTTTAATGCCGGAAGGCGCGGGAGGAAAGGTTCGGAGTATGAGGGGGGCCACCGTGTGCCACTATTCATGCATTGGCCCAATGGTGGATTTACGGAAGGGGTGGATATCGACCAACTCACTGCGAACATCGATCTACTTCCAACATTGATTGACCTCTGCCAACTAGAGGTTTCGCAGGCTGATTTCAGCGCGGGTAGTTTTCACGGCATGAGTCTGGCACCACTCCTCAGGGGCGAAACGGAAAGATTGCCTGAACGTGTCATCGTGACCGACTCGCAGCGCGTTGAACACCCTATTAAGTGGAAACAGAGCGCGACCATGACGCAGCGGTGGCGTCTGATTAATGGCGTTGAACTCTACGATATAGAAGTAGACCCGGAACAACGAAACGATGTCGCCGCGGAGCATCCGGAAGTTGTCGAGGAGTTGCGGAAACATTACGAAGCGTGGTGGGAACTAGTATCGCCGCGTTTTGGTGAAGATCCCCCAATTGTACTGGGCACGGAAAACGAAAAAGAGTCCGTCTTGACCACCCACGATTGGCACGGTGAACAGCACGCTTGGAATCAGGGACACGTTCGTCAGGGGCTTGTGTGTAACGGATATTGGGCAATCGAAATTGCTGAGGCTGGGGAGTACGCCTTTGAGCTGCGACGGTGGCCCCAAGAGGAGGACAAGCCGCTTACTGCTGGAATTCCCGGTGAAATCATCGATTGGTATCACGGCGGGAAAGCCCTCAATCTGAAAACCGCCCGTCTACGCGTCGGCGATCAGGAGGCAACAGAGTCAATTGATCCGGAGGCAGAGGGCGTTACATTTACGTTTCGTCTCACTGCCGGTGAGATGCAGCTACGAACATTTCTGACTGATGATACGGGAGAATCGATCGGTGCTTACTACGTTTATGTGACAAGAGTGGCTTAATCGTGTGACAATCTGCGCTTTTTCGTTTTTGATAAAGGAGTTGAAAAATGCCAGTTACTGTGAACCTCGATACCGGCGGAGGGGAACTGATAACAGTCGCTAAGTATAGTCACCCCACCGAAGCAGATCCGGTTATAGCATGGCTCGAGTCAGAAGGGATCGAGTGTTTTCTGACCAATGAGCACACTATTAATATGAATTGGCTCTGGTCAAACGCCATTGGTGGTGTTGGGGTGCGGGTAAAGGCAGCAGATGTCGAGCGAGCGAACGAAATCCTCCGAGTTGTTTTGAATCCTGATGCGACTAGGGGTGAGTCGACCCCGGCGGGTTCTGAGACGGATCAGGGAAATGACGATAATAGCGAGATTCGTTGTCCGCAATGTGGTTCAGAAGATGTGTATTACGAGAAATTCTCACGCCGTCTGGTATTTGCTTCTTGGGCGCTTTTAAGTGTTCCCCTTCCATTTTTTAAGAGAAAATGGAAGTGTCGGGAATGTGAACACCTGTTTCGATAATTTCCAACAGGTCGAGAACCGGGCTATTCCCCACGGATTCGGTTATCCAACGCACGAATTTCATCTTCTCCCTCTAGAAGGCCGATTTCCAGATGAAACTCTCGGATTTCACCGGGCTGGATATACTGCAAATATCCGTGCTTGCGATTCCATGCGCGTCCTAGCATACTGACATTGCCGGGTTCGATGCCGGTTACATAGGTGCCCCTGTGGAAGTGTTGCCAATGGTTGACGATAGGCATCTCTTCAATAGGAAATTTCCAGTAAAGCCCGAGCTGTAGATTGTCGTTGATAAGCCCTACATGTACGTTGCCTTCCTCGTCTGCGATGGGGCGGTGCACGTATACGTCGTCGTGTGCTTCTTGCTGCGGTCCAAGCGCCGCAGTGTAATCTTCAGGACTGACCTCCCGATCCTCCAACCATTCCGTGCTTTTCTCGCTGTTTATTAGTACACGGCTGCCGGCATCCAAGATTGGAAAGCCGGGGTTTGTGTGGTAGACAAACATCAACGGCGAAGGATCCACACTGAGATTCTCAATGCGGTCATAAATCCGCAGACATTTTTCGCCTAGCACAGTAGAGATTTCTCGGGTCAGTTCGAGATTAGTGCCAAAGACCACTGCCTCACGCATCTTTCCGCGGATACGTACCACGTAATCCTCTCCTTCCCAACCACAATCAGCGACAACACCCTTGGCTGGAATAAAGGAAAGGCGACCGTGAAGTCCGAGTTCCTCGTTTTCCTCTTCGGGATCCACCTCAGGATGGCCAGTGAAGGTCATACCGCAACTGGTCACCAAACCGCCAAAAAAGCCGCGCATCCATCCATAGCCTTGGGGCTCGTAAAAGGCAGGGCCCACATCACCGGTGTTGCCACGAAAACCTAGGGACATCCCCTTGTAGTGGGCGGAGGCAATATCAAGGGAACGACCCGGCAGAATCGAAAAACAGAGGCCGGAGGCGTTGAAAACTTCAATCAAATCGGAGCCCCGTTCATTTCCTTCCACCAACTCGGCTCGGCGGGCTCCTGCCAGTTGGGTCATATCCCCAACCAATTCCAACAGTTGTTGTTTAGTGTATTGATGTCCGAAAAGCTGCGGCATGTTTATCCTCCTTATGATGATTTAGACTGTAGAGAAGTTTGATCTCCAAAGTCGAAACATGAAATATCATACCTGCCAAAGCGACCATGCAGATGCGCTCGGCAATTACACGAAATTCTCAAGGATCTCTGTCAATTCTCTCAGAGATGATATTTCAAAATCGGGTTGCTGTCCCGTTTCATTATCCTCACGCTGACGATTCAGCCAAACAGATCTCACGCCAGCCCGTTTTGCACCAATGATGTCGTTTTGGAAAGAGTCACCTATATGTAGGAACTGACGTTTAGTGCAATCTGCACACTTGATAGCAATCTCAAAAAGCCGCGGATCGGGTTTTTGGATGCCATAGTCCTGAGCAAGCACCACGAATTGAAAGTAACCTGCCAACCCACAACGCTCTGGATAGGTATTGCCATTGGACAAAACGCCCATAATATAGTGCCCTCGCAGCGCATTCAGGACAGGGAGCACATCGTCGAAAAACTGAATATCTTCAAATCGATGTTTCAGGTACAGTGCGTAGAGGTGGGCGGCGAGGTGGTCGTCAGGCATTTCGATAAATTGAAGCGTTCGTTTGAACGCTTCGAGCCGAATCGCTTCGTGCGTTAATCCTCTGCCTTTTTGTTCTTCCGCAACTTGATTCCGAATGGCAATCAGTGTTTTGATGGAGAGAGAGTCAGGTGCGGAAGGAACGAGGCGACGGAGTTCATCCAGCGCACACCCCAGCGCGTGACGCATCACCCCCTCGAAGTCCCACAGTGTATCGTCTGCATCAAATGAGATGGTTGTAATTTTGTTCATTGTCCAACCATCTCCTTAACATTTTCGCCTGCTCAATCCTTCCGAACTTTAGATAGGCTTGGCACTCGTATTCTAAAGATAGAACGGGGACAAGTAGTCCGGCAATCTCTACCATTCGCTTATAATATATTAAGTTTACAATCTCTTCCCAGACACCATCCGCGCCTTTTTTCTGAATGTCCCCCATGATCTCTATCTCGATACCGTCAATTTGTAATGCGCCAAAGTGAGATTTAATTCGCTCTGTAGAAGAAAATTTGACCTTCCTAATCACTACGTCTGAAAACAGGCTTTCAATTTGATACGCTCCCGCTTTGTCAGTTTGGATGTCAATATCATTGGGTTGGACGGGGACCCCTTGAAGTGCAAAGCCGAGACTTCCTGTGACAACCCAATTCACATCTGTGTTACATAACCGTGCATGGATCTGGCTTAGGACGTTACAATAGACCGGATCAATCATTCTTTTTTCACTTTAGCGTTTATTTGCGCCACAACTCTGGGGCGAATAGAACCAAGACCGTATATAGCTCAAGGCGTCCCAGCAACATGCAAAAACAGAGAATAAACTTGCCGAGTGTAGGAACATGTGTGTAATTGTCAATGGGACCAACGGACCCAAGTCCGGGACCTATATTCCCCATTGTTGCGATAGTGGCGGCGGCGGCACTGATTAGATCTAACCCTAGTGCCGCCATGATGCAGGTAACCATCGCGAAGATACCGATGAACAGGAAGAAAAAGCCGAGAATGTTGGTCATTACCTCTTGCGGGACAACCCGGTCACCAAGCTTAACAGGAAGCACCGCATGTGGCAGTATCAATCGCTTAATTTCGACATACCCTTGTTTAATCAGTAGCAGAAGGCGGACATGTTTCATCCCGCCCCCTGTTGATCCTGCACATCCGCCGAAAAACATCAAGATAAGCAAAATAAACTGTGATAAGGCAGGCCACTGCTCAAAGTCGAAAGTCCCGTAACCAGTCGTTGTGATAATTGATACAACCTGAAAGGCGGCGTAACGCAAAGCTGTTCCAAATGAGTCAAAAACGACCTGCTCACCGACCCTTGCGGTCATTGTGTTCCAGACAATTAGACTGATACACAAGAACAACATCAAGCCGTAGAAACGGAACTCAGGATCTCTACCGTAGCTTTTGAAATCGCCACGAAGGGCACGGTAGTGTAGAGAAAAGTTCGTCCCGGCAAGGAACATAAAGATAATAATAACAACATCGAAGTAGACACTGTTGTATTGACCGATACTCGAATTTTGGGTGGAGAAACCGCCGGTTGCCATCGTCCCAAAGGTATGGCAAAGTGCATCGAACCATGTCATCCCACCGAGCCAGAGCAGCAGCATTTCGACAGCAGAGATAAGAACATAAACACCCCAGAGCAGCTTGGCAGTCTGTGTGATGCGTGGTGTTAGGCGATCTTTTTGGGGACCAGGCACCTCTGCACGATAAAGCTGCATCCCACCAACCCCCAACATCGGTAAGATTGCTACGGCGAGTACAACAATACCCATGCCACCGAGCCAATGGGTTAGACTTCTCCAGAACAGGATAGCATAGGTCAGATGCTCGATTTCAGAGAGAACGGTTGCCCCTGTCGTCGTGAAGCCGGACATAGATTCAAAATAGCAGAACGAAAACTCAACGAACCAATTCCTCCCGGCTTCTGCAAATACACGGTCGAAAAGATAGGGAAGCGATCCAAACAGCCCCGTAATTGTCCAACCTAACGAGACAACGGCAAATCCTTCTTTGTTGCTAAGCCCTTGGTTCGATTTGGTCGTCAGACGGAGTATCAATCCGACGATGAGCGTGAAACAAAAAGAGAGAATAAACGCTTGCAGGTCAGATCTGCCATCCGCCGTTCTACGGTAAAAGGCAATCAGCAACGGACACAACATTGCTGCAGAAAGAAAAATCAACAAATTACCGAGTGTATACAGAACTAGTCTTAAATTCACGGCATCATGAGGGGTTCATTTTCTTTTTCGACCAAGGAAACGCTTCATTTTTGGTTCTACAAAAAGCTTTTCAACGACAGGGATAGAATCGGGCATGGTGAAGATTATCACACGATCTCCGGCTTGAATAACGCTCTGTCCGTTCGGGATAAGGACCCGATCTTGCCGCACAATAGCACCTATCAATGCGTCGTCGGGCAGCATGCCGCCTAGGTGTTGAATCTCGTTATAGGTAATTTGCGAATTGGGTCCGGCAACGAGCTCGATTACTTCAGCATCAATCTCACGTAGTGATGCTGCTGAGACAATCTGCCCCCGGCGGACAAGTTGGAGAATGCTGCTGACCGCTGTCAGATGGCGGCTCACGGCGGCATCGAGTGTGGGAATACTTTCCAGAATTGGCAGGTAACGCGGTTTTTGAACGAGGGCAAGGACGCGCGCAGCCCCATGCTGCTTGGCGGTTACGCAAGCCATCACGTCATTTTCATCATCACCTGTTACAGACACGAATCCGTCTACCCCATCAACTCCAGCCTCTTCCAAGAAGCCAGGATTAAGGTAGTCTCCGCGTAAAACGGTTGTTTTTCTCAGAATTATTGATGCAGCTTCAGCCCTCTCCCGATTCGCTTCAATTAATTTCACCTGAGTACCATTTTTCTCAAGGGCTTGTGCAAGGGATATTCCAATCCGTTGCGCACCAACGATAATGACACGATGGATTTTTTGATTTAACGAAACTCCCGAAAGCTCAAGCAGCTGCGAGGTTGATTCACGGCTGCCGATGACAAAGACTTCATCCCCTTCGATGATGAAATCCCGACCCTTGGGCACGATCGTCGTACCATCCTTACGCTTAATTGCTGTAACACGCAAGTCGGAGGAGATGCCGTGATCCGCTAGACGGGTAAGGGGTGTGCCTCGAAGCGGGTTGGTCGGCTTCACTTGGAACGCAACTAATTGTACCTTGCCATCTTCAAATTCGACGATTTCACGGGCTTGGGGAATATTCAGCAGACGATAGAATTCTTCTGCACAAAGTTGTTCGGGATTAATCAACAAATCAATCCCAATATCTTTTGGGGATAAATCTGTTTCGTTGGCGAAGTAGTCAGGATTGGATACACGTACGACCTTTGTCTTAACACCGTGTCGAGCAGCAATCACACACGCCAGCATGTTGATCTCATCGGAGTTTGTTACTGCCATCAGGAGTTCTGCTTCTTTAATTCCGGCTTCTACTAATAAAGCGGGAGAAGCCCCTGATCCTTCAAGGGTTATTAGATCCAACTGCTCCTGAATACGCTGACAAGCCTCTTTCGATTGGTCAATGAGGATGACATCGTTATTGTCTTCTACCAAAAGTTTTGCGGTATGAAGTCCAACCTCTCCTGCGCCAATAATAATCGCTTTCATTGTTTTATTTACTTACGTGAAACGTGATGCGTATTAGAATTATAGGATTTACGTACTTTGCTTACAAAAATCGCGTCGCTCTGCACAATGCACAACGCATAATATCAGTAGCTAAAACATATCAACTTTGTGACTTTGAGACTAATAAGAGTCAATCGGTGGGCAAGCGCAAATAAGGTTTCGGTCTCCCTGAACTTCGTTAATTCGTGCAACGGGGGGCCAATATTTCCGCTCACGTGTCCACGGTGCAGGAAACGCTGCTTTTTCTCGGGAATACTCATGAACCCATTCGTCCCGCGCAACTTGGGCTGCGGTATGTGGCGCATTTTTAATGACATTGTCTGAGCGATCGGCTTGACCGTTCTCAATTTCGGCAATTTCTTTCCGGATAGAGATCATCGCTTCACAGAAGCGATCTAGCTCTACCTTCGATTCGCTTTCGGTCGGTTCAATCATCATTGTCTCTGCAACCGGAAAGGATACAGTAGGTGCGTGGAAGCCGTAGTCCATCAACCTTTTAGCGATATCACTCGCTCCGATGCCAGCAGTTTTCTTGAAGTCACGGAGATCAATGATACACTCGTGTGCGACAAGGTCCTTGTTTCCTTTGTAAAGAACCGAATAGTACGGTTCTAAGCGTTTAGCAATGTAATTCGCATTCAAAATTGCGGTTTCAGTCGCACGCTTGAGTTCTCTCGCTCCCATCATTGCAATGTACCCCCAAGAAATTGGGAGGATGCTCGGACTGCCCCAAGGAGCTGCTGAAACTGGATCAATTCCATCTTTCCTGCCGACCGGCACGACTGGATGGGTCGGAAGAAAGGGAACTAGGTGTGCTTTAACACCAATCGGTCCCATTCCAGGACCGCCCCCACCATGCGGAATACAGAAGGTTTTATGCAGATTCAGATGACATACATCTGGACCAAAGTCCCCCGGACGGCATAGCCCAATCATCGCGTTCATATTCGCACCATCCATGTAGACCTGCCCTCCATACTGATGAACGACTTCACAAATCTCCCGAATATTTTCCTCAAACACTCCGTGGGTTGAAGGATAGGTAATCATCGCTGCTGCAAGTTCTTGACTATGTTGTTCTGCCTTTGCCCGTAGGTCCAGGAGGTCAACATTCCCTTCATCGTCACAGTCGACCACCGCCACCCGCATCCCCACCATCACCGCGCTGGCAGGGTTCGTACCGTGTGCAGATCGTGGAATTAGGCAAATATCCCGCTGCTTTTCACCACAGTACTGATGGTACTTGCGTATGACCAGAAGTCCCGCATACTCGCCCTGCGATCCGGCATTGGGTTGCAAGGAGACGCCGGGGAATCCTGTCAATTCCGATAACCATGTTTCGAGTTGTTCAAAAAGGATTTGGTATCCTCTCGTCTGTTCAAGAGGAGCAAACGGGTGAAGTTGACTGAACTCGGGCCAAGTAACGGCAAGCATTTCGACGGTGGCGTTTAACTTCATCGTGCAAGATCCTAGCGGAATCATCGATGTAGTCAGGGATAGATCCTTCTCCTGCAGCTTGTGGATATATCGCAGCATCTCTGTTTCAGAGTGGTAGGTGTTAAAGACCGGATGGGTGAGATAAGCACTTTTTCGTTGCAACGGCTCAGGAATTGCCGATTGGGCCCGAAGGATTAAACCTTCGACCTCGAACGGCAGGGACCTCCCTAACGCGAAAATATCAAGGAGATCTCGGATATCCTGAATGGAGGTCGTCTCATCAAGCGAAATCCCAACGCGGGAGTGGTCAAAAACTCGGAAGTTAATCCTATGTGCGTGGGCAATGGAAGTGAGATCATCGAGAGTAGGCAGACTCTCTGGCTGTTGATTATCCCCGCTATTCCAGAGGTAACTCGACTCCTCGAGTAAATTTAGATTAAGGCTGAACGTATCAAAGTAACAGCTATCATCAGGCACATACCCGATTCGTTTCAATCCTTCACGGAGGACACCTGTGAGCAGATGTACACGCTCTGCAATTCGGCGAAGCCCTTTGGCACCGTGATAGACTGCATACATGCTCGCCATCACCGCCAAAAGCACCTGTGCCGTGCAGATGTTGCTCGTCGCTTGTTCCCTACGGATATGTTGTTCCCGCGTCTGAAGCGCGAGACGAATGGCAGGCTGCCCTTCTACATCCTGTGAAAGTCCTGCAATTCTGCCTGGCATCCGACGCTTAAACGCCTCTCGTGTTGAAAGGAACGCGGCGTGGGGACCGCCATATCCCATTGGCACCCCGAACCGTTGGGTGGATCCAACCGCAATATCAGCATCAAATTCGCCGGGTGGTTTCAAAAGTGTTAGGCTCAAAAGATCAGCGGCAACGGCAAACAATCCACCGGCATCATGCACCTTTTTGGCAAAGTCGGTGTAGTCATAAACTGTTCCATCACTTGCCGGATATTGAACAATGGCACCCAACAAAGGTGCGTCAAACACGGCAGTGCGGTGGTCGCCAATCAATAACTCAATCCCCAGTGGTTCTGCACGGGTTTTCAAGACTCCGATTGTCTGGGGATGACACGTTTCCGAGACAAAAAAAGTCTTGTTAGCACCACGCTTACTGACAGCAAGGCACATTCCCATCGCCTCAGCGGCCGCTGTGCTTTCGTCCAGTAACGAGGCATTGGCAATCGGCAGTCCGGTCAGATCAATAATCATCGTTTGAAAGTTCAATAGGGCTTCAAGCCGTCCTTGTGCAATCTCAGCCTGATACGGAGTATATGCAGTATACCATCCAGGGTTTTCAAGGATGTTTCTCTGGATGACAGGCGGCGTGATGCAGTTATAATAGCCCATTCCGATAAAAGACCGCGAGACCTGATTCTGGGATGCGATTTGCCTCAAGTCAGCGAGCATTTCAGACTCTGTCCGGGGTTTACTGAGATTTAGTGGCTGGTAATAACGGATGCGCGCCGGGACGGCGTCTTCAATTAGTTCATCGAGCGACGCATATCTGACTTTTTCTAGCATCAACTCGACATCTTCCGGACGAGGACCGATATGCCGGTCAGCAAAAGTGTCTGTGAAATTGAGGACTTGAAGGGCTTTACTCATTTTCTTCTGTCTCGATCATTGCTTGGTATTCATTTGCAGGCATGAGCTCCTCCAATTCGCTCAAATCGCTTATACGAATTCTAACCATCCATCCGTCGCCGTAAGGGGCTTCGTTGACTAACTCCGGTGCATCTTCAAGTTCTTCATTGATTTCAACAACTTCGCCACTAACGGGGGCATAGAGATCAAACGCTGCTTTAACGGATTCAATAACGCCAAACGTTTTGTGCTGTTCAAGAATTGTTCCCACCTCTGGTAGCTCAACATAGACAACATCTTGGATTTCTGCTTGCGCGTAGTCGCTGACACCAATATCAGCAATGTCATCTTCACGTCTCGCCCATTCGTGGCTTTTCATGTACTTTAGATCTGCCGGAAACATCTAATTTCCTCTCCTAAATCGGTGACTGATAAAACGGCGTTCTGACTACCTTCGCGGGATGACGCCTCCCACGGATTTCAATTTCAATTTTGGCATTAATCTTGCTCATTTCGATTGGAAGGTAGGCGAGGCCGATATTACACTTCAGGCTCGGTGCTGGCGCGCCACTCGTGACTTCTCCGATACACTGATCTTTACGATAAACCGCATGATGCGCCCGCGCGATGCTTCGACATAGCATCTGGAAACCCATCAAGCGGCGTTTGATGCCCTCTTCATCTTGCCGAACCAAAGCCTCTCGACCAATGAAACGCTCTTTGTCAAAAGCTATCGTCCATCGTAATCCGGCTTCCAACGGCGTCGTCGTCTCGCCAATGTCGTTGCCGTACAGGCACAGTCGCGCTTCTAGCCGGAGGGTGTCCCTCGCGCCGAGTCCAATCGGCTTCCCACCGATTGCGTTTAGTGCCTCATAGATGGTATTCCATAAATCCGCACTGCGTTCAGCTTCGACATAAAGTTCAAAACCGGTTTCTCCGGTGTAGCCCGTTCGTGAGATAATTGTTGGAATTCCAGCAACTTCTCCCACCATAAACCGGTAATAATCGATGGCTGTTAAATCAACATCGGTTACCGTTTGAAGGCATTGGATGGTGCTTCGCCCTTGGAGCGCGATGAGGGCAGTTTCATTACTCCGATTTTCGATCTCTACCCCCACCTTACTGTGAGCGAGTATCCATTCCAAATCCTTTTCGATATTCGATGCGTTGACGACAAGCATATATCGGTCAGCTGCGAACCGGTAGACGAGTAGGTCATCTACAATCCCGCCCGTTTCTGTGCACATTGGTGTATAGAGCACCTGTCCATCAACCAGCTTGCCGGCATCGTTGGTAATGAGTTTTTGGATTAACGAGAGGGATTCTGGACCTCGAATCTCAACCTCTCCCATATGTGAGAGGTCAAATATCCCTACGTTCGATCTGACGGTTAGGTGTTCGTCAATGATGCTGCTATACTGCACGGGCATCTCCCAACCACCAAATTCAACCAGCCTTGCACCAAGTTGTTTATGAATATGATAAAGGGGTGTACGCTTAAGTTTTTCTGTCACGTCTGATTTTACGCCAACCCGTAAATCCGAGCCAAATTATCTCCAAAAATCAAAGCTTCAGCGTCGTCTCCCAATTCAAGGCGACGAATGGCGTTGATAACTTGGATTGGACGATATTCGGGTGTATTCGATCCGAAAACAATCTGCTCCGGTCCCAATTCGTCAACCGCTTTCTTCACCTCGGTGGGAACGACTTGGTCCGGATCGGTGCCCCAACGGCGATGAAAGCGGAGGATAGTTGTACCTAAAGAGATATTTTTATTTGCTTTTGCGGCTTCGATTCCAGCGTCAAGGTCATTGGGAAAGCCCATGTGATCCATGATGACGGGAGTTTCAGGAACCCAGCTTGCCACGTTTCCAATGCGTGTGGGGTGGCAATTTTCGGGTCCTGAATGGATTGAAACGATTAGTCCATTGTCTCGCGCTGCCTCGACGACCGGCTTGACCATTTCATCATCGACATTATACTTGTGAACCGCCGGCATCAACTTAATCCCTTTCATACCCCATTCGGTCGCGGCTTTCTGGACCTGTCCGACGGGATCATCTTCGGTGGGATGAACGAGCGCGCAGCCGAGGGCACGCGGATTGTCTTTTATTGCCTCACCGAGTTCCTGATTGTCCGGCTCAGGCTGGGTATTGGGCATGATGACGGCAACGTCCATATCCGCTTCATCTTCAAGGGTTAAAAGCTTGTCTAAATCCAGTGTTCCGTTCTCATCACGGAACGAGTCATTCAAATAGGCTTCAAAATCTCCTCGCATGGTAAATCTCCTTTTTATTGTCAAGTGTTAAACATGAAAGACGACTGCCTGTTTGTCCGTAACAAATTAGCCCAACGTGCTCGATGGTTAGGCAGTTCTTCATTAATGAAAGCTGTAAATCCAATTACATTGACATCTTCGGAAAATCGCAAATTCTTGATTTCATCGCGTACAACGAGATAAACATTTTGCTGGTTAAGTCCTTTGACTTTGGGTGTTGTGATATCCTTTTTGGCCTCCTCGTAGGTCTCGGTCACAAAGAGATAAACAGTGCTTTGAGCAATGCTCAACTCCTCAAAGACCTGCTTGTATCGTTCCCGCAACGATCGCTTTATAGAAACAATGACGCACCTTCTCCGATCATGTTCCCATGCTTGATGACTCGGAAAGAGAAAATCGACCTTTCCATTCAAGATCTGCTGAGTTTCAAATCAACCCCAAAAAACGTGCTGATTGTGCCATACAAGTGCTTTAACAGCAGGTGAGTAACCCTTATTTACGACAGGTCGGATGGGAGCTCCACGCAGCTGTAAAATTTGCTGTACAGATATATCGTTTTTCTGATCTCCTAAATAGGACGCTGTTATCACAGTTAAATCGTCTGGGCAAACTGAAATTACACCTTCATCAAATGCCCAATGATGTGTTTTACACAAAGCTATTCCATTACGTGGGTCATCAACCCCATTTTTGTGCTTAGGAGCAATGTGTGCGGCTTCCGCCTCATATCTACTTCTTGGTGTTTTGAGACGAAATCCACATACGGCGCAGTGATGTTCATATTGCGTAGTCACTATTTTACGGAAGGCACTGCCCCGCGCAAATGCCTTACGCGAAGATCTCTCTTTTTTAACTGAAATCTCAAATAACTGAAACTGTGCCGAAACCAGTTTGCTTAATTGCGTTTCTTGTTGGCTAATTTCTTGATGCTGAGCGGTATTCACTTCAGGCGCGTTTATTAGTATAAACTCCCACCCGCTCTCTGATAAAGCATATCGTCCACCTACAGATGTAATTAAGCTCATCGCGCGCAACCAGTTTATGCGATGACGACATTGATTGTGTAGAGTACGTCTACTCCAATTCCGAACTTGGGGGAATTGTTCTTTAACTACTCCAAACCACATTGTCCGCAACGTTTCAAAATCAACATTGTTATGAACACCGAGAGCTTGCAGACATGCGAACATGCCCACAAAGCGTCCTTCAAGGATCTCAAGTAACATCACTGGAGAAGCAGAATCTGAAACAGATTGTCCATCACGAGTTAGATAACATCGTTCCTTGCGAACACTTACTAGCCCACTGCTTGTCAGGAGGACAGTGTATACATTACGTGCAAAATAGCTGCTTAACGCAAATGTTGTTTGAAGCCATTCAATAGTTTCTTTAGGAGTGGGTTTGAATGTTTCCAACCACCTAAGCGTCTGAAGCAAGTTATCAAATTGCTCTAACACGCCACCGGCCATTGGATAGAATGTCAATTTTACTGTGCTTGAATCGTCTAACTGACGCATTGCACTACTTTCTCTCAAACTTATAGAATTTCTATCATCCAATTGTGGTCTTGTTCTGTTCCGAATAAATTGCCACAGTTCTCTTCGCATGAAATACATCGAATTCCTTCTGTTATTTCCCTATCCCAAGTATAGGGATCATCATCAATGATATTTCCATCCTCATCTATTGATTGATACAGTTCATACTTGACCGATCGAACAAATTGTTTGCCATTGCAGTTCGGACAGCGGGCTTTTCTTTGTTCAGATATAAGTCGCGACACGGTAGTTTTCCATCCTCCTTGTGGTCATATGCACTTGTATAACTCATCCTCACTGTTCCCTAACAATGATTTCACCGGCATGGGTTGAATCAACCGTGCTTGCGTTCGCCTCCAAGTATTCGTGATAGATATCATAAGCGGTTCTCGCCTCTGACTCAGATTCATAGTGCAAAACAATGACTGTCATAGTGTCGATCCAGTCTGTAGAGGATTTTTTGTGTAGATATGCGGCAGAGCACCCTGTTACGTTTGAACTGAGTTCCAGTAAACGTTCAGGCAGGAAACGGTGGATTTCCCTCAAGGTCTCGCCGGAAGGGAAGTATTTTTCGCTATGAGGCACCCTGTTTTTTGAAGGGAGGTAGGTCAGAAGATATGGTATTGTCAGTGGATCTTTGATGTGGTCGGCAGTTGCTTTAGCAAGTTCAACCATGCCCTGTGTTATCTGACTTGCAAATTCGTATCCCTCAATTTGTATGAAGTATCTGCCTTTCCAGAAGTTAAGTCCACGTCCAGAAACGATGGCTCTACTGCCGACCCATTCAAATTCATCCTGTGGATAGCGGTTTCGGCTATAAACTCCGAATGCATTTTCTGGCGTTCCCATGTCGAAAACTTCTAAAAGAATCAGTGGCTGAGATCCAAGTCGAGGTGTTTGATACTCGACAGACGCTCCTTCGATAAACCCGTAGTTGTGATATAGTTCCGGGCCCCCACCAATCACATTTTTGTATAAATCTTTCCCAATATCGACGCTCGGTTTCCCCGCTCTGACCCAGTGGGCTGCCTCTCCATCTGCTGGCAGTAACTCAACCGGTTTCGCGGTTGTAATTAAGGAAAGCGCATCAATCCGAGGAAGGTCTTCTGTCCGCGCTTGAGTAATTTGGCGTGAGAGATCTTTCGCTGCCTTAGTGGTTCGCGCTTTCCAAACTCCATAGACATACTGCCCATTCTGGCTTACAGTCGTGTAATTGCCTTGTTCAGCCTGACACGAAAGAAACAGCAGCATACAACAAGACACATAAACGATCCAAAAACACTGTCTTCCTTGATAAAAAACTTGAAAACGTGAAGTGTCAAAGGTGAAACGCGATAGGTGATAAGTCACAGTCTTATAGTCTCACAAGTATGCGTCTATGAGCCTACCATTGTTCAGCGAGCGTACTGTAGAAATCATCGACTAGTTCTTGAATGAGTCGTTGTTGCGCTTCTTCGCGTGTTTCTGGCGGTTCTCCCTGTCCCGAAACAACATAGAAATCGTGAATTTGGAGATAATTATCCCTGCGATCGATAACCTTGTTCTGTTTGCGATCCCGAAATTCGTACTCAATCTCTAAGCTCATGCGAAATTGCTCAGGTTGATTGTTGGCATCATAACGAAAAGGTTCGAGATAGTAATCCAAAATAATCACATCAAGTTGTGCATCATTGCCATCGCGCCATTTCTGGTTAAAACGGTCAATGAGTGCGCTTCGAATGACCTCATCATATGGATTACCGGAGGCATCAAATGTGAAATCCGGATCTTGAATCTCAATCGGTGAAATTGTAATTGTCTTTATATGATTGAGATAGTCTGAGGTTGACACATAACCGCATCCCAAAATCACAAAAATCAGAATCAAGACACAGTGCGAGAATGTAGGACGTAATGTAGGAGCGAATCGCACAAAATTTTGCACATTGAATGAGGAAAGACGAGGAAGTTCCATCCCAAACCTCTGGAGTGAGCGTTTAATGTATATAGCAAGATTGAATGGGGGAGAGATGGATTATTCTAAACCGAGTCCCAGTTTTGCAAACTTAACAATCCATTTCGCTTGGTCGATTATCCATTCCCGACGAATCGCAGCAAGCACAAAAATGCCTGCAAGCAGAACCAGGAGACATGTCAACAGATAAGTCAACCATTTCTGATCGAGAAGGTCCCTTTCTCTGCTAATTATCCTTCTTGTTCTCTGGGTGGGGTACTTGGTTTGCATTTGAAACACCCCCAAAAGTGTGCTGCAAAAAATATTGAGGAACCCGCCCGGTAGCACTCTTCGATTAATGGGATATGAAATTCAAAGGTTACAAGTAATTGGTGAGAGGTGAGAAACTAATCAATCTCTCACGTCTCACGCTATGGGTGATATTTTTCCCATTTATGGAATCTCGCGGATTTAGCAATAGTGGTGCTGTACTAAACTCTGCCTTTTGGGATTCTTGGTGGTCGCCGGTCTCGCGAATCGCTGCCACGATTGGGCCGGGAATTGCGAGAATCACGCTGTCCTCTACTTGAACGGTTATTCCGTGGACGCGAATCTCCCCGGTCTCGTGCCTCCCCTCGCTCTGATGAACTAGAATCTCCGGCTACCGGGTTACTTGCAAGTGTTAGGTCAACACGTCCTTGGTCATCAATTTCAATGACACGTACAGCCACTTCATCACCGATATTCATCACATCTTCAACCTGTCGGACATAGCCATCTCCCATCTGGGAAATATGAAGCAATCCGTCTTGGCCGGGGATAATCTCAATAAACGCGCCAAATGATGTGATACGGGTAACTTTTCCGGGGTATTCTTTGCCGGCTTCAGGAATTGCAGTAATAGAGAGGATCATCTGTTCGGCTTTGTTAGCAGATTCAGCATTGAATGATGAAAGCTCGACCCGACCATCATCCTCAATGTCAATAGTCACACCGGTTTCCTCTTGAATACCCTGAACAGTTTTGCCGCGCGGACCGATCAAATCTTTGATTTTAGATGGCGAAATTTGGATTTCATAGATACGTGGTGCGTACGGAGAAATCTCATCGCGTGGTTTATCAATAACTGCACTCATCTTATCTAAAACAACCAAACGCGCGCCTTTGGCTTGGTGGATGGCTCTCCGCATCAAATCCGGTGTCACACCATCAATTTTGATGTCCATCTGGATAGCGGTGATGCCCTCCCGAGTGCCGGCGATCTTAAAGTCCATGTCACCGAGGAAGTCCTCTGTACCGAGCATATCCGTCAAGATGACCTCGCGATCGTCTTCCTTAATCAATCCAACCCCAACTCCCGCCACCGGCTTTTTGATAGGCACGCCTGCGTCCAATAAGGCAAGGGTTACGCCACATACGGTTGCCATAGAGGAGGACGCGTTCGATTCAAGGATTTCGGATACTGCACGAATAGTGTATCGAAACTCTTCTCTGCCTGGAATGACGGGCAGAATCGCTCTCTCAGCGAGAGCTCCGTGACCGATTTCCCTTCGCCCTGGGCCCATAATTCTCTTGACTTCGCCAGTGCTGTATGGCGGGAAATTATAGTGGAGGAAAAAGTATTTCCTAACCTCTCCAGTCAGGGAACGGTTTATATCTTCATCACCTTTAGTTCCAAGTGTTGTCACACAAAGGGCTTGGGTTTGTCCACGGGTAAAGAGTGCTGAACCGTGTACACGAGGTAGGACTCCAACTTCACCTGCAATTTCTCGAACATCTGTGGCACCCCGTCCATCAACCCGTTTTCCTTCGTTTAAAATCGACCGGCGCATCTCTTCCTTCTCAATATCGCCTAATATCGAAATGGCATCCTTTGTGACTTCAGGTCCATCTTCTTCAGTATCAACATCATCAAGCATTTCTGACAGAATATCTGCTTGCACCTGTTCGAGATAGCCTTCACGGTCCTGCTCTTGGTCCATACCGATGGATTCACGAATCCTCTCTGTAGCGAGGTTTCGGACACGCGAACTCAGTCCTTCATCAATTTCTTTCATTTTGTACTCGCGGGTCGGCTTCCCACAAAGTGCAATTAAACCTTCCTGAAGTTTGGTAATTTCTCTAATCTCTTGATGAGCTGCTACAATGGCGTCAATCACCTCATCTTCCGGCACCTCATGGGCTCCACCTTCAACGGACATGACCGCACCGGTTGTTCCACTGACGAAAAATTCTAATTCACACTGTTCTAATTCTTCATAAGTCGGATTGATGCAAAATTCTCCATCTAGCCTTCCAATCGTAACGGCACCGACGGGTCCGTTAAACGGTATATCAGAAATACTGAGTGCGGCCGACGTTCCGATGAGGGCAGGCACATCAGCGGGGTGGATCTGATCGGAAGCAAGCACTGTACACATGACCTGTACTTCGACTTGGAAATCCTTAGGAAAAAGCGGACGAATACAATGATCAATTAGACGCGCCGTTAAGAGCTCATTTGTTCCTGGGCGCGGTTCGCGTCTACCATAGACACCGGGGATACGCCCTGCTGCATAAGATTTTTCACGATAGTCTACGGTTAGCGGGAAGAAGTCTAGATTCGATTCTCTTCTCTCAGCGACGACTGCCACCAAGACAACCGTTCCACCGTATTGCACCCAAACTGCACCATCTGCTTGTTTGGCAACTTTTCCTGTCTCGATTGAGAGTTTCTCGCTCCCAAGCTGCATTTCAACTTTCAATATCTTTCCTCCTCACAACGTTCTACGGTGGTCTACTAGCTTCTCCTGCCTGAAATCGTGTCACGAATCCCAAGTTGAGTAATCAGATTACGATACCGTTGAACATCTTGTTTGTACAAATAACGCAATAAACGGCGTTGTTTACTAACGAGCCTAAACAGTCCTTGTCTCGAATGATGGTCTTTCCTATGGGTCCGAAAATGTTCCGTCAACTCCCGGATGCGAGTCTGGGTAATTGCTACCTGGACTTCTGGCGATCCGGTATCGCTATCATGAGTTTTATACGCTTCGACCAATTCCTTTTTCCTCTCAACTGCCAAAGCCATATAGATTCACCTCCTTTTTCATATTTTCTTTTGGTACGCGATGCGTTTTTTTCATATAGATACGGGTTAATATACCACAAACCAGAGCATTTTGTAAATCAAATTTTCTTTCGATCTAAGCGAGATTCAGCAATAATGGGTATTTCCGTCCTTCATTTGATTCAGAATGGCTTTAGCTGTAGCAACGTCTTGTTTAATCTGATTAACTAATATCTCTGGATTTGGAAATCTCCGTTCATCTCGAATCTTTTCGATGAAGAAGATTTCCATCTTCTTTCCATATACCATCTGCTCAAAATCAAATAGGTGGGTTTCGATCTGGAATTCTTCTCCATCAAAGGTTGGCCTGGTTCCCATATTCATTACACCGTTGAGCATACGTCCTTCTAACTTGACTTGGATGGCGTAAACTCCGCTGGGCGGTAGCATTTGATTTCCAGCGTCAATGTTGGCAGTAGGAAAACCGATCTGCCGCCCGCGCCCATCGCCCTGTACTATTTCACCCATAATCGAGTATCGGCGCCCTAGGAGATCAGACACGAGATTAAGGTTACCTCCTGCAATTGCTTCGCGGACACGGGTACTATGAACAGGCATTCCGTGAAGTTGTACAGGACCAACAATCATCACACTAAATTGATACTGATCCCCAAGCTGTCTCAAAGCTTCGGCATTGCCAGACCGTCCCTTGCCAAATTGCCAATCATACCCAATAATAACCTGTTTGGCATGCAACCGCTGCAATAGCACTTGTTGCACAAAAGCGTCAGGAGACATTTGCTGTAAATACGCATCAAATCGTGCAAACACCACGCCATCAACACCGAGTTGGTCTAGTATCTCAATCTTCTTTGAAAGGGTTGTCAAGGCCGGCGGGCATCTTTCAGGGGCAAGGAAAGCCAAGGGTGGTGGGTCGAAGGTCAACACAAGACTCGCTAGATTAAATTTTTCTGATTGTGTCAATACCTGCTGAATAACCACTTGATGACCAATGTGTAGACCATCAAATACACCAACAGTGACAATCGACTCCCGCAACAATTCAGAAGGAGTTTGTAGATCGTAGTAAATCTGCAAGATTCAATCTCCAGAGACCAACGACTGAAAATCATTGAGTCAACGCCAACTGTCGATTTAGCATATCATCGACGGTCTCAATTGGGGTCACAGCCTGATAGGCACATTCGGGGGTACGCTCAAGACTATCGAATGTATGTGCCTCCTCGATCTTGAATACGCCAGAGCGTGTGCGGATAAGTTCTGAAAGGTGAGCACCACACCCCAATGCTGCCCCAATATCTGCAGCGAGCGCTCGAATATAGGTTCCTTTGGAACAAACGACCCGGAAACGAACTTCAGGGATATTCAAAGATAACAATTCAATAGATTCAATGAAGACCTGTCTCGAGCGGCGTTTGACTTCAAGCCCTCGGCGTGCCAATTTGTAAAGCGGCTTTCCTTTATATTTCACCGCAGAGAACATCGGCGGCACCTGCTCGATTTCCCCAACAAACTGCTGGCAGACGGATCGAACTTGATCAGGGGTTATCTGACTCGTATCCGTGATTTTGGTGATTTGGCCATTAGCATCGAGAGTATCTGTTGTGATACCCAATGTAAGTGTACCTTCATATTCTTTTGTACCCACCTGCAACGCTTCAAATAGTTTTGTTCCATCTCCCAGACAGATGAGTAATACGCCGGTGGCATCCGGATCGAGTGTGCCACCATGGCCTGCCTTCTTCACATTTAGTAGGCGTTTCACGTAATCGACAGCCTGCCTTGAAGTAAGTTTTGGGGGTTTATTCAGATTGAGAACACCGTGAATTCCCATTGTTTATCAAGGGGAGCTTGCCAAAGCAGTCCGATTAACTCAGACACCATTTTATATGCATAACTGAAACAATCAATCTCATGACTGACGGCGAAACCTGACCCAATCTCCTAACAAATCTTCGTATATCGATGCTTGTTATAATTCAGATTTATCCATCCCTCATGTGTTGCTGCGCTGTCGCCACAAGTTGTGCAATTGCCTCTTCACAGGGCGCATCGATCTCACACCCAGCAGCGCGCTGATGTCCTCCGCCACCAAACATGGAAGCAATTTCGCCAACATCAACAGATGATTTACTCCGTAGGCTCGCCTTCGATTCACCATTATTCTGCTCGCTCACGAGAATTGCCACTTCAACGGTATCAATTGAACGAATATGGTTGATAAATCCATCCACATCGTCGCGGGTTGCTCCGGTTTTGCGAAACATCTCTTGGGTTACATATAGCCAGCTAATCTTGCCATCCGGCGTCGTGCCTAGCGTTTGGAAAACTTCACCAAGCAAAAGAATAGTTCCAACAGGTAAAGCCTCGTACACGGCACGATATACTTCATCAACAGCAATCCCTTCCTGAATTAGTTCCGCTGCAACATGGTGAGCTGTCGGTGTTGAATTTGAATATCGAAAACAGCCTGTATCGAACATAATCCCTGTGTAAAGACAAAGTGCACGCTCTTTTCCTATTGGGGTTCCGTGATGTTGGATCAACCGGTAGACTATCTCCGATGTCGATGAGGCATGGGTTTCAACGAGGTTGTAGTCTCCAAAGTGCTCAGCCGTGGTGTGGTGATCAATGTTGATAGTTGCTTTGGTTGGAATTAGAGTGTGCGACAGGTATTCACCGATTCGATTTAACACGCTTGCATCAAGAACCACCAAAATTTCAGGAAAGTCATCCTGAAAGGCTTTGGCAGGCAAAATGGCATCGCAAAAGGGAAGAAATCTATAATTCTTCGGCGCGGTATCTGTGTTGAAAATTTTGACCTGTTTTCCGAGGTCCTTGAGGAAGGAATAGAGTGCCAATTCAGATCCGAGTGCGTCGCCATCAGGATTAACGTGTGTTGAGAGTGCAAAAGACTGATGTTGGTCAAAGACCTGCAAAATCGTTCGGTAATCTTCCATAGCGGCTGACCTAACTCGTCTCCACTGCCTCATCATCGGCTGCCGATGGACTTTTCTCTTGGGTATTAATTTGTTTGAGAAGGCGATCTATTCGCATTAATTGATCGACAGAATCGTCTAATTCAAAGCGCAATTCAGGGGCGTGGCGCAAGCCAATTCGTTGCACAACTTCACGCCGCAGAAAGCCAGCGGCATTTTTAAGACCTGCTATGGAATTCCGTTTCTGCTTCTTGTCACCAGTAACACTCACCTTGACATCTGCATACCTCAAATCCGCAGAAACCTCAACTTGGGAAATGGTGCAGAAAGTGACTCGCGGGTCTCTAAGCTCTCGTTGAATGATGTCGCTTAATTCTCTTTGTATGAGCGCGCTCACACGGTCTGTACGTCTTCCTGGCATTATCTCCCTCATCAGAACAGAATTTCAATTTCGTAGTCCGTTAATTCTGCCAATAACGTATCTTCAACAAAATTGACAACATAAGATAAAACACGATTGAGATGTCTCGTATCATTTGAAACAGACACCACACCAAGCACAGCTTGTTGATGCGCATCAAGTGCATCAACTTCAGCCACAGCAATGTTAAAGCGATTTTTCAGACGGCCTGTGATGCTTTTAATCACCCGTCGCTTATGTTTGAGCGAGTGGCTGTCCGGAATCGCTAACCAGATTGTACAAACTCCAACATGCATAAGCGTAATGCAGTCGATACGGGGAGTTTTGATTTAATGATAGTAAGCACTCGGTAGTGCTATCTCTTTCTACCGTAGTGAACGCGGTATACGCTCATGGGTATAGCATTCCAACACATCATCCATTTTGAAGTCATCAAAGGCATTGACACCGATACCACACTCGTAGTTTGCCTGAACCTCAGTGACATCTTCCTTAAAATGCCGCAACGAATCAACCTTTCCCTCGTAGATCAGGCGATTGTCTCGCAAGACACGGAGGGCGTAGTTACGGATGATTCGTCCCCAATTCACATAACTTCCTGCAATCGTGCCCATGCGCGGTGTCTTGAACAACTCTCGAACAATTCCCCTACCGACGACGACCTCCCGAACTTCGGGTTCAAGTAACCCTTCCATCGCTGATCGGACATCAGAAATCAGGCCATAAATCACACTGTATGTTCGGACATCAATATCCTCGTTTTCTTTTGCGATTAGGGCACCTGTCGTGGGATGGACATTAAAACCAACGACGATTGCATTGGAGGCAGACGCTAGCAAAACATCCGTTTCCGTAATTCCACCAACAGCTTGATGAATAACGTTAATCTTGACTTCATCTGTGCTCAATGTTTGCAAGGAATCGACCACCGCTTCGACGGATCCTTGCACGTCGCCTTTAACGATGATATTTAGCTCTTTAATATCACCTTCGCTAATTTGTTGAAAGAGGTCCTCTAAACTGACACGACTCTGGGGTCCCAGCTGTGTGACTCGATGCTGGGCTTGTCGAGACTCGCTGATAGCTTTGGAATCTCTTTCAGAGTCAACTGCAAAAAATTGGTCTCCCGCCTCTGGAACTCCTGTAAAGCCAAGCACTTCGACGGGGGTTGAGGGAGGTGCTTTTTTCACACGATGCCCTCGGTCATCGATCATAGCGCGAACTTTCCCGTAATAACGACCGGCAACGAAAGCATCGCCAATATGCAAGGTCCCACTTTGAACAAGCACAGTTGCCACGGGTCCTCGTCCTTTATCCAGTTTAGCTTCGGCGACCGTTCCACGAGCTGGCTTATTTGGGTTGGCACTGAGTTCAAGCAATTCCGCTTCAAGGAGCAGCATTTCTAACAACTCTTCGATGCCGATCCGTTCCTTCGCAGAGATTTCAACAAAAATCGTCTGTCCACCCCATTCTTCGGGAACGAGGTCATATTCTGCCAACTGCCGCTTGACATAATCGGACCTAGCATTTTCGACATCAATTTTGTTGAGTGCGACAAGGATTGGGACCCCCGCTGCTTTTGCGTGGCTGAGTGCCTCAACGGTCTGCGGCATCACACCATCATCTACCGCAACAACAAGAACGACGATATCAGTTACTTGTGCTCCACGGGCACGCATCGCAGTAAAGGCTGCATGTCCGGGAGTGTCCAGAAAGATGACACTTCCACTTTCTAACTCCACATGATAAGCACCGATGTGTTGGGTAATCTGCCCTGCCTCTGTATCCATGACATTTGATTGTCGGATGGCGTCCAGCAAAGACGTTTTACCGTGGTCAACATGTCCCATAATCGTAATAACAGGGGAGCGCGAGCGGAGATGTTTTGTATCATCCGGCTCGTCCTGAAGGATTTGTTCTTCCAGTGTCAGTTTACGAACAGCTTCAAATCCAAACGGATCGCTTATGGCTTGTAGTGTCTCGTAATCCAAGCGCTGATTAATGCTCGCCATGATCCCCAGCTTCATGAGACGCATAATCATTTCGGTCCCCTTAAATCCCAGTTCAGAAGCGATGAGACTAACGGTGACTCCTTCTTGGATTTGTGGAACAGTTGTGGCTGCCTTTTCCTCGCTGATTGCTGCGTCTTCTTGGGGTACTTCTGTTTTTGCTTCAATAACTTGTGTTTCATCAATCGTGGAAACTGCTGCAACTTTTTTCGTTTTCTTTTTTGTGCTAGGCGGCTCGACTTTGGCTTCAGGAGATTCAACGGAGGGGGTTTTTCTAGCATTCCGTTCCCTCTCGACTAGCCCAACAGTTTCCAAATCCAGCGTACTCATGTGGTTTTTGATGGGAACGCCGTACCCACGCAGCTCTTCGACAAACTCTTTGCTGCTTATTCCATATTGTTTTGCAAGCTCATAAACTCTAATTTTCTTACTTTTTGTTTGAGTACTTTCGCTCTGCTTGGTTTGACTACTTTTCACCATTTATACCTCCTCAGCGTTTCTATGACTCACCAGATTAAGGAGCTCTTGTTTGAAAGAATTAATAGCCTGTTTTGAAAGATTGACTCGCAAGTGAGCATTGATTTTCTGAGATCTGAAAGTGCTATTAATGCACGCTTGTGATAGGCATACATAGGCACCACGTCCTGTCAATTTGCCCCTTAGGTCTGTTTGGAGGTTTCCCGCTGTATCCCGCACCAATCGAAGCAAACCATTCTTGGGAAATTTGCCCCGGCATCCGGTGCAGGTGCGGATAGGTATTGCCGTCATGTCAACCCCCTTAACGAATGAGCAAACACGCTCTTCTTGATTAAAAAGAGGAGACCTAAGCCGAAAGTATTTCCGATGCAGCGTGATGGATCTTCTCGGCGGTTTTGGAACCGATTCCCGGCAACGATGAGAGTTCTTCCAAGGTCGCCTGAGCGATTGACTGCACCGTTGAGAAACCGGAATCTCCAAGAAGCTGAGCAGTTTTGGCACCGACGCCCTCCAACTCAGTTAAATCGAGTTCAGTTGGTTGAGATTGAACAGGTATCTCATCGGGGTCTGATTCATCGGTTAGGTCAGTGGACTCAGTCTCCACGGGTTTGAATAACCCTTCTGCAATTTCCTCTTTAAAAAGCGAATCCGCCTCAGATTCGCTTTTTATGTCGATTTTCCAACCTGTTAGTTTCGCGGCAAGACGCGCATTTTGTCCACGACGACCAATTGCTAGGGATAATTGGTCATCTGGCACAACCACCTCTGCACCTACATTTCCATCATTAATATTCACGCGAACAACATTAGCAGGTTGCAATGAGTTCGCAATGAAAAGTGCGGGATCCGGATTCCATGGGAGAAGATCTATTTTCTCACCCTCTAACTCTCTCACAACTGTTTGAACTCGCGATCCTTTGACGCCTACACAAGTACCAACCGCGTCAATGCTCTCATCTGTCGCAACGACAGCGACTTTTGCCCGGTCTCCGGGATCACGCGCAATTGCCATAATCCGAACCAAGCCATCGTAAACTTCAGGTACTTCCATTTCAAATAGGCGAGCGATTAAACCATTATGTGTTCGGGAAAGAATAATTTGCGGTCCTTTTTGATCTACGCTGACCTCCACGATTAAGCACTTCAGTGCATCACCCCGTCGATAGTTGTGGGGACGAGGCACTTCGCTAAAAGGGAGAAGGGCTTCCGTACGCTCTAAATCCAAGATGATGTTGCCGCGTTCGGTCCGTTGGATATAACCGGTGACGACTTCTCCTTCTTGCTCCTTATATTCCTGATAAATCTGTTCTCGCTCTGCTTCCTTTATTTTTTGGACAAGGATTTGGCGTGCCGTTTGGGCTTCAATCCTCCCAAATTCGCTTGGATCAATTTCAACCTCAATAACCTCATCTAGCTGGGCATCGGGGTTTATCTTTAATGCTTCCTCAATAGGAATTTCCGTGGCAAAGTGGTGCATAATTTCAACCACTTTTTTCGGCACATAACATCTAATATTCCCCAATTCGGGATCTATTTTAATAGACACACCTCGTGTCGAACCGTAGCGCCGCTTGGCCGCTGAGTATAAGGCTGCTTCAATAGCCTCAACAAAAATTGTTTGCGGTAGCTCCGTCTGATCCATAATTTGGCGAATGGTCATGACTAGATCATTATTCATTGTATGAGCTCCACCCTCCATCCAAAGTTTTACCACATCAGTTGGATTTGGGCTTGAGTAATCTCAGAAATTACAATTCGAACCGTTTTCCCAGCAACCGGAGTCAGGAAAATTTTCCCGTCACAGACCCGGTTTAGAGTCCCGTTGAATTGTGAAAAATCGCCGGTTGCAGTGGATACCTCTACTTCAACCTTCTGTCCCAAATTCCTGCGGAAATCGGCTTCTGTAATAAGCGGTCGATTCAGTCCCGGCGAAGCGACTTCAAGATTGTATGCTCCCAGTATCATGTCATACACATCAAGAATTGGGTTCGCAATTCGACTCACCTGCCGACAATCTTCGATGCTTACACCACCGGGCTTATAAATCAAAAGCTTTAACGTCTGGGAATCAATTTGATATTCGACATCAACTAACTCGATGCCTTCATCAGCTAGAACAGGTGATAACAGATCGGAAACTGAGGATGCTAATGAAGTTGTCATAGTGTGCAACGTACATCTGAAGCTGGGATTCTTTAGCAAAAGCGTCCAAAACGCCTCCGATAGGATCGGGATTCAAAGCAGCTTAATTTCTTCGCTCAAACTCAATCTGTTACTAAAAATAATAAAGAGCGGGGAAACCCACCCCACTCTTAGAAAGATAGAAGAGTAACTGTAATCGAGCAACGGCGCTAGATCATAGTGTTCAATGTCCGGCTTTTCAAGGTCTAGCTAAAAATACCAAAAGATGATACACAAAAAAACCGCGATTTGCTTTCCTCCTGAGAAGGATTTCTCGCGGCAAGCTAAATAGTATCATAAGCGACAGAATTATGCAAGTAAAAATAGCAAGTTGCAAATGGGCTCCTCGATTAATAAAAAAACGCCATGTCGCTAGAGTTGAATTCCTGAAGCTCACGGCGTTTTATCAAGTGCTATTTTGGAACTTTATGTGACGTCAATGAAAATTACCTAGGGTGGGCTGAATTGGCACTTCGTTGGGTTCTTCCTCCTCTATTCTGACTGCCTTGAGCGAACCGTGTTTCACATCACCTAACCGAACAATACGAACGTGTGCTGATGGGGGATGTGTCAATGCAACAGGTGGTGGTTCTGTTGAATTGAAAAATGTCAGTTTGACCATAAAGACTGTCAACATCAAGTAAAACAGCATCGCGGTATAGTTGACAAAGGTGGGATGGGGACCCAATTTCATTGCAACAAGGATCCGCGCAATTGGATTCGCTAGGAAATCCCAGATGGAACGCCGGTAGGTTTGGCAGATTTGGGTCTGGATACGCTCGACAAGGTCTGGCGGCGGAACAGGATCCGGGATACTTTCGAGTACAGCTGCTGTGTGCAACATCTCCTCATATTGGCTTTGGCACACCTTACATTCAATGAGATGTCGTCTACGCTCAAGCTTCTCTTGATATGTTAGGTCCGGATGCTGATGCAGGCTAAAATCTTCGATAACTTGTCTACAGTCGAGACTCATAGCTGTCCCTTTTCTATATTTTTCAGTAGGAATAAGCGTTATACATAAATTTTCTTTGACCTAGGTCCCTACCGCGCTAGGTTTGGTCTATAGGGTAATCTGAATCGCCGGCTTAGTGGGGTTGTAAACCTTCAAGTTTTGACTTGAGGTTCCTCACGGCTGTATTCAGACGCGAGGCAACCGTACCCTCCGAACAATCAAGCAGTTCAGCAATTTCACGATATTTCATTTGCTGCATATAAAACAGGGTGATAACCATCCGCTGTTTCGAGGGTAATTGATTAATCGCATGTTGTACCAACTGGTCACGCTCTGTTTTCAGCAAGCGTCGATCCGGACAATCATTCGCATATTGACCTTCTCTTTCCCGAAGATCTTTCGTATATGAGATTAATGTGCGGTCACGGGAATCGGACTTGCGTTTGTACTGTTGGCAAACGTTAATCCCAACTCGGTAAAGCCACGTCAAAAACTTCGACTGAAATTGGAAGGATTGGATAGATTTGTACGCTTCAAGAAATGCCTCTTGCGTTGCGTCCGAAGCATCATCAGGATTGCCGAGCATCCGATAAGCAAGTCCATAAATCCTAGCATGGTGGCGTTGCACCAATTCATTGAACGCTTCGGCATCACCTTCAATTGTTTTTTGGACGTAGATTTCGTCGGAAATCATAGGTCTGCCTGCTTGAACATTCGAGTCAGTACCATTGTAACATTGGTGAGGATATTTGACAAATTTCTTCAAATAAAATATGAGAACGTATTTAGCAAGTTATTGGTTACACCGTGAGTCAGATTGTTACAAATCTCTGATACTATGACACGATTCCATGGGATTTTCTTATTGACTTCCTAATCCGAATTTGTATAATGGAGGTCATTTAGAGAACCTTGTGTTCAAAAGTTTCAGACATCCGTCGATGATTCGATTAAATTAGATTCTTCGTAAAAACGATGTTGTTGAGAGAGAGGGATCCTAATGCGGATTGACTGCCAAAGCCACATATTTCCTCGGGCGTATATTGACGTGCTTGCTCAAAACCCCTACCCACCGCAGATTGAACTCCGACGCACAGCGTGGGATAACTCCGATGAATCGGCTTGTTCGGATACCTTGATTGGGGAACGAAGCAGCCGGCGCGAAATCCCGAGCATCTCGAGCACACAGCATGGCAACGAGTTTGTTATCACTTACGGTGACGTCCAGCAGTTTCGGTTACGGGAGGAGATGTACCTGCCCAAACGTAAACTTCAGGACATGGATAGGGCAGGTATTGACATGGCACTTATCAGTACCAATATCCCGGGACCCTGTATGCTCGCTCCCGATTTGGCTATCAAAGGAGCGCAGGCAATCAACGATGCCATTGCGGAAATGATTCAGCAACACCCAGACCGATTTGCGGGACTTGCCAGCCTCCCTTGGCAGGATGTGGACGCCGCTATTGATGAGATGAACCGAGCACACAACTTGGGTTTCTGTGGCGTTATGCTGTATTCACACATCGGCGGACACCCCGTAGATGCCCCGGCTTTCGATCCTATCTACAAGCATGCCCAAACAAAAGAGTTGCCAATTGTCTTGCACCCCACAGTCCCAACATGGGGGGAGGCGATCAAGGACCATTCGATGATTCCCATGATGGGGCTTCAGGTAGACACCAGCTTTGCGCTTTTACGGCTAATACTCGGCGGCGTGCTTGAGCGGTATCCTAGATTGAAGGTTGTCATGCCCCATGTCGGCGGCGTTTTGCCGTACATGATAGGGCGCATCGAGCATCAAACGGAGGTGATGGGACGCGGGCGGGAACACATTAAACAACCCCCAAGCGCCTACATGCGCCGCGTTTATTTGGATACCGTTTCTCCGTCTGCGCAGGCGTTGCGATACGCTTACGAATTTTCTGGACCAGGGCATCTGGTGTTTGGCACTGACCATCCTTGGGTTGATCCACAACTTTTTGTCACGCTCATCGAGGAAATGGATATCCCTGACGGCGAGAAAACGCAAATCTTCGGTGGCAATGCTGTGGAATTGTTCGGTCTCAGAATGTAATACTGGATTCGGCTTGCTTTTTCCGAATCCCCAACTTCCGATCACAGGGATTAACGATAGCACAGTCAGATGAACCGTGTCAAGATTGAATCTGAAAATTGAAAGGAAACATTATGAACCGGCAAGAACATCATCCTTGGGCGGGAGTATTTCCCGCAACCCTCTGTCCATTTCATGAAGATGAATCGATTGATGAAGAGGGGTTGCGGGCATATATGTGCGAACTTGCAGCTGTCGATGGTGTCAAAGGACTTGTCTGCAATGGGCACACCGGCGAGATTACATCGTTGCATCCGAGTGAACGCGCGCGTTTGACAGCGATCGTTGCCGAGGAAGCCAAAGGTAAGGTAAAGGTTGTCTCTGGTGTAAGTGCCGAAGGCAGCTTAGAGGCGATTGACTATGCCATCGCCGCGAAGGAGGGGGGTGGCGATGCGATTTTGCTGATGCCGCCGCATCACTGGTTGCGTTTTGGTCGCACTAGTGAAACGGCAATCGGTTTTTTTAAGGATGTCGCCGAAGGGGCAGACATTCCCATCATTGTCCATCAATACCCTGCCTGGACGAAGGCAAGCTATAGCCTCGCGGAGATGTTGGAACTTGTGAAAATCCCACAGGTGGTGTGTATCAAGATGGGGACTCGTGACATGGCACGCTGGCGTTGGGACTATGAGCAACTGAAAGAAGCGGCACCCCATGTTCCAATTTTAACTTGTCACGATGAATATCTGCTGGCTTCGCTGCTGGAAGGTTGTGATGGCGCACTAATCGGCTTTGCCGGATTTGTGCCAGAGTTGATGGTGCAGGTCGTGCACTGCGCCCTTAATGGCGACCTGATAGGTGCCCGCAAAGCGCGAAAGCTAGTGGACCCGTTATCTCGGATTGTGTACAACTTCGGCGAACCTAGCGGTGATGCGCACCAACGGATGAAGTGTGCACGCTGGTTGATGGGCAAGTTTCCGTCCATGACGATGCGTCGCCCACTCCGTCCACTGCGTGACACCGAAATCGCCAAGATCCGCCGGAATCTTGAGACAATTGGCTACGAATGTGTACATTAAACGGATTGAGGATTATTGACCATTCGTAACTCATCGGAAGGTTCGGCACAGTTTTCGAGCCTTCAGGTACCACTACGCGAGGGTGCGCGCATCGCGATCAGGGATTTAGGACTAAATATAAAAAAAGATAGCCAAATCCAGTATTAGAGGAAGGAATATGCCCAATCTGAAGCAGGAATTATTCGAAATTGATGTCTACGGTTTCACAATCCTTGAGAATGTTCTCGCTCCCGAGGAAGTGGTAGAGATGAAAGAAGTTCTAATCCGATTGGTAACGGAAAAGGGTGTTGATCGGGAAGATTGCATACACATCTCGAATCTACCAACGATGGATCCGGTCTTCTTCAAGACCATCGACCATCCGAGAATCTTACCACTGCTGGAAGAGACAATGACCAATCGTTTGCCGCTGATTCTCGGCAGCCTCAACGCCCGCATAGTCCGTCCTGGCGATCCGGTACAACGTCTGCACGGGGACATCCTTGAGGATCTGATGAAGAAAGATGGGAAGAACCCTGTGATGATGAACACCGTCTGGATGCTAGACGATTTTACACCGGAGATTGGGGCAACTCGGATTGTCCCCGGCACACACAAAAGTGGGATAAACCCGCCGCCTGAAGGCATAGAGATAAAACATGTGCTGACAGCGACTGCAGCGGCAGGCAGCGTCCTCGTATTTAATGGTCAATGCTGGCACGGTGGAGGCGCGAATACCGGCGATCGGAATCGTCATGCGATTTTCGGGCACTACCGGATTAGCCCGATGATGCGTTTTCAACTTGACCCGCATCACCGTTTCCCGGAGGAGTGGTTAGATCTACTCACAGATCGTCAAAAACAATTAATGCGGATGGAAGACGGGGTAGGTGTCCCACACGGTGCAGATCACTACGAATGAATTAGGAGCCAAGCTAGGATTGTAATCTTTGACTTTTTGTTTCCCTGATTCACCGCTTGTGGGAGCAAAATGTGAAAAGTAATTTTGCAAGATTTACACGTCTTACATGCCGATACAGGAATAGCAAATTTTCACAGATATATTGACAGGACATCATTCCAATGCTATCGAGCATTATCACTATTTTTTAAGGGGTAATTTATGTCACGCTTGAAGTATGCTCTTATTGGTTATGGTCGTCGAGGTCGAACGCATCTCGAAACTGCCGCCGCGTTGAAAGAGACCTTTGAAATTGTAGCGGTTTGCGACGCCCATCTGGCTTCAGCGCAGGAAGGGGCTACACAGTTCAAGGTGAGAGCGCATACTGATGTTCGAGAGATGGTTGACCGTGAGAAACCGGATATATGCGATGTTGTCGTGCCCGCGGAACTTCATCATGTGGTCTCTTGCTATCTATCGCGTTGCGGTATCCACCACAATGTTGAGACGCCCCTCGCACCAACGCTTGGATTGATGGACCTTATGATTGAAGCTGCAGCTGAACACAGCGTTAAACTGCAAACCTCCGAAAACTTCCCGTTTGTCCCGGTCGAACAGTTTGTGTGCAAACTCATCCGTGAAAACGTCATTGGGCCCGTCCACAAGTGTTACCGCCTCTTTTCAACGACAGGGTATCACGGTTTGGCAGCCATACGGTGTCGACTAGATGCCACACCTATCGCTGTCAGTAGCATCAGCCACACGATGCCGGTTGTTCCCTATGTCGATCGTGCCAAACGTAATTTCACAACCGAAAATCTTGAATTTTACGCGATTGATTTCGATAACGGAGGTATTGGGGTTGCGATGGTCGGCAATAAAAACAGCTGTCTCGGTCGGAATTCTTTGGTTGGCTTTGAGACCTGTGGCGAGCAAGGCACAATTGTGACTAACGGCAATCAGAGCGCATCGGGCGGAGAAACGATTAATGTTTGTACAGACGCAGATATTGCCGAACATGCAGGCAGGGCACAGACTTACGAATTTCAACGCGAATATGCGGTATCAAACGTCCTCAAGCGAATCTATGTCGAACTACCAGCGGAATTGGGTGGGATGATTGCATGGGAAAATCCGTATTTGGAGGTGGGACTCCAAGAGCGTAACATCTCGTTAGCAACGATGCTCGACGGGATTGGGCGCGCTGTGCGAGAGGATATTGATCCGCTCTGGACGGGCGAAATGGGGCGAGCTGATCAGGAGATGGTTTTGGCTGCTCGCAGATCGATACAGTTGAATCGGGAGCCGGTCGCGTTACCTTTGCCGCCGGATCCGTCCGAGGAGGAGGCGTTTGATCAGAAATTTGAGCAACGATTTGGCATCCATCCCCGTGAAGATTTGGCGAAGGCGTTGGAAGTCAACTTTAAGGCACGATAAATTAGCGTCCGAGCTAATCCGCTCGCTGAATCAAACCTAGTCTAGACCATCTATCTATGTGTTGACAGGAATCCTACGCTCCTTGATAAGTTAAAACATCATTCAAACACTGCTTCATAAAATAGGGAGAATATTAACTAATGAACGATGCCGAAAAATACCTGTTTGATCTCAACGGTTACCTCGTCATTGAGGACGTGCTCACACCTGATGAGGTTGCCTTTGCCAACGAAGCCATTGACCGTCATTGGGACCAAGGGCATATTCGTCCCCGCGAGCAGGCCTTAGATGGCGGTTCCCCTGCGCTCAGAGGCGATAAGGGACGCGGGGAACTGGGCAATATGCTCAATTGGGAAGAACCTTGGTGTGATCCCTTCCGAGAAATGCTGGTACATCCAAAAGTTGTCCCCTATCTCAACCAAATCCTCGGCAAAGGTTTTCGGATGGATCACCACATGTTTCTGCTGTCAATGGAGAAAGGGGCAGAAGGGTTCATCTTCCATGGATCCTCAGGACCGGGCTTTGATCCGAACCAATACTATGTCTTCCGTAACGGTCAGATGCACTGTGGACTGACGGTCGTGGCATTCCAACTCACGGATGTAAATCCGGGGGATGGTGGATTGATAGTGATCCCTGGCAGCCACAAGAGTAACTTTCCGTGCCCTCAAGAGATACGGCGTTATGAGAGCTATCAGGAAAATGTTCGGGAGGTTGTGTGCAAAGCGGGAGGTGTTATCATCTTCACGGAGGCGGTGACGCACGGGACGCTGCCTTGGACATCAGACGAACCGCGGCGGTCGATATTGACTCGCTACACGGCGGGCAGCCTAGCGTATGTGCCTGCTTATCCCATTCCTGAATGGGCAAATGAGAGACAGCGGGCGGTTATGGAGCCACCATATCATACGCGGCTAGAAAGACCGGTGTTGGAAGAGTAGCAGGTGAGAAATCGAGTTTGTCCGAAAAACTTGGTTTTCGTAACGAGGAAGACAAGGATGTCCAAAGGCACAACTTACGCATCGGAAGCCAAGACGTTTCAGGACGCACGTACCGGCGTGAACATCCGTCAGGTAACCGATCATCCCTCAATTCATCACCATCCTTTCTTTTTCATTCCCGCTTACGACGACGCCATGCGCTGGCTGATTTTTATCTCATGCCGCACCGGCGTACCCCAAATTTTTGCCGAAGAGCGCTCCACCGGCTCGCTTATCCAATTGACAGACCGTCTAGACTTGAGCGAATGGTCGGTTTACCCCTCGCACGATGGAGGTGCCGTTTTCTTCACAGCGGGCACAAGTGGGTGGCGACTAGACCTTAGAACGCTTGAGGAACAGGAGTTAGTCAACTTTGCTGCGACACGGAGAGGAGAGGAAAGCACGGTCGGTCCGGTAGTGGGGACAACAGGACTGAGTTACGATGACCACTGGTGGGCTGTGCACTTCAGCGTTGATGGAGGCTCAGCGTTAGCAATTATTAACACTAAAACCGGCGAACATGAAACCATTCTCCGCCGTGATAGCGTTGGCCACCTGCAATTCTGTCCGGACGATTCAGATCTGCTTTTCTACGCGGGTCCCCTCACCAACCGTGTTTGGGTGATTCGACGGGATGGTAGCAGCAACCGTCGGCTATACGCTCGTAATGTTAAAAAAAACGAATGGATCACCCACGAGTCGTGGATTCCCGGCACACGGGAGTTAGCGTTCGTTGATTGGCCTCACGGCATTCGTTGTGTTCACGTGGACACGGGTGCCGAACGGCGTGTTACGTCCTGTAATGCTTGGCATGCGATCTGTAATCGCCAAGGTACGCTTATGGTCGCTGACACAAACTTCCCCGATATCGGTCTCCAGCTTTTCAATCCGCGTGATGGAGTGGGAGAATCTGTGACAGTGTGCTACCCGGAAGCGTCATCTATCGGCGAGCACTGGAATGGTCCATTCCCGTACGCGAAGGGTCCGGTTCAGGTCTACGCGGCACAACATACCCACCCTCACCCATCCTTCAGCCCTGACGGCAAGCTAGTAGTTTACACATCGGATCGGACAGGGCAGAGTCAGGTATATGAGGTTGAAATTCCAGAAAGGTGTTAAAAGTTCTTAGCCCATCGCTCTAAGCGTAGTCAGTGGTTGATAGGAATATGATTTAATTTGAAACCATACTGTGACTTTAGAACCTGTTTTAAAAGTCATTTGATACGATTTCGCATCAAGTAAATGGAAGCAATGTACACCATCGCCTCTGCCGTCTCAGCCGAGCGTTCATAGTCCACAGTCAATCGGCGAAACCAACCGAACCAAGAAAAGGTGCGTTCCACAATCCAACGCAATGGAACAACCACAAATCCCGATTGCCCAAGAGGGGAAGCAATGTCCAATTGACACTGATGCGTCAAATATAACCAATCGCCTAATTCACCGCGATAGCCAGCATCAGCACAGACTAACTGAATCGTTATGTGCCAACTAAAGACCTCGTTTAGTAACTCTATTGCGACTTGATTATCACTGACATTGGCATCAGTGACCTTGACTCCTAATGGAATGCCAATTGTATCGGTGACTATATGGCGTTTACGACCTTTGACTTTCTTATGCGCATCAAACCCTCTACTAGTTGCTAGTTCGGTCGTCTTGACCGATTGGCTGTCAATGATAGCTACGGTCGGTGAGGGGGCTTTGCCAATATCACTACGGGTTTGGTTGTGAAGTGCTTGATGAATCATAACCCATGTCCCTAAAGTTTTCCACTTTCTGAAGTGGGAATAGACCGTTTGCCATGGTGGCATCTGATGAGGCAGCATTCGCCACTGACACCCTGATTTGACTATATAGAAAATAGCGTTGATAATTGCGCGCATCTCCCATTTGAGAGGTCTACCTATTGGTGAAGGTTCTGGCAAATAGGGTAACAGTTTGTCCCACTGGGCATCGGTCAAATCAGTAGGATACTTTGGTGTAGTCATGTTTATGCCTTTCATTAAGTCAGTATTTTACTGCTCCAATGATTTAAGCAAGTTTAAGTATACATTTTCAGTTTTTATATAAGGTTGCGCTGGAGCTGCTCTGATTCATGAATCCCCATCAAAGATTGGAATCGTGAAAAAGGTAGCCTATCAAGCCACCCGATGACAGTTTCACAGAGTTCAGAGAAACTGTTGAAAAAATAACTCCTGTTGATTTGATCTCGCATCAGATGCCACAATCGCTCAATGAGATTCAGATGCGGACTATATGTCGGCATCGGGACTAACCGCAATCGGTCTTTATGATGAATAAGGAAATCGTCAAGTTTTGCCGTTGTATGACTCGATGCATTATCGCGGACGACAAACAGCAACTCATCGGGATACATATCCATTAGGTTTTGCCAATGTGTTTTCATCTGAAGATGGGTTTTATTGGCATAGATTTCATACAAGCCGGCACCCGAAGGATACTCTAAGGAACCAATGAGGTATTTCCGCTGGTTTTTGCCGGGGGTGTTGACCTTATATTCAATGCCTTGCTGTCGATAAATGCGTCCACTGTTGGGACACCAAGACACGTTAGCTTCATCAAAGAAAAACAGGCGAGCCGTCTTTTTTTTAGTCTCAGGTGCCGGCAGACCTAAACGCTGAAGTTGGGTGTCCGGGAGAATCAACTGAGTCGCCTCGCTCGTCAACTCTCCCGTTTTTGCAAACTCGTCAACTCCGTCAGTTGAGTTCGTTTCGCTTGATACTCTGGATCCGGACTGCCAACACGGAGTTTGCTTCGACCGGTTCGGTAGCCTATCCGTCGTAAAGCCAGGTGGATAGCTGGCGGTGTGACCGAAATCTCGTGATACACTTTGAGATAAACTCTTATCAACTCAAGCGTCCATTGTCGAGAGTCCGTCTGAAGTTTTTCGTATTGATTCGGCATTTGTTCAAGAAGTCGATTCCAGTCGGATTTGCTGAAGTGTGTGATTTTACCACGACGCCCCGGAGGACTCTTAGGTATCAACGCCTCTAAACCAGAGGTATTGTATTTATGAATATAAGCCCTAACACTCTCATCAGAAAGATTAAACATCTTTGCGAGTTTCGACACGGGCATACGCTCAACACCACTAAGTTTGATGATTAGTAAACGCCGATACCATTTCGGTTGTGTCGCTTCAGAAAGCGCAACATCAAGACGTTCAAGAGCCAACGCATCGTTAAGTTCTGCGTAAATCATTACTCAAGACACTCCTTGTGAGGTAGATTTACACACAGTATAACTGAAAACTCTATAAATTGATAATTTATTATTTAATATTGCTGTGAATTAGAAAAATAAGTAGACATTTACCAATAACTCCGACCTTCGTGAGGTTTCCCAAGTCCCTCTGCAACTCCCCTGACAAGGAGACTCCCCTTGGGGGGTTAATTACCAAGTCCCCCTGATAAGGGGGCAGGGGGTAATGGGATTTTCTCCTTTGTCTTTCCCCTCTTGTCAGAGGGGCTGGGGATTTACGGTGTTAATTATCAAGTCCCCCTGATAAGGGGGATTTAGGGGGTTGGCTGTGCATTGGGGGTGTCTAATTAATTCTGAAATCTGCCATATTTACTCTCGCTCACTTCTTCCAACGATGAATACACGAGACCGAGACGAAATCCTCATCTCAACGGTGATAAAACCGATAAATCGTAAGGCGATTCCGAATCTGCAAAATGTGATCGCCATTCGGCAGACATCGCGCCTTGGTTCCCACGCTTGCGCCCCGAAGAGCAGATAATCCTCTTCTACCTATTAATCCAAGAGGAGCGTATGAGTGAAGTCCTGAACGAATTGAATAGCGATGAACGAGACTTCCTTATCGAAACAACAGTCGCATAGGTTGTTGCACGATACAATCTGTTAGCCGTGCCTGTGCTCGATGATGCGGCGGGACTTGTCGGCATCGTCACCATTGATGACGTGGTCGATGTCATCCGCGAAGAAAACACAGAAGATGTGCTGAAGATGGCTGGGACAGGGGACGTTGATATCGCCTCCAAATCTGTGTTCAGAAACACCCGTGCACGCCTCCCTTGGTTGCTCGCAAGTTTCGCCGGAGGATTGATCGCTGTTTATATGATCGGGCAATTTCAGGAGCCGTTGGAAAAAATTACCGCGTTGGCATTTTTTATCCCAATCATCATGGGGATGGGCGGAAACATCGGCACGCAATCCTCGACTATCATTGTGCACGGGCTTGCCACCGGAGAGGTAGACCTCAAAGAAGCGTGGAAAGTGCTGTGGCGGGAGTTTGCGACCGGTACGACTCTCGGTGCCGCCTACGGTGTTCTGATCGGTGTATTCGTTCTAATTGCAACCCATTTTGCCAATTGGAATGTGCCCGATGAGGTCGCACCAAAATATGTTTGGTTTCCGGTTGTCGTTTCGTTGGCAATTTGTATCAATATGATTATCGCTGCTACGATTGGCACAATCATTCCAATACTTTTTAAGCGATTTTAGATTGATCCCGCTATCGCAACAGGTCCATTTGTTACCACCGCAATCGACGTATTTGGCCTCCTGTTCTACTTCATAATCGCTCGCATATTTCTCTTCTAACCGTCAAAATCTATTTCCGAGCCCCGGCGAAGCGGTATATGTATTAAAACACACCACCTCCGTAGGTCGGGCATCTTGCCCGACCCCAAGTGCTAGTTGCTTTGAAGCCCGATCTTATCGGGGAGGAGCGCAATGTGTAGGGCTTAGTAGTTCAATGAACCAATCAATCGATGAACTAATGATCTTGCGTTATTATAATAAGTTTCGGTAATTTTTACACAACTTTAACTGAGATTTTACCGATCTACGGGCGAATCAGCATATCATCCAAGGGGAGAATAGGAATAAGGCTTTGGAAGACGAGGTTCCAGACCATTCTTGAAAGGAAAAGGACAATGAGTATTACACAATACCAGAGGCAAATGACTGGAAACAAGGCTTTGTATCATGTCTGTTATAAGTTGTCTGAATTGGGTTGGAACGCTATGCCCACAGCGCGTAATGCTGCAGGGGTTGACATCCTATGTATCAATGAAGGAAGTCAAATGATTTCTGTCCAAGTAAAGGGACGCGGCAAACGGGACAGAGCCTTCAGTATTCCTCCTTCTCGCGACAGAATCATGGGAGATTTTTGGATTATTGTCACCGAGTTGGATTACGGTGCACCAACGTGTTACATTTTGTTACCCGATCAAATAGAAGAAGGAAGAGAATCGAAGACAAATAAGGAGGGCAAAATATCACATTGGTTCGCCCGCAGCTATTGTATTGAACCATTCAAAGAGAAGTGGGAACGGATAGGTAGTGGATTTATCGGTTCTCACACCGGAGGATAGGAGAAGGTCATGAAAAGAAAAATCTGTGTCAGATCTATGGGGTTAGGAGCAGTGATTATGTTAATTGGGCTTGCAGTCGGGGCTATCGTTTCTCCGCCGTTGATTGCACAAAGAAATGGTGTGTTTGATAAGATCACCTGCCGTAAACTTGAGGTGGTGGATGAAGATGGCAACCCAGCGGTTGGCTTATCAAGCAGTGAGGAGGGAAACTCGGTGGTTGTCTTGGATAAACAGGGGGAGATAGCGATTGGCTTATCAAGCAGTGAAGAAAGAAACGATGTGCTTGTCTCTGATAAACAGGGGCAAGGAGGGATTAACTTGTCAAGCTTGAGTGTCCTCGGAAGCTATGTAACTATCTATGATGACCAGGGAAAAGAATCGGTCGTCTTATCCGGCACCGCAGCCCACAACAGTCTGAATGTCTTTAATAAGAAATCAGGGATACCAGGGATTAACATCCTAAGCGGTGAGGGAGCAAACGGAGTGGCTATCCTTGATCAGCAGGGGGAAATAGTGATTGTTTTAGCAAGCAACGACAAGAAAAACAGGGTGGTTGTCATTGATAAAACAGGCAAGGAAATGAGTCTGGGGGATTGATTATGAATTACAAACAAAAGTTGGGATATATGGCGTTAGGTGCAGGGATTTTGGCACTCGGTATCATCATCGGTCAGGTCATCACACCGGACATCAAGGCACAGAACATCAAGACACAGAACATTGATTGGTTTGAGAAGATCCGATGCCGGGAAATTCAGGTGGTGGATAAAGATGGTAATACAGCGATTGAATTACATGCTGATGAACTAGAGAGTGGGATAACCATCTTTGATAAGCAAGGCAACCGGGTGATTTTCTTAAACGTTGACGAACTCATTGGCAATCGTTTGAGCGTCTCCGATCCGCAAAAATCGGGAGAGATTCTCTTGCGTGTTGATGAAAAAATTGGCAGCGATTTAAGGATTAGTAGTAAACATAGAGCGGGTGCAATTCGCTTATCCAGCCGGAAGGAGGGTAATAAGTTATCCATCTTTGATAAGGCAGGTCATGTTATATGGCAAGCACCCTAAAGGAGGTATGTTCGATGAACGAATTGGTAACACGGCAACAGGAAGCGGGATTGGTTATCAGCACCGAAACGAAAGAGTTGATTCAGTCAAGCATTGCCGGTAGCACTCTCAAGCGATACCGGCGATTATCGAAGCAGATAGAAACGTGGCTCGGCGGGCAGATGTTGACAGATGCACGACTGGCGGATTACATCACCGCGCTTCATACTGAGGGCAAATCCCCCGCTACGATCGCCCAGGTGGTTGCCGCGGCGAAGTGGCTGGCAAAGAATCATGGTATTGAGATCGTCGGTGAGATCACCAGTAAGACATTGGCAGGTATCCGCCGGGAAGGGAAGGAGCGAGGTAAAGGGCAGGTGGACGGCGTGGAGCGCGAGGATATGTTGAGAGTTGTTACCCTTGCCGAAGCCGATAAAACGATCGCAGGACTAAGAGACGCAGCGCTAATAAGGCTCATGAGCGATTGTTTGTTGAGAATTTCTGAAGCTGTCGCGGTCAATGTCGGCGATCTGCACAAATCGACGCTCCGGATAAAATCTTCCAAGACAGATCAGGAAGGGCGAGGCGAGGTATTGTATATTGGCGGTCCTACCCTGAAGTTGATAGATCGCTACTGCACAAGGGCTGATATAACTAGCGGGGCGTTATTCAGGCATATCAGACGGGGCGATCATGTCCAAAGCGGAAGACTCACGACGGTCTCGGCTCGGCGGATTATCCAAACCCGTGCCAAAGCTGCGGGTGTCGATGGATTCATCAGTGGTCATTCGCTCAGGGTAGGCAGTGCTGTCTCGCTCGCCCAGGCGGGGGCTTCGGTGGTCGATATGCAGAACGCTGGCAGGTGGAAGTCGCCACAGATGCCGGCGCATTATGCTAAAGCCGAGTTAGCAGAACGGGGCGCGGTGGCTCGGTTCTTCTATGGGAAGGGGAAGTGATAACTATGAAACGGAAAGAAGTGTTGATAGCAGTCATAGCAGGTTGTTTCGGTGCAGTGATAACAATGGGAGTGGGGCTGTTTATTCCTGTCGGAGTTGTAGCGCAATCCCAACCCACTGATGTGGCATTTGGGAAGATTTAATGCAGGGAGATAAAAGTCGTTGATTCAAGTGGCAAAGGGATAGTTTCAATTGGCGAGTGGGTGGGCGGCGGTTGCGTTTATGTCTTTAGCAAGGAGGGAGTAGCAGCTATGCGCGCTGCCTCCGACAGGGGAGCTGAGTTTATCGTGTATGGCACGGAAGGCAATGACTCAAAGGCGATGATGAGTGCCGGTGAACACGGCGCTGCCGTTACCGTTGTGAGCAAGGAAGACTATGTCGGAGGTTTTGCAACGATGGGCACCAAAAAAGACGGGAGCGGTGTCGTTACCGTTTGGGGTAAGGGAGGAACGGCATCTATGGACATTGATGAACATGGCGGGCACGTTAGTGTGCAGGACAAGGAAAGGAAAGAAAGTGCCGTGGTGGGCATTGATGAACACGGGGGCAGGGTTGATGTTTTTAACAAGCAGGGGAAAACCCGCGCAGGAATGGGTGTCAATGAATACGGCAACGGTGCAGTATCCACTTGGGACAGGAACGGCTATCGCCAGTAGGGAGCAATCCTAACGTTTTGGCGGAGTAGTTCATTCGTGGCTTCCGATGAGCTGGGTGAAAAGACTTCCGATCTTTCTGGTGAACGAAGGGCGGGGCTTTGGTAACTGGGCGATGAGATCGCTGTCCGCTCAGTCGAGTGCGCTGCATTGGAATATGAAGCAGCTCGAAAATATCGGTGAAGTCGGCTTGCAGGTGTTGAACGCTTACTCGGCTATATCCGAAAGGCTAGGTGTGCATATGCACTCTCAGAACCCCAAGAGTGCGTGACCGGAATAAAAGAGAAGGTAACCATCAAATCGCTTAGCCCGTCACAGAGGACGCTTCTTGCAGATTTAGAACAGGAGGCTGGCACGAACGTTTTTCAGGTGATAATCAATGAGACTCGAATCGTTTAGTTTACTCATTACTCCTCCTTCCGCTCAAAATCCTGAAAAATTGTGTCTTTTGGCATTAGTATTCCCTCCTAAAAGAGCTGATTAGTATCAATCACTCAAAAAACCCTTGACAACCGATTAAATATGTAGTATAATGGATTTAGAATAACCTGTTAAATAGTATGTAAATAAAATTTTATTTAATAGGTATCGGTTTAACCGTTTTACGAACCCTAAAGCTAATTTTAAGAAAATGAAAGGAGCTAACCATGGCTATAACGATCAACACATCAAACCCCACTCCGGTGCTTGAAGCACCTGCACACCGTCTCCAGCAGGGCGAACGAACTGTATATTACATGGCTCTGCCGATTGCGCAATTTGATGACGCGTTGCCAGACGAGATTGACATGCAGGTCATCATGGACAACAACCGGCGATTTAATCCAAGTCATGCTAAAGGTATCGAGGAGTACCTTCAAAGTACTGATGCTTGGATTCTTGGTCCAGTGACCCTGAGTATTCCCCAGAAGTATGTTGAATTTGAACCTTATCCTGGACAATTGAACGATAATTCACCGATATTGGGGTGCCTACGTATAGTTTCCGGAGGAGGGTCATTTCTCAGAATGTTAGACGGTCAGCATCGACGCAGAGCTATCAAGGACTATAGACGGTCACAACCTCTAAGTGACTCGAAGATGGAACGGCGAAATCGATTTGAGTCCTGTCAGATGCCAGTAGCGCTGTATGAAGAAGAAGATCTAACTCGTCTAAGACAGATGTTCGCAGACATGGCTCGACAACGGAACATGGATGCTATCACTAAAGCACGATTCGATATGCGTGATCCGTTCAACAAGGCTGCCGATGAAGTTAAGCTACTCAGCGATTGGATAGCACCATATGTTGAAATGGAGCGCTCGACGATTGCACGAGCCAGTGACAAACTCATATCGTTTAATCAACTTGCAACCAACCTCAAGACGCTAGAGTTCGGGTATTTTGGACGTACTAGCCAAGATAGATTACAAGAGACTGACAATAACATGCAGGACATAATTGATAAAGGATTAGAATGGACCGATGATTTTCTACCTCAGGCCCGAGAAGAATATCTGAATTTATTGAACTCAGATATTGACCCAGATTATGTCTCAAGAGAAAGACCTAAAACATTGGCGTATAATGGGACGATGCTGCGGATACTGGCAGGTGCGTATTACGAATGGCATAAAGAAAATCCACCTATGGGCGCAGATATTCTAGCATCTTTCATTTCAAGTATGGACTTGCAGTCCAAGGCGGAAAGTGGTCTTCTAGTCGAGGCTGGAGTTCTTGTCACAGGACAGGTTACTCTAAACGCACGCAAGCAAGAGGTCATGGCAGCAATCAGGGCTATCGTGAAAGGGGCTCGCGACGAGCATCAAGCTAATAATTGATTTTAATGAAACTCAGGGTGTATTAGATGCTGTTCCAGAGAACTAAAAAAGGGAAGTGAACGATTGCGGCAACTCTTTCGGAGATATAGATTTACTTTTCACCGTGGTTGCTGTGATAAATGATAAAAGCCCCAAGGTAGGTACACATCCCCACGCCTCCCTTGTGCCGAAACTTCAAAAGATGGGGATTTGAAAGGAGATAGATTATGACTCGGTATAGACCAACCCAGATGAATAATCGCCATAAGGTGTTTGTCAGTTATCATCATGATAATGACCAAGCATACAGGGATGAGTTTGAAAAATTGTTTTCGGATATTTTTGACATCATGGTGTCAAAATCTGTCCAAATTGGCGATCTTGATCCAACCCTCGCTACAAAGACTATTCGTCGAAAAATCCGGGAGGAATATCTTCAAGATTCAACCGTGACAGTCGTTTTGGTTGGTGCGGAAACATGGAAAAGAAAGCATGTCGATTGGGAAATCGGAGCAAGCATACGTGACACACAGAACAATCCCCGCTCAGGTCTTTTAGGGATTCTGCTACCGACTTATCCTGCATATCCGAAATATTATCGTTACACAATTCCTCGAAGACTCCACTATAACAAGCACTGTGGATTCGCGGGTGTTTACGTTTGGAGCGATAACCCGAATCACGTGCAATCGTGGATACACACAGCTTTCAATCAGAGAAATAAGATAACCCCTGATAACTCTTACCCTTTGTTTGCAAACAACCGTTCTGGTGAAAGGTGGTATGATTAAATGGAAGAACTTCGGGCTATTGTAACAATCGCGGCTCTGGTTAATCAGCTCACACAACTTGGAGTGTCTTTCCCTGAGAATTTCAAAAGACGGAAGTCAAAGGAAATCTCGTATAAAGATCGAAAAGCAGCGTGGGAACTGTATGTTGAGATGGAAACACGAATTATTACACAACCCTTGCCCCCAGAACACGGCGACGAGCAAACCGCGTTAGACAGCGTGTATTCTCTTTTTCAAACTACAAGAGATATTCTCCACGCGCAAGGTCCAGGTTGTGTAGTGTTTGCTAAAATTGCTATTGAAATTCTCAATCAAAAGGTGCGTTGCTTCACAGCAAAGTGGCACCGCAAAAGCGGCGAAGGTGCTTTTAGCGATTCCGCGGCATGTGCAGAATTCCGGCAGGATCTGGAAAAACTCCAAAAGGTTTTACGCGCACATACGCGCACACTCGCAGTGCTTGCAGGTGTCGAGGATACAGATAGCTTATCTAACACAGAACAGGAGTAAAAACAGTGCTTGGAAGAAACCTTTTTGAAGCTTATGAATTTGGACAACTTAACCAACTTAGCTTTGACCCTGACAAGAAATCGGTCGTGTTTATCTCTTACAGACGCACTATTTGTGATAAGTTAGAAGCGAGAAAATGTGCGGATATATTAAAGGATATAGGACTTTCCTACTGGCTTGATGAAGATGATAAATGTATGCAGGACGCACAAGACAGAAGCGATGATGTCCAAACCGCCCTATGTATTGAAGCGGGGTTAGATGTCTCCTCCGCTCTACTGGGTATCATTGGACGGTGCACCTTCGACTCACCATGGATACCTTATGAAATCGGTGGTGCACGGGGACGACAACGATATGTGCAACCGTTTTACATGCCGCCCGAAACACCGCCACTCGTGCCACACCCGCTAATTGCTCATTTTATCCATGATGTAGATATAAGTGAAGTCCCCGCTTTCGTCGCACTCGGCACCCCACTCCGGGAAATTGACGAAGTTGCGAACTGGGCACAGAGCATCGCCTCTATCTTAGAGAGCAGACAGAGAGGCGAGCGCGTGGCGCTTAACGAGGCAGCAAGGATCCAAGACGAATACGGAATCCAAGGCATCTATGAGAAGAATGCCCCCCTTCTGAAACGAACTCCCCGGTGGTGAGGAGACACGGGGCGAATCGTTCGTCTGGGTCATCGCTCTAAATATCCGATAAAATTTGTTATCGGATATTTATGAAAGAGGAATAAAAAAAGGAGGACAGATATGGGTCATTTGCGTCCGAGGCAAGGTGCTCGAATTGGCATGGTCTATCTTGAGGAGGCGATTTTATCGGTGTTGTTTGAAGCAACAAAGAAAGGGGAGGGAAAAGAACTGTCTGCAATTGGTAAGGAGTTGGATATACCTCCAAGACGAGTTCAGGTAGTTAATCGTAATGAGATCCCCTGTGCTGTTGTGGATAGACTTGAAAGGCAAGGGCGCGTTAAGTCCTGTTCTGACGATAATAAGAAATGGCAACTCACGGAGGAGGAGTTTAGGGGTTGGGATTAGAACGTCCGATAAATCCTTATTGGACATTTTGTTTGATGAGTGATAAAAGCCTCAAGGCAGGAGTGTATCCCCACGCTTCCCTCGTGGCGAAAGTTCAGAAAATGGGGATTTGAGAAAGGAGAGAATACTATGAGCAGAGGTCAATATATAGAAGGGGCAGTTGCAGCGTCCTTGATTTTGGAGCTTTTTGATGGACAGACAGATGTTCCCCGTCAGGAAATCGAAAGAAAAGTAACAAAACTTTACGTCAGCCGCGGTGGTTTGCCGGAGACCTCCCTTGCAGCCTATCCTGCTACGGTTGGTTTGGAACATCTAATAAGGCAAAATAAGGCAAATAATCCGAGAAAGGGCTTTTGGACCATTAATAGAGTTGGGATTGTATACCGCGGTCTTTGAACTGAAAAAGGATCACTATGGTGAGCATTGGAAGGATTATGCTGAATAATGGACGATCCGCCACTGATAAAAATGAAAATATCCGATAATTACACATTATCGGACATTTTTAGGCGGTTTTGAGGGAAAATCGGAAAATAGAGATCCAGTCATAGCAAGGATTCCGCCAGTCTCAATAACTAAAAAATATGTCCGATAACCTGTTCGCCCGCGCTTGACCCGACAATGAGGGAAATCAGATGATAAACGAATTAGTAACACAGCACAAAGCGGCGGAGCTAGCTGTCCGCACAGAAACGAAAGAATTGATCCAGTCAAGCATTGCAGATAGCACATTGGAACGATATAGGCGGTTATCAGAGCAGATAAGCGAATGGCTCAGTGGATCAGATGTTAAATGACGCGCTACCGGCAAGATACATCACCGAGTCATAAATCTCCTGCCGAGAATCTCGCTTTCCCGAAAGTTCTTAGAGATTTCGGCTAACCAACCAAGAGGACCCAACGATGAGTATTTACGAGGAATTAGGCGTCCGTACCCTAATCAATGCAGCGGGCACCGTCACCCGGTACGGTGGATCCCTGATGGCACCCGAAGTATTGGACAGTATGCGTCACGCATCTCAACAGTTCTGTTTTTTAGATGAAGTGCAGAAAAAGGTAGGCGAAAGGATTGCCGACATGCTGGAGGTAGAGGCAGCGTATGTAACATCAAGTGCTGCCTGCGGGCTAGTGTTGACCACCGCTGCCTGTATGGCTGGGACGGATCCTGCTAAAATTATACAGCTGCCGGATACGACTGGGATAAAGCATGAGGTCATCATCCAAAAGATACATCGAATTGCGTATGACCAAGCTGTTCGTTTGGCTGGAGCAACACTGGTTGAAATTGATGATCAGGGGACACCGCCAACTGAAGAGATGCGCCGTGCCATCAATGAAAATACTGCGGCTATCTTCTTCATGGCAACGGTCATGAACCATCCAGCCTCTGTACCGCTGGAGGAGGTTGTAGCCATGGCGAGGGCAGCGTCTGTGCCGGTGATTGTGGATGCCGCGTCGGAATGTCCACCAGTTTCGACCTTGACGCGTTTCTGGGAGGCGGGTGTCGATCTAATTATCTTCAGTGGTGGTAAGAGTATTATGGGTCCCCAATCCACCGGGCTGGTCATCGGTCGCAAAGATCTCATTGCAGCGTGCGCTGCCAACGGTGTACCGTTTGCCACAGTCGGGCGTCCGATGAAGGTGAGTCGGGAAGAAATGGTCGGGTTTATGAAGGCACTGGAACTCTACTTGGCGAGAGATCATGAAGCCGATACCGCTCGGTGGACAGCTCAACTAGATTACATCGAAGCAGTCTTACAGGGGATTCCAAATATAACCACCGGCCGCCTCATCAAATCGGAAACGTATACGGTCCCGATGCTGTACATCCGTCCAGAAGCGGAGGCTAATTTCACGCGATCAATGATAGCAGAAGCGCTAGAAGCAGGCGAGCCGCCTATTGTCGTTGGTCAACACTTCACTGAGGACAGCGTTACGATCAATCCCCACAACCTACAGCCGGGGCAGGAACGGATTGTAGCAGACCGGTGTAAAGCGGTGTTGGCTCAGATTGGCTAACCCCTATTCCGATTTGAACATGCCAAATGCGAACGCCTCCGGCAATGTATCAAAAATGATGTTACCCGCATCATCCGTTGCGAGGTAGTTTCCCATATACTCTGACCACCGTTCCAGTTCAGGATCTTCACGGCTCTTGAGCCAATCCGCTTCGGACGGCGCAACCGCGTGCAAGAACAAACGATCCCCTAAGAGATAGATCGACATACTCACATTGTTGTCTGCCATGCTTTTTGCGATTTCGGGCCAAAGGTTATCGTGCGCTTCTTTGTATCCCTCGTAACTCCCGGGCTTTAGCTGCATTGATAAACCGATTGAATACATTTTAGTTCTCCTTTTTGTGAACTATAGTGAACAATAGAAATAAGCAGACGTTCACCAGTAGTTCCCCTTAGTGAAGTCTCAAAAGTCCCCCTGAACCCCTCTGACAAGGGGTCTCCCCCTGATAAGGGGGCCGGGGGGTTGGGGATCTCTCCCCTTGTCAGGGGAGTTGGGGGATTTAGGGGGTTGGCTGTGCATCGAAGGTGTATAAGAAATTATGGAATTCACCATAAAATAATCGTCAGCTAGCCAGTGATCGAACAAAGTCACGAAACAGAATCGTCTCCGACAAATTGTCACACGCGTTGCAGTTTTCCCATTCCGTCCAGACATACTCAATTCCGAACCAGCCACCGTATCCATTCGCATCTGCGACTTCCAGAATCCGTTTGAAATCGATTGTGTTATCGGCAAAGGTCTCTTGCAATCGCTCATTGCGAGCACCTCTAACGTGGAAGTGGCTTGCGTATTTGACCAATGGCTCTACAACCGCGTCCGGCAAGCCGATCCGCGTGAAGTGGGCGTAATCTAACGTCAGCGTCAAGCCGGGGACCTGCTGCACCAATTTCTCCGCCGGTCCCGGCTCCGGGACGATGGAACCGATATGCGCTTCGACACCGAAGGCGATGCCGTATGCCTTAGCTTGATCCACTCGCCAGTTCAGTTCGTCAACCGCACGGGCGAAAGAGTCATCGTATGACTCTGTTTCGAAGTGTGCGCCGGGCAATCCAGTCACATGCTCACCCCCACACTCGGCGGTGTAATCAAGCGTTTTAACGAACCAGTCACGAGCCTTTTCCCGATGCGATGCTTCGGGGTGATTAGCCGCGTAGGGCTTGAAATCCAGCCCCACTTGAAGAAAAATATCGGCAGCCTCAAGTCCCCAAGCGTCCAATCTCTTTTTCAATTGTCGCGCAGATTGGGTGACGTTCTCGAACTCGCGGGAGGGGAAAAGATGGGAGCGTTCCTCAAACAGACCGATATCCACACCTCTGAACTCCAGCATGGCGATGAGTTGGAGAACATTCTCATGAGATAACAACGGAAAAGTAAAGTCAGCACAAGCAAGTTTGGGTGTCATGACGACTCCATAAATTTTGTTTGTCCCACGGTTTCCCACTCAGCGGGTGTGATATAGGCTCCATCTACCACCAACGACGTGCCGGTGACGCCAGCGGAATCTTCGCAGGAAAGGTAGCGTACCGCTCTAGCGATGTCCATCGGTGTGATGGCGACACCTGTGGGCACACGGCTGAGGCGGTTCGCAAGCGTGGCTTCTGGGTCGGGGGTGGTGCTCAGGTGGTAGCGCAACATCGGGGTGTCGGTTATTCCGGGGCAGACGCAGTTGCAGCGCAGCCCCTCGGCGGCGTAGTCGAGCGCGATAGATCTGCTCAATCCGAGGACCGCGTGCTTGGACGTGATATACGCCGGTGTTAGGGCTTGCCCGATGAAGCTGCCTACCGAACCGATGTTCACCATATAGCTGCGTCGGTTCTTGCATAGGTGGGAGTGCCCATGTTTGATAGAGAAGAAAATTGATTTGACGTTCACGCCCATCAGCTGATCCCACTCCGCCTCCGAATACTCGTGCAGTGCAACAACGTGGACAACCCCGGCGCAATTGACGATAATCTGCAAGCCGCCAAAGTGCTCAACCGTTTGCTCGATCGATTGGCGCACCTCATCCTCATGAACAACGTCGCATTCGAGGAAGATGGCTTCACCGCCGTTAGCGACGATTCCTTCGGCAACTTTCTGACCAAGCTCGGCTTGTATATCTACAATGGCAACCTTTGCCCCTTCCTCCGCAAAGAGTTGGGCGGTGGCTTCACCCATGCCCGATGCACCGCCGCTGATCCAGGCAATTTGTCCTTCCAATCGTTTCGGGTTCATAAGATCTCCCATGTTTGCGAATCAAAGTGTAGCAAAAGTATGTGAAAAATCAATTCCTGTCAGAACCATTTATAGTGGATTCTAAAAATAAAGAGACATTAAAAGTAGTAGGCACACTCCGTGTGCCGTAACTCTGTGCACAAGGTTGCTGACCTCGCTCGTCCACAATGTCTAACTAATTCTGAAATCTACTATAGTTTTTCTTGATGCTCCATACATAACTCGCGGCTGCGGGGAACCGTTCTTATAACTGTGCGTCCCTATTGCCCTCCAACAGGGGCGCGAACTGCTTCTGGAACAGATCGTAGTATACACCGCCATGTTGAATCAGCTCCGCGTGGGTGCCAGTTTCAACGAGTTTTCCATCACTCAGAACCAGAATCCGATCAGCGTTCAAAACTGTTGATAGCCGATGCGCGATCACGAAGCTGGTCCTGTTTTTCATAAGTTGTGTGAGGGCTTGCTGGACTAAACCTTCGGATTCCGCATCAAGGGACGATGTTGCCTCATCCAAAATCAGAATCTTCGGATTTCTTATCAGTACACGAGCAATCGCAATCCGCTGCTGTTCCCCGCCAGATAGTCGAATGCCTCTCTCACCGACCTTGCTTTGATATTGGTCCGGGAATTTCATTATGAAGTCGTGTGCATTTGCCAACTTTGCGGCGGTGGCGACTTCTTCGTGTGACACAGCTTCCGGATCAGCTGCACCCAAACGGATGTTGTATTCCACCGTGTCTGCAAACAGGTACGGGTCTTGAAAAACAATACCTATGTGTGTACGCAACGATTGGATCTGCATCTCTTTGATAGGCGTGGAGTCTATCAAAATTTCGCCACTTTGATATTCGTAGAACCGTGGAATCAGGTTAATTAAAGTGCTTTTCCCCGCGCCGCTGGGACCAACGATTGCAACCGTCTCGCCGGGCTCCGCTTGAAAACTCACCTCCTTCAAAACATGTTGGTTTTCACTATATCCAAAGGAGACATTGGAAAATCGGAGGCTTCCATCAATTTGTTCTATGGGTTTTCCATCTTGGGATTCTTCATCGTGTTCATCAAAAAACCCGAATACTCGACGAGCGGCAACCAATATCGATGGAATGCCGAGATGGAGTCTCACGAGTACATTCACGGGCTGATACACACTGCTAAACCACCGGGTGATTGCAAAGAGTTCACCAATCGTGATAACGTCTCGCAGGACATACCTTCCCCCGACCAGAAATACCAAAGCAGCGCCTATCCAGAATAAGAGGATAGCAACATTCCCTACCTGCCGGATTGTTGCCTGTTTGAGATTGATAGCTACCAGTCGTGAAAGCGACTGATGGAGGTTTTTTAAGTCGTAGAATTCCTTTCCTAATCCCTTGAGCTCGCGGGAACCGGCGATGCTTTCTTGTAAGTTGCCTGATAACGAAGCCTTCTGTTCCTGAACTTCCTCTCCAATTCGTCGAAGCGGTTTATCTAAGAAGATGGGAATAAGGATATTCGCGGCAACAAGAAACAAGCTAAAAAGGCACAATTGCCAGCTAATGGCTGTAATGATGCTGAGGGTAACAACCAGCATTATGCCGTTTATGATATAGTCACCGGCGAACGCACGAAACCCTTCAACTGCCTTTGGCGTATCCGATGTGAATGTCGCCATCACTTGACCAGTTTGCTGGGTATCGTAGAATCGAAACCCTAACTTGCGCAAGTGGTGGTAAGCATCAAGTTGGATATCCTTGGAACCATTTTCGGCAACCTTTGCTGGAAAGTAGATAACTCCGAGTGCAAAAAAGTACATACCGACTGCTGTTAGAATGTAGAGTCCACATGTCGGCAGAAGCATTTCAGCGTTTCGGGCGATGAAAACATCGTCTATCAGAATCTTCTCAATCCATGGGAGCACTAGATTGCCGCCTGAGTAGCCTAGCGAACAAAGAATAAAAAGTACCTGAAAGTGCCAATAGGGTTTAAGATATGACAGAAGCCTCAACATGTCTTTCATAGTTATTTCTCCACTGGTGTAAGTATGCGCTGCCGAATTTCACATAATTATAAATGGATATTAACTATTGTAACACGACATGAATCTGAGGACAAGAGAAAATTTGACTGACGATTTGAGGTTGAACGTATGTAAACGTAAATTTACCAAACGACTCTTCAGCTTATCCGCGCCCAACGTAGGGCATCTTCGTCGCCATGATGGTCATGAACAGCACATTTGCATCCAACGGGAGACTCGCCATGTGCACCACGGCACGTGCCACATCATCCACCTCCATTCTCGGCTCAACCGCAACACTTCCATTTGCTTGTGGAACACCTACTTCCATTCTGTCCGTTCTCTCGGTCGCTGCGTTACCAATGTCGATTTGACCACACGCAATATCGTACTTACGTCCATCAAGTGCCGTCGCTTTGGTGAGTCCCGTCAACCCATGCTTGGTCGAGGTATAAGGGGCGGAGTTGACCCGCGGTGCGTGCGCTGATATAGAACCGTTGTTGATGATGCGTCCCCCTCTGGGATCTTGGTCCTTCATAATCTTGAATGCTTCCTGTGTGCAGAGGAATGCACCCGTCAGGTTGGTATCTGCGACTGTCTTCCATTGCTCGTAGGTTAACTCCTCCATCGGCACAGGTGGTGTGCCAGTGCCGGCATTATTAAACAGTAGGTCAAGCCGACCAAAGGTCTGCTTCGTTTGGGCAAATAAGTTCTGGATCGAGGCATGATCTGTCACATCTGTCGGCACAACCAAGATTCGTGAACTGTCTACCCCTGTCCCCTTGGCAGTCGTCTCTAAAGCCTCTGCACGACGGCCAGCCAAGACCACGGAATAGCCCTCCTGTGCAAGCGCGATTGACGTTTGCCTACCAATGCCAGAACCTGCTCCCGTTACGATAGCAACCTTCGTAATTGAACTCATCTATAAATATCTCCTCACAATACATCTATAATAAAAAGAACGAAGCGGGAAATTTATCCCGCCATTTTTTTACACATAACGCTGTTGAATAGATCTCCAAAACTTGATACAATAAACACAATTCACTATACCACCACCCGTAAACAACGTCAAGCGCAAAAATGGCAGATAGTAAGGGCATTTAGTTCTCCTGTAGGAGGGATTTCCGAATCCCGACACATCGCTAAGACAGGGAGAAAACCGAAAACTATAGTGAGTTCTAAAAATAAGTAGACATGTATCAATAACTCCAACCTCCGCGCAGTCTTAAAAGTCCCCCTGAACCCCTCTGATAAGAGGGGACAGACAAGGGAGAAGCTCCCCTCTTATCTTCTCCCCTTGTCAGGGGAGTTGGGGGATTTAGGGGGTTGGTTGTGCATTGGGAGTGTCTAAATAATTCTAAAATCTACTATAAATAACCCTATAATCAGACAGTCTCTCACTATTAGGAGCACAGTGTTATGAAATATTTTTCGGTGGAGAGCTCAGACATATCCGTTCCGAACGACTGGATGGATGACCCAGTTCGGCTTTTGAAGGTTAGCTGGAAAGGCAAACCTGTCACTGGTTTCAACCAATCTTCTCGCCGCTGCTACGTCTATCCGGTAATGACACCATCGGGGGTTGCTGTTACGAATGAAAGACCGACAAGCGACCACGCCTTTCACCAGTCGGTCACCGTGGGGAACGATTACTTCTTTACATACCAAACATCTGCCACTGGGCGGTTTGAGGATCCCGGGATGTGCTTCTACACCAACTCGCCCGACATGCGCGGTAGGGGAGAGGGACGTATTGTCGCGATGACACACAACGAATGCACAGAGTTGAGCGAGGGTCATCTGGAGTTCATCGTGAGGATGCAGTGGCAGGGACCTGAACAGGGGTACGCCCCGAAGTATCGCCGCGTTGTTGCCGAGGAGATGCGCACCATCAGCGTCTTTCCGGGCGAGGTTGCCAATGTCATCGACGTGCGCTCGCAGCTCAGACCGACGGAGTGGGATATCCGCCTAGGCCCATCACGGCACGGATATTTCACAATCCGGATGGCAGACCATCTAAGGGTAGTAGACCGGAATGGTGTGAAACAGGGGGGCAGCATTGTAGATTCCGAAGGCAGGCGGGACGACGATGTCGGCTGGCAGCACGCGGATTGGATTGACTACTACGGAACGGACTCCCAAGGGTGCACCGCTGGGGTTGCGGTCTTTCAGTTTCCCTCAATGGGGAATGTGGCATGGTATGCGGGGGATTATGGATCCATCCGAGTCAACCCGTTTCGCAAGGGAGCCACTTATGTCTCGCGTGGGGAAGAGGTGGACTTAGCGGTTCGGGTAGTCGCTCACGATGGAGATCCCTACGAGGCGGGTGTGCCAGACCTGTATGAGTCCTTCAAGCAAGAGACCGGATAATTGCAGAAAAGGAGGTTGAGCCATGTCAGATGTATCTACTTCAACCCAGATAGGGGTTGGAACGCCGCGTATAGATGACCGCGACTGGAGCCAACTCACGCTCGGACAACGCATTCAGCATCTTGAGGTCGAAGGCTACGTGGTTATCCCCGATATGCTTGATGCCGACCACATTGGGTGCCTCAAAGAGCAGGCATCAACGTTTGAAACAACACACGTAGACTACAGTGTCCACCAACGGGGGAAGTCGAGTATCCAGTTCGCCGGCGGCGCGATCTCCGAGCTAATCGCCTATCCCCCGATGATCGAGTTCCTCAAGGAGTTGTGCGGCGACCACGTCGTTTTGATGTCCTACGATTACTCACGGTCTGAACCGGGACACCCCGGCATCAGTCTGCACTGCGACGGTCAGCCGTGGGGTTCCCGGATTTTCAGTGCAGAATACACCTGCCCGAAAATTATCCGTGTCCTCTACTACCTCGACGACCTAATCCCCGAAGTTTCGCCCTTCCGCGTGGTGCCGCGGTCCCATTTGAGTTTCCACAACGAGGCAAACCCCTACCTCCGCTACGCAGAACACCCCGAAGAGACGATGGTAACCTGCAAAGCTGGCGCTGCGGTGCTGTTCAACAACTATGTCTTCCACGGCAACTACCCAAACGTCGGGACCTATCCACGGGAGGTGCTGCAGCTCTCCTACCGACCAACTTGGGCAGGTCCTGCCGGAGAGGTGGAGCCTTGGAATAAAGACGAAGTTGCCAAACTTACCCCAGCTGTGCGCGAATTGATGGGCGACCGCAACGCTCGCATTTGGATATACGAGGGCGGCAACAAACCGCCCAATATGCCTCACGAAGCCCCCGGCATGAACCCGAGTCGGTGGGAGCGCGAGTAGTGCAGCGCGCAGCCGTTCAACCCGCCATGATCAGGGAGTGCAACCACTCCTGATGTGGATTCAGAATTTTGTAGGTCGTGCCGGCGGGGATGTGAATCATATCGCCTTCGGTTATCTCCTGCTCCTCGCCGTTACTCTGGAGCACACCGCGATTTTTTATCACGTAGTAGACCTGCTCAATATCTGTGTGACACCGTTCAATCGTCTCGTTACCGAATTGAACAGCCTCGCGAGCGATGAACCGCATCCCCCTCAGACAACCATTATCACTATCGTCTTCGGGTTCTAGTTGATACCATCGGATCGCACCGGCACCGTCCCCTTGCGCCGGTGTCTGGTGCCAATTACGGATCGTAAGCTCACCGCCGTTGCTCGCCACACCCATACTGATGACGTGATGTTCCAGCCATTCTTCGTTCATGGTATTGAACATCTGGTGATGGATGCCGGACGGTAAGTAAATCGCATCACCATCTTCTACGGGATAACGCTTATCCTCGAACAGCACTTCTCCCTTTCCGCTGAGGATGTAATAGACCTGTTCCAAACTCTCATGTTTGTGAAAATCGGAGGTCTTACGTCCTTGGAGCGCGTGCCGGGCAAAGCCACCCAACCGATTCAGACGATGACGGTCATCGCCACCGCCTTCCTCTAGGGAGCGTAAACAGCCCCAGTGTACTGCACTTAGATGAGCGATGTTAGGCTGGACATCGCGCCAGTTTTTTATGTAAGCCATTTTTTTTCTCCTTATGAGTAATTCATGGTTTGTAGTAAGGTAATTCATTACCCGCTTTTTACCGGAACTGAAAACTATACAACTTGGCGTGCTTGAGATAAATTCTTAATTTCACCGCTTTTCCTTGCAGCTGGCTGAGATCCGAGGCACCGTTCCACGAGACCACATGCGCTAATCCGCGGGTGGTAATTGGATCTGCGTCTTTAAAAGTGAAACCGGGAATAAGATGGCTCGCAGGACCAAGAATCTCGACCCGGACATCTATCTCGTCCTCGCGTCCGGCGACGTTTAGATATAGTTGTCGTCCGAAGAAGGTAAATGCACGGGTGGTCACTTCACCCACATACTTGCCGCTATCTATCGAGACAAATTGATCTAAAGGGACGGTCGCCAGACCAATCGCCCCGAAAAGGTCTTCTTCCCCCATCTCCTGCTCGTAAAAAGGACCATGGATCAGGCCCTCAATTAGGTGGGGCGTGTTGACATTTGATAGTACGTAGGCTGGGTTGAACGGTTAAAGCGAATCCCTATCAACGACAATAAAAACTACTCTTTGCAACGATACCCGCTTATAGATAGATTGAGTGAAACCCAACACCATACCGTAGGTCGGACATCCCCGGTCACGGGATCCTCTCGGACTCGCCCGCCCCCAAGTCCCTCGTAGCCACAGGTTTCCCAACCTGTGATCATATCGTAGGTTGAAGGTAGTAGGCACATTGCTTTGAATCCCGATTCATCGGGGCTCTGTATGCCGTAACGTCTGTATACCGTAACCTGCCCACTCCTCCCGCTCGATTTAATACCGACAGGTAGTCTGTAGGTCGAGATTCATACTCGACACCCAACAGAACCTAGTCATCTATGAAGAATTGCTTGGTAGAGGCAATATCAGTCAGGGAGGTCTTTATGGTTTCTTTGCGGCTGACTATGGGCTGCACTCCTGATGGGAGAAAAAAGCAGAGGCTCATATAAAGAAATCATACAACCGCGATCGTAGGGGCGGGGTTTCCCCGCCCGAACATTTTGGGTTTTGGACAGGCTGTAGGGGCACTCCTTGTGGTTGCCCATTTTTAGTCTTTCTTTGTATTTGTGTGGATTCGCGTTAATTCGCGGATGCTTTAATACTCTGCACCTTCTTTTTACATGAACCAAAGTGATACTAGTATTACTCCCCTGTAAACGCCCTAAATAGCCCCACATACAGCGCAAGCACCTTTTCCGGATCTGGACCCTGATACGCACATTCGTTCGAGATATAGCCATCAAACCCAATTCGTTGGAGCCACTGAAACATCTGACGGTAGAGCTCAAAAGTCTCCGGGTCCTCGGCACGGTGGGTGTGCACAGCGGTAATGTGCGGCGCAACCTGCGAAAAGAGTGGTTCAATACTTCCCGCTTCACAACCGAAGAACTGTGAGTTGAATACGAAGCCGACGTTAGGCAGATTGACGCCTTTAATGACCGATATCGCTGGGACAGGATCTATGAAGGATCCGTGCAGTTCGATGGATACTGTGATGCCCTTCGGCTGGGCATACTCCCCAAGCTCCTTCAGTGCATCGGTGACATATCCGACAACGGCATCGCGGGTATTATCGTCGAACCGGTCGCCGAGGACGCGGACGTGGTCACAGCCCATGAAGTCCGTCATCTCTATGACGCGCTTGACGCGGCGCACGCTTTCGGCACGATCCGCTACATCCGGTGAATGGAAATTCTGGCAGCTCGTCAGCGATGAAATCACAACCCCACTGGCATCAACTTCATCTTTGAGTTGTTCCCATTGCGCTTCGGGGGTGTCCCACTCGAAACCATGCTTCTGCTTGTAATCCATCAACAACTCGACCGCATGATACCCTGTATTTTCAGCGACCTCAAGTATTTTGCCTAGTTCCCAATCTTGACAGGTTTGATATGTGTTCAACGACCATTTCATAACATTTCCTCCGAATTTGAGTTTGTCAGCAGAGTGTAGCACATGCAAAGTATTAGGTCAACTATAGAAACCTAAGTTGCTAGGGCGTGTTGACGTTTGACAGCACGTAGGTTGCGTTGAACGGGAACCGTGAAACTCAACAATCACCCCCGTAGGTCGGGCATCTTGCCCGATCCATAGCCCCAGCGGGGCGGCATGTTTATAGAACATCAGTAAACCAATTTCCCCCAAGCCCCAAATACCCGGTGGGTTGTCCGTCAATTCTTAGCTCATTGAGCCTAGCACCTTATATAACGTTCTCGGTATTTCGACATGTGTATAGAATGGGTGAGAGATGATGGGTAAGCAGTCAGAGGTTCAGGCGTTTGCCGAATTGGCAACACCTAAATGTCAACAGAACCTAGCTATTGAAAATCCCTCGGTCTTTTGTTAAAGCTGAAGAACTCTATCTTTCGCTCCGGCGGAGCGCAATGTATATAGGGCGACTTGCGTTACAGACGGTGAAATTAAAGTCTCTATCTTTCCACACTCCTTAATTCCTCAACAAACCACGACATATCATCCGGCATCGGGGCTGAAAACGTCAGTCGCTCATCCGTCTCCGGATGAGTGAACCCAAATGTATGAGCGTGCAATGCTTGGCGGTCGAGCACCATAAGGGCTTCTTTGACAGCAAGGGAAGGGGCATCATGGATGGCACGAGCGTATCCGCCCCCGTAGGCATGGTCGCCGGCAACGGGGTAGCCAATATGACTCAGGTGGACTCGGATCTGGTGGATGCGTCCCGTTTCCAATGTCAGTTTGAGGAGCGAGAACCGGTCATAACGTTCGAGACAACGATAGTGAGTAACTGCATGACGACCTGCTGCCTCCGTCACGGTCATCTTCCGCCGATCTCGCGGACTTCGGGTGATGCGGGCATTGACGGTGCCCGTTTCGTCAGGGGGTACACCGCAAACCACAGCGTAGTAATGGCGTGTGGTGGTACGCGCCTCAAATTGAGCCGAAAGGTGCCGATGGGCGTAATCGGTCTTAGCGGCGACAATCACGCCGGAGGTGCCTTTGTCGAGACGATGCACGATGCCCGGACGTTGGACACCGCCAATACCGGGGAGGATCTCACAGTGGTACAGCAGCGCATTGACAAGCGTGCCAGATTGGACATCGCCAGCGGGATGGACGGTCATACCAGCCGGCTTGTTCACAACAATCAGAGCCGAGTCTTCATACAAGATGTCTAGCGGAATGAGTTCAGGGTCGATCCTTTGAAGTGGACGCGGGGCAGGAAGCGTGAGCGTAATCTGATCACCGGCTCGGAGTTTATAGCCGGGCTTGGACGATTTGCCGTTTACGGTTACAGCGCCTTCTCGGATCAGTTTTTGGATGTATGTGCGGGACAAGGGAAAATGAGACGACGCATCTGCCTCCGTCTCCACCTGCTCTGGGAGGTGTTCCTCGATAAAGCGATCGAGTCGGATACCGTTTGGGGAGAGTTCTGTATCGGGCGCATCCTCCCGAAAAGGGGCAAAATCGAAAACTTGAGACTTTGACATGATGTGGCACAGCAAATTGACCTAAGTTGCTAGAGCATGTTGACCCTTATATGAGGCGTATCCGTCGTAGGGGCGAGGTTTCCTCGCCCAACGGGTTGACCCAACCCCTACGCATTCAACAGGTGTCCAGACAGTTTTTCTTACGTATCGCGCATTACGTATTATTCCTCATTAGCCCCAGCGGGGCGACATGTGTACTAAGGCATGCCATCGCCGTATGTCGTGCATTCTGCCCGATCCCGACGATCCAACGTAGCGCACGTTTCCTAATTTGCGGAGGTCATGTAGGTTGGGTTGAACGGATACCGTGAAACCCAACTCAATCCTATTACGTGTTACGCATCAATGCCTATGGGGCTTTGGCATTGCCATAAACTATCGCTAGCGGTTTTAGGTGGCAACTTGCCTTAGAAAATATGGATGGCACGGTCATAGGCTGCTTCGGCGGATTCCATAACAGCTTCGGCGAGGGTTGGGTGTGCGTGGACTGTGTGCGCCAGATCAGCAACCGATGCGCCTAGACGGATGGCAACTACAGCTTCATGGATCAGGTCTGAGGCGTGCGCGCCAAGAATATGGACGCCGAGAATATCGCCAAATTCCTGATCTGAGATGACCTTGACGAATCCATCTGTCTCGCGCATCCCTAGAGCCTTACCGCTTGCTGCATAAGGGAATCGCCCGACCTTAACCGTGTAACCCTCTTCCTCGGCTTGCGCTTCTGTCATGCCGCATCTAGCAATTTCGGGGATTGTAAAAACGCACCACGGTATTGTGCTGTAATCCATCTCCGCTTCTCCGCCCATACAGTTTTGCGCGGCAACAATCCCCTCCGCCGATGCAACGTGCGCCAACAGATACCGACTCGCTACATCGCCTACCGCGTAGACACCCGGCACATTGGTCTCCATCCGTTCATTGACAACAATCTTGCCTCTATCCGTGCGGACGCCAACAGTTTCCAATCCAATGCCTTCGGAGTTGAAACTCCTACCGATAGAAATCAACATCTTTTCCGCGTTGAAACTTTCGCCGGATTCTAACGTTGCAGTCACGCCGGATTCCGATTTGTCCACATTCGTTACATTGGCGTCTGTCTTGATTTCGATGCCTTTCCGTCTCATCAAAAGACGGAGCTGTCGGACAATCTGGGTGTCCTCCGTAGCGAGAATTGTCGGCAATAGCTCAATGACCGTGACATCGCAGCCCAATCCGTTGAAGATCGAGGCAAACTCGCAACCGGCGACACCACCCCCGACAATAATCATACTCTTGGGGAGTTCCGTCAATTCGAGAACCCCTGTCGTTGTCAGTACCTGCCCTTCGTCGATTTCAAACAAAGGAATATTCGCGGGCTCAGAACCGGTAGCGATGATAATCTGATTCGCGACAATCTGCTCCTGTGTACCGTCCACTTTCGTCGCTTCTATGCTATTCCTGCCGGTGAGGACACCGGTTCCGTTAATTGTGTGAACGCCGTTCCTTTTGAGCAGCTGTGCGATGCCGCCGGTGAGTTTCTTGACAGTGGCTTCCTTGTGTCCTAACACCTGCGAATAATCTATCTCCGCACCGCTAATCTTGATGCCGAATCCCTCTGCCTCCCGAATCTGCGTGGCAAAATGAGCCACCGAAAACAGCGTCTTGGTTGGGATACACCCTCGATTCAGGCAGGTGCCTCCCCATTCCCCCTTTTCGATTAAGCAGACTTTGCCCCCCAGCTGGGCAGCCTTAATCGCCGCGACATAGCCGCCCGGTCCTCCCCCAACTATACCAACATCATAAGTAGACATTAACACCTCCCATGCAAGTTTTCACATCACAGCCGCCAACTGCTCCCAAATTTCCTCCGGCACCGGCGTGGTTGCCGCAGCAAAATTCTGTTCGACCTCCGCCGCATCTTTAGACCCCGTCAAGTTCATATGGATAAGCGGTTGACGCAGGCAGAATTGTATTGCCAAGTTGAGCAGGTTCTGATCATTCTCTGCCGCCCACTGCCAAAGTTGATGCGCCTGTTCCCCCTCCGGCGGTCGTGCTGTCACGTCCGGCTCAACGCCGGAGAGCAGACCCATTGCGATCGGGCTGCCATTGATTACGCCGATGTCCTGCTTCGCCGCAAAGGGCAACAAGCTCTCAGCAGCGGTCTGGCTAAGCAGCGTGTAGTCGAGGAAAGTCAGGATCACATCCACAACACCGGTTTCGATGCCGATACGGTGAAGTTCATGTCCACGGCAACCGAGTCCGATAAAGCGTAGCATCCCTTCTTCACGCATCCGCTGGAGTTCTTCAAATGCCCCACCCTTTGCTATCACAGGGTCCATGCTATCCGGATCATGAACGAGGCACACATCCAAATAGTCTGTGCCTAGCAAACGGAGGCTATTTTCGACACTTCGGCGCGTCGTTGACGCCGAAAAGTCACCACGCCATTCAGGATGTGTCCCTATTTTCGTCGCCAAGTAGATCTTCTCACGCCAACCGCCAGCCAATGCGAGCCCGATCCGCCTTTCGCTTTCGCAAGCCCCATACAACGGTGCCGTGTCGAGATAGTTCATTCCCAGTTCTATCGCCCGATGTACCGCTTCAATCGCTTCATCATCTGATACATTGTCGTGTCCAACACCTGCGCCGCCCATACTGAGTGCAGTCACTTCTAAACCTGTACGTCCTAACCGACGGCGGGGTAGTATTGCACCTTGATCTGCCATGGTTGCTCCTTACTGTTTATAACTCTCGATGTAAATGCCCGCGACGCGCATCCGGCGCAATGACACTGACCCACTGAATGCCTTTTACAGTGTCGTCGGGAACATGGCCATGCTCCACTCCTTTAGGAGTTACAATCAAATCGCCCGGCCCAATCTGATACGACTGGCTCGTGCCATCAGGGGTGCGCAAGGTGACCGTCGTTATGCCTTCGGTAAAATACCAATACTCATCGTAGTCATGATAGTGCAGCTCTGTTGGTTGATCTTTGGATACCGCAAAGTGACCAATGCTTCCCATATCCACTGGATCGAGGAGGGACTTGACCTCTTCTCCAACGCGCTCTCCATCACTGAGCCTGACCACATAGATGTCCGTTCTCATTTTGCTCTCCTTTGGTTCTCAGATTATTTTATGCCCGCTTAATCTCCAGCTGCCGTACCATCTATGATGACTTGTTGGATTAAGCTTGCGGCGAGGATGTTATCATAAATTGGGGAGGAGATGCTATCAAAAAACAGTGGAGTTTGAGCACCACACCCATCTAACGCCAATCTATAATTGATGTGGGCATCCCTCCGATATGTCCAAGGTAAAGAATGGGTGAGAAAATTCAAAACCGCCGCAAGAGTTCGAAACGTCCAAAAACTAACGCATCTATTAATGCCTGTAAAATTAATCTCGAATATGATACAATAAGGATATAGATAACTCCTATCACTGAATCAGAATTCTAATCATGAAACTAAAAATTCCTAAGAACCTGTTTGAAAAAGAAAAAATCTGACTCAAGAGTTCATGTTTACGTCCAATCATTGGAGCAGTGAATACCATTCCAATGAAAGGCATAAACATGACCCGAACAACCTATCCCACGGATTTGACCGATGCCCAGTGGGACAATCTGTTCCCCTATCTGCCAAAACCTTCACCGGTAGGTAGACCGCTCAAATGGGAGATGCGCTCAATCATCAACGCTATTTTTTATATAGTCAAATCAGGGTGTCAATGGCGAATGCTCCCGCATCAGATGCCCCCATGGCAAACGGTCTATTCCCATTTCAGAAAATGGAAAGCCGATGGCACATGGGTGATGATTCATCAAGCACTTCATCACCAAACCCGTTGTGATATTGGCAAAGTGCCTTCACCGACAGTCGCTATTATTGACAGCCAATCGGTCAAAACGACTGAACTGGCAGACAGTCGAGGGTTTGATGCACATAAGAAGGTCAAAGGGCGTAAACGTCATATAGTCACCGATACAATTGGCATTCCATTGCGGGTGAAGGTCACTGATGCCAATGTCAGTGATAACCAAGTCGCAATAGAGTTACTCAAAGAGGTTTTTAATTGGCACATAACGATTCAGTTAGTCTGTGCGGATGCGGGTTATCGCGGAGAATTAGGTGACTGGTTATATATGGCGCATCAGTGTCGATTGGACATTGCGCCATCTGTTAGGCAATCAGGATTTGTAGTTATCCCCTTGCGGTGGATTGTGGAGCGCACCTTTTCTTGGTTCGCTTGGTTTCGTCGATTGACTGTGGACTATGAACGCTCCGCTGAGACTGCTGAGGCTATGATATACATTGCTTCCATTTACTTGATGCAAAACCGTATCAAATGACTTTTAAAACAGGCTCTAAACTTTTTAGAGGTTCAAAGCAGAAAGTAACAGCTCCATCGGTTACCGAGGAAGCAAAGTCCATCGAACAACCTCAACCGTTCGATCCGGATGGAGTCCGATATTGTCCAGATCATCCGTTCCCTCCCTATCGGCATGTACCGGGGACCACCCCGCACCCAATCAGAGATCCACGAGGGCATAGCCACGGCTTGGAGGAGGACGATAGTCCGGTTTCTCTGCCTGCAGATTGGCGTCAAACTGAGGATTATCTGTACGGCATCGATCTCTATAATTTCGCCTATTGGTGGGAAGCCCATGAGGCGTGGGAAGGACTTTGGAATAAAACGGAGGATGATTGTCGGTTGTTTCTGCAGGGGTTAATTCAAATTTCCGCGTCGCTGATTAAGTACCATATGCGACAACCCCGTGGGCTGCAGAGCCTTTCGACCAATGGACGCAAGAAAGTAGATCAGGTACTAACCAACCTCGATGACCCGACCGGGATGTACATGGGTGTGAATCTTCCCGAATTCCTAGCCTGCCTTGACACATTTTTCGAGCCGTTCTTTTCCGATACAGTTTCGGAGCAAACTTACTCTCACGTCGCAGCAAAACCGCTCATTCGTTTGCATCTCTAAACGCCTGTTTGAAAAGTCATTTTGGGTAAAGTTATTTGCCATGAAACCGAGTTTTTTCTTCAAAACTCGGTTTCTTCCGCAATCCGGAAGGGCGTCCACTATTCAACGGCATATTATCACCATATTCAGCAAACCGTGTCAGGTCAATCGTAGGGGCTTGGTTTCCAAGCCCGATGGGTTGGGAGCCCCAACACCTACCTTGCGATGTAGCTCGCTGTGGATTGACAAATCCACAGCACCGTGGGATCATCCCTTGCTTTTTAAAACAGGTTCTAAACGCCAGTTGAAGTTAAAACGGAGTCACGTTAAAGTGACTTGCAGCATCTCACGAATCATGTTATAATTACGCAAACTAAACGATTATATAAAGCCAAATCTCAACTATGGTGAATTAGAAAAATAAGTAGACATTTACCAATACTCCGACCTTCGCGAAGTTTCCAAAGTCCCTCTGCAACTCCCCTGACAAGGAGACTCCCCCTGATAAGGGGGCGGGGGGTTAGGGGAGCTTCTCCTTTGTCTTTCCCCTCTTATCAGAGGGGTTGGGGATTTACGGTGTTAATTATCAAGTCCCCCTGATAAGGGGGATTTAGGGGGTTGGCTGTGCATTGGGGGTGTCTAATTAATTCTGAAATCTGCCATAAATATAGTACTTAATCTAACAATAAATATGAGGGGGGTTCATGGTTCACTATAGAAAACACACTTTGCCTATCACGATTTTGGCTGCTGCTGTCATTGTTGTGCTCTTTCTCGTGCCGTTAGGAGAGAAAACTGCGTTAAGCGATCGAAATGATCGAAACATTATCACGCTGCAGAAGGCTTTAATAGAGGTGATTAGAAAGACAGATGTGAACTACTACAAAAACATCGATCAGGAGGAGATGCTTGAAGGTGCAATCAAAGGTGCGCTTGCTGCTTTGGATGATCCCTATACTTTCTACCTGCCACCGATGGATCAGAAACGCGAAGCGGAGAACCTCTACCACGCAAAATTTGGTGGACTCGGTATTCGGATTTATGCAGATAAAGGCTTTATAAAAATTGCTCGGCCTCTGCGCAATACCCCAGCAATGCGAGCGGGATTGCAAGCGGGCGATTATATAACCAAAGTTGATGGGGAGGCAATTCATATTGGTACGAGGGGACAAACACTTCTAGATGTCGTTGACGTTTTAAGAGGAATTGTTGGCACAGAGGTTACGATTACGGTGCAGCGCCGGGGCCATCCGGAGCCATTTGATGTCACATTGACCCGTGAGGAGATTGAAATCACTAGCGTTGAACAAACAATGCTAGAGGATGGAATCGGTTATATAAAAATTGAGAACTTCACCGGTAGAACGGTTGAAGAGTTCAGAGGGGCATTAGACACCTTACTTAATGCTGAAGACGGGACAATGAAGGCACTGATTTTGGATCTCCGGGATAATCCGGGGGGACTACTTAAAGCTGCCTATGACGTAGCAGACGCCTTTCTCGCCGAAGGGATTATTGTATCAACACAGGGACGGCTTAATAGATATAATCAACAGTATCCGGCAACGCCTGACACACTCTGCCCAGCGGAGGTGGAGCTCATTGTGCTTGTGAACGGGTATAGTGCGAGTGGTTCTGAAATTGTCGCGGGAGCTATCAAGGATTCCAAGCGAGGAGTCATTCTCGGCACAAAAACTTTCGGCAAAGGTGTTGTTCAACAAAGGTTTCCGCTGCGGACCTTAAACAATGATGGGGCAGTCTCGCTCACGATCTCGACTTACTACACACCGAACGGCACCTCAATCCACGAGAATGGGGTTGAGCCAAACCGCGTGGTTGGGATGAGCGAACTGGACGAGATAACGGCGCTGATGCGGCAAAAAATGCTTGCAGGGCAACATCTCAAAAAGTTCGTCGAAGAATGGATTGAGGCCACAGAAAAAGAGATAGGGGAGACCCCCAAGGATTTCTCCAAGTTAGAGGCTGATCTTCCAGAATTCATGGCGACGCTTGCCGAAAACGATATCACACTCGATATTGAGATTGTCAAGAACGACGCAAATAAGCTCTTTAACGCAAATGTCGGCATTCATCAATTGATCGATCTCCCTAATGACAACCAGTTGCAGGACGCACTCCAGCTAATCAAGACGGATGGAATTGAGCCAATCCTTGCCCCGGCACTACCCGAGACGGTGGACCTGTAACATACTTCCCAAGCTGAAGCATTGGGAGTATGTCGCGAAGCGAGTATGTAGATTTTTCTGGGTTACAGCGGCCGGATATAGTGAATTTGTCGGGCGATTTCGACAAAGCCCATTTTCGGATAGAATGTAGTTCCAATCTCATTCTGTTCCAGCGTCTCAATCCGTACGTAAAGCATCCCTTCTTCTTTGAAATACGCCAACGCGGTGTCTATCAGTTGTCTCCCGAGCCCTTGCTGCTGGAAATTTGGGTGCACAGACAGATTCGGGATGCCGCCGATTTTCGTCCGGGGGTTGACGTAGGTGGTAATATAACCCGCTACCGCCCCGTCAATTTCTGCGACGAATACGCCCTCCGCATTAATTTCCACATCATTGTCAATGTGCGGCGTCTTGCGCTGCTTCCAATCTAACTCATTGATGATACCGAACTTGTCTTCGATATTCTTATCGATTGAAACCCCCTCGAAACAAATTGCGGTGATTTGGCGTAGCGTTTCAAGATCTGACGGTCGATATTTCCGTATCATGGTTTCTCCTTCCTACCAATTGCTGCTAGGGACGAACCCCTAGTGATCATTCTAGTTCATTCCTCTTCCGAGCTGTCGTACCACAATCAGGGATCCATGCCATGTCCAGCAGCCAAGCGGGTTCTCGATGTTGTGTCTCATGTCCAAAGCGCGCCAGAAATCAACTGTTTCAGATACTGTATTTCATGGGCAGCTGTCTCATAGGGCGGATGGTGGCTGCCATGTTCGATAGAAATGTAACGATCAAAACCCTTATCCTTCAATACCCGTGCAAACTCTGTAAAATCCTCGTCCCCAGCATCTAGAAACGTCAGATTGGGCCAACTCCCAATCCAGTTATGTGCATGGACATGAACAACATGAGGACCCAACTCCGCTGCTGTGTCAAAGACCGATTCACCTAACAGGGGGGTCTGGATGTTTACCTTCAGATTTTCCATCCCCACATCGGCTAGTAGCTTGAGCGTGGTCGGACTGGTGTCCGTCAAATTGGGACCCGAATGGATAACCTGATGGGTTTCAAGCGGAAACACGATGCCGTGCCGCATGCCCATCTCACAGATCCGTTGTAACCCTTTCACACAGGCATCCCACTGCTCCGCTGTTGCATCGGCGCTGCCGACATTGCCGGTGTACGTCCGGATAAAGGGACCTCCCAGCTGAATCGCATACTCGATATATCGCTCTGCATCCCGGATGCTCTGCTCCCATGTCTCCGAACTTGTGGTAAAATCGAAATACGGACAAATCTGGACAATTTCGAGACGGTGTGCGTCCATTATCTCTTTGAGCCATTTTAGGTCTGCGTTAGGGAGGTACTGTTCCCAAAACTCCAGCCCATCGTATCCCATCTGCGCCAACTTCGGGATGGCTTGCTCAATAGCCTGCTGGGTGTTGCCAAATGCGTTTGTGCAAAACGACGCTTTCATACCGTTCTCCTTTGAAAGGTTGTTGTCCTTGCCTTGCTGCTCCACACAGCAACGCACGAGCGCAAGATCTGAAAGTTCAAAAAGACTTATGTCGATGGGCCATCTCTGTGCGCCCGACTTTTCGCTTGTAGCAATCTTCCTATACCGCCTGTTGGTGTAGGTTGTGGATTTGCCGACACGGGTTCCCTCGAAACTGAATCTGACTCGCTTCCACGCTGATGCCTAAATTGAGGGACGAAATCACTGGATGTCGTTGCTGTTTCTTCCGTCAGGGTTGCCTTCTTTTGCGTCAAGCGCGAAAGGGTCGGCGAGGAGGTCTGCCCTTCCCGCCGGCGAAGCGATCTCATTTGTGCCTTGAGTTCCTCAACATAGCCGCTCGCAATGCTGAGACGGCGTAGGATCATCTCCGAGACAAACAGAATCAGGCTCACTATCAACAGTGCAAACGAGAGCGGTTTCAGATGTTCAATCGCTGGTCCACGGTGTTGAGCAATCTGCTCGGGCGATGGTTCAAAGATTCCGTTAGTCCGGCTCGCAAGTTCATTGAGCAGCTGACGGTTCGTCTCAAATTCGGCAAACTCCGTGGGGTAGGAGAGGACAAGGCTTTCATAAGCGGTGCTTTCGACCTGCCCATCTCGGCTTTTCTGGGCAGTAACAAGATACGTCCCGCGCTCACGCACCGAAAATTCCCCCGAGTATTGGGTTGGCGTGACGCGGTGCAACTCGACTACCTCTCCCCCGGCGTTAGGACGGGCAACGCGCACATCGAATGTGAGTCCGTACGTTGCTATGGTTGATGCCGTATCTATGAGCACCTCTCCTCTGCCGTTCCGGGGGGTTATTTGCAAATCGAAATCCGCGGCTCCGTCTGTTGACGGTAAGGCCCAATTGACGACCTGTCCCCAAAATTTCCCAAAATTCTCCCACTCGATCCAAGCCGCACCCCAACCCGGCTTCACATCAGAGGTAAATGCGATAGACCGACCGAGCCCGTAATTCCACCCAGCGAGGATTGGGTGATCTTCGTGAGAATGGAGGTATACTTGTGCCAGTTCCTTTTCTGAGGTGGCAATGTAGCCGTAGAGTTTCGGCACACGGTCAATCCCCGCTAACATTGGGTAATCGCCGTCATTGATGATTGGCTGAAACGGTTCTTGAACCGTATACTGTTGTGTCTGACGCACTTCGTCAGCCATAATTTTTGGTAGCTCGCTGATGTTCCGAACATCTCGATATCCGCCCCCTCCAGCTTCAGCGATTGCTTTCATCAGCTCTCGATCTGCATCACCGATGGCGATGGTCGAGAGGGTCATCTTGTCCGCTGCAATCCGTTTTGCCAGTGGAATAAAATCGCCCTCCGATTTGCCGTCTGACAGCAGCAAAATATGTTTCTGTTTCGCGTCAACAGTTTGGAGTCGCTCATAAGCCTGCTCCAATGCGGGATACATCTTCGTGCCGCTGCCGGGACGCAACTTTCCAACTTCGCGGAGTATCTTTTCGTGCTCGATTGTCGGTGGGGAATCCATTTTGATTTTCGCAGCAAAGGCAATCACCCCCGCGCGGTCTTCATCGTCGAGCGCGCGGATGGAGGCACGAACTCCCTCACGTGCCAACTGAATTTTCTGATCGGGACCGATATAGTTTGCCATACTTCCAGAGGCGTCAACGACAAGCATCAACGCAACGGACTCTTTTTTTTGCCGAGGTGTCATCTCAAGAGGTAAGGCCCGTTCTAGCGGTGTTTCATGATAGCCGCCCCTGCCGAAAGCGCGGTCCCCACCGATTACGATCAACCCCTTCCCCATATCGCGAACGTAGCTTTCAATCAGTTCCATCTGAAGTGTGGAAAGTTCATCGGCGGATACGTTGCTCAAGATTATAGCATCGCTGTTTTGGAGCGTGACAAGATCGGTTGGAAATTCGGAAGGTGGCAGGACTTCAACTGCCAAACTATTCGTTTCAAGGACGGTCTTCAATGCTTCTGCCTGTCCGACATCTCCCTCAATATACAGGATGTGCGGCGTTCCATAAACACGCGTGACGCCGTATCCTGTGTTGTTTTCGGAATTATCGCCTGTTGAATTATCGACAGAAATCTCGATTCGATATTCGTAGATATCTTCTTCAGAGATTTGTTGCGGAAAGCTAACTGGCTGCTTACCCCGTTTCAAAGCTACCATTTGCGGTTCTGTCACGGGGATGTCGTTGCGATAAAGCCTCACCTGAACCTTTGTATCCGTTGTTGTTTCGACGATTGCACGGACCTGGAAGGTTTCGCCTGCCCGGACCTGCGATCGGATTTGCAGCTCTCGCACCCAAACCTCATATTCCCGTTCGGGCGATAGTGGAAGCGTGAAGACCTCGGTTTCGCTCGCCCGGACGAGGTCAAGTAAGGCAGCTGCTTCACCGACGTTTTGGATACCATCGCTCAACAACACCAGCCGCTTGTGTCGTCCCTGCCCGCTGGTCGGCAGGTTCAGTCCTAGTTGAATCGCTCCTGAGAGATTAGTCGCTGCCCGGTCAATCTCTGCACCGGATAAAGTGTCTTCTGTTAAATGAGGCTGCTCCGCTTTCGTCCGATTCAATATACGTACCGCAGCTCCGTCCGCGAACACAATAACACTATATACGTCGGTCGACTTGAGTGCGTCAAGGGCTGCGTTAATCTTTTCAATCCCCGCTTGCTGCTGCATCGTCGGAACGCTATCAGACACATCAAGCAGGAACACAACGGAGAGGATATCCTCTCGGTCTTTCTGCTGTAAGCCAGCTAACGCCAAGATCAGGCAGAGCACCGCAACGAGACGCAGTAGGAGTGTCCCCACCTTCCTCCACCGCGCTGCCTCAACGCGTGTGTAACGATTAATAATCAGTAAGATGGGGATGATGCCGAGAAGGAAAAAAAAGAGGGGATTACTAATCTGGAACATAATCGAACGTAATACTTGATACTATTAGTGGTTATGACATCGTGCGAGAAGTTGTCCCTAAAGGTAGTGAGTCCCTGTCTATCCAAGTGCTACCTTCCGAGGGTAACATCACAAAGTTCGAAACTGTATAGGCCAGAAGGGCTCTAACCCTGCCACGAAAGTCATCTCCTCTTTGCGTGTTGGGTGACTGATCGTAAGTGAGCGGGCGTGTAAAGCCAACGCTCTCTGTCCAAATTTGATTTTAGAGCCGTACCGAAAATCGCCAATCACCGGATGACCACGGTGTGCAAATTGTACCCGAATCTGGTGATGCCTGCCTGTCGCAAGTTCAATTTCAATCCAAGACATACCTTTGCGATACCGAAGCCGACGAAAGGATAACTCCGCATATTGACCATCGGAGTCTTTGGAAATATGGCTTTTGGGACCGTGGCGACGGATCCGATCTACTAACGTTCCTTCCGTCGGGGTTTTGCCTTGCACGAGCGCCCAATAAATTTTTCGGACATTTCCCTCCCGAAACTGCTCGGAAAGCCGCTTCGCCGCTTTGGAGGTTAAGGCAAGTACAACAACACCCGATGTCGGTCGGTCGAGGCGATGGACAAGTCCTAGATAAACATTGCCGGGCTTGTTGAATTGATCTTTTATATATTGTCGAGCGCAATCCAAAAGCGACGTATCGCCGGTGCGATCGCCTTGCACCAACAGACCCGCCGGTTTACGGACGACAAGGAGGTGATTATCCGTGTAAAGGATCTTCAATGTTTGCAAGATAAATTAATCCTTAGACTCTTTTATAGTGAATTAGAGAAATAAGTAGACATTTACCAATAACTCCGACCCTAGCGAAGTTTCCAAAGTCCCCCTGAACCCCTCTGAACCCCCCCATGATAAGGGGGATGGCAAGGAGGGCGGTTTCTTGCCCCCCTGCCCCCTTATCAGGGGGAGTCCCCTTGTCAGGGGAGTTAATTAATTATCAAGTCCCCCTGATAAGGGGGATTTAGGGGGTTGGCTGTGCATTGGGAGTGTCTAAATAATTCTAAAATCTACCATAATTCCGATTCCGATTCAGTAACAACCTGCTTCAACCTTTTTTTTATACCTTCTAAATTCGTTGTAATTTCGAGCTCAACGTCTAACACCAGAAACTGCACAGATTCTGGGTGCGAAAATGCTGTTGCCCCTGCAAAGGTTGCCAGCTTCTCCGAATCTTTCTCGGTTGTCACAACTATGTCCGCCCCAACCTCACGTGCCTTTCTACCGATATCGCTGAGATCTACCGACGAATAGCGATGATGGTCGGGAAAAGCTAAGAGCTCCACAGCTTTTGGTTCGAACTGACGGAGTGTCCCAACAAAGGCTTCAGGATTGCCGATCCCACACACAGTAAGGAGGCATTGCCCTTTTAACAGCCATAGCGGAAATTCTTCGCCGGCACTCAACTGATACAGCCTAGTAGGTCGATGACGACTCTCAAAGGTCTCTTTTCCTTCTACAAACCGCTCAAGGTTGACAGCTTCTGCCGCAAGGTCTGTCCGCGTTAGCAGGAGGAGATCTGTTCGCCTCAAGGCAGCCCTCGATTCCCGCAGTGTGCCCGCTGGGAGCAGTTTCCCTGTGCCAAAGGGCTGGGTACTGTCAATTGTGACGATGTCCAGATCTCGTGCCAACTGTCGTCGCTGAAACCCATCGTCCAAGATAAGCACACCTTCTGTGTGTCCCCAAAGTTGAATTACTTCAAGCCCGGCAGCATAGCGATCCCCGCTGACCACGACGGGAACGTCCGGTAGCTTGCGGGCTATCATTCTAGCTTCATCGCCACTCTCTGTTGCAGGTGTCAAAATCTGTTTTCCATCGGATATGACCGAGACTGAATGACGACCTTCTCGCCTGTAACCGCGCAGGATTACCCCCACCTGAAACCCTTCGCTCTGCAGATATTTTGCTATCCAGATGACCGCTGGCGTTTTGCCTGTGCCGCCAGTGACGATATTCCCAACGCTAATCACTACACAAGGCAGCTGTTTCTGTCTGAGAAGTCCGCAATCGTAGAGCCACCCACGTGTCTTAACAACCGCAGCGTAGAGATAGCTCAATGGAATCAACAAGCCGAGCAGGAGGGTCGGAATAACCCCTGTTGTTCTGCCCGTAATGATGGCGTACAGATAGTCCTTCATGAGTGATTTTGCTTGATAAGCCTAACAATCTTATCACGGTTTGTTTCTATCAGTTCCCGCTGTTCTGGCCAGAATATCGCCGGGAGTGCCTCGATTGGATGCCACGCAAGTTCGTAGTGATGCTCAACATCCGTTGGAATACCGTCCACCTGTTCTGTGACAAAGAGGAAATAGTGGGTTGTAATCCAGCGCGCCCTGTCATACGAGAGGCGCTCTCGTATGCCCAGTTTCTCAATCAGTTCTAGTGAGGATAAGCCTGCCTCTTCTTCGATTTCCCTGTGAGCTGCCCCTTCTAAACTTTCGTCCGGTTCGACACCACCCTTTGGCAGAACGCGTTCCGTAAGTCCGAGTTCCCCAACAAGCGCGACATAGATTTGTCCACCTGCTATCCGTGCAACGATACCGCCCGCAGAAGTCCGATCGCTAACGCCGGGCGGACGTTTGTACCAACTTTCGTCAATCATTTAACTCTCCTCGCTTGATGTGGTTCAGTATCAGTTGAGCGGTTCGCTTCGCTGCACCGGGCTCCCCCAGCTGCGCATATACCCAACGTAGATCCTCTCGCTGCGCTTCCCGCTTTTTAGGGTTCTGTAATAGTTCAAGGGCAATAGGCGCTACGCGCTCTGCTGTCACCTGATTTTGGAGAAGCTCTGGAACAATTTCGCGTCCTGCGATAACATTGGGCAATCCGCTGAGTTCCAGTTTAACGATGGCTCTGAGGATGTGCCACGACAACCTCGACATCTTATAAACTACTATCATTGGTGTGCCCAAGCAAGCTGCTTCCAGTGTCGCTGTCCCCGACGCAATCAACATCAGATCCGATGCCCGCATGGCTTCATATACGTTTTCCTCCATAACCTTGATGGACGGCATCTCCGGCAGTGACGCCGAATCAATACCGGGCGCGAGTGGAAGGACAAATTGGCAGTCCGGCATAACCTCATGTATCTGATCTGCGACCTGCAACATCACCGGAAGGATACGCTCAACCTCTCCGCGGCGACTACCGGGCATCAGCCCAAGCACAAGGCGATCTTCATCCAAATCGAGCGCACGACGGGCTTCCGGACAACTCAGGGCGGTTTGAGCAAAATCTAACAACGGATGCCCAACAAACGCCACATTTGCCCCCGCCTCCCGGTAAAATTCCGCCGCAAATGGGAAGATTGACGCGACAGCGGTTGTTGTTTTAGCAATCTTTTTTGCACGGTTCGGGCGCCATGCCCACGCCTTGGGGGGAATATAGTAGATGGCCGGGATCCCCAGACGATGCGCGAAACGCGCCAAAGGCATGTTGAAATCTCCGAAATCGACGAATACTACAGCGTCAGGACGTTTCAGGTGAATCAGATGTTTGAGGTGGTCGCGCTTCTTCAAGAAGGCAGGGATAGCGGTAATCACGTCGCCGATTCCCATCACCGCGGAGTCGCGGATATGATAGATAAGTTCAACCCCCGCTGCCTCCATCAGATCGCCTCCCATGCCAAAAATTTCTATATCGGGGGCAATCTCTTTAAGTTCAACAGCTACACGGGAGGCTTGTAAATCACCGGACGGTTCACCGGCGATAATCATAATCGTTGACATGGTATTGAGTGATGCGTGAAACGTGAAACGTAAAAAAGGAGTACATCTTGAGGTGTCGTTCGTTTAGTCGTCCAATTCTTGAATGTTGTCATAAATGCAGCTCCACTGTCCCTTATCAACGTGATACAGTGCAATCTCGTTGTCCAAATAGTCACAAAACCCCACTTTGATTCCATCAGCCGAATCACTCCAACTTGCTTGGTTGATGAATCCTAGTACTGTAAATCCTTCTGCGAGACGAATTCTCCACCAAGTCTTCGAGAGATTGTCCCATGTATAGCCATTGTCGTGGAGCGAATCTTTAATTGCAAAGGTGGGCTCCGAGCCACGTCCATTTTGATTGTCTACCCTAATGGTAATATATTGAGTTGTACTCTCTATTGGTGGATAATTTGACCATTCGATTCTTTCTATGCCTCTTTCTATATCTTCAAGAAATGGAGCGAAACGGACGTCCTCGTCTTCCTTGGTCAGGATGAACAAATTTTCCACAGCGCGGGTTAGTGCTACATAAAAGAGACGACGTTCTTCAGCAACGATACGTTCAATGGTATCGCCAAAAACGCGCGTAAAAATCCAATGGGGGTGTATTAGCGGATAACGCCCGGAAACAGCATCAAGCACGATAACAACATCTTTCTCAAGACCTTTGTACTTATGAACCGTCGATATGGTAACATTCTCCGCTAGTTGGTCAGGAAGGCGGGAGCGTACTAATTCAAGATAACGATCAAGTTCACTTTCGCCTGATGAATGTCCCTGATCTTGATAATTTACGGTCCACGGCAAGCTGTTCGTCCGACTGAGTAAGACAACGTATTTGCCTTCGTTGATAACCCTGTTCACCAAGCGTAACACAGCGGGTGTTATACTACCTCGACTGTTTTCATGTTCCTCTTGAGGTGTCGGTTTAAAAGCGGATAGATTGGCAATTACCACCTTTCCTGCTTCATCTGTGTGAGCACGAGCAGGTATGCCTCTACCCTTCATCAATGCGTTGCTGACATCAACAATAGCGCGAACCGAGCGGTAATTTGTCGCTACAGGAAGTTCGCAAGAATCCTGAAAAATCTGTGAAAAATTCTCAAAAAAGTAGAGATCAGAACCAGCGTAGCCGTTAATTGCCTGCCAGTCATCGCCGACGCAGAAAAAGCGTGCGTGAGGATTTTGCTCTCGAAGTGCAGCCATCAAACGATAAAAGAGTTCCGAGAAATCTTGATATTCATCAATAAACACATATCGAATTCGTTTCAGGTCCCCGGAATCCGATCCGCGCCGAAATACGGTATTACCCGCCGCAACGCGCTCCGCAGCTTTCTGCACTAGCCCATCAAAATCATCCTCTCCGGTCGCTTGAAGATGTTCTAGATAAGACTGATAAAACACCTGTACAAGATTTAAGAAACGTCTCTCAACTTCTTCGTCCCAACTGTGAGTATTTACTTTTTCCAAGAGTTGCCCTGCAGTCAGGGAGAGTTTTCTGCAGCGGTTTATAAACCGCACGGTAGCTTTGGTAAAGCTATCTATAGCACGGTCTTTAATCCGATTCCATATCTCCTCTTCGCTGAGTTGATTACACAGAATTTCGCAGGCTTCGAGTTTTTGTCTCAATAAAGCACAAAAACCTTCTACTCCTTTACTTTTCAGATCATTGGGAGAAAATTCAAGCAATTCCCAGTTGGGGTTGTTTCGCCAATAGTCGCGCTTTTTTTCTGACATAGCATCGTAATCGGGCTCGCCTCTAAGTCCAAAGTATTCGATAATCACCCCATTTTTGTTTCCAATCCTAAAGTCAGGACGGTAATTAACACCGTTCTCCCAGAAATCTCGCTCGTATCTGTATTCGATATCGTGCTCAAACAGGAAGTTAGCGATAACTTTTTCACCGAATGACTTTACGTACGTCCCATCCAGACTTTCCTGAGCTAGCGAACGACGATAACGCAGCATATCTTCCGGGTTTCTATCATACCCGCCTGAAACGATGCATTCCCAGTCGTCACCAAAGTATCTGATTCCCAAATCAGCATTAAGGTACATTGTCATCAAGACACGAATCTGATCGTAGTAATTAGAATCACGGAGATAGTGGTCAACGATCTCTTGAATAGCACGACTTTGGCGTTGCTCACCTTCCTCCTCGTCGAAAAGAATTTCTTCATCAGGCCGAACTAAGCGATAAGCCAGCGCGTGAAAAGTCATTACGTGGGGAGTAGAACCTTGTAAGACCTCGTCGAGACGCTTTTGCATCTCTTCTGCCGCCTTACGGTTGAAGGCTAAAAGTAGCATCTCGTCAGGAGCTACACCGCAGTGCTGTTGCAAGAACAGCGCACGATTGACCAAAGTAGACGTTTTGCCGCTACCCGCCCGGGCTACAACTTGCACATTACCTTCAACAGCACCAATCGCTGCCGCCTGTTCAGGGTCTGGTGGATATTTGAAGCCTAAACCTTCTGCCCAAGATTGCACATAATTGATTTTTTCGGTTTCATACCCTTTAGGCGATATGTAATTAGTACACTTAGTTTGATGGAAGTTGTCAGCCGCGAGGAAGTTTTGTTCAAAAAGTTCCCGTAGGTTTCCAAGCAAGATTCGCCTTTTTTCTTTCCACTGTTCTTCCTCTCTCTGTCTACGTTCCTCATTTCGCCTTTCTTCTTCCCGCTGTTCTTCCTCTCTCCGCCTGCGTTCCTCATTTCGCCTCTGGCGTTCTTCTTCTCTCCGTCTGCGCTCCGCGTTTCGTCTTATTTCTTCCTGGCGTTCTTCTTCTCTCTGTCTGCGTACTGCAACCCGATATGCACGGATTAATTCTGGCAAATTTTGCCGATTCTCTGGGTTAAGTTCTGCTCTTATTTCATGAAATAGTTCTCTTTCCCATCTCTCAGACGAAGCAGCGGGATCTGCGACCAGTGTTAAGGCTAACTCAAGATAGATGTCTTCATGTTCATCCCAGAAGCTCCAACGATTCACGAGTATCTCAAGAAGTTGTGCTATCCTAGAGTTTAGGTTCATCATACGTCGGTATTCCTTCTATGCGGTTGAGTATTTGAAAATTCCATTATTACTAATTTTGACTTCATTGATTCGATTTTCTACTGACATGAATCTGATAGAATCTCTATAGACATTGGGGAATAACGTGTGTTATTCTGGAATCATGAACAATTACGATTCTTCAAGACAACTTTGGCTGCGGAGACAACAATTGAGGCATTGATGACATTGTGCTTGATAAATCAGATCATTTCCAACCCTTTCGATTTTGCTAGATTACTCCTCCCCGGCGGTTTCGGTCAAATATTCGCCGATAACTTCCTCCGGTATCTCCTGCCTGCCCCCAGTGTTGCCCAGGACCACGGGAGTATACTGAATCGGTGCCGATGCCTGCGGGATCGTTTCAACCGTCAGCAGATAATCCCCAGGTTCCAATTCCTGAATCATTACAGGACTAGACGCCAACCGCTTAAATTGGTTGTCAAAAAGTTTCGCATCCAGTTGGTCGCTCTCAGTTCGGATACCAACTCCCACCTTGCCTTTTACTGTTACATCAAACGTAAAAACTTGAGTTTCGCCGGGACGAATTAACCGGGGACTATCAGATACAGTGTCGAGTGACTTTGGGAAAACCTTTAGCAACCTGATATTCCCTGCTTGCACTGTTTCCTTCAACGGTCGTGTCCAAAGCTGATAATCCCCCGGAGGCAGAAAATAGCGAAGCTGCCGACCTTTGTTATTACTTCCGACACTTGCAGTTAATACTTTTTGATCCGCTAACAGTGCCGTTACCCCTAGTCCGTCTGAATCGGCGACGATGTAAGCAGCACTTTCCAAGCCAAACCTCCAACGTTGAGATCGGTTTTCTAACGTCGCGAGCCCCTTCGAGAGGCCCTTCACCCTGCGAGGCTTCTTGCCCATAAAAGCCAAATCTTTCTCCTGCGGGGCAGCTTCCCAGACCTTGACGTAGCCGGGTCCGTATGAGATTTCAAGTATCCCCTGTGCCCGGTCTGCTTGAAAACGTTCACCTTCGTGGATAATCCCATCGGTTCCTAGGAGACGACTCCTCACCGCATCCCCTGCGACAAAGAGTTCTTTCTGGTCCCTTACCTCTCCTATCTGCAGCGACACAGTGCCAGCTTTGGTGAAAACACCTTCAAACCCCCGTCTCGAGTCAAGCTCCTGCACGGTCTCCGCAGCTTCTCGTTTCCTTTCGACGCGGAATAACCCGGCTCCGTCACCCCGGTTGATGATGAACAGTTCTCCACTGCGGACAGTAATAGGCTGCTGAGTATTACCGTGTGCCGCAACGAACACCGACGTATGCTTCCCATCCCACACAAACGCAACCAATCCCCCGGTGAGCAGTAGTTCATAAGTCTGACGGGATCTATCTAACACGAAGGTCTTAGCACTGCCGGGCTTGAGTGGTCCCTCGTATGAGAGTGCTTGACCAAACTGTATCCGTTCTTCTAGCCGAAAGGTTTGTGTGCTGAGATGGACTTTCGCTGTCCCAACCGTTTCGCGCGTTTGCCAGATTTTAGCGCGGTATGTCCCTTTGCCCGGCACCGCTACGGCGGTTTTCGATGATGCCATCCCCATCCCACCCCAGTGAAATTTTGACCCAAAATGACTTTCAGACGCGTAAGTCATTGCACCGATCTGCCCTCCGATGGAATCCACTTCCAACAACAACGGTCCGTCGGTCTCGTTTTCTAAATCGAAAGCGAACGGCAGTCGCCCCAATTCAACGGTTTTAACCGTCCCGGTTGCCAGCGCAAAGGGTTCGAGAGTAAGATGCTGAGCCTTCTCATAAGGGCTCAAAATTAGCCAGCCATGCCCACTGTTCATCACCACCGGTGCATCCGTGACAACTTCAAAAGGTCGTTCTAGCGTTGGAGAGAACTGCAGCGATGCACCGGTGATCTCGCGTGCCCAATAACTGTTCTGATGGGCATCGGTCAATTCCAATGCAATCGGTTCGGCGTATGGAGGCCACAAGAGTTCAGTCTCTCCCTCCAGAACGGAGACTTGTTTGATCGCGAGAGGACCGACATCTAGCGTCACTTCTCCCGTGAAATCCCCCAATCCCCAAAGCAAAATCTGATAGGCGGTCTCCGCTTGTAAGGGGATGTAAAACGCCGAGGCTTGAGTGTCATCAACTTTCCCTTCGTACAGTGTCCGCGCACCCTTCAGCAGAGCAACGCCCAATTCGACGGTGCCGTTTCTGTTTGGAAGTTGAGAGGCGTTGACCGTAACGCCCACGAGAGAATTAGTGTTATCAATCCTGAAGGGAACGGCTAATACTTTCTCTCCAAGATTTTGCTCCACACTAAACGGTGGGAAGCCGCGTTCAGGGATAGCGTGCTGCTCGCGAAGCTTCATGAGGACGTGAACGATGTCGTAAGTACGCCCAACAGGTACTAACTTCAGGAGATAGCGTCCGGGAGCCAATCGCTGCGAGATACGGAAGTTCCAATCGTTCGGCATATCGTCATTCTGTGCCAAAAGCCGAGTACCGGTTTCATCCCATAGGCTAGCCTTCACATCGGTTGGACCAAAGCTGGAAAGATCGACGATTCCGGGTTTTCCCAGACGGACGACTATATCGGCTGGTAGATCAACAGGTTGTCGCAGGCCGGGGATGAGCTGAGACGTTCCCATCCGTAGGGTGTAAGGCAAAAGATTATTTTCCCTGACGCTTTTCACCGCAATTTCATACTGCCCCGGTTGGAGCGTATCCTGCCAGCTCCTGTCCCCTGTTACTATTCTTCCATCATCTGCTCCCCCACGAAGGCGAATAATTCCCTCCATTCCACCGCTTAGGTTGATCGTCACATCAACTGGCGCTGTGATTTCCGTTGTGAATATGTCCGGCGGTCTACCCTCCTCTTCCCGCCACATCATTTTAACGGTTTCGTTGAAGGGGATAGGATGGGGACCCTTGCCAACGCGTTCCTGTTTCTCAACTATCCGCGTCAAAGCGGTAATTCGTGTAGATTCGACCGGCGATGGCAAGGAGTAGTAGTGGTAAACCCCCGGCTCGAAACGTTGGAGCACCACTCCTCCGCCCCCGGGCACAGTCAAAGGCCACTCCCCTTCATCCTCTAAGCGATAGGTGAAATCCTTACCGAGGCCAAGAGTTTGCAGATGGTATTGCCCCGGTTCGTCAATTGTCAATGTGTATCGGAGGGCGACATCCGGTTGTAGGTGTGTTTTTTTGACCATACCGACTGTAAGCCCTTCCTCTAGGTGCAGAGGTGTCCGACGCAGGTGGATACCTGCCCGCCCACGGGACTTACCCTGTGTCTGTACGGTGATTTGATACACACCGGGTCTGAGATACTGCTGCACCAAGGCGTTACGTCCAATGCCGTTCTGCTTGGCGGTAAATAGTTGGGTGATAAGTGCTGTCCGCACCGTCAACTGAGTTGCCAGACGTCCACTCGTTTCCAGCCGGTAAAAGCTCGGCTCCGCCACGATAAGGGTGAAATGCTGCTTTTGCTCGCGCTTAAAGTCGACATACAACGGTTTCTGTTCGGTGATCTGCGGAAACGGCTTGGGTTGCTCTAACTGAGTTTTTAGTGCCCTAAGTGTCAATTGCGAGGGTAGCTTAGCGGGAATCGTCTGTAAAGTAAAGAGCGTTGTCTCTGTCCCTGAGTTTTTCAGGTTTAACCTATGCGAGCCGGTGGGCAGAGCTGAGTCCGGAGTCAACATACGTTCCCCTGCACTCAAGAGGAAGGGGGTCTCTTTGTCCCTTTCAATGATAAGGGTAGAACGCTGACTAACGCTGATAAAAACCGGGACCGATTGCCCTGGGTTAAGGATTATGGGCAGTGGATCGCTTAAATCCATCGGTAACGAACGGACAATTATCCCCGTGGTGATGTTGTACCGATGGTTTAGCTGGAGCGTATACGGTTCGCGGCGTTGGGGTAGGGTGACGCTGGGCAGCAATAGACTCTGTTTTCGGTGAGGAGAGTCTGCCTGCAATTCACCTGCAGCCCCATCCTTTTGGCGTAGAACGAATGAGAGAATTCCCTTCGACTCATCGGGTCGTATCGTGAGCCTATAGAAGCCTTGAGTCAATTCCAAGGCTTTCCCTGGCGACTGAAATGGCGGGGATCGATAGTTTCTGGGAGGTCTAACTATAAAGGGTTCTATCCGGTAACGTCCCCTTGCCCCAGAAGCCTCGTCCTCCTCAATCACATAGGTCCCGGCATCTTTCAGTCTCAGGAACAGACTGGTCTCACCTAATAGATTGAATTTCCCTGTAACCAAGGACGTATTTAATCCAACGGGCAAAACCTGTGAATCCACCGGTGTCTCTTGTCTTGGGTGGCTGATAATCCCTGTGACATCAATAGCGTCCTGCCCCTCTGCCGATTGCAGCGAGGAAACCCAGTGGTTTCCACTTCCTATGGGAAACTCGCGCTTATTGAGAAAATGGGTCAGCACGACCTTGTCGCCAGGGTTCCCCTGAACAGAGACCCACTTTCTCCCCATCTTCTCTGGTGTCTGAACGATCGCCCAAGGATTGCGGGATTCTTTTGTGATAAACGCCCGCGTCCTACCGCCATGCCGGCTTGCCTTATCTTCCCACCGCTTCACCGATAACCTTGTCGCTTTTTTATCCGATCGCGAAATCTGGAAGAAGTTAGTTGCCTCCGGTGCCACATAAGCCTCCCGACCGAAAGGGGAGAGTGTAATCACCTGCTTACCACTTGAGCCCAATTGACGGTATCCCATACGCAGCGAGAAAGGATACTCTCCCGAATCGTCAGCCCATTCCAGTGCCACGCCACCGTAAAATGTCAGCCGGTATATCCCCGGGTTGAGATCGTGATAAAATTCTGCATAACCCATCGGCTGACCGTTGACGGGCTCATAGGTTGAGAAGTTGGGCTTTATATCCTCAAGCCAAACCCCGTCACGCCACAGACGGCAATCTTTGAGGTTTCGCCCGATCGCTTCAAGTCGCAGGATCTGCCGCTTTTTAAGATGCAGCCAGAAGGAGCGTTGTTGCAAATCTCGTAGTGAGCCGCTTTCAATCTGATAGGAGTCGGGCGAGAGAAGTTTATCGGACGAACCAGTCTCTACAAACGGATGTGCCGCCAATTTCAGCGTGCCCACACCTTCTTCATGAGAGCGCAATCGGATTTTATAAATCCCCTTATCCAATAGCAGATCCAGCCGTCCATCCTGCTCACCTGCGCTTCCTGCAGCAGCGAAAGGGCCCGCCATCCGGTCTACAATCTCGATTTCCGTGCCTTGATCACTTCGGGCTTGTAAACTATAGCGACCCGGAGCAGCGATGTGAAGCAGTGTTTCGTTCATCCCGTGGGCAGCAAATTCACTTTGCTCTAGACGCGGCAATTCCTCCTGTCCAAACACCGAAGTAGAAAGGATCATTGCCACACACACGAGCCATAGTGTGCTTCTCCAGGTTTTCCTCAACATGTTGTCTCTCCAACTGATTGTGAGCAGTATAACGCAAGTTGCCACCTATTCCAGAAAAACTATAGACGCAATTCTTATGCCCACCATTCAAAGATTGTGAGAAAAAAGATAGATATTGATAAGTTTACCACATTCTTTCATATCTTTACACTCTAGTTTTAGCCGGGGTTACCTATTTTTTATGACGGGTAGGTTCTGTTGATATTTGACCAATTGAACTAATTCCGATGCACTTGACTTGATTTCGGACCGTTGTAGGTCGATTTTCCAAAATCGACATAGGGGGGTCGAGATATGAATATGAAACTACGGGCGAGCGTGCATTGAATATCGTAGGTTGGATTGAACGGTTAAATACGAACTCCCATCAACGACAATAGCGGTTCCGTCTTTACAGCAAGTTCCGTTTATAGATGGAGCGAAACCCAACAATCACCCCCGTAGGTCGGGCATCTTGCCCGACCCATAGCCCCAGCGGAGCGACATGTGTATAGAATGGGTGAGAGATGATGGGTAAACAGTCAGAGGTTCGTGCGTTTGCCGAATTGGCAGCACCCAAATGTCAACAGAACCTAGTACTCTGTCAGAAAGATTAAGGTTGAGAGTTATGGTAAAATCGTTTGAATTTCTGCCGTGCGTGCTTGAGAGTAAATTGCCAATTGACACGGACTTGTTTTCGATTTCGTGCTTCAACCCAAGCATTGACTTGTCGTTCTAACTCAGACATCTGCCCAATCCGCCGAGACAGACACTGCCTTGAAAGCACAGCCAACTCAATCTCAACCATATTCAACCACGATGCGCTTTTGGGGGTGTAACACATCTCAAACAATTGGGTCAAGTCAAACGCCACCGATGGTTCAAAGGTTTGATAGAATGCTGACGGATTATGGGTGTTGAGGTTATCCTGAACGACTCGAATCTGAGTCGCGTTGGGGTAATGTTGAGCCACTTTGTTTAAAAAATGTGCATAATCCGCCTTGGTTCGACGGTCGCGCACCTCTACGATGCGTTGACCGGTTAGGGGTTCAAAGGCAATGAACAGACTTGCCACCCCGTCGCGCTTATAATGATAATCTTGTCGCCTTTGTTTATCCGATTCCATCGGCATCGGTGCCATGACGTCATCAATTAACTGGCAAGGTCTTTCATCAACACAGATCACCGGATACATCGGGTCATAAGGGAGGTGATATAGATGTAAGAGGGTTTCCATCTCCCACAAGAAGCGGGGAGTCATCTGTCCAATACACCATTGCTTTTTCAGGTGAGGTTTCAATCGGTTTTTTTTAAGATGACCCCCACCGTTTCATAGGAAATATCGTCAACTACATCTAACTCGACTAATCTATCCGCTAGCAGGCGCAAAGACCACTGGCTATGTCCTTCTGGCGGTTCGCTGCAAGCTAAGGCGGTGATTTGAGCGCGTTGGTAGCCATCGAACTTCAGCGGTCTACCACAACGAGATAACTCCTCAAGCGCAGCGTCTAATCCACCGGTGGCAAACTTTTTTCGTACCCGGCTAATCGTCGTTTGACTGACATCGAGCACTTCATGAATCTGATGGTCATCCATCGCGCCTTGGGGGCGGTTGTGGTCTGCCAAAAGCAGGATACGGGCGCGCGCTAACTTTCGGGCAGAGATTGTTCCCCGCCCGCAGAGGGCTTGAAGCTGTTTCCGTTGAGCGGGGGATAAGGCGACTTGATATTTGTAGGTTGGCATCGTATACTCCATTCGTTGACAGTGAGTTGAATCAGAACCAATAGGTGTCAATACCAGGATACCATACCAACATGAAAATTCAAAACTTATATGACAGAGTACTAGTTACTTGCTAAAATAAACCGCTGAAGCGCAGAGGGCGCAGAGATACTCTGCACGGTCCACGTTAAATCGAGATATAATGATAAACGGCTTGACGGAAAGGTAGGTGTAGAAGGGCTGCATTGCTGTCAGCAGAATGCCGACAAAGGGTGGTTGCTAGAAACATCAGGGTAGGAGATAATGGAATACTGAAGTTTAAGGAGGCTGAGCGGGGATAAAGCAGTTCAAATCAATTCAGGGATCGGGGGTAATACCGTACGGGGAGGAAAAACGTGCCCACGTTTTCCAATCTGTTTTTATATGCCGGTTTCCTATCTGCTCATTTATTGCTTTTTCAACGTGCCCCACGTCATCGCCAGTTTTTCTTTTGGATGCACGGCGACCTCTTTTCCATCAATGGTGATGTCGTAGTAGATGAGCTCAAAAATAATGTCCTTCGTACTGATGGCTTGCACTAAACCGAAATCCGGGGCAAGCCACATGGTGCTGCTTGTTGAAGGAAGTGTGGCAAGGGCTGGTGATAATTGAGTTTGAAGCTGCTGCTCAATTTTCAAGCAGTTTCGAAATGTCCCCGCCGGCACAGTGACATCTTCGATAGCGATAACCTTGGCAGTATTAGTCGCCTCTATTTTTATTGCCAGCCCAAGAAGCGAGGCTGTCGCTTCGCCGGACACAATCCATTCTGAATTCACCTCAATTGGGATGGGGAGGAAGGTTTGGGGCGGTGAATAGTTGATTGTAATTTCACCGAGAATTTCAACTGATGCAATGGCACGGAATATTAGAACTCCGTTCGGTTCAGTTTTGATAAAAAACTTATTGGGATTGCTATCTGTCGGATTCGAAACGGGATGTGTCCTATCCGAAATCACTTTCAACGATTCAGTGCCGATGGTTTCAGGCCCCTCAATCATGACAACCCGCTCATCGATTCCGTCGGTGCTGTGTAAAATCCAAGTGTTCCCGAATTCATCCGGATAATAGTTCTGCGCATAACCGCGTGAAACCGAGGCACATACGATTGCAATGGATAAAAGATAGATAAAACAGTAGCGGTGACTGTCTTTGATAAATTTATCTTTCATGGTATCTAATCTCCTTCACGTTTCAGTCTTAGAAGCTAATTTCTGTAGAACCGAACCACCAATCCGCTTCCAGATTACCGTACCTGCCAACATTAAAATCTAGGAATTGAAACAGTCGTAGGGTCGCTCCAAACGTTAGAAATCCCTGATTGTTACCCGTTCTAACGGCGAGCGATAGCCATCCACTCGGTGTTAGTATAATCTCTGCCCCTAAGTGAATCGAATCTCGATAGGAATTCAGCTTCAAGTCGCCAAGGCGATCATCCCCGTTTGGATTGTCCAAAGATGCCGCAATTGTTAGGTCTAGTAATTCTAACGGCTTTGTCAGAAGTGTGAGTGGCTGGGCAGCGACTGAAACGACGAGGTTGGATGGGAAGCCTCGATCCTCTGTAATTTGATTTTCAGCAATATTATATTCGATATTGATATTGCTGAGGATATTGCGCCAAGCAAACCCAACTCGTAAGCCATCAACCGGAAAAAGGAGAGTCCCGATATCGGTGCTGTACCCGGTTTTTGAGTCCATGTTCCTTTGGACAAACTCCCCGAAACTATCATCGTCCTCCAGATCAAAATAGTTCCGCTCAAATCGATCTGGATCCAAAATATCTTGGATTGAAAAAGGGTTATTGACATCGGTGAATGTTCCTCGCCGAATGACGCGGAATCCTAAACCTAGATTTGCAGCTTTCAGAAAGCGGTGAGCGATGGGAATTTCAACGGACAAAGCCGTAGCCAACGAGCTCTGAACAGTCGCTCTATAAAGGATAGGATTATCCAGCATTGCCATCACTGGATCCGCCCACGACAATCCAGTTTCAACAATACGGGCATTGGCAAAGACGTGATTATAGAACGAGATAGCTACTGCCGATTTATGGTCAGCTATCGTGAGCGGTTTAATTAGTCCAAACGAAGGAAGACCAAGGTCTAAACCGTGCGTTTCAACAAGGACCTGCTTCGCACGCTCAACCAATCTCTCACGTGCTGCTACTAGATCCGGATTTGTATCGGTCAATGGATTCTCTGAGTTCACCAGCGGGTTTATAGTATTACTTATAAATTCGTCAATCGTTGTGGCTTCATCAATGAAATCTTCGGTAGCACGCCCCCGAATGATTAAAAATTGGAAGATAGTTTCGTCAACCTGTGCTAGACCCGCAGGGTTGTAATGGATTGCATAAATGTCATCAGCGATGGCTTCGTAAGCGTTTCCTAACCCAAGGGGGCGCGCACCGCGAAAGAGAAATAGGGGTTCTTCGTCTGTTTGTGCCAACGCAACATTTGTACTCACAAGCATCATGGCAAACATTGTAAAGCACAAAGTATATCTGAGACAAAATCGCATTGTTCTTCCTCATCTTTCTGTAACCAATTCATCTAGGCGACTACGAACCTCTTGGTTATTGAGCACCTCAAATCCCCACTGCGATATTTGGTCAAGGAAATCTTCGGCAAATGTTTCAACGATAACTTTACTAAGCTCGTCGAGTGCTTCTTCTAAATCCGGGGCGATATCTCTTGCTATATCACGTGCAGCTTGCAAATGAAACAGGGCATCCTGTCGGTAGATTTCGCGATCCACACTGTTAATTTGTTCGGCGATGGGCCTGCCGTCGCTGCTGATGAGGCTAGGAAATGCAGGGACTTTGACTTCCGACCCAAGCAGCAACAGTAAGGCATCAAGAATGGCTTGCCGTTGACTTTCGCTGAATTGCCTGAGATAATCTTCTGGACGGCTGTCCAGATTTGCTTTAATGGCGTCAAATATCGCTTGGCTTCGTTCAGTCAACTCAAAGACGTAGATTTCCTCTAGTGCTTCCACATCTTCAAGCCCAAATTCCTCCGGAAAGGAAATACGACAAAAGTCGTCGTTGGTATTTGGCTCGCCATCTTTGCCCCAACCTTCAATCGTCGTAATTCTGACGGCCTCCAGCACATAGAGGTAAGCGAGGTGGATATGCACCAATACCAGATCACTCTCAGAGACCTCTGGGTCCATTTGGGCGGGGTTGGCGGGTGCTCGTGCGACTTGTTGCTGTCCAATGGTATCTAAAACTTCGTACATCGCCCTGATAGCTTCTTGAATTACTTCTTGGTCTTCAAGTGTGCCAAGTTGCAGTGGGCTTGGTAAAAGGGTTGCCAGATGTCCCAGGGTGCCAATGTCTGATAACTCCAGGTCAATGCCCGCCCTTTGCATTGCGGCTTGGGCGCGATTCAGTGCTACATCCGCTTCTTGCAGGGAGGGAGCTAGGGCGTTGGATTCAAAACGCTCATCCCGGTTGCTACAGCCTGCAAAGATTGTTGTGCCTACAATAGAGACTGTCACCAGGGGGACGAGCAGACGATCTCTGAATTTAACCACAATGACCTCCATAGCTCTCGTTGGCTGTGTAAGGGAGGCTAGAAACCGATTTTGCTGTTGGTGTAGACAAGGCTATTCGGCGCAAAATAGCTGATTTGTTCGGTTACTTTCCGGTTTCGATTAGATTTTCTCTCTCCCATTGCTCATGGACTCACTTGCATATTTGTGTGGCGGCGGGGAATTTCAATTCTTTGTCCAGGGCGAATGATGTTTGGATCTTTCAGTTTGTTGTAGGCTAGCAAAGTACGCAGATCAAGATTGTGTATTCTTGAAATTTGCCAGAGGGTATCCCCCTTGTGCACGTAATAGATCTTTACTGAACCCGCGGAGGTATTTTCAGGGAATAAAGAGAATTGCGGTGGTCCCTCAGATTTCTCAGTTTTCACTTCGCTGCCTTGACTTTCGTATGCCACTGATTCATCCTCTTGCTCCCAGGAAGTAAAAGCGTTTGAGTCCAACATATTTACGATGTCTATTTGCGAGAGTTCTGTTGGTGTGAGTTCTTCTAACTGCGTTTTTGCCGTTGCTGCGTTGTCACGCAATTTAACCAATAATACCACTGATTCATCCTCTTGCTCCCGGGAAGTAAAAGCGTTTGAGTCCAACATATATGCAATATCTATTTGCGAGAGTTCTGTTGGTGTGAGTTCTTCTAACTGCGTTTTTGCCGTTGCTGCGTTGTCACGCAATTTAACCAATAATACCAAATTTAACACAAAAATGATGGCGGTCCATATTACCAATTGGCTGCGAGCGTACATTGGACCCTCCTTTGAACGAATAGAGTATTGAGTTCAAGTGAGATAACGCCAACAACTACACGATCGATTCATAAAATTTATGATCGAAGGTCCTTGGAATAATAGCAGTTCTTAATTCAAAAAAATTTGCATATTGGATTCACTTCATTTGATTCAACAGCTCCACTGCTGCGTCAGTGATCTGCTCACCGCATCCGGGACGAAAACGGGAGGAATTGGACTCATACCCGCCCTGTTTGTAGGCAATCTCGACCGGAATGTAGCCGATACTTCCGTTGGTCATGCTCATGACGAACAGGTTTTCCCGTTGTGCGCGATTCACAATGTCAAAGCCGATCTCAACGAAAATCTCTCCCGGCAATCCTATGAAATAAATAGATCCAACCGCGATACATTGGAGGTCAATCTCCTCGGTTGTTTTTCCATCAATCGCTTTTTTCAATTCTAGGGAGCATTTCTGGTGCATCACTTGCACCTGCGTTTCATCTAAGATCTCAATCCATTGTAGGACTTTTATCGTTTCGCCTCCGATGGTTTTGCCAATCATGCGGGGGTATCTGCCTTCGCGCTGGATGGGGACGATATTGCCCGCACAACCCAATCCAAACAAGCATGTCCCGTCCTCTTCCTGTTCGACCATCCCCATTGCGTACCCCGGATAGTCCGCGCTGATTGTGTACATCCGGTCGGTTGTGGTAACGGGGTGGCAAGCAAAATGGATGACGGAAGCCGCTAGTTCCCCCGTTATGCTTTCAACGCGAAGAACTCTCACTGTTGAGTCATAAGGACCGAACGTCAGATCTGCGCTGGGGTCAGGCAGACGATAACTGGTCTGTGCACTCCCATCTGGACGAATAGTGTGCCGATTATAGCTGACCTGATCCGCGATACCCTTTCCGGCTCCGACTCGTGCGGGCTGAAGCCGCTGTTGAGCGAGTTGCGTTATCGTCGTTAGCTGCTCCACAAGCATATTGGCGTAAACGCGGTTCTTCGGATTATCGGGGGACGTGGCGCGTGATGCACGGACTTCAGGACCAAAGTGTGTGTGGGAACAACTAATCATCACGTTGCCAGCCGGAATCCCCGTCGTCTCCTCAATTGCTTGACGAACGATATCAACAAATGTTGCTTCTACACCAATCAGATCTGTGGTAATGATTGCAGCCCGTGTATCTCCATCGTCAAATACAAGCGCTTTTGCGTAGAGTGCATCGGTGATTGCCTCGCTGCCACGATCTCGCCCCGCATATCCCGCCATGTTACAACCGAGCGGCGGCGTGATGTCGATCTTCGCAGCGCCAGCTTTTAAGTTTCCCATACTCAATCCTCTTCTGTCGCTGCAATTTTAATCAGGACACCACTCACAATCAAGAAAGCAAGTGCACGCAAGGCAACATGAAGTTGAATCCCAACCTCAGGAATCCGCATCCCGATTGGGAACGCGAGAACGGCTATCAAGAAGATATATCCTGCCAGCCGATTCCAACCGCCAATGAGCGAAAGACCGTAACATAAAGCGGTGAGCGACGCAAAGAATGTGCCCGTGAGCAGCAGTGCTTCCGTGAACTCTCCCGACACTTGGTAAATCGCCATCGCATCGGCGGGGTGATTCGCGTGCAGCTCGCCCAAGGCACGAAGCGGGGCAGTTTGAGAAAGGTGCCCCACTATTTCTATGACCAGCCACATCGTCGCAAAACCAAGTCCAAGGTAACTGCGCGCCGTCACGACGCTGTTGAGCAGTACAAACAATGCGATCACCGTTGGCACAATCAGGATGAGACTTACGACGCTTAATCCGTGCGTCACTCCCAACAACTTTAACTCCGGTGTCCCCAAAGCAGCAGCTTGGAGACGCATCACGATTATATAACTCGATACGAGCATCAACACGCCGCTCAGAAAACCAGCAGCACCACCGATTAGATACAGTTCAACAGGTTTATTCTTCATGGGAAGCCTCCTTAGGCCGAATCAGGATTCGCTGTGTCATCCCCGTTGCCCGAGCGGATGGGTGAAATTAGAATAGATGAACCAATTTCAATTATTGTACGCGAGTGGTCACAAAGTAGTAGGCATATTCCGTATGCCGTAAACCCTGCGAAAATTACATCTCTTCAGTAGGTCAATTTTCCAAAATCGACGGTTTTGTGTCGAGATATGAATTTCGACCTACTTTACATCTGTTAAATGGGTGACCATCCTAAAACAAATATAGTGAATTAGAGAAATAAGTAGACATTTACCAATAACTCTGACCTTCGCGAAGTTTCAAAAGTCCCCCTGATAAGGGGGATTTAGGGGGTTGGCTGTGCATTGGGAGTGTCTAAGTAATTCTAAAATCTACCATAAATTGCTACCTATCACCCCCTAGGGGTTAAATGAATTCATAATGAGCTTCTTACGCATCACGTTTCACGATCCAGACAGGCACCGGAACAAAAGGTAATAGCTCGCGCTATACTATATCTCCCATAAACCGTTTAGGACGAACCGTCCAATCCAGGAATCGCTCATGTCGAGCCTGTATCACAGGCTGCCGCTTTCCCATTTCCGATCGATGAGAAGCTAGAAAAAACCTTCGTCGGCTTTTCCGCACCACAATCGGGGCATACGAGCTCACTGTTATCTGCATTGATAGATTGCAGTATCTCGAATTTGGATTGGCAAGTCTTGCATTGATACTCGTAAATTGGCACTGTTTTTCCTCCGAATAAGTTAGGTTGTAAATGTTACTTCATCGTGTCCGCTAACGCCTTTGCCTGCTCTACCTTTTCGCGGATTAAATCACAGCCGCCCTGCCAGAAGTCGGGTGAGGCGATGTCAATCCCCATATCAGCAACCAATTGGATCGGTGTTGCAGAGCAACCGGCACTCAACAAATCAAAGTAGCGTGGCACGAACGACTCTCCATCGCGTTGATACTGGGCATAGAGTGACAGCACTAACAGCTCACCGAAAGAATAGGCATAGACGTAAAACGACAGTTGGAAAACGTGCGGGATATAGAGCCACCACCACTGATGGTCTTCACCCAACGTTAGCGAGTCCCCAAACATCTCCTGCATCATCCGCTGCCAGACTTCACAGTAAGCTTCTGTTGTCTGTTCGCCCTTCTCGCGGCGAAGGCGGTGTGCCTCTTGTTCAAAGCGATACATGGCAATCTGACGAAACACGGTGGCAAAAATATCTTCAATTTTACCACACAGCAGCGCCAACCGTTCCTCCGGCGATTCTAACGTGGATTGCAATTGGTCGAACACCAACATCTCTCCGAAGGTACTCGCGGTCTCTGCCAGTGGCAAGACTGGATGATAGTTGAGCAAGCTCTGTTTGCTAGCGAGTACATCGTGAATACCGTGACCTAACTCGTGTGCTAAGGTCATCACGTCACGCGGTTTGCCCGTGTAGTTCATAAAAACGTAGGGATGCAAGTCAGGTGTGACCCCCGCGCAATATGCACCGCCCCGTTTGCCCGCACGGAGCTCAGCATCAATCCAACGTTTGCTGAAGAACGGCTCCGTTATTTCTGCCAACTGCGGTGAAAACCGACCAAAAGCGTCCATCACCATCCCCTGCGCTTCATCGAACGGGATGCTGCCACGATCGCCGAGCAGCGGGGCGTACCGATCATAGTGCGTCAACTCATCCAACCCCAGCAACCGCCGCTTAAGGTGATAGTAATCGGCAGCGATATCGTAATTGTCCACGCACACCTCCGAAACGGTATTGACCACCGCTTCAGCCACTTCATTGTCAAGATGTCGTGCTGTTTCGGGCGACGAATAGCCTCGCAAGCCGTCCAGAATCTGCTTTTCGTGGAGGAGTGTGTTGAAGATGAAAGTCAGCACATGAGCGTCCCGCTTAAGCCCATCCGTTAAGGCGGAAGCGGCAGCTTTGCGCGTTTCACGATCCGGGTTGTAGAAGTGCACTAACAACTCGCTTTGGGTCAGCTCCTTATCGTCCATACGAAAGGTTTGGCGCGACGTGATTTCAGTAAACAGTCGTCCAAAGGCGCGTCCCCTTGTATTCGCCGTCTCCTCCAAAATTTTCTCTTCTGTCTCGCTTAAATGATGGGCTGCCAATGCCCGTTCATGTTCGAGATAGTGACGGTAGGGGGCGAGTTGCGGATCTTGGATGATGCTGTCAAAGGTTTCTTGCGGAATCTCCCCGATTTCAAGGTCGAAGAAAATCAGATGGGTTGCCGCTGAGGACCCGACTTCGCGCGTCTTCTGCAACATTGCCCCCCGTCGGGAGTCTGCGGTGTCAGTCGAAAACAACAGATTGGCATAAGACCCCGGCTTATACTGTCCCGTCATCAAGGCTTCATAATCGCTGAGTGCGCTGCATAGCAGGTCAGCGGTCACATCTGCTGAAGCGATACGTCCTTTGTACGTCGCCTCAAACGCTGCCGCTTGATCGACCATCGAATTTAAGTCGGAGTCTAACCGCGGATCGTCAATGCTATCGTAGAGATCCGACAAATCCCATGTCGGTAAACCGTTTGTATTTTCAGTGCTCACAATATTCTCCTCAACATCTTCTAAGAGACCAGCGCATAGCGCTGAATCACTCAAATTAGGGTTAACGCTCCCCCGTTAACGGGACAAAACGGACCGGCATCAGCTGCCTCGTCATAATTGAACCCGCCTCTGTTTTTTGTACGAGCGTCAGGGTCTGCACCCGGAAACGTCCGCCAACCGGAATACACAGCTTGCCACCGGGCTTGAGTTGATGTATCAACAGCGGTGGAATGTGGTCCGGCGCAGCGGTGACAATAATCGCGTCATAGGGTGCATGTTCCTCCCAACCGAAGTAACCGTCACCGATTTTCACCGTCACGTTTTTGTAACCGAGCCGCTTCAGGCGTTCCTCCGCACTTTCGCCAAGTTCCTTGATAATTTCGAGCGTATAGACGTGATCAACCAGCTCCGCTAAAACCGCCGCTTGATACCCCGAACCGGTGCCCACTTCAAGCACCTTGTGCTCTTTCTTAGGATCAAGCAGTTCCGTCATATATGCGACGATATACGGTTGCGAAATTGTTTGGTCATACCCGATCGGCAACGGCATATCGATATATGCTTTGGATTTCAGGCGCTCAGGCACAAATTCGTGGCGGAACACACGCCGCATCGCTTCCAAAACGGACGTATTCTTGACACCGACCCGACCATCTGTGATGCCACCTGCGTCGATCTGAGTTTTGACCATCCATTCGCGATCGCTGTCGAAATCGCTGGCACTGTGTAGGGGGATATCGATTAATAAGAGAAATGCGGCGAGAATCAAAAAAAACTGTTTCATGATATGCCTCCTTCTGTATTGAAAATGTGCGTTTCGTCAACTTTTATCGGAGAGACTAAGCTGGCAGGGTGCGGTTTCCCGATCCAGCCGGAGATGGATGCACCCACCGATGAGATAGACCCCGACCGCTAGAAGAATAACGGTGTTAAAGCCGAACGCAATCGCAAGACAGGTCGCCAAAATCGCGCTCACCACTGATGCATACCCGTTGATGCCCCACGCCCATGCAATCAGATGCGGCTCGTGTCTCTGTAACCAACTTATGCCCAACGGGAAAGGCATCCCCATGAAAAACGCTAAGGGGGCAATCAGCCCGATTGATACGGTAATCTTCAGGAGGTCGGAACTCGCCAGAAAGCGGTGAAAAATCGGAGGCAGCAGTTGCAAATAAACAAGCGCAATGACCGATAAAGCGCCGATAGCTACGGCAGTTGGATGTCGCCGGAGCCTCCCAATCTGACTCAGTCTCAGCGAGAAAAGGCTACCCAGTCCTGCAAAGAGCAGGAATGCACACAGCACAACCGCGACCGCATACGTTGGGTTCGCAAGCAACAAGAGAAACTTCTGGATGAACGACATCTCAATGAACATAAATCCAACACCTAAGCTCAGAAAGTAACCGAACACCCGCCAAGTGGCGAAACGCGAGTCATGAGTGGTAGGGGAGGCGTCCTGCCGCTTCAAGAAAAAGAGCGGTATCAGAATCAAGACCAACCCCGCTATAATCGCTTGAATCAACGTTGCAATCAGGAGTAGATAGCCCCATTCGATGAACGGGATGGCACTTCTGCCAACCGTCCGGACCATCTGAACCAGCGAATCGAAACGCAAGAATTGAAAGAAATATGGTCGATTATCGGTCGTGGGGCGGATATTAAAGGGATAAACTTCGTAAAATTGTTGCCGATCGTTGGACAGGATCGCTTGCGCAGCCCGAAAGTAGATCGGCTCCCCCAACTGGTTGTAGCGGTTCGCTTCCGCCTCCGGCATCTGGGGGTAGTACGCTACATCGAAGGAACGCTCACGGCAGAAGTCCTGAATCTTCGCTCGATCCGCTACCTGGAAATCCCCTTTTTTTATTAACAATATGCCGGTCCGCCAACCGCGAATCATTGTCAACTGTTGAGCGGGGACCGTGCCATCAATCCCTTCCAACGCCTCAACCGTTGTTGCGAACAACCGAATCATATCACGCGGCGGTGTTTTCAGCCAGCGCGTAATCGAAATAATACCCCCAGGGGTTAGATGTTGATATAGGTCTATAATTGACTCAACCGTATAGAGATAACTCTCACTTAGAGCGTGGGTGCCCGCAGCGGACGCACTCACGGAATCGAGCAGTGCAATCTGGATGAGGTCGTACCGCTTTGTCGTCGCTCTCACAAATCCACGCGCCTCCGCGACGTGAACCCGCACCGGATAGGTTGAATCTGGCGTGTAAATGTGCCGGGCAAAATCCGCGTGTTCTTTCCCAACCAATTCAAGGACTTGTGGATTTAGCTCCACCGCATCAACCGATTCCGCACCGTGGTAGAGCGCGTTGAGGACATCCCCGCCGCCACCGGCACCTAAAATCAGCACACGTGGGGACTCAATCAGGTGGTATGCCAACGCCGACGTTGTATCCCCAAGATACCCTAGCTTTGATAAATCACCTCTGAAGTCAGTTATCGCCGTCATTGAGTCGGCGTCGGTGAATAAGCCCAACTGTGGCTGTACCGGGTGCTGTGCGGTTAGGCTCAACCCCGGCACCGCGCGAATTAAGTCGCTACGAACTACATGTAGCACACCGAGAGGACTGTGCCGCTCACTCAGGATCTGTGCATCCGGGAAGTTCAACGCGCTACTCAGCCCTTTGTAGGGTGAAATCTTTATTGAGATAGGGTTGAATAGCAGGTAGCCGATAAATGCAGCGGCAAATCCAGCTATCCAGACAGTTCGCCGCCAATATCGCGCGCTCCAACTTTCCCAATTGGCGGTCAGCACACCACAAAACCCGATTGTTGAGATGAGTGTCAGGTTTTGTGCCGGAGGAATTAAGTACATCGTAACAATGACACCTAACGCCCCAATACCGGAACCGAAAAGATCGAAAAAATAGAGACGATTGACATTGCCCGCAAACTGGAGCAACGCCAAACCAATGCACGCGGCACCGAAGAAAAATGGGAGCGATAAAATAAGATACAGCGCGAAAATTGATAGAGCTTGACTCGGCTGCCAGACCAACATCAGCGGGTTGAACGGCACATATTGGTGCAGCACAAAACACCCAACCACGCTGATTGAATAGAGCACTCCACAAATCGTATAAGCATTGTGGAAGCGTTGTCCTGCCACGTCGGATTTCCGCCGATCCCCTGTCAACCAATGTTGCACAAGCGAAATCGCTGTCCCGCTGGCACCGAACCCAAGCAGCGCAAGGCTGATAATCATGTGCGCGAAATGATGCCATTGCGCTATTGAAAATAAGCGTACCAGCGTAATCTCATAGGCGATGATTGAACCAGCTATCAGAGCAACAGAGAGGAAATAGGGATTCATCGTTACATGGATTTACCTACGGAATTTCTCGGAGGAGTTGCTTGGTCTTCACCTCAAATCGTGCGCGTGTCGCATGATGTAGTTGGGGAAACCAGAGATCCGGTGAAGGTGGAATGGTTGTCCACTCTGCCGACCCGTTATATAACAGATAAACATCCCACGCGGTGTCGTTTAGGCGGAGCACGTCCTTCCAAAGGTTGCCGGTGGCACTGTTACTATCCCAAAAATGCGTAAATTTTTCGTGAGGAAACTCATTAGCGCGTCTTTCTGCTGAAACCCGATCGTCGCTACTAAGAATTGGCTGCCAGATCATATAAGCCTGCAGGTGCTCATCCGGAACTCTTTCGAACAGTGTCATTATTTCGGAGACCCCCCGACGACATTTCGGTCAGCCGGGAGAGAGCAGAGCGACCACGCGAACCTTCCCTGCATCCGCTTGAAACTGATGCATCAACTGATCCAGATGAACGAGCTCCGTTACGGGCTGCCGGTCGGTCCTAAGAGTATCTCGCTTCTTTTCGGCAGTCTCGCTCATCTCCTCAATCAGTGGCTTGCGTTCATTTTGGTCTAGCGCGCCAAGCAGCGTATATTGCCACGCCATCGGAATGAAGACCTCCATCTGTTCCATGAGGGATAGCCCATCCAGTGTGCCCCAGCGTTCCACAACAACCCCATCGGCTATCCGAAAGATGTCGATCCCTGTCACCGTTACCTGCTTGTTAGTTGGGTCAACCCCCAGAAAGCTATTCTTGTGAGTGCCTTGCATAGTGGTACGAATCACCACCTTATCTCCGGTGGCAAGGATCTCCTCAATTGTGAAGTGCAGGTCGGGAAAAGCAAAGCGTAACCCTCTTACAGTCTGTTTGAATCCCTCTATGCCACTTTCACCACTTTGACCGATTGGATTATGATCAATGTATTCCGCGGAAATTAGCGTATCTACCTGATCCAGTGTGCCCGTATTAAAGACCTCTTCGTAGATGCGAGCAACAATCGAGTAGATACGAGGCATCTCCGCTTGGTCCGCTGTCGCCCCGGCATCCTGTGCCTCCGCGATTGACACGCCAATCAATGGACAAGCACCAATCAGAAGTGCTCCCACTATCAAGAGATGGGTCAGTTTTGTTGCTGGTAGCTTTTGTTTCATAAATTAAACTCCTATCTTGTTTTGATATCAGATTCTCCAATTATACTCATTCGGTTCACAATGTCAACGAGAAAATATGGATTCGGCTTTCTTTTTCTATGAGTCCCGTTGGTCGGACATCTTGCCCGACTGTGTCAATGAACTAATGAAGAAAAGGTTTTCACGCATCACGTTTCATGTTCTTCGCATACAATCAATCCCACCCCCAACGCAATCACATGTAAATAGTGTGTATGACTTTGGCATACGATCATGGAAATCTGCTTGTAGCCACAGGTTTCCTAACCTGTGATCCGCGCTGTCTAAGTCCTATAACAGATGCAATTCCCCTAGTCCCGCCCCAGAATTTTCTTGACTTGCTCTCCCACTCCCAATATAATCTTGATGCCTCGTGTGTGCTGTCTGAAAGGATAGGCGCGCTTTACACAATCCACCCACCCCAGACAAGGAGTTGCCGAATGAATACTATTGTTATCTGCTGCGATACACTCCGAGCAGATGTGGTAGATCACACTTGGGAAGATCACGTTGATACCCCTCACCTAGATCAGTTGCGGCAAAATAGCACGGTGTTCAATAACGCTTGGGGAGAAGGTGAGCCAACCATCCCGATGCGGCGTGGCTTCTTTACAGGGATGCGGTCCTACCCGTGGCGTTTCCACGTTGACGACCGCGGCTCAGTCCCAAATATATACGGCTGGCACGCTATCCCTACAGCACAAACGACACTAGCGGAGCATCTCCTGCTTAACGGTGTGGCAACAGGACTAGTCACCGATGTCTATCACATGTTCAAGCCGACCATGAATTTTACACGCGGCTTTATGAGTTACGATTATATTCGTGGGCAGGAATCGGATCGGGTGCGCAGCGGACCCCTTGCCGACATCAATATGGAACCTTACCTGCCTGACGACATCGCCAATCCGACGGACCGACCCGGTATAGCACAATACCTGCTCAACATGCAAGATCGACGAGGGGAGGAGGACTACCTCGCCCCGCGTGTCTTTCGCAGTGCAGCGCGGTGGATACAGGACAACCACGAAAATCAACCCTTCTTCCTCTGGATCGATAGCTTCACACCCCACGAATGCTGGGATCCGCCGATGCACTTTGCCGATCGGTATTTCAAAGCGGATGGCGTCAAGGATTATATCTATCCACAGATGGTGCAGAATTATAAAGATTTGACCGACGATGAGATACGCCGCACGAAAGCCCTCTACTACGGCTATGTTACCTTTGTCGATAAATGGATTGGCCACCTGCTGAACGTCCTCACCGACCTGCGCCTATGGGATGACACGGTGATCTGCTTTGTCTCAGATCACGGCACCGAGTTGATGGACCATACGCAGTTCGGCAAGACCGCAGACGCGATGCACCCCTATAACTGTCGGCTCAATTTCTGGATTCGCCACCCGGATCCTGCATACCACAGCAAAACGATCGACGCTTACGTACAGAATATCGATCTTATGCCGACAATCCTTTCCCTCTCTGGAGTTGAAGGTGCAGCGGTTGATGGCTATAACCTCCTGCCCATCATGTCGGGTTCACAAGAGGGGCAGCGCGACCACGTCATCACCGGTTGGGCGACGACCGCTGGGGTTCGCACCCCCGAATGGCTCCTCATGCTCGAAACGGTGAACGCAGATACGAACCCACGCCTATTCCATTCAGCCAGTGATCCCAAGGAGGAACATAACGTTGCTGCTGCTCACCCCGAAGTTGTCAGTCAGTTGCAAGGGAAACTGGAAGATTTAATCGGCGACTCACTACCGATCGCCTATACCCATCAACCGACGTCAGAACATAACGCAACATTTGCTCAATGGGTGCAGAGCAATTTGGTACGGTGAAACTGATTTTACTCCAATAGTTTGTAGGTCGGGCATCTTGCCCACCCCAAAACCCCATCGATTCTATTAAAGTAGTAGGCATACGCCGTATGCCGTAACCTGCACATCTACCCGTAGGTCGGTCATCTTGCCCGACCTATAGCCCCAGCGGGGCGACATCTTTATAGCCGGGCGGGATACACCAAACACCAAAGCCTCGGCGGTACTGCTACGGCGTAGGGAACAACGATCGTTGTTCCTTATTAGGTCTATCCCGTTATCTGTTTTCCCCATCTTCGCATTTAGCCCAAGCGGGGCGACATCTTCATAGCACACGGGATACGCAAATTTCCTAAAGCCCCAGCGGGGCGACATGTGTGTCGCATTGGATTACGGCACGATATATCGATAAAATCACTCGATAGCTCGCGTTAATCGACTGTAGGTCGAGATTCACATCTCGACAATATTTCACATGACAACCCTTAACCTCAAACCAACCCACAAACCGGTCAAAGCTTACTACGAATCCCTACAACGTTTCGAGTCAATCGGTGTCTCCCACGAAACCGCTGTCCGATCGGCATTCCAATCCCTACTCGAATACTGCGGGAAGCAATTTAACTGGATCCTAGTACCTGAACACTCAATGACCCCCCTGATAAGGGGGGCTAGGGGGGTTAAAAACAAACGGATTGTCGTTGACGGCGCATTGATCGACAACTTCCAACTGCCCCACGGCTACTGGGAAGCAAAGGATATTCACGACGACCTACCAGCCGAAGTGCTCCACAAGTTTGCAACAGGCTATCCCCGCGACAACATCCTCTTCCAAACCCCCCACCGGGCTATCCTCTGGCAGAACAATCAGCGGACGCTTGATGCCGACCTGACTGACCCAACGCAACTGATACATACCCTCGAAACCTTCTGTTCCCACCGTCCGCAAGAATACACCGAATGGGAGGAGGCGGTCTCTCAGTTCAAAGACCGAGTGCCCGCGCTTGGGAAGGGCTTGGCAGAACTGATCGAAAAGGAACGCGGGACAAATCGGGAGTTTACCGCCGCCTTTGCTGCCTTCCATGAGAAATGCCGTCAATCAATCAACCCCAACCTGTCCGAAGCCGCCGTCGAGGAGATGCTGATTCAGCACCTGTTGACCGAGCGAATTTTCCGAACCGTCTTTAGCAACTCCGAATTTACCCGCCGCAATGTCATCGCCCGTGAAATCGAGACCGTTATTACTGCGTTGATGTCTCACGCTTTCAGCCGAGAGGATTTTCTGCGTAGCCTTGACCCTTTCTACGTCGCAATCGAACGCACCGCTGCGACCATCGACGACTTCTCCCAAAAACAGAGTTTCCTCAACACGGTCTACGAACAGTTTTTTCAAGGCTTTTCCGTGGAGGTCGCCGATACGCACGGGGTAGTCTACACACCCCAACCAATCGTCGATTTCATGGTGAGAAGCGTTGAGGAGATTCTAGGGGCTGAATTCAATCGATCGCTCTCCGATTCCGGTGTCCACATCATTGACCCGTTTGTTGGGACCGGCAATTTTATTGTGCGGACGATGCGCGAAATTCGCCCAACCGCACTTGAGGATAAGTATCAATCTGAACTCCACTGCAACGAGGTGATGCTGCTGCCGTACTACATCGCTTCAATGAACATCGAACATGAGTTTTACGAGGGGACAGGGGACTATCAGCCCTTTGAGGGTATCTGTCTCGTTGATACGTTTGAACTTGCGGAAGACCGACAGTTGCCGCTGTTCGCCCCTGACAATACCCGCCGCGTTGAAGCACAGAAGGAGACATCGATGTTTGTAGTCATCGGCAATCCGCCTTACAATGTCGGTCAGGTCAACGAGAACGACAACAACAAGAATCGGAAGTATCCAACGATGGATGCGCGGGTTAAGGAGACCTATGGGAAAGACTCTACAGCGACGCTGAAAAATAAACTCTCCGATCCGTATGTGAAAGCGGTTAGGTGGGCATCGGACCGGATAGGAGATGAAGGGGTTGTTGCTTTCGTAACGAACAATAGTTTTCTTGACAACGTGGCGTTTGACGGGATGCGGAAACACCTCGCAAACGATTTCGACGTGATTTACATTCTGGATCTGAGTGGGAATGTCCGCAAGAACCCAAAACTCTCAGGCACAACGCACAACGTCTTTGGAATTCAGATCGGTGTGAGTATCAATTTCTTCATCAAGAGACGTGGCAACGCAAATTCCCAAGCCGAAATCTTCTACGCCCGTGTCGATGAGATTTGGCGCAAAGAGGACAAATACCGCTATCTCGATTCAAAGGAACATTACCGAGACATGGAATGGAAGTCAATAACGCCTGGCCAGCGATACGCATGGTTGACAGAAGGGCTCCACGCTGAATTTGAGACCTTTATCCCGATGGGGACTAAGGAAGCGAAGGCTGCAAAGGGTGAAGTAGTAGAGGTGATTTTTAAGAGTTATAGCCTCGGTGTCAGCACAAACCGTGATGCGTGGGTTTACAATTTCAACCGAAACATACTGGCTGATAACATGGATCGGTTAATTGGAACTTATAACGCGGAGGTTGACAGGTGGAAACGCCGAGAAAATCGGGATGCAAACGTTGATGACTTTGTGGCTTACGATGACACGAAAATTAGTTGGAGTCGAGACTTAAAGGCGAAGTTGAAACGAGAACAAACGGCCAAATATACTGATCACAAAGTGAGGACCTCCCTCTACCGTCCATTTACGCGATCGAACCTTTATTTTGATAGAATGATGAATGATGTCGTATCGGTATTTCCATCTATTTTTCCCACGCCTGAAACCGAGTGTGAAAATCGGGTAATTGTTGTTCCAAGTATTGGGGGACGTTCTGCTTACTGGTGTTTTTGCACAGACATAATTCCCAATCTAACAATAACCTCCATTGATGGTTCACAATGCTTCCCCTTCTACACCTACGATGAGGACGGTACAAATCGCCGCGAGAACATCACCGATTGGGCAGTAGAACAATTCCGGGCACATTACCAAGACGAGGCAATCACCAAGTGGGACATCTTCCATTACGTCTACGCCCTCCTGCACCACCCCGATTATCGGGAGCGGTATCAGGCAAACCTCAAGCGAGACCTGCCGCACCTGCCGTATGCGACCGACTTCTGGGGTTTCGCCAAAGCGGGGGGGCGGTTGGGGGAAATCCACATCGGCTATGAAGAGGGCCCCGAGCATCAACTCACATTCATCGAAAACCGTGAAGTACCAATCAACTGGCGCGTGGAGAAGATGAAACTCTCCAAAGATAAAACGCAGCTGGTGTACAACGATTTCCTGACCCTCGACGGAATACCCGCGAAGGCGTTTGACTATCGGCTTGGGAATCGGTCAGCGTTGGAATGGGTGATTGATCAGTATCGCGTCAAAACGGACAAACGCAGCGGCATCGTCAACGACCCAAACCGTGCGGACGACCCGCGTTACATCGTTAATCTCATCGGAAAGGTGATCGCGGTCAGCTTGGAGACGGTGGAGATTGTGGAGAGCTTGCCGGAGTTAGGGGCACCTTCTCATTAAACACAGCGCATAAGAGGAACGTCTAAAACTAAATAGATCTCAATGAAATAAGACTTACACGGTTGATATAAAGTAACGCAAATTGTTAGTCGTGAAAATCCATCGGCTGGTCGTTAGAGTTGATCTGTTCAATCTTTCGCTCCAGAGGAGCCCTATGTGTCTAGTCCGGTAATATCTCAAGTTTTTTAGCCTCGGTGGTACTGCTACGGCGCAGGGAACAACGATCGTTGTTCCTTATTAGGTCTATCCCGTTTCCTCGTTTTCCCGTCTTCGCACTTAGCCCCAGCGGGGCGACATGTTTATAGCAAGAACGAATCACCACAATCCAAAGCCTCGGCGATACTGCTACGGCAAACGAGTTGTAGGGAACAACGATCGTTGTTCCTACGATGAACTGATTCTTATTAGGTCTATCCTGTTATCTGGTTTTCCGGTCTTCGCACTTAGCCCCAGCGGGGCGACATGTTTATAGCGCACGGGATACACCAAATACCCAAAGCCCCAGAGGGGCGACATGTGTGCCGCATTGGATTGTGGCACGATAAATCGAAAAAAAATCACTGCGCGTCGTTCAGCACACGGTAAAAGTAATTCCTATCAACGACAATAGTAGCTACGCTTTTCAATAACACTGGCTTATAGATAGATACAGTGAAACCCAACACCGCACCCTGTAGGTCGGGCATCTTGCCCGACCCTTCTGCTCGATTCAATACTGGTAGGTAGTTTGTAGGTCGAGATTCATATCTCGACCTACAAATGTCAACAGAACCTAGGCACTGAAAATCCATCAGTTTTCTTGTAGAGGCGAGGTTGCCCCGCCCGTCAAATGTTCAATCTTTCGCTCCAGAGGAGCGATATGTCTATAGAATCGCAATACTACGATTCACGCGCTCCAGAGGAGCGCAATGTGTATAGCTATAGCGAAAATTCAACTATGTCACAACAAACTTCTAATTCTCTCATAAACTTGGGCGACCTAGGAAAGCCCATTGATACCCTAATCCACAAAATAAGTGACGCAACAGGTGTTTTGTACGAACTGACGAGAATTAGGCGCAAGGCTAAAGCGGAATCGGAGGCTGCCATTATATCGGCTAAAGCAGAGGCTGCTGAGGATGGAATACGCCATTAAAGTAGCGTAAAGTATAAAAAAACAATTATGAGATATAAAGCACGAACCCCTTTTATTATTAGATGTTTCAGAAACGCCATTGAAAACGTTTCATCCCGCTTCGAGCATCGGGATAACCCACCGAACGGTTGGCGAGATAACCTACTGACGCTTTCGAAAGTCGCCGCCGGCGTTGCTGGCGCTGCAGTTTCGATTATCGGTTTCGCTTGTCTGAGAAACTGCCTAAACAAAGATTTGAAGGAGGGTGAAAGGCAGCTAAACGGGCGGGCACCCTTTGATTACGCTGTGTTGTGTTTAGCGATTTACGAAGCGAAGGAGAAACTTTACATCTCCTCAGAAACGGGGCGAGCCACGATTTTTATGACGCCAGCGGCGAGTAACGATGTCTATTTCTCCCAAATAACGGAGCCGCCCGACTGGATGCAGCTCTCCGCCCCTTCGCGTCGGTATCAACTCCCGGAAGGGCTACAGAACGCAACATTGGAGGATGCTAACACAGGCTTTTGTGCGATGTTATACCAGTCAAAAGATGCACAAGAGGTTGTCGTTGTTTATCGAGGTGTCAGAAGATCCAATATCCTCCAGGATAGCCAGACATGCCTTTCTCAGGGATTAGGATTTGGCGCAGCAGCATATCGGCAGGCTATCGAACTCGCCAAAGCGGTTGTGGAAGCGTATGGGGATAAAGTCATCTTTACAGGTCATTCTATGGGCGGCGGTCTGGCAGCTGCCGCGAGCATCGTGGCGAATCGGCCGGCAGTGACTTTCAACAGCGCGGGGGTGCACCCCGCCACCCTCGAAGAGTTTGGCTTAAATGATGTGACCATCGGCGAAAGATTGAAAGCTATCGAGAACTATTATGTGCCGGGCGAATGGCTATCGAATCTGCAACGTCCATGTTTTGTCAAGAGTGCAGCTGGTATACATATTCCACTGCCGGATATGCGAGGTCAAGTTGCTGTGCAAGCGGTGCCCGCCAGAAACAAGGGACGCGGCAGACACTCAATCTCGTTGATTATTGCGACATTGTATAATCTTGCCCAATCCTCCTAGCCCGCTTTCCATTCATATCTGCTTTTCTCTGCGTCTTTGCCCCTTCGCGTCTTTGCGTTAAATTGTTTTCTCATTTGTGTGGATTCGCGTGGATTCGCGGATGACCTACCCTTTTCACGTTTCACGCATCACTCACCCGTATTCGCGATGGCGTCGATGTAATCCTTAACCCGCTGTCGATACCGCACAGGGATCCTATCCCTTTCCATCGCTTCCGCGTAAGCCTGTTGCGCGTTGAGGTAGACTTCACGGTATGGGGTATAAGTAGGCTCCTCTTCACCGCTTGGCGTATCTTGTGTCGAAGCGGTAGAGAATGCCTCCGAATCCGATGAGGCTCCACTCAGTTGCAGCGCCTCCGCGGGTTGCCCCTCTGAACCCATAGCACCAATTTGTGTTCCCTGTGCCTCTCCCATGTCCGATTCCTCACCCGGTCCCCCATCGCTACCTGCCACCCCTCCCGTTCTACGCGCCATCTCGATACCCGCCAATCCAATATCTTTTCGGCTTGCCTTAATCTCCTCCAAGATTGCTTCCAACTGTGCCCTGTCTTTCGCCTGCTGGTTAATCTCTAACATCGAACGCGCAATTTTCGCTAGCATCTCAGGGCTAACTGCATCTGTTTCAATCTCGTTCAGTTGATCTACAATGCCCTTGGCGGCAGGATTACCTCCAAGCCGATCCGCAAGCTGTCTGAGTAGCGCGTCCAATTCTGCCCGCTCCGCTTCGCTCAATTCGTCCATCTGATCCGCTAATTTCTGTAGGTCTGAGGCAACTGCCTCCGCATCCGCACCGCTAAGAAGTTTGGAGGTTTCGCCCACCGTAGAAATGGCTTCGACCGCCCGATCCACCTCATTTTCCGCTAGCTGATCTTCTCGCGCCTGAACCTCTTCACGGAGTGTGCTGAGCGCTTTCTGGGCAGCCTGCACACCAGTACGTTTGTTTCGCAATACCTTGGCGGTTTCCCCAACCTTCTTGGAGAGCTCGGTGTCGTCCAAACCGCTAACCGCTTGTTCAAGCTTTGCTGCAGCGTCATGGATAGCCGCATGTTCTGAAGCCGTCGGGGGAGCGGGAGTTTCATACATGCGCGGGATAAAAAACGAAAACCCAACGAGCAATATCGGGATAGGAAGCCATTTGAGAGTCGCTGGAACTGTGTAGGAGAACGCGGTACCGGGAACCAACCCCTGGACCGCCTGCGCAGCATCACGGATCTGCAAAATAGCAAAATCATTTACACCCCGCCGATATATTGCTTCAAGGGCAGTACCGAGACGTTCCTTCAGATTGAGGCGTTGATCTACAAGGTGTGCTACTGCAAACGGATCTATCTTCTGTATCAGGCTCAGGCTAACTGCGATGACGCTGGCGACGACAATCGGCAGGAAAGCTGCATATCCAATCGGTATCGGTAGCGGAAAAAATCGGTTGCCTACAAGCAATACCCCAACGATGAGAAGCCCCCAGAAGTTGAATGTAGCCAGATTCTGGAAGATGCTGTCAATCCGCATTCGACGCTGGATGGCGGACAACTTATTCTGGATAATTTGTTCAGGCTGATTTTGTATTATGTTTCGCATCGGTTTATACGGCTTGTAGAATAGGTTGCAACTTAGGTTATTTCACCCAAGTTGCTAGTGCGTGTTGACATTTGACAGCCCGTAGGTTGGGTTGAGCAGGAGCTGCGAAACCCAACACTTCAATGCACCATCATAGCCCCAGCGGGGCGGCATGTTTATAGCACACGGGATACGCAAATATCCTAAAGCCCCAGCGGGGCGACATGTTTATAGACTATGGGTATCATACCCAATCCCCAACGAGGCGCTGTTTTTTGAAAAAGTGTTAGATTCTGTTAGATTTTGTTAGGTTATTTCATTCCACCCTCGCCTCTACGACTATGTATTTATCGGTGAATTACAAACGCAACTCACCCAAATGTCAACAGAACCTAGCAACTTGAATTATTTTATAAGACGAACTAACTGCAAAATCGTTCACAAAGAGACCGAAAATTTCTTTCCGCTAAACAGGCACACGAAAACCACTCACCCCGGATAAACCTATAGGCTAAGCACATCGTCGCAGAAAACAATAGCTTTGCCTCAATATGTCAAAACCACGCCGCAAAGGATGTCTTCAACGTGAAAACCAATCAACGAATCGAAAACTCAGTCCTTCATGTTCCACGCATCACGTGTCACGCTCTCATATTGCTCATTATAATGCTTATCGGCGGGAACATCGGGTGTTCAAGGGACCAAAAACCCAAGCCCGGCCGCTGGGAGATTGTTCGGCGTGCAGATTGGGAAGCGCGATTCTACGATGTGTTCTTTCTTGACGAACAAACCGGGTGGATTGTTGGCAATAACGCGGGAAGCACATTCGCAGAAGAGTTGGACAGCGTAATTGCTCACACAACGGATGGCGGGGTCACATGGCACCCACAACAGAGCGGCGTTTACTATCCGTTACGGGGAGTGCAGTTTGCGGATCGCGAGACGGGATGGATCATCGGCGAAAATGGTATTATCCTGTACACAGAAGATGGCGGACAAAGATGGGAACGGCAGGAAGGAAATACATATAATAACCTGTTCGACCTTCACTTCGTTTCAGCACAAGAAGGCTGGATTGTCGGCGATTTCGGGACACTGTTGTATACGCAGGATGGCGGACAGACTTGGCTGAATAGATCCGAAGGGATCGGCGAGAACTCGCTGCGAGGTGTATATTTCCTCAATTCCCGGCAAGGCTGGACCGTTAGCCACCAAGGCAACGCCTATTATACACGCGATGGGGGCAAGCGCTGGACGTACCAGAAAACCAATGTCCGCTACGAACTGTCCGATGTCCACTTTGTCGATGAAAATCGTGGCTGGATCGTCGGCGACAAACGCACCGTGCTTGCCACACAGGATGGCGGCAGGAATTGGGCGTTTTTAACACGGGGCTCAAATAAACGCCATGAAGAACAATACGGTCAACAGTTAAGAACCGGGGATGAACCACTACACACCTTCCTCCTGTACGCGCTCCATTTCGCCGATACCGAGAATGGCTGGATCGTTGGTGACTTAGGTGCCATCCTGCACACCAACGATGCTGGACGCGCGTGGAAGCATCAGCGGGGTGGGGCAACACAACTGCCCGGAGCCGATGTCGTTTTACTAGGCGTCCATTTTGTCAATGCTCAGCTCGGCTGGACTGTCGGTGAATTTGGGGCGATTTGGCACACGAAAAACAGTGGGAGAACGTGGGAACTTCAATCCGCACCCAGCTATCTGCTCACAGACCTCCATTTTGTTAACGGTAAAGTTGGATATGCGGTGGGCGACCGTGGCGAGGTGCTCCGCACAGACGACGGTGGGTTGCATTGGCAGTCGCAAGATAGTGGAACGATGGAATGTTTCGGGTCAACGCATTTTATCAGTGACAAGGTTGGTTGGAGCGTTGCGGAATGGGGAACGATTATCCACACTACTGATGGTGGTAAATCCTGGTCACAGCAAAAAACGGATACGGAAAATAACCTCCTCGGCGTTTCCTTTGCTGATCCACAGCACGGGTGGGCGATCGGTCACAGCGGGGAGATTTTGCACACTGCAAACGGCGGCAAAACATGGCAGAAACAGCGCAGCGGTGTCAATCGTCATCTATTTGGAGTCCACTTCATTGACGCTCAAACCGGGTGGGTTGTGGGACAAGGCGGTGTGATTCTTAACACCTGGAACGGCGGTCAAAAATGGAATTTGCAAGCTCAACTCGGAGAGGTATGGCTATCGGGCGTCTGCTTTACAGACTATCTAAATGGTTGGGTTGTTGGGATTGATGGATTGGTTCTCCACACCACCGATGGTGGGCGCACATGGAAACGTCAAAAGAGCTACATGGATAGTTTCCTGAGCAGTGTTTTCTTTCTCAATGTAAACCTCGGCTGGGCAATTGGCGGCGAAGGCACGGTTATCCGTACCATTGATGGCGGTGAGAACTGGCGTCCACAAAGGTGCGAGAGCTACTATAACCTGAACTCGATTTATATGGCGGATGCCGAAAGCGGCTGGATTGTCGGCGATCTTGGGGTGATGTTGAGATATGTCGTTGATGACTAAGGGATGGCGGGGCTATCTTAACCAACGGAGCATTGAAAATCCATCGGCTTCTCGTAGGGGCGGGGTTTCCCCGCCCGTCAAGTGCCCTACCTTCGCTCTAAAGGAGTGCAATTCGTAGGGAACACAGATCTGTGTTCCGTTTCTTTTTACGAATTACGTATTATACTTCATTTAGCCCCAGCGGGGCGGCATGTTTATAGTACACGGCCAGCCAAATGACCCAAAGCCCTAGCGGGGCGACATGTATCGCATTGGATTGATGCACCATAAATGGAGAAGAACCCAGGACCAGCTTTTCGCTCCAGAGGAGCGATATGTCTATAGAACCGCGGTAGGGTTAATCCCCGCGCTCCACAGGAGCGCAATGTCTATAGCAAGAGATGTGTATGTATGAAACGTGAAACGCAAAACATGAAGAACCTTGCCTCTCACGTTTCACGCTTCACTGTAACAGCGTACTAAACAACCGCCGATAATCCCCCGTCGATATTAATCGCTGTCCCCGTTATATACGAAGCCCGATCCGAAACGAGAAAAGAGACGAGATCGCCGACCTCAGTGGGCTCGCCCAAGCGACCCAGCGGGTGTTCGGTACCCCTCGCTTCCCAATACTCCTCAAGCGTGCCGGGCGAACCGGCCGCTTTCCATGAACGCTCACCCTGTGCACTCTTAATCGAGGTCAAGCAAACCGTGTTGACAAGGATCTTGTCAGCGAGCAACTCTTTGGAGAGTGCTTTTGTCATTGCAATGCCTGCCGCTCGGCTGACGGAGGTTGGGACGGAACCTGCGTCCGGCTGTTTGCCGCCGGGGTGGGTAACATTAATAATGCGTCCTCCCCCTGTTGGTCTCATGTGAGGGATAGCCAACCGCGCACAGCGCACCGCTCCCATTAACTTGAGATCGAGATCCTCATACCATTCCGCATCAGTGACCTGTTCAAAATCTCCGCCCGCAGATTTCCCGGCGTTGTTGATCAGAATATCAATTTGTCCGAACCTATCAACCGTTTGGTTGATGAGGTTTTCAAGCGTTGCGGGAACTGTTACATCAGCGGCAACAGCGAGCACCTCGCCACCCGTAGCGTCACGGATTTCCTGCGCTGCCTCTTCTAAGACATCTTCGCGCCGTGCACAGATTGCGACCTTTGCGCCCTCTTCGCAGAGTCGCTGCGCAATCCCTTTGCCAATACCTTCACTACCGCCTGTGATGACGGCAACCTTTCCTGTTAATCCCAGATCCATGGTAACCTCCTATGATTGGGTGAGGGGCTTACTCAGATAAATCGTCCGATTTACATGCGCTCGCCCCGAAATATGTCAATTGTGACTTTTTTCATAAGTTTTCGCCAAGAGTGGAATCGTTGCAGTTGACGGCGGTAAGCAACGGAGCTCATCACACGCCTGATAACGGACGTCCACGTTCAACGGAAACGCTTTTTCGATTGTTCTGCCCGACTTCAGCTTCAGCTTCATCTCAACCGTAATATTTCCTTCATAGACAGAGATTGGTTTCTCGCTGAAACCTGCGCGAAACGGCTGTCCCGCGGGATATGTGACCGACAAGATTTCGACGGGAGCATCAGGACTGATGGAGACGGTCGTCGGGATCAGCAGATCCAACGAAGGAGGGTTGGCGTTGATATGCCACCCTTCCGCCAGCGCGAGCTGCACCTCCACATTAAATGGGGTTCCGGACGAGATGTCTCCTTTTGAGGGGATAGAGGCTGAAAGCGTCAGCAGTTCGTCCGCTGAAGGCAACGCCGATCGCCCTTTGGGCGGTGCAAAGAGATCAATCTCACTCGTCCCCTCTGCGTTCAACCCAAATTGAGATGACCGTTCTTGGGGCGCTGCGCCGACTTTAGTCCAATCCGTCGAAAGATAGCGATTGGTGGCAAAAAGCATGTGCATAAAAGCGTTGGGGGACTGTCCCATCATACCCGCGAAGTTCTGAAGCGTTTTTTCAGCCTTATCGAGATAACTTTTTTCGCCAATGAGTTGGGCGAGAGTGAGCAGATTATTAACTGCTACAGCATTCCCCGATGGGAGAGCGGAGTCGTAAGGATTCTTGGTGCGCACAACCAGATATTTTTGGTTGGCAAGCGTGAAATAGAAGCCGCCGTTTTTATCGTCCCAAAATAGCCGGTTCATTGTATCCGTAAGCGATTTCGCCTCATCCAACCAAGATCTTTCACCTGTTGCCCGATGCAGACGCAGCAGACCGCGAACGAGGAAGGCGTAATCATCGAGGTAGCCGTTATATTTGGGCACACCATCTCTGTAGGTCCGCATCAGTTGTCCATCGGCTGTCCGAAGGTATTTCAGATTAAACCGTGCCGCTTTCTCTGCTACATCACGATACCGTTTATCGCCGAGCACCTCGTAGCCGTAGGCAAACGCATCAATCATTAGACCGTTCCAGCTTGCGATGACTTTCGTATCGAGCAAGGGTTGTTTTCGTTGGTCCCGTGCCGCGAGTAGTTTCGCCTTGAGCGGTTCAAGGCGGCTGTGGAGGTCGTCCACCGACGTTTTGATCGATTTTGCGACACCGGTAATTGGGACGGGAAGGTAGAGAATGTTGGTTCCGCCTTCAAAGTTGGGCCCCTTATCCACCCCGTAAACCTGCATAAACAGTTTGGCATCCTTTTTCTCAAGGACATCTTGAATCTGTCTGCTTGTCCAAAGGTAGGATTGACCCTCCTCCGCATCCACTTCCGCATCGAGTGCCGAATAGAAACCGCCCTCCGCAGATGTCATCTCTCGCGAAACGAACCTGAAAATCTCTTCAGCCACCCGTCGATAAACCGGGTTTTTCGTGAGGTGATAGGTTTGTAGGTAGATTTTCGTGAGTTGGGCACTGTCATACAGCATCTTCTCGAAATGTGGAACAAGCCACCTAGCGTCAACCGAGTAACGATGGAAACCGCCGCCAATCTGATCATACATCCCACCATACGCCATCTTGTCAAGGGTGTTTGTGACCATCTCAAGGATCGGTTTGGAAGCTTCACGTTGATACTCGCTCAACAACAACTCCAGATTGGTGGGGCTAGGAAACTTCGGTGCGTCGCCGAAGCCACCGTATGTGGCGTCGTAGCTTGACTCAAGTTTTTTTACCGCTGCTGAGATCAGCTGCCGATCCAGAGGGGTTTCATCAATAGAAGCAGGGGTGGCAGTCGTTGCTTGTTCAATAACCGCTGTAATTTTCTCTGCCTGTGCGATGACCTCCGCCTCCTGATTTATCCACACATCATGAAGTGCGTTCAGAACTCTCGGAAAGCCGGGACGACCTCGACTATCCTCCGGTGGAAAGTAAGTCCCTCCGAAAAAGGGGAGGAGGTCAGGTGTTAAAAAAACAGAGTTGGGCCAGCCGCCGGATCCCGTCATGATTTGGGTGGCAGTCATGTAAATCTCATCGATGTCTGGGCGTTCTTCCCGATCCACCTTGATGTTTATAAACGACGCATTCATCAGGTCGGCTATCTCTGGATTTGAGAATACCTTCCGCTCCATAACGTGGCACCAGTAGCAGGTGGAGTAGCCCACAGAGAGGAAAATCGGTCTGTTTTCAGCCTTCGCGCGTTCCAACGCTTCAGGACCCCAAGGATACCAATCAACCGGATTATGGGCGTGCAGCAGCAGGTAAGGGCTCGTTTCACCGATAAGAGGGTTCGTCCACTTCCATGTCCCATCAGGATTCTTGAGAGCTGCTTCGTGTGAATGCGGATCCTCGGCCGCATAGACGACGACGCCAAAACCGCTCGCAATAATGCAGAAATACGCGAGTGAGAAAATTAATTTCAATCGCATGCCAACATCTCCTTATGCTAGTAGTAGGCATACTCCGTATGCCGTAGCCTGTACCCATATCCGTAGGTCGGGCATCTTACCCGGCCCCAAGTCACTCGTAGCCACAGGTTTCCCAACCTGTGATCATACCCTAGGTTGAAGGTAGTAGGCATACGCCGTATGCCGTAGCCTGTCCACTCCTCCCACTCGATTTAATACCGACAGGTAGCCTGTAGGTCTATATTCATATCTCGACACTCAAATGTCAACAGAACCTAGCGACTTGCACCATTTTTAACTGCAATGCGTCGATACAACAAGTAAGACAGTTTCCCGTTCTTTAGAGATCAAGAATGGAACCGTCGACATCGAAAGATCTCCATTTCCCACGTGATGAATCCCCCGAAAGCGAGCGGATATAATCTTCGTTCAGTGAAACGCCCCAGCCCGGTCCCTGTGGCACTGTCAGGTGTCCGTCGACCGGCTTTTCTTCAAATCCTACCAAGAGGTTTTTCCGTTCTGGATTGTTTCCGTTGGGAACCTCTTGGATAAGGAAGTTTGGCACGACCGTATCTAGGTGCAGACAAATCACCGTGGATAAGGGACTCAGCGGGTTGTGCGGCGCGATCGTAGCGAAAAAGGCGTCCGCCATCGCCGCAATTTTGAACGCCTCCATGATGCCGCCGCAGGTACAGATATCCGGCTGCACAACGTCCACGGCACCCTTAACTAGATACTCGCGGAAGGGATAGCGTGTATAAAGCCGCTCACCCGTAGCGATTGGAACCCCCGCATTCTGACGTAGAGTTGCCATCGCATCAACAGATTCTGGGAGCACCGCCTCCTCGAAAAAGAGGATACCGTAAGGTTCGATCCGTTTCGCCATCTCCATTGCATTCACGGGGTTCAGTCGCCCATGGCCATCAATCGCAATCGGGACCTCGTCACCAACCGCTTCGCGGACCGCTTTGACTATCGCTTCGACCCTTTTACCGTGAGCGAGATTAAAAGCAGGGCCCGTCGGGTCAAATGGCGTGAACTTCAGTCCGCCCCACCCGTTTGCAATGCGTTCTGTAGCTGCCTCCGCCCAGGATTCTGGCGTACCCCCACCAATCCAGCAGTAAACCTTCACCTGATGCCGGTACATGCCGCCTATCAACTCGTACACCGGGACGTTCAAGGCTTTGCCTTTAATATCCCACAGCGCGTGCTCAACGCCGGACAATGCGCCGATCAGCACCGGGCCGCCTCGCCAGAAAGCGTTGCGATAAATCATCTGCCAAAGCTTCTCGGCCTGAAATGGGTCCTCGCCAATCAGTACATGTTCAATATCTCGCAGCGCACCCATTAATGCGTCCTCTTTCCCCGAACACGACGCTTCGCCGATACCGATGATACCTTCATCTGTGTGCAGCTTGACGTAGATATACGCCCGCCCCTGATATGGCGCGGGAAGAATTTCAAGTTGCGTAATTTTCATATCTTTTCAATCCTTTGGGGGTTCTATCCATTAAATGAACCCAAGTTCCAAGTTCTATATGGCATTTGACAATACCTTAGGTTGGGTTGAACGCTAAAAGAAATCCCTATCAACAACATTTGCTTATAGATAGATGGTGTGAAACCCAACACCACACCCGTAGGTCGGGCATCTTGCCCGACCAAACCGGACTTTTGCTTTGACAATGCTTCCAGAACTCAGTATGATAAGGTGTTCCCCCTGTAGTGGGACGATTGGAATCTAATTTAGATTAATCCAAGTTGCTAGCGTGTGTTGACATTTATATGAGACGTGTCCGTAATTCAAAGTGTGACATCGCCCGATACCGACGCGTACTCAATCGTAGGGGCGAGGTTCCCTCGTCCCTACAATGCAGTTGCCCGATTCATCGGGTCCTGGTTGGTAGTTGTGCCATTGATTGCTTGCTCCGCCGCTAGAGGTCCTTGTAGGAGGGGCTTCCTAGCCCCGATATTGGTTGCCATCCCCTACATTTTGTGTATTTTGATAACAATTCTCCCAAATCGTCTCAAGGCGCATCCGATTGGAAATGTCAATAGAACCTAGCGCATGTTGACATTTATATAAGACGTGTCCGTAATTCAAAGTGTGGCATTGCCCGATACCGACGCGTACTCAATCGTAGGGGCGAGGTTCCCTCGCCCAATGGGTTGGCAAACCCAACCCCTACGCATTCAACAGGCATCAAGCCGCATTTTCTTACGCATCACGCACTATTCCTCGTTAGCCCCAGCGGGGCGGCATGTTTATAGCACGCGGCATGCACCAAATACCCCAAAGCCCAGTGGGGCGACATGTGAACTAAAACACTATACCCGCAAATCGGGCATCTTACTCGACCCGCAAAGCGCCAGCGAAGTTAATTCGTAGGTAACGGGGACCTGCGTTCCATTTCTTCTGTATGTATTATGTTTCATTAGCCCCAGCGGGGCGACATGTTTATAGAACGGCGACATTCACCAAATACACCAAAGCCCTAACGGGGCGACATGTGGGAATTGTCTGAATCACGGATTCGACGGATTAAACGGAAAACACGGATTAAAAAACCATGACGCTACCCTACCGTTGAACCCGTAGGGGTTGGGTCACCCATCGGACGAGAGAAGCACCCGTGCATTTAGCCCCAGCGGGGCGGCATGTTTATAGCGTGTGAGAATCACCATACCCCAAAGCCCCAGCAGGACGGTGCAACAGGCGTCCCACTGGTTATGCACGATAAATCGAGAAAATCACCCGACCTACGGGCTATCTAATAACTTGCGTTATATGAACAATAAACACAGACGGAGACCTTAAGTGACACCAAAGCAAACAGAATATGCGATAAGCTCTCAAATTCTGAGTGAATATTTGGGATCACTGTTCCTCGTCATGGCGGCGATCTCGCCGATTATCCTTTTCCATCAAGTACTAGAAGCCGGGATCGGTATGGCGGTTCTGGGTGATGCGCTAGCTGTCGGGTTTATTCTTTTCGCCCTCATTGAAATATTTGGTCCCATCAGCGGTGCCCATTTCAATCCTGCGGTAAGCCTTGCAATGGTGCTTGGAGGTAAAATCAGTTGGAAGGGTACGTTAATCTATATTATAACACAGATCTCCGGTGGATTGACAGGAACAATCTTTTCGCATCTGATGTTCTATCATAAAATTCCCAAACTGATCGCTGTTTCTGAGGTAACGCGCGCGGGAGGGAACTATTTTGCCGAGATTCTGGGCACCTTTATTCTCGTTCTTGCGATTCTCCTTTTGGTACACCACCAATCGGATAAACTCTCCTTGGTCGTTGGCATGTTGGTTGGGGGACAGTTGATTGCAACATCAAGCACCATGTTTGCCAATCCACAAGTCACCTTTGCGCGGATGTTCACCTACGCGGCAGCGGGTGTAAAGCCCGTTGATGGTGCGGTGTTTATCCTGATGGAGATTATTGGTGCCGTGCTCGCTGTGTTGGTCTTCAAAGCAGTGAAGGGTAAGGCAAGCAAAGATACCGGCGGATGAACCACGTGTTGATAACGGGAAGTTATGAGCACAGCAAAAAGCGGTATCATCGCGTGTGCAATAGCGTGATACCGCTTTTTGTATTGCTTTAAGATACACCCTCTACTAAGGCAATCGCACGTGAGAGTTATTGAAGCGGTTATGGCGTAGTTACTCTTCATCGTTACCAGATAAGTGAGGGGTGTGCATCATTATTGTCTGAATCAGGATTCTCAGGATTTAAGGATTTACAGGAGGCTATGGCTCAAGTTGACGTCTATGAGTATCCGCGGAGAGGGCATAATTGTTGTCTGAATCACCGATTAAATACATGACTCAGACGCTTATGTGAAAGAACCCGTGCAAAGAAACCGAGTTTTTCCGAAAAAAACTCGGTTTATCTGAGTTGTTCTGCACTTTCTTTTGGTATGAGCGAACCCATTATCTACTTATGCACACCCCTCAGCTACTTACCGGTTGCTATTTTCACTAAAGGTTAAAAAATGGGGGATTAGGTTGCCCCCAATCCTTCGGTGACGGTGTCAGTTCGATTTAATCTCGCCCCAACGCTTTGGTTCCAGTTCCTGCGGCGAGACCGGCAGGCGCGGATTCCATTCGTGGGCTTGCCTATCTGCCCATAAGTTATCCGTTAATTGTATCAGTTGGTGCGTATCGAGCCTGAAGCGGTAGAGGTTCCAGCGATTATCCTTCTTGCCGGAAAAGAAGATGGACTTCCCGTCCGCCCCAAAACTAACTGTCTGAAACGGCATTTTGGGTATGGGGACTTTCTCCCATTTTTTTACTTTCGACCGTCCGATAGTATCCAGCGTGGCAATGATTATCGTTTCATTGACTCCCGCATCAACTGTCGCGTCATATACAATCTGCTTCCCATCAGGCGACCAGCCCCCCAAAAACATGGCTGCACCAGGGATAGGTTCAGAGACCTGCCACTGCCCCGTGCCATCAGGACGTATCGCATAAATCTGTCGTCCCTGCTCAAGGTTGCCTTCGACAATATCACCTTCAAAGAGAATCCACTCTCCATCCGGCGACCACTTGGGTTTTGATGCGAGCTCCCAGTGTTCAATCCGCATGTGTGTCAGCTGCTTCACGTTACTCCCATCGGCATCCATCACGTAAAGATTAATAGCACCGTCCCCTCGGGCACTATTAAACGCAATCTGTGAGCCGTTGGGGGACCAGTCGGGATAGTTATCATTTGCGGGGTGCCGAGTCAGATTGCGGGGATTGCTTCCATCGGCGTCCATCACATAGACCTCCCAGTTTCTGTCACGTGTGCTATGGAACACAATCTGTTGACCGTTGGGAGACCAGGTAGGAAAGGAATCACTTACATCGTTGAATGTCAACCGTGTTTGATTACTCCCGTATGAGTCCATCGTATGGATTTCGGTGGTTTCATTCTGCTTGGAATAAAATACAATTTTGCCCCAAAGGGGGCTCGTGGCAAGCCAAAGACAAGCCACGAGAATTGATAAACGCATAGCTACTTACCGGTTGCTATTTTCACTAAGGGTTAAAAAATGGGAGATTAAGTTGCCCCCAATCCTTCGGTGACGGTGTCAGTTCGATTTAATCTCGCCCCAACGCTTTGGAGCCAGCCCCTGTGGTGAGACCGGCAGGCGCGGATTCCATTCGCGGGCTTGCTTATCTGCCCATAAGTTATCCGTTAATTGTATCAGTTGGTGCGTATCGAGCCTGAAGCGGTAGAGGTTCCAGCGATTATCCTTCTTGCCGGAAAAGAAGATGGACTTCCCGTCCGCCCCAAAACTAACTGTCTGAAACGGCATTTGGGGTATGGGAACTTTCTCCCATTTCTTTACTTTTGACCGTCCGATGGTATCCAGCGTGGCAATGACTGCAAAAAAGAGCGGCACATTACCGTCAATGAATCCCTTATATAAAACTTGCTTCCCGTCCGGCGACCAGCCCCCCAAAAACATGGCTGCACCGGGTACAGGTTCAGAAAGCTGCCACCTTCCCGTGCCATCGGGACGTATCGCATAAATCTGTCGTCCCTGCTCAAGGTTGCCTTCGACAATATCACCCTCAAAGAGAATCCACTCTCCATCCGGCGACCACTTGGGTTTTGATGCGAGCTCCCAGTGTTCAATCCGCATGTGTGTCAGCTGCTTCACGTTACTCCCATCGGCATCCATCACGTACAGATTAATAGCACCGTCCCCTCGGGCACTATTAAACGCAATCTGTGAGCCGTTGGGGGACCAGTCGGGATAGCTATCATTTGCGGGGTGCCGAGTCAGATTGCGGGGATTGCTTCCATCGGCGTCCATCACATAGACCTCCCAGTTTCTGTCACGTGTGCTATGGAACACAATCTGTTGACCGTTGGGAGACCAGGCAGGAAAGGAATCACTTACATCGTTGAATGTCAACCGTGTTTGATTACTTCCGTCTGAGTCCATCGTATGGATTTCGGTGGTTTCATTCTGCTTGGAATAAAAGACAATTTTGCCCCAAAGGGGGCTCGTGGCAAGCCAAAGGCAAGCCACGAGCAGCGTCATTCGCATCAGTACCTCCTTTACTCAGTCGGAAGATCCAACGTTTTTGTAATCTTGTCCTTTGGGATTTTGAGCCCATGGATATTGATCCGTGTATAGGCTTCAAGATAATAGTTACTTAGGTTATTTAGGTAACCGTAATAAGTCATCCGTGTATCGCGACGACGAAACCTCACGTCTCCATTAGGCTTTCCCAACCCATCAATGGTGACGCTCCCAAAGACAGTGTCATCCGGGAGATTAGGATCATTACTACCGCGTGACAAGATTTTGTGTGAAGACTCCCAATCCACTGTAATACTCCCGTGTCGATTGTTTATGATATAAAAGTAGTGATAGCTGTAAGCCCAGCCGGCATCTGCTTCCAGCTCATCCAGACTGAACTCATAATAGACTTTACTTTTAGATCCGGATACGGTTGTGGCATGGACGGTGTAAGCCCCCACCGCGCAAATCAATAGAACTGCCAGTGCAATAAAAGACGTTGTTTTGAACCGTTTGAAACAGCGTAAGCGAAACATGGTGTTACCTCCTGTTAATTGGTTAGGAATGTGTCGGGATTCCATTAGAGATCTTCACCTTTTAATCACTTGTACGAAATGCTTCTGTAGCGTGTTTCTCTTCTGAGAGCTGCTCAGAAGCGTTGAGGTAGGCTTTTTTCAATTTGGCAAGGGCTGTGTGGACCAGTTGACTCACCCGTCCCTTCGTCACACCCAGGACTTCAGCTATCTCAACCCCCTGGAGCCCCTCAAAAAATTTCAACTTCAAGACTGTCTGTTCCTTCTCGGACAAACGCGATAGAAGTTGGGGAAGCAACCGCTCAAATTGCTCAACCTCAACACGGCGAATTACCTCCTCATCAACACCTTCGCATCGATGGGCATCGGCTACTAACCCATCAACCAATGGATTATTCCCCAATGACGCGGTGTCTCCTACCCCCTCGGTCGTCGGAAACGGAATTGATTTGAGTGCTTTCCGTCTTGTGTTCCGGAGGGTGCCACAAACCCGGTTGCGAGTGAAAGTGATGAAACTCGCCCCCCTGTGGTCTGCCGGATCATACTCCGCCTTCGCTTCAAGCGTTGTCTGATACGCGATTTGATGAAAATCTGCTTTCAGGCTTTGAAGCTGTTAGTTGCCGCGGGTCATACACCTCACACATTGAACGATCGATTCCTCCGCGGTTAAGACCGATTCCGGCTGAATATGGAAGAAACACTTCTCCGGGTTTTTCGGACTCCGTTGTTGCGTCATGGTTCATCCCTCCTTCCGAGAGGTTCAGGTCAACAATACAAAAAAGGAAGTTGATTCGTTCCTACAATTTTTGAGGTAATTCCGCCTTCACTTAGATATATGTCATTCGTTTGGAAAAGTTTAGCTTTTTCTTTTAATTTTTTTGATATGCGGTGGTGTGTGGGAGTAAAATAGTTTGGAAACAAGCATAATTTAAATGAAGGGTGCTCATTACTCAATGGGTGTCCTCACTTGATTCGGACTTGGTACATTTGCGCCCCACACCGAGAGTATGTGAGATAGAGACTGACTGCTATACGTGGAGACAGATTGCCCAATCTGCCGTGGCATCAGACCGCAGATTAGGCAATCTGCGCCACGTGAGGTGTTTTTGACCAGGGGTTGGGGTGCCCGTCCCTATGCGTTGAAGGTTGAAGACTCTCGCAATGGAGGGGTTGACAGGAAGACCAATCAGTACCTATTTATGAGCACCCCTCAGCTATCTGCCGCGTCCGGAGGCCAAGGATCCAATGTGGATCCGCTGGGCTCCGGTCCCATCGGTCGAATCGGCAGCTCCTCGTAAGAGCCATAAGAAAGGTCTGCCAAGTGTGGTGTTTCCAAGCGAATATGTCCCTGATATCGTGAGCGCATTGCCGCATCCAGAACTCCGGTCGTCAGCAGTGTCCGTTCAACGGGATATTGGGGAACACCTGTGAGGAACATCTCTTCGATGTTTAGGCTGAGATAGCTAAAATGTGCATGGGGACCCCCGCCTTGTAGACGGAACTGGGAGCCTTGAATCTCGCCGTCGATTTGTCCCGCATAGGCGAACTGGCTGATGTAGCCGTTCAGCATTAACATCGCTGACCGGAACCCATCGCTGTGCTCGATTAAGAAAACGGCGGGGTTCTCGCAATGGTCTTCGGGGCTCCCCTCCGGCTTGTCGGCGATTGGCGCGCATGCCGCACTCGCCAATTCAGGAGACCAACGTCCCTCCGCTGCTGCCTGCCAGACTGCTTCCCCTTCTAAGCATTGGACCGCAACCACACCGGACTCCCCACCGATGCGTCGCTCGATCATACACTGCAGCGTCTCCAAGGCATGGAAACCGTAGGACTCGATGCCGCCGTAACCTATCCCAAGCGCAGCTTCTAGCGACGTGTCAAGGTCATACTCAAGGAACGGATTCCGCCAGCAGGTCGGCAGGGAGGAGCCCGCCATAAAGGGGACATTGAGCACCTTGGCACGGTCATACATCCATTTGGCATCCGTCCAGTTATACGAGAGATGCTTGTCGCAGAAAACGGGGACTGAACGGCCACTTGATGCGAAGACACCGCAGATCTGCTCAAACAGATAACGGCGCGGATACATGTGCTGCTCAAGCTCGTTGTACGGATAATCGCCGTGCTCGCCAATCAGGAGGGCACCATCAACAGCGAGTTCGTTCCCACCAAGCGTCAATGCCTGACGAATGCTCTGATAGATCGGGATGTCGTGCGATTCGGCAAGCGCGCGTCCGATGTCCCGTGGATCGGTCTGATCCAGATAGATCGAAACCAGATCGACACGCGGCTCCAGAAGCCCTTCGTTGGTCGGAAATCCCTTCATATACTTTGTGGCGATTACGTCTGCGTGGGAGAGCGGATAGTATGTAGTGATAACGGCTGCGATCTTTTTGCGCTCAGACATTGTGGTGCTCCCCAGTTAAAAGGTGGGATGTAACGTAGGGGCGAACTCCGATAGCCCCGGTATTCGCCCCTTGATGACAATGTTCGTATTATCCCTGAACGACGGGATTCCTCAAAACACCGATCTTCTCAATTTCGACCTCGACAACATCCCCATCGACCAGTTTCTGATCGGGATGTCCGACACCTGCGGGTGTACCCGTTGAGATAATATCACCCGGTTCAAGTGTGACCAGCGTTGAGGTAAATTCCACGATTTCCGCGCAGCTAAAGATCATGTGTCCTGTATTGGCATCCTGCTTGGTTTCACCGTTGACGCGACAGGAGATACGCAGACTGTTCGGATCCGGGATTTCATCCTTCGTTGTCAGACATGGTCCAACCGGCGCAAAGGTGTCGAACCACTTCCCATTTAGCCAATCAAACCATTCGTCGCCCTCCCGATCTAAGCGACTGTCCTTCACCTTTAGCTCACGCTCAGAAACATCGTTGACTGCGGTGTATCCCGCGACGTAATCATAGGCTTCATCAGCGGAGATGAATTTCCCACTTTTACCGATGACGATCCCAATCTCCGCTTCCCAATCGGTAAAGACGCCGTTGGGAGGGATGATAATCGGCTGTTCATGAGCGACTATAGTTGTGGTCGGCGGTTTCATGAAAACGCGCGGCGTTGTCTCCAACCGGCTCAAAGCGACGCCACCGCCCTCCTCAATATGCGAGGCGTAGTTCCCGGCGAGCAGCAATAGCTTTTTCGGGTTGGGAATCGGTGATAGCAGCGGATCTGTGCTCCAGACCGCTTTTTCTGGATTTTCCGCCGCCACGTTGATTGCGTGCGTAGCCGCATCAAATGCTCTCTCCCCGCCTTCGAGGAACGCGATCATACCACTCAAGAGGGCAGGCAATGCGTCATCTGTAACTGCTGCTTGATAGGTAGCTTGCAGGTCTAAGACCTTATCGTCAATCGAGGCACCCAGCTTGGGCCCATCGGAACTCTGGAAACTTACTAATTTCATAGGATCTCCTTTAATCGTTTTTGCGGGTTAAAGTCATCTACGAATCTAAACTACGAAGCCAAAACATACCTTCGCAGCAGAAGTGCATATAAATCATAGGACTTACGCAGTTGAACACTCAAAGCCTGTACGTGGGAGGGGCATCCCTGCCCCGATACGCGGGTTGAATTGCGCTACTACAAACTCAGTGCGTAACTCCTAATCAACTAAAATTTAATTCAATTGCCTCTATTCTCCTCAAGCCAATCAACCGTAAAATCCACGATAGCGCGTTGTGGCATTAGCTGGCAATATGCAAGCCCAACCTGACTACAGCGCACCCCGTTTCCTACATCGCTGCGAAGAAAGTCCTCACCAATCCGCTCAAAATCTGAACTATCTAGAGCGATATTTTCAAAGGTGGTCCATCTCCTTGAACCCGCTGTAGAGATCGGGGCACCCTCCACCACAATGTGTTTAGTTGGAAAGGTGGCACGATATTCCGCAAGGTGCATAGAAGTATTGCTGTCATACCTCACACCGAGAAGAAGGACGGAACCGCCCAAATCGTAGATTCTGGCAAGCGGCGAACCCTCACCTAGACCAAACTCCAACGAATGGTTATTTATGATTTGCGATGCTTGATGCCCATACGCACAGAACGAATGGTGTGGATGAGCACTACGCAGGCAGCCCTGTTGCTTTCGGAACGTTTCTGCGATAACCCCCATTGACCGAGTGGGCGTCAAATCCGGATGATAGGCTGGCATTGTCGCCCGTATGACCGGCCACCACGATTCGGGCACGGGCGGATTCTTCCACTGGCTTGGCTCGGTCAAATCGGTTGAGTGCGTGGGCATTACAAGTGTTCCAGTAGTGCCCAAGATCTCCTGAAGTGCAATGATGACCGCTACCGCCCCACCGCACACCCAGCCCATCGCGCGCAAAGATGAATGAACCAACAGTACCATTCCCGATCTGATGCCAAGTGCCCTGAAATCAGCCTGTAACGAGTCGATCGTAGCGGGAACTTCTGTTTTTTCAACGACTTCACCTTCACTCATATGTTCTATATCCAAAACCTAAATTGACCCATACAGGAGGCATCCGGAGCGTAGGATAGGGAAACAATCTGCGCTATTATGACGAGGAGGATTATAGCAAACTTGCTGATTCAAGTCAACGACAATATGGTTGCAAAGAAGCGACGGTTTTTGTATAATACGCTTAACTGATATACCATACAGGGAGAAAGCAGATGAAACTAAATAACGGAATTCAATTGACGTGGCTTGGACACTCAACCTTTAAGATTGAATTTGAGGGACAAACCCTTCTAATAGATCCGTGGATAACCGGTAATCCGTCGTGCCCAGATACCCTTAAAACATTTGACCAACTCGATGCGATACTCATCACACACGGGCACGCCGACCATATCGGTGACGCCGTTGATCTAGCGAAGCAGCATTCCCCAACAGTCGTGGGAATGGTCGAAATCAGCAATTGGCTCGGTGGTAAAGGCGTCGAAAACGCAATCGGCATGAACAAAGGCGGCACCGTCTCGATCGACGGACTGCGCGCAACTGTGGTAACAGCCAACCATAGCAGCAGCTTCACGGAAGAAGATGGCACGATCGTCTATCTCGGTGAGCCTGCGGGATATGTCCTTGAGTTTTCAAACGGATATAAAATTTACCATGCGGGTGATACCAATGTGTTTGGCGATATGCGGATCATCGGTGAAATCTATCAGCCGGATCTTGCCCTCTTGCCGATCGGTGACCACTTCACGATGGGTCCCCGTGAAGCCGCCTATGCGTCGCAGTTGCTCAATGTGCCCGCTATCGTTCCGATACATTACGGCACATTTCCGCTTCTGACCGGAACGCCGGACGCACTGCGCGAACTTACCAAAGATCAAGCGGTTGAAATCATCGCTCTTCAACCGGGCGAAACTTTGGATTGAAATGTAACGGATAATCTGTAAGATAACCCAAGTTACTAGGGTATGTTGACATTTATGTGAGGCGTGTCCGTAATTCAAAGCGTGACAGCGTTCAATGCCGACGCGTACTCAATCGTAGGGGCGAGGTTCCCTCGCCCAAGGGGTTCGCCGAGCTAACCCCTACGCATTCAATAGGTGTCCAGACGGTTTTTCTTACGCATCACCTATTATTTTTCATTAGCCCCAGAGGGCGGCATGTCTACTAAAACCATTACACCTGTAGGTCGGGCATCTTGCCCGGCCCTCCTAGTCCAATACCGGCATGTAGCCTGTAGGTCGAGATTCATATCTCGACACCCAAATGCCAACAGAACCTAGTAACTTGCGTTAAAATAAGCTTATACTTTAATTCGCTAATTTTTTGATAGGAGACCTGAAAATGAAAATTGCTTATGCTCGACGTGAAGAGATGGAAGAAATCAGCAGCGTTCATGGTGGGGCGAATTCGATCCTATTCAAGAGCCTTTTTGGAAGCGATGATTTCGGAACCCCATGGCGGTTTATTCATAGCGCGGTTCTTCTGCCCGGCGGTGGTATCGGTCACCACCGGCACGACACCGCTGAGGAAGTTTTCGTCACGGTTGACAACGCAGCCCAATTCACCCACAACGGTCGAACAGCGGAGATTGTCGGCGGTGCCGCCGTTCCGTTGCGTCAAGGGGAATCCCACGCCATCTACAACCACACCGATAAAGAGACACGATGGTTCAATTTCAACGTTGCGGCGATCGGTGTGCCTCCAGATTCGACCGATTTCGGCGATGACCGTGCCAATGCGCCTTTGGAGTCGATAGATCGCTTGCCTGTCGCAAGGTTCGATCGCAATCTGCTGACCTATAGCCGGTCGCACGAAGGTAAAGGCGAAATCGGTGCCCGGACGCTATGGGAACATCAGGATTTTCGCAATAACTGGGGCTTTGTCAGTCATGCCCTGTTACCGCCCGGCACCTCTGTCGGCTATCATCGACACGACCGGATCGAGGAGGCTTACATCGTCCTGAACGGCAGCGGTCGGATGACTGTCGATGATGAAACAGAAGAGGTCTACGAAGGTGCAGCGATTCCCAATCGACTTGGAGGATCTCACGGCATCTATAATCACACCCAGGCAGACCTTGAGATACTTGTGGTCGCTGTCTGCCTCGAACGCGGCAAGACTGATGCCACCAATTTCGGGGATGATTTGACGACGCGGTAGCGTAATAGTTCGGACAACTATCAGGATTTACGCGACAGGAGCGAGGACGATTGTGTGGATTAAAAGCTGTGAGATCCTTTAATCAACGGAGAATACTAAGATCTGTTTTTCTTATCCTATTTAATTGCTTCAGCCTTTGTCTCAGCAATTGGGCAGTAGCAGAAACCAAATCGCTTGCCGATTATCCGAATCAAGTAACGCGGGATGGTGAATTGGTTGTCCTGCCTGACCAAGGCACTGTGTATGTTGCAACAGACTTCCATGCACAGTGGAGCAATTTTAATCGTTGGTTAACGCGGACAAATCTGGTGGAGCGGATTGATGCCGGAGAAAATGTCTACGGTCTAATCCTCGGTGACGCGGTCGATCACAAGCCGGGCGATCCGATCTTCGAGCCTTACGGAGACGTAAAAATTGTCGATCGGATCATACAACTTCAGCAGCAGTTGGGCGAAGAACGCCTCATCTATATCAGAGGGAATCACGAATTTGCTGCCGCTGATGCATATGCCCTGCTCAAGAAAGCCGGTATGACTGCGGACAACCACCAGGATATGATTGCCCAGCTCTATCAAACCAGCCACGGTGCCTACTTCAAGCAGTTCAATTTCATTGAGCGGATGACGGATGAGCACTACAATTACCTGAGCAATCTTCCAACAGTTGCTATCGGTAAAAACGGGTTCGTTGGTATTCACGCAGGAACGGCACGTTCTGCTAAAACCCTCGCCGACCTCGTTCGCCCAAGCAAAAAGGTGCTTGAAGAACTGCTCTGGGGACGTCCCGCCGTCGTCCTGGGAGACGGATACACCCCGTCTCAAACAGCTGAGTTTCTCCAAAGAATCGGAGGGCGGTTGTTGATCGTGGGACACACGCCATTGAGCTCTTTTCCTAAAGAGGGGATTCAGGATGGCGTGGCACGACTCGGGGCGCACCAGCTCATCTTCTCAACCGGCTACGGTGCGCCGCCGGGGGGCCGTTCCTATCTTGCCATCGATCTCTCCAAACGCTACAACGCTGTCACCGAACTGCAATACGGTGCGGAGATTCATCCATTGCGTCCCTGAAAACTTAATTCCGTTTCACAAAGGATCCTCTATGTCGCGTTTATTGCTATATGTCATGCTGCCGGTACTCATTTTCTGCGCCCTCATCGCCTCCCGATTCGTGAGTTGGGATAGTCTGAAGGGGGAGGATCCGGAAGCACTCCAGTTCGTAGTCAAAGGGGCCGAATTCCTAGGGGGGCAAACAGATCGTGATAACCGCAGCGCGGTTGCCGCCTTCACGCGTGGCATTGAAATCAGCCCAAAATACGCAGAGGCCTACATCAAACGTGGACTCGCTCACTATCGTTTGGGCGAATACCGAAAGGCGATCGACGATTATACACAGACACTGAACCTGAATCGGTATGCAGCCGATGCCTACTACAGTCGCGGAGATGCCCATCGCGCCTTGGGCGATTATCAGCACGCGCTCGCAGACTACACAGCATCTTTGGATAAAAGATGGGCGGGGTTTGTAACGTGGAAGCGGGCAAAAACCTATCTGGAGATGGGAGATACGCAGCGCGCACTCGCAGACTACGAGGCGGTCATTGAACGCAAACCCGGTGCCGCAGCCTACTATTACCGGGGCGTTGCCTACGCACAGCTGGAGAAAAATCAACTTGCACTCGCAGATTTTGACAAGGCAATCGAGATTGAGCCTGCGTTTGCAGAGGCTTATCTCCGCCGAGGCGAGATCTATCTGCGCTTAAATCAACCGGACGCAGCGGAATCAGACTATCACAAAGTCGTTGGGGTTTCAACCGATGAGATTCAGGGATGGGGAGAAGCGCATCCGACATTGGGTCCCATCTACTTCCGCAGGGCAGCTGCATATCAACAACTCGCTCGCCACAACGAAGCCCGCGCCGATTACGAGAAGGTCATCGCACTTCAACCGGGATCAGAGATCGCACAGAAAGCCGCGGGGAAATTGAATCTAGAATTGAGTGAATGAAACAATGTTCTCCAACCCAACCGGAAGCTCGGAAGATTTACCATGCCACACGAATACTACACCAAACGCCGAATAGAATTCTCCGACACCGACATGGCGGGCATCGTCCATTTTGCGCGGTTCTTTGTTTTTATGGAATCCGCGGAACACGAATTCCTCCGTTCACTGGGGACGAGCGTTGCCACGGAATGGGAAGGAAACAAAATCGGTTGGCCCCGGCTGGCAGCCTCATGTGAGTATCTCAAACCCGTCAAATTTGAAGATGAACTGGAAATCCATCTAACAGTCGCTAGAAAAGGGACCAAATCCCTCACCTATCAATTCGTTTTTATGAAAGAGGATGTAGAAATTGCGCACGGTCAGTTGACGGCGGCGTGCTGCATCTGTAACCCCGGCGAAAAGTTGAGAGCCATCCCGATACCGGGTTTTATCGCTGACCAGATCGAAGCGGCAGAACGCGAAACGTAAGAGGTATTTGATTCATTAATGAACTATGGTGAATTAGAGAAATAAGTAGACATTACCAATAACGCCGACCTTCGGGAAGTTTTCAAAGTCCCCCTGAACCCCTCTGAACCCCCCCATGATAAGGGGGGATGGCAAGGAGAGCGGTTTCTTGCCCCCCTTGACAGGGGGGTTGGGGGATTAATTATCAAGTCCCCCTGATAAGGGGGATTTAGGGGGTTGGCTGTGCATTGAGAGTGTCTAAGAACCTGTTTTAAAAAGAAAAACACTACTCAAGCGTTAATGTTTACGTTTAATCATTGGAGGAGTCCATACTGACCCAATGAAAGGCCTAAACATGACCCGAACAAACTATCCCACGGATTTGACCGATGCCCAGTGGGAAAACCTATTACCCTATCTGCCAAAACCTTCACCATTAGGCAGACCTCTCAAGTGGGAGATGCGCTCAGTTATCAACGCTATGTTTTACATAGTCAAGTCAGGGTGTCAATGGCGAATGCTTCCTCATCAGATGCCACCGTGGCAAACGGTCTATTCCCACTTTAGAAAGTGGAAAGCCTTAGGTACATGGCTTATGATTCATCAAGCACTTCATGAACAAACCCGTTGTGATATTGGCAAAGCACCCTCACCGACCGTAGCTATCATTGACAGTCAATCGGTCAAGACGACTGAACTGGCAAATAGTAGGGGGTTTGATGCGCATAAGAAAGTCAAAGGCCGTAAACGTCATATAGTCACCGATACGATTGGCATTCCATTGGGAGTCAAGGTTACTGATGCCAATGTCAGTGATAACCAAGTCGCAATAGAGTTACTGACAGAAATCTTTAGTTGGCACATAACGATTCAGTTAGTCTGTGCTGATGCTGGCTATCGTGGCGAATTAGGCGACTATTTATACTTGACGCATCAGTGTCGATTGGAAATCGCTCCACCTCTTGGGCAATCGGGGTTTGTGGTTGTCCCATTGCGCTGGATTGTGGAACGCACCTTTTCTTGGTTCGGTTGGTTTCGCCGATTGACTTTGGACTATGAACGCTCGGCTGAGACCGCTGAGGCGATGGTGTACATTGCTTCCATTTACTTGATGCAAAATCGTATCAAATGACTTTTAAAACAGGTTCTAAGTAATTCCAAAATCTACCATAATAAACTAATGTGCCAATGAACTAATAAACTTATGAACTCTCTCAAGGTATCCGACATCTACAAAAATTTTGGCACTGAAGCGCAACCGGTTGAAGTGCTTCGTGGTGTTTCGTTTGAAATGGCGCAAGGCGAATCCCTCGCCATTACCGGTCCCTCTGGTTCTGGAAAAAGCACGCTGCTGCACCTAATCGGCACGTTAGAACGCCCTTCATCAGGAGGGATTGAAATCAATGGCGAAGATCCGTTTGGACTACCAGAACCGCAACTCGCCCGGTTTCGGAATCAGGGGGTCGGCTTTGTCTTTCAAGACCACCATCTCTTGCCTCAGTATTCGGTTTGGGAAAACGTGCTAATCCCTACCATGGCTTTCAAAAGCCGCGATCATGATGCAGAAAAACGCGCACAGGAACTCCTTGAACGGGTCGGACTTGTCCATCGTTTGAGTCATCGACCCGCCGAGCTCTCCGGCGGTGAACGGCAACGCGTGGCAGTCGCACGTGCCCTTATTAACCAACCCAGCCTCATCCTCTGTGATGAACCCACAGGAAACCTCGATCGCGCTATCGCCGATGGGGTCTCTTCCCTACTGTTTGAACTTCACCAAAGCGAGCAGAACATTCTGATTGTGGTAACTCACAGCCTAGAACTCGCGTCTCGCTTTGAACGGCGTTTCGAATTGGAGGCGGGCAGATGCGCCGAAGCTTAAGCTATTTTTGGCGAATTCAGCTTGCGGTGTTACTCGGTGCTGCGGTGGCGACGGCGGTGCTCACCGGTGCGCTGCTCGTCGGTGACTCCGTCCGGGGCAGCCTGCGAGATCTCACCTTGGATCGGTTAGGGCGAATCGACTACGCACTGATAGCAGAGCGATTTTTTCGTGAAGACCTAGCAACCGATTTATCGCGCAAATTGGAGGGTGAACCTCAATTTCATCGGGAAACAGTGCCGGCGATTCTTTTGAACGGGGCTGCCGTCAATGCCAGCACCAAGGCGCGTGCCTCTCGCGTCCAGATCCAAGGGGTCGATCAACGATTTACAGGCTTGTGGCAGGACGCTTCCGGTCAGTCCCCTCCTCCCTTAGAAAAACAGCCGGGGCAAAGCTTTCCATCAGTCCATATCAATCGTTCCCTCCAGAACGAATTGGGTATAGCCGTTGGCGACCACATACTCCTCTACTTTGAAAGGCACAGTGACATCCATCGCGAATTTTTACTAGGTCAACGGGATTCATCGGAGGTCCTTCAAACCCTCCGACTCATCGTTACGAAGATCTTGCCAGACCGTGGTATCGGCAGCTTTGGGTTGCGTCCCAATCAAAGCCACCCATTCAACGCTTACGTTGCGCTTGCCGTCCTGCAAAAAGCCCTCGAAAATGGGACAGAGGTCAACGCGATTTTCGCCTCCGCTGCGTCTCCCAACTTATCCAATTCTAGCCCAACCGATGCACTTTCCGCTTTACAAAATAGATTGGGTCAGGCTTTGAAATTAGAAGACCTCGGCTTAAAGCTACGTCATGTCTCTTCCGAATCCATCGGGGGAGTGGGGTATCTCTCCCTTGAAAGTACGCAATTTCTGCTCAAGCCGGATATCATTGAACCTGCCAAGGCGGTCGCGATTGAGCGGCGAACACTGTCTCTTCCCATCTTGACCTACTTGGCTAACGCTATCACAGCCAATGGACGAACGGTTCCATACTCAACCATTACGGGGTTAGATACGCAGCGTGCTTTTTCCCTCGAATTGACCGATGGCTCACCGGCACCCCCGCTCGCTGATGACGAAATCCTCCTCAACGAATGGGCTGCCACAGATTTGGGTGTGGAGATTGGAGACCAGATTGATGTGAGCTACTACATTGTGGGTCCCAGAGAGCAGCTATTGACACAGCGTGCTCAGTTCCGATTGAAAGGGGTTGTTGCAATCAAAGGGTTAGCCGCTGATCGAGGACTGACGCCAAAATTTCCGGGGATTCATGAGGCGGGTGATATGTCCGAATGGAACGCGCCCTTTCCGATCGATCTCAATCAGATTCGTCCTAAAGATGAAGTGTACTGGGATCTTTTCCGGGCGACCCCTAAAGCGTTTGTATCAGAAAAAACGGCGCAACGGTTGTGGCGCAGCCGGTTCGGCGATTTAACCGCTATTCAGATTAGGGCAGTCTTGGGTGGTGATCTTCAAACAACCCACACCAACTTTCAGAGGCGGTTGTTAGACAAAATCCGTCCGGAACAGGTCGGTTTGGTGTTTCAACCCGTCAAAGCGGACGGTCTAACAGCTGCCACCGGGTCAACAGATTTTAGTTCCCTCTTTATCGGATTCAGCCTGTTTCTCATCGTATCCGCCGCCCTTCTGGTAGGACTACTTTTCAGGCTTGGCGTCGAACAACGGGCGAGCGAGATCGGTATTCTGCTATCTGCCGGGTATCCCATCTCGACTGTTCGCCGGCGTTTTATAAAAGAAGGTGGGTTAATCGCTGGGATTGGCGGCGTGATAGGGCTCGGAGGGGGTGTCATTTACGCTTGGTTGCTGATGGCTGGTCTGCGAACTTGGTGGCTAGCAGCGGTAGGGACGCCTTTCCTGTTTTTGCATATTAACCCATTAAGCCTTGTGATAGGGTATCTCATCGCTCTTACCGTGGTCCTGTTTTCGATCGGTTGGACTGTGCGGCAGTTCGGCAAAGTCCCTATTCCCGCCCTAATTGCAGGGGTATCGGTTGCTGATGGGCTTTCCAATCGAAGTTCGGGTGCCACCGCTCGAAACCGAATCCTTGCCTTTGCCAGCTTGGGGATCGCCCTCGCTCTGACGATATTTGCCCTTGTCTCTGGTGCTACTGCCTCTGCTGGACTATTTTTTGGCAGCGGGGTATTGTTACTGATTGCGGGGTTGGCTTTCTTTGCCATTTGGTTACGATCAGGTAGGCGAGTGGCGAGTCAGCCGAGCGTCGCCGTAACAGCACAGATGGGAATCAAAAATAGTGGACGCCATCCAGGTCGTAGTATGCTTTGTGCGGCGTTGGTCGGCTGCGCTTGTTTCGTCATCGTTGCAGTGGGTGCGAACCGGCATGTTGAGGGTGAACAGGGAGCCGCTCAAGAAAAGCAATCCGGCGCCGGCGGGTTTGCTTTGGTAGCTGAATCCGATATCCCGTTGCATCATGACCTCAATTCTCAGGAAGGACGATTTGAGTTGGGCTTCTCCGAATCTGATTCGGATGCCGCAGCTAAGGCTCAAATCTTCCCGTTCCGTATCCTTCCGGGCGAAGATGCAAGTTGCCTCAATCTGTATCGTCCCCAAAAACCTCGAATTCTGGGCGCTTCAAAGGATTTTATCGAACGGGGTGGATTCCAATTCCAAGGTGCAACTGTAGCGAAAGAGAATCCGTGGGAGTTGCTGGAAGCCGAGCTGGAACCGGGCGTCATCCCAGCCATTGGGGATTACAATTCAGCGCAGTGGATTTTGCATCTTGGGCTTGGTGATGAGTTGAGCGTCCAGAACGAATTGGGCGAAACACTAAAGCTTCGTTTGGTCGGATTTTTACAGCGCAGTATCTTCCAAAGCGAGCTGTTAATTTCCGAAGCCAATTTCAAGAAACACTTCCCAAGCCAAAGCGGGTATGCGTATTTCTTAATTCAGACCCCTTCATCTGTCGACGCTACAGGCACCGCCGAAACCGCAGAACGCATTGGACACACGCTGGAAAGTACATTGAACGATTACGGCCTAGATGTCAGATCGACGGCTGAAAAGTTAGCCAGTTATCGAGCGGTTGAAAATACCTACCTCTCTACCTTCCAGATACTTGGCGGACTTGGACTACTTCTCGGCACACTGGGGTTAGGGATTATTTTGTTGAGGAATGTCATCGAACGAAGTGGAGAGTTAGCAACCCTGCGCGCCTTCGGTTTTAGGAGATCTACCCTGTCGCTGATGCTCCTGTCGGAGAATGGATTTCTCCTATTGACAGGGATTCTTATTGGCAGCCTTTCCGCCCTCATCGCAGTGGCACCGCACCTAGCGGCCCCAGGGGTTCACGTGCCTTGGATCTCACTTATGGTAACACTGATTTCGGTATTTCTGGCTGGAATGGTTGCTAGCGCGATAGCGGTCGCCGCTGCCCTCCGAAGACCGCTACTGCCCGCGCTTAAACGCGACGCCTGATCTGCGGACGCTTACCCCTCCTGAATCACATCGGGTCTTTGGCCGATGGAAGGTGGCATCAACATTCGCTTTTGCTGCTCTGTCAAGTCGTCGAATTCGTCCAGATCGTAATAGTTTTGTGACCACGCCGAGTGTCCTGGACTATACTTATAGAGCAACGATCGCCGCTCATGTTTAGCGCGCCACGGCATCGTTCCGTGGATGAGTGCCTCCGTGAAGAACAGCGCATCGCCCGCCTCGACTGCCGGTTGCACGACATAGTGTGTGGGACGTTCAAAACCGCGGATATCGTCGGGCAGGCTTGATACAAAGTTCGTTTTATGGCTACCCGGAACACACGCAAATCCGCCATCGCCTTCTGCCGCATCGCTTAAGAAGTACGTGATAACACTCAACCCATTGCGCATTACGCCGTCCCAATATTTGTACCAGTGATCCCCGACAACTTCAGGACCACCATGCAGCCTGCCGCTTTGGCCCCCCTCGGTCATGAAGATGCAGTAGTCGTGATCGAGTCGAACCTTGGGACCCATTAACTCGGTTAGATAGGGCAGCACTTTGGGGTGATCTATCAGTTTTCTGAACGGTTCCCCCCAGTGCGAAACTCGACTTGATCGGCGGTAGCTTGTGCCATCGCCTTCGGGCGGAAAGGCACGATCGGCGATTTCATTCATCTCCGCAACTTCATCGGGGGACAATACATTCTTAATAATTAGATAGCCTTCGAGATCGAAGGAAAATTTTTCTTCACCGGTCATGGTGTAACTCCTTGCGTGAAATGGGGTGTGTCAATACTAACACACAGATTTTTGGGGTTGCAGTGTGTATTACGAAGGTTGGTTATGGTATAATAAACCAAACTGCTAGTGTTAAATCAAGTTGCCTCTTAAAGCCCCAGCAGGGCGGTCTGTTTATAGAAAAACGAATGGCCCCGCGTTGAAGCCCCAGCGGGGCGACATGTGTCGCCTTGGATTGATCCCCGATATATCGAGAAAATCGCTCGTCGTTCAGCAACCCGACATCTTATGTAAGCTTGGTTATTTCTAGCAGGCATCAAGTAATGCCCCAATGAATCAACATAACTCTAGGGGCACGGCATGTCCCATTTGTCCGAGTTAGGCTGCTCAGGATTGAAGACGAGATAACAAGACAAAAGAAAGGGAACATTGGCGTATTTAGCCCCAGCGGGGCGGCATGTTTATAGCACACGGGAGGCACCAAATACCCAAAGCCCCAGAGGGGCGACATGTGTGTCTCGTCGCTCAGTAACCCGAATCTTATGTAAGCTTGGTTATTTCTAGCAGATGTCAAGTATGGAAACTCGACCTATGAACTCCCTAGCAACTTGCGTGAGTCTAACACAAAAAGATATTGCTGTGAAGGCATTTTTTCTACAAGGAGGATTCCAAAGGTGTACCAAAGCAGACACATTTTGTTTCAACTCTCTATTTATATCTTAATTTTTAGCTTGATTGTATCTACCAGCTGGGCTGGCTATAAGCGTATCAACGAACCGAATCCAGCCGACCCGATGGCGGTCGAAATTTATCAGTTGGACAACGGCTTGACTGTTTATCTCACAGAAAACCGTGAAGAACCACGATTCTATGCGGAAATCTCAATCCGTGCCGGCAGCAAGCATGACCCCGCAGACGCAACCGGTATCGCTCACTACCTAGAGCACATGCTCTTTAAGGGCACCCAGAATTTCGGCACCCTCGATTACGAAAAAGAGAAACCGCATTTGGAGAAGATCACGGATCTCTATGAACAGCACTTCCACGAAGCCGACCCAGAAAAACGGAAAGAGATCTATGCCGCGATTAACGAAACGGCGCAACTCGCCACTCAATACGGTATCCCCAACGAGCTCGACAAGCTATACAAAGCAATGGGCGGCCGTGCGGTAAACGCACATACCTGGGTCGAGGAAACCGTTTATAAGGTCGATCTGCCCCCCAACCGCCTGAAACAGTGGGCGGTTATTGAATCGGATCGCTTCATTGACCCGGTTTTCCGACTTTTCCAGACTGAACTTGAAACCGTCTATGAAGAAAAGAACCGATCGATGGACAACAAAGGTCGTATCATCAGTGAGGCTGTCAGAGATCTGCTTTATAAGGATCACCCGTATGGCCAACAGACAACCCTCGGTTCAGTCGAACATCTGAAAAACCCCTCCCTGAAGCAGATGTACCAGTTCTACCATACCTATTACGTGCCCAATAACATGGCAATCCACATCTCCGGTGACATCAATAGCGGGAAGACTATCGATATTATCGACGAACACTTCTCCCGGTGGCAGCCGAAAAAACTTCCTGAAGCCAAGACCTGGAAAGAAGAATCACTTCAAGGAGCCGAGCGTGTAACGGTCAAATATCAGGGCGAGGAATATGTCCTGCTCGCGTTCCGGACGGCGGACCGCAATCATCGTGATGCGGAAGCTTTGAAACTTCTCGACATGACCTTAGATAATGCGACAGCCGGACTAATCAACCTCAACCTCAATCAAGGGCAAAAAGTCAGACAGGCTGGCTCCTATCCCTATTTGGATAACGATTATGGAGCGCAATATCTGTGGGGCATTCCCAAGGACGGACAGTCCCTCGAAGAGGTCGAGGCACTCCTACTAGAGCAGATTGAGCTAATCAAAAAAGGCGAGTTTGAAGAATGGATCATTCCAGCGGTTGTGACCGACTTCAAAAAATCTCAGAAAGCGGATTTGGAATCTAATCGTGCGCGGGTGAGTATCATGCGCGATTCGTTCTTAGCCCATCAGGGTTGGGATACCACCGTAGAGGAAATCTCGCGCATGGAGAAGTTGACCAAACACGACATTGTCGCTGTCGCGAACCGATATTTTGGCGACAACTATGTGGCGGGCTATCGTATAGATGAGCAGCACGAAGTCCCCTCTATTGAAAAGCCTGCCCTCGATACAATTGAGATTGATGCCACACGGCAGTCCGGGTTTGTCAAAGAGGTCTTGGAAATGCCGGTGGAAGAAATTGAGCCTGTCTTTGTTGATGCGGCGAAAGACTACCAAATCGCCGACTATCACGAAGGCGTCAAACTCTATTATTCCCAAAATCCAATCAACGATCTCTTTGTTTTTACCATTTCTGTTGATGTCGGCAACCGCCATAACGATAAACTGGCTATCGCCGCGCAACTGCTCGACAAGTCCGGCACGTCAAAACACAGCAGCGAAGACCTGAAAAAGGAATGGTATAAACTGGGAACCGATTTCAGCCTCAACGTTGGAAACAATGAAACGACTATCTCCATTTCGGGGCTTGACGAAAACTTCGCCGCATCTTTGGCGTTGTTTATGGATTACCTGAAGCATCCCACCACCGATGCCGGGACGCTTGAGGAACTAGTCAAAATCATCCTCGCCAATCGGGAGGATGCCAAGAAAAATTACCGCAGTATTCGAGGTGCCTTAGTCAACTACAACCGTCACGGAGAAGATTCCCGCTATCTACGCCTGTTAACCAGCGAAGCTGTCCAGAAACTGACGGTGGACGAACTCCACGAAGCGATTCGAGGACTCTTGGGCTACAGGCACACTATCAGCTACACAGGTTCAATCCCGCTTGATGAGATGCGAACACCCCTTAAAGCGCAGCATCCCATCTCAGAGACTTTGATTGCACCGCCACCTTACTATTTCCTCAAAACCCGCGTCCCCGACACGACCGAGATACTCTTCTTCCACAAGGAGCTTGCGCAATCACAGGTGGACATTGAGTTCGGGGGCGAAAATTACAACGAAGAGAACAGTCCCGCCATCCAACTCTATAACGCTTACTTTGCGGGCGGGATGTCCGGTATCGTCTTCCAAGAACTCCGCGAAGCCCGCGCACTCGCCTATTCCACATTTGCCAGATATACGACGGGCAGCCGCAAAGACGAGCAAAACCTGATGTGGGGATATATCGCCTGTCAAGCGGACAAAACACCGGACGCGGTGGAAGCCCTCATCGATCTTATTGATAACCTACCGGAATCTCCTGAACGATTCGATGAGGCGCGTCAATCCAGAATCAATCGGTATCGCACAGCAAAAATCGGTTTCCGAGAGGTCATTGGCGCCGTCCGTTCTTGGGAACGCTTAGAAGTCCCAATCGATCCACGAAAGGCACGCTACGATTCAATTCGGGCGGCGAATATGGACCTAATGCTCCAATTCCATAAAGCGCACGTTCAAGGACATCCGAAGCTCATTTCCATCGTTGGAGATCGGAACAAGATGGACATGGAAAGGCTAGCAGCGGTTGGTCAGGTGATAGAAATCGGCTTAGACGATATTTTCGTCGATTGAGCCCTAGCCAAAGAAAGTGCAGACCAGCTCGGAGAAACCGAGTTTTTTCTTCAAAACTCGGTTTCTTTGCACAATTTGTTAACATCAGTGTCCGTGTCAACTGCTTAATCCGCGATCCAGATTGATTTGAATCCCGATGCTACATCGGGGCAATAATTATGAGCACCCGTTAGACACTATGAACGTATATCTCATCATTATACTAACTGCACTCATTGGCGAATTCGCGCTTCGTAGCATTGCGCGTTATTTGAACTTAAAAGCCTTGGACCCAAAACTCCCCAATGAATTTGAGGGGTTTTACGATGGGGGCAAATATCGCCAATCCCAAGAATACACCAGAGCCTGTGCAAAATTTGCCTATGTTTCCTCTACATTCGATCTGTGCCTAATTTTGGCTTTCATCTTGATGGGTGGATTCAACATTGTGGATGATTTTGTCCGCGGGTTGGATCTGTCACCAATCCCAACCGGCTTAATCTTCTTTGCAATCCTCTATTTTGTCAGGGATATTATCTCCATCCCCTTTTCGCTCTACAGCAATTTTGTCATTGAAGAAAAATTCGGCTTCAACAAGATGACGGTCAAGACGTTTGTGGTAGATCAGATCAAGACTTACGCGCTGGCAATCATTTTAGGGGTCCCCCTGCTCGGTGGGGTGCTCTACTTCTTCGAAAAAACTGGAAACTACGCTTGGGTTTATGCGTGGGGACTGATATCCTTTTTCATCATAATTGCGCCACCCCTTTTTACCTCACTGATCGCGCCGATGTTTAACAAGTTTACGCCCTTAACGGAGGGCGAACTTAAAGACGCTATTCAGGGATATACGGCAAAAGTGAAGTTCCCGCTCACAGAAATTTCCGTCATGGATGGCTCGAAACGTTCAACGCACTCCAACGCCTATTTAAGTGGTTTCGGGGCGAAAAAGCGGATCGCACTTTTTGATACCTTAATTGAGAAGCACCCCGTTGGGGAGCTCGTTTCGGTCATCGCTCACGAGGTGGGGCATCACAAGAAAAAGCATGTCCTAAAGGGCACGGTTTTATCGATTCTTCATGTGGGACTGTTACTCTTTCTACTCTCACGCTTTATTGACAACAGGGGGCTCTTCGATGCTTTTCAGATGGAGCAGACCTCGATCTATGCGGGGATTCTTTTCTTCTCTATCCTCTATACGCCAATCGAACTAATCCTCTCTATCGGCCTGAACTATATGTCCCGGAAACATGAGTACGAAGCCGACGCCTTCGCCGCAGAGACCATCGCCTCCCCGGAACCGCTCATTTCCGGTTTGAAAAACCTCTCCGTTTCCAACCTCGGTAACCTGACACCCCACCCTTTGACCGTCTTGCTCAACTACAGTCATCCGCCGGTGCTCCAGCGCATCGCAGCTTTACGTCAATTCAGTAACCCATCGCCCTCATCGTGAGATTAGTTTTTTCGATCATGTTAAGTAATAGCGCAGCAGAACCCGTAGGGAACAACGATCGTTGTTCCTTGCTGTTTATGCACAAATAATTTTCACGTTTCACGCATCACATTTCACAATAGCATCAAGCCTTCCAGTTCAACGGCACAGACAAATCTTGTGCGAGCTCCTCTAGGTCCGCTGCAAGCTTAAGAGGAATCGGGATCCCATGTGTCAGATACTCGGTTCGGCGACGATAACTACCTTCGCCAGGCCACTGCGCTTCACCCTGTTCTTCTGCCGGCGGTGCGGACTTTAGATAGTCTTTGAGCGATGCGGTCTTCTCATTTAGCCAGTCCCCGTGGGGCCGTATAGCGATGAAAAGCTTGGAGGAACCTCCCGATGTGTCCGTCGGTCTGCCCTGCGTTCCCAGTTCATAGCAGAGCAAACCGCCCGCCAATCCCGCTGTCAGCAGCTCAATCATGAACGCTAGCCCCGATCCCTTGTGTTCGCCCATCGGCAGAAACCGTTGGGATTCAACGATCGCTTCCGGATCCGTTGTCGGCTTTCCTTCCGCATCTAACCCCCATCCTAGCGGAACGCGCTGTTCCGCCTCTGCCGCTTCCCGGACCCGACCGATAGCGGTCTGTGTCATAGCGATATCTAACACCGCCGGCTCGCTCCCGTCCTCCACAGGCACACCGATAGCCATGGGGTTGTTTCCCAGCGATGCTGCAGAAGTTCCCCACGCCGGAAAGTTGATGATAGCGTTTGTGAACGCCAAACCAATCATGCCAGCCCGCGCCGCCCGTGCCGCATAACTATATCCACGTCCCCAGTGTGCTACACCCCGGATAGCAGCTGCACCGATGCCGTAGGTTTTGGCACGTTCGACTGCCATATCCATCCCGAGGGCAGAGACATAACGCCCAATACCCCGGTCTGTCTCCGCGAGTACCGAAGCCGGCTGCTCTGCAAGGATTTCTACTGTCGGATCCGGATTTGTCAATCCCGTGCGGATATTTTCGACCATCACCGGCAAGAGTCTAACACCGTGTGAATGTACGCCACAGAGATCGACCTCCGCACCAATCTCTGCCTCCACCTCCGCGACATGAGCAGGCGCGCCAACAGCCATCAGTGTCTCTTTGAAAAATTGAATCAGTTCACGATGCTCGATTCGCTTTGAATCTGCCATTATCAAAATACCTCAACTTGGAAAATTATCCCTGTTCAAATTAGAAGGAGTTGACTCTCTATCAACTCGATTAATGCTATAATTACGCAAGTTGCTAATTATGCGCGGCGCGATAAAATCGACCTCTATACTCGTAGGTCGGTCATCTTGCCCGACCGTAGCCCCAGCGGGGCGGTATATATAGAAGAATAACACGGTCAATACCCGTGCTTCAGCGAAGCGCTATGTATCTTAACACGCACACCACCCCCGTAGGTCGGTCATCTTGCCCGACCGTAGCCCCAGCGGGGCGACATGTGTCGCATCGGATTGATCCCCGATATATTGAGAAAATCGCTCGTTGTTCAGCAACCCTAATCGTAGTAAATTTGTTTCTAGTAGGTATTGAGTATGGAAACTCGACCTACGGGCCATTTGGCAACTTGCATCATGTACGGCTTGGACGATACAAAGGGAGAACCAAACATGGCGTCCTTTGACGAACTCGATTTCAAACTCCGCACCTTCATGAAACTCTATCGCTATCGACGTTACGACACAACGTCGCACACCCCATTACAGCGTCCATTAGCGGAGTGTCGAGTTGCCTTAGTCACCACTGCCGGCTTACATACAGCGTCTCAGGAACCGTTCGATGATCACTTCAGAGGCGGTGATTACTCCTATCGTGAAATCCCCAATACTGTTGATGTACAAGGGTTGACAATCGCGCACAGAAGCACAGCATACGATCAGACCGGCAGCTTCGCGGATCGGAATATAGTCTTTCCGCTCGACCGTTTTCGCGAGCTAGAACAGGCGGGCAAAATCGGGCAGCTCAATGACCGACATTTCAGTTTCATGGGATCTCAGACCGCCCCGGGACGTTTGATTAAACGCACCGCTCCAGAAGTTGGGGGGCACCTCAAATCGGATGGCGTTGATGTCGCTTTTCTGACCCCCGTCTGACCGCTATGCAACCAGTCCGTTGGGCTGATCCAACGTGCGATCGAGGCAGCGGGTATCTCAACCGTTTCGATTACTTTGGTTCGGGGCATTACCGAGCAGGTCAGACCACCCCGAGCCCTTGCTGTCCCATATCGATTCGGCTACCCCCTTGGCGAGCCGAACAACCCAGCCCTCCACCATAAGATCATCTCAGCTGCACTATCTCTTTTACAGGATGACCAACCGCCCCCCAGCCTTGAGGCGTTTATCCCTTAGCCGTTGATTATCCTACTTCAGTATAATCATTTTCTTCGCTGCCGAGTAACCCCCCGCTTGCAAGTGGTAGAAATACGTACCGCTGGAAACCCATTCCCCGGTATCACTCCGTCCATCCCAGTATGCTGCCTTCTCTTGGGTGAGATATAGCCCCGGTGGCTGCGATCCTAGCTCGAGGGTACGAACCAGCTGTCCTACGCTATTGTAAATGGTGATGGTGACATCGGCTTCTGTTGCCAGTTGATACGGTATCCAAGTTTCAGGGTTGAATGGGTTAGGATAATTTTGCAGTAAACGGGTCTGTTTCACGTAACCAAAGGAGGTAAACAACTTCCCTTTCGGTTCGACTGCCAATGAGTCGTCATAGATAAACCCACCTCTAAGTGTAACTTCATCCCCATTAGGGTTCCTTACGACAACATCCTTCGCGCCTGGACTTGATACCGCCGGCGTCCTGACTATCAGTTCTGTCAATGACATGTCCGTGATGGCTGAGACTAGTACGCCGCCAATGGTGATCCTGGTACTCCAGTCGCCGACGCGGAACCCTGCTCCAACGATAGTTACCGGTGTTCCACCCTTCATAGGTCCCACATTGGGAGTAATACTGGTAATGCTGAGAGGTGCATTGTAGGTAAATGCTCGTGTTTGCACAGCTTGTTGACCATCGGGATTGACCACACGAATATCTTTGTGACCGGAGGGCGATGGCGGCGTTTTTAAGCGAATTTCGGTTGACGATAGACTGTCCAACTGTTCGATCTGTATCCCACCGATGGAGACAATAGCTCCGTCGCGGAAGTTACTTCCTTCGATGGCTATCTCTGTACCCCCGCTGTCAGACCCTTCGATAGGGTAAATCTCGCGAATGACCGGCGGCGGCAGTGGATTGTAGGTGTACCCGTTCTCTAAAGTCCACTCCTCTCCATCCAGGTTGGTAACAGTGACATCTACCGTTCCAACCACGCCGGGTGGGATTGTGAAATGAATCAGCGTTGGTGTGACGACAACATCGGTCGCCGGGTTAGCCCCAATTTTGACCAAGGCATCAGGGGCAAAAGCGCTGCCAGTCAGAATGCCAGTTTCACCCCCCATCGGACGTCCATGGACTGGAATCATTGTCAGGGTTATTGATGGGGCGTTCGTGTAAAGAAATTTTCTCCTTTCAACGACCAAGTTGCCACTATCCGAAAAATGAACCTCAATATCTGCTTCGCCGATAGCTCCCGGTGGTGTGAGCCCCGTTATCAGCGTGTTGGTCACCTCTAGGTCAGTTAATAATTTCCCACCAATCGTAACAGTTATCTCAGGCGGAAAATCACGTCCAAAAATCGCAATGGATTCGCCACCTCCAATGTTGCCCTCTTGGGGGGAGACCGTTGTGACTCTAGCTAAGTAATAGATGCCATCCTCCTCCGTCCCTACATAGAGTGCCGATCCGTGTGATAGGAGAGAAGAAACGGTGCGCCCTTCCAGACCGGCGGACGACCAAGTCTCTGACTGTGAATCAAAGACATAAACGCCGTGTGTGTGCAACCCGGCGAACAACCGACCACCTTGAACGGCAAACGTGAAAACATACGGCGGCTCATTCGGGTCTCCAAAGGCGCCAGTCGGAAGTCCAGCCATTGGGTATTCCCAAGTCCGTGTGGCTTCGTCCCATACTCCAACACCCTCATAGCCGCCAACGTACAACCGCCCATTGAGTGCTGCCCAGTCGTATACATGACCATAATCAAACCGGTAAAGCGGTTCCCATGTCTTGCCACTGTCAGGTGAACGAGCCATAGAACTGCTTGACACTGCACTCCAAAGATAGCCGTCAAACTCTGTCATCGAGTGGATGCCATCTCCCCCCGCCCACTCCGTTGAGATGTCGTGCCATGTCTCCCCCCGATCCATTGATGTATAGGTTCCATTATGGTACATCACATTGATGATATTGTTGTCAGTGATAAGGATGTGACGGACACTGCCGTAATAGATCTCCCCGTCATGTTCCTCAAAGCGCAATCCGTCCCGAATCGCTTTCCAAGTAAGTCCAGCATCGTCGGATCGGAACACGCCTTGTCCCCATGTTCCTGCATAAATGGTATCCCCATCGACCGTCAGTGTGCTAACTGAATTATTGAACGAAGTTGGGGACCAACTGTTTCCCCCATCTATAGAAACGAAGACACCGTTATTGCTTCCAGCATAGAGTCGAAATCCGTGGGCTGCGAGTGAAGTAACGCTTTCCATCGCCACTCCATCATCGAGCTGTATCCAGTTGTTCACTCCCCATACGGGTTTCAGCCCCGCGCTCGTTCCCACAACAAGCACTGCAACAACAACTTTGATTAAACGTCGAGTTTGCATTGTTTCCCTCCGTATTATTTGTGACAGGTAATTTCAATCGCTGTGACGGAGGCGCAATTTTCATGCCGAGTTACGATGCCTGTATAATCTGTAACATCGCGGAAACATTACAAACGAGTGTGCCGATAGTGAACAGTGGTGTTCGTTTTTTGCACGATAACGGACATTTCAGTATAACACAGAAGGCAAACGGGCAAAAGCGAAAATCTTAATGTGATTGCCCCGATCTGTCCCCCAAAGTTGTTGACAAAAAGAGAGACAAGATGTTATTATTGCCAATAGATAATCTATCTCAATACAATCGGCACACCCCAAAATAACGTGATTTAGAGGAATGTGAGTGAACTACTTGAGATTTTTCCTAGCCCTATCATTGATCCTCGGAATTCTCGCTGCCATACCTGTATCCCTCGATGCACGCTCACCCGATCCAGGGTTGCATAGCGCCATTCGGACCGCTCGAAAATATATCAATCCCAAGTCGGGTTACGGTCCCAGCGAAATTGAGGAGTGCTTTACGGGCACCTTCAACACCCTCGCTCAAAACTGGGATTACCTTCCAGCCGTCTATCAGCGCGAGTTTCAAGGGATCTTCCTTCGACCGGGACAGCCCGGTAGCCCTTACAGTTCCGTCGATCTGCCAAAGAAGTTTGACACCCTCCATTTTCGATTTCACTACACCACCGTCGGTCCACATGCGCCACCGCTTGAAGATGTCAATCCGATGAACGGGGTGCCGGATTATGTTGATATTTGTGCGGACGCACACGAGCGATCTTTCCGTATCGAGGTCGATCTGATGGGCTTTAAGCGGCCCCTCGACGATTTTTGGGTTGCGGAAAACGGCGGTAATCATAAATATGACGTGTACCTGTTTCAGTTTCCGGCGCTCGGTTTTACAACGACCGATTGGTACCATGGACGGGTATTGCCGACCGTAGTAACTTTCGGCCCCTATTTCGCGCTAAATTCCCGTCTATACGACTATTTCGGCAAGCTAGAGGGCATCCGCTTCATCGAAACAACCGCTGCACATGAGTTTCTGCACGGGATTCAGTTCGGCTACAATGCACGCATGCCAACTTGGTTTATGGAAGCTTCAGCGACATGGATTGAGTCGAAAGTATACGATGGTGGACGGATTGATGACCTCGACAATATCCCAGACCCCGACGAGATTGGTGAAACCGATGCCTATGACTACTACGCTAGACAGCTCGGCATCTTTTTGGACCAGCCGGACATCGCCCTCGACAGTCGCGTCGGCTTGCACGAATATGCCGCTGTAATCTGGGTGTTTTACATGGCGGAGCGGTTCGATGTCGATATTGTCCGCCAGTTTTATGGGGAAGCAACGCGGGGTTCCTACCGCGAATTCGGTAACTTTTTGGATGTCTTTACCAACCACGGCACAACGCTGGTTGAGGCATTTAAGACTTTTACCGAGTGGAATTACTTTACTCATGACCGTGATGATGGGAAGCACTACTTCAATGGACACCGTTTCCCGCCGGTCGCTATTCATCCGCACGATGTGCATGACACCTACCCTGTGCGCGTGGATTTTGATTCGGAGGCGATGCCGGATCCGTTTTCGGCACGCTATATTGTTTTTGAACCCACCCCCGGCGTCGTAATGAACGAATTTGCTGTCAAGATCGATGGCGCCGACATAGCACCGATTGACATGAGTGCCCTCGGTCTGACAGACCGCAGTGAAATTCAGAACGAATTGGATCGGCTTGATGTTTTCGGATTGCGCGGTTGGGGTGCAAAGTTTATCATCGAAAAGCGGGATGGAACCCACGAGGTCCGAGAGGCCTTCACTTATCAGCGTTCTCAGGAAGCACAGATCACATTCAACGATTTCGGAGGCGATATTCGGAAGATTACGCTCATCCTGATTAATGTGCGTCCGGATATCGAACAGGTCATTGTCCCCGGCGGCGACTATTTTGGCGGTGCTGTGAGCTATATGGCAGGTCCTCCACCTGCCGGTGCCCTTTCGACGCCTACCCTCTCGCAAGAAAGGGAGGCGAGCGTCCGTGTGCAGTGGGAACTCCAGGATTTGAGCGATATGCGTGAGGTCGTTATCGTCCGAAAGCGATATACATCGTCCATTGAAACCGATGATCCGCAGCCATTCCAGACCGCTGCAGAGGTATTAAACGCCGCAGATCGGAACAACGATGGCATCCCCAACGATGACATCAACATTGTGGGACGGGTCAATGCAACGGATACATTCTTCGAGGACATAACAATCTTTCAAGATATTGATGTAGACAGTAGCTTTTTCGATCCACAGGGCACCCGCTACTTTTATGCCGTTGTGCCTGTCGATGCAATTGGCATCATGGGCACGCCAAGCATTGACCCCAACGGCATTAGCCCTGTCTTTAGTCCATCAGATATCGCCGCTGCCCCAATGCGGACTCAGCTGCTGCAGAGTTACCCCAACCCTTTCAATCCAGACGTTTGGATCCCCTACGAACTCGGCGAGGATGCCTCCGTATCGGTTGAAATCTACAATATCTCCGGACAGTTGGTACGAACATTGCTAATCGGTATGAAAAACCGTGGGCAGTATATCGCTAAGGATAAAGCGGTCTACTGGGATGGACGTGCCCAATCGGGAGAACGAGCTGCAAGCGGTGTCTATTTCTATGTGCTGAAAGCTGGCGATTATGTTTCCATGCGCAAGATGGCGATTCTGAAATAGAGACTTAAAATCTAAGGTGCATCTAAAAAGAAGAGGCGGGGTTTCCCCGCCCGTGTTTACTATTTGCGTCCCTTTACGCTAGGGAGTCTGTTTGACGTGATAAAAAATACAATTATTGTATCTATTTTTTCTTTTATGTTCTCCTCCATCTTCGGTTGCGGTGAGGAGGGTTTAATCGACCCACACGGCGAAGTCGAACTTTCGCCCGCTTCCACCGAGGGATTTCAAGCATCGGACTTCCCCACAAACAACGGATCCGCCTGGACCTATCGTAATGTGGGATTTGGCTTGTATAATTCTGGGCAGGGAGAAACTGTCTTGGACCTAAAGGAGGAAACGTTTACAATCAGGATTGAAGGCACACGAGATATTGGCGGATTCACCCACCGTCAGGCGACTGTTAGCGAAATCAGAGCGATTGTTCTCACAGAGAACGGAGAGGAGGAGCGGTTCTTCCGCGCAGCGGTCGATCACCTTTCTGCAAATGCGCGCTATTATCGCTTCGACGCCGATTTTCTGGATTTCGATTTGCCACTATTTGCAACCTACTTTTTGAAAACACCGCAAGCCTATACCGAATCAGCGTTTGATGTTTTCGTTTCCTTTCTTGGTAACCCTGTGCTGCATCAAAAACATTTCCCGCCGCGCCTGCTCTGGGATTTCCCCTTGCAGGTCGGAAAAGAGTGGACTGTCTTTGAGACCAAAACGTCACCGGTGCATCAGGTGATCCGCCGTGTTATCGATGCAGATGTCTCGGTGACAGTGCCCGCCGGGAGTTACAATAATGCTTACCTGGTTGAAGAAGAAATTGTTGGTTTGTCGCAACTGCCAGCGTTAAAATTATCTAACGATTTCCAGACACTGGGGGCGGCAAACTACGAACCCGCAAAGTATTGGGTGGTTCCGGATGTCGGCGTTGTTAAATATCAGTATACCTACCTATTGACCGATAGGGAATTAACGAGCGGAGCAAGCGTCAATCTGCTTTTTTCTGGGGATTTTGAGTTGAGTCAGCTTGAACTCCCCGACGATAACTCACGTTAATCTACATCTACCCATTATGCGACCATTACAATTTATTAAAAAGTGGATTAAGCTATTATTTTATCTCCTTTATCAGAAACGCCTTGAGCAAGAAGCGAGCCAGTGGCAGATCCCTTATCATATCGGAATCATCTTGGACGGGAACCGTCGATACGCGAAAACGGAAGGCTTCTTTGATGCCGCGAGACGGCAGTACGGCCACTCCGAAGGTGGGGATAAGCTAGAAGAGGTCCTCCATTGGTGCGATGAATTGGGCGTCAAAATTGTCTCAATCTGGATTTGCTCTCTTGATAACTTCGTCAATCGTGAAGAGGATGAAGTGGAGGAAATCTTCAACGTCATTGAAACAAAGATGCGATCACTCCTCACCATCGAAGGGCTCCACACCAATCAGATTAAAGTGCGCCCCATGGGAAATCTCGAGTTACTCCCGCCGAGCCTCCAAGAAGCCATTCGCGATGTGGAGGAGGCGACAAAGAACTACGACAAATTTATCCTCAACGTCGCTGTGGCTTACGGTGGACGCGAGGAGATCGTCGAGGCATTCCGGCGTCACCTAAAATCGGAAGTGGCGGAAGGTAAAGCACCGGACGAAATATCAGCAGAGCTGAGTGCGGATAAAATTACCGCGCATCTCTATACCTCCAATCTACCGGACCCAGACCTGATTATCCGAACCAGCGGCGAGATCCGGCTCAGCGGTTTCATGCTCTGGCAGAGCGCCTATTCGGAATACTACTTCTGCGATACCTATTGGCCCGGCTTCAGAAAAATCGACTTCCTTCGGGCAATCCGTGACTATAGCCATCGGGAACGCCGGTTCGGAAGATAAAATACGCACACCTAAGAAAAAGACCCGGTCGATTAATAGTACAAAAAAAAGCGGTATCATATCCATGAAAAAGGGTGTGATACCGCAGTTACTAGTACTGTGTCATATAAATTATGCTTTTGTATTAGTATAAAATCGTTTGAACTTCTGTCGCGCCTGCTTGAGAGTAAACTGCCAGTTGACGCTCGCTTTTTTTCGATTCCGTGCTTCAGCCCAAGCCTTGACTTCTCGCGCCAACTCCGAAAGTTCACCGATGCGGCGAGACAGACACTGTTTTGAAAGCACCGCAAGTTCAATCTCTACCATATTCAACCACGACCCCTTTTTTGGGGTATAACACATCTCAAACCGTTGAGTCAGTTCAAATGCCGCAGATGCCTCAAATGTTTGATAGAATGCCGATGGATTATGGGTGTTGAGATTATCCTGAACCACCCGAATCGTGGTAGCGTTTGGGTAATGTTGAGCCATCTGCTTCAAAAAGTGTGCATAATCCACCTTGGTTCGACGGGGTCGCACTTGGACGATGCGTTTACCGGTGAGTGGCTCAAAGGCGATGAACAGGCTTGCCACCCCGTTGCGCTTGTAATGGTAGTCCTCTTTTTTGGGTTTGCCCGGTTCCATCGGTATGGGGGCAATGCTATCGTCAATTAACTGGCAAGGTCTTTCATCAAAACAGACCACCGGATACATCGGGTCATAAGGGAGGTGATATAGATGCAAGATGGTTTCCATCTGCCACAAGAAGGAGGGAGTCATCTCCCCAATACACCATTGCTTCTTGAGGTGAGGCTTCAATCGGTTTTTTTTAAGATGACCCCCACCGTTTCATGGGAGATAGTCTCAACTACACCTAACTCCACTAATTGGTCCGCTAGCAGCCTCAGAGACCAGTGGCTGTGTCCTTCTGGAGGTGTACTGCAAGCTAAGGCGGTGATTTGTGCACGCTGGTAGCCATCGAATGTCAGCGGTCTGCCACAACGAGATAACTCTTCAATGGCAGCCTCTAACCCACAGGTGGCAAACTTTTTTCGCACACGGATTACCGTCGATTGACTCACATTCAGGATCTCGTGAATCTGATTGTCATTCATTGCACCTTGAGGACGGTTGTGGTCTGCCAAAAGCAGCATATGGGCACGAGCTAACTTTCGGGCAGAAACTTCTCCCCGCCTCGACAGGGATTCGAGACGATTACGTTGATTGGCGGATAAAATTACTTGATGTTTGTAAGCTGGCATCGGATACTCCATTTGTTGAGAGGCAATTGAATCAGAACCAATACATTGGAATCTAATGATACCATGCCAATATACAAATTGCAAAAATTGTCTGACGGTGTACTAGGGCGTGTTGACATTTGATAGTACGTAGGTTGGGTTGAACGGTTAAAGCGAATCCCTATCAACGACAACAGAACCTACGCTTTTCAACGATACCCACTTACTTATAAATAGATTGAGTGACACCCAACATTACACCGTAGATCGGACACCTCCGGTCACGGGATCCTCTCAGGCTTGTCCGCCCCCAAGTCCCTCGTAGTCACAGGTTTCCGAACCTGTGATCATACCATAAGTTGAAGGTAGTAGGCATACACCGTATGCCGTAACATCGGTATACCGTAACTTGCCCACTCCTCCCGCTCGATTTAATACCGACAGGTAGCCTGTAGGTCTATATTCATATCTCGACACCCAAATGTCAACAGAACCTAATCATTCTTTCTTAAAAGTTAAGGCATGGGAGGGATTGAATCCCGCCCATGCCCTCGGTTGCTGTGCGAGTTAGACTTAATCTCCCCCCAACGCGTTGGAACCAGTCCCTGCGGTGAGACCGACAGACTAGGATTCCATTCATGGGGAGAACTATCTTTGGCGGGATGGTCGGTCAACTGAATAAGCTGACGGTCCCGGAGGCGGAAACGGTAGATATCCCAATTCCCTCCCTCTTTTCTACCAGCAAAGAGAATTGACTTCCCATTGGCACCCCAATCAACGGATGTCGAGTCCATCTTGGGTATCGGCACCGGCTCATGTTTTTTTGTCTTCAACGTCGTGATAATCACCGTTGAGTTTTTCACTGAGTCGTTGATGGACCCCTTATACAGAATCTGTGCCCCATCCGGTGACCACCCGCCCAAAAAAATCCCTGCATCGGGAATGGGACGGCTCACCAGCTGCCGGTTGGTGCCATCGGCGTTTATCACATAAATCTGCCTCCTTTGATCTATTATCCCTTCAAAGGCAATGTGCTCCCCATCGGGAGACCACTTTGGGGTTACGGCAAGCTCTAGCTGTGTGACCTGTCTCACATTGTCGCCATCGGCATTCATCACGAAAATATTGAGATCGTGATCATCACCACTGTCGCGGTCACTCGTAAAGGCGATCTGCGAGCCATCGGGTGACCAGTCAGGTGAGCTCTCAAATGCCGGGTGTTGAGTCAGGTTCCTCTGGTTACCGCCATCGGCATCCATGACATAAATCTCCGGGTTGCCATCCCGCTCGCTGCAAAAGACGATTTGCCGCCCATTGGGAGACCAAGCGGGGAAAAAATCACTTGCCCCATCATGTGTCAGTCGTGTTTGACCTTCTCCATTGGAGCGCATCAGATAGATTTCAGCGTTTCCATCCCGATAGGAACGAAACACGATTTTGCCATAGGCACTCATCGCGCCCAACCAAAGGATGGCCACAAGCATATCTGCCCGGAAGATCCAGTTCCTTTGTGATCTGTTCCGCTGGAAGGTCGAGTTCATGTATATTGATCCGTGTATAGGCTTTAAGATAATAATCACTTCCATCACCTGATTCGCAATAGCAAAATCTCAACACGCCCTAGCACCTTATGTAATTATACCATATCCCGACAAACAGATGGACGATAAGGTGCGTTGTGGGCATAAAAAAAGCGGTATCATACCTGTGAAAAAGGGTGTGATACCGCTGAATACATCTTGCAAATACGCAGAACATTGGCACATTACAGCGAAGTCGACTCTCAGTGCCGTAATCGGTTAGACTTAATCTCCCCCCAACGCTTTGGAGCCAGTTTCTGCGGCGAGACCGGCAACCGCGGATTCCATTCGCGAGCACGACCATCAGTAGCAGGATGATCGGTTAGTTGGATAAGCGGACCGTCTGGGAGACGGAAACGGTAGATATTCCATTCTCCTCCCTCTTCCCTAGGAGCCGTTCTAAGAGTTACGAGAACTGACTTCCCATCGGCACCCCATGCAGCACCATAGATGTGCATTTTTTTAGGCAGCGGCACCCGCTCGTGCTTGACAGCTTCATGCCTTCTCGGATGCAGTGTCGCAATGACCAGAGACGACTTCATGACTAAGAGATCAATGGCCGCTGTATACAAGATTTTTTTGCCATCCGGCGACCACCCCATCATAAACATCCCGGCGTGGGGAATCGGTTCTGACACCTGCCAACGATTGGTGCCATCGGCGTTCATCACATAGATTTGCCGACCGTGCCCCAACCCCAACATCGCTTCAAAGGCGATATGTTTCCCGTCGGGCGACCACTTAGGTACGACATCAAACGGTCCTTCGGTCAGTTGCCTGACATTAGTGCCGTCGGCGTTCATCACGAAAAGGCTAAGCCCATTAATCCGCTCGCTCGTGAATGTAATCTGCAATCCGTCTGGGGACCAATCGGGAGAACCATCAAGGGCGGGATGTTGGGTCAGATTGCGTTGGTTCTCCCCATCGGCATCCATCACATAAATCTCCAAGTCCCCATCCCACTCACTCTCAAACACAATCTGTCTTCCATTAGGTGACCAGGCGGCTTCAAAATCGTCTGCCTCATTATGCGTCAAGCGGGTTTGACCTGTTCCGTCTGAATTCATGGAGTAGATGTCAAGATTCCCATTCCGACCGGATTCAAACACGATTTTGCCATAGGCACTCATCGTGATCAACCAGAGACAATAGGTGAGGTATATCGTTAAGAGGCGCATCGTTAGTCCCTCTTCTGAAATCTTTTTGCCGCTTCGGCGCTGGGAGTAATAAGGTTGATGTTGCTACCTTGTCTCTTGACTTCGAGCTCCGTATACGCGTTAATCCAATGGTAGCCGGGTGATAAACCACCAACATTGTTTGTGAGTGTATCGTCCCTCGTGTTGACTTCTTCCGGAGGCGGCGTGTCTTCAATGGGTTCCACCCTGGGCCCAGTTAGCCATGGGGTGACGTTGTTCATCACACGAGTCGTCTCATCATCCTTGTAAACGTGTTGAGCAAATAGATACCTCGACCTAATCACAGAATCGGAATGATTTTCGAGAAAAATCAGGTGAAAACTACTTACCTGCTGGGTACTGGAGTTATAGTTCAGAGAACTCACCGAGGCATTATACCGTATATCGTGTGTAGTGTCGTAGCCACTGCTGTAATCTGAATTCGGGAGTTCCGCTAAACGTCCCGTGACTCCCTCTTGAATTAACCCTAGCACTAGTGCCAAACCTAACAAGCTGACACATACAAACATTTTCGGGTGTTGCTTTGCGCGTGTCATGATGAATCTCCTTGTAGTAAAACGAGTGAATATGTAGTTCTCTTTTTTTCCAAGTGTTCACAGTGTTAATAACTTGGCTTCACCCTATTTAGCGCAAGCCCCATGCCAACATCCTGAATTATGCCCACTCTTCAGTCGTGGCGCGGGTTTGAGAGGAGATTCGCTATCTGCTCTTACGCACCAAAATGTCCGGTAATCCGGACACAAAATCGAGTAAAATCCTTATAGATACTGAACAAACAGGTGCCCGGACAGTATCGGACAAATCGGACATATTTTCTACCCCTACCAATCAAGGGCATGATAAAAACCATCCCATTTTTATGATAGGATACCATATTTATCCAATCGGCGGTATAAAGCCTGTCGGGTCAATCCAAGTTGCCGGGCGGTCTTGGTAATGCTACCCCCATTAGCTGCTAAGGTGCGACGAATCCGCTCCTGTTCGGCAAACATCCCTTCAACCGGGGGTGATAACGGAGTCGCTGCGCCAACCCCTGTTCCCGGGAACGAAGACACATCAACGTGAGGAAACAGAAAACGGAGATGTTCGCGTTGAATCGCTGCACCTTCGCTTACAATCAACGCATGTTCAATGATGTTCCTTAGTTCACGGACATTACCCGGAAAGGCGTATCCCTCCAAAACCTCCACCGCTTCAGGAGTCAATTCTGGGGTTGGTGCTTCCATTTGAGCTGTCAGTAGACCCAGCATGTACTCAGCAAGGAGTAGAATATCCACTTTTCGCTCACGTAACGGTGAAATCTCAATCGACATCCCAGCTAAGCGAAAATAGAGATCTAACCGAAATAGTCCCGCCTCAACCTTAGCCTTGAGGTCTGCATTGGTGGCTGCCATCACCCGGATATCTACCTCTTTGCTTTCCGTTGCACCAATCGGCGTGATGATACTCTCGTCCAAGGTACGGAGGAGTTTGACTTGGGTTTCGATTGGCATGTCGCCGACCTCGTCGAGAAACAGTGTTCCACCGTCGGCACGTTCAAAGTAGCCCGTCTGATCCGTCATAGCGCCAGTAAACGCGCCACGAACATGACCGAAGAAGACGGACTCCGCTAATTCATAAGGAATCGCCCCACAATTGAGCGGCACAAATGGTTTTGGTGCCCGCGGTCCCCCAAGATGAATAGCTCGTGCAACCACTTCCTTACCGACACCGGTTTCCCCCGTGATTAAAACCGAGGTGCTGTGGTTGTTGCGGAGTTGGTGAATCGTCCTATGAATGGTTCGCATTGCATCGCTGTCGCCAAAGAGCATAGAATAATCCCTGTTGCTATTTATTGAAAATCAATTCTATGTCCTAAAGGATACAAGAAAAGGCAAGCAGCGTGCAAATCTCAATTCGTTAGAGTGAAACTAATAGTTTCAAACTCGCAAAAATAACTTGAATCATATTAAGAAATCCTGCAAAGCCTCCCAGTTTCTTCTTCAAAACTTGGTTTCTTCCACAATCCAGAAGGGTCTATACGATTCAACGGCGTATTCTCCCTATATTCAGTAAACCGTGTCAGGTCAATGGTAGGAGCTTGGTCTCCAAGCCCAATGGGTTGGGGGCATCCAACCCCTGCCCTGCCGCTTGCTGTGGATTGACAAATCCACAGCACTTCGGGACAATTTCCTGCTTTTTAAAACGGGTTCTAAGGACATTACCGACGGTGTGCAATTTCGATGAGCGTGTCACCGACAATTTTGTATCTATGCGAATCTAGCCGCTCAACATCCGCCCGTTTCGCTTTCGCATCAACCGCCTGTTCCTCCCGCATCTCTGTGATAAACTCATAAGGCGGATCGATACTGAACGGTTCAATTTCCCCAATTTTCTCCATCGCTGTCTTTCCGCCAATCCGCAAGAGCTCCCTCGCTTTCAGGGGTGCAAGCGACAGCGCGCTTGTCCGCGAGATCCCCTTCTTTGTCATGACCGACACGATATTCGGTACATACTGCTGCGTTTCAGCGATAGCGGTATCGTCCCCACTGATGAATACCGTTGGGATACCGAATGAGCCTGCGACCGCCGCGTTAAACCCAATCTCTCCAATCAGTTCGCCGTTCAGCGAACAGTTGGCAATTGCACGCGAACTCCAGCTATGACAGAGCACACCGCGTTCTGTGTTGTCCATTGAGTGATGCCCGTAAAGTAAAAACGCATCAAACGACTCATCCAACCCCCAAGGCGCAGAGATTGGACGACCAATGATCATCTGCGCCTCCGCGTGCATCAGCTCATAGTCGATTCCCCCTGGACCATGACCGTCTAAAAACCAGACCTCTTGTGCCCCGCCTTTCAATACACCATCGACCAGCGCGTTCACCTCCAAGGTGGCGAGCCGTTTCGCTTGGTCATAGTACTTCGCATCGCTATAGGTCTGCAAGTTAAAATCGACGACGCCAGCGGTTCCCTCCAAGTCACCGAGTATGAATATTCGCATGTCACCCTCCCTTTGATCTCAGAAATTGCTTGACAACTACCCGTATCTGTTTCATAATAGACCCCTGAAACGCCTACAAAGAAAACTTGGCGATTACAAGCCTGTAAAGCATGACGGTAAATCCGCAATTGGCTATTATACCCCCGTTCGTCGATTTGTCAATCTTTTCGCTGAACCTTAAAAAGCGGCTGTTCAGAGCCAATTTGCAAATTGTATTATGGAGGCTAGATTATGGGTTTCAAACTTGGTTATAGCACGTTACGTTGGCAGACACCTGACCTCGAACCGCTTCTGCTAGAACTCAAGGAAGCCGGGTGGGATGGATGGGAGATGCGCCAATCCTTCGATTGGGTCGGAACACCAAAGCGGGTCCGACAGGTCTGTGATAATGTCGGTATGCCCGTCGTCGTGGTCACCGCACGAGGACTCCCGATTGATAAGGATTGGGAGCAGATGGAGATGAACAAACGGCGGATGGACTTCGCCGCTGAGGTCGGTGCGGACTGTTTCATGTTCATGGGAGCCGGCAAACCGCAAGACCGTCCTGTCAATGACGATGACATCGCTGCACTGGCAGATGTTTCGGAGGAATGGGCAGAATACGCCGGGCAGTACGACCTAGAGATATGTTACCACATCCATACCAACACAACGATCGACTCGATTGAGGACTGGGCGAAATATATGAGTCTCCTCAGAAAGTGCAAACTGTGCATCGACGTTTCGCACTCTGCGCTATGGGGATATGACCCTGTCGAATCGATAAAGCGTTACAAAGATCAGCTAATCTACGTTCACCTGCAAGACTATGCAAGCTACTCCGGCGGCGAAGGTGACTCTTACGACGTCAATTGGGTTGATGTCGGCAGCGGAACGGTGATGGACTTTCCAAAAATTATGACAACCTTGGAAGAGATTGGATATGACCGTTGGGTGACAGCCTGTCCCGGTCAAATCGAGGATCGATCGGATCAGGAGCGGATGCAAGTCAATCGGGGATATCTCCAACAGCTAGGATATTAACCCTAAAACGTTAAGGAGGCCGGGCTGCACGGAGGTATTAGAATCTGTGTGGCTCGGTATTCCTATGCTCGCGCCCACATACACATCCACTCTCCGGGCGGCGAGTATCAATAGGTCTACACCTACAAATGTTTCCTCCAATATTACCCAACGGATGCCTGACGACACCGGTTGGTCTACCCCAATCTTCACCTTCAGCTAAGACGTCCAGTCATCTCAACGCTTCGGAACGGGTTCGGGGGATTCCAACCTATGAATCATTTACATTTTACATTCCACGCATTGCGTCAAAGAGGTGAGAAACCGTGTCACTGGTGATGGGAATTGACCTCGGCACCTCAAATGCCAAAACGGTTCTGATGGACGAAACGGGTCATATCGTGTCAATGGCGAGCGCGGACTATCCGTTATTGACGCCACACCCCGGTTGGGCAGAGCAAAATCCTGATGACTGGTGGCGCGCACTGTGCGACACAAGTCGTCAAGTAATCCAATCGCTCAAAACAGGCCATCCTGCTTATTCAATCCACGACATAAAAGGTGTATCGCTTTCGGGACAAATGAACAGCGCGATGATCGTGGATGCTCGTGGGGTTCCGATCCGCCGTGCGATTGCTTGGTTGGATGCGCGCTCAAAGCGGGAGTGTGATGAGGCGAATCAACGGGCGGGCGACCTGTTTCGCAAACGGGTGATGCAGGTCCTTAACCCCGTTAACACATTGGGGAAAATTCTCTGGCTACGTGACAACGAACCGGACCTTTATGCCGATGCCCGCTATGCTCTCATTCAGAAAGATTGGATACGGTTCCGACTGACCGGCAGCTTTGCATCGGACGCCTCGGACGCATCGATATCAGCCGCTGGGGACATCTACACGCGGGATTGGAGCGATGAAATCCTAGATGCGCTCGAAGTTCGCCGTGACCTTTTCCCACCTATCGTTGAATCATCTAGCGTGGTTGGCGAAATCACCGTGGAGGCATCAGAAGAAACGGGACTCGCAGCAGGAACACCCGTATGTGCCGGCGCGGGCGATATGGCGTGTATGGCGGTGGGCGGCGGTGTCATCAAACCGGGAGTCGTCAACGTCGGGATCGGTACAGCGGGTCACGCCTTGGCTTTTGCCGAAACCGTCAGCGATGCAGGATACAATCAGCTCTGGCCCATCTGCCATGCCGTGCCAGGAAAATACATTTGGCTCGGCTGCACATATACCGGCGGACGGAGTCTGGCATGGACCCGTGAGCAGTTTGGTGGACGCTTTGAGGACTTGACAGCACAGGCTGAAAGCGCACCCGTAGGCAGTGATGGACTGTTTTTTATGCCTTGGTTTCAAGGGGCAGCGACACCGAATCCCGACCCCCACGCACGTGCCGGCTGGATCGGCTTGACGTTGCACCACACAAAGGGACACATGATTCGGGCACTGATGGAAGGGGTCGCCTTTGACCTGCGACACTCGCTCGAATGCTTCAAGCGGTTAGGTTCCTCAATTGATGAACTCCGCATCGGTGAAGGCGGGGCGAAATCTAAACTCTGGAGCACGATTCAAGCCGATGTTTTCGGTCAAGACGTGCGGATAATGGAGACACGGGAAGTCTCCGCTATCGGTGCCGCGATCATTGCGGGGGTTGGTGTCGGCTTGTTTTCGGACTTTGAGTCTGCATGTGAAAAGGTGATAGTGTTAGGCGACACTGTCAGGTGTGATGCGGATCGGGTGCGACAATATGAGGCAGGCTATCAGCGATATTGTGAATTGTATCCGAGACTCAAAGATTGGTTCCGTCAATGACAACCCTTCAAGTTTCCGATGTAGAATAATATAAGTTGCTAGTTATGTGCGGTGCGATAAAAGTCAGCCCCCTATATTCGTAGGTCGGGCATCTTGCCCGACCCATAGCCCCAGCGGGGCGGCATGTTTATAGAACATCGGCAAACCAATTCCCCCAAGCCCCAGCGGGGCGACATGTGTATAGCATCAAGATTTTCTAATCTGAATACAGAAAAGAATCTCTAAGTGAATCAAGAAACCGCAAATTAGTAACCACAAGAGGAGACACTACACCATAAAAATTACCCAAATCGAAGCAATACCGGTCAAAGTTCCGTATCACGAGGGCATCGGCGAAATGATGGTCGAACGGAATCTGTACCAAGGGAACACCGTCTATAAAGTCCACACCGACGCGGGAATCGTTGGTATCGGTGAATCTGAAGGGCAGCCCAACGAGAGTCTTCAGCAATATGTCGGCAGAAATCCCTTTGAATTCACGAACGGACTGATGCCAACGCCGTTTCAGCAGGCGGCCTACGATATCATGGGAAAGGCACTCGGTGTGCCGGTCCATCAACTAGTGGGTGAAAAGGTTCAGGATAAAGTGGCAATTGGATACTGGTCGATTGATATGCCAGCCGCAGAGTGGGCAGCTGAAGCCAAGCGCGCCTATTCGCTCGGATATCGGCTCCACAAAATCAAAGCGCGTCCGTGGCATGATATCGTCGAACAGGTGCAAGCAATCTCTGAAGCCGTTCCGTCCGATTACAAGATGCGAGTTGACCCCAACGACTCATTTGAGACGCCGGCAAAGTCCATCGAGGTTGCGAAACAACTTCGAGATTACAACATTGAGGCGTTTGAAACACCCATTCCCCAAAGCGACATCGACGGATACTTGGAGATTCGACGCGGTTGTGATATGCCAATTACCATACACTTTGGCAATCCCGATCCCGTTGAAGCAATCAAAGCGAACATGAACGACTCCTTTATCATCGCTTACCCGGACTCGCGGGCTGCCAACGCCAAGCGTGAAGCGGCGATTTCTGAATCTGCACATCTGCCGCTCTGGATTCAGATTGTTGGGATGGGGATAACCACCACATATCTGATCCACCTCGCTGCTACAATGCCCAACGCGACCATGTCATCAATCACGCTTAATTGCCTGCGAGCGTTTGACCTCGTCAAGCCGGCGGTCCAGATGGAGAATGGTTACGCAACCGTGCCCGATGCGCCGGGGTTGGGAATTGAACTCGATGAGGACCTCCTAGATAACTCTCGGGTGTAATATCCTATTGCGTTTCAATAACATAAATGACTGATGTTAGGAAATCGTAGGGGCGGGTTTCCCCCGCCCCTACTTATCCTCCTAGCCCGACTGCACTAGTGAACCAATGATTTTCACGTTTCACTCATCAATCTTCACACATCACGTTTCACGCTTTACACTACTTACCTTCAGTCTGCTATTTCTCGGCTGCGGCGGGGGGATTAAACTGATCGATCTTCCCGACAGCAGCATCGCGCTAAATTTATCGAAAGAGCAACGGGAGAGCATTGAGCCCAAGATTGCACTCATCCGAGACATCGTTGAAGATTACGAGTTTGAGCGAGATGAAGTAGAGGCAGCGTATCGACGTTACTACGGCCGCGCCAGCTTACCTCGGATGAGCCGATATGAGGGCGGACGCTCAGAAAGGGGAGTCCGGCTTGAGTGGTTTGAACTGAGAACCAAACTCAGAAGTTTTACCGCGCAACGGCAGCAATATGCCAGAGAGATTTCTGAACTCCTTCACACAATCAAAGCCGACTTGATGCCCGACCAGCATATTGCGTTTGAAGAAATAGAGCTGCCGCAGCTCCGGCTGCCGGAGGTGCTCAGAAGGCGTTCCCATGACCAGTTTGGAACGCGAATGAGAGGGGTGCCATTCGCCTTCTGAAGCAGTACTTAACTCAAAAAGGAGATGTTTCAAACGATGAAACTTTCACTCTCGGTTCGGGTGGCAGAGGCGCCCGGATCCAAAGAAGAGACCATCCGATCCTTTGACGAAATCGCCGCGCTCGCTGATCAACTCGGTTATCACGCAGTCTGCATGCGAGCGTCACAGGCGGGGATACAGACATCGCTCCAACAAGTCACTGCTATCCGCCAGAAAACCCGTCAACTCAACCTTGCCGTGTCGATGGTCACGGGAGATTTCCCGATTCCAATCAACAACGACCAAGGTCCCGATGCCTTACGGAACATCATGCCTTATCTGGATCTGACCGACCTGTTGGGTGCCAATCTGATTCGGATTGCGATGAAAAAAGAGGAGGACATCATCTGGGCAAAACGCGCGTCCGATGAAGCCTTTGAGCGGGGTATCCGATTGGCACATCAGTCGCATACGCGCAGCCTTTTTGAGACGGTAGACGGTTCGATCGATGTTCTCAAGCGAGTGGGTAGAAACAACTTCGGCATCATCTACGAACCTGCGAATCTAGACCTCTGCGGACAGGATTACGGTCCCGAAACGCTCAAACGGTTTTCACCTTACCTGTTTAACGTTTACCTCCAAAACCATATCCGGCGTCCCGATGGGAAAACGCATCTTGAGACGTGGATTCGAGGGGATGTTCCGCACGATCCGATCCGCTTGCAGGATGAGGGCGGAATTGACTTTTTACTCATGTTTCAAGGCTTGGCAGAGATTGGTTACAACGGCTATGTGACGGTGCATCAGGCATTCACCGAAATCATGGAGCCGGAGGACGCCGCACAGCAGAGCTATGATTACTTGACGCAGCTCGCAGATTTTGAAACCAGAGCCGCAGGTTAATACCTCGTACAAAAAATCGTAGGGGCGGGGTTCCCCGCCCGCGCTTGCTGCACCAACGAACCAATAATTTTCACGTTTCACGCATCACGTTTCACATTTGCACTCTCTTTTATACTTCAACTTTGTATTGGCCGGAGTAAATGTATGACCGATTTTTCCAAATTTATTCGGGAAGTCCCCGATTTCCCACAGCCGGGAATCCTTTTTAAAGATATTACCCCGCTGCTCCAAGATCCGCACGCCTTCCGCGATGCGATCGATACCATGGCAGCTCACTACGAACCGAAAAACGTTGATGCGGTAGTGGGGATTGATGCACGCGGCTTTATCTTCGGCAGCGCACTTGCCTATCGCCTTGGTGTTAGCTTTGTGCCCGTCCGCAAGAGCGGTAAACTCCCCTACCATACCCATGAAGCCAGTTATGAACTGGAGTATGGAACAGATACCCTCGCGATTCATCAGGACGCCTGTTCTCCAGGAAGTCGTGTCCTCATCTGCGACGACGTAATTGCAACGGGAGGGACAATTGCTGCTTCAATTAACCTCGTCGAAAAACTTGGTAGTGAAGTTGCCGGAATTGCAGTCCTTATCGAACTTACCTTTCTCAATGGGCGCGAAAAATTCCCGGATTGCGATATTTTTTCTCTAATTGAATTTTAACCCTCGATATGCTATACTATCCCTTTGTTGTTAGCCGAGCTGCGCTTGTAGCTCAGGGGATAGAGCAGGGGCTTCCTAAGCCTCGTGTCGGGGGTTCGAATCCTCCCAGGCGCACCATTTTTTATTTTTGACTCAAGTTGCTAGGTTCTGTTGACATTTGACCAGTTGAACTCTGTAGGTCGATTTTCCAAAATCGACATTAAGCGTCTGATTAACCCACGGCTGAGATTTTATCGAATTCCGTAAAAAGTGTTAGATTCTGTTAGATTGTGTTAGGTTGTTGTGGATAACTCACGGATTGACCCAATCTGATGCGCCCCGATAGGATCGGGATTCAAAGCAATTTAAGGCGATTTGGGACGATCGCCTCGTCGCTTAATGTACCATCATAGGCCAGCGGGGCGGCATGTTTATAGACGGGTGACATCTCCTCGTAACCAAAGCCCCAACGAGGCTCACAGAACGACTATACACCCTGATTTTTGAAAAAGTGTTAGATTTTGTTAGATTATTTCATATTCCACCATCGGCATCTGACAATAGACACGGGAGAAACGGAAAGTTGAATCCGTAGGGGTTGGGTCTCCCAACCCATTGGGCGGGTTACCCTCGCCACTACGACTATGTATTTATCGGCGAACTACAAACGCAACTCACATAAATGTCAACAGAACCTAGCAACTTAGGTTATTTTTAGGAGAAATGAATGTACAGCGTTAGTGTGTGGAAATTAACCTTAATCATTGTGGTACTCGTATTTTCAGCATTGTACCTCATTCCCACCCCAGAGAATCTCTACAATCCCTTATACGGAAATCTCTCCCTCTGGATGCAAGAGAAACTTCCCCAATTTGAGGTAACCGATGAGAATACGTTAAAGGTAAGCTTGCAAGACGTCGTATATCCGGAGGGCATCAATTTTCAGGATGCAACAACGGAACTCAAGGAAATCTTGCGGAGAAGGTTAGAGGCTAATGGATTTGCAGAGGCGGTGGATTATCAATTTGATACGACAGAAGAACGAGACTTCCTCGTCAATTTTTTATCTCCAAAGAGCAAGGCAGATCTGGGAAAGGTTTTGGAAGGTCTACATCTGTATGGAAGTATCCCGACAATCGCCCGTCGCTTGATACCGGATAATCGCTTAAAACTCGGGCTCGATCTTAGAGGCGGAGTGCATCTCGTCCTCGAAGTCGATCTTGAGGAGTCGAAAGTCGAATTGCTGAAGGGACGCGCCTCCTCAGTACCCGAACGATTGCGAGCAGAAAAGATTCATTGTAGAGAGGCGGAACCTGTCCTTGAGGAGAATGCGTTAAACGTCATTGTCGGTATTCCCAAACGGCTCTCGGACCCGAACGAACGGGCGGAATACCTGAAAAAGGCACAGGACAATCTTAAAGATTTAGAGTTCTTTAATGCGCCTCAAGAAATTAATCGGACCGACACAGAAATCACCTACCAAATTCGATTGGATGAGTCTGGCTTGGACCAGTACAGCGAGCAAGCGATCGACCAAGTTATGGTGGTGCTACGAAACCGCATTGATGCGTTCGGTGTTGCTGAACCGTCGATTCGACGCGAAGCTAACAGACCTCGGATCATCGTAGAATTGCCAGGCGCAAAGGACTCCTCAAAACCACTCCAGATTGTCAAAACGATGGGACGTCTCGAATTTAAGCTAGTGGAAAAGAGTCCTACTGGTGCAGTTGCTTGGACCGGATTAGCGAATACCCCACCGCCTGACGATATTCCCGAAGGCGCCGAAATCCGATACCATAACGATGATGGAACCGCTCTAGCGAATAGCTGGTACGTTGTGCAGAGTCCAGTCCTACTGAGCGGCGATCGAATTAGGAGTGCGCGTGAAACCCAAGGCAATACCAGCTTCGAGATTGTTGTGTCTATGAGTTTTGACTCCCAAGGCAGCCGGAAATTCGGTGAACTGACTTCCAACCATGTCGGTGAACTCTTAGCTATTCTGCTCGACGGAAAAATTCAATCTGCACCGCGAATCAATGAACCCATTCTCGGAGGAAATGCCCAAATCTCTGGAGACTTTACCTTCGAGGAAGCCCAATATCTGGCAAATATCCTCAAAGCTGGAGCGTTTCCCGTCGGTGTGAAAATCGCCGAAGAGCGGACCGTTGGACCAACCCTAGGCCAAGAAGCAATTGACGACGGTGTTCGCGCCGCAGTTATTGGTATGGGGGTCGTTCTGATATTCATGCTCATCTACTATCGTTTTTCGGGCATCGTTGCAATTATTGCACTCACGTTTAATATGCTGATTATTCTGGGCGCACTTGCCGGATTTGGTGCCGCTTTGACGCTGCCCGGACTCGCAGGGCTTGTTTTGACCATAGGAATGGCGGTTGATGCAAATGTGCTTATCTTTGAGCGTATCCGTGAGGAACTACGCACCGGCAAAACAGTATGGTCTGCAATTGAGACCGGCTACCAGAAAGCCTTCTGGACAATTCTTGACGCCAACGTAACGACGTTAGCTGTTGCAGCAGTGCTCTACCATTTCGGAACCGGACCCATCAAAGGGTTTGCTATCACACTGGGAATCGGTATCTTTGCCAGTATGTTTACTGCTATTGTTGTTACACGAGAAATTTACGGCTGGGTGCTTGGTAGTCGGGAGGTCCAAAAATTAAGCATCGGACAGGAGGTCATCAGAAACACAACCATCGGTTTTCTTGGCAAAAGTCGAATGGGGTTTCTTGTGTCTTCAATCCTTATTATTATCGGCTTAGTTTCACTAGTTCTCCATAACGGACCCAATTTTGGGATTGACTTTCGGGGTGGTGTCAAGACCTACGCCAAATTTAATCGTGTCGTCACCCAACCGGAACTGTCCGCCAAACTGACGGAACTGGGCTATGAGCGCTCAAAAATTCAAGTGGATGCGTCGAAGCAGGAAGCATCGATTGACATCGGCTACCAGCAGGAATTTGATAGCCAGAGGGTCGTTGCGCCATTGATCGCCGATCCCGGGGATGCAACCGCGGGGAGCGTTCAGGTGAGTTCCACACAGGAGAGAGTGCATGTGTTCCGCACCGGAGATGTCATTCAATTGATTGAGGGGGAACATCGGTTGAGAAATGAGATTCGTGAGATTGTAGAGGGTGAGGATACCATCACCTTTGTGCTTGCGAACGAAATTGGATCCGATTTGACACAGGCAGCTGAAGTACAAATACAAGCAAGTGTCGGACAGATCCTTACCGATGCCCTATTACAAGGGGAGGGAGACTGGCAGGCGATACCACGTGCGATAAGTGTGAATGAGGTTGGACCTAGTGTCGGTAAAGACCTTAAATGGGCGGCGCTGTGGTCTGTTCTCTGGTCAATAGTTATTCTACTGCTATATATCTCTTGGCGCTTTGAATTTCGTTTCGCTATCGGTGCGATCGCTGCCCTAGTTCACGATGTGCTGATTACATTGGGAATCTTTTCCGTGTTCGTAAAGGAAATTAATCTGCCAACAGTTGCTGCGTTTCTCACAATTATTGGCTACTCTTTGAACGATACGATTGTTGTATTCGATCGTATTCGTGAGAACAGCACGCTGCTCAGAGGGACCGATTTTGCTGAAATCATCAACAGAAGCATCAACCAATCTTTGAGCCGTACCGTGGTGACTTCTTTGACAACACTCTTTGTTGTTCTCGTTATTTTCCTCCAAACGTCTGCGGGCCAAGAAATCAACACCTTCGCATTGGCGTTGATTGTGGGCGTCATCGTCGGAACGTATTCATCTATTTTCATCGCCAGTCCAATCATACACCTCTGGCACTTAAGAACCCGAAATGTAGAAGTTCAAGAAGCACAGGAAAGCACTGCATAGTAGCTGATATGTCTAGCGGTAGCAGCCCGGGGGGAACCCCCTCCGGGCTGGTGCCCATACTTTTGTAGTTCATCGTTCGGGCGCGGTTGCATAAACATTTTCCCAATGATGCCACGGAGGCCCGACGATACACCTCCTTTCTCTTAAAATCTCTCCTGTCAAATGGTATGCACGTCACCTGGTGGTTGGTTTCAAGTGGGATCATTCTGATTCTTGTCGTTGGTATTCTGGTTCTCGCGGCACGGCGGCAGAGATACCTGCGTGCCCAAGAACTTAATAATGAGCACCCTAAACCGACACATATCCTCACCCGCGAGCTAATCCATGAAATCCGCAATCCGTTAAATAGCATTAACCTTAACCTCCAAATCTTGGAAGAAGATCTATCTCCTGAAAATCGTAATTCCCCAGCGGATCCACAGGACAGAGTCCGGCGTATCCGTAGGGAAGTGGAACGCCTTGATCGAATATTAACCGATTTCCGTCGCTATGCCAAATTACCGCAGTTGACATTTGAAAACTGTAATCTCGCGATGCTCATCGAAGAGGTTTTAGACTTCAACGAGCCAGAGGCACAGAGGCAAAATGTTCAGGTCAGCCGTGAGATTGAAAAGCTGCCCTCCGTTCAACTTGATCCATCGCAGTTCAAGCAGGCGTTACTGAATCTCATTATCAACGGGGTTCAGGCAATGGAAGATGGCGGCACGCTCACGGTTCGCGCAAAGCCGTCGAATGGGCGTATACAAATCGATGTCGAAGATACAGGTCAGGGCATCCCGCTAGAACAACTCAACAAAATCTTTGATCTGTTTGTCTCCACAAAAGAAGAAGGGACCGGGGTCGGTCTCCCAATCGCAAAACGGGTTATTGAAGGACATGGCGGGCGAATAAACGTGGAGAGCACCCCCGGGCAAGGCACAAAGTTCTCCATCTCGCTCCCCGTCAAATAGGCAGGTCTTGTGCCCGCCCTAATCCAAACCGGCGCTCCAACGGAGCACAATGTGGTATCATGGCACACGGTTCAACCCGCAGGGGTTGGGTCCCCCAACCCGTGGACAAGGCGACTTTCCCCTACAATGGCTGCGTATCTTGAATTTTGGTGCATTTAGCTCCAGCGGAACGAGATGTGCGTATCAAAACCCATCACCCCCGTAGGTCGGGCATCTTGCCCGACCCATAGCCCCAGCGGGGCGATATGTGTATAGTTGTAGGGAGTTTCAATTTTTTAGCCCCAGCGGGGCGACATGTTTATAGAACGGCGACATACACCAAACACCCAAGCCCTAGAGGGGCGACATGTGTCGCATTGGATTGATGCACGATAAATGGAGAAGAACCCAGAACCAGCTTTTCGCTCCAGCGGAGCGATATGTCTATAGAATGTCGATAGATCCTCCGCGCTCCAGCGGAGCGCAATGTGATATCATGGTGCACGGTTGAACCCCTAGGGGTTGGGTCTCCCAACTCCTAGGGCAAGGGACCTTTCCCCTACGATGGCTGCGTGTCTTGAATTCTGGTATATTGGTACATTTAGCGCCAGCGGGGCGAGATGTGCGTATCAAAACCCATCACCCCCGTAGGTCGGGCATCTTGCCCGACCTATAGCCCCAGCGGGGCGACATGTATGTAGCATTATAAGGCAACTAGCAACTTAGATTAAGTAGCAGCAGGTGATGAAATGAGCCCAAAAATCCTTGTAGTAGACGATGATCGGGCAAGCGTCGAAGCCGTTGTCGAAGTGCTTGAGCGCGAAGGCTATGATCTGCTAGCAGCGTCGGGCGGACGCGAGGCATTGGGGATCTTAGCCGCTGAAGATATTGATGTTGTCATCACAGATGAGAAGATGCCCGATCTGAGCGGAATCGACCTGCTCAAGCGCATAAAGGATAACTATCCGTACACACAAGCCATCATCCTAACCGGCTACGGCTCAATTGATAGTGCGATTGAAGCCACCAAAGCAGGCGCAGACGGTTACCTCGAAAAGCCGATAAAAATTAACATCTTGCGCCAAACAACCAAAAACGCCCTCGAAAAACGGTCGCTCTTGCTCCAAAACGTCAATCTCAGAGAACAACTTGACGACAAGTTTGGATTTGCGAACATTATCGGCACTTCAAAACCGATGCTGAATCTTTTCCGCACGATCCGGCTCGTTGCCCCAACCAATGCGACGGTCCTCATCCGCGGCGAAAGCGGCGTTGGCAAAGAACTAATCGCGAATGCAATCCACAACCATAGCCGCCGAACGGACAAGCCGTATCGAACAATCAACTGCGGCGCGCTCTATCGTGAGCTACTTGAAAGCGAACTGTTTGGTCACGAACGTGGCGCTTTTACCGGGGCGACTACCCGCAAACTGGGTGTGTTTGAACAGACCGACGGCGGAACCCTGCTGCTAGATGAGGTTGGGGAAATGGGGATCGAAACCCAAGTGAAATTCCTCCGTGTACTGGAAGGGCATGAGTTCACACGCCTCGGCGGGGATACCCCCATCAAAACCGATGTCCGTATCGTCGCTGCAACCAATGCAGACCTTGAGGAGGCGGTGAAAAACCGAAAGTTCCGCAGCGACCTCTATCACCGTATCAACCGATTTCCGATGCGGGTGCCCCCGTTGAGGGAACGACGAGAGGATATTCCGCTGCTGGTCGACACGTTCATCAAGGAGTTCAGCAAAGAACATGACCGTGCCATTTCGGGAATCACCCCCCAAGCGATGAATTACCTCAAAAATGCCGCTTGGGACGGAAACGTCCGTGAGTTACGCAATGCCATCGAAACCGCCATTATCTTAGCACGGACCGAAACCCTCCAAATCGACGATTTCTCCTCCGAATTCCAAACAGGCTTCACAGATGTTGAGGTTACCATGGATCCCGATGTTCAATTGGGGATTCCTCTGAATCCTGATACCCCAGATAATGGGGAAAGTGAAGAAGACAAATCTGCGTTCCCCACAGCTCCGGAGGATGAGAAGGTGGGAACAGTCGGAATGACAATGGAAGAGATCGAAAAAGAAGCTATCGGCAAGACGTTAGCAGAAACCGGCAACAATAAGAAGCGTGCCGCGGAAATGCTCGGTATCGGTTTGCGGACCCTGTATCGCAAACTGGAATCTTACGGCTGGCTAAACAAAAGTGATCAGGAGGATGCCCCACACGATTAGGGACATTTACTTCTTCTGTAGGAGGGATTTCCGAATCCCGACCCCTCACTAAATAACCCTACTATGTGATTAATTCTGGAATCCTACGGCTGGCTAAACAAATGTAATCAAGAGGATGACCCACACGGTTAGGGACATTTACTTCTTCTGTAGGAGGGATTTCCGAATCCCGACCCCTCACTGTAGGTGCTTGCATCTCCCGACTCGTCGAGGATTCTCGGCTACGCCGGAACCGATCTTCGCGAAGTTTCCAAAGTCCCCCTGAACCCCTCTGATAAGAGGGGACAGACAAGGGAGAAGATCCCCTAACCCCCCTGCCCCCTTATCAGGGGGAGTCCCCTTGTCAGGGGAGTTGGGGATTTAGGAGGTTAATTATCAAGTCCCCCTGATAAGGGGGATTTAGGGGGTTGGCTGTGCATTGGGAGCGTCTAAGTAATTCTAAAATCTACTATAAATAACCTTACTACGTGATTAATTCACCCCTGTTTCGTTGAGAGCTCATGTTAAAAAATCGTGCAGCAGAAACCGAGTTTTTTCTTGAAAACTCGGTTTCTCTTCATGCTTTGCGGTTTCTTTTTACATGAGCCTTGTTAAGAAAGGAGACACTATATGGCTTTAACAACCGACCAGAAAGCGTTCTTTGAAAAGTACGGTTACCTGCCCTATACACGCGTGTTATCTGACGAGGAATTGGAAGCACTCCGTCAGCGGAGCGAGGACATCGCTGAAGGTCGCACGACGCACGTGCCGTCCCGCTACATCCAGCTTGAGGCAGCGTTCAGTGATGACGCCGCACCCCGGATCGACACCGTCCGCAAGATGACACAACTCTGCTACTTTGACGACCTTTTCCAAGCGGTCGCCAAGAAACCCGAAATTGTGGATGCCATCGAAGATCTTCTGGGTCCCAACATCAAGCTCTACACCGACCAGCTGATGATGAAACCCCGCTATAACGGGACAGTGACCGACTGGCACCAAGACTCACCCGCTTGGCCCTTCTTTGTCCCGCAAGACCATGTAAGCTGTTGGGTCGCCTTAGATGACGCCACCGTCGAAAACGGCTGTATGACCGTCATCCCCGGCAGCCATAAGTGGGGTCCCGTCACCCGTGAATACAAACAGCAATTCCTCGACGATCCAGAAATCGCCAAGCCAACGCCTGTCGAATTGAAGGCAGGGCACTGCATGTTCCATCACGGTCTCAACTTCCACCGCACCGGCGCGAACTCGACACCAAATCGGCGGCGCGGGCTGGCGCTACATTATCTCCATGCCGAGACGAAATACCTCGGCATTGAAGATGAGGAATCACGCCTCCGCACCGAATGCGAGATGCCACGAGGAAAATTCCGTTTCATGCACATCCGAGGAAAAGAGTTCTCCGGACGGGTCTGAATCGTTCAGATAGTTCAGAGATGCCCACAATTCAGCCAAGATCTCGTAGGGGGCGTACCCTCCGAATCGCGACCATTTCCGACACCTGTAGGAGCGATTTCCGAATCGCGACTCCCACTTGATGACGTGGCATCGGTCTGTTGCGCCGCTGATTGATGCAGAATTGCTAAATTAACGGAGGAACAAAAGATGGAAACGCAAGCTATTCACTACCCAACCGAAATTCTATCGGCACTCGGAAAAGAGGCGGAGGAACTTGAAGCGGAAGCTCGTTTGCTATTGGCGTTGAAATATTATGAAACAGGCAAACTCAGCACCGGACTCGCCGCTCAACTTGCGGGGGTGCCACGCTCCACATTTATACTTCTTCTCGGTGAGCACGGTCTGTCACCTTTTGGAGAAACACCCGAAGAACTAGAAGAATCTCTCGCAAATGCAAGAAAAGCCAGTCATTGTCAATAATACACCACTCGTCGCACTATGGTCACTTGACCAACTATCTTTGTTGCGGGAACTCTATACAGAAATCTGGATTCCACCAGCGGTCAAGGCCGAGTTTCTCGAAATCAAGCCAATAGCACGCCAAGCATCGCTTGACAATGCCCCTTGGATTAAAACCGTTCGTTTGACCCAGCCACAACGGGCGGTTTATGCAGGACTCCATCGTGGCGAAGCCTCAGTCTTAGCCTTGGCTGAAGAACACAATGCACGCCTAGTTATTATTGACGAGTTGAAAGCTCGAAGATATGCCCAACAGGTTGGATTACAGGTTACCGGAACGATTGGTGTTTTACTATTCGCAAAGGAAAAGGGGTTAATTGATACGATTAAGCCACTTATAACAGAGTTACAAGCTTGCGGTCTGTATCTGAGTTCCGCACTCATTGATAGAGCATTACAACTCGCTGCTGAAACCCATTAACACCATTTTTTGCCAAAAGTGTTAGATTTTGTTAGATTCTGCTAGGTGATTGTAGATAACTTCACTGCTATTCTGTGGTGACAACCGAGAAAACCGGCGGCTGAATGCGTAGGGGTTGGGTTCCCCAACCCGTTGGGCAAGGAAACCAAGCCCGACCAAATTCCTAGGGAGTTGGGCAAGCACAAGGCCTGCCTGTTTGTTCCCGTAAACAACTCGCACGCCTGATTTTTGCCAAAAGTGTTAGATTTTGTTAGATTCTGTTAAGTAATTGTGGATAACTCACGAATTAGACTAACCCTGATGTTGTTGAAACGGCTTCGGACTCCTGTAGGTCGATTTTCCAAAATCGACTTCGTTGCTTTATACCCGTAGGACAGGCTTCCTAGCCTGTCCTAACCTTCTCCATGATTTATAGGTCTGGCATCCTCACCCGACTCCCAAAGCCCCAATGGGACGATATGTGTAGAGCTTATCAGTTCAATGAACCAATGAATTAATGAACCAACATAGCCCCAGCGGAACGCAATGTGTTATCATGGCGCACGGTTGACTCCGTAGGGGTTGGGTTCCCCAACCCGTCGGATGAGGCGACCTTTTCCCTACGCTGGCTGTGTATCTTGAATTTTGGTATATTGGCACATTTAGCGCCAGCAGGGTGAAGTTGGTAGAGGTTTCAATTTTTTAGCCCTAGCGGGGCGACATGTATCGCATTGGATTGATGCGCGATAACTGGAGAAGAACCCAGAACCAGTTTTTCGCTCCAGCGGAGCGATATGTCTATAGCAGATGATAGATCCAATCTCCGCGCTCCAGCGGAGCGCAATGTGTTATCATGGCACACGGTTGACTCCGTAGGGGTTGGGTTTCCCAACCCGTCGGACGAGGCGACCTTTTCCCTACGCTGGCTGTGTATCTTGAATTTTGGTATATTGGCACATTTAGCGCCAGCAGGGTATCGTTGGTAGGTGTTTCAATTTTTTAGCCCCAGCGGGGCGACATGTGTCGCATTGGATTGATGCACGATAACTGGAGAAGGACCCAGAACCAGTTTTTCGCTCCAGCGGAGCGATATGTCTATAGCAGATGATAGATCCAATCTCCGCGCTCCAGCGGAGCGCAATGTGTTATCATGGCACACGGTTGACTCCGTAGGGGTTGGGTTCCCCAACCCGTCGGACGAGGCGACCTTTTCCCTACGCTGGCTGGGTATCTTGAATTTTGGTATATTGGCACATTTAGCACCAGCAGGGTGAAGTTGGTAGGGGTTTCAATTTTTTAGCCCCAACGGGGCGACATGTGTCGCATTGGATTGATGCACGATAACTGGAGAAGGACCCAGAACCAGTTTTTCGCTCCAGCGGAGCGATATGTCTATAGCAGATGATAGATCCAATCTCCGCGCTCCAGCGGAGCGCGATGTGTTATCATGGCGCACGGTTGACTCCGTAGGGGCTGGGTTTCCCAACCCGTCGGACGAGGCGACCTTTTCCCTACGCTGGCTGCGTATCTTGAATTTTGGTATATTGGTACATTTAGCGCCAGCAGGGTATAGTTGGTAGGGGTCTCAATTTTTTAGCCCCAGCAGGGCGACATGTATCGCATTGGATTGATGCACGATAACTGGAGAAGGACCCAGCACCAGTTTTTCGCTCCAGCGGAGCGATATGTCTATAGCAGATGATAGATCCAATCTCCGCGCTCCAGCGGAGCGCAATAGAAGAACCCAGCACCAGTTTTTCGCTCCAGCGGAGCGATATGTCTATAGCAGATGATAAATCCAATCTCCGCGCTCCAGCGGGGCGCAATGTGTTATCATGGCGCACAGTTGACTCCGTAGGGGTTGGGTTCCCCAACCCGTCGGACGAGGCGACCTTTTCCCTACGCTGGCTGCGTATTTTGAATTTTAGTATATTGGCACATTTAGCGCCAGCAGGGGGGACATGTATCGCATTGGATTGATGTACGATAACTGAAGAAGAACCCAGCACCAGTTTTTCGCTCCAGCGGAGTGATATGTCTATAGCAGATGATAGATCCAATCTCCGCGCTCCAGCGGAGCGCAATGTGCTATCATGGTGCACGGTTGACTCCGTAGGGGCTGGGTTTCCCAACCCGTCGGACGAGGCGACCTTTTCCCTACGCTGGCTGTGTATTTTGAATTTTGGTATATTGGTACACTTAGCGCGAGCAGGGTGAAGTTGGTAGGGGTCTCAATTTTTTATCCCCAGCGGGGCGGCATGTTTATAGCACACGGGACACGCAAATATCCTAAAGCCCCAGCGGGGCGACATGTGTATAGCATCGTAGGTTGGGTTGAACAATTGAGAGCCCCTATCAACGACATTAGAGTTTCTGCCTTACAACACTACATTTTTACAGACAACGAGAGTGAAACCCAACTCACTTAACATCTTCCATAGGAGCATAACCATTGCCAAAAAATAACGCCGCCGCAGATACCCCACAAACCACAATCCCGTTTTCCGCTCCAGATCAAGAACCATTAAATATATCCACCCTTGAAACATGACTATGGGAATCCGGCGGCGAAGTCTCGTTTCGTGTGCATCCGAGGGAAAGACTTCCCGGGATGAGTCTAAAAGTTCATATAGCTATGAAATCGACATACGATTTGGCATGTAAATAGTGCCAAATATGCAGCATATATGATGCAAAATTTGTTGACAATAATATGTGTTTAGGGTATACTTAATAATGTGTTTGTCGTATCTATCATGAAAATCAGGAGGCAAAAACCATGGCAACCAAGGAAAGTAAGCGGGTAGCATTCACATTTGATGTGCATAGTCTAGAGGCTTTAGAAGAAATAAAAGAAGAGGGACATTACTCCTCTCTCGCTGAAACTGTACGTGATTCACTACAAATTAACCGGGCGCTACAAACACAAGCAAAAAAAGGATACAACGAAATCATTGTGCGAGATCCAGAGACTGGAGATGAACGAGTCCTTGTTATTCCGTCATTACAGTCGCTTTCTCGAAAGGGTAAGTAATTGTGCAAAGAGAGAGAAATAATGAGAATGCTGAAGAAACAACTTTGGAACTTAATGATGAGTTAAGTCCCGAAAGCAGCGAAACCGCTAAAATCGATATAGAAGGCGGCGAAATTTCCGGTGAATTTAATGCTTACGACAATCCAATTGAGAGGCATAAAGCAACTACCGCAAGACGGATTGCATATCTGCTAATCGGTATACTTGGCGGATCTTTTGTAATTCACCACGTGCTTGTGACCGTGTTAGCTTTCAATAATAAAACTGCTGCTATGGAAGTTGTTGAGCGGAGTTTCAATACGTGGTTACCAGTCATCTCTGGTCTGACGGGAGCGGCTGTTGCATATTTTTTTACGAGGGAGCACAATGAGAGAAGATAAAAAATCTACCGATTCCAAGAAGGCAGAGTTTCTTAACGCTTATAGCATCCATAACCGAGAAGATCTAAATTGGGAGGTTGCAATCTACAAAATCGTTCAATTGAACGGCGATCAATCGAAAAACGAGGATCGAGGAAAAATAAAAAGTATTATGTGGGACTTGCGTTGGAAGCACAAGGGATTGTGTCCTGGCTACGGCTTTATCCTTGATGTAGATAAAACAACGGTGGCTATACCCAAAGACTGGAATATTCCTCAGGAGAACGACTTCAAGGGATACCAAGTTACACGTGACTGCGAGTTCAAAGCCGAAATGAGTAATCCGGATCATCGAGCAATTGTTACAGGAATTCTGCGAGAAAGCATCAAACAACATTTTAAGAACAGTCCTTCAGATGAAATTGGACCGTTCTGGCAATATTTCAACAATTTTTGCCAGATGCCTGACTTAGTAAACTCAGACCAGGACATCATTTACTGTCGTAGGTTTCACGTCTCGCCTGAACTTCTTGAAAATAATCTTTGGGGGCTACAAACTGAAATTAGGACCAAAAGCATTGATGGTCGAACCTTTGCGGATTATTATCGTAGCGGCAAAGTTGAGCGGTTGGCGGAGATGATTCGACTCAAACGAGAAAATCGTCTAACACGTCAAAACCAGCCTTCAGGGATTCATGTTTGGCATTTTCCGGGGGATGCCAAAGCCACCGTACTTGAATTAGACAATCCGGACGAAATTGTCGCTCATGCGAAGCTTAATCCAATGGACCAAATCATCCGAGTTGATCAACCGCTTCTTTGCAAACAGTACAAGAAACCGTCTATCTCTGTTCCTTTAAATGAAATACGATTTATACCTGATTCCGGGATTGCCCAAGAACGTCATCAAGAGACAATTATTGCCCCGGAGGAACGGGCCAACTGGTATGATATGCTGCATGATTTCCTTAATGGATTGGAAGTCTACGGACAGACGCTTAACTTGGCTGAGGCTCCTATAAATACACAGCAGTTTGAAACTATCCAATTTGTCCCTCCAAAACTTCGTGTCAATCCATCTCTAGAAGGTGTTGATCTCATTCCTGCGCCGACAAATGACTCAGGACAGGAGCTAAAATATCGACGAAGGAGGCTATTCGACCACATTCATAAAAACGGTTACTTGCAACAAAGACCCATAAATCCACTCCTTGTTTACCCTCAAACATTCGGACAAGAGCGTGCAAATCGTCTGAAAAGCGATCTTAACCGGTTGATAACTCAGAATGGGTTAGATTTCCGATTTGAGGCACAGTGTGCGTACCGAACGGTCCATGATATAAGGCAAGAAGTTGAAAGGGAAAAATACGATACCTTATTCGCTGTGCTTCCTGAAGGGCGCCATAAAAAATACTTCGATACAGACATGCACGAAAAAATTAAACAGGAAATCTCAATTCCTTCACAGTGTATTCACCATGATAATACTCTGCCTCGAAAATGGGTAGATCGGCACCCGGGAGAACTCAGAAAAGCAAATCCGCGCGCAGCTCACAAGATTCAAGATCGCTATAAACAGTGTATTTTAAATCTACTAGTCAAACATCACTGGGTCCCCTTTGCACCAGCTGAACCTTTTCATTACAATGTTCACTTAGGAATTGATGTTGGAGGAGTGCATAACAATCGTGTTATGGTATGCGCTGGGTATGGCTTTGCACAACCTTCTGAGGGGCTTATATTTTTGCTTAAAGAAGTGAATATCCAAACGCAGAAAGCCGAGCCAATTCCCGATCGTGACTTTTACAGAGGCCTTCTCTCCCTACTTGAGGAATTGTACCAAGGGTTGATTAACGCCGGTATTGAGAAGCCAGATTTTAATAGCGTCCTTTTCTTTCGCGATGGCAAATTAGGTGGGCAAGGTGACCATTGGAACGAGAAGGACACACTTGATAAATTATGTAAAGAACTCCGGAGCAGAAAATGGATTGATAATGATGCGCTTTGGACAGCATTAGAAATTTCTAAAAGAGCTGCATTTTGGAGAGCCCTCCGCAGAAGTAACAATAACACCATTGAGAATCCCATAGTTGGCAGATGTGTCTTCCCATTTCCTGATAAAGATGCTGCGATTACATGTACGACGGGTGAACCATATCTGTCCCGTCAAGGCACTGCATCACCGCTGCTCGTCCGCGTTCACAATATTTACGGAACAGCTAATCCCAAAGATGCCTTACGCGACCTATTCTGGGAAACTGATATGTGTTTTTCCAAAATTGACACGGGAACGAAACTTCCATGGGTTCTGCATGTTGCCAATAGGGGAGCTTTACAACTGTCGAAAGCCTATCAAATCACGGGTATCACTGTTTAACGGAGACCGGTGAGATTTCATCAATCAACTTGTTAAAGGTTTGTTCCTCCCAATCTTGGTAACATTCTTCGTTTTCCTGATAGCTTAACCAAGCAGCAACCATAAGCTCAATGCCATTAGACCAATCATTTTCCTGTTGCAAATTCAAGCGTATTTTATCGGGATCTTCAGGCTTAAGGCGAGGTATTCTTATACTTTCACAGTAAGCCAGCACTGCAGCAACGCATCGGGTGACAAGCTCAGGATTGCGCAATGACTCATATTTGTTTCTGACCGGTGCCGGGATTTTCTTATACCAGTCTTGTCGGATCTGTTCTAACTTTTCAAGATGCTTGTCCCAACCTAATTCCCGGGCAGCATGTAATAGCGCATAAGTTCTGAGCTTAACGGGTGGATGATTTGATTCGATAACAAATGGGTTTTCCGTACCCTCATGTGCGTCTTCAAAGGCTGCCAAGTATGCCGGGCCACATGCCCATAGGGCAATGACATCAATCGCTAATTCTTCAACCCATTGTGAATCTCTCCATTTGGCATCAATTTCCTTTATGATTGCTTGAGATTGGGTTTTAGCAAGCCCCCGATCCGACATTGACATTCTCTTTAGTTGTGAAATGAGTCTGTCAAGATGCGGCAGAAATTCACTAAATAATTTATTATAGTGTCCATGTTGCCTGAGCAAATGGTGTCCAAGCTCATGGCAGAGCCATGGATAATTAAGAAGTGATGGAATTTCTTCACTCATTGCAGATGGAATGTAGATGAAGCTCACTGCTAAACTTGAGTTCACCGTAGATATAGTAGGAATAGGAATCCGTTCATATCCCCATTCATTATGGTGGGTGGGGATAATCATACCAGAGTTCGGAGTTAAATGGTTGCTCCAACTTTGCACAGTCGACTGTATCATCCAAGCATCAAAGTAGAAATGACGATTGAATTCTTCGGGCACACGTTCCAACAATTTAGAAACATACTCAATAATCTGCTCATGTTTAAAATCAGTAAGACACTTTAATTTCGCGGCTAATTCATGGAGTGGCGAATCGAAGAGTTTTTCTATTCGGTCTTGCACCTGCGGATATTTATTCTTTGGTCCTCGCTGTTTACGCGCCATTTTTTTCCTCCATAAACTCATCGAGCGGGTCTAGGCGGATAAGGGAATAACATGTCATATAAAAATTGAACCGCGACATATTCTCCTGCGTGTCACACCTTTTAACCCCTTTGTGTTGAGATGCTGAAATTATAACAAACCACCCCGAAAAGTGCTATTATTTTTTATTTCGTAGCCAGAGGATGAGCACTTTTCTTGTTGAAGGTAACACGACTTTTAGGACAGCTCTACCCTTGGGGTAGCAGCACAAGCGCCACTAAGGCGTGGCGGATTCGGCGAATGTTGTTCCGGTTTGGGCAAATCTAATAAAGAAAGGAGAGCTATGATGAAAAAGATATTTTTGGGACGGAAAACACAAACAGGCTACCTTTACGGAGGTCTGTTGTCTATAATTGTGAATCTATTCCTAACATCAAGCACTCTAACACCACCTGTTGATACAAAAATTGTGTTTATGTCCAAACACGGTGGGAATAGTCAAATTTACCGGACGAACCCTAATTGGAAACAACTTCGTCGAGTCACCAAATATCCTGAACACGACAGCGCGCCTATTTGGTGCTCTAACAAGAAATTGACTGCTTTTGCAAGCTAGTTAAAAACAAAAACAGGAGCATAACCATTGCCAAACAATAACACCGCAGCAGATACCCCACAAACCACAATCCCGTTTTCCGCTCCAGATCAAGAACCATTAAACATATCCACCCTTGAAACATGGCTATGGGACGCCGCCTGTGTCATCCGTGGGACGACCGATGCCCCGAAATTCAAAGATTTCATCCTACCCCTAATTTTCTACAAACGGCTCTCCGATGTGTTCGACGACGAATTTGCGAAACAGATCGAGGAATTCGGCGATGAAGACTTAGCGCGAGAAATCATTGACGCCGACCATCAGGACGCACTCCAAAGCGGACGCAACCCGATTGTTCGTTTTTACATCCCTCAAGAATATTGTTGGGAGGCATTTCGTGACCATCCCGCAAATGGTCGCTTGGGAGAGTTTGTCACCGAAGCCATGCGCAAGGTTGTGAGTCAGAACCCGCGGTTAAGTGGCGTCCTTGACGTACAGGACTTCAACGAACAACAGAGCGGACAGCGGGCCCTTGACGATGACCGACTGGAGGCACTGATTGAGATCATAAGCCAACATCGGCTTGGACTTCAAGACACAGAACCAGATATCCTAGGGCGTGCCTACGAATATCTGTTACGGAAATTTGCCGAAGGACAGGGACGGAGCGCAGGCGAATTCTACACCCCAAAAGAAGTCGGCTGGCTAATGGCACGCCTCATTAACCCCGAGCCGCACACCACCATCTACGACCCAGCGTGCGGTTCAGGTGGGCTACTCATCAAACCCCGCCTCCTATTTAAGGAGACGCACCCGGAGCAACAGGGCGCGGCACCACAAATCTACGGGCAGGAACTGACCGCCACCACCTACGCTATGGCGAAGATGAACGCCTTTCTGCACGATTTTATCGGTGCCAATTTGCAGATCGGCGATACCTTCCGCAATCCGGGCTTTGTTACGGATGATTCGGAGCTGCAACGCTTCGACTACGTGCTCGCCAATCCGATGTGGAATCAGAAAGAGTATAACGAGAACTTCTACGTCAACGACAGTTGGGGACGTTTCACCTATGGCATTGCGCCGAATTCCTCCGCAGATTGGGCGTGGGTGCAGCATATACTCTCCTCCCTGAAAGAGACCGGACGCGCCGCGATTGTCCTTGATACCGGCGCGGTGTCTCGCGGATCTGGCAGTAAGCAGACCAGTCGAGAGCGCGATATTCGCAAAGGGTTTGTAGAAAACGACCTGATTGAAGGCGTGATACTTTTGCCCGAAAACCTGTTTTACAACACAGGCGCACCGGGAATCATTTTGCTGCTGAACCGTAACAAGTCAGAGGAACGCAAAGCACAAATCCTGCTTATCAACCTTTCCAACTACTTCGTAAAGGAGTCTCCCAAAAACGCCTTGACCGATAAAGGGATTAATGTCGCAGCGGAGGTATATCAGGCGTGGGAAGTTCGTGAAAAGTTGAGCGAGGTTATCACACTTGAAGATGCCCGAAAAACCGATTATAACCTGAGTCCTTCTCAGTTCGTGGACGTAGGGGATAAGGTAGAACACCGTCCTATTTCTGAGATTTTGGCGGACCTAACGGAGGCACGTATTGCTCGTGAAAAGGCAGACAACGCATTGGAAGATGTTTTGACACGGCTTGGATTGAACGAGGAGGAGTTGTAATGCGTGAGGTGACTTTGCCGGAATACTGGAAGATAATTCGGTTAGAGGAAATCGCCGATATGCGTGGAGGGACATCGTTTCCAAAAGCGTATCAGGGTAATACAGAGGGAAAGTATCCTTTTTATAAAGTTTCGGATATGAATATAGTAGGCAATGAAACTTTAATGCAAGCATCAAATAACTGGGTAGAGGAAGATACTGTTGAAACACTTAGAGCAAAATTATTTCCAAGGGATACAGTAATCTTTCCAAAGGTAGGCGCTGCTGTTCATACCAATAAGAAACGTCTGTTATCTTGCGGTAGTTTGGTAGACAACAACGTGATGGGAGTAACGATTCGAGATTATAATCTATGTATTCCCTATTATTTGTTTTACTGGTTTGAATCGATGGACTTAGTTGACTTTTCAAACCCAGGACCGCTTCCTTCTATTACTGTGTCCACAGTAAAAAACGCGAAAATTCCCCTTCCGCCACTCTCCGAACAACGCGCCATTGCCCACGTTTTACAGACAATCCAAGAAGCGAGAGCCGCACGGCAACGCGAAATTGAATTAGAGCGCGAACGCAAAGCGGCGTTGATGGATCATCTCTTTTCATACGGTACGAAAGGTGAACCCCGCAAGCAGACCGAAATCGGTGAGATCCCTGAGAGTTGGGAAGTGGTGAGGTTAGGTGATGTTGCTGATATTATTTATGGAGTTCAGGCAGCGGTAGCACATCTTCTTGATGAATCGGTAGGGGTGCCGATTTTAACGAACATTAACATTACATTGGAGGGGACGTTGGATTTATCAACGCTTCGCTACTATGAGTTGCCCGAAAACAAGCGAAATAAGTTGGTTCTGGAAAAGGGTGATGTTTTGTTTAACTGGCGGAGTGGAAGTCAGCATCATGTTGGAAAAACCGTTCTATTCGATTTAGATGGCGAATATACTTTTTCATCTTTTATCTTGCGTTTTCGATTCGTTAAAAAAGTGAATAACGAGTTTGCTGTCCACTACTTTCACTATCTAAGAAAAAAAGGATTCTTTGCACTAAAACGCTCACAATCGTCGGTCAATTCTGTTTTTAATGCGAGTATAAGTGCCGAAATTCCTGTGGTAGTACCATCAATTGACGAACAATCGGGAATTAGTGATGTTTTACAAGCTTGCGATACAAAAATCGCCGCCCTTGAACAGGAAGCCGAACGATTGGACGAGCTATTCCACGCCATGCTCGACGAACTAATGACAGGGAAAAGGTCCGCCGTGTCACTAATTGATGTAGAATCCGTGCAATCCGCGTCCTCCGTTTAATCCGTGATTCAGATGGCTTTGCATCCCTAGTCTCGGAACGGACCCGATTTATCGGGGTTGCTTTGACCCCCGATCTCTGCATTGAGGGGGTTGAGCCTTCAACTGTCCAAAGCCTAGCAGAATGATTGATGTTTTGTTTGCAATATGCTATTCCGATATGTTAAAATAATAATCACATATTGACGGGAGAGTGATTAGCTATAATCCTGAGCATCCTGATTCAGATAATAAGTGCCTCTACATAGACACACCACCTCACTACAGCACACTAAAACGCACACTCAGATAAAAAATATGTGAGGAAATATGATAATGCGTGAGGATATGTGACATCCGAACAAACAAATTCCTTTTAATCCTGAGACGCCTTGACGCCATCATGACAAGCGGAAGATACCATGTCACCTACATTCCCATCAAAATCAAAGCTAATTTTCATCAACCTCCTGCCACCAAGACTTACGAAAATATGCAAAATATGTGAGAATATGTGACATATTGTGACCTGTAACGCCGGTTGCTATTTCATGTGTAAAGCCTAAGATGGTAACATAGGGTTCCGAGTAACTTCCGACCTGCTTTCTGTGCAAATCCCGCAGAACGCAGTCATAGCGTAGGTTTCTACCCTTTTTTGTTTCTATCGAATTTTCGCATTTACTCTGAAAACTCTGAAATTTTCAAACATTTCTCAATCGGATTTACCACCGTTTGTAGTAGCGCAATTCATTGCGCGTTCAGCAGATAACCTTAAAACTGACCCTAATATTAAGAAATCGCGCAACAATCATTTAGAGAAAGCTATGTCTGAACGTGCCGCAGTACAAGACCCAATGCTCGAATACGCCGATGAAATTGGCTGGAAATCTGTTTCTCGATCGGAAGCTATGGGGATGCGCCACGGTGATACGGGGCTTTACTTCATTGACGTACTAAAAGCGCAACTGATCAAACTCAACGGCGGCATACTGGACGAATCTCGCTGCGGTGAGATTATTCGACAGTTGAATTTGCTCAACCCGACGCTTGAAGGAAATCAAGATGCCCTTTCTTGGATGCGTGGGGAACGGTCAATTTTTGTCCCGGATGAGAACCGCGAGCGGAATATCACCCTGATCGATTACGACAATCCCGATAATAACCTCTTCCATGTGACCGATGAATGGACGCAGGGTGGGACAGTACACCGCAACCGCGCCGATGTCCTGTTTCTGATTAACGGAATTCCCGTTGCGGTAGTGGAGACCAAATCTGCTAACAAGCGCGACGGGCTGGCAGAAGGTGTAGAACAGATCCGCCGCTACCACCACGAAACGCCGGAGATGTTTACGGTCGCACAACTGTTCGGTGTCACGCAGATGCTGGATCTTTACTACGGTGTAACATGGAACGTCAACCGCAAAAACCTGTTTAATTGGAAAATCGACGAACCCACAAACTATGAGGCGAAAGTCAAGACCTTCTTTGACCGTGAGCGATTCCTAAAAGTATTGCGAGAGTCGATTATTTTCCAGAGCAAGGACGACGCGCTAACCAAAGTGGTGTTACGCCAGCACCAGATCCGGGCGGTCGAGAAGGTGATTGAGCGGGTTCACGATCCAAACAAGCGGCGCGGACTTATCTGGCATACGCAGGGCAGCGGTAAAACTCTGACCATGATAACGATTGCCTCCCAACTACTGCGCGGTGGTGGTGAGACAGAAAAGCCGACGGTGCTTATGTTAATTGACCGCAATGAATTGGAGGGTCAGCTTTTTAGAAATATCACCGGCTACGGTATCACCACGCTTGAAGTTGCAGAGAGCAAGCGAGACCTGCGAGAGATCCTAGCGTCCGATTATCGCGGCTTGATTGTGTCAATGATCCATAAGTTTGACGATATACCGGCGAATATCAACACCCGCGGAGGTGTGACTGTACTGGTTGACGAGGCACACCGGATGACCGGCGGCAATTTGGGAAATTACCTCATGGCAGCCCTCCCCAATGCGACCTATATCGGCTTTACCGGCACCCCAATCGACAACCTCTCTCAGGGGGTAGGGACCTTTAAGGTGTTCGGTTCGGACGACGGGCAGGGCTATCTGGATAAATACGCAATAGCTGAGTCCATTGAAGACGGTGCCACCGTTCCGTTGAATTATGCCCTTGCCCCGTCCAACTTGCAGGTCGATCGCGAAACACTGGAGCGAGAATTTTTAAGCCTTGCGGAAGCGGAGGGCATGAGTGACCTTGAGGAACTGAACGCGATTCTGAATCGTGCGATCCGGTTGAAAGCGATAATGAAAGCCCCCGATCGGGTCGATAACGTTGCCGCGGCTGTTGCCAAACATTTTCAGGAAAACGTAGAACCGATGGGATTCAAGGCGTTTCTAATTGCCGTAGACCGTGAGGCGTGTGCATTGTACAAGGAGGCACTCGACAAACATTTACCGCCAGAATATTCGGAGGTGGTCTATTCCCCTTACCATCAAGACTCCGAAGCCATGAAAGCGTATCATCGCACCGGTGACGAAGAGAAGGAGGTTCGTAAGAAGTTCTCCGACAAAAACGAACATCCGAAGATTCTGATTGTGACCCAAAAGCTCTTGACCGGCTTCGACGCGCCGATCCTTTACTGCATCTACCTCGATAAACCGATGCGTGACCATGTGCTGCTACAGGCGATTGCGCGTGTCAACCGTCCTTATGAGGACAACGATGGACTAATAAAACCTTACGGGTTTGTCTTAGACTTTGTCGGTATCTTTGGAAATCTGGAAAAAGCCCTCGCCTTTGATTCGGACGTGGTGGGCAGCGTGATTCGGAATATCGACGTTCTCAAGGAACTTTTCGCCAAGTTAATTCAGGAGGACGCAGCGCACTATTTACCCTTTGCGAGGGGTTGGGACGATAGGGCGAAAGAGCGGGCGATCGAGCATTTCGAGGATACGGAGGGCAGAGAGACGTTTTTCAAATTCTTCAAGCAGTTGCAGAATATCTATACCATTCTTTCGCCCGATGCCTTCTTGGGTCCGTTTATAGATGATTACCAGTCGCTTGCATCGCTCTATGGGCTGATCCGTAACGCCTACGCTGACCGTATTTACGTCGATAAGGAGTTGACCGCCAAGACGCAGAAACTGCTACAGGACTATACCGCGAGCGATCGGTTTGCGTTACCGGGTTCTGTTCAGGAATTGAACGCAAACACATTGAGGGAAATTAGACAGAGTTATTCCGACAAGGTGAAGGTGTTGAATTTGCGGAAGATAATCCATAAAACAGTAGCAGAAGAAAGCCGGTCAAAACCGTTTCTGATTTCGATTGGAGAACGAGCTGAGGTACTTAGAGAAGCCTATGAAAATCGTCAGTTGATAACGCAAGAGGCACTGGCTGCGTTTGAGAAGTTAGCAGAGGAGTATACAGAGGCTTCAAGAGAACGCGCCCAAATGGACCTAGACGAGAACGCCTACGCGGTTTATACGGTTCTTAAAGAGTTTACAGAAAATACTACCCCAGAACGGGTGCGAGCCCTCAATAGAGTCTTTGACCAATTTCCCGATTATCAGTGGAACGAACACCAAAACAGTCAGTTGCGGAGGATGTTCTACCTAACACTGAGACCGATTGTAGGAGCCGCAAGCCTAATCGAAGCGACAAACGCATTGTTAAAGCTAGAACGGATATGAAGACCAAAAGTGTCTGGAACGACTCAGAGGATTTGAAAGGTGCTGTATGGGAATGGGCGGACCGCATAGGGGTGGCGGTGCGGGAAGTGCATCTGCGCGACATGCGGCAGAAGTGGGCATCCATATCGACAAGTGGACGGTTGACCCTCAACACCGACCTGCTTGACCTACCAGAAGCGTTGGGCGAATTTGTCATAGTCCACGAATTAGTCCACCTCCTCGCCCCGAACCACGGCAGAGTGTTCAAAAGTTTCATGTCCGCCTACCTTCCCGATTGGGAAGAGAGACAACACCACCTGCAAACCCTGCCGAATGCCTAGAGATTGAGTTTCATGTAAAAAGAAAGTGCAGCGCGCAAAGAGAAACCGAGTTTTTTCTTCAAAACTCGGTTTCTGTCTCGTGTATAGAGGCTTATCATCCCCCCTTCCATTCTTCCATCCTTCCGATCTTCCCGCCCCCCGCAAGCAAGCCTCCTCCCAACGTTCTTCCCAATCGTGCACTTGTCAAAAAAATCATTGCTTTCTTACTGAGATGTCAACCCAGATGAAATTATTTCCGTCATAGAAATAGACCAAAAATATAAAAGGAGAAATCGCACCACATGAAGAAGTTTTCAATCTATTTCCTATTCATCTTATCCATCTACCCCGTTACTGTGTTTGGACAGCAATCCCCAAACGGGACAGGCGAAATTTACGGTACAGTCTATCAAAAAGATCTTGAGGAGCGAGTCGCATCTGCACAGATACGCATCCTAGAAACAAATCAACGCACCACCACCGATCCGAACGGCGAATTTCGATTCCGCGACCTACCCGCCGGAAAATATACACTCACCGCATCCGCTTCCGATTACCGTCTGCTAACCGATATCGCCGTCACCGTGGAGCCGGGAGAAACGACCCAACTTAAAATCTACCTTGAGCGGGTTACAGTCCTTCTTGATGAAGTGGAAGTGACAGGGGAACGTGCCGCGACAGTCGTTGGCAGACAAAGCCTCGGTGCCTCAGAGATTCAGCGCGTCCCCGGTGCCGTAGGGGATGCCCTGCGTGCACTACAAGCCTTACCCAGTATCGGTGTTGCGAACGACTTTAGCGGTGCCCTCTATATCCGCGGCGGCTCGGATGAAGACAACCTATACTACTTTGACCGGGTGCCGATCGGCTATCCCTACCATTTTGGTGGAATCGTTTCGTCCCTCAGTTCCGAAGTCATTGAGCGGATCGATGTCTACGCCGGTGGCTACGGTGCTGAATTTGGTGTCGATTCGCAGGCAGTGATTGACATCTATTCCCGCAAGAGGAATATAGACGGCTTCCGCGCTAAATTTAACCTGAACGTGCTCTACTCCGAAGGACTGTTCGAGGGAAAAATCGGTGATCAGGGGTTCTGGTATGCTGCCGGACGGCGGAGCTACATTGACCTGTTCCTTGGATCGTTGGCGTTTGATAATGGAGCAATCACCGCCTTCCCCCGGTTCTGGGATTATCAGGTAAAGGGAGGCTATGAGCTCAATGACAAGCATCAACTCTCTCTGAACCTGTTTGCCTCCGGTGACAACTTTGCACTCAAACTGGATGGCGAAGATGTGGACGAGGAGATTAGAGGGAACATTAGCTTCGGAAGCGGCTTTGAAGGGGCCGGTATTCACCTCCGCTCCCTTCTCACAGACCGGTTGACCTCCTTTCTGTCCTTGACCCGTTCCGACTTCCAATTTGACGTCAGTGCCGGTCGTGAACTATCTCTCACGATTGATGCCCCAGATTACGTGCTCCGCGAGGACCTCACTTACACCTTAAACTCGAAACATCGACTTGAATCCGGCGTGATACTTGGTCTCGAACCGGGCAGAGCGGTTGGCAGGTTTATCCGCCCACCCGATGAAGGCGAAGTCGAGTATGATCCGCGATTTCTTGAAAGGCAAACGTTCGATGAATCCGTCTCTGGCAAACGAATGGAAGTGTATCTACAGGACCGGTATAAGGTGTTGCCATTCCTGTCCGTTGTGCTCGGTTTACGGGTGGACTACTTCAACCTTATTGACGACTTTTCTGTCCAACCGCGTGGGAGTCTTCTGTTGGATATTATGGAAGGTTCTCAACTCCAGCTCTCTTACGGTAACTATTATCAGGTGCCGGGACCACCACGACTTACTCAGAGCGTTGGAAACCCCGACTTGAGCACAAGCCAAGCTAGTCACTATGTACTGGAGTTCACACGCCAAGTTTCGGAGAGGACAGAGTTCAAATTTGCAGGCTATTACAAAGACCTGGCGAATCTTGTGACCAACGATGATGATATGATATATCTTAACCAAGGTGCTGGATTCGCGCAGGGGACGGAGGTCTTCCTACGCCATCGCGCAGGGGATCGATTTTTGGGCTGGGGTTCCTACACCTATGGACTCTCTAAACGCCGTGACCGGCCAGGGGAACCGTATCGCTACTATTCATTTGACCAAACACACGTTGCGACCTTGGCAGCGACTTACAGACTCACGCCAACTTGGGAGGTCGGTCTCAAATGGCAGTACCGCACCGGCAATCCCTATACCCCAGTGCTAGGCGCAACTCAGCAAGCCGACCCGCGCAACGACGAATTGATCTACATCCCAATTTACGCGGAAACAAACTCAGGACGACTTCCACCCTATCACCGGTTGGACATGAAACTCAGTAAAGCCTTTCGATTTAACAGTTGGGAGATGAGTCTCTTTCTTGAACTCTTGAACGCCTATAACCGCAAAAACTTGCTCGATTTCAGCTACAACGATGATTATACAGAGAAAGACGAAATCTACCAATTTCCGATCATCCCCTACTTAGGGATCACCACCGAGTTTTAACCGGTACTTAGGGAATAGATGCCGGAATAACTCCAATTTGTGTCTATCATAGAGAAACCGAGTTTTTTCTTGAAAACTCGGTTTCTGGTGTTTTGGAATAAACGGACCTTTGCTTTATTAATAGGAAGCTACAATGAAGAACCTCCTCGTCACAGGAGAAATCTGGAAAGAGGGCAATATGTACACCGCTTATTGCCCAGAGTTAGATGTTGCGAGTTGCGGAAGGGAGGTTGAGGAAGCGAGAAAAAATCCCCTTGAGGTTATCGAAATTCAACCCGAAGAAACAGCAAAGCTCGGAACACTTAAGGCATTTTTAGAACATGCGGGTTATGATTTATGGTGAGTAAGAGAAATAAGTAGACATCTACCAATACTCTGACCTTTACGAAGTTTCCAAAGTCCCCCTGAACCCCTCTGAACCCCCCCATGATAAGGGGGGATGGCAAGGAGGGCGGTTTCTTGCCCCCCTTGACAGGGGGGTTGAGGGGAAAGACAAGGGAGAAGATCCCCTCTTATCTTCTCCCCTTGGGGGAGTTGGGGGATTTAGGGGGTTGGTTGTGCATTAGGAGTGTCTAAGTAATTCTAAAATCTACCATAGTATTGTAAGTTGGGTTGAACGGTTACACGCAAATCGCGATCAAGGGCAATAGAGGTTTCGTCTTTCAACAACAATCGCTCATAGATAGATATAGTGAAACCCAACGGAGTAAGGGCTTCAGTAGGTTGATTTCCCAAAATCGACATTTAAGTTATCATATTGATTCCATAGTTGTTCCCTACTGAAGTGCGTAAGTCTTCCATTCCTCGGAAAAGCATGAAATTTCATAGTACAGTTCCGAGGTCCTTTCCTGTCAAACCTCCCAGAAGTGAGTCCCAGCGTGAGTTTTCAACCTTTTTTCGGTTCTGTCAAATTCTCGCCTTTCCTCGAAAAACTATGAAAACTATGAAACTTCCGAATATCCCTTGATAAAACTCACCATTGTCGTCCCCTTCCAATCTTCCCTTTCTACATTTCCAGCGACCAGCGAGTTATGCAATCAAGCGTACTTCTGCATACCTCCTTCCAGCCTTCCAATCTTCCTCCCTTCCCAGTTCTCTGACAGTTGCTGTACCTGCGCCCTGAAACCGCTTGCTTTTTCAGAATTTTTCATGTACACTGCACTCTAAACCGGTGTCCAAGTAATGAAAAAATCTTTGAGGGAAACGCAAATTCGCTTAACTGCTTGACCGTTGAGACAAATCTTCGTATCGGAGGGAGCATGAGACCTAACATACTTATCTTTATGACCGACCAGGAACAAGCCGATGTGGTACATCCAGACCACCCATGTATCACACCAAACGCTACGAGATTAGCGCAGGAAGGGGTTCTCTTTCGCCGTTCATTTTGTCCAACGGCGCACTGCTGTCCCTCACGCGCGACTTTCATGACAGGCGTGTATCCCAGTCGGCATGGCATCTACAACAACGTCAGCAATCCGACCGCCATCCACCATTCCCTATACGAAGGTGTTGGGATGTTCAGTGAGGCGCTACGATCGTCGGGCTATAACCTCGCATACGCCGGGAAATGGCATGTCACCGATGCTGAAAACCCATCCGACCGTGGCTGGGAGGATCTGCACATCACGGCGGGCAAAGGCAGTTACATGCACCGCTCGGTTGCACAGTGGCAGGAGGGTGCCAAACAGCCCGAATCAACGGAACGCCAACGTGGACAAATTCTCCGTCCCGGCTGGGGACACTATCAGCTATACCAATCCTACCCGACCGACACACCGAAAGGCTATGAAGACCACCGAGACTATCGGGTTGTGCAGTCTGGGTTGGATGCGCTGCAGCGACTATCCCAAGCGGACGCGCCGTGGTGCCTATACATCGGACCGAGCGGTCCCCACGACCCATTCATCGTGCCGGAGCGATTCGCCCAGATGTATGACCCCAAAGAAATCCCGCTGCCGCCAAACTTCCACGACACCCTCGAAGACAAACCCCGCGTGTATCAGCGAGCACGTCAACAGTATTGGGGACAACTCTCGGAGGACGAAGTGCGCGAGTCCCTCCAGCACTATTGGGGATACTGTACAATGGAGGACGCGATGTTTGGTGAGGTGCTTGAAGCGTTGGACGAGACGGGACAGGCGGAGAACACCCTTGTTCTCCGAATGAGTGATCACGGCGATTACTGTGGCGCACACGGACTGTATCTCAAAGGAGTACCCGCGTTCCGTGAGGCTTATAACATTGCTACGATTGCCCGGTGGCCCCAAGGGATTGCCAATCCCAACCGCGAAGTCGATGAATTCGTCAGCCTCGCCGATTTCGCCCCCACCTTTATTGAGTTGGCAGATCAGTCCGTGCCAGAAAACCTAACAGGGGCGAGCCTCGTGCCGTTCCTAAACGACGAAACTCCCTCCGATTGGACCGACGCATGCTACACCCAATTCAACGGTGTCGAATTGTATTATAGCCAGCGTATCGTGACCACCAAAGAGTTCAAATACGTCTACAACGGATTCGACTTCGACGAGGTGTACGACCTGCGGAACGACCCGCACGAGATGATGAACCTCAGCGATCACCCCGATTATCAGGAGGTGAAGCGCGATCTGGTGCGTCGGATGTGGCGGTTCGCAGGACGCGAAGACGACATCATCTTTAACCCGTATGCAACGGTCGCGTTCGCGCCGTGGGGGCCCGCCGATGCCTTCCGTGACGAAGCGTAGAGAGGACCAACTTCATGGCAACCCTTAAAGGTGTCATCCGAGACAGCATTTCAGGCGCTCCTGTGGAAGCAAAAGTTCATGTGTTGACTAGTAGCGGCAGTTTTGTCCACCCGGCTAATAGTATCTTGAAGATTGGACCGGGCGATCCATTTTTCTACTGTCCGGGTGAGTTTACCGTGGACGTGCCCCGTGGTTCGACAGATATCGTGGTTGAGCGTGGCACGGAATACGAACCCCTTCGGAAAGTTGTTTCGATGCCCGCAAAAGGGGCGGTTGAGGTCGAGTTGCATCTCAAACGCTGGGCAGACCTCCCATCGCAGGGTTGGTATCCGGGGAACACGCACCTGCACTACAATGAGGAGGAGGCTCAACCCGATGATCGGCTGCAGCTCGATCCAAAGGTGCACGATCTCAGCGTAACCGTCATCAGCCTCCTGCAGCGGGGCGAGCTACCCTATGCTAGCAATAAGTATCCGCTGGGGTTCATGACCGACTACTCGACCGCACACCATTTGGTCGATTGCGGCGAAGAGAATCGCCACAACTCTCATTACGGCGGTGGGTCTGGGCACGTCATGTTCTTGCAAATCAAGGATCTGGTCAAGCCTGTCAGTCGTGGGATTCTTGTCAGCGACTTTGATCCCGACTACCCGCCAATCTGCTACGCCTGCGACGATGCCAAACGACAGGGCGGTATCGTGCTATGGTGCCATAACGGACGGGGTATGGAAGCGCCGGTGGCAGCTGCGCTGGGGAAGCTGGATGCCTTCAACCTGTTCGATCCCTCTTGGAAAGACCTCGAATACGACATCTGGTATCACCTGCTCAACTGCGGTATTCCGCTGCCCGCCTCAACCGGGACAGACTGGTTCATCTGTGCGAACAATCGTGTCTATGTCCAGACCGAGGGCGAATTTACCTATGAAAGCTGGTTGAGAGGGTTGCAGGCGGGACGTACCTTTATTACGAATGGACCGGCACTGTTTCTGAACCTAGACGGAAAGGGGCCCGGTGGCACGATCGAATCACCGAATGGTTACTCTTGCACGGTGTCGGGACAAATCACATGGGGTTCACACTATCCACTCAATCTTGTCGAATTGGTTCACAACGGGAAGGTCATACAAACAGCGCCACTCGACGGATTGAGACAAGGTGGACAGTGGGCGTTTGACCTCCAGATCGAATCCGATGGCTGGGTTGCAGCACGAGCCTTTGGAGAAGCCCGTGACAGCTTTGCACAGCCGGTCTATGCACACACAAGTCCTATCTATATCGGCACAGGTCTCCCTAGCAGCACGATGCAGTCGTCGGCAGCGTTCTTTGTGCGCTCGATTGACAGTGCAGTGGAGATAGTGAATCGGGATTGGCGATTTACAAAGGATACACAGCGCGAAGAAGTCTTACACCTGTTCAACGAGGGACGAAAAGTTTACGCAAATTTAGCAGGGCTTTAGAGCCTGTTTGAAAAGTCATTTTGGGTAAAGTATTTGCCCTGAAACCGAGTTTTTTCTTCAAAACTTGGTTTCTTCCGCATTCACCGCTCGCTGTGGATTGACAAATCCACAGCACTTTGGGATAATTTCTTGCTTTTTAAAACAAGTTCTTAGGGGCTGCTCGCTTAATTGAGGAAATTAAGCGAGGGGTATCCATAAATAAATACCCCGGTTCGTAGTAGCGCAATTCATTGCGCGTTTGTTGCTATCCGTCTCCTCCGCTGAATCCACGATTCAACGCTTTTTTCATTCGTGTCGATTGGCGGAGATTTGCGGATGCGTTTTTCAACCATGAATCCACGCGAATCTTTGCTAATTGCTATTAACATGAGCCAACAGATTTTCCCGAACGTTCAATCGTTTCTCAATCCGTGTCATCTGAGTCATCTGTTTAATCTGTGATTCAGACAATAATTATGAGTCTCCTTCGCTTCATTCATTTCAGCTCAGGCTTAGGCACGCGTTTCTTCAGAAGAAACCCGGCGCTGCCCGCTCGCTTCTGTCGCCGCAGGTTCGATGGTCGGCGCCACTTCACCCGCCTCAACCATACGGCGAATGAGACGCTCCCGCATCACCGCAGCAACCCCCTGATGCGACTCCCGTCCAACGAGATTTGCCAACTCGTAAGGATCCGCTTGCAGATCGTAGAGGTATTCCTCGATATACTGCTTCCGACCCTGCACCCGGTGCGCCACGTCCCCCCGGCGCAGTAACACCGTACTTCCATCGGTGTGTCCGGACAGCGCGCCCTACCTGTGATTCGCTTACCTGAACGAAGACCTCCTCGGGCCACCCTTCCGTTTCACCTCTCGTCAGCGGTAGGATTGAACGTCCTTGCATCTCTTCGGGCACAGGGATCCCCGCAGCGTCGAGAAGCGTTGGTGGTAAGTCAACGAGACTGACTAGTTGTTGAAGCTGCCCCCCGCCATTGAAGCCGGGACCGTGCAGCGCAGTTGGAACACGGATGGAGCTTTCATGGCAGGAGCGCTTGTATTCCGCATTTCGCGTCTTGAAATGACAACCGTGATCCGATGTGAATAGCAGAATCGTGTTATCGAGTAGGTTGAGACTCTTGAGTGAGTCCAATACCCTGCCGAGTGCCTCATCAAGACGTTTGACCATGCCGTAGTAGCCGCCGATATGCTGATGCGTTGAGCCTCCCAACGCAGCGAGATCCGGTGGAATCCATTTCCCCGTGTAACGTTCACGATAACCATCAGGCGGCGGGTAATCGTCGAGGTGGTTCTGGTGGTGTGGCTCGATATATGAAGTGAACAGGTAAAATGGATCGCTTTGGTGAGCGTCAATATAGCGGATCATGGCATCGGTGACCGCGTCCACACGGTAGCCGGGGAGTGTGACAGGCTGGTTGTCACTGTTATAGAGAACTGTGTGATAGGCGTCCGAGGTAAATTCAAGCACGTTGGAGGCAAGCCAATATTCGTAACCCCCACGCTCCGATTCAGGGACAGGACCCTCAACACCTCTGTCGTAGAGATGCCACTTGCCGATGTAGCCGGTTCTATAGCTGTTTTCACGAAAATGGTGGGCAAGCGTCTTCAGATTTGACGACAGTGGGATGCCGTTGCGGTAACACCCCGTCTCTGTCGCGTAAAGTCCAGTCTGCAAACAGGAACGCGCAGGACCACAAACGGGCTGGCATGTGAATGAGTGGTAAGCATGTGTTCCCCTTCGTGCCATCCGATCAAAATTCGGCGTCAGATCTAACGGATTGCCATGGACACCCGTTGTATCCCACCGTTGCTGGTCTGTGAAAAACACAATGACATTGGGTTGGTCTGAAGTTCTTGCCATGTTGCTATCTCTCCGTTTCCTGATTACTTCGGACTTACGCACTTCAGTAGGGAACAACGATCGTTGTTCCTTACGGGTGCCTTGATGGAGTCCTTACTGTAGGTGCCCGACTTATCGGGGGGTTGAGTTACCCGCTCGTGCTACACGCTTTCCATTTTTTGTGTAGAGAGCTTCTCTCTCAAACTGGATCCATTTAATCCTTCAAGGAGACCGGTCAGAAAGTACCTATACAGACGCTCCGCCAAGAAAAAGAAAATCTCCTGCTGAGTACTTTCTGATACCTGATTATCTGGTCCAAGTAGCCGAGAGATCTCTTTTTTTGCGTCATGCTCAAGCTCCGGACATTGACTGATTACAACTTCATGGAGATTCGCAAACCATTCTCCAGAATCGCTCAGCGGATCTAATGTCGCCTTAAGGAAATCCGCAATTTCTAAAAGAATCGGATCCGTACATTCTTCTATGAAATTTTGATTAACTCGGGTTAACTCGAAGAGCCAAAGCAAACTATCAGTCACTTCCGACCAATACTGAATTGAAAAGTCAGGTGCTCTAAGATTGTCAAGTGGTTTTCCCTGTCCTTTCGATGAAGGTGCACCCTCTCGTGCCATAATGGTCTCCTATTGTTATGGGCATAATTTTCCCTTGTTCACTGTTGGCAGACTCGCAAAACCTGAAGATCTGCAAACAGTGACCTATTCCGTGGCTAATCGAAACGTTCTCCAAGGCTTTTCAAGAACAAGCGACCGACATCAAGGTTATACGCGAAATCGCTCGCAATCCAAGAGCTGTTATAGCCGATGACCGGTACTTCGCTCTCATGGCGTGAACCGTGAGATCTGATATCGACGGGTGTCTCCGTTTCGGTGAGTTCGCCAAAAACAGTGTCTTGATCTGCGAGGACGAAAATATCTCCAATCCGATCCGGGTGGAGCCGGAATTGACGCACCGCTTCGTCTGAGGCATAAACCTCTTCGACGCCCGGCGCGGCGTGTAACGCTTCTATTGCCTTCGGAAGATCCATCGGCCGCTGTAGAAAAACATACGCCGCCCCTCCCAAATTACCGTGATGTGCGACATAACGATCCTTGATGATGGGGATAGCACTTGACGGGACACCGTGCTCCGTCAACCAGTGCCCCGGATCGAGCGCACGAGTCTTCGGCAACATCGCATGATCCGCGGTTATATAAATCTCCCGCTCCGGATTATCGTCCACAATCTCTCCAATGAGTCGATCCAGTTCAGCGATATGTCGCAGCGAATGTTCCTCTGTTGGGGCGTACTTGTGCTGCGTCCAATCCGTTGTTGAGCAGTACGCGAGTTGTGGGTCATGCTCACGTAGAACCTCACGCAACGCCCGGAGCAACCACCAATTAATCTCCGATGAATAGATATCTTCAACCGGTCCAACCATCTCAATGTATTCAAGGGGCGGCTCTTCCGCAGCGATAGCGATATCCGTTCCAGTCTCAAGCATCCGTAACAGTTTTTTCTTCGTAACGAGCAGGGCGGTTTTCTCTGCAAAGCCTGACAGTTTTGCACGCTCAAATAACGTTGATGCGAGCAAAAAGCGATTATCCTCGATAAACTCCCCTTTTCCTGTCTCCCTGTCAACATGGTAGTTGGTTGTGATGCCGTGCGTCTCTGGGAAAGTCCCGGTTGCAAGGCTCACGTTGTTGACGTTTGTGACCGAGGGAATAACTGACCTTGCGTGCTGATAGAAACCAGCTTCCACTAGCCTTTGGATATTTGGTATATCGCTGGCGGCGAGATAGTCGTGCCCGCCGGCGTCAATGCAGATAATCAAGACTTTGCGTTGGCTCAAAATGGTTTCCCTCCTTAAGTTGGATCAATACCAACTCGGATTAAATCTCCCTGCATTGCTCGATCAAACGCAGCGTCGATTTCCTCTAGGGGATAGACCGCACCGACCAAATCCTCGAATGGATAACGTTCTCGCGTTTCCTCGACAAACCGAAGTGCATCTTCTAGCACAGACGGATGATAATTGTGGTTTCCGCGTACCGTCAGGCATTGTGTTACAATCTTATGGGCGTCTACCGTGACATCGGCACCTGGAAAGACATAGCCGAGCGTCAAACAGCTTCCACCGATTCCGAGCCAATCGAGGGAGTTGACAAGCGCAGCCTTGGCACCGCTCACTTCAACAACGAAATCTATGCCGTGCCCGCCCGTCAAATTACTTAAGGCTTCCCCGATTTCAACCGCTGAATCTTCCGAAAGATTAAACGTATGTGTCGCACCGAAGGCTTCCGCAATTCGGAGACGCTCAGCAACGCGGTCTACGCAGGCGACAATTTCAAACCCACGTTCACGTAAACAACACGCAGCATAAATGCCTAACATGCCCGCACCTTGAACAACCGCGCTGAATCCTCCTGTCGGTGCAAGGGTTGCTAGCCCATCTAAAACAGTGGCGAGGGCACAATTGAGCGGTGCTGCTCCAAGGTCGCTGACAGCGTCGGGAATACGGTAGATTGCTGTTCCCGGTCGAAGGCAGATCCGCTCCGCGAAACCACCGTTGAAGGAATAAGGAGGGAGACTCTGTGCATGTCCATACTTAAACAGCCGCTCACACTTCTGTGGCAGATCCCGCTCGTTACAGTATCGGCACGCACCACACGCAGCCATAAGACTCCACGTTACGCGGTCGCCTTCGTGCAAAGGTTCACCATACGCATCACGAACCTTCGTAGGGTAAGCGATACGCCCAACCGCCTCGTGGCCCAACACGCACGGTACGGGTGCGGCCCGTCGTCCTGTAAAAGTGTGTAGGTCTGAACCACAAATGGTTGCCAGCGACACCCGAACCAGCACCTCGTCTCTGTTCGGCGTTGCAATTTTCCGTTCGCAAAGTTCAAATGGTTGACCCGCGCCGTGAAAGAGCGCAATCGAAGCAGTTGTTTGCATTATTGAAATTCCGGATGCCGTTGGAACCACCAAGCTTCTAACTATAGGTAGTATTACTCATCACGTATCACGCTTCACTTTCCCACTTCGCCATAGCCGAAACGCGAGTATCGCCGAAATGATGACCATTCCCGCAGCCATAGCAAACGGCAAGGAAATGGATACCGATTCAAGTCTACCCCCAACCATCTGTCCAGAGAGGAAGCCCGAACTCCACGCAAGATGGGTTATCCCAACTCCCCGTCCCTTCTCCTCCGTTGCAAAAAATTCATCGATAAGGCGGGGCATTGTGATTGAAACCGACCATGCTGCCCCTGCACCGAAAACCCCCAATACAAATAGCAGAGTTGTCGAGCCTGTATTTAGCGTCATCAGGACTACACTCAGCGCGACAAGACAGGTTGCCACAAGCGCAGTGGACTTAGCGCCGGCAGCGTCACAAATGCGGCCTGAGATCAGCTGGCAGCAGGCGGCAAATAAATCTCTTGATGCGCCGTAGTATCCCGCCAGCCTAACACCGGAGGTGCGTGCAATCAGAACCGGCAGTAGGAGACTGACCGTACCCCAAGAGTAGGTCGGCAGAAAACGCATGCCGAGCAGTAAGCGAACCTCTCGGCGTCGAAGCATTTCGCGATACCCTACCAGCATTTGAGTGAAAGATCCCCGTCTATCCCCCCCGCGCGGCAGGCGAGGTAGAAGGATAAGTGCCGTTAAAATAAGCAGAGCCATGACAAAGATCGTTCCACCGCCAACGACCCCGTAATTGAAGCGATCAATCAACTCACCACCAATTGCACTGCCCATTGAACCCCCGAATGTATACGTCATGAAGTACACAGCGGCCGCTAAGCCAAGCCGATTCGCATCAACAGCACTGATGAGATACGATTGTCCACCAGCTGTCCGGAAACCGGAGGCAATCCCCTGATAGCACAGCACCCCCCAAATCAGCAACGGTTGTTTACTTATGAACACAACCCCTACAACCAATGCTCCCGTCATGCCCAAGATTAACGTGGATTTTCGACCCAATCGATCACTTAATGCGCCGCCGACCAAAGCAAACAAACCACCGAGAGCGATAGGGATTGCCCGCAATAACGCAGCGAACCATACTGTTTTTCCCAATGCCTCTTCCACATAAACCGGAAAAAGAAGTTCGATGGGTGCCGTGACAAGTCCTGCTGCAAGTAGAATGAGGCACAATGATATAAATTGGCGATTCCACATCAGATGGGCACCTGTCTTTGTCGGTTTTCAGATGAAGCACGCATAGGCATATCTCTACTCTCGGTTGCGCCAAACTAGGTCTTTATGGAAATTGAGAGTTACTGCAAATCAGTGCATTCATTATACAGATTAACAGAAGAAATACAAGGTTTAATTGATGTTTGCCGTTGTATCGTGTGGGGAGAATATGATAAAATGAAAAGCAAAATCAGACCAAGCTATAAGAAGGAGAAAAATATGAACTATAGACGTTTAGGAAGAACTGGGCTCAAAGTCTCAGAGGTCTGTCTGGGAACGATGACCTTTGGGGCAGCCGGCTGGGGCAGCGATGAAGCAGAATCCGATGCCGTCTTCAACTGTGCGTTGGATGCCGGCATTAATTTTTACGATGTTGCCAATTCCTACGCTGAAGGTCAGTCAGAGACGATTTTGGGACGGATCATGAAGGGGAAGCGGGACAAACTTATTATCGCTACCAAAGTCTTCAACCCGATGGGAACGGACATCAACGATTCCGGGACCTCACGGATGCATATCATGAAATCGGTCGAAGACAGCTTGCGGCGCCTGCAAATCGATTATATCGACCTCTATCTCATCCATCATGTCGATAGAGAGACACCAACTGAGGAACGCTTGCGCGCCCTCGATGATCTCGTGCATCAAGGCAAGGTCCGCTACATCGGTTGTAGCAACGAGTACGCTTGGCGGTTGTGTGATGCCCTATGGATAAGCGAGGCGAAGAATTTAACCCGCTATGAAGCGCTCCAACCCCAGTACAATCTGCTGACGCGCGACATCGAAGAAGAAATCTTACCGGTCTGCCGTGATAAAGGGGTCGGTGTGTATGTCTGGGGTCCATTGGCGTCGGGATACTTAACCGGAAAGTATAAGCCGGGCGAGCCGCCTCCCGAAGATTCCCGCTTTGCTCAAAGGGCGGAATCTTCAATGGATCGGTATCTTGACCCACGAATACAGAAAATCCTACAAACCCTCCATGACGTAGCACAAGAGCTGGGAAAGAGTATGGCACAGGTGGCTCTGCGGTGGATTCTAGAACAAGAGGGAATAACTTCAGTCATCGTTGGATCAAGAAAAGTGGAACAACTCCGGGATAATATCGGTTGTTCAGGCTGGAGTCTGCCTGCCGATGCCTTAGCGAGATTGAACGACGTTTCTGCCCCTCCAGTGCGTTACCCGGATTTGATGGAGTTGAATATCCACGAGCGTCGAGCGAGTGCGGTGGATATGCCGACACTGGATGCGTGAAACATAATTCGCTATGGCTCATGTTAAGAAATCGTGCAGCAGTGCGTAGGTTGGGTTGAACGGAAATCCATGAAAAGTTGCACGTATCAGAGAAACTTTTGGGATTTCATGCCGCTTGAAATCCAACAATTCATCTATGTAAGGGGTGAAATCGTGAGTGAGACAAATTACCAAGTTGGTGCCGCCAAAATTGATATCACACCTGATTTTCCAGTCCGTCTCAGCGGCTATGGTGGGCGACGAGACCAAGCTGATAGCGTTGAACAGCGGATCTGGGCGAAGGCGTTAGCGATTCGCAACGGAGCCGAAAGTCCTGCTGTATTAATCACGGTGGATAACTGTGGTGTGCCGGATTACATCACCGAGGCAGTCGCAGCAGAATTAAAGCAGAGCGCAAATGTTCCTCGTGAACAGTTTGTGATTTGCTCAACGCATACTCACAGTGCGCCCTATCTTACAGGTGTGCTGTGCACGCTGTTTGGGGTGCCAATTCCCGAAGCGCACCAGGAGAACGTTGACCGCTATACTCGCGAATTGACAGAGAAACTGAAACAGGTAGCAAAATCAGCACTTGCCGATCTCTGCCCTGCTTCTCTTGCTTGGGGGGAAGGAAGGGTTGGGTTTGCCGATAATCGTCGGACGAAGGGAGGTCCTGTTGACCATGCCCTGCCAATACTTCGTGCCATAGGAACTGACGGCGAACTGCGGGCTGTTCTTACCAGCTACGCCTGCCATTGCACCACGCTAGGCGGGGATTTTAACGCTGTTTGCGGGGATTGGGCAGGCTATGCGAGTGCCTATATCGAAGCAGACTACCCTGATGCAACCGCACTGGTGGCAATCGGGTGTGCAGGAGACGCAAACCCTGCACCACGTACCGGGCTGAACTTTGCACGGCAACATGGCCACGCAATTGCCGCTGAAGTGAATCGGCTCCTTGGCAGCGACCTTGCCGCAATACAAGGAGAACTTCGAGGACAGGTCAAACGCATTGATTTGCCATTCGACAGACTACCCACCCGCCAGGAATGGGAAGGACGTGTGGCGCAAGGTGGGGCAATCGGCTACCACGCTCAAATGCAACTCGACCGACTTGGCCGTGGTGAAGCCCTTCAAACTACGCTCTCCTACCCTGTCCAAGTCTGGAATTTTGCAGATGAACTCGCGGTCGTTTTTCTCCCCGGCGAGGTGGTAGTTGACTATTCAATACGCCTCAAGCGTGAGTGCGAGGCATCGCGCCTATGGGTCAATGCGTACTGCAATGACGTGCCATGTTACATCCCTTCGAGACGTATTCTGAAAGAAGGCGGCTACGAAGGCGAAGGGGCGATGATTTACTACGATCGCCCAACACGCTTCGCACCGGCGGTAGAAGATATGATTATCCGTGCCGTCCATGAACTGCTACCGGAGACGTTTCGTGTGGACAGCCTTTGATCGGCAGGAGATAGTTTGTGCCATACACAATCCACAATCCCGCTGTGCAGTGGGAGTGCTCGCTATTCTTGTAGCCTAGCGATGGCGTCGTCCTCCCTATCAAAATGTTCAAAGATAGTAATTAGTCTTCCTATCACAAGAAGATTGTTGATATTGTTGCTAACGTTAATTACACCAATTCGTCCGCCCTTGCGTGCAACGGATACGTGCAATCCTATCAGCGTGCCAAGTCCGGAACTATCCATCCGGGATACATCGGCAAAATCAAACAGAAATTTGGGAGACGCAGGGGCATCTTTCAGCTGCTCTTCAATCACCTGTCTGAGCTCACCGCCCGCAGCACCCACGATTCTTCCACCCAGTTTCAAGACGATAACGTCATCTCTGTTTTCAACACTCACATCCATCAGTTCTTCTCCTGAAATGTTATTTGGCAAAAAGCCGGTTGTTTTGGAAAGTGCAGATTCGCTATTTTCTATCTTCTTTTATTCTAAACGATATGACACTTTTTGTCAAGCCTACTTTCCTGAATCTGCCGGAGTGCTTGACGCGATCAAGACTGAATGGGCCGAGATTCTCGCGCAGTAGGGGAAAGGAAACAAAAAACGCGAGAATTCGTTGATTTATCTAAATTTGTCAAGATCAAACCTTGACAAAGCCAGTCCTTTGATGATACTATTTCAGGCTGTTGTGCCTAGTGTCTGAGGTGTAATAACACAGGTTGCTAGGACGGGTTGACATTTCGCTGTAATAAATTCACGAGACGCTGTAATTACCCTGCTACGTGCTAAAAACCGAGGCGATTCTTCGAAATCGGATTAAGGCGCATCAGGTTGAAAACTCTCGGAACAGAGAGTGGTTTAATCTGTCAAATGTCAACCGAACCTACCTATTGCCCCGTTGTGGGGTAGGTGGAAAACCGAGTTAAGGTAGTTGTTGAAAATCTCCCGCTGCGATGTGGTGGGAAGTTGTTGAAGGTAAAATCATGCTTGCAATGAAAACATCTTTTGTTGGATCTGATACGGATATTAAATGGTGTGTTGTGGATGCGAATGGGAAGGTCCTTGGACGTTTAGCCACGCAGATTGCGATGATGCTTCGAGGGAAACATCACCCTACTTTCACCCCACACGCTGATATGGGCTATCGTGTGGCTGTGATTAACGCTGAAAAGATCGTTGTCACCGGAAACAAAGCAACAGACAAAATCTACTTTCGCTATAGCGGCTACCCCGGTGGAGGGAAAGTGAGAACCTTTGAAGAGCAGATGCAGAAAAAACCGGAAGAAATCTTACGACGCGCTGTCAAAGGGATGCTCCCCAAAAATCGCTTGGGCCGCAAACTAATTAAAAAGCTAAAAATCTATGTGGGTCCAAACCATCCTCACCAAGCACAGCGTCCGGAAGTGTTAGAGGTGTAATTGTTTAGAGGAGGAAGTATGGCTGTAGAACAGTATTGGGGAACCGGAAGACGCAAAACATCCGTTGCCCGTGTGCGCGTGATTCCAGGCGGCTCCGGCCAATTCGTCGTCAATAAAAAACCGATTGATGGGTACTTTGATCGGGCTGATTTAATCCAATTGGCTAAACAACCGACGGAATTAACAGATAAAAGTAGCGCCTATGATATATTCGTCAACGTACGTGGCGGTGGCATTTCAGGGCAAGCCGGTGCTATTTTGCACGGTCTCTCTCGCGCGCTTGTTAAGGCAGACGAATTGTTGAAACCTGCTTTGAAGAAAGCCGGATTTCTTACCCGCGATTCCCGTATGGTTGAGCGCAAAAAATATGGACAAAAAGGCGCACGCGCACGGTTCCAATTTTCCAAGCGTTAAAGGTCAGCCCGATTACAGATTGGGTTTTAAACGATTTTGAGGATGTAAACTATGGCGAACACTGTCATATTAGGAGCACAGTGGGGAGATGAGAGCAAGGGAGGAACAACCGATTTCCTTGCGGAAAACGCCGATATTGTCGCGAGGTATCAAGGAGGCGACAATGCGGGGCATACTATCGTTGTTGGACAAGAAAAGTTTGTCTTCCATCTGCTCCCTTCCGGCCTACTCTATCCTCAAACAGTAAACGTGATTGGCAACGGTGTAGTCATCAATTTGGAGACGCTTTTCAACGAAATTGACAATTTGCAGGCGCATGGTATCGAAATTGGAGACCGTCTCAAGGTTAGCTCCCGGGCACACTTAATTCTGCCTTATCACAAGGTCATAGAGTCGTGGGACGACCTTGGGAGTTCGTTGAAACTCGGTACAACTGCGCGAGGCATTGGTCCCACATACTCCGATAAGATGAACCGGCATGCGGGGATACGGGTTGCTGACCTGCTTGAGTTCGACCTCTTTCAAAAGAAACTAGACTTTAATCTGGGTGCAAAAGGTTATATCCTCGATCAGATTGGCGGCGAAATCGATAGAACCGCTTTGTTACAGGAATATCACGCCTACGCTCAGCGGCTCGCGCCCTATGTGGTTGATACCTCTGAGTTTATGAATAATGCCCTCAAGGCTGGGAAACGGATACTTTACGAGGGCGCGCAGGGAACGATGCTAGACATCGATTTCGGGACTTACCCTTACGTCACTTCGTCCAACACCACCGTTGGTGCAGTTTGCACAGGGTTAGGTGTTGGTCCTCAGGCAATAGATCGGGTGCTCGGCGTTTCAAAGGCTTATGTGACCCGCGTTGGTACGGGCCCCTTCCCGACAGAAATGCCGCCGGACCTGGACGAGGAGATTCGCCAGATTGGTCAGGAATACGGTGCTACTACACAACGCGCCCGCCGTTGTGGCTGGCTTGATCTCGTTGCTTTACGCTATGCCGCCCAAATCAACGGCTTTACTGACCTAGTTTTGACGAAATTCGATGTCTTAGATCACCTTGATGAGATTCAGGTCTGCGTTGCGTATCGGCGTCGTGGCGAGGTTATAACGACATTTCCGACCAGCCTGCACGCGCTTGAGGAGTGCAAGCCGGTCTACGAAACGCTACCCGGCTGGAAAGCGTCAACAGTAGATGTGCGGCGATACGAAGACCTGCCAGCGAATGCAAAGCGATATAACGCATACATCTCCGAATTTCTTGATACACCGGTTACAATTATTTCTGTTGGACCAGAGAGAACACAAACAATAGTCTGCGACGAAAGCATTTTTTGTTCTACCTGATTGTCCGATGGGAAAGCAAGCATGTAATTCTCCTGTAGGAGGGATCTCCGAATCCCGACATATCGCTCAGATTCCGATAAATCGAGGGTCCTCGCTTCGCGGGACAGAAAGAAAACCGTAAACTAAATAGCCCTAGCAAGCGTTATTTTAAGGTTGACAATCCCTAACGCATTGGGTACTATTTCCGCCCGTTTTTGCTAATATTTCCATTAAGGGCCGTTAGCTCAGTAGGTAGAGCATCTGACTTTTAATCAGGTGGTCACAGGTTCGATTCCTGTACGGCTCACTTGTTGTCCCCGTCGTCTAGCCTGGCCAAGGACACCGGCCTTTCACGCCGGCGACACGGGTTCAAATCCCGTCGGGGACATTTTATTAGCCCTTTCCATGTTGAACGTGGAAAGGGCTTTTTTGTTGCCTGCACTCCCAAACGCTCACTCACTGAGCATCTCCCTATCTATACCAACTCCTCAAAACCTAATTCGTGAGGGGATTCGTAAAAGATGGGACGCATCTGCAGATTCGTCTGGATAGGCGTTGCTTCCAAATCGACTGGCAGATAAATCAAGAACGTCGTTCCATGTCCTTCCTCGCTGTGGAGTTCCGTTCTGCCCCGATGGTCGCGAACCGTTCGCTGGACGATGTTCAGACCGAATCCGCTACCGTGTTGTTTGAGGGTATATCCGGGCTGGTAGAGCTGATCGCGAACTTCATACGGGATGCCAACCCCTGTATCGATAAAGGAAATTTGGATCTGGGAGGACTCTGGCAGATAGCCAGTTTTTATCTGGAGAAAACCTCCCCCTTCCATCGCATCAACAGCATTGATAATTAGATTGTTAAATGCTTCTTTCAATTGGCTAGAATCGCCTTTGACAGAGGGCAAACGTGTGTCGAAAATTTGCTGGCAATCTATCTCTTTGGCTTCCAGAACGGGCATCAGGTTTCGCAACAGTGTATCAAGGATTCTGTTAATGTCAATCAGTCCCAAGACCGGTTCTTCCGTACGTAACTGCTGTAAAAGTGCAACCATTTCGTTGTAGCACTCCTCATGTTGCGTGAGGATCTGATTGAGTGAGGTGTGTAGCTCAGAATCCGGCACCGCGCGGCGAGATGCCAATCGAAGTTGTCCACCGGTCGCGCTAATCACGTTTTTCACACGGTGTAGGTGAGAGTAAAGGCTTTGATACGCTTCCCCCCGCGCAACGTCCATCAATGAGAGGGTGAGGTGAAAGATGATGCGCGCGGCCGTCTGTGGTTCTGCTGCTAACCACGCTTCGAGATCTTTCAGGATTTCTTCATCCCGCTCGTAGAAGTAGAGTTTGGCGAGGTTATGATAGGGCGATTCATAATCGGGGTAAAGTTGGATAGCCTGCTTGAATGCTTCAGCAGCTTTATCAACCATATTCTTCTGAAGGTAGAGGAGTCCAAGATTATTCTGTGCTTGCGGTGAGGGGGCATGTTCCAAGCCAGTCTTATAGACATAGATTGCAAGGTCCGCATCTTCTGGACGGTCATCGTACAGGCTGCCAAGCACGAAAAACACCCGATCGAGCGATTCAAAAGTCTGTAATTCGTTGTTGCGCTTGATTAATTCGATGAATTGATCTATCGCCTGTTGACGGAATTCTGGTCGTGTATACCGATGTTTCGCATAAAGCAGTCCAAGCTCAAACCGAGCATCTAAGTGTTCCGGATCGCGTTCAATTGCGTACTGCAAGCAGTCGATTGCCCGATTTACATCGCTATACCGATTTAAGTAAATTTCTGCAAGATGATAATGGGCATCCGGCTCCCGTGGCTCGACTTCAAGGATTGCTTCAAAAACCCGCTCTGCGTCTTCCCACTGTTGTTGTTTGATATACAAGACGCCAAGGTTATGTCGTGCCGCGTGAAACGTCGGTTCACGGCTTACGACCTGCTTGAAATCATCGCACGCTTTTTCAAGGTCTCCCAGTTTCTCGTAAAGTAAACCCCGATTATACCACGCTTCAATGTGTGATAGATTTAACTCAATTGTGCGGGTAAACTCTCCAATAGCCCGATCCCACGCTCCCTCAAGTTCAGTCCAATCTTCTAGTAATTGTCCAAAAACATAATGATAATTCGCGTTCAGTGGATTCAGTTCAATCGCTTTTTGGAGCGCATCCCTCGCGAGATCAAACTCGCCTTCTTTATAGTACGCAAAACCGAGACTGTGGTAGACTGCTGCACAATCTGGATCCAATTCAAGCGCACGCTTATAAGCATTAATTGCGAGAGAATACTGGCGTTGGGTAGGTTCTAAATACCAATTGCCAAGTGCATACTGATCTCGTGCTTCCTTTGAGGTTGGCAGTGCGGACTCGGTGGTAGAGACGGACGCCTCCGTCTCTTCGTTTGGGTCAGGTGAAGTCTCGTGAAGTTCATGTCCCTGGAAGTGTGATTTTACGGCGGGCTTTGCGTTGGACATGGTGCATCACCTTGGAAGATTATATCAGCATCTCATCCCCAATTGGGAAAAACTGATCAGCAATACGCTGCAGATCCATTGACGTATTGTGTTCAAAAGCCGCTACCTCGATGCGCTTCCCGTGTTGTTTTATCAGCTCCGCAAGCGCACAGAAATCGCCATCTCCACTCGCCAAAATCACGATATCTAGTGCATCAAGCATCGATACAATATCGATGGCAATTCCAACGTCCCAATCTCCCTTAGCAGATCCGTCGCCGCGCATTCGTAAATCCTTGCTCTTGATCGTATACCCATTATGTTCAAGAAGCGACAGAAATCCAGCCTGATTAATTTCGGGGATTTGGACAACATAAGCGTAAGCCGCAACAAGATTCCGAGGACCAACGATAAGATCGAGTAACTTGATATAATCGAGGCGTCTTGCGTAGCGATCTTTTGCAGCATAGAACATATTCTGGACATCAACAAAGACTCCAACGCGTGGCTGCCCTGCCAGAATACGGTTTGTGGCTGAGGCATTTCGCGGTCCCGTGAGGTTTGTAATTTTTTGCCGGGCCCGTATGGTGGACGTCTTATATTCCTCGTTGATTCCCTGCAAATAGGAAAATTGAGAGTAGAAATTGGATTGTATCTGTTCAAGCACCTGTTGCGAATGATATGCCATCTTCTCAACCGCTTTCAATTCCACTACTATCTTTTCCTTTTGTGCTTGAAGTGCGTGAAACTCACAGAGCTGATCTGAGAACTTTTCCATATCCCCTCTGAGGCTACTATTCTCACGGTTGAGTCGATCAATGCGCAGTTCGCTGTCTTCATACAAGGTCTCTCTATCCTGTAAAAATTTGTTTTCTTCAACCAATGCCACTATTTTTTCTTGCAGTCTGTCATTTTCATTTTGTAAAATTGTATATCCACTTTTAAGTTCAGAGAGCGCACTGTAAAGTTTGTTAATCTGCTGTTGGTTCTGTTTTAACTCATTGCTCAGACTGGATTCCCGTATTGAGGCTAAGTCTGTTTCAGGAATGGGTGTAATCCGAAGGTACTCGGAGTCATTGGTAGGCGAAACAGTAGAGGACGCCGCGGATTCGGGGATCGATTCTTCATCATGACTGTGAGGTAGTAAGTTGCTCGAATCTACCGTGTCCGATTCCGATTTTTCTACCTCTCGTACAGCGTCTGATGATGAAGTGTCGTTCCTATCTTCAGGCGGACGGATGGTGGAGGGGGGATGGGATTGCTCGTGATCGGCAAGCAACCTGTGACCGTGTTTCTGTACATCTTCACGAGAATCGACCAAAAGTGCCCATAAAATCTCGCCAAACTCGCCTTCTTCTTGAAGTTGTTCAGTGCTTTTCAAGAAAACGCGGATTTCCTTTACATTCATGAATTGAACCCGACGAGCAGCTTGTTCCGCCTTCTTTGCTAGGTGTTGACTCAGGATGTCTTCGGTCAAAACACCATTGAAAAAACATGTCGCCAAATCATGGGCAATCCAATTTTTGGGAACCTCAGTCCTGCGTTGGCTATCGTGGAAGAGACCGCACTGATTCGCCATCGTGATGATTTCTTCTTCACCGAAACAGTCGGTGATGATCCAAGCCAGTTGGTGGGTAGCAATGTGTGTCTTTACTGGAAGCATGGTAAATCTCCCGAACTTTGCTGTATATTTCTATGAGTTTTAAATTTTTACAACTTTGTTTTGGTTTCTTGTAATCGATTTTGTCGCATTTCGTGTGTCTACAACCATAGCGGCATGATCGACCAGCCAACAGTAATCGATATCGGCGTGATCTGTCATGATCGCCACACAATCAACATTCTGAACCAATTCCGCAGTCAACTCCGCGCAGAGATAGCGCACAGGCTGCCGGTGCCTCGGAGCGACCTCCTCAACTTCCAATTCTGGTACATACGGATCATAGTATACAATCTCACCACCGCGTCGCGCAAGCATCCGGATCACATCAATAGCCGGTGATTCGCGGACATCTCCGACATTTCTCTTGTAGGCGACACCCATGATTAAAATTTTCGATCCGTTGATAGCTTTGTGGTGTTGGTTGAGTGAATCGATAATTTTGCCGAGTACATACTCTGGCATTGCGCCGTTAATCTCACTCGCGAGTTCGATGAAGCGTGCGTGGAACTCGTAAGTTTTTGCCTTCCACGACAGATAGTGCGGATCCACGGGGATACAGTGCCCGCCTAGCCCCGGACCAGGATAGAACGGCATAAATCCAAACGGTTTTGTGGCGGCAGCATCAACAATTTCCCATACATCCAGTCCCATCTGGTCGCACATCAGTGCCATTTCGTTGACGAGACCGATGTTGACGCTCCGAAAGGTGTTTTCCAGCAGCTTAGCCATTTCCGCTACCCGTGTCGAAGAGACCGGGTGAACTTCCTGAATGAACTGCTTATAAAAGAGTTGAGCGACCCGCGTGCATGCAGGCGTTATCCCTCCAACGATTTTCGTCGTATTTGCGGTGGAATATGTCGCATTTCCTGGATCGATCCGTTCGGGGGAAAAAGCAAGGAAAAAATCTTCACCGACCTGCAAACCAGTCTTTTCAAGTTTCGGTAGCACGACCTCTTCTGTTGTGCCTGGGTACGTTGTACTCTCCAAAATAATCAACTGATCTTTGCGTAAATATTGTGCAATTTCGTTCACTGCGGAGATGATAAAACTCATATCCGGATCCTTGCTCTTACGCAACGGCGTAGGAACGCAAATATTAATTGTATCTAATTCTCTTAGGATCCGATAATCCGTCGTTGCTTGAATTTGCCCGCGATGGACGAAAGACGCAAGATCTTCTGAGGAAACATCCGAGACGACCGAAATCCCGCCCTGAATACATTCGACCTTGCGGGGATCCACATCAATGCCGGTAACAGAAAAACCCGCTTTCGCCATAGTTACCGCAAGTGGAAGACCGACGTAGCCAAGTCCAATAATGCCCGCGTATGCAGTTTGATTTTCGATTTTCTTTTGAATCATTTGTTGAGAGCTTTCATAATTTTTAGCTCTCCGGTCCTGATGCTTCGAATCAGGGACTTCAACCCAGTCAAAGACCGGAACTTTTCGGTACGCCGGGACCTTAGTTATTTCTGCCAACGGATTGACCGTCGAAAATTGAAAAGCATTACCATCAGACGGCGTTTGTCATAAATTCTATCATATCATTATGAAACACATCAATACCTAATCTCCAATACAGGCGCGCCTTGTGCCAAATTGGACTATTTACCCCGAACGGGTGGAACCCCAATATTACGTATAACGTTTCAGGCATCCCGCGGTACAAACTTCTGTATCCGCTGTCCTTCTAGCACTTCACCCACATAGAGAGCATCTTGAGAATCCGTCCAGACCGCGTGAGGGGCGACAAATTCCCCGGGAGCGTGACTTGATTCACCGCCCATCCGCATCAGAACTTCTCCCTCAAGGTTTAGGATGCTGACCCGGTGTTGTAGCTCAGAAACATAGAACCGCCCAGCTGCATCAAGGAAGAAATCGGTGGGTTGACGGAACCCAGTCCACTGATCGATAAACGTGCCTTGAGGGTCGAAAATCTGAACACGATGATTTTCCCGATCTGCTACATAGACACGGTCGTTTTCATCCACCCAGACACTGTGAGGCAGATTGAATTCACCAGCACCATCGCCGGGCGTGCCCCATGAGAGCAGGTGTTCTCCCTCGGCAGAGAATTTGTGAAGCCGCGTATTTCCGTAGCCATCAGAAACATAGATTTCGCCTGATGATGATAGCGCGACATCCGTTGGGTGATTAAATGGCTCACCGTTTGTAGAAGGTTCGTCAAGTGTGCCTATCGTCATCAGGAGCTCGCCCTCCGGCGTATATTTCAATACCGCATGCAACCACCGATCAACAAGATAGATCATATCTGCTGCGTCAATGAAAATGCCGTGTGCGTGTTTTAAGAATCCTTCTCCCCAGGTGCTAAGCAAATTGCCGTCGCTATCAAAGACAATCATGGGATGTTCCCCACGATTGTAAACATAAATTCGATCTTGGGAATCAACGGCAACTCCAGCTACCTGTTTGAATTCCCACCCTTCTGGAAGTTGTCCCCAACCCTCTGCAACTTGATATTCAAGGTTTGCGTGAGATGCCATGCGATAAATTCTCCTGTTCGGGGTATAACTATTTGTTAATAAGAGCGCACTATAACTCTGTGTGATTGAAACGTGATAAAATTGCGCTTTTCTCACGTTTTACGCATCATACTTCACTTGATTCTGGCGGAAAAATAGTTAGGGCGTGTTGACATTTATGTGAAGTCTGTCCGCCATTCGTCGATAAGTGCTCAATCGTAGGGGCGAGGTTTCCTCGCCCAACTGGTTGGGAAACCCAACCCCTACAAGAATAGCCCCAATGTAGGGGCAACTCTTATGGTTGCCCAACATACCGCCTCAAGTGCATCAATATTGGCTCAATTTTCAAATGTCAACAGAACCTAGGAACTCCGATCCGCTCTCATCTTCACTTTATAGTGTCGCAAAAATCTGTCCATTTGTCAATACAATACTTTCTGATGACAAGATTGGAGGAATCTGATATAATAAATCAAGTTGCTAGTAGTAGACATACTACCCTGCATTGAGAATCAAAGTCGCTAGTCGGGAACAACGACCATTGTTTCCTACTCCTAGGTGGATTGGGACCCATTCATAGCCCCAGCGGGGCGATATGTATATAGAATATCTCGTCGTTCAGCAATTCTACTCTTATGTAAGTTTGGTTGTTTTTAATTAGTAGGTGTCCAGTATCTCGATCTGCGGGCTCTCTAGCAACTTGCGTTATAATAGGTATTAAGCATTCCCCAACCTTGAACCCTATAATACAAATTAAGTATCCTGACTGAGTGAGCGGGATGGAAGGACGGAATGGAGCCGCAAGCGAGAGTAACAGCTTGCTAGCTTTTATGTTTCGCGGAACGCCCTGTATGCAAAGACATCATAATCCAAAACATATTGAAGACAGTGCTATGCTCAAGTGGAAATTGTATTTCATCGTTCTTTTATCTCTCGTGAGTTTGATGAGTGCCCATGGGGCCGATGAAAGTGACACTTGGGATAAATCCTCGGAATCTCTCACACTAAAAGGACACAGCGGTTCGGTGTTTTGTGTTGCCTTTGCGCCGGATGGTGAAACTTTGGCAAGTGGAGGTAGCGATAAGACAATCATACTGTGGGACGTGAGGGCTCGGACGGTGAAACAAACGCTGACGGGACACAGCGAGATGGTGACCGCAATCGCCTTCTCGCTGGACGGGAAGACTCTGGCGAGCGGAGGCTGGGACAAAACTGTGAGGCTATGGGACGTACAGACGGGAAAGCAAAAGGCAGTGCTAAAAGGGCACAATGGTCGAGTACATACGTTAGCCTTCTCAGGGAATGGGGTGATGCTCGCGAGCGGAGACTCTGATGAGACAGTGAGGCTATGGGACGGACAGACCGGTGCGCTGAGACAAATCCTAGCAGGGAGTAATGGCCCAGTGTTCGCGTTAGCCTTTTCTCCCGACGATAAAATGCTCGCGAGTGGAGGCGAACTTGACAACACCGTCATCAGGCTGTGGGATGTACAGACTGGGAAATTGGAGAGAACACTCAAATGGCGCCGGGTTAATGCTGTGAAAGCGATAGCTTTTTCCCCCGACGGACTGACCCTAGCAAACGGGAGCAGTCGTCCCGAAGAAAATACAATACGACTCTGGAACGTGCAGACATGGGAGTTGGTTCGAGCACTCACAGGACATCGACAGGAAGTGACTTCCGTAGTTTTTTCTCCCGATGGCAAAACACTGGCGAGTGGAGGTTGGGACCGGACGGTGAAGTTATGGGATGCACAGACTGGAGAATTTAAGGATACGTTGAGCGGACATAGTAACGCAGTATTTTCTGTAGTTTTCTCGCCCGATGGCAAAATGTTGGCGAGTGGAAGTGCTGACAAAATTGTGAGACTGTGGAATATGGCTGTGCAGTAAAAGCAGGTGAATGCAGAGAGGCACGACTAATGCTTAAAAAGAAACATTTTCGTTACAGGGACATTGATGCGTTACGGACTGAGATTGCTGAACTCGGATTGAGCATCCGTCTTGAGGAAAAGATTGAAAGACTCCTAGAACCCGTCCGGATTGGACACAAAGTCGCCAGTAACGCATTCGGTATCAACCCGATGGAGGGGTGCGATGGTACTCTCGACGGCAAACCCAGCGAACTTACCATCCGCCGCTGGGAGCGATTCGGACGGGGCGGTGCGAAGTTGATATGGGGCGAGGCGACAGCACTCTTTGACGAAGTGAAGTCGAACAGTCGGCAATTGGTGATTAACGATGAGACAGCGGGCTCGATGGAGTCGATACTCGATTTAACGCGCAACGTTCACAGAGAGGAATTCGGCTCAAATGAAGAGGTCATCGTTGGTATGCAGTTGACCCATTCGGGGCGATATAGCTATCAGAAACCGTTAATCGCTTTTCGCCACCCTGTCGTTGACAAGACCACACTTATTGATAAGAAAAACAAAGTGCCCATCCCTGATGACTATCCTGTGTTGAGCGATGACTATCTGGAGCGTCTGGAAGATACCTTTGTGGATGCCGCAAAATTGGCGTGGAAAATCGGTTTCGACTTCGTCGATCTCAAGCAGTGTCACACCTACCTGCTCTCCGAACTTTTGGCAGCGAAAACGCGGACAGGAAAGTACGGCGGCAGCTTTGAAAATCGTACCCGTTTTATCCGCAACATCATCGGCAAGATTCGAGCAGCGGTCGGAGATGAACTTATCCTTGCCACCCGACTTAATGTCTACGACGGTGTGGCTCACATGGAAGATCCGGAGACGACCATAGGTGTTCCGCGGGACATCCCAACGCCTTATCCTTACGGCTTCGGCGTTAATGAAAATAATCCACCACAACCGGATATGACTGAACCAATCAAGTTGGTTGGAGTGCTCAAGGAACTTGGGGTCAAACTGGTTAACGTCACCACGGGAAGTCCATATTTCAACCCACATATTGGTCGTCCATTTGAGCGTCCACCCATCGACGGCTACGAAACCCCCGAACACCCACTAATCGGTGTCGATCGGCATATTCGATTGACAGGGGAGATTCAGCGTGCCTATCCAGATCTGCCGGTTGTCGGCACCGGTTATAGCTGGTTGCAGCAATACCTCGTCAACGCTGCCGAGGCGAATGTTCGGGAGGGACGTGTGAGTTTCGTCGCGGTGGGACGTGGTGCATTGGCATATCCTGATTACGCGAGGGATACGATTGATGGTGGAGAGATGGTCAGGAAAAAGGTCTGCGTCGCTGTCAGCTACTGCACAGCGTTGATGCGTGCGAAAGCGAATCCGCTTGGACAATTCGCTGCAGGTTGCGTTCCCCGTGATAAAATTTACGCCCCGATTTACAAAGAAGCGGAAAAAACGTTGACAAAGCGCAGTTGACCTTTGATGATCTGTTTCTGCAGAAAGAACGAGACAAATGACTAAACAAGAATTGCCCCTTAAAGCTGCAGTGGTCGGTCTTCACATCCACGCTGGCAGCTTACACCCTGATGAAAACCACGGCTTGCTCAAGTCGTTCAAAGCACAGGAAGGCGTTGAGATTGTAGCATACTGCGAATCCTCACCGGATCAAGCAGAAGCGTTAGACGAAATCCACCGCGCCGATCCGGATGCGCGTATCTATACCGATCTTGATGAATTGATAGCGAACGAGGATTTCGGCTTTGCCGTCATTATGCTGCCCCCTAATGAGGCGACGCCCGCGGCACTGCGTCTAGCGGAATCGGGTAAACATCTCTTCATTGAAAAGCAGGCTGCACGCACTGCCGCAGATATGCGACAACTCTGTGGCGTTGTTGCCAACAAAGGGTTAGTGACGCAGGTGGGCTATCCCTGGCCATATCACCCCGTGCCAATTGAGATGAAGCGTCTCATTGACGCCGGCGCACTCGGACGGCTGGTGGACATGGAGGCACGCCTCGTCACAATTCAGGTGAAGCCTGGTCTCCGCGAACCGGATTACTGGATGTATCGAAGCGAGAGCGAAGGGGGCGGTATCCTCCACATGGAAGGCGGGCACTGGTTGACACTATTCCGCTTCTTCAGCGATGCGGAGGTGAAATCGGTGACGGCACTCTGTGGACGGGGTGTCGGTTACATTGAGGAAGGGTTGGAGGACGTGGCGACGGTTGCACTAGAATTTGACAACGGTGTCCACGCCTGCTTGCATATGGGGTATCTGTTGTCCGGTGCGGGACCGCGGAACGACACCTATTTTGGACTCCGGGGAACGCTCGGTGCTGCGACTTGGCAGCCTACCAGTGAGGGGGACTTCACCCTTACCAGCATCGCGCCGGGCTGGGAAACTGCGCCCGAGCGGCAATTCAGCATGAAGATCGCAAAGCGCCCGGTATATGCCGACGAGTGGGGCTACGAGTTCGTCTCCGAATTTATCCGTGCAATCCGTCAAGGCGTCAAGACAACGGTCAGCATCCACGATGCGTATCGGATGATGCAAATTATCGACGCTAGCTACGAATCTTCTCGAACCGGACGGCGGATCGAGTTAGCTTCATCTCTTGAATAGCTGAATATCCAAAAAGGGAAATCATATTCCCTTAGCAATAGCAGATCATAAACTGCGAGATTCCACATTTACCTATCGTAAGAAGGTGCTAAAAAACATGAAAATCACGCATATCGGTTCAGTTCTGTTGAAACCTACCGGCTGGGTGCTGGTCAAAGTCAAGACCGATGAAGGCATCACCGGCATCGGAGAAGCCTACCACGGGGCAGGGGTTCATCAAATTGCTGTGGACGAACGGTTGACAAAGCCATTAATCGGTCAAGATCCACGTAACGTTGATAAATTATTCCGCGATATGATGGGTTCTATGTCCGCTTCCGGTTTTTATCAAGGTGCCGTGATGAGTGCTATTAGTGGAATAGAAAGTGCATTGTGGGACATCACTGGACAGGCAGCTGGCGTTCCAATCTGGCAGCTGCTGGGAGGCAAGTTTCGGGATAAGATACGGATTTATAACGATTGTCATGCCGGCGAAACAGAGACTCCCGAAGCCTACGCTGCCAAAGCACGCGAAGTTGAGGCGCGAGGTTTTACAGCCATCAAATTTGACATTGATCCACTGCCGTCCCGTCGAGACCGATACAATCGTTGTATCAGCAACGACGACATCGGCCACTACGTCGAGGTGGTAACGGCTATCCGCGAAAGCTTAGATTCTAACACCGACCTCGCGATAGATGCCCACTGGTTTTACGCCCCGGTTGATATCCTGAAAATCGCACACGCTTTTGAGGATCTCGACCTGCTCTGGTTAGAAGATCCCATCCCACCTGAAAACATAGCGGCGATGGAAGGTGTCACCAAATCCACGCGCACACCAATCTGCACCGGCGAGAATTTCTACACTCGATTTGGCTTCCGAGACCTGATCGAAACCCAGGCAGCGGACATTATTTCACCGGATATGGCAAAGGCGGGAGGGCTGTTAGAGGGAAGACGTATCGCAGACCTCGCGGATATGTACTACATTCCCATCGCCCCGCACAATATCGGCAGTCCCGTCCAAACTGCTGCAAACTGTCATGTGATGGCAGCTGTACCTAACTTCCTTGTCTTGGAATTCCATCACTTGGACAATCCGTTTTGGGCTGGAATTGTCAATGAAGGTCCCTTAATTCAAGAAGGTCATATCGATGTGCCGAATCTGCCTGGATTGGGGGTCACTTTGAATGAGGACCTGCTTAAAAATAACTTCAGGGAAGAGCTAGGATTCTTTGATTAAAGCTGATTGCCCGAATCTGTGCACTAATCGACCTGTTCCACCCATTTGTTAGGCACAGCGTCGATTTCATATTCAGCGAATACCTGATCGATTTCAGCACGCACATCGTCTGCCAACTGCCAACCGATCGCTCCCATGTTGTCCTCAACTTCGGCGGCGCGCCGTGCTCCAACAAGCGAAACGCTGACCGCAGGGTGGGAAAGTACCCAATTGAGTGCGAGGTGAGGGAGTTTTTTTCCAAGCCGCTCTGCAATCGCTTTGAGTTCATTGACCGCTTGAACGTTGCGCTTGAAAACCTCTGGAATGAACAACTTCAGCGACATGTCCCAGCCACCGCCGCGCCGCCAATCCCCTTCCTCAAATGTGGTTTCCTCGGTAAATGCGCCCGACAGCAAACCGTAGGCGAGCGAACCATACGTCATGACACCAATCCCGTTCTCTTGGGCATAAGGGAAGATCCATTCTGCCATACGCCGATCAAAAAGATTACAGCTATACTGCAAAACTTCAACCCGACGCATTGACATACACGTCTTGATTTCATCGGGCGTAAAATTCGATAGCCCGACGTGGCGCACCTTTCCCTGTTGAACAAGGTCCTCCAGTGCCTGCACTGTTTCGTCAAACGGAGTCGTGCGGTCGGGCCAATGAACCAGATACACGTCAACATAATCGGTGTTCAGTGCCTTTAGGCTCCGATCAATCGCAGCGTGTGCCATGGATCGCCGGCTATCCCTCCCTTTCGGACGGTCATCGTAACCTACGCCGAACTTGGTCACGACGATAACGTCTTTTCGCCGGTCTCCCAACGCCTTTGCCAACAACGCCTCAGACCTGCCCTTCCCGTAGCCTTCGGCGGTATCGAAGCAATTAATTCCTAGGTCTAGGGCGCAGTGAATTGCCTTGATGATTTCCGACTCCTCAATGGAACCATAGCCACCACCCATCTCCCAGCAACCAAATCCAATCGCCGAAACCTGCATCCCTGTTTGACCAAATGGCCGATATTCCATAGCTCGCCTCCAATTTTTTCCTATGGACTGTGGCAGTGCATTACATAGCTTTTTCCTCAACCTCAGATTACTGAAGGATCCGTTGATCGCTCAGGTCTTTGCCGCCAACGCTCTTAGAGATAGTTGCACCACGGTATTCCTTAATTTCCAGCTCATGAAACGCGTTGACTACGTGATACTGAGTTGGTAGGTCTTCCCACCTCGCTTTATGAAACTCCACCGTCCCCTCACCACGCCACAGCTCTTGGGTAACACTGTTGCTCCCCTCTGCCGGTGTGAGTACGGCGTAGCCGACATCGCCTTGCCCCCATTCCCCGGTGCGGGGCATATATTTATAGTGCAAGGTCCCCCGTAGCACACCGTCATCCGGAGGAGACGCCGCCGGTGCAGGACTTGTATCCAGTGTCACTTGCTCCATGTTCGTCAGTTTCATATCCAAGAACTTAAAGCCGAGCCAACTAGCAATGCAGTGTGTCTCTCCACGAAGCACAGCCGGCTCCGGAAGTTCGCAGTATATCTTGGAGAAACCCAACTGCTCGCGCCCCGTAAGAATCGGATCGCACAGATTTTCCCAAAGCACTGTCAACAATCCACCTTCAGCCCGGTCCCGTTCCCCATTAAAGATAGCCGGAAAGCTGACACCGAGAACATTATATCCACGACCAGCCAACCACTCAATCTCTGTCATATAAGACGCGGATACGCTGACAACCGGCTCTGCACCGACCTCAAAACGTTCAGGCAAAAATTCCTCAAGCTGTTCACGATTCGTCAAAAAACTGACCGATATAGATGTGGACTTCGGACTGTCCTTGCACTCGAACTTACGTCCCTCGGGGCCCTGCCTCGGGCCCATGCTCGGACCAAAGTGTGTTGGCATCATGTACATCTTGTCAGGGCGAAGTTTATAAGGCATAAGATCCTCCTAAAAAGTAGAGCGTCATTTAAATTGCGGTAGGACTTACGAAGTTGAAGGTTCAAAGTCTCGTAGTTCGGTGACCGTCACCGGACAATACGACTCACGATGCCCGATGAATCGGGCAACTACAGCAAGAACTCCATCAGCAAACCTGTAGGGAACAACGATCGTTGTTCCCTAACTCCTAAAAAGGATTAACTGTTTTTTTGGGTCAAGTCATCGCATGTTACTCATACACGGATGCGACTATAGAGGTTGAGAATCGGTGTAAAAACAACTTGGCTGCATGTTCTATTTACACGTCCTGATGATTCCAATGTTTCAGAGCAAAATCTAAAATCTTTTCACCGCGTTCTTGGATTGAAACCTCATCCCATTTTCCAGTTTCCGGGTTAAGGAACTCATCCAACTCGTTTTGTGTCTTGAGCGGGGCTTTGCGGAAATAGTTTTGGTTTTTATAGTCAAAGGGATGATTTGATTTGCTGCTATTCGCTGAGAGTGGATCAATCGTCAAATTTCCAATGTGACCGAGATAATTCTCCTGAAACTCTGGGGTCATCTCTGGCAGGATTGATTCATCTTCAACAACGTCACTATATTTAGGGTTGTACGGGATGATGCGCTCGATTGAATATTTTGTCCGCGAATTGCGATTGGCAAACTCATCGTAGGACATTTCAGGAAAGATTGGCTGCTTTTCCATTCTGAGATGATTTTCGTATTTCCAAAAGAAATACTGCTGATAATTGTTCTTTATACCAGAGTAAAAGTGACTCCATGACAGATAGGAACGGAAATCACTAGTGTTACAATAAGTATCAACAAATTGTTTGAGATCTTTGATGAGTTCCTTGAAATCCCGATTGAAATCCCTAGCCGTTCTGTACAGTTTCTCACGCCCTGTGTCTGCTCTGGTTCCTATAACACCGAAACGGAAGCAGATAATTTCTACCAATCGAGCAACCCGTTTGAAATCCTGCTTCCCAGCCAATTCGTCGAATTTATAGGCTTTGATAAGCAAGGGATAAAACACGGCTGGGCGATCGAGAGCAAAGATATCGAGAAGGTAAGGTTCTCTATTTAGAAGTAACTTCCTTATAAACACAAAACTTTCCTTCAATTCGAGGCTGTACCTGCCTATGAAATTCATCGCCTCCCATTCTGTATCTGAGTTGTTGACAAGTTCGTTCACTTGCTGCTTGATCTCGGGTACGTAGTTTTGATACTCGGACTTTTTAGTCCATTTTTCAAAAGCAATAGAGTGGTACTGCAAAATCGTATCTTCCTCTACCCGATCTTCGATTTTCTCATAGTTTCGGTAGATTTCGCTAAATCGATTTTGGATATCATTGAGGTGGGTATCGGGGTTGTTAGAAGATGCAATGTAGGTCTTGTACATCAAGAAACTCTTGGTTTTCTCTAAATTGGTCAACGATTTGCCTCGATCGTTGGTTGTCTCAAATATCAGAGTTGCCTCAGCGTTGCCCTCGACAGAATAGGTCAAGATTTTCATGCTCTCGATTTTTTTCTTGAACTCACGCAAGGTTTCAAATTCCTCGTTCTCGATCCGTTTATTAAGGAGGTTCTTCGCTTTGAGCAATCGTCTTTGAGAAGGAGTTCTGACTTCATCGATTGGCTTATCCTGTAAAATATAGGACTTGAAGAAGTCATTATCGTCTCGCAACACACGGAGTTTGTATTCATTGTAAAACTGAATATACCTATCTTTCAACATCCTAATCTCGTCATCGTCTCCATCCTCTCCAAGCTTATCGAGAAGAAGTTTCATGAAAATGATAAGTGTTGTGATGCGCTGTTGCCCATCTACAATGTCAATAATTTCAAAGTTATTCGATATTTCCTTTTTGTCTTGAAAGAGAATTGTACCGAAAAAGTAGTCCTTGTCGGTTCTCTGATTTTTTATGTCATCAACAAAGTCTTTGAGTTCCTTTTCTTCCCAAGCGTAAGCTCGCTGATACTCTGGGATGTTAAAAATTTTGCTACCATCGAATAGTTCTCTGATCGTTTTTTGTCCGTTTTCCAATGAATACCTCCTGTTGAATTGTTGGAAGTTTTCGTCAGCCGATCTATTTCGGAATTGAAATTAACGTATCTTCTCGATTTACGGCCTTGATTAATGTTCCAAGCACACTGAATTTTTCCCCATTTTAATCTGTATCTTGATTTCAACCGTAGGATGAGATATATAGTATTCTTTATTATAGTCTTAACCGAGGCATCGCGTCAACTGTACATCGCCAAACCTACGTATTCGGTCATGTTGGAAGAACGCTCAGAAGATTTACACTCTCCTCACCCAATTGCTCCCGCATCTGAATCAGATTCCTCATTGACGATGTTTAATCTTCCCCCACATCGTTGCAAGTTTATCACGCGGAGAAACGGATAGAAGATTTACAGGGAAAGGCCAGCCGTCGGGAGTGTATTCTTCTGTCTTTTCTCGGTTAGCCCACCAGTCTATTCTTCTGGGCCAACCGCCAACGGCATAGATCTTCCCATCCACAACACTAGTCCCTAATCCCCACCTTTCAGTCAGCATCTCCTCCACCATTCTCCATTTGTTTTCGGTGCGGTCATATTCCAATACCGTTTTATAAATTACCCATTTTCCTGCTGCTTGAACTCCACCCTTTCCTTCTTTTCCAGCCCATTTCTGACCCCCGAAGACATAAATCATCCCATTGCCGACAGCGCTAGCGGATATCCCATTAGTATCCAACCACAGATCTGCTTTCGGCGTCCAGGTCTCCGTGAAGGGTTCATACGCCTCCACTATTTTAGAACCCTTTTTATCGCTGTCACCTAGGCAGCCACCAAAGACGTAAATTGTTCCAAGCACCGCCGCGGAGGCTAAGTTCCATCTTGGATTTGGCATATCGGCTTTCTGTTCCCAAGTATCCGTCGTGGGGTCGTAGACCTCGACCGCCCCAGACGGAATCATATCAGCGTTTGCTCCCCCAATGGCATAAATCTTTTTTCCTGCTACCACCGTGGTTAGCCCCAATCTCGGCGTTGGCATGTCCGCCTTCTGCGCCCATGTGTCTGTCTTGGGGTCATACTCATCCACCCTTGCGAAAACATCAAGACCGTCGAACCCTCCGATTACATAAATCTTTTCCCCGACTGCGCTAGCGGATAACAGAAATCTACCAACAGGTATTCTGCTTTTTTGGGTCCATGTGTTTGCTACAGGGTCGTATTCTTCCACCGGTGGCTGGATTTGTGGGCTATTGTCTTGCCCCCCAATGGCATAAACCTTCCCGTTAACTGCGCTAGTGGCAAGGGCATATCTTCCGACGTGCATGTTCGCTTTCTCTTCCCATTCCCCTGCAAAGCTGACGGTTGAAGTGCCAAAAAGCCCACCTAATATTAATCCCATGAATATTCCATACACAATATGTTTCATGGTGCAAATCTCCTGCGTTTTCCTGATATTCGCTGTCACGTTTACATCCCCCTTTAGATATGGAGTGTTTCCTCGAAAACATACTAGCCGTTTTCTATGAGGCAACTTGGTAATAAGCTAAAACTACACTGGACGGCCGGGGAAAAACACATACACCGTTGTATTAAGCACCGTTCCATATATCAACCATAGGCTGCCAATGACGAAATCGCCTAGGATTAGCCCAAGAAAAAAATATGAAGCTCGACGATACAGTCGAGGTCCACCATACTTAAGAATAATCCATTTCGTAACTGAGCTAATCATTAAGCAGAGCCAGAGAAACTGAATCCAATGCCCTAGAGAGATGATGTATCCCAACGGATGAAAGGGCCACCAGATAAACCACAATCGCAGCAACGTTAAAAAGAAAACAGATACCGTGCCAACACCTATAAAAGCAATTTCACCATACTTCATTTCCGAGGGATTGGTCAGCCAACGGTCTAGTGCTTGGTAGGTCCAAGCACCGTACCATGCGTTTGGCCAATCACCGAATCCTGACATGGCACCATACCTGTGATAAATATCCAGATAAGCCCAGAAACAGGCGAGGATACCACAGAAAGCAGCAACCATAATCAGCGCGGAGAGCTGCTTTCGTCTTATTATTGGTGTACTATCTGCTAGCTTGAATCCCTCCAGTTGGTGTGGCATCGGATGACTCGCATAAGCTCTATTAAACCAAGTATACAGAGCGAAACCTGTCAAATCCCCCGGACTATACCGGCGTGAACCTAAGGTATTTGGTAAATCTTCAGAGACCCGAAGATACTCAAACGCGTGAACAGGGAATCCCAATTCCGCACGTACGCGCGTTATTGTCACGGAAACAGCGTAGTATATGGCAAAAAAACTCAACGCCCCCCAAACCGACATTCCAATCCGAACCGAGAATACAACGAGTAAAATGCAGCCGACAACAATACCTCCGACTGCCTGTCGGTAAGGCATGGGTTCATCTGAGTCATCTGCAGCGCGTTGGCGGAACAGACCAACCAACACGCGCGTAAAAAATCTTTTACCAACCCAGATTGCCGCTATACACAGCCCAAGCACTGAACCAAATTCCTGTTGCTTGAAAAACGGGATGCCAGGAATATTAGATAGTCCAAAAACACTGACTAATATTTTTACGAAATTCCGAAAAAGAAAGAAAAACCAGCAGGAAAAAGATAGGTCTAACGGCATGAGAAATCCGATTCCTATGATAAACGGGTAAAATGCAATATATGTATTGCCCATAGCATCCCACGGTCTATCTGTGAAGGAACCGATATTCTGACGCGTTATCGGTATCTGAGGAAGCAAAGGGTACAAAATATTTAGACCATTGATAAAAGAAATACTTCCTGCTATAGCAAATCCCAACCACATCAGGCGATTGCGAAAAAATCCCGATTTTGCATCCACCATCTCCAAGGGCAAGCGAGTTATTGGATAAGTCAGCCGCTCATTTTCCGTCCATTGCCGTCGTAAAACAACGGTTATACACAACATGACAAAGACCAGCACAAAAGTAAAACTTGCCCATGCGATTATCGGAGAGAGCCACGCTCGGAGTGTATGTATATCATAAAGCGATGAATCTCCCTTGTAATATCCTTTCAATACATCTCTGTCGTTGACCGTAAGCCAATCTGGCAGATACTTCCAAAGAACGTCCTTCCATTCATTTTCCGGCGTCGCAAACCAATAAGCGTATCCAAACGATGGGATAACTTCGGCGAGCATGATATTGTTTGAAATTGCCGATGCGATGGAGAGCATAATATAAATAATCAATAGCTCACCATGAGTCAACGTCGTTTTTGAAAAACGCCCAAAAATCGCTTTGAACGCTGTTAGTAAGAAAATAGTAAAAATTACATTAGGGAAAGGGGAGACATAGGTTAATCGTGCATACCATGCGACCTCTTGATAGGCGATCCAGTAGCTATTGAACGGTATCCAAATAACCGCGATAAGTACCGGCCGCCAAGGGAACTTTGGACTTTTGCTTTCCATTATCTGTTGTTTGGCTACTTGAAGACAGTAACCATATTTTCTTCTCTAGCCCATTGCCTAGATTAAGCCACGATTTCTAAACCATTTGAGCATTTCCAAGAGAGCCTCATCGCGCTGTTGAATTGACTCGGCAAGGCGGTCCGGGGACCATTCATAAAATCCTTTGCCCGCCTTTGCTCCTAACTCGCCCTTTGCGATTTTGTCTCGAATCAACTGTTTGGGTTCGGTAGAGCGATCGAGCTCGGGTAGAAGGTAAGTTTGAATCGCCAGCGTGAGATCGAGACCGCCCAAGTCTGCCGTCTCCAATGGACCAAGCACCGGCATCCGCAGCCCAAAACTCAACCTAGCGATGAGATCCACGTCTTCAGGGGTGGCAATACCTTCAGCTACGATAGCGATTGCTTCTCGGCGCAAAGCGTGTTGCAGACGATTGCCCACAAAACCGGGAACATCCTTCCTGACCTGCGCGGGATACTTCCCAGCTGCTTTCAGCAATCTGTTTGTGGTTTTGATAGCTTCAACAGAGGTCTGTTCTCCATGCACAACCTCTACCAGTGGAATCAGATGGGGCGGATTCCAGAAGTGAGTAACTAGAAGCCGATCAGGCTGATTCAGTGCAGATGCCATGTCGGCGACGCGGAAGCTAGAACTGTTACTGGCGATGATGGTGTGCGTCGGACAATGTACCTCCAGTTGACGAAGTACCTCGTGCTTGATGGCAAGGTCTTCAAAGACTGCTTCGACGACAAAATCAGCTTGGGATGCTGCCTCCGCTAAATCAGGGGTAAGCGTGATGTGTGAAGGCACAACCGCAGCCGCGTCTTCACTTACAAAGTTGTGTGCAATACAAGTCTGAAGATTCGCCCGTATACGCGGTAGGGCGTTGCGTAGAATCGTATCGTCATTGTCAGTCAGGGTAATCTGAAAGCCCGCCAATGCAAACACTTGAGCGATACCATGGCCCATCGTACCTGCACCGATGACTGCAATATTGTTGACGTTCACACACCTCTCCTCAGTTCAGGGGCCCATTAAATTCCACTGTGATGCCGTCCGGATCACGAGCGTAGAACCACCCCCAACCTTCTGGATAACTGCTTGGAAAAGGCTGTGTATTGCAAGGCACGCCTAACGCTTGCAGCCGGTCATAGGTAGCTTGGAGATCCGCTACATTCAGGGCAATATGGGTTGCACCGACATCGTTATTCTGACTGTCAAATCGCACCCCAACGGGATTAAGGTACTGGAGTAGCTCCAATCTGGCATTCCCAGCTTCAAGCAAAGCAATCTTAATCTGAGCATCCTGCACCTGTACCCCAGCCGATATGCGCTCACCTGAAACCTCGCGAACTGATATAATCTCCAGTCCGAGTGTGTCATGGTAAAACTGGAGGGATTGATCTAGGTCGCTCACCGGAATCCCAAGATGGGCGACGGCTTGTATGTCTATATGACTCACGGAAAACTCTCCTAGCGATGTTTTAGCTTATAGACCGCGGATTTAACCGCAGCCACGATAATATCTAGGTCATCTTGGGTAAGACGCGGATACATAGGCAGCCCCACAGATGCTTCGTGAACCCGTTCTGCTATAGGGCATAGACCGCGCGGGTAACCACGCACACGATAGATTTGATGTAGATAATTGGGCATGTTGCAGCCAGCAGCGGCTTGAATCCCCTCTTCATGATTCAATATATGGCGAAAATCGAGCGTGGTCGCTCCGAATTTTGATCCGTCAAACAGAATGTTGTAAAGGTGGAAGACATGTTTGCAATCCGGATCTTCGTAGGGCGGCGTAATTTCCGCAACTTCCCCCAATCGTTCAGTCAGGTAGTGGGCAGCCGCACGACGCCGTTTGTTCAGGATCTCCAATTTGCGCAACTGGACCCGCCCCACCGCCGCTTGTGACTCATTCATTCGATTGTTCCGTGGAATGACGCCTGCTGGCTCGACGACATCGAAGGAGAAGTTGCGGATGATCTCGTCATCAGGCAGCTCATCCTCCTCAAATTCAAAGAAATATTTGACTCCCATAGAGCGAAGCATCGGCGTTATAGCTGCATAGTCGTCCCGGTTGGTTGTGAGCATCCCACCCTCGCCCAAGGTGGTCATGTTCTTGATAGAGTGGAAGCTGAACGTACCGATGTCACCGAAGGATCCAACCTTGCGCCCCTTATATTCCGCCCCCACGGCTCTAGCAGCATCTTCTAGTACCAGCAAGCTGTGCTTGCGGGCAAGGTCCATAATTGGATCCATGTCGCATGGATGACCGCCGTCGTGGACCAGAAAAATTGCCCGTGTGCGATCGGTGATTTGTTCGGCGATGCTCGCAGGATCGACGTTAAAGGTCCGCGCATCCACATCAGCGAAAACTACCTTCGCGCCGCGTGCCAAGATTGGCTGTGATGTCGCAATAAAGGTAATCGGCGTCGTGATTACCTCATCCTCCGGATTCAGATGCATCAAATCGGCGCCGATATGTAGTGCTGCTGTGCAATTGCTCGTGGCAAAGGCGTGCCGAGTACCGGTATAGGCAGCAAATTCTTCCTCAAAAGCGGCAGTCTGCGGACCATTCGTCAACCACTCCTGCTGCATCGCCTCCAGAACGGCTTGGTATTCTTCCTCATCATATTCACTACCGAAGTAGGAATTTTTAACCTTGTAGGTAACGCCCTCTGGTGGGCGGTATGCTGCCCGGAAACCACTGCGACTTGAACCTGACTGTTCTTTACTCATGACGAGTATTCTCCTCTATGCAAATTATAGAATTTCAGTAGCCCCATTTTGCTATACCTATAGTTAGACACACGCTTGGCTTGGTGCTTCCCTGTTCATAGCCATCAGCTATCATGGCAATGTCGCCCTCTTGGTCTGCAATTCATCGCATACATACGAATTGTAAGTGTCGGGCATGCTGAATATAATGAAAATGTCCAATAATTCGGGTTATCGGATGTTTTCAGACCTGCGATTGAATCTATTGTTTTTGATTTCTTTCTATGTCTGTCTTAATTCAGCGTTTTTTTAGTTCCAAGGATGGGGGTAAGTTCAGAGATTCAATCGTTTTTAGTCGCCGATCTGCAAGATCTCGGTAAAAAGTATAATTGCCTCCTGATTGCTCAATAATCTTACGCAGCCATATAGTCGCCGAATCGAAATTTCTTCTAGCCCAATATATTTGTGCAATTTGATAGCGAAAAGACTGAAGTGATGACGCCTCCGGGTGATCTCTCTCGAATGCAGAAAACGTTTCAACTAGTTGCGGTTCGTACTTGATAAAGTTCAGTTTTATTCCATAGAGCCTGTCAGGTTGGCGATATGCACCTGTTTTTTTCCAACCCATCAACGTCCTCATTTTATCTTCATAAGCGACGCGAGATGCAGTTGTTTTAGGAAATTCTTCTATCACTTTGTCATACCAAAAGATGGCATTTTCTACAATGTCAAGAGAATCACTATATATTGTGAACACTTTGCTTTTGTCCTCTGACCAAAAATCAGCATTCTTAAGATAAAAGCGCGCAACCGCATTTTCAACCTGTGTGCGAGAAACTTTGATGATGCTTTCAGATAGTTGACTGATTCTGTCCTTTACCAGTTGTGCTTGCTCAGACTCAGGAAACTCTTTGACAAGTTCTGTCCATGTCTCTAATGCTGTGGGGAGTTTGTCTTCCTCAAAGGCTATATTCCCAAGAATATAGTAGGCTTCCGCTTTATTCTTGGCATTTTGGCGGCTAAAAATAACTTCTATCAATTCTTTCTTTGCTTCTAGGGTGAGACCGTGTAATTGCAGCATCTTAGCCTTGTCCAGAGAAGCGCCTACAGCAGTCTGTATCACCACTATCAACAATCCTAATACAATCAATAACGATCTACGCATATTTTCTCCTTTCAGTTTATTGATTCAAACTCGTTTGCAACCCCTATTCCTCCTTACCGATCTGCCGGCGCAAGGCTTTCAATTCGGACTTTATATCCCGCCTGATGGCATGGAGTCTCCGATAGTCGAAAATCACGATGATAAGCAGTGCTACGATGAGAATTATGGGTATGGGGTCTATTTTGGGGATACTTTCTGTTAGGGTGCTTCCCATTGGATATTGCCTGACTTATCAAGAATAGTCACAGTTCCTTTGTCATCGGCTATTAAGAAAACCAACTGGTTGTTTTCCTTATCGAGGACAGTTACCCTATTCCCTAAATCATTGGAAGCTAAGAGAATACCAGGCTTACTTGTTCTATCATAAATTATTACACGATTTGCTGCATCACCGGAAGACAAGGATAAAGCAGTATTTCCCGTTTCATCAAGAACTAGTATCGCACCTCCATCAACAGCACCTAAAATAACAGCAGGATTCCCTTTGTCATCGACTACAGTAAGTTTTCTGCATTCCATTTCACCGAACGCTTGCTTCTGTTGCGCGACCGACAGCGGAGAGAAGATAGATTCTACTGCTATACCCAACAACATAATCGTCGCGCCCAAAACCATATAGCATAACTTATTCCTGAGATTCATCATGTTGGCTCCCTTCTACGGTCAATTCCCAAGCGTTTTTATCCGGGGAGGGTTTGGCTTTCCATTGTCCGCACCAATCGCTTGATTCGACTATTACTTGGCTCTCACGGCGGATAAGCATACGGTATGCAATCTGTATTATCAACCCACTGCTTGTTATTAGTGCGAGTCCTACAAGCGCCTCTGGAGATAAATCTGAAATAACCGGCCATCTGCTAGCTCCCAGCACAACACCAAAAAATAAAATTGCCATCGCAAGCAACATTAGCATCCCAAACTTGTCGTCCCTATATTTGACAGGAGGATATAGACGGCAGTTATATCGCTCACCGCCCGACCATGTTTTATGGTCACAGAAATAGCAATTTTGACACTTTTGTTCGCTTCGTTGAGTCATCGCACCTCCTTATCGGACATCTTTTTCGCTTATTGAGACAGTCCGGATCCTTGCTATGACTGGATCTCTATTTTCTCATTTTCCCTTTTTTAACCTCTAAATATCCGATAATATATTTTATCGGATATTGTTGCCTACGTGCCCACACCCCGACCAAATAGAATCCATGAACCACGCGGGTTTCAGATGGCTTCAAAGGATGCTCATGTTCCTTTCGAGGTATTGTATACCAGTATTTTCTCTACACCAGTGGAAGTCTGTATTGTATAAGTCCTTTCGTTCACTTATAGAACTTCACAGAACCCCGTGATCCTTCAGATACTGGATACTATCGTCAAAGACTTTCTCCGTCAACTCACGCAGCGTGTGCAACTCAATCGCCATAATTCCTTCATAGTCGTCAGCCTGAAGTCGCTTGAGAAGACCTTCCATGTTGAGACCACCTTGTCCTAGTGCCACACAGATCCAACTCCCGCGCGCATCCGTCTGCAGATCTTTGCGGTATTTGCGACCATGACGCGCCGGGTCATACTTTGTCGCATCCTTCAAATGGACGTGGCGGATATAGGGCGTCAGTACATCGTAGGCGTAAGGAAAGCCCTCCTCACCTGCAATGAAGAGATTGCACGGATCAAAGTTCACTTGGAAGTGTGCCGAATCCATAAACTCAACCAGATCCAGTGTGCCATCCGCCGTGCGAGTCACGTCAGTAGCCACCTGATTATACTCTGTCTCAATGATGATCGTTACATTGTGCTTTTCGGCGGCTTCCATGACAGGCTGCATGTTACGCCGATAACGCTGCATGGAGGCTTTGGCATCGTAGGCAAGATTGCCACCGTAATAGCTGACGACGTAGGGAGCACCTAGCTCGGCTGCGGTCTCAATCGCCTCAATAAAATTACCGTGTAGTTCGGGGATGTCAGCCTGTGTGCTGGCATTCATCTTGATGGAACCGCCCTTGGTTGTACCTCCGATGGCTCCGGGTCGTATACCGTACTTGTCTAACGCTCGCTTGAAGTCGGACAGGGTGTCTCGCGTAGGGGCAATACAATCTATGTACTCCAGTCCATAGTTATGGGCTTTTTGGCAAATCTCATCAATACTAAGCCAAGGGAATTCCCAAGCGGTGATTGCGACTTTCAGTTTCTTGGACATACTATGCTTCTCCTATCGGAAGTAGGTCATGGGCTGGCACCCGTCTGGCAGCATATAGGGCGTGGAAGGCTTCGGCATACTGGACGCCGCACTGCATACCACGATAGCGAGATTGTACCTCCATCCGGGCGACAAGATCAGTGCCACGCCATTTTTTCAGCCATTTCACTTGGCTTTCATGGTTTTCGAGCATCTGCTCCTTTAACTCGAAGGTCTGGGTAATGTCAACCCAGATAGTAGGCTGAAATTCATGACCACCGAAAGATTCCATATAAAATACAGGTCCCAACGACGGATGGACTTCGGTGCCTGTATCGCTTTCATAGTTAGGCAGCGTGGCGAGGAACGAGGCATCGAAAACTAACTGACTCGTTGCAACATGATCTGGCGCGTAATCTACCGGTGGATGGGTAATGATGATGTCTGGGCGCGCTTGTCTGATCACTTCAGCCACCCTCTGACGGGAAGCCTTATCTGGATAGATATCCAGATCCTCGAACAAGGGTGGGATATACTCAGCCCCGATGATAGCTGCTGACGCCTCTGCCTCTTTGCGACGGAGAGCAGCCAATTCCGCCTTGGGGATGTTACCGCCGAGGGCTCCATCGCACAAATTGCACATAATCACTACGTGGCCAGCCAATGCATACTTGGCTAATGTTCCAGCGCAGGCAGTCTCCAAATCGTCGGGATGGGCGGCGATAGCAAGCACTCGCATATATCTCCCTCCTACAAACATTCATAATGAACTGATGAACCAAATAGGTTAGACTGGATCGCCTTCCCACTGGGGGGTTATAATGTCATTGACCACCCAATAACCATTTGCGCGGATGCGCGGTTTCTGCGTCATGATCACGTCCAGTACATAGGGGCGATTTGCCTGGATCGCTTCTTCTAAGGCTGGCTTCAGATCGTCAGGGTGTTCAACCCGCCGACCTTCTGCCCCAAAGGCGCGGGCAAGCGCGGCAAAATCCGGGTTATAGGGTGTGTCTTCCGCCTCTATTTTGAACTCGGTGCCAATGAGACGCTCCCAGTGACGTTTTTGATAAAGAGAGATAATATTAAATGAATAGTTGTTCTGCACGACCCATACCGGGTTGATTCCATACTCCACAGCAGGTAGGAGTGTCTGCATAGTAGATCGGAATGCGCCGTCGCCCACCGCAGCGACAACAGGGACATCCGGGTTGCCTAGCTTTGCACCCAGAGCGGCAGGCACCTCCTGCCCCATTGTTCCGTATCCACTACCGACGATGTGCGTCATGGGGCGTGTAAAGCGCATATGCTGGCCCACAGCATGCCGCACACCCACTCCGCTGATAAAGATCCCCTCCGGTGGCAAGACCTGCTGAATATCACCCAAGAGCCGTTCCACAGCGATAGGCGTGTCATTTGAACCCTCGGCAGCGTGTAACTCAGCCCACCATGCTTCGCGCTGCTGCTGCATACCTTCGACCCAGCCAGAGGGCTGGCGGGGCGGTGTTGTGGCTTCTGCCGCTTCCAAAAACTGTTTGAGGGTTGCCTCGGCATCGCCAACGACGCCAACTTCTACAGGAAAGATTTTACCGATTTGGTGTGGATCGATGTCTACATGGATGAGTCTTGCAGGTGGGATAGCGAAAAAGTGCTGGTGTTTCCAAGAGTTACAATCCATTTCCGGCATTCGCGTACCTATTGCCAGAATAACGTCGGCTTCGTGTGCCATTCGGTTTGAAACTGGCGTTCCAACAGTACCGGTGAAACCTGCTGCTAGAGGATGTTCACCGCTGATTGCTCCTTGGCCGCTCATGGTTGTTGCCACAGGGATTTGGAGATACTCAGCCAATGCTGTGAGCGCTGGTGTAGCGTTGCTCAATAAAACTCCGTTTCCTGCGTAGATCAGTGGACGCTCGGCTTTGAGTAATAGGTCTATAGAGCGCTCAACCTCCACCGGATCTGCCAACACCCGATTGCTCGTTGTTCGGTGGGCTGTGATGTCACGGCTGTCATAATCCATGCTTTGTGAGTAGAAATCCAGCGGAACATGAATCATCACAGGACCGGGATTCCCGGTTAGGGCGTAGTTGAAAGCACGGGACACCACATGGGGCAAGAGTTTGGCATGCGCCACCTTCCAAACCCGTTTGGTGATCGGCTTAAATAGCTCGAATTGCTCATCATCGTGATGTGTGCCGAACTCTTGGAGCGCATCCGTACCGCTGTAGAAGCTCGGAACCCCTCCGCAAATAACGACCATCGCCGAGCTATCTAGCAAGGCATCAGCTACCCCCGTGATGGTATTTGTCGCGCCGGGACCAACCGTTGTTGATATGACGGCTGGCTTGTGAGTTACTCGGAAATAGGCGTCTGCCGCATGGGTCGCGATCTGTTCGTGGGGTACTGAAATGAACTTGATGTTAGAATCGACCAGTGCATCCAGAAATGAAAGATTTCCGTGCCCAGCCATACCAAAGACATATTCAACTCCTTGGCTTTCCAAGCACCGGACAATCGCTTCGCCACCAGTAAGCTTCATCAAATCTTCGCAGTGGAGACCCCTTCCCTTTAGGGAGGGAAGGAAACTGCGCTCCTTTTTCATGTATTGTTAAAGGCTTTATGGTATACTATAGTTGGCTTTCGTGGGAAGGTACTACGTCCCGATCCCATCGGAATGCTTCCCACCTCCGTTAGAACCAGATTGAAATCCAGAAAACCGAATCCCATGAAAACAACATATCAATATCGCATTTATCCGACGATGAAACAACGCAAGACACTTGAAGTTTGGCTTGATGGGTGTCGTACGCTTTATAACCAAGCACTTGATATGAAAAAGCAAACCTACGACAAGCACAAGGAAAATATCACTTACAAAACGCAAGCCGCCTATTTGACCACGCTTCGCAATGTCTCTCAATTCTGGCAAAACAAGCACTGTGATGTTTTGCAGGACACTTTACGCCGTTTGGACAAAGCCTATCAAGCGTTCTTTGTCCGTGTCGAAAAAGGTGAATCCCCCGGATTCCCACGCTTCAAAGGTGAAGGCCGATACCGCTCAATGACCTTTAGTCACCTATCTAAACGGTTGATTCGCAATATCCGCAAACGCATGGGGCGGATAGTTGTGCCCAAGATTGGGCATGTTGCGATTTGTTACCACCGCGCGCTTCCCAATGGCAAAATTAAGAATCTGACGATACAACGGAAAGCTAGTGGCTGGTATGCAAATATTACTGTCCAGCTCCCTGATGCACCTGAGATTCCCGAAGCATCTATCCAAACGATTACAGGGATTGACGTCGGTTTGGCATCGTTTGTAACGACTTCCAACGGGGATAAGGTTTCCAATCCTCGCTACTTTCGTCAATCAGAACACAAGTTGAGGCAAGCACAACGTCGGTTATCCCAAAGGCAGAAGGGGAGCAGACGCTATAGTAACCAACGGGAACGGGTTGCCAAGATACACGACCATATTGTCAACCAACGCCGTGGCTTCCACTATAAGACCGCACACCGACTTTTTACCCAGTGCGACGCGATAGCCGTTGAGTCCTTAAAAATCACTAACATGGTTCAAAACCACAATCTTTCTAAAAGCATATCTGATGCTGCATGGGGTAATTTTCGCTTAACACTGCAAAGCAAAGCTGCAAACGCTGGTAAGCATCTGTTGAAAGTTAAGCCTCAAGGCACGTCTCAGGAATGCTCAGGGTGTGGTTCGGTTGTAAAGAAATCGTTGTCTGTCCGTGTCCATTACTGCCCCGATTGTGGGTTGATAATTGACCGTGACCACAACGCAGCAATCAACATTGGTAATCGGGCAGCTGCTGCCCTGCGTGGAAGGACGTCGGTAACTAACGGCCCCGAAACCCTCGAAAGAGAAGGAAGCGCGAAACCTGTAAGACCCCGTGGACGGTATCACAAGCACCGTCCTTCAGGGCGGGGTAGTTGACTGTTCTTTCCTTTCGTGATTGCCAGATAAAGGATGGAAGATTGGAAGAGATTGAGTTGGAAAGCGGGAAAGTAAGAAAATGGGATAACGGAAATCCCTCCACGAATCCATGCGAATCTTTTTTAATATTGGCGAAAATTCGCGGTGGCTTAAAACGGAACAGCAATTTTCTCGTCTGCTCGTTCTCCCCTTCTCCCTATTTAACTGTCCAGTACAATGACACGTCGTTCTGCGGAAGAACGATAAATGGCATCAACCACCCGTTGTACATATAGCCCTTCTTCGCCCGGAATCTGATATGCGCTACCGCTTTCCACTGCTTCCGAAAAAAGCTGGATTTCACGCAAATACATATTTTCCGGGATGTACTCAATCGCCTCAGGTTCGGATTCCACGAGTCCGTCGGGCGTACGTTTGTAGTGCCATAGGTTTCCCGTTGGCAATTGATAGATTGTGTTCTCTGCGACCAGCATCCCCTCGCTTCCATATATCTCTAGCAATCTACGTCCAGGGAAGTTCGGCACACTCATATAGCACTCCATAACCCCCTGCGCTCCATTGTCAAACTTGAAGAGGATGGAAGCGGTATCCTCTACCTGATAACTGTGTACGAGTGTATCGCAGAAGCTGCAAACTTCTGTGATGCGTCCAACCATCATAGACATCAGATCGATGGTATGTACACCCATATCCATCATGGAACCCCCGCCAGCAATTTTCGGGTCGTGTATCCAAGTTCCAAAGTCCTCATTGGTATCAACGGGAGGCGCCCAAACGGAGTAACGGACGTGCGCGGCTACCGGCTTTCCTATCGCACCATCCTGAATCAGATTAAGCATTTTTTGATGACACGCATGGTAGCGCATCATGAACCCGATACCAAGCACAACCCTTTGTTCACGGCAGACACGCACCATCTCCTCCCCCTGATGGGCATTCAGAGCGATTGGCTTCTGGCACAGCACATGTTTGCCGTTCTGCGCTGCACTGATGGTGAGGTCTGCGTGAGTCACGGGCGGGGCAGCTATATACACCGCATCAATGGCAGGGTCAGATAACAACGCCGCCGTATCCTGATAAACTTTTCCGCCAAATTTATCGGCAGTTGCCTGAGCACGATCCGTAAAGAGATCGCAAACGCCAACAAGCCGCGCGTTCTCCGCAGCCATAATCCCTTCCGGAATAGCACGCGCATTAGCAACCCGTCCACAACCAATAACGCCCCAACCGATTGCCATGTTTGAAAACCTCCTACTCCAACTTCAACAATCGTGCCATGTTGATGCCAAAAATCTGTTCCTTATCGCTATCGCTGATTTTGGCGTAAGCAACATGCCCGACCTCCGCTAACAATGAGTGTTGGGGTTCGTCAGAACCAAAGATTACCCGATCAACCCCCACGTTTTGCACCAGATATTCAATCACCCCGAAGTAGCGTCCCAAAGTGTTGAAATTGAGATAAATATTGGAGTTGGCGTTTGTGACTTCAATCGCTTCATCCATAGCTTCCCACGTCTCCTTGGCATCGTAAGCTCCGCAGTGGGAGACGATGAAGTTCACATTCGGGTACCATTGGGCAACTGTAGCTATCAGGTAAGGGCGATTCAACCGAAGATCTACTTCAGTTCGCGGACCAGAGTGAATGATGATAGGGGCTTGGTGTGCTGCGGCAAACTCAAAGGCGGGCCGATAGTTTGGACCGTCGATCGGATAGTACTCAGTATGGGCAGCTGGGTGGAGTTTGATGGCGCGCATTCCACCGGCAAAACTGCGTTCCAGCGTGGGCAGTACTTCGTCCGGGTAATTGGGATCAACTCGGCACATGCCGATGAAACGATCGGGGTACTGTTGTATCACCGGTAAAACAACATCTGGGCTGCCTTGAACACATGCCTTATCAACTCCTAGGCGATCCATCACCTTAAGAAATGGGAGGTGTGCCGATGTCAACCCATCAATGATAAGAACATCACTGAGAGGTTGACCAGCCTCCACGCAATCTCGAATTGAACTTGATGAACGGGTCATTGACATCATTCCTTTCTTTTCAGCCTACTTCTGCCATGAGGCGCCGCAGATTCCCGCTAGCGATCAAAGCGCGTGCTTCATCTGTTAGTTCGGAATACCGCATCAACCCTAGAGCCACCCCCGGTCCGTTGTACGGCATACCTGTCCCGAACAGAATACGTTCTGGGCCAAAATGCTGGACTAACTGCTCAACGCCTTGGTGCGGAGTATAGTAGGAAATCTCTACATACAGATTGGGGCACTGGTTCATGAGGGGATGGATAATATTCATTGCCGAAAAATTCAGACGCATGATGACTACGGGCATCTGAGGGTGGCGCTGACAGATGTCGTAGACATTCTGTGCCGAGTAGCTGGGGCGTGTTTCATCTGGAAACTTGCCTAGGTCTGAGTCGGTCAGAAGCACCGGCGTCCGATAGGCTTCAAAAGCGGAAAACAGCTTGCCACATGCCCAGTCCGCCACGAGATTGGCATAGTAGAAGGAGGGCAACAACCGTGTAATTTTCACCCCCTGATTCAACATATCCTCGACCACTTTGATGGGTTCAGGCATACTTGGATAATGATGTAGAGGGTATACCCAACAGCCATGGAGCCGCTCGTGCCCCTTGATAGCTTGCATCAGGCTGCCATTACCGCCAGTCACATGGTATACGACAGCTTCATCAATACCTAAGTAGTCCATCTCTGCTAGCAATCCTTCGACGGTATGGAACGCTAGCGGCGAGGATTTCCGTTGTCTGCCAATATAGGTGTTACAATCGAAAAAATTCAGTTGTGCCATCAGGTTTCCTTGGGGAGAGGAAGGAAGCGTAGAAAGGGAAGAACAGAAGAACACTCCCTTCCTCTTGTTGCTGAGGATGGAAAAGTGAAAGTTTGTTTGTTGAGATCAGTTTACTTAATTGAGGGGTGCTCATAATTGCAATTGAGTCAGGATAACGGTTATAATCTAATCTAACCTTGCAAGAAAGAGAGGATTATAACATGGGTTATCCTGACAGTGATTATTATATCACGTTTTTGTATGAACAGCTCGAAACTTTCAACACCTCCGTCGCGTCGGAGTCCACACCGGCTCTCGGCCGCCCTAAGTCGTATACAGACGCGTGCCTAATTGTGCTTTTTGCGTTGCTGACCCTCAAGGGTATCTATTCATTTAAGGCACAACACAGATGGCTGGAGATGCACCTGCCGGGGGTGCCACAGTTCAAGCTGCAAAGCGTGCCGTCTCGTGCAACGTTGTCACGACGGTACAAACAACTTGCTTGTCACCTTCAAGCGTTCATTGCGTTTTTAGGTGATGTTGGTATGACTTTGATTGCCGATGCGTCTTTGGAGGTGGTTTACCAAGATAAAAGTCTGTTTAAGGCAAAAGGTCCGGTCTGGCATCAGAAAGACAAAAAGGCCAATCGCATTCCAACGGGACTGCGTGCCGTTGATACAGACGCGAGTTGGTCTGTCAGTAAGTACCATGGCTGGGTTTATGGCTATGGACTGCATCTAACCGTTTGTCCAGAGGGGATGCCCCGAATGGGTGTTGTTGACACCGCTTGTGTCAGCGAGAAAGCGATACTCGACAAACAACTCGACAAATTGCTTGCACAAAATATCGGCTATATCGTCGCTGATGCCGGCTATACTGACCTCAAACGAACTGAACAATTAGCAAACAAGGGGTTATTGCTAATCACCCCGGTGATAGGTGCCAAGCGACCTCAAGCCCAGCGGTATGTCGAAGCTATTAACCAATCAACTCTGTTGCAGGCCTATCAACAGAAGCGCAACGTCGTCATTGAACCGATATTTGAATTGCTCAAGCAACTGCTATCAACACATACCAACCACAAACAGCTACCAGTCAGTAGCAAACCGAATGTGGTAACTTTCTTGATGCTCGGTGTGGTCTTGCTTCAGATGGCTATGTTGGTCAATTCTATTTGGGGACGCCCTTTGAAAAATGTCACACATCTCATCACTGTATTTCGGTAGGGCGATTTATGAGCACCCCTCACTTAATTAGTCGGTTGGAGTTAGTACCGAGCTTTAACCTGTCCCCATGTTGCAGCCAGCCTACCTTTAGGTGAAACAGCAAGCGAATCTTCTATCGATTTTTCTCCGAGAATTAGGATCTCATCTATAGTTAAGGGTCTGTCAAAAATTACCACGTCGTCTACAGCACCCTTGAATTCCCGATTTGCCGCCCAATTCACATGCTTTACCGCTGCGGTGTTACCGATACGAAGGTTATCGTCGGATTTCGTTTGCGCCCCTTTTAAGATCGGATATCCGGCAGTCGGCTGTCCATTGAGCCAGTGTGTCAGCACACCCCTTCTACCATCTCTAACGAGTACAAGATGCTGCCACTGATTTGCGGTAAGTTGGGTCGCGGGCCGTACAGCAAAGGGAGGTCCCTGCCATGCGTCTGCAACTACCAGACCGTGGAAGAAATTGTTAAGTTCCGCTGCCCTCTGTTGAAAACTAAATCCTTGAGGGATTGGATTATGATTACTTATGATAACAGTAAAATCTTTCTGTATACCAGCCGGATTCACCCACATCGAGATGGTGTGCCCCTCTCTGCCTGTATTTGTCGGGGTGTTCATCTCAACGAAAGCCTGATCGCCATCAAACTCCAATGCCATGCCGAATTTGCCATCAACCCATTTTGATTTTCCTGCGAAGAGTAGTTGTCCGTCATTGCCGTTACCAGAGGAGTCAGTGATTTTCGCGCCGTTCCCCTCATCAAAGAGCCATATTCCCAACACATCTTCGTTTGCAACAGTAGCTGCATTACTTGTGCTTGTCAAAATAGCACCAATTCCAATTAGACTGATGCATATTAGAATCAATCCTAATTTCATTTGGTATACTCCTTTTCTTGGCTTAGACACTGTAATTGATAAATAGCCCCCTGTTATATCTATTTCTAATCCCCACTGGATCAGCAGCAGACATAGGCTACACTTGTTTTAGGACTTATGCAATTGTATAAGTCCATGAGCCCGCTACCTCTTGTAATTCCTGCATCTTGAATCCTATATCAGATTCAGGAGCATGGTTCAAGATCCCACAGGCTACATGTTCTGCATATCGACTGCGTAATTCCTATACCTATTATACCGTTCTTCAGAAAATAAATACAACATAAATTTTTAACCTTGATGTGTTTCCAGTTTTTATTGTTGACAAAATTATTCGAGTGTGCTATGCTATCTATATCCTTTAAAACGAAAGGAGGTGATCATTCTTGTTACCATCTAGTGGAATGATCAAGGGAGGTGCTGTCTTTTAGGAGACAGTGCTTCCCCATCAAGGGAGATTCTCTCTCTCATAAGACAGTTCTTCCCTTGATCTTAACCGTAGATGCAGAGCAGGGCTAATTTTTTAGCCCTGCTTTTTTATTTTATAAAATAGGAGGCAACCGATGGTACAAACAGCACCGGACACAGCAGTTGTTCTTTTTGATGGCAGAGATCTCAGCAACTGGACGAAGCTTGATGGAAAAGCACCCGCTTGGGAAGTCGCTGACGGCGCAATGACTGTGACCGCCGGCGGGGGTGACATCGTAACTCGGGAGCGATTTGCCGATTTTCTGCTTCACTTGGAGTTCATGACACCTGACATGCCAGATGCAACCGGTCAAGCAAAGGGTAACAGTGGGGTATTTCTTCAGGGGAGGTATGAAATCCAGGTCCTAGATTCCTATGGGATTGATGTGCCGGGCATGGGAGACTGCGGCGCAATTTATAACCAATTTGCGTCATTGGTGAACGCTTGCAAACCGCCGCTTGAATGGCAAACATACGACGCGATATTCCGCGCTGCTCGCGTTGGCGAGTCGGGAGAGATTGAAGAAAACGCGCGCGCGACCGTGCTGCAGAACGGGACTGTCATACATAATAATGTCCAATTGCTGGGCGCTACAGGCGGGGCGACGGACGAAAGTGCTGCAGAACCAGGTCCCTTACGACTCCAAGACCACGGTAACCCGGTAAAGTACCGCAACATCTGGATTGCACCGCTTCCTCTAAAGGGCTCGGACGTATACTAAGTTGACACTGGTGCATTGCCTTGTTGCCCAAAATACAGCCCGGCGTTTGTTAATTATCCGTAGCGGCCTTCGATATAGTCCGCCGTTTTTGTGTTCTTGGGTGTCAGAAATAGATCCTCAGTGCGGCTATGTTCGACAATCTCACCGAGCAGCATGAAGATACATTCCTCACTCACGCGGCGCGCTTGTGCCATATTGTGCGTGACAATTAGAATGGTGTAGTGCCCCGCGAGCTCCAACATCAACTCTTCAACAGCCCGTGTCCCTTTGGCGTCAAGAGCTGAACACGGTTCGTCCATCAAAATTAATCGCGGTTTCAGCGGTAACAGCCGGGCTATGCACAATTTCTGTTGTTGTTCAAGTTGTAAGGTGGTTGCTTTCACCTTTAGTTGGTCCTTCAAATCATCCCAAAGAAAGACCTCTCTTAATGCTGCTTCAACAATACCGTCGGTTTCCGACCTCTTCCGTATACCATGTTCGGAGTGGACACGCAGACCGAAAATAATATTTTCGTAAACGGAGATTGGCAGGGGATTTGGACGCTGAAACACCATACCGACGTTTTTTCGTAGTTCCGGCAGTGAAACATCCGAATCGTAGATGTTTTTACCCAGGATTTCAACTTCGCCCGTCGTCGTGACGTTGCCGTAGCGTTCGTTCACACGGTTGAAACAGCGCAGCAACGTCGTCTTGCCGCATCCAGATGGGCCAATGAGCCCAGTTATCAAACCGTCAACAATCTTCACGCTTACATTGATAAGCGCCTGAAAGTCGCCGTACCACAAGTTAAGTTGACTGGTTTCAATGCTGTATCTTTTGTCTGCGCTCATCCGAAGGTTCCATTCACGTAGTCGTAGGTTAGCCTGTTCGCCGGTGAATCGGAAAAAATAACGTCGTTGTCGTCAATTTCGATTAGCTCGCTTTCCAATATAAAAGCGGTGCGATCTGCCAAACGACGCGCCTGTTGAACCAGATTGGTGACGAGAATAATGGTGATTTTGGAACGTAATTCTTTGAGGATATCCTCAATTCGCATTGTCGTGACCGGATCGACGGCAATCGAGAATTCGTCGAGGCAGAGGATTTCAGGTTGGTGTGAGAGGGCGCGGGCGATGGTCAAGCGCTGCTGCTGTCCCCCCGACAGCTTCGTGCCAAGACTATTAAGTCGGTCTTTAACCTCATCCCAAAGTGCTGCCTGATGCAGACAACGCTCAACAAGTTCGTCTAACTCGCTCCGTTCATGGATGCCCGCGGTCCGGGGTGCGAAGGCGACATTATCGTAAATAGACATAGGCAAGCCGACCGGCAGCGGAAAGACCATCCCGATTCGTCGGCGTAGTTGGTTGACGTTTTTAATGCTTTTCACGTCTGTGCCATCAATTTTTACCGAACCGCTGACCTCCGATTTTGGCTCAAGCTCAATCGTACGGTTGATGGTTTTCAACAGCGTTGTTTTGCCGGATTGCGCCGGACCGATAACACCGAGGATTTCATTCTCGTATATATCGAAAGAAATTCCTTTGAGGGCTTCCACCCCATTGTATCGGACGGTGAGATCGGCGATTTCAATTTTCTTTTTAGAATTAGATAGGTTTGCCAATGGCTTAGAACCTGTTTTAAAAAGAAAAACACTACTCAAGCGTTAATGTTTACGTTTAATCATTGGAGGAGTCCATACTGACCCAATGAAAGGCATAAACATGACCCGAACAAACTATCCCACGGATTTGACCGATGCCCAGTGGGAAAACCTATTACCCTATTTGCCAAAACCTTCACCATTAGGCAGACCTCTCAAGTGGGAGATGCGCTCAGTTATCAACGCTATGTTTTACATAGTCAAGTCAGGGTGTCAATGGCGAATGCTTCCTTATCAGATGCCACCGTGGCAAACGGTCTATTCCCACTTTAGAAAGTGGAAAGCCTTAGGTACATGGCTTATGATTCATCAAGCACTTCATGAACAAACCCGTTGTGATATTGGCAAAGCACCCTCACCGACCGTAGCTATCATTGACAGTCAATCGGTCAAGACGACTGAACTGGCAAATAGTAGGGGGTTTGATGCGCATAAGAAAGTCAAAGGCCGTAAACGTCATATAGTCACCGATACGATTGGCATTCCATTGGGAGTCAAGGTTACTGATGCCAATGTCAGTGATAACCAAGTCGCAATAGAGTTACTGACAGAAATCTTTAGTTGGCACATAACGATTCAGTTAGTCTGTGCTGATGCTGGCTATCGTGGCGAATTAGGCGACTATTTATACTTGACGCATCAGTGTCGATTGGAAATCGCTCCACCTCTTGGGCAATCGGGGTTTGTGGTTGTCCCATTGCGCTGGATTGTGGAACGCACCTTTTCTTGGTTCGGTTGGTTTCGCCGATTGACTTTGGACTATGAACGCTCGGCTGAGACCGCTGAGGCGATGGTGTACATTGCTTCCATTTACTTGATGCAAAATCCTATCAAATGACTTTTAAAACAGGTTCTTAGGTCTTACCGTGTAAGTTAAAATTTTCAGAATCGGATTGCAACTCGCCCGCATCTTCCAATCGACGCGGGTTTTCAATTTGGGAGCCTACCACCGCTGTCGAGAACGCAGATACACGCGCAGGGTAATCGCAAGCGCGTTCACTGTCAGGACGGCACCCAAAAGCACAACGGCTGTGCCGTACTCCAAGGCTTCAGGAACCCCCGGAACTTGCGTCGAAAGTTGGTACAGGTGCATCGAGAGTGCCATAAACCGATCTAACAGACCGTAGGCAAGAACATCCCCTTCAGGGATGGCCTTAAAAAATACTGCCCCGGTAAACATAATTGGCGCAGTCTCGCCCGCCGCCCGTGATACCTGTAAAATTACTCCCGTCAGTATACCACTGATCGAATTTGGCAGGACGATGCCACGAATCGTCTGCCACCGCGTCGCACCAGTATTCCAACACGCTTCCCGAAATGCCATCGGAACAGCGCCGAGTGCTTCTTTCGTACTCGCGATGATGACCGGCAGCGTCATAATTGCCAATGTAAGCGAAGCCGCTAAAACCGAACGTCCCATTCTTGCAAAATACACGAAGGCACCTACACCAAAAAGCGCGTGAACGATACTTGGCACGCCGGCGAGATTGACCACTGCAAGGTTAATTATTCGGGTGAACCAACTTTCGCGAGCGTATTCGTTCAGATAGACTGCTGCTAACACACCAATCGGTGCGGAAACAAGCAGCGAAATTATCACAACGTAAATCGTTCCAAGCAGCGGTGCCCATATACCACCAGCTCTCATCCCCTGTGAAGGATTTGTGAAAAAGAACTCCAGAGACAAGATTGGCGCCGCTTTGACAAAGAGATATACAACGGTGAGAATGAGCGGCAAGATCATCAACACCGTCATGGCGAAGAAGATGCCGCGTGCGATATTCTCTGTCAGCTGTTTTTTGCGACTTTGCTTAGTCGCGGTAAACATCAATTGAGGTGCGACGATTTCTGGAGAGGTGGGAGAGGAATTTATATCTATTGTCATGTAGTTTTCTAGATGAACGCTATGCCTTTCCGCGGATACCTTTAATCACTAGGTCGGTGACAAAGTTTACGATAAATGTAATTGTAAATAACAAAACGCCGATGATAAACAACACACGATAGTGGTCACTGTCCACCGCTGCCTCACCCAGTTCGGCTGCAATCGTTGCGGTCAGGGTGCGGACAGAATCGAAAGGACTGGTCGGAATATTCACCGCATGACCTGTTGTCATCAGCACCGCCATGGTTTCACCCACGGCACGGCCAACGCCCAATAGCACCGCTGCGAGTAGCCCATTCTTCGCGGTGGGGAGCAACACACGATAAATCACCTGCCATCGCGTTGCGCCGAACGCTTCAGCCGCTTCTCGATACGAATCCGGAACAGCTTTGAGCGCGTCCTCACCGATAGAAACAATAATGGGGACGCTCATCAGCGATAGAATAATGCCCCCGTTTAGCATCGTTAAGCCAATCGGCACTTTGAATATCTTGATAATTAGTGCGTTCATCACCGTCAAGCCGATGAAACCCCACACAACGGACGGAATCGCCGCGAGTAGCTCGATGACGATTTTGAGTGTCTCCTTTAGTTTTGGTCCACAAAATTCAGACACGAAGATAGCTGCCCCAAGCCCAAACGGCACAGTGATAGCCATCGCTAGAGCCGTCACGCTAAACGTACCTGCGATTAATGCCAATACCCCGTAACGTTTGTTATTCAGAGAGGTGGGATACCATTCCGGGCTTGTGAGAAACTCAACGATATCCAGCCCGCCAAAGAAAAACCCCATCCCTTCGCGGAAAACGAAGAAGAATATACCGAAGACAAAGATAATTGCACTGATACCGCACAGGCGAATAAATGTTTCGATAACTGGCTCAAGCCAACGTCCCAGTTGGTGAAAGACGTTTACGATTGTTTTCATAGTTGATTGTTAGTTGTTAACGTTGGGGCGCCGTAATTCGACAGGCATCTATCGCGACTCATTTCTGTCCGACGGGCACGTAACCCGTTTTCTCAACGATTGCCTGTCCTGCTGGCGAAAAAATCCAATTCAGATAGGATTGTTCCTCCGGTTCTGGCGTTCCGAGCGAATACATATACAAAGGCCTTGCAATCGGATATGTACCTTCCATCACGCCTTGGACGGTAGGCGCATAAGCCGCATCACCGGTAGCTTTGCCAATTTTGAGCATCTTCACCTCCTCCGTGGCGTACCCCATACCGCTATAGCCAATTGCACACGGTGTATGGGCGATTAGTTCGACAACATCCTTAGAACCGTGTAGATCCCTTGAACCTAGCTCATAGTCTTGATGTCTCCCAAGAATCGCCTGCCGGAAATAGACGAATGTCCCAGAATTCGATTGCCGGCTCACCCGAATAACCTCGTCATTGACGCACTTGCTATTTTCGATGCCAAGTTGGGACCATTTAGTTATGTCTCCATCTTCTCCGTAGATGTTAGCGAGTTGATCTAGTGAGATTTCAGCGAGCGGATTGTCCTTGTGGACGTAAACAGCGAGTGCATCGTGTCCAACGACGAACTCTTTCGGTGCTTCACCGGTATTCTGCTTCACACGTTCAACCTCCGCTAGCGTCATTTGACGGCTACAATTCGCGATATCTACCGTGCCGCTAGTCAGTGCAGCGATACCAGTTCCTGAACCACCACCGGAAACCTCAATGGACACATTGGGCTCAACCGTGGCATATTCCTCTGCCCACGCCTGTGCAAGATTGACCATCGTATCAGAGCCTGCATTCTGAATCACGGACTTCTCCGCCTTATCAGCCTTATTTTTTTCATTCCCCTCATCCTTCTTTGAACAGCCGCTTGAAAAGTAGCAAAGCGCCACCACGAGGATAGCGCACAATACTTTATTAAACATTTGTTTCCTTCTCCTTCTCAACATCATCACCGAGAATTGCCTGAACTAGCTCTCGGAGGTGTGTATCTAAAAATTGAAATGTCTTTTGATAGGCAGCGTGGATTTCCTCTTCAGTCCCTTCAATTCTCGATGGATCTTGCACTTTCCAGTTGATGCGAACTGGTCTCGACGGCAACGATGGGAGTCCTCTTTCCGCTTCCTCACAGAGTGATACAATAATCGCATAATCTTTGAGATCTAAAATTTGACTTAAATATTTGGAAGTCTGACCAGAAATATCAATACCTTTTTCTGCCATGAGTTCTACGGTTTTTGAATCCAGCGGCTGGGACGCAACGCCGGCACTACTGAATAGTATCCTCTTTGGTTCGAGCCCATTGCCTATACCGACTGCCATCTGTCCCCGGCACGCATCATGCTCAGCGACACAAAGCACTCGCAAGACCTGATGGTAGTCATGCCTTAGATCTTCACCGGTACACATATACAAGACTTCTTCACAAATATTGCTTGCCTGATTCGCTACGCGTTCTAAGAAACCGACAATCGTCACTAGAGGAACAAGTGCCTCTGATGGCAATTCGCCATTGATATGCAGTTGGATTAAGTCACTATGAATTTCATAGCGCATGTTGTCTATCGCTCGTTCTTTTTCCCTTTCCCTTGTTGCCTTCGCCAATTCAGCATCGCGCTCAGTGAAGGCTTGCAAGGCATTACGGAGAAACGGAATTGCAAGGTTGGCAATGTTGATGAGCTTGGGGTGGGAGCCCTGTGTGTCCAAGTCACTGACGGTCAAAAATCGCCGAGCAATCGCTTTTGCATAATCACCGACGCGCTCCAATTCGGTGTTGATCTTGATGACCGAATAAACAAAACGCATCTGACTCGCGACGGGCAGATGCTTAATCAGGAACTTCTGACAGAGTGATTCTAGGGTATCCTCTAACTCATCAATATGCCGGTCCCTTAGGATCACAGCATAAGCCAGTTGCCGATCATTCTGCTTAATCGCACCTAGACAGGTCTCTAACGCTTTTTCGGCTAATCCGCCCATCTCAACTACCTTGCTGCGAATCAGATCGATGTCCTGCTGCATATTTTCTTCCAAGTGAGATTGCATATCAGGCCCCTCCAATTTTGTTATATTCCAACGTTTGTCATGGTACATAGCAGTATATCATAACTGAGGGATAAACATAAGTAAAACATCTGTTTCTAGAACGTACTAAAGTTAGTACAATTTGATAGTAATTCATGCAGCGTTATCAAGAGTCTGTTGAATATCGGGCGAGTATGTATCTTTGTCGTTTGTCTGCGAAAATAATCTTCCCTCCATAAAGGCGCATAGATACTGAACCATCAACCCGCGTGTCAATTTAGTGGGTCGATACCAGTCAATGCCTAATTCCCAGCATACCTGCTCGACTGTTATGGACCTGCCAGTGGCACAAGTAGCATTGAATATCAATTGTGTGATGCAACTCGCCACGAAACTGAGTTGTACCAATCGATTGATGCTTTTCCGCGATTTGACTCGATACTTGTCAAACCCGAAGTGTTGCTTGGTGTCCCGAAAAGCAGTCTCAATCAACCATCGTTGCCGATAGTATCGAACTATCTGACATAGGTCAAGTGTCAAGTCAGTGGTGTAGACACAGAAATATCGAAACGGCTTTGATTTTTTAGGTCGGGTTCGCATCACCACCAATCGCACTTGAGTAGGACACATTTTGGTCCGCACGACCTTAGATGCGACTGAACACCGTTTGTTGTCAATATCAATCGCTTTATACCGAAGATGCCGAAGATGGATGCGTTTACCGTATGTCTTTGGGCGTCCGGGTTTAGGTCGCTTGCAGACCGTGGGTAACAGATAAAAGACCGCATTGGACTTGGCGCGACACAAGATATGATGTCCTGCGTTAAGGACGGCTTCAAACACTTTCCGTCTATTGAACCCCCGGTCAAAGATAATCAGTCCGGGCGGGATTTGGGAGCAAATCCGCTTGAGAACCGACCCACTGTTGTCCCGATGGGTCTTTGGACATATCAGGTTCACCCACACCGGAAATAGAATCGTCTCTGTAACGGTGGTACAAAGCAACCCCAACGCGCCAAACTGATGACCAAAGTGGAACTTCGATTGATTAGTATTGCGCTTTCGGTAGCGATGATTTCTGAAGAAATGGAGTCCAAATTGCTTCTCCCCGGTCTTTACCGCTCGGGTCTCGTCGTAAACGTAGACCCAGTTGTCAAACCAACCTTGCAGCAACTTAATCAGATGTTGAGCAACCGCATCGGCGTCCCATTTGCCACGGGAGAGGAACTTCACCAATGAACCGTAACCGACCTTTGGGCGAACCGCTTGATAGATGCCCGTCAACGTCGCACGATGGCGGTGCGTGATAAGACCGACGATGAAGGTACAAAACAACGCGAAGTTTTGACGGTTGAATAATGGACGAAATTGCGTTAAAATATCAACGAGGCAGAAAATGACGGGCATGATAACTCTCCTTTCAAAATTGTGATGGATTTCTGAAAGGATACCCGCTTTTCTGCCTTTTTTCACCCTAAAATTGTACTAACTTTAGTAGAACGTAAAGAATACCGTCAAACGCGGCATAATCGTTTCGCTAGGTTTAGCACTGTTATCCGGTTCATCGTAAAAAATGAAGACCAAGTTGGGCATGATATGAAACGCCTCAATTGGCGCCCAATCCAGTCCGACAAGAATCATATTCGATGCTGCAGTATTGTCAAAAGGGATATAAGAGATTCTCTTCGCATCGGGGTTCGGATCGAGCAAGCGGTCAAATCGAGCGAAAGCCCACACCTTCTTCTCGATTAATTGCGCTGCACCGAACACTGAACCTACTAGGATATTAAGGTCGTCCTCGTCTCCCTGCTGCCGCGTCTGATTGGCAAGCTGAATGCCAAGCCGAAGTTGCTCCCGCTGATAGCCAAGAAAGCCTTGTAATGTGTACCATCTACCTAGATCCACAGCGTTTTCCAAATCGGCGTATCCTTCAAGGATAACACCGGTAACAGGCTTGGCTGCGAGCGAAAACGCGATCTTCTTGTTCTTATCAATCTCCGTCTTTGTGCTCATGCCATTTGCGAACATCAGATGATAGCTGAATTTCTTTGATTTATCAACATCGCCTTGTAGTGATACACCAATGTCGGAGCTGCTCCCCATTTTTTGAAGATCGATCACCGTTTTGGCAACAGAGCGATAGCCCCATACCTGTTCAACATTCTTCCAAGTCGGGTTGCTGGATAATCCCAAATAAATATTCGTCCGCCACTTAGGCCGCTTCCACCTCAGATAGCCGGCTTTGAGAAACGGTTCCATTTTTGAACTTGTTTGGCGGGATGTGGGAAATGATTGACCATTCATCTCGAGCCGAAACCGCGCGGAAAATGCTTCCGATAGCTCCTTATCGTAATTCAAATAGACACGCCGATACTGAAATCCATTCCGATTCTTAAGTCCAGTGTCGGAAGACTTCAGCACATAATAATAATCGCCAAAAAAATAACCGCTAATCCTGCCCTCATTTCCCCATAAAACTGCAGGGCTACTCAACAATAGACACATAAAGGGCAAGATGCTATGTCGTAAATATCTCCTCATAAAGCCTCCATTCAATAACATCTGTGTTTAATGACATTTTGGTAGATTACTTATTAAATATACCATGCCACTGCCTTCCGAAGTATAGTTGTTTTAGCAACTCGCGGACGGGACCGGCGTTTAAGTGTCGGTTTGGGGGTAGGTTTCATGAGCACCCCTTGCATCAAGTCCTCATTAGCAATCCTTTCTTGGACAACGTATGCTGTTGCAATCAATGCTCCGTCCTGATCCGTTGATACGCGCTGACCAGTAGCACTCAATACAACAGACACATCTGCTATCGGTGCTTCTGTTGCTTCATCAAGGACAACCCCTTCAATGTTTCCAGTCTGTTGTGCGAGGAGTGTTGACGGATCCCAACAGAGCCATACTATCAACACCCACAAAAATGGTCGTTTCATCTTTCTCATGTTCTAATTGCATCTGTTCGTTTTGGCACCCTATAAGTATAGTTTAAGAATGTTACAAAATTTTGACATTTCTTTCGATTTTTTATGGCAATTGACTTCCGTAGTGGCCATCCGATTTAGGGTATTTGCACTTGCGAGCGGTAAAACGAAATTTGGACTGGAGAGTTTTTGCTCTCCAGTCCAAATTTCCTGATTTCCCAACCAACGGTCAGAAGTATAGCCTAGAAATGTTACAAAATTTTATCGTTCCTTTAGCTTTTTCATGGAGAACTTTTTTTTATGCTGTTATAAACTTGTGCCAAGGACCCATGACTGCGAGGGGCATTCCGGCACCTTGGATGTTGACAAACAACGTGGTGCCATCCGGCGAGAACGCTGCACCCGCAAATTCTGACTTGTTACGTGAGTTCTTGGCGAATCTGTAAAGTGTTCCTTCCGGTGTTATACCTACAAGAAACTGCGTCCCCGGCCCATCCTCGCACAAAATAAGATCGCCCCACGGTGCAACCGTCACATTGTCACCGTTCTCTAAAAGATCGCTGTCGTTGGGTTCAATAAAGAGTTCAAGCACCCCTGGCTGTTTATCTTCAGCCGACGTCCCCTCAAACGGGCTGGGAATATAACGCCAAACTTGTCCCTTCTTGCGGTAGCCATCGTTTGTGCAGACAAAATAGATAGTATCGTCGCTATACTACATCCCCTCGCCTCGGGCAAATCGTGCTGCACCTTTGTTGAAACCTTGGAGACGAAGGTCGTCTTTGGGGGATTCGACATTTTGGATATCAACCCACAAAACTTCCATCTCTTGACCAACTGGGATTGCGTCATAGGTCCAAGGGAAAACCTTATCCATCCACTGTTTCCAATTTCGGGTATCGGCACTTTTCATATTGCGGATTGCCATTGCTTGAAGCCGACCATCTTGTGCAAGTTTTCCGGGGACCTCCGGAATGAAACGATAAATGAGGCTATCGTGCCGATCTTCGGTCTGATACACAATTCCACTCTTGGCATCCACAGCAACAGCCTCATGATTGAATCGTCCCATTGCCTTTAACGGAATCGGTGTCGTCAAACCGACAGTAGCGGAGGCGGGTACTTCAAAATTGTAGCCGTGGTCTTTTTCATAAGTGTCTTTGGCGAGTTGAACGCTTTCCTCACACGAGATCCAGGTATTCTAAGGTGTTACGCCGCCCGCACAATTCCTAATCGTGCCCATTAAACTCATGTGGTGGCTTTCTAATGTTCCGGCTTTCGTATCATAGACAAGTGTTGTTGTGCCACCAAGCCCCGGTTTCGTTCCTTTTCCCGGATCATACATCTTTTCCCAATCAACTTCTCGGTATCTCTTATCGTGGGCAAATGACTGAGCGTCCTTTGGGCCTATACCTAACTCGTGTTTTCGGATCAGAATTGTCTTCCCATTGGGGCCCGGAAAAGCTGCCATGCCATCGTGAGCACCGGGCACGAGAAATCCATCGTCCATACGCTCTCCGACGGTGGAGAAGGCGTGATATGTAAACCCTTCGGGGAGGTCAAGGATGCCATAGGGATCTGGAGAAAATCGCCATATCGATTGGCAGTGGAGGCTTGGGAGACAGATTCAGTCAGTAACCTGCTACAACGGGAGAAACCAAGCGCAATTACGCTAGAAGCTGTTGCTATTGCGCTAGAACGTAAAAAATGGCGACGAGATATTTTTTTCATAGTTACACCTGTGATATCAGGGTTTCGACAATAATCTTCTCTAGTGAAGACACAGTCGGACTCCACTTTGTTCAATTCATCTGAATATACTCAGCGACTGAACACAAGTATATCTTTCTGATGTAACAATGCTGTGAAGATTTAGTAGCAAATTGGTGGAAATTCTATGACTATTTTGTGACAGATATTGGAAGGGTGATGGAAAACAAAAAAAGCCCGGTGAGAATTTTTCCCACCGGGCTCTTGCCATCTCTTATTTAATTGAGGGGTGCTCATAAATCAAATTATCGAAATACAGCGATGACATGTGTGACATTTCTCAGCGGGAGTCCCCAAATAGAATTGACCAACATTGCCACCTGAAGCAAAACTACACCGAGCATCAAAAACGTGACCACATTCGGTTTGCCACAGACCGGTAGCTGTTTGTGGTTGGTATGTGTCGATAGCAGTTGCTTGAGCAATTCAAATATCGGTTCAATGGCGACGTTGCGCTTCTGCTGATAGGTATGCAACAGTGTTGATTGGTTAATAGTTTCGACATACCGCTGGGCTTGAGGTCGCTTGGCACCTATCACCGGGGTGATAAGCAACAATCCTTCGTTTGCCAGTTTCTCGGTTCGCTTGAGGTCAGTGTAACCGGCATCGGCGACGATATATCCGACATTTTGTGCAAGCATTTTGTTGACTTGTTGGTCAAGTATTGCTTTCTCACTCACACACGCAGTATCAACGGCACTCATCAAAGGCACTCCCTGTTGGGTGACCGTTAGATGCAGTCCATAGCCATAAACCCAGCCATGGTACTTACTGACAGACCAACTCGCGTCTGTATCAACGGCACGCAGTCCCGTTGGAATGCGATTGGCCTTTTTGTCTTTCTGATGCCAGACCGGACCTTTTGCCTTAAACAGACTTTTATCTTGGTAAACCACCTCCAAAGACGCATCGGCAATCAAAGTCATACCAACATCACCTAAAAACTCAATGAACGCCTCAAGCCGACAAGCAAGTTGTTTGTACCGGCGTGCCAGCGTCGCACGAGAGGGTACAGTTTGTAGATTGAACCGTGGCACCCCCGGCACGTGTATCTCCAACCATCTGTGTTGTGCCTTAAAGCAATAGATACCCTTGAGTGTCAGGACGGCGAAAAGCACAATCAGACAGTCGTCTGTATACGACTTAGGGCGTCCGAGAGTCGGTGTCAACGCCGACGCGACGGAGGTGTTGAAAGTTTCAAGCTGTTCAAACAAAAACGTGATATAATAATCACGGTCAGGATAACCCATGTTATAATCCTCTCTTTCTTGAAGGTTAGATTAGATTATAACCGTTATCCTGACTCTATAGCAATTATGAGCACCCCTCATTTAATTAATATTTGATCCCTATGCGCTGTTACTCCTTGAGCCGATAGCCGACTCCGTGCACTGTCTCAATCCGCTCTCCGAACTGTCCCAACTTCCGCCGCAAACGACTCACATGTGTGTCCATAGTGCGCTCAATACCGTAATACTCTTGCCCCCAAACCGCATCCATCAAAATACTGCGCGTGAATACACGCCCCGGGGAATGAGCAAATAGGGAAAGGATTTTGAACTCTGTCGCCGTCAGATCGATCACGTAGCCATCGCTGAACACTTGGTGCCTGTCTAGATCGATCTTTAAACTGTCAATCTGGATTTGGTTTGAAGGCTTATTGCTCGGAACGTTAGGCGCACGACGCAGCACAGCATGAATTCTCAAGATAACTTCTCGTGGACTAAATGGCTTGGTGATGTAGTCGTCCGCCCCTAACTCCAACCCAACAATTCGATCAATCGCTTCACCTTTTGCCGTTAGCATAATAATGGGAATACCTGCCGTCTCAGGATCGCGTTTCAAGGTGCGACAGATCTCCAGTCCGTCTACCTCTGGAAGCAACAGATCTAAGAGAACAAGATCTGGCTGCTGGATTTTAACCTGTTCAAGAGCATCTGCCCCATTAAAAACTGCCTCGGTTTCAAAGCCCGCTTGGTGCGAGTTGTACACTAATAGCTCAACAATATCGGGCTCATCTTCCACAATCAGAATCTTTGATGCCATTTTTCTTCTCGAAGATGTTGTGAATCCAGAAGGCAAAAGCAAAACTCTAAGTTTTGGCTGCTGCCTGTATTCGACGTATGTCGCAACGACGGTAAACAGGAGACACAGAAATTATAGGTAAGAGATGTTACAGAATTTTGGCATTTCTATGACTTTGTTGTGTGAATTTGTATAGCACCATTCCTGATTGAATGTTCCAAAATTCAAAAAAATTGCGTTTCATAGATGGTTAAGAGTTTCCTAATTATCCTCCCCAAAACGACAGCACCTGTTTAACCTCGTCTCTGCTACCGACAACCAACGGCGTTCGCTCGTGGATAGACCGTGGTTGTTTTTCTAGGATGCGCTGTTTTCCGTCGCTAGCAATGCCCCCCGCCTGCTCTGCCAAGAAGGCTATCGGGTTGGCTTCGTATAACAACCGCAGTTTGCCAAATCGATCCTTCTGCGTTGGCGGATAGAGAAACACGCCGCCGCGGAGGAGTGTGCGATGGAAGTCAGAAACCAGCGAGCCAACGTACCTTAGGCTATAATCCTTCGCTTCTGCTGATTTTGCCCATTCAAGGTATTTCCGCACCCCTCGCGGAAAGGTTAGGGAGTACGCTTCGTTGACACTGTAGGTTTTGCCGTTTTCCGGCATCTGTACATTTTCTTGTGTCAACACGTATGCCCCGATTGATGGATCTAGCGTGAATATATGGACACCATCCCCTGCGGTATAAACCATCACCGTGCTGCTGCCGTACAACACATAACCGGCGGCGACCTGTTGAATGCCCGGCTGAAGGATATGCGGCATCGCATCGTTCCTATCAATATCGGATTTACGTCGAAGGATTGAGAAAATGGTGCCGATTGGTACGTTTACATCAATGTTACTTGAGCCGTCGAGAGGGTCAAACAGGACTACATATCTCCCCTCTTCTCCGACTTCCTGAACGATACGCGGTTTAGCATCCTCCTCAGAAATCATCATGCCGACATTCCCGCGGTATCCCAAACATCGCATCAATGTTTCGTTGGCAATAACATCGAGTTTTTGAACCATCTCTCCTTGAACGTTGTCTGCACCAGTTGCACCGAGAACATCAAGGAGTCCCGCTTGACGGACCCGATCCTGTATAATCTTTGTTGCTAGCGTGATGCCTGACAACAACCAACTGAACTCTCCTGTTGCACCGGGGTAACGTTGCTGTCCCTCAATGATATGCTGCTGAATCGTTACAATTGGTCTATCTGGCGACACATTTGTCATAGTTGATACGCCTTTTGCCGGGATCTGGTTCAAAAAGTCGAAATGAGTGGGGTCTTGAGTTCAAACCAGCGTTTCAGCTCTTATTACAATTCCCGAATCCGAATGTTACGGAATTGAACAGGTCCATGGTCTCCCTGCAACATTAAGGGCCCCGAGGGTGGATTGTCGTCACTGAGTTGTCCACCTGTTGGTCCCTCAATGGTCACGTTATCGTGAATCTTGACCCCATTTAAAAATATCGTCAGACTCATGCCCTTGAGGGTTGCATCCACTGTTTGCCACTCCCCTGCCGGCTTGCTTGCTTCAGTGTCTACATGTTTCTGATTATAAAGGGCGCCATTCTCCGCTGGGTACGAATAAGTCTTTCCTAGACTGTCTAAAATCTGAATCTCATATCGACCCCGGAGGTAGATACCACTGTTGCTATCCTTTAGCACTAGATACTCGATATGCAATTCAAAATCGCCGAACTTTTGCTCCGTGATGATGTCCACACCCTTATCCGTGTTGTCGAGGATGCCATCGTGAACAACCCATTTGTGTTCTTGGTCTGGATGTCGCATCCGCCAACCGGTGAGATCTGTTCCATTAAAAAGTTGAATTGATTCGTTTGCCATGAATATCGTCTCCTGTGTAATTAATTGAATTATGTTTATTTGGGCTCGATTTAGTCAACGAGGTGACCTCCACGCATCCCAAATTGTAAAGGCAAGATAACTCCCCCCATCTCCTAACTAAAATTGGTCATCAACCGCCGGGGATGTAAAGATCCCGGTCTGCGACAGGTAATGCCGCGCGAGTGCCCCCTTGTAGATGAGAATGCGCGATACCAAATTGTGCCTCCACCGATTGCATCGTTATGTCAATATTTCCAGCGGTGCGCTCTCCCGTTTCGATCTCGCGGATGATATTGCGAATCGTGCATACCGTAGGACTCTCGCCGGTTGGCTTAATAAACGTTTCTTCAACAGCAGATCCACCCTTCCCGCTACGACGGATGCAGAAAACATCGCCGTTGTCCCATGCGTAGGCGTGTCCTTCAGTGCCGTGGACATCAACGTTGAATGGTCCAGATAGAGGGAGAAAAATCCCTTCTGTATCGTTCTCATAGCCGATCCGGAAAAATCCGACCATAGGATCCGCAATCTCTTCTCCAAGGGGAGGTACAAAACAATGTCCATCCGGGTTGTAGTCAGGATAAGCGCGGGGACGCTGATCTGCGTTCGCAGCCAACGGTTCACCCCGCTGAACGAGGCGTCCTTCCGCCCAAATCGGCATCGGATCGCCGAGCAACATAGATACAAGGTCTAGCGTGTGCGGGTGATGTTTAATAATGTCGGTATAGCTAGACATCACCGCATAACGCGGTTCACCGATATCTCCTTGAACAATAGCATCGCGCAGCCGAATATAGCCGTCATGGTGGCGGCGCATCGCTCCCCAGTTGAAGGCAACGTTATTTGCTTTACAAGCGGCGACAATACGATCGGCTTCCGCCAGCGAGGCACACAACCCTTTCTCGGAATATATCCCCCGTACACCGTGCTCTGCCGCGAAGATAATCGGTTCAGCGCGTGCGAATGAAGGTGTGGTCACGCTCACGATGTCCGGCTTTTCCCGTTCAATCATCTCGCGATAATCGAGATAGGTGTTGGTAGTGCCGAACCGATCGGCGAACCGTTTCAAGCGCTCTGTCCCACGATTAGCAACGGCTACCACCTCGGTCTGCTCAATGGCAGCATATGCGCTGAAGTGGCCATAAGGGCTAGAAAATTGATTAACCGAGAGCTCATCTTCAATTAAACCTCCCATACGGCCAGTACCGATAATAGCCACACGGTATAAATTCGTCATGTTCTCTCCTTTTAGCAGGTATGAAATTTCTGAATTGAGATACGAACAGCGCAGAAAATATCAAGAGCCATACACATAATACCAACAATATATATGAACCCGCCTCTTATCAAGATATTGTAGCATGATTACAGCGGGATGCTTTAGGAATAGGTTGATGCTTTCGCCGAATTTGAGGCCACACATGAATCTCCAAATCTCACACAATTACATTATGTCCTCAAAACAACCCTAATTCCCTCCTGATTTCCGAGAAGATGTCTATAATCAATTATCGCTTACAACCAATTAATTTGTCAACTTGTATTGCACTTGCTAATTGTTCTTAAGATGTGGTATCCTCATTTCGATTATGGTATTTTTTTTTATCAAGGGAGGCATTTATCATTATGAAACCTGTTCGTTTGGGATTTATTGGCCTTGGTCATATCACCACTCGGTCACACTTGCCAGGTCTTGCACCGCTGGTCGAAGCCGGCGAGGTCATTTTACAAGCGTTCTGCGATATCAATGAAGAGACTGTAAAAACACAAGCCGCAACCTTTGGTGCACAGGCAGCCTACACCGACCATCACGAAATGTGCGATAAAGAGGACCTGGACGCGATCTACCTCTGTATTCCACCGACACTTCACACGGACGAAATCCTAATAGCCGCGGACAAAGGCTTTGCTATCTTTGTCGAAAAACCACAAACGCTGGACATAGCACAAGCAGTTCGGTTCAACGCTGCTATCCAAAACGCGGGTATTGTTTCGCAAGTCGGTTTTATGAGTCGTTATTATCCATCAGCGGAAGAGATATGCCAGAGATTGCAGGAACGCACGTTGCGACATGCTTTGGTGCAACGACTCTACAGCGGTAACCCGATCCGCTATTGGACCAGTCGCTTTGAGTTATGCGGAGGCTCATTTGTCGAGAACACCATCCACACGGTAGACCTGTTACGCTATTTCTTGGGAGATATTGAAGCTGTATCGGCGTTCTACGTCGAGCGTCAGCCCGGCGAAGGACCCGAGCCAATGAATATGCCGCACGTATACAACGTCAATTACCGCTTCACTAATGGCGTAACTGCCAATGTGAGTGTTTCGCGGGTGCTGACTAATGTGAGGATTTCACAGCAGCAAGTTATGCTGGTCAGCGATGATTCGCTGATTGAGTGGTCAGGACAAAAAGCTGTGGAGAACGGCGAGACGGTCTGGGAAACGACGGAAACCGTTAACCCTTTTGCCCTGCAAGCGCAAGCTTTTGTCAAAGCTGTGCGGTCTGAAGACGCCAGCATGATGCGAAGTTCTTATGCGACTAGTATGAATAGTCTGGCAGCGGTTCTCGGTGCCAATGCGTCGGCGGCACGAAGCGGCGAAGTCATTCGACTGGAAGATTTTACTGCCGGACGCATCTGATATGGCATCGCCGGTGCTTTAAGTGGCAATTGGATTAACTACATCTCTTGTTTCTTCTGTGAACCAGTGGGGTGATAGTACGGTTCCAACAATAAATGTGACTTGGCAGGGTCAGCGGCGGTACGTGCCAGTAAATCGGCTGAAGGTTCGCAGTAGTTCCAGCTCACCATGTACGAAGGACCGTACTGATAGGACAGCCAAGCATGCGTTTCACCGATTGGTGGTTTGAATGTGTGCGATAGGTTCTCGGTCAACAGAATGCCCGATCCAGCTCGAAGTGGAATGCTCCTCAACGGCGAAACTGCGCTCAAATCCGTATTTTCATAGGGGTGTGGAAGGTTGGCTTTATGGCTGGCAGGGATTACACAGAACGCCCCATCGCCATCGGTGGTATCTGTCAATGTAATCAAGCACGTGATCATCAGACAACGGAATTGGCCATCCGCAAAGCAACGGTAACGGGCATAACGTCTCGGATCTGCCTCACCGCCTTGGGTGAGTTGGCTGCATTGTCCCGCTGCTCTGAGTATCGCCCGTGAGCCGACGAGACGGTATTGCCGTCCCCAGATGAATTCCTGCACATAATCGAGGACACGAGGCAGTGCCATGGCATCCTCAACGGTGTTCCCACCTTCAATGATGTTGACCAATTCGCAGCCATAGGGACCGTTTGGCAAGAACGTTATATTTTCCGGCGTTGCCGCCTTAATCCTTGCTAGCGTATCCTGTGCCCGCGAAATCTGATCCGCGGTCAGGAGCGCGTCTAACACCAGATAGCCAGCGGTGTCGAAGAAATGCTTATCTTCAACGGAGGTCTTGGACTCACCGAGGCCAATCTGCAGGTCAAAAACATCTTCTTCTGTAGCTGATTTTGTAGGATTCACCGTTCGAACTCCATTTCTCATCAAATCTCACATCAGAGGAGGTATGACCGAAGTCGTTAGCAAATCGCCGCCTGTGTTGACTTTCGCCGGGGATTATAATCTGTCTCCAGTTTGTCAGGACCGATATTAGCGAACATCGGTTTCGGCTGCATGAGCGAACGGCGGTGGACCCTGGATAAGTTCAAGACGGCGTTGGGGGGCACGCTGCTCAAAACCCGCGGCTGTGATTGCCAAACCGTGCCAAGTGCAGTGAAACGCCGGGGCATAAGAATAAAACAACGTCCGACGCACCTTCGAGCCGTGGTTCTCTACAGCCCCGTGGGATAGGTCTTCAGAAAAGATGATGGCATCGCCGGCTTTACACGGCAACGGCTGCACGAGCGGATGGGCGGGATCCGGTATCTCACCCACAAGCGGATTGATGAAGTTGCTCTTGTGGCTGCCGGGGATGACAGCAAAACAACCATCTTCGACAGCAACGTCCGTCAGCGCATAGCCGATTTTTACGCTTACACACTTGAACGCTCCGTTCTGAAAAGCGTACTCGCTGTAAGGAAGTAGCTCTGCGTAACCGTGATGGAACCGAAACGCTCCGCCGCTGTTGCGTGACATAAAGCTGGCTGCATCGAGCCGGCAAGGCTCGCCTATCATTTCTTCGATATAGCGGAGTGTCTGCGGCAAGTCGATGAGTTCCTCAAAGGGAGTGCCATATCGGAGCACCTCGCAGTCATAATCCCCCAAACCGCCCTCCCGTGGGGCACCCGTCAGAGCATAAACATTATCCGAAGTGCGATATTTCCTTTCAATCCCCAAGGCTGCTGTCTGACTATCATCAAGTGCTTCAAGGTTATCTATAGCTTGGTTGAGACGATGACGCATATCAGGGGACAGCACGTCGCGCAGCACCAAGTAGCCATGCAGATCAAACAGGTATCTCTCTTCCGGGGTCATTGTGGTATGCTCTATATTTGAGTTGGTTCTGCTGGAATATGACGTTGCCGGAGACATTTTAGTCTGCCTCCTCGAAGCCGCTTTCAACTAATTGTGATAGTGCTTCAACAGCGTCTTCTTCGTCCGAACCTTCTGCCCTAATTGTAAGTTGAGTGCCGCGGCTTGCTGCTAACATCATGATGCCCATGATACTTTTTGCGTTTACTTTCATCAGCCCTTTTTGGATGTAGATGCTGGAAGAGAATTGATTCGCCGCTTGGGACAGCACGCCGGCGGGACGTGCATGCAAGCCGAGCGCATTACGGATTGTTACCAATTTTTCAACCATAACTATCTCCCTTATTGGCTGATGAGGGCTGCTATTAAATTACCTTTGACTTTGTTGGTCCCAAAATTTCACGATGAAGAGTTGTGTGCTGCCATTCATCAAGCACCTCTTCATCGTTCTTCTCTGCCATTTCCGCAATGAGGGTTTCATTGAGCTCTTTTGCTGCATGAAATCCCAATTTTTGTCCCCAAAGATTCATCGCTGCAACTTCGATCAGGTTTGAGATATTTCTTCCAGTTGCCACAGGGATGACGACGTATGGTATCCGTTCATTGTGAAAAGTGTAGACCTCCTCGTTAAGTCCTGTTCGATCGTACGCCTTGGCTTCATCCCAATGTTCAAGAGTTATGACCAACTCAACTTGTGTGCGATCGCCAACCGCAGTTACCCCAAAAAGCCCGATCACATCAACAATTCCTAATCCCCGAACCTCCATATAGTGCTTCAACGGTTGTGCGCGCATGCCAAAAATACGGTGTCCGGATACACGTTTCAAAAGAACAGTATCGTCGGCAATGAGGCGATGTCCCTTTTGCAGAAGCTCCAAGGCACATTCGCTTTTACCAATTCCACTGTCGCCAAGGATTAAGACGCCAACCCCGAATACATCAACCAAGTTTCCGTGAACGTACTCCGATGGTCCAAATTCATCTTCGAGGAACAATAGCAGCCGAGTCGTAAAAACAGCGGATGATAGCCGAGTTGTCAAGATTGGTATTTTTACACGGTTACCAATAGAGACAAGTTCTGAAGGGGTTGGTAGGTTATTTGTAACGATCACACATGGAAGGTCATATGAGAAGAATTTCTGAAAAACTTCAGTTCGTTCTGAAGGCGAGAGACTTTCTATATACGAAATCTCGCCGTGCCCCAAAATCTGAACCCGTTCATGACCAAAATGGTCGTAATGTCCACACAGCGCGAGTCCTGGGCGGTTCGATTCCGCTGTTTTAAGTGCACGATCTAGCCCATCGTGTCCAGCCGTGATGTCAAGTTGTAGCTCGTAGCCGGCGTATTTGATTAACTGACGAACCGTCATTATGTGGTCTGGCATTCGACTGTTCCTCTCATAGATTCACCAAGGTTTTTCTCATCAATGAGATAACTTAGGAAGTTGCTGTTAATAGGACTAGGGTTAGGAGGGAAAGGAATCTATCAATGGATTAGGGCAGGTCCTACTCGGCCGGCGCGGCTGCATGGGGTTTGGATTATCAGTCAACAGAGCACCCCATCCATCGTCCCTAGGCAAATTGAGGTTCGACCCATCCATACTCACCATTATCATCTTCGTATACGAGGTTCACCTGATTCGTCTGTGCGTTTAAGAAAAGTAACAACACATCTCCAGAAGTCTGAAGTTGCATCACAGCTTCATCCACACTCATCGGCTTAGATGCAAATTTTTCGGGAGCCCTGAAGTGAGGTGCCGGTATGTTTGATGAATCGTCCATATCAATCTCCGCCGGTGCACCTTCCTCATTACCGCTTAACTGCACTGCGACCTCACGCTGAGACAGACGGTGTCGCCGATCCTTGATTCTCTCTTTATGGCGACGAATCTGTGCCTCAATTTTGTCCATGACATCGTCGAGCGACGAGAAAACATCGTGTGTTTCGCTTTGAGCATGGAAGGTTGCTTTCCGGGTCGCGAGTGTAACTTCTGTGCGGTAACGGTTTTTCTCCACTTCCATAACTACCTGAAAATCAATAACAGGGCTAAAAATTGTTTCGATTTTCTTAGCACGCTTCTCAATGTAAATTTGAATATCATCTGTAATTTCAAGGTGACGGCTAGTAAGATGGATTTGCATGCCTTTAGACTTCCTTTATTGAATTAATGCTGCATTGGTGACTGCCGATTCATCACAAATCAGTCAGTCGTTAATCATTCTACCACTTCCGTTTCCTTTTGGGGGATGGTAGAATATCAAGTTCCTCACGGTATTTGGCAACAGTTCGTCTTGCCGTATGAATTCCTTGAGCCTTCAGCGCATCAGAGATCGCTTTATCGCTCAACGGTTTCGCCGCGTCTTCATTATCTATCATTTCCTTGATCTTTTCCTTGACTGTGGTTGCGGCCATATTTGACCCAGAATCAGTCGGGAGCTCGCCGCTGAAAAAATATTTCAGCCTGTAGATGCCTTGGGGCGTTTCGACGTACTTATTCGATGTAACCCGGCTGACCGTTGATTCATGAACACCCGCCATATCTGCTATCTGCTTTAACACTAAAGGTTTAAGTCCCTCAATGCCCTGCTCCAAGAAATCCGCCTGTACCTCAAAAATTGCCTCCGTTACCCTCGCAATCGTTTGTCGACGCTGAACAATGCTTTGTAACAGGTCCCTTGCTTGAGTTCTGCGAACCTCTAGCCACTCCTTCGTTTTGGCATCTAAGTTCTTATTTCCGTTAGTCATCCAATCGACATAGACTGGATTCAAACGAAGTCGAGGCATGCCGTCGTCGTTGGTGATAATTCGATATTCTCCCTCAATTTTTTCAACGATGACCTCAGGTATTATTGTTTCAGGTGCTCTTGGATCTCTTGGATCCGAAAAGTGGCGACCCGGATAGGGATCCAAAGTGCCAATTAGTTCTCGTGCTTCAACAACTTCACCGATTTCTACCCCAAGGCCCTGAGCGATACGCTGTAAGTGATTGTTCGTTAGATCCTCCCAATGATGCTTGATAATATCTTCTGCAAGTGGATTATCAATTTGAGCAACTCGCAGCTGTATAAGAAGAGTTTCTGGGATTGTCCGGTAGGCGATGCCAATGGGCTCAAAATGGTTATGAATGAAGTGCAAAACAGCTTCTACATCAGCCAAGTCGCAACCGATAGTGACTGCAATATCTTCGAGGGTGATGATGTAGATATTTAACTGACCATCTTCTTCTTTGACTGTATAGGTCTGTGCGCCCACCGCATCGGTTATCAGCCAACAGCTATCTTCCAATTCTACATTAACAGTCGCATTTTGAGACAGGGAAATTTCATTGCTTCCGAGTGCCCTACGCAGCCCTTTTTCAAGTGCTTTTCGCAGATCTTTTGAGAGGAGCCCATCAGCCAAATCACTTTGGAACGAGGGGTTTATATTAAACAAAGGAACTGCCTGCAACCGACCATTATCGTCAAGGTTGCCGATGATCTGTTCGCCAATTCTCCGCTCCGTTTTTGATAAAGGAGTGATGCTGAGTTGTTGCATCAAAAAATCGTGCAGCGATTGGAAACAGGCGGTATCCGCTGGACGCTGATTCTCGTTGTTTTCCCAATGCTCAAACTCCCTACTTTCACCCCGATGGAGAGAGTCATCCAAAAAATCCGTCCAGTCAAAATCCGGTTCCTTATCCTCACGATCTATAATCTCTTCAGGTTCATTCCATTGGGTATCTGGATCTAGCCCTTCTAAATCGGTAATTTCTTCAATCTCACCATCATCTGATATCTCCTCCAAAAGCGGATTTAGCTCCAATTGCTGACTCAAATGTTGATTCAGATCCAGCCGTGACATCAGAAGTACCTGAATCGCTTGCTGTAGCTTGGGCGTCATAACCAGCCGGTGCTGTAGATTCGCGGTTTGTCTCATTCCAATGTTCATGACTTAATCTCCTCAAGTGATTGCGTAGGTTATCAACTCTATACGTTCATGACTGGGAGCACTCTCCAATATCCGCCTTCCGATAGGGGCTATCACGACTGTATCACAGATCGCCGCAGTTCAAAATTATGCCCCAAGTACCGTTCTCTAGCAATTTGGCTCTCAACGAGTGCTTCAGGAGTGCCGCTCAACGTGATCTTTCCATCAGTAATTAAGTAAGCACGGTCGACAATTCCTAGCATTTCTGCAGCATTGTGATCCGTGATTAACACGCCGAGATCTCGATCGCGTAAATGTAGGATGAGCTGCTTAATATCTTGCACCGCAATTGGATCTATGCCTGAAAATGGCTCATCTAATAAAATGAAAGACGGAGACGCTGCGAGCGCTCTTGCGATTTCAGCACGACGGCATTCCCCACCCGAAAGGGTGTATGCCTTGCGATCCGCCAAGTCGGAAATGCCAAGTTCGTCCATCAGCCGTTCACTTCGTTGTTCACGCTCGTTTTTAGGAATATCAAGCACCTCTAAGATGGCTTCGATGTTTTGCCTGACTGTCAACTTCCGAAAAATAGAGGTTTCCTGAGCAAGATAACCAATACCCCGTCGTGCGCGTTTATACATCGGTAAAAATGTGATGTCTTCATTGTTATAAATAATCTGACCCGCATTGGGGCGAATCAGCCCGACAACCATATAAAATGTCGTTGATTTCCCTGCTCCGTTTGGTCCCAGCAAGCCGACAATTTCACCTGTTTCAACTTCAAGGCTGACTCGGTTGACAACAATGGGTCCACGTCTTGTATAACTTTTAACAAGTTCATGGGTTTGAAGGACTGCCACCGTTTTCCTCCTCCTCTGCCTCTCCTTCCTGCGAATCCGATTCAGATTCCTTGTTAGACTTCACACGAATCCGAACCTTTATATTTCCCTCTCCAGAGCGCTCGCCCGTTAGGCGATTGTATGTGAAAATATCTGCTTCTAATCGATCCTGATTTTGAAGAACAACAACGTTATCGCGAAATTCTATAATATCAGTAAGATGGTTCAAAATCGCGTGAGCACAAGTGACAAAAATATCCCCATCCCGAAGCTCGACGTTTCCTTCCGCAACGGTTTTGACAGTTTCATTCGTGTCAACGTTTTCATAAATGGTCACTTTATCGGCGTTCAGGAAGCCATCAGGCCGTTCGATTTGAACCGAACCGGTAAAAATTGTCAATCCTTCTTTGTCGCGTTGCTCAAAGCGGTCTGCATGTTTAACATTAATCACATCCTCATCTGACATCGCTTCTTCACCCATCCCCTCTTGTTGAGGTGGAGTTATTTCTTGTTCATCAGCTGGGAATGCGCGGCTTGTTAGAAAAAAAATGCCAAAAAGCAGACCAACCGCCCAAAGCAACGCCACGAGCGGACTGGGAATTATCGTAGAATTAATTCTCTGTTGCATCAAATTTCTCATCCTTTGGGTAAATTTTAGATCGAACATCTTTCATCGTAACTACTTCAAGGGTCGGATCGCCTTCCAGTTCTCGACCAACCATTGTTGAATCACCCCGCACAATCGTGGCAACATTCGGCGCATACAACTTGCCATCATCATCTTGCCAGTGAAGCTCATCGGTGTATAATTGTCCATCTTGGCTCTTTCCAACAACATTCTCAAAAATATGAACATTATTGCTTGACTCAATAATCTCACCACGATCGCCTGTTATTGTTATTGCCCACTTACCATCTTGAAATATTTGGAGCGTTGGATTTTGAAGTTCCACAATCTCTTTCAGGTATGTTGCCTTATCGGCAACAAGCATCCACCGCGTGATACCCCCTTCTGTGTGTCTAGTTGAAAAGCCATACAGTATCTGTTGAGGGGTTTCTTGGACCGGTTGCGTCAGTTCTTCATCTGCCTTATCACAGCCAGTAATGAGCAAACTTAAAGCTACCAAAAGGAGATACAGGCGGAACGTGATACGTGAACCTATATTTCGATTATTTGGGTTTTGTTTTCCAGCGTTCATGCATCCAAATCCACTGTTCCGGGTAACGTCGGATGTAAGATTCAATAATCTTTGTAAACCGTTGTGTGTTTACCAAAAGATCTTGTTCTCTCTCTCCGCCCTGTTGTAGGAGCAATGGTGCTTCGACAACAGCACGATGTGAATCATCGGGTTGGCGGATAATAAAAGTTGGCAAAATCGCGGCACCTGTCTTGAGCGCGAAGGCTACCGGACTATAAGGTGTGTAGGCGGGCCTTCCGAAAAAATCAACGAAAATCCCTTGAGTACGGGTGTCCACATCCGCAAGAATGGCAATCAGCTCATTGCGCTTCAGGCAGCGTAACACTTCGCGAATCGATCTATCTCGATCTATGCCTTGCCATCCAACTTTTTCCCGATAGCTGCTAACAATGGCATCTAAACGCTTCGATCGTAACTGACGGGTAATGCCACGGATTGTATATCCGTTTGCAAGGATGCTGGCACCGAGAAGCTCCCAATTGCCAAAATGAGCCGTCAGGATGATTGCGCCTCTGCCTTGATCTAGTGCCCGATCAATATGTTCTCTGCCCTCAAAGGTAACCAGCTGATGGATGGTCTCAGGAGACATGCGGGGAAGCTGCATAAATTCCATCAGGTTCTTACCTGTGTTCCGGAAAGAACGTCGAACCAGTCGCTCTGCCGCCGGATACTCAATGCCAAAGCTCTGTTTTAGATGCTTGCATGCCCTATCCTTTTGGCGATGAGAAAACCAAAAAACTGCTGCCGCAAGATACATGCCAATGGATAAAGCGAGTTTACGGGGCAACCGAGCAACACACTGACCTATACACTTCGCTGTGAATGCGTAACAATAATCTTTCAAGATTCGCCACATATCTACCACCTAATTATAGCAAATCCGACCTTCAATGACAAGGAAATTCATGGTTGGAAGGGAGGGCTTAGATTCGTTGGCATAAAAATTGATAGTCGAGATCAATCCCTGCGGTCAGTTGATTTGAATATGTGAAAATTTACTGAATTTTTACTTGAGGGTGGGATTTAAGTGTGTTAAAATAATTATATCTTCCTATATTATCAAATCATATCGAAAGGTGGTGCAACGTTATGCGAGAAACGCTTAGACAAATTAACTCCGGTAGACAAAATAGTACATTAGAAAATCAGGGAACTCCTCTTGACGCTGCCCATCTGTATTTCGGGACGGTGAGAACGGCTGCTTAAATCTCGTTTGGTGTGATGTCGAAAAGCCCGTATGGATGAGTTCTCTTACGGGCTTTTTTCATTTACCTTGTGAGGTGATTTTTTATGGATGAAGGAATTGTGATCAAAGCGCACGGTGGGGTATATGATGTCCAAATCGGAGGACAACTTTACCACTGCTCATTGCGCCATCATATTATTGAAGCTGATAGGCGCGAACGTGCAGAAACGAAGGAGTTGCCTTACGTGGATCTCGTTTCCGTTGGTGATCGGGTGCAAATTTCTCGGTCGCAATCGAAAACCGATATCGGTTATATTGAGGAAATTCTCCCACGTCAGACGCAATTCGGCCGGACACGCGTGGACAAATTGCCACAGGTCATTGTAGCCAACCTCGATCTCCTGCTAATCATCTTTGCGGCGCGAGACCCTCAACTCAAATTACGTATGTTGGATCGATTTCTTGTGACGGCGGAGGCATCGGGGATGTTGCCCGTGATCTGTATTAACAAGATAGACCTAGTTCAATTGAAAAAGTTAAGAGCACAAATGGCACTGTACGAGGAAATCGGTTATAAGGTAGTTTACACAAGCATTATAACAGATGCTGGAATCGATGAGATGCGTGCGGTGATGAAAGATCAAATCTCCGCTATTGTCGGATCCTCTGGCGTTGGCAAATCGTCGCTGCTCAACGAAATTCAGCCGGGCTTGCGGTTACGTGTCGGCGATGTTGATGAACGGATGCACAAGGGACAGCATACCACAACAGAGGTCTCCCTTTTGCCACTCCATTTCGGTGGGTTCGTCGCAGATACACCGGGCATCCGCACACTCGGCTTGTTTGAGATTGATGATGAGCAAGGACTAGATATCCATTTCCCCGAAATGCGTCCTTACATTCCCGAATGCAAATTTGCAGCCTGCACCCACCAGCATGAACCGGGGTGCGCAGTCAAAAATGCTGTCGAGGATGGAGAGATCAACGAGTTACGGTACGATAGCTACTTACGAATATCGGGGTTCAGTGCGGGAAGGTTTGAGCGCGAAGGACCGAGGAAAGAAAAGAAACGCTATGAGAGGAAAAATAAACGTGCAAAGCGATAGTGGAAGTCAAGTAATTGATAAATTGAGGCGGATCATTGAAAAGAACGAGCAGAAACTTACCTATTTTCAGAATCGACTGAAGCAAGCTGAGTTCATTGATCGACCAAACCAGCGCCTGATTGGCGCCGCAGCAGGACAAGCAGATTCATATGCCGATCAATTGGGGATCTTACAAACCCAGCTACGCGAGTTAGAACAGCTTTATGGCGACGGCTTGAAACTGCGAACCACGGAAGAGCGAGATCTGCGGCGGACTTGGGGTTGGACGAATGAGCCTGCCCTTCGCAATCGTTTGCATACTGAATTCATGCCATTCCAAACCTATGTTGACAACTGGCATCGTTGGCTTACTAACGAAGATACGCACCCATTTTCAATTGATCTGCCAAGCGGTGAGTTGGTTGGGTTTATACTGATTAAATGCACCGATGGTGGAAATTGGAAAACCGCCACACTTGAGTTTATTGTTATTCGACCCGATTGCCGTTATCAGGGGTATGGCACAGAGGCAATGCAACAGGTGATTGACTTGGCGTTTAGACATCTCGGCGTGGATGCCTTTGATCTTCAAGTTGGTATTGATAACTATGGTGCCTTTCTCTGTTTCGAGAGGTGTGGATTGGAGTACATTGACCAAGGGCATTACGGAAACCTAGAGTGCTATCGCATGGAGACGCGCCGTGAGGTCTGGGAAGGTGCTATAGCTTCAGAACACGATGACCTTGGGACACCGGAGATTTGGGACCCGGAGGCAATTGGGGAGGAACCTAGCCCTTATCTCACTGCGAAACTGCTAGCGCCGTTAAAGGCAATCGTTTCAAATCGCTGAATGTGGGGCTCACGGTTCCACCAGTTCAAAAGACTCTAGTTCAAACACGACATCAACGGTAACATCCCCGCGGGTTTGAGATTGAGTGAATTTAATGATGCCCACATTGGGAGCAAGCCATTTCTGTGCAACTGTTAGGTCGAGGGGATGATCGAAAATGCTCCACTTAAACGATTCTTGCACCTGAAATACGTTCTCAAACGTGCCTGCCGGAACCATCAGAGTCTCCTCCGAAAGCACCTCAAATTCATCAGCACCGCCACCGATCGGGAACAGTTCAGGGGTTAACTTTGCCTGAAAGTTTGTTTGCCATTTATTCTCCGGGATCAGCGGAAAATTGTAAAGCGGCAAAAAGGGTGCAAAAAGAATTGTATCTTCCGTGCCGGAGGTAACACTCTGGGCGTGCTGGAGGATTCCGGTGACCTCCTCATTTTCAATTTTGTGACCCAAGTAGGAAAAATTGACGATGCCTTCTAGCCCCGCATCAGGACTCGATTTCTGCAAAACATAGCTTTTGACTGTCCGGCTGCTGGTGACTTGGATCTCGATTGTGTCAACGATTTCAAAGATAACCCGATTTCCTGCATCATCGCGGTATCTCCAGATATTACCAACAGCGAGTGGATAGTAATCCCCCGGACGGGTCCGCCACACGCGGATGTCGATAGTGCTGGTGGTCGATTTCTTTCCGTCGCTCACGGTGACTTCGATCAGGTATCTTCGTTCCTCTTCGGGCGCAGTCCAAATTGCGCCGAGATCGTCGCCCTGAATCATGCCGCCGGTCGCATACCATTCGGTGGACAATTCATCGTTATCAACGTCAGCAGCTTTAAATTCAATGCTGACTTGTGATCCGGGTTCAACAATATCGGATTCAGCTTCAAAGACAGAAATCCTTGGTGCGAAATTCTCTTCACGATTGCCTTCACTACACCCCAGAATTAGAAAAAAAGGAATTGCCATAAACAGCGGGAATAGTTTCGACCGCTTGAGTAAAAACATAGTAGAGGCTCCTTCACGAACGTGGAATGGTTGCCGTCCCGATGGAATTGGGACTCAACGCAAGTATCAAACGCTGAGACGGGTGAAAAGATGACAGGCGCAAAGATTTTACTAAAGTTTAGCCCAGCTCCCAACCGTATTCTCGTGCAGGGATATATGGAAGCTGTCCGCTCCTGAGCATCAACTCAAGCGGAGACGCTTTTTGAGCCAATGGGAAAGTGATTTTAACGCGACCAAGCCGTTCCGATTCGTAGGCGGCAAGGCACATTTCCAAAGCCGCTCGACCGTCGTATCCGCTGGAGACACTTTCTCTACCTTCATCGAGACAAGCGACCATTTCCCAGGCACCTTCGCTCGGTACGTTTCCTGTCGAATCCCCGATGATTTCACTGCCTATCGCCTCGATCTGTTCCCCCTCGCGGAAGTCTCCTAAACCTCCGTCCTTCTTCCAAAGCCGAATCAGCGGCTGCCAACCACGGTGCGGACGAATCTCTATCTTACCTTCGCTCCCCTCAAGGACGAAACAGCCGTCCAGCCGGTAATCCCAGTGTGCACCGGTCATGAACAGTGCGGTGATTCCGTCGTTAAGGCCGAAAAAACTCGTAATCCGTTCACGTTCATTACGTCGATCAACGGTTGCTATGACCCATTCTGGATGTCCACCGAACCATCGAATGGAGTCGCAACTGTGCGTCCCGTTGTGCAGTAACGTGCTGGTATCGCCGTAATTCTGAACCTCAATATGTAAGAGATCTCCAATGACACCGTCAGCTACCATCTGCTTGACACGACGCCAATTGGGTTCAAACCGCATGGTGTGGTCAATCGCCAGCTTCGTTCCAGACCGCTCGCACGCTTCGATAACCTGATCCGCGTCCTTCATGTTCAACGCCATCGGTTTTTCGCAGAGGATTGCCTTAACCCCTGCTTCCGCTGCTGCAATTGTCGGCTCCACATGCTCCCGGTTGTGCGTTGTTACACCGACGATATCAAGCCCTTCTTTGCTTAACATCTGTTGCATGTCCGTGTACGCCGATGGAATCTCAAATTGCTTGACAAGTGCGTTCACCTTCTCTTCAAGGATATCGCAGGCGGCGACAATCTCCACGCGGTCACGCAGCTGCTGAAACGCTGTCGCATAACGTGTCCCAATACTACCACAACCGATAATTCCGACGCGATACTTCGTTTCGGACATACTTCATCCCCCTGCCTGTGGTGTCGATTGGCTTAACTTCAACAGTGCCTTCGCTGCATCGAGTTTTATTTCGAGGCCTTCACTATCGTCCCCTATAACCTCAATCAAAGTAGGGGCCGCACGCTTATCATCCAACTTTGCCAACGCAGAAGCAGCATTTGCTCGTACCAAGCTATCGTCATCATTGAGTGCGTTAATCAAGGCGGGTATAGTACCCTTATCTCCTAACTCGCCCAACCCTTGTGCGGCGGTTGGGCGTGCCAACAACATGTCCAATACGTCTGCACCACTTAGTAGCAAGTCATCCTTATTGAGTATATTTATCAAGGTGGGTACAGCACTCTTATCACCTAACTTACCTAGTGCAGAGGTGACTCTCGTTCGTACCCACCTACGTTCATCGTTAAGTGCGTTTGTCAAGGCGGGTACAGCACTTTTATCTCCTAACTCGCCCAACGCGTCTACAGCACTTGCTCGTATCCATTCATCGTCATCGTTGAGTGCGTTTATCAAGGCAGGGACCGCACGCTTATCCCCTAACTCTTCCAAAGTATCTGCTGCCTCACTTCGTAACGCGTCATCATCATCGTTGAGTAGTACGTTTATCAAAGCAGGGACCGCACTTCGCACGGCTTCATGGAGCAGCTCGGGAGAGAGTGTTTCACTCAGTTTATAAAACCGATAATACGCTTTGAGTGCTTTTTCGGTTTGCCCATTTGCGGCAAACACTTTCACCAACAGGGCACGCCCAATCGGTTTCTCTGGGTGCTCGAGAATAAAGTCCCCAATCAATTTTAACGCCCTCTCATGATCGCCCACTTTGAGCAAGGCATCTGTTTTCTTTTCCAGTTCTGATTCTTGAGAATCACCACCTGAAGGTGTCGTCATGAAACAGACAAGGACAACTAACATCCCGAGAGTTGTCTGTGCCACGTTCAATCGTTTCATTTGCCTTTCCTCCATTTATCGGTTTAACTCCACCAATGCTTGTATCACTGTAAGCTTTGTTCTCAGCCACCGATTATCATCCCCAATAACTTCCATAAAAGTGGGTACGGCACGCTTATCCCCCAACTTACCTAACGCTTTTGCGGCGTTCAATCTTACCGCCCAATCGTCATCGTTGAGAGCGTTTATCAAGGTAGGAATAACACTTTTATCCCCTAACTCACCTAACGCTTTTGCGGCAAACGCTCGTCTCCATCTATCGTCATCGTTAAGAGCGTTTGTCAAGACGAGTATAGCACTCTGATCCCCTAACTTTACCAACGCTTTTGCGGCATGTATTCGTGTCATGCCATGGTCACTGTCGAGAGCATTTGTTAAAGCGGGAATAGCGCTTTTATCCCCTAACTTTACCAACGCTTCTGAGATTGTCCCGCTGTCATCCTTGTTTAGAGCCTTTGTCAAGACAGGAATAGCGCTTTTATTCCCTAACCTTGCCAACGCTCTTGCGACAACTACTCGTCCGATAGACATTCGTATCATGCTATCGCCATCGTTTAGAGCATTTTTCAAGATGGGAATAGCACTTGTATCCCCTAACTTTGCTAACGCTACTGTGGCATAGAATCGTACCCCTCCACTCTCATCGTTGAGAGCGTCTTTCAAGGCGGGAATAGCGCTTTTATCCCCCAACTCTCCCAGCCTTTCTGCTGCGTCCTGTCGTCCCCATCCACTATCGTCATTGTTTAGAGCATCTATCAAGGCAAGTATCCCACCTTTATCCCCTAACTTTGCTAACGCCTCTGCGACGTATATTCGTCTCCCTCCATCGTCATGGTTTAGGGCGTTTGTCAAGGCGGGAATAGCACTTTTAGCTTCCAACTTTGCCAACACTTCTGCGGTTATCTGTAGTACCCCGATATCATCATTTTTGAGAGCATTTATCAAGGCGGGAATGGCACTTATATCCCCTAACTCACCTAACGTGCGTATGGCTGTGTGTTGTACCTCGATAGCATTGTGGTTAAGGGCACCCCGCACGATTTCAAGGAGCAGCTCTTCAGAGAACGTTCCACCCAATTTATAAAACCGATAATACGCTTTGAGTGCTTTTTCGGTTTGCCCACTTGCAGCAAGGTCCCTCACCAGCAGGGAATGCCTAATCGGTTGCTGCGGGTGCTCTTGAGTAAAGCCCTCAATACCTGAAAAGGACGCCGTGAGACAGGCAAGGGCAGCTAATATTCCGAGAGCTGCCCTTGCCGTGTTCAATCGCTTCATCGTAGCCTCCCACCTCTGAACTATCAGAATATCTGAAACCCGATTCAGCGGATCGCAATCGGATTGCCCGGGGATCCGGTGGCACCTTTCAGCCTTAGCGGAGAGAAGATAAAGGCGAACTCATAAGCCTTATCCGCTGCAAGCTCTGCGGTGATGAGATTCTCAATATTATAGATGCCGTTTTTGGCAATGAACAGTTGATGGACAGGGGCAAAAACCGATTCGTCAGGATTCGGAATCACCTCGATTGCCCAGTTATCTGCACCCGCCATAACAATCTGTTTCTCAACCAAATACTTGCCCGCCTCCATGCCAATGCCGGGTTCCGATCCGTTATAACGTTCGTTATCCGTCATCCAGAATTTACCCCAACCGGTATGAGTAACGACCACATCGCCGGTCCTTATTTCCACACCTTGCTTTTCTAGCGCACCCTCTATATCTTCAACCGTGATTTCGTAGCCGCCCTCCAGATGCTCGACCCCTTTATAGCCAGCAACGTCAATGAGAACCCCGCGGGTAACGAACACACCAACATTCTCCACACCTAATTTCTTCAATCCATCGGGCTTGGCAAAGTCGAGTCGATTGTTTCCGTTGTAGTAAAGATCGCCGATACCGATGTGTCCTAATCCATCAAATTGGGTGCCAATCTGTCCAATTTCGCCACTGACTATCTCATCATGCCACGTGACTTTATTTGCATGGTCGGTGCTGCCCGTTTGAGGAATCAATAGGCTATAGTGACGTGTGCCAAACAGCGGCATCCCCGCTTCGTAAACCCTACCGAGCTGGTAAACTTTTCCTTCTTTAATCAGGCTAGCAGCTTCTAAGACCTTCGCAGCTGTCAGCAGGTTTGCTGCGCCGCGCTGATCGTCTTTTCCCCATTTGGAGGGATACCAGTTAGATTCTTCCGTAAGTGTCCAAGTTGCTGTCAATGCGATTAGTAACATCACTGCACATAAGATAGAGAAAAATTTAACGGCGTTTTTGCGTTTGTGAGACATTGTTTTCTCCTTTCGTTTGAGGGGGGAGCTTGACCCATTAGGGTAACATTCGTTATAGCGGAAGTTGATTTGCTTGATACCATCCATGTCTTCAACTATCCTTTGATCAATCTAAAGACATGTCCTTTTTCTGGGAGATTCAGTGTAGCAAAATTCGTGAGTAAAGTCAAACAAATTTCTAGGAGGGAAGATTTCATCAAGGGGAGGAGAAGGCTTGACACCGCTCAGTCTATATTGGCGAACCCAGACTTGAGATGTGGAGATGACTGCTGCAATTTTCGGGAGGTTAGCATCTATTTTCCGGCGTTTGATACCAAAGTTAGTCAGGCTCCAATCAGAACTTAAAACTTAACTGTTAATTCACCCACGAACTGTTTTGCACGGTTGCGGCTGCCAAAGACCTCGTAGAGATTACCCGAAGCATCGAAATAACGACGTACGAAGTTACGACTAGTTTCCGCCGGGTTCAAATCGGTGTATTCCAACCACAAATTGACGTCCGTGAATATATCCCAATTCCCTCCAACAGCCAGAGAGCGTGCATCACCCTCTCCTTCCTGAGCTTGGCGGTTCAAATCTGGAAAGAGTGCCTGTTGATAGAGATCTGTTGTGCCGTCGATCCGTTCAGCATACAGATTGAGCTCCTTGTAGTGGTAAGCATTGGGATTTATTATAAATTTCAGATTTGCAACGGCGGTGTTCGTCAGCGCTTGGGTTTCAAAATCGTAGCTATCTTCTTCCTTTGGCGGTGTTATATAGCGTTCATCCTGCTCTCCGTAGGTAAATACATCCGCAAGGGTTACATTCCATCGTTCTGAGAGGCTATATGTCCAAAAGAAAGAGTTGTCCAACTGTAACAGATTCAATGTGTCATCAACGTCCGCATCAGCGTCGATATCCTCATAATCTTCGATGAAATCTTGATCGCGGTTGACTGCCCTACTATTATAAACCGCGTTCATATGCGACGGCTTAATCGTAAAACCTTCAATAGAATATTGGCGAATGATTAAATCACTTCCGTCGCGAAGATAGATGTGACCGAGGGAATCTAAGCTAAGAAAAGCGAGATCATGGTCTTCTGCACTCTGTCTGTCCACTTCATAAACCACACGTCCTCTGTACCTCCCGGCACTATCAAATCGTTGTACGCGTGCGATAACGTTGTGATAGATTGTTTCACGAATCTCTTTAACCCTCAGATCTTCCTCCTCTTCCCTTTTGTTTTCATCCTTCTCGTCCTCTTCATCGAGATATTCGTTAAGATAACGCCGATATTCCGCTTCCTCAAGCAGACGAATCCGCCGGTGCAGGAGCGCTATATCTGACGACTGTAAATTTGAGTTAAGAGCGGCAGACCGTGGATGAGTGGTGTCAATGACCGAATTGACAAGTCCTGTGCCGGTTGAATAAACATCTGCGAGTCCCTGCCCGGACGGTGAAACAACGTCCAAAAAATTTGCGAATGGACTTCCCAAAAACCGTTTGAATTGACTCGTATCTTTAACCAGAACCTCACCCGTTGCCAAGGTGACAATAGCAATAGGTCTGATAAATTCTCCATCATTACGTCCCTTTACTCCAAAACTCAACATAAACTTCCCTGTCGCGTCAAACTTGACCACGCGATGATTGCCAGTGTCCGCAATGAGCACATTCCCTTCAATATCAATTTCGATGTCCGAGGCATCGCTATCAAACTCGCCGTCGCCTGCACCGTATCTACCAAAGCTGCTCAATTTCTCCCCGTCCGCACCAAATTTGTGGACCTTTGCATTTTTCGCATCTAGCACATATAGCTGGTTTTGGCTATCCACATCAATGAGAACTGACCGGTCATGGTGCCTCGGTTGATAGGCGAATGCCGTTTTGCCCTCCTCGTCGATCATCAAGCGTGTGGGCAGGACCACTTTAGGGCGTACGTCAATCGTATCGACAACGTAGGTGTGCAGTAATTCGCCATCTCGGTTGAACTTGTAAACACAGGGACCAAACCAATAGAGCCTCGGGTCCCCAGTTTCTGGGATATGATGGGGAACGGCCTGATCGACGACATAGATATTTCCATCTCCGTCGACAGCAACATCACCCGGCTTTCTGAGTATATTGTCCACCGTTTTCTCTTTCGGGATTTGCATGATAAATGCACCTGTCGGTGACAGTTTTTGGACCAGCCGGTTATCTGCGTCGCTGACATAAATGTTGCCTGTAGCATCAAATCCAACCTGAATATTTTTGCTAAAAAATCCGTCCGCCGAACCTTTCCCACCAAACTCCCGCTCAAACTTCAAAAAACCCACAGCAAATACTTTACCCGCTTGACAGACAAAAAGAGCAGCGACAATAAGCAAAAGAACAATCGGTTTTTTCATTGAATCAATTCCCCTCAAATGATGTGATCGTATATTGCACGTAACGTGGCTTAAATTGGTATTTATTTAGTCAATTCATTAATTGATGGTGCTCAGTATAGCACGAACCGTCCAAAAATTCAAGCCCTTAGAATTTGCAAATGTAGGTGTGTATGTTTAGAGACACACCCTTCCCATTCAGCCTTGTCCCAAGTGTCCCTGAACTAAGACACTTTTTCCTTGTCCTACGTCTGCAACTAGCCTCAAATCCCCTCCTCGTAAAGGATTGATGGTTTTGGCACGTGTTTTGCGCAACATATGACACAGTTTTGAAACCTTTACAGAATTGGCAAACTAAAACATAATCTGAGGCAAGGAGAAATAAAACCATGTTAGTTCGTATGTCATTTACAATAACGATGTCTATTTTTTGGGCGGGATGGATCTGTTGCGTCATGTTTGGTTGCAATAACCAATCAGTGGCATCGCCTGTGAAACCTGAAATTCAACTCTTGCAAGTGGGCGCATTTCACGGCGATGAGGTCTCAGCAGAATCAGGTGAAATCTGGCTGGGATTATATTCAACGCCCAATGGGTACACGCTTATCCCTTCAAGGATTAGGGTGGAAACTGTTTATGACCCGCTCGTCGACAACGAACAGGAGAAGACCGGAAAGGTGGTATCGGTGGAGGAAGAGACGCGCCCACTTTTTCTAATAAAGGGTTTGGATCCACCCAAAGGAGAGTCTATCAAGACACTGTCTGCTGAACAGACAATTTTGACTCCGGGTAAGTCCCTCGACCTTAGATTGAACGGCAAAGATGAATATCATTTAGCCGCTTATGGTGAAGGGGATATAGGGCCCAACGGATTTACTTCACTGGAAAATTACAGCATTGAACTCTCGAAGGGGCAGATCTCTCAGGAACTTCTTGCATACGACTCAACAAATGGTGCCATACCCAGCCTACTTTGGGCGGGCGATCTGGATGGGGACGGTCAATTGGACCTGCTCATTGACGCAACCCCACATTACGCCGTATATTCTGCACCGATGCTGTTCCTTTCGTCGATGGCTAAGGACGGTAATTTGGTCAAGAAGGTTGCGATATTTGTCGCTATCAGCTGCTAGTGTACACCCTACATCCCCTAATAAATCTCATAGCTCATGCCTAGAAATCGTGCAACAGGATCGGGACTTCCTAGCCCAACTGCATCAATGAACTAATGAGCCGATGAACAAATAGTTTTTACGTGTCACACTTTTCGTATTTTGCACTTTTTTCACATGAGCTAACTCGATTTCTCTCCCTTTTCTAAACCTCCTTCGTGTTTTCCTGATACGTCGCATTGCCCTTCCTTGATTTTCCTTCAACATTTTCTATGTTCCGTCGTCCAAAAAGAACCGTGCCAAAATTCCGTTGGCACGGGTTTCGTTTTTTGCTCAACAAGGAGGTTCTTTTATGCAAAGTGGGGGGTTTTCTAGACGGGACATACATCGAATGGCTCGTTCTTCCGGTAGTAGGAGCACTACTAGAGGGTCCGATGTAGAGATGACAACTTTAGAGGAAGTCCCAACAGCACTCCAAGATCAGCTTGAAGATTTGCTGGATCAAGAAGAAGAGATTAAAATTGCTATCTCAACAGATCTACAGTTCGATGGCACTTACGGGAAAGATTGGGTGTTAGCAACGGATAAACGCCTGCTCGCTTTTAACCAAAATGGCGCGCCCGGACCTGAAGTCCAAAACATCCCCCTTGAAGCTGTCGACGAAATTGAAATACGAGAGTTGCATGGCAATAACTTCATGAAAGTGCGAACCTCAGAAGGGGCACTTGAAATTGCTCGCTACTCTAAGCGGTTCGCTCCCAAGTTTGCCGAGGCAACACCGGAAATCGAATTGTTGATTGACAAAGTCAAGCCGGAGGCGGAGACATCTAAACGACATCGGAAATATGTCGATCCCGGAAAAAAGAAGATTAGATGTGAAACTTGTGGACGCCCGATCCCGCGATGGTCTGATGTCTGCCCGAACTGCGTCGAGAAGGGGAAACTCATCTTTCGCCTGCTAAAATACGCGATCCCATTTTGGAAGGTTTCTGTGCCGGCACTACTAATCATGCTGGTCATAAGGCTTGTAGACCTCTATCCCCCTATTCTGAGTCGGCAGCTTATTGATGACATCCTCGTTCCCGCAACGATGGCAATAACAGGAGGACAGCCGGTCGAACCGAGCGCATTTAGCCAACTGGTGATGATTGTACTTCTGATGGTCGGAGCGCACGCTTTCACAGCAGTTTTCTCAGCAATTCGGGGATACATGATGACGTGGGTCGGTCAGCGCATCACGCTGACATTGCGGAATGATGCCTTTCGGCATATGAGTATCCTGTCGCTCGATTTTTACCAGCAACGGGACACCGGTAATCTGATGTCGCGCATTACTCAGGACGTCGGACGGCTGCGAGACTTTATCGCTGAAGGGTTGCAGGATATTATCGGCGACTCAATGGCGCTGGTCTATATGTGCATTATCATGTTCGTTATTAACTGGAAACTGGCACTCTGGACGCTGCTCCCGATTCCCCTCATTGTCCTTTTCTCATTCTACTTTGGACACAAAATGCACAAGGTTTTCCACGTCCTGTGGAAACGTTACGCTGGGATTAGCACAATTTTGGCGAGTACTATCCCGGGGGTACGGGTCGTTAAGGCATTTACCCGTGAAAAGTACGAAGTCAACCGTTTTCAAGAACAGACCCAGTTGGTTTTTGCAGGAGAAATGAGTGCCGCTAAACTGTGGACCGTTTATCAGCCGGTTATGACCTTCCTGACCTATATCGGAACCATTTTTATCTGGTTGGTTGGGGGACGCCAGATCCTCAACGGAGACTTAACACTTGGTGATATTACGCTATTCATGACCTTTATGACGCGGTTTTTGCAACCGGTGCGAACCCTTGCTCAGATGAACCGTCGATTCCTGAGAGCTGCGACTTCCGCTGAGCGTGTCTTTGAGGTTCTGGATACACCTCCTAGCGTTGCGAGTAGTAAAGATGCTATTGACCTTCCGAATATGCGGGGGCAAGTCGAATTTCGGGACGTCTTTTTCTCTTACGACAGTGAGAAAAATGCCCTCAATGGCATCAGCTTTACCACCGAACCGGGAGAGATGATCGGGCTCGTCGGACATAGCGGTGCGGGCAAGAGCACTCTCATCAATTTAGTCACCCGATTTTATGATCCCAATGAAGGTGAAATTCTCATTGACGGGCACGATAGCCGCGATATTGAACTCAGGTCCTTGCGAGGACAAATTGGGGTAGTGTTACAGGATCCATTCCTGTTTGAAGGCACCGTCTCCGACAATATTGGCTACGGAAAACCGGATGCAACTCGTCAAGAGATTATCGCAGCGGCTAAAGCCGCAAACGCCCACGATTTCATTACTAAGTTTCCCGATGGTTACGACACGATGGTCGGCGAAAGAGGGACACGCGTTTCTGGCGGAGAACGTCAGCGGATCTCCATCGCTCGTGCTATCCTTAAAAATCCGCGTATTCTCATCCTCGATGAAGCAACTTCATCTGTTGATACGGAGACCGAATCGAGAATCCAAGAGGCATTGGGACGGCTAATTCAGGGACGGACTGTCTTTGCAATCGCACACCGCCTTTCGACACTCAAACATGCCAATCGTCTGGTCGTTCTCAAAGAAGGACAAGTTGATGAGATTGGTACACACGAGGAACTCATCGCCAAAGGCGGCACTTACGCCAGCTTATGTGAAAAGCAGATGGAGCTCTCGAAGATTCGGGCGTGGTAAGAATCAGACGTGAACCCTAAAATAACCCGAGTTGCCGCTCACAGGAAACCTTGAAAACCGGGAGAATAGGAATCAAGCACTGCTCGCAGTAGATTGACAAATCCACCGCACCTCCATACAGATGGCTTGGACATGTCTACTGGCAACTTGCGTTAAAATGCGAAAGGAGTACATGCAGTGGAGCAGCCCATTCAGATCGCAGATGAGGTCCAATTTCTTAATTCCAAACGCTTGAAAATTAGCCGCAACCAGTTTGCAGAGCTGGAAGCGGAACTGCCAGACGGTTCAGTTCACGCGCCTGTTGAGCCAGTGCGCACGTTTCCATTGACCCAGCCGGATCAGTATATCAGCTTGCTTGATGTCCACAAAAACGAGCTCGGCTTGATTGAGGACATAAATCAGTTAAATAAAGCGGATCGGACGATTCTTGCAGAAGAGTTGGAAAAATGCTATTTTATGCCGAAAATTACAAGGATTCATGCCCTTGCGGGGCAGTTCGGTGTCACCCAGTGGGAAGCTGAAACTGAAGTAGGCTCCGTTTCCTTCGATCTGCGTTCTCGGAATGACATCACCTCGCTCGATGGCGGACGTGTACTGATTAAGGATATTGATGGCAATCGATACGAAATTGTCAACTATCATCAGCTAGATCCGAGGAGCATTGCCCTCCTTGAAACACAGATTTAACGTGGAAAACGTGAAATGGAAAAGCAACTTACGTTTCATGTTAGAATAACTTTGAATCACCAATGGACCGTGCGACAATTTCCCTCATTCTCAGCATCATCGCCGTTATACTTGCTGCCTCTAAGTGGATCTATGACCTCCATACAGATCGTGCCAGTAGGCGGATCCACGGTCGCAAGCGACGGGGAAACCGTCTCAGAGTCGAGCTACTAACAGAACAGACAAACTGTTTTATCACGCGCGGCGGTCATCTACTGTTTCTCGTTTCGTGTCGCATTTATAACGAAGGCGATCAGATCCCCGTTACAATTCAAAGGTGCAAACTCCAAGCGAAGATAGGACACAGGTGGCAAGATACGGAGTTATACCAAGCACCTCACGCGGTGCTCTTTCCAAGTTTACTTCGCAACAGTCTCCCTATCCTCCTCAAACCCGAAGAACGACAAGACTTCTATGAAGTCTTTGCGCTTGATGCACTGATTCCGAGTACCGCAATCAGTATCCGCCTCAAGTTCCAAAGCAGACATGGAAAAATTACGCTGTGTCAGGATAAATTTAGCTATCGCGTTGACGATCACTCTGTTTTTGATATCCTGTTCCGTGTGTTTGAACGAGATTGATACTATCATACGTTGATGAATCGTCTACTAGGACAAAAATATCGTTTAAGAGGCAATTTATGAATTGGCATAAGCGCGCTGCCATTTGGATTGGAATTTTATCATGGGGCTTTGTCTTGGCAGCTTACGGGCAGGGTGGGCAAAATCAAAGCACGGGCACATCAGCACTGTCATACGGGGGACCACCGGATCCAGAGCAAATGGCTTTGAGGACGGGAGAACTTTCGGGGCTTGGATTCACCTTCATCAATGGCGAGCCGTTCTTGCGGTTTCAGTTGCAACCGGAGATAGACCTCGGCAAAGTCGGATTTGGACTAGGTCTTGTGTTACTTTACAGTTCTTCTGCCGATGATGAACACACAATCCTCGCTGAGGATGGCGAGATGTGGAACGATATAAGTACTATTTTGCGGGTTGTGAGGTATGTGCGCTATGGTCATCTCAGTGAGTCGTTTTATACCCGTTTCGGTGCGTTAGACTATGCTACCATCGGGCACGGGTTCATTATGTCGGGCTATTCAAACTATGATCGTCGGGGCTTGCGCCTAAACCTCAGTTCGGAGACGAAAAAGATTGGGGTTGAAACAATCATTAATAATGTCGGTGATCCAACCGTTTTCGGCGGGCGGATGTTTGTACGTCCACTGCAACAGGAGGAAGGCGGTATGCTACTCCTTAACAGTCTTGAATTGGGCGCAACCTATCTAACGGACATTGAACCCGACCCGAGTCTGATTCCGGGCGGAGATCCGCTTATTGCATTGGGGGTCGATATCGGTTTCCCGCTTGTTCACAACAAGTCACTACGCTTGGATATATACGATGATGTTGCTGTCTTAAACACGAAACCGGGATCGAAAACAGAGGAAATTGCTGAAATAAACGATGTTGCGATAGGAAATGCTATCGGAATCGGTGTATCATTGTCCCAAGCCCTTTTCAAGGTGGAGTACCGCACTTTTGGCGCACAATTTTACCCGACCATTTTTGATTACACCTACGACGCTGCCAAAGGCGTTGCTCCTGACTTTTTGGGTATGGATGGGGATCAAAATGAAGCTCAGGCGAGACAAGGTTACTTCTCAATGATTGCTGTGAGACCCGTTCCACAGGTCAATTTAATAGCAACTTTTGAGGACTATACCAACACGGAACCAAAGCTATACGTCGGCATCACAGAATCTGGCCTATCTGAACGAACATCGTTCCGAGCATTTTATGTCAAACGTAACATCGGAGAGCCAGATCCCGGTTTTCCAGAGGAAGCGGGCAGCGAAGATCCAAACTTTTTCCAAGATCTCGTCCGTCTTGATAGTAAATCTATGTTCATCGTGCGAATTGGATACGAAATCTTTCCCAGATTTGAGGTCGCAATTCTCCGTGAATATCGTTTCCGGCGAGTGGAAGATGCAGCAGGTGAAACACACTTCGAGCCAATTCAGAAAACTTCGGTTGAAGCCGGTTTCAGGCTCAATTTCTGAAGTGGAAAAGGGCACTGAAGAATTACGGCTGTCCCAATCTTCCCATTCACCGTACAACGCTAGGTTCTGTTGACATTTGACCAATTGAACCAATATCGGTTTCTGTAGGCGCAATCCTTGTGGCTGACCTGCTGTAGGTCGATTTTCCAAAATCGACATCAATTTGGCAAAAAGTGTTAGATTGTGTTAGGTTATTGTGGATAACTTACAAATTAAACTACCTGTGATGCACTTGAGACGACTTCGGACGGCAGTTTTTGTCGGATTCTCCGAGCCTTTGCCAAATTGGTGACACCAAAATGTCAACACGCCCTAGTCAATCTCCCGAAAATCAGGCACTTCAACAGGTTTTCCGCCATTCGCAATTGACTCCTCAGAGACCAGTCCCGGCACTGTAAAATCCATAGCGTCATAAACATCAATTGGCGGCTTGGTGTCGTTAATGATACTGTCGACAAAACCGCGCATCTCGAAATACTCCTCGGTCACATCGCCAGCCTTCACCGCTTCCTCTGGTGGATTTTTCCAACTCTCTGGTAGAAACTCCTCCTCAAAATCTGCAAGCGGCTGCCATTCGCCCTGTTGATGGTAATCTGCCAACCACACCTTCTCCACATCCCCCAGTCCTCGTGTACCTTCATAACAACCCTTCGTTCCTTGCAAACTCAGGTATGAGTTGGCTGGACGGTTGGAGAGCATATCAATCCGTATTTTAATCAGAGCACCGCTTTCGGTCTTGCACAGCATCATGACCGTATCTTCCATGGCGTGTTCCAGATCTGTGTGCACCCCAGTCCCCAGGCAACACACCGAAACAACCCGTTCATTGAACCAGTCCATCACTGGACCGAGGCTATGCGTCGCATAGTTACATCGGTTTATCCCGACTTGCCAATAGTATCGCCAAGTTGGATTGCCACTGCCATCGTGATGCAACACTTTGATGTCATGGAGATATTCGCCCTCACCGAAGTAAATGTCTCCGAACAAGCCTTGACGCACCATATTTCCGATCAGCATATTTGACCGCGTATAGCACTTATTCTCCGCCATCATATACTTCGTTTCACTCTTTCTCACCGCTCTGACCAACTCGTAGCACTGTTCGATGGAAGTTGCCGCTGTTACCTCGCTGACCACATGCTTTCCTGCCTCTAGTGCCGAAATAGACTGCGGCACATGCAGATTTTCAGGCGTTCCTAGCACGACGATATCAATATCATCCGTGAGCATCTCTTCATAGTCTGTGAAACGTTTTGGGATACCAAATCGCTCTCCGACCTCATCGAGAGTGCTCTCATTCAGATCACAAATTGCCGTTACCTCTGTTTCTGTTATAGTCGTGAAGGGACGGATATGCCCGGCTCCTCTGCGTGCTCCAACAATACCAACTTTTAATCGATCCTTCATCTGCAGCTCCCTTTTTACCTATCTGGTCTTTTCGAACATACCTTAACTTTATGGTAAGATACTTTAATATACCACACAGAGATTTTATTCAATTTATGGCATTTGTGCAATCGCATAGTTTTGGCGTCAGGTTGTTTAATTCTCCGATTTGATTTGCTTTCCGATTTGTACGAAAACAAACGTTTCCATTAACATCGATAGTTGTGATATAATACCAAATATGCGATGATAGGAAGTATAACAGGCAATAAAACCTTATTCATAGACGGTTGTTTCGGGGTGGTAGCGTGCCCATGCAAACCAATAGACGTTCATCGCAGGCAATCGCTCTAACGTGTGTCCTTTAAGTTTGCCTTCGGTTGCCATCCCTGTGATAAGGTTCCACGTTGTCTTCGTAGTGACATCTTTCACAATATAGCCTCGCGCCGCTTCAAACGTCAACGCTTGCCCCTCCACAGTACGGAGAAAAACGGCGGTTGCATTCGACTTCAAATCATGGAAGACTAGCACCGGGACGTTACCTACTGCGTCGTTGATGATTGATTTTCTCCTAAAAGATCTGAAAGGATAGGCACGATAGCTTTCATTGATACGGACGCCAACAACTAGCGCTTTATCCATCAGGCGGTCGTCGATATACTGTGTGCCGCTTATACCCGCGTTGGGACTAGCATGGTATTGGGTGTAGTCATCCACTATTGGATCTTGGGTTCGCCTCTCTGGGCGACGAGAATCGCGTGGCACAGAGAGCACTTTTGTCAATGGATGGTTGCGTTTCCAATCTTGCCAGGTGATTCGTGGCATACCAGCTAACATCTTCAACTGCTTGCCCTTGAGCTCGCCTTGCACCGCTTCACCAGTGATGTGAGACCACAGTGTCCTGGTTTGATGGTCATACATAAGCAGCGCATCGCGTAAGAGTTTGCCGGATACACCAAACGTGTAGGTCTCTCCATCAAGCTCACGACTATACACGATAGCCGTCTTGCAGAGCGGTCACCACGTCGTCGCAATCTTGACGCCGCCAACCTCATCGTTGACGATTTCGTGTCCGTTAAGCAGATAGATCGAATAGGCGTGACTTTCGCCATTGAAACTGACACCAATGACTGGTGAGTCAGTCGCTATTTTTGCCTTGGTGGCTGGGACGAATTCGGGATTTAGGATTGCAGGAATCGCGTCGTAAGGAAGGGCTGTGAGAATGCGATCGTCTGAATAATCTTTTACCGATGCTTGTGCATTAACCACCCCCGAATTTCGGGCACAACCGAACAGTGTGATAACTGCTGCTGTCAGTAAGAGAGTTAATTTTTCTTTCATCATTTTTTCGCCTTTTTTTAGCAACAGATACGCTTTCTGAGAGAGTCCCAAAAGAGACAGGAAGGGCTTCAACTTGATTGTATCCATGAAAGTATACCACACCGTTGGTTAGTATTCGTAATTTAACTCACGAATTGTTCAAATTCTATACGGAGGACAGTATTATGTTATATGGTTCAGGTAGCCATACCTATGAAGTGCAAGAAGGTTGGGGACAGCTCCCCGAAGGTTGGAAATTTGGTTGGATTCCCGCGGTCGCAGTGGATTCACAAGACCGAATTTATGTTTACAGCCGAAGCGAACGCCCGATGGTTGTGTTCGATCGCAAAGGCAACTTCCTCGCGTCATGGGGAGAGGATATCCTCAAGGACTCGCATGGCATTTTCATTGATGCTGAAGATAATATCTATTGTGTCGAGCGAGAGGTGCATGTCATACACAAATTCACCCCTGACGGAGAGCTCCTGATGACGTTGGGGACCCCCGGTCAACCCGGTGCGGAAGGCGAACCTTTCAATCTGCCGACCGACATCGCACTCGGTCCCGACGGCGAGATGTTCATCAGCGATGGATACGGAAACGCACGGATGCACAAATACTCCCCAGATGGTGAGTACATTATGTCTTGGGGTGCGCCGGGGACGGGTCCGGGCGAATTCGATCTGCCGCATTGCGTCCGGGTAGATCGGCACAACCGTGTAATGGTTGCAGATCGGAACAACAACCGCATCCAGTTTTTCACGCTCGATGGCGAATATATCGAGGAGTGGGGCGGATTCCTAGAGCCAGACACCATCTTTATTGATGACGACGATATTGTTTATATTGCGGAGTTGGCGCAGCGCGTCACAATTCTGACGCTTGATGGTGAAATTATTGCCCAATGGGGTAGCGAGCGCGGCAGCACAGTTCCCGGCGAGTTTTTCGCCTGTCCACACGGTATCTGGGCGGATTCGCACGGCGACCTCTATGTCAGTGAAGTGCAGGCGGATCATCGCTTGCAGAAGTTTGTCCGACAAAAGTAACTTGACTTTGTTATATTGCGGGGTGGTTTATACAAGGAGCTGAAAAAATGTCGGATATACAAGGTGGCCTGCGTCGTGTGCTTATCACTGGAGGTGCTAGCGGTTTCGGGTTAGCTATCGCCCGGACGCTGCTCTCCCAGCGTGCACGCGTAGCAATCGGTGACATTGATTCCGAGCGATTGCAAGAAGCCACCCGAAACTTGGGTAACGCCGACGATCTACTGCCCTTGGAACTCGACGTTACTTCACCCCTTTCAGTAAAGTCGGCGGTGGCGGCTTGCCAGGAATCCTTCGGCGGTCTGGATACACTGATCAACTCAGCGGGTGTCATCCACTTCGCTCCACTGGCAGACATTACTGAGGAGGATTGGGACCGCGTGGTGGATGTAGACCTGAAGGGACCGTTTTTGTGCAGCCAAGCAGCCGCGCCATTGATCTGCGAAAGTGGACGGCGTGGACGCATCGTCAACATCGGTTCTGATGCGGCAAAGATTGGCTGCCCCATGATCCTCTCCTACTGTGCAGCCAAGTTCGGTGTAGTCGGCTTGACCAAGGCGTTGGCTGCCGAGTTGGCACCTTACGAGGTGACCGTCAACTGTGTCTGTCCGGTAGGTGTTTCAACGACCGGCATGGGGCAAACAGTTGTCGACTGGAAAATTCGTGCAACAGGTCAGAATACCGTTGACATCCTCTCGGAGACTGCGGCGGGGATTCCACTCAAGCGCAATGCGACCGTGGCAGATGTAGTGAACGCTGTGATGTTCTTTTTGTCCGACGAATCTGCCTTTTTAACGGGCGTTGCCCTTGATGTTGATGGGGGATTGCTCAGTACTATGCCGATACCGGGTGCTAAAGAATAGGGCTCTCAAAGGAGGAATGCCAATGCAACGTGTCGCTTTTGCTATGCGGGTGAAGGAAGGGCAGCAAGAGGAATATATCCGACGGCACCAGCAGGTGTGGCAAGAAGTGTTGGCAGATCTAAAGCACGCGGGCGTTTATAAAATGAGCATTTTCACCTTTGGCTTGCAACTCTTCCTTTATATGGAAGTGGACGATTATGCGGAAGCCGCTCGCATTCTAGCGGAGAGCGATGATTCGGTTCGCTGGGAAGAATATATGGCACCGATTATGGAAAGTGCGACCGGCGAAACTTATGACCCTGCGAACGCTTATCCGGAGGGGTTGCCCGAAGTCTTTTACTGGCAGGTCGATTAAACGACGATTGGCCGGCAAGCCAGTCGATGGGAAGCATTTAGGGCTTGACCGGCGTTACAATGTATACTATCCTACCTAAAAGGTTCATTGGTCCATTGAGGAGGGATTAAAGCGTGAAACCGGTAGAGATTATTCTACTTTTATGTTGGGGTTGTGTGACTTGGCTGGGATGTGGAAAGACGTATCAATCCATCACCGTCGATAACCGAGGGACACAACTGAATAGTTACGAAGGACAGCGCATATCAATACTTGGGGTTCCCGCAGCCCCTCAGCACGGCGACTTCTTGCCACCAATGCCCTACAGCGAAGGGCGATGGAGGATTGTTATCAACAAGGTTAGCTGCACAGAAACAGTCAATTTTGAGAATGAACCTCGCATCCGATCGATGCTTCAAATGGCGGCAGTCGCCCGGAGGGAAAATCGTCCAATCAAAGTCTTAGGGATCGTCAGGGGTGGTCAATTAGATATAGAGTATTTTGAGGGAATTCGCACCGATACAGCATGGCATAAAAACAAAAATCCGTACTACTCTTACGCTGCCTATTATGAATGGTATCCGTTTGCGTATAGCCCAAACGCTCGGGTCCCCAAAATCTCAAGGGTGCGGTAGAACAATCCACGAATCATTCAGAGAACTATATCCTGGATGACGCAAAAGATAATCTTCATGTTCAACGGGGTCATTATACCAGCTTTTTGAACACAAAGGCTCCCAACTCGTAGCTTATCACACGATTATCATCATCAAACTGAAAGACTGCAATTTCTCCTGCTGCACGCCCACCGTGGACAAGCCATTCGTTTTTCGTGTCAGTCGGTTCAAGGATTGCTGGGGCATGTAGAGAGTACGGAGACCTACCGTGACCCGCAAGCTGTAAGCTGCCATCGCGTACCTCAATGTCTACATCAATGCCCGGTTCGGCGCGATAATAACCGACGAACCGCCGCAGTGCATCCGGCGTTGGCTCAAGCGTTGGCTGCGCTGGTACAGATAGTACCGCTTCATCGGCATTCAGTACCATCTCAAGCACTTCCTGCGCTATCTCAAGACCGCCGTGTGGGGGCCACATGTTGATGAGAACGACCACCCCTGTTTTACTCGGAACATTAAACCACACCTGTGTTCCAAAGCCGTGAATCCCGCCACCGTGATTGTGATAGATATGGTCGCCAATTCGGGTCGCTCGCCAGCCTAGGCACTGTCCCGCCGACCAGTCCGACTCGACATATTGCGGCTGTTGAATCTCAACGAGTGTTTGTCCCGTGAGTATCTGTGCACCGGAGCGATCTCCGCCATCTGTTTGGAATTGAAATGACACCCATTTTGCCAAATCGCTGATGGTGGAATGCAGTTGACCCGCCGACGAAATGCCGTTCAGGTGGGCGTAGGGGGCACGTTCAGGACGGTCCTGATAAGGTGTTGGATTATAGCCCACGAAGAAGTGAGGGCGCAATTCGACCGTGAGATCGAATACCGTGGATGTTAGACCGAGCGGTTCGATGATGTTGGTGTGGACGTATTCGGTATATGGTGTGCCTGTGAGTCGGTACACTACCTCGCCGAGTAACCCAAATGCAAGGTTCGAGTATTTGAAGGCAGAGTCCTGAGGGATGACAATCCCTGTCTCCGGCAGTTTGGCGAGCATCTCTTCGCGGCTTGGAAAGTCAAGATCGTTCCAACCGTGGGTTGGCGACTCAGTGACCAATCCGGAGCGGTGCGTCAACAATCGTCGGAGCGTCACGCTTTCGACATTGCCACGGAGGGCGCGAGCGGAAGCGAATTCGGGAATGTGCTGTGCCAGCGGATCTTCTAGCCTGAGCCTTCCCTCATCCCGCAACTGCATAACCGCAGTTGTTGTGAACGTCTTGGTCACTGAAGCGATGCGAGCAATAGTGTTTTCGTTAGGTTTTTTGCCCGAATCCAGATCCGCTGTGCCAAACCCACTGAACCAAGCGAGTTCTTGATCACGGACAATACCGAGTGCCATGCCGGGGAGCCTATACTTCGCAACCTTTGTTTCTGCCAAGCGTTTGATGTCTGCTATCAAGGTTTGGAGTACGCAATCTGCCATTCGTAATTTCCTTATTCCGTTGGTTGAAGTTTGGTTCCCGCCAGAATTGCTTCCGGGCTCGCACCGACAAGGTTGCGATAAACCTCCGGATCGGTCGCCCCCTCCGTTGCAATAATGACAATCCGGCTGTTACAATCGAGTCCGAGCTGCTGGCGTAGATTTTCGTCGCGATTCGCTGCCAAGAATCCTGCCCATGCTGCAATCCCCGTTTCACCAATGACGACTGGGGGATCCCCACCGACGCCAGCCGCCGCTTGCCGTATAGCATCAACAGCCGCTTGATCAGGGATAGTAAGAAAGGCGAATGCACCATCCCTTAGAATGCCCCACGCTTGGGACGAAGCCGATTCAACGACGAGCCCGTCCATCAGTGACCGACCCTCCCCGCTGACAGTTGCCGCTTTGTTTTCGATCATGCTTTGGTATAGGCAGGCAGACGCGGTCGGCTCGACAACAACCACCCGCGGATGATTGTTTCCATATCGATTCCACAAATGCCCGCAGGTTGCGCCCGCGAATCGGCCGCCACCGCCGGGAACAAAAACATGAGTGGGTGGTTGGACATCAATGAACTGTTGAACGATTTCTTCCGCAACCATTGCGTAGCCCTGCATAATCTCGCGGGCGATATGGGGATACTCGGCGGACTTGTCATCCGAAACCACAAAATAGCCTAATGTCTTAGCATCCGCAAAGGAACGTTGCACTGCTTGGTCATAGTTTCCCGGCACCCGCACCACCTCTGCGCCGTAGGCGGCTATCGCTTCCTCCCTACCGGCACTAACACCATCGTTCATGTAAATGGCGCACCGACAACCGAATATACGGGCACCCCACGCCAACGCTCGTCCGTGGTTGCCCGACGTTGCCGCCGAGACGACAATCTCTTGTGTCACCGATTCATACTTCCGATCTATCAAATCCTGCGTCGTAACCGTTTCTACACCGCTGACTTTTTTGATCTCACCCTTCAACACGGACAGCATTGCGTAGACGGGACCCGTTGGCTTAAAACTTCCCACCTCGAATCGGTACCCCTCGTGCTTGCACCATAGGGCATTGACACCGCTCGTCGAAGCAAGACCGTTCAACGCAATCAGCGGTGTCGGTTGATAACCGGGCAGGCTTGTCACCTCTGCCTCCACATCGGCAAAAGCAGCCTGATTCAGTAACGCCTTCTGCGCCGGACCGTAGTCCGGGGGAGGACGGGCTTCTGGATTAATAAAAAGGTTGGTTTGGTATGCATTCATACTTTTTTTCGCGAGATTGTTCACTAACCTTCAGGAGGGTTTTTAAGAATACAGACGAGGTATTATTACAAAGACGCTACGCGACCTTCACCACGCGGGTCAGTGCCTCCAGATTGGACGGTTGGATCGTCCGAAAGCACAATGACGTGACCAGGCCCGCCGATGCCTGCTTGCGGCTCGACCTGATGCCCCCGTCCTTGCAGCTTTTCAAGCACATCTGCTCCAGCACGCTCTTCGACACCAATCGGTTCTGCGCCTTCGTTGTGCACGCGAGGTGCATCTAAGGCTTCTTGGGCTGTCATTTGCAGATCTATGAGGTTCACCGAAATGCTGAGTTGATTGTTCGGAATGGTGCGACCGCCAGGAATGCCGTAAGTAGCAAAAGGAGCACCGTTCCGCAACGCGAGCATCGGTGCCATGTTATGCAGCGGACGCTTGCCGGGAGCGATGGAGTTAGCGTAACCCGGGCGCGGATCGAAACGACCGACCCCATGCCCAAACAGCAGTCCCGTCCCCGGTACGGTGAACATTGAGCCAAATCCGCCGCCATGCGTCTGTGTGAGGCTCACCATGTTCCCACGGCTATCCGCTGTGGAGATGTGGCTGGTGCAATTGAGTGGTTCATAATACACAATTTTACCCGGCTTCGGTGATTTCAGACCTTCTTTCAACTGCGATGCAAATTTAGCGACGAATGAGTTCGAAAGTTCCGCTGAAACGTCAATCTCTACAAAATCGGGATCGCCGAATCGACTGAGCCGCTCGTGCCAGCCGATCTTCATCGCTTCTGCGAGGAGGTGTGTCCGCTCAACGCGAGAGGTCCTTCCAACATCGTACGACTCAATTAACCGAAGCATCTGCAACGTGGTTAATCCCCCTGCGCCAAGCGGGGCTGTATAGACCCGACATCCCCGATAACTGATTTCGTACGGCTCAAGCACCCTCGGTGTATAACGCTGAAAATCTTCAACACTCAAGCACCCACCGCATTCTTGGATGTAATCGGCAATCATTTGTGCAATACTCCCCTGATAGAAGGCAGGTGCTCCACCTTCGGCGACAATCTCCAATGTCCGAGCGAGATCAGGGTTCGTAAGCCTTTCACCCGGCTTCGGCGGACGACCATTTTTCAGAAAAACACGCGCTGTCTCTGGAAAATCCTGAAGCCATCGTTTCGCGTTGCCAGCCATGCCGCTCCGATTGGCGGTGTTGGGGACGTACCCATAACGGGCGGATCGGATAGCCGGTTTAATCACTTCACCGAGTGGCATAGATCCAAATTGCTGAAGTGCTAAGCATAATCCTGCCACCACACCGGGGACACCGATTGCCAAGGGTCCGTGGAGATTGACTCTTCCCGGCACTCGATAGCCTGCCGGGGTATCGGTTTTTTCGATGGTAAACATCTGATCCGACGCAGCAGCAGGAGCCGCTGTATTGTAGTCGATCGCGACAACCCTCCGCTGATCCGCTAGGTAAATAACCATACATCCACCATAACCCGCGATGCCGTTGTGGCTCGGTTCAACGACCCCTTCAGTGAAAGCAGCTGCGACAGCAGCATCCACCGCGTTGCCGCCTGATTGAAGGATATTCATACCAGCGTTGGCAGTCCTAGGGTGGGGCCCAACTACAGTGCCGTGCTTTCGTTGACGTGGTTTCATAGGGGATTTCCTTTCGTCTCATTCAAATTCACTTTAAGGTGAGCGGACTACGCTGGCTTATCAATCTCTATCAAATTCGGACATCTGAACCGGCGCATTCCGTTCAGCACTCAGTTTAGCTGCTTCAATCACCGCCATTGAATGACGCACAGAATGTCCACTTGCATCGGGCTCACGGTCCTCAAGGCAGCAGGCCGCAAACTCCCGAATCTGGTTGGACATACCTTCTCGGCTCGATCCTTCTACCGACACTTCCTTTCCGTTGACGGTTAACTTATCACCTGCTAGCATCATTGAGCCTGTGCCTCCGACGATATACTGATCGTGGGCACCGGTATGACAGATCACCGTTTGTGACAACACGCTCACTGCGCCATTTTCATGTGTCATCATGGCAGTATAGGAGTCCTTCTGTCCTTGGTATAGGTCGGTGCTCTCTGACCCTTGGGCGTAGACTTGCCTTACAGGCGAATTAAGATACCAGTGCAGAATGTCGTATTCATGCGGTCCAAAGCAGTAGAGGACGCAGATTCCTCCCATCTCCAAATCGAGATACCAATGTCGAGAATCCCTCCCCGCCGGTGTTGGGTTAAAATAGCTGTAACGCCGCCGTATCAGGTGTCCCACCTGCCCGATTTCTCCGTCAGCAATCATTTGCCGTATTGCACGGTTTACGGGATAGTACCGCATCACTTGACCCACCATCAAAATCTTTCCGGCGCGATCGCAGGCATCGATCATCCGGTCGCAATCTGCAAGTGTCAACGCCATCGGCTTTTCCACCAATACATGCTTACCCGCCTCCGCAGCAGCAACCACTTGGTCTGCGTGTAAAGCGTGAGGTGTACAGACGTGCACCGCCTCTACCCGCGCATCCGCTAAAAGCGGCTCAAGGTCTGTGTAGGCACTAGCACTAAATTCCTCTGCCGCTGCACCCGCTCGGTCGGCATCTACATCCATAACTGCGACCGTTCGGATGTTATCGTTTGCTTCGATTGCGTTCATATGTGATCGGGCAATCCCTCCTGCGCCGATAACGCCCACCGACAGTACATCGCTCATACGCTATCTCCTCAACTGAAATCTCTATATATTGTACAAACCTGTATCCAGAATAGGATTCATTATACGGATATATGAACCCGCGTCAATTAAAAAATACTGCCGACATTTTGTTAAATCACTTTCCGCTGGATCTCGCTCGCAAAATCATCTATAATGTTATTGACCGACGCAAATATCAAGATTCATCGACTATGAACAACAGGAGGAATCACGATGGTAAACGGATACTTGACAGAGGAGCAACGCAAACACTGGGATGAGCAAGGCTATCTCATTGTGAAACAGATGCTGTCCCCCGAAGAGGTCCGCACACTTTTGGACGCTGTCGATCCGGTTATTGAAGACTATGTTCGGGAGCAGCACGGTCCAGACGCCCCTCAGTTTGGTCAAGGGGCTTTCACTATTATTCGAGCGATCGAAAGAACGGATGCGCTAGACATCTTAACAGATCATCCGAACATATTTGGGACGATTCTCGCATTGATGGGGCCCTACCTTCAGATCATGGGAACGCAGATCTACACTCGACACCCCAGCGATGACCCTTTACTGGGTTTCCACACAGACGCCGGACCCTCACTGCAACAGATCCACCCTCACCCCGAAAGCCTCCCGCTGCAATTCAAAGTGCAGTTCTTCCTGACCGATGTATCAAAACCGGACAGTGCGAATTTCATGCTGGTGCCGGGCAGTCACCGAAAGCCTTTTCCCGAACATCCAGAGCCGGGATTTATCCCAGATGGAGCAATCCAAGTGCTTGCCGAAGCGGGCGATGCCGTTATCTTTCCGTGGGCGCAATGGCACTCGGTAGGACCGAATAAAACCGATCGGATTCGGAAAAGTGTTACCTTCCGTTACGGTCAGATGTGGAGCCGTCCCTACGACTACGAAACACTTCCGCCGCATGTGCTAGAGCGAATGACACCTCGCCGGAAACGCCTATTCGGATACATGGGCGAGGACTATCACCCAACCGATTACTTCAAACCGCATGATCAACTAGAGATTATTCTCGGTGATGAGTGGAAACTGTAGGCATGAAATGTAAAAAATGATACGGAGAAGAGGAAGGAAGCCTACTGAATTTTCCGCTTTGAGAAAGGACAAAAAATGGTTGATTTACAGGGCAAAGTCGCTTTAATCACCGGCTCATCGCGCGGGATTGGGCGTGGGTGTGCTATTGAGATGGCGACGTGTGGTGCCGATATCGTAATTAACTACCGAACCCATCCCGATGAAGCGGAAGAGGTCGCTGAAGTGGTCCGAGGACTTGGACGTAGTGCTATTACTGTTGGTGCTGACATTGCAGATCGAGACGCTGTCGAGGCGATGGTGCAGCAGGCGATTGATCGGTTTGGAAATATAGACATCCTCGTAAATAATGCGGCGATGAGCATTCGCAAGCCGTTTCTGGAGATTCCCGTTGCTGATGTGTCCCGGACGATTGATGTCTGCATGTGGGGAGTGTTTCATTGCAGTCAGGTTGCTGCACGCCACATGGTTGAGCGCGGCGAAGGTGGGAAAATCTTGATTATCAGCTCCGTCCACGCGTTTATTCCGTTCGGACGTTCTGTTGCCTATAATACTGCCAAGGCGGGTATCAATCACATGGGATACACAATGGCGACAGAACTCACCGAGCATCATATTAATGTCAACGTCATTGAGCCGGGTTGGACCGACACGCCGGGTGAGCGAAACTTCGCAACGGAAGAGGAGCTGAGAGAGGGTGGCAAAAAACTGCCCTGGGGCAGACTAGGAACGATTGAGGACATCGGAAAAGCGGCGGCGTTTCTCTGCTCCGATGCGGCAGACTATATTACCGGTGCCTGTTTGCGAGTGGATGGCGGCTTCTGGCTGCCGAGGTAATGAACGTACTGGAACAGCAAATTCAGTACAGAGGATACGGCTTCCAGTGAAGGGTAGATCCCACTCAGTTTAGTTTGCTTCTAGGACTATCTTAGTTGGGTAGACGCAGCATAGATTAGCGGCACATTGAATTTTTCTCTTGACTTTCTTGGGCAACCGTTGTAACATTGAAATTGAATTGAAAATTCTGTGATAATTCTAAAGAGAGAATAAACGCTATCTGAGAGTTGTACAAAAAACGATGAAGCCAAGTCTGCATCATCTATAATCTTTGTTGGGGTGCGCTCCGATTTGACCCGGAGCACTGAGAATATACCCTTTGGACCTGATCTGGATAATACCAGCGTAGGGAAATATGAGTTTCAGAATATAGAGCAGCGTTCGTTGTTCCTGACTTGTATTGCCGAGCCGTTTTCCTTATGCAGGAAAGCGGTTTTTTTTCGACATTTGTGTAACGCATAGGAGGTTGAGACGATGGCTACTGAAAAATCAAATGAATTTTTTCCCAATAGTAAAAGAGTCTATGTTTCTGGCAGCCGGCATAAAGATATGCGTGTGCCTTTCCGTGAAATTGCGCTCCATCCCACACAGTCATTTAACGGTGAAATGGAAACCAACGAACCCCTGCGTGTTTATGACACAAGCGGGCCCTGGGGAGATGAGTCGCAATCGTGTGATAGTCAACAGGGATTGCCCCCGTTGCGAGCGGATTGGATTCAGGCACGCGGCGATATCGAAGAATATGAGGGCCGTGAAATTCAACCGCAGGACAACGGCTATCTGACCCGTGGTCATGCACAGTATGCCAGCCGAAGTGAAAAACAGAAAGGCCGTTTGGAATACTTTCCGGGCTTAAAACGGAAACCGTTTCGCGCAAAAGCGGGTGGATGTGTCACCCAGATGCACTATGCTAGACGCGGGATTGTTACACCAGAGATGGAGTTTATCGCCATCCGCGAGAATTTAGGGAGAGCTGAGGCGTATGAAGCACTTATGGGCGAATCTGCCCCCCGGAATGCGTTAAACCATCAACACCCCGGTGAATCTTTTGGTGCCTTCATTCCCGAGTTCATTACGCCTGAATTCGTTCGGGACGAGGTCGCACGCGGACGGGCGATCATCCCAGCGAATATCAACCACCCTGAAACTGAACCGATGATTATCGGTCGAAACTTCCTTGTAAAGATCAACGCAAATATCGGCAATTCCGCAGTCGCCTCCTCTATTGAGGAAGAGGTGGAAAAGATGCGGTGGGCAACGAAATGGGGTGCCGATACTGTCATGGATTTATCAACGGGGAAAAATATCCACGAGACCCGTGAGTGGATCTTACGTAATTCCGCGGTTCCGATTGGTACAGTCCCAATCTACCAAGCCCTCGAAAAAGTGGGGGGCAAGGCAGAAGAATTGACATGGGAGATTTATCGGGATACCCTAATCGAACAAGCTGAGCAAGGCGTCGATTACTTTACCATTCATGCCGGTGTGCGCCTGCCATACATTCCGCTCACAGCAAACCGCTCCTGCGGGATCGTATCGCGTGGCGGAAGCATCATGGCGAAATGGTGCCTCTCGCATCATAGTGAAAGCTTCCTCTATACCCACTTCCGCGAAATCTGCGACATCATGAAAACCTACGATGTTTCCTTCTCGCTCGGCGACGGGTTACGTCCTGGTGCCCTCGCAGACGCAAACGATGCCGCTCAAATTGCTGAATTGGAAACGTTGGGTGAGCTCACGAAGATCGCTTGGGAATCAGACTGTCAGGTAATGATTGAAGGGCCCGGTCACGTGCCGATGCAGCTGATTAAAGAGAATATGGATCTGGAGCTCAAACACTGTTACGATGCACCATTCTACACCCTCGGTCCATTAACAACTGATATAGCCCCCGGCTACGACCACATCACTAGCGCAATCGGCGCAGCGATGATTGGGTGGTTCGGTTGTGCGATGCTCTGTTACGTTACACCGAAAGAGCATCTAGGACTGCCGAATAAAAAGGATGTTAAAGATGGGGTCATCGCCTACAAGATTGCCGCGCATGCTGCAGACCTCGCCAAGGGGCATCCCGGTGCCCAAGAGCGCGATAATGTCGTCTCAAAGGCGCGTTTTGAGTTCCGGTGGGAAGATCAGTTCAATCTGAGCCTCGATCCGGAAACCGCTCGTGAATTCCATGACGAAACCCTGCCGCAAGAAGGCGCGAAACAAGCGCACTTCTGTTCGATGTGCGGTCCGCATTTCTGCTCCATGAAGATCACGGAAGATGTCCGTCGGTATGCGCGAGAAAAGGGTGTCACCGATGAGCAAGCACTCGAACTCGGCATGGCTGAAAAGAGCGACGAATTCAAAGAGGCGGGTTCAGAGGTATACTCCTCCGCCGCGGATTAAACAAACCAAAAGGGACAAACAATTGTTTGCCCGCACTCGTCAAAAGCCGTTTTCCTCCGCGCAACATGGGAAAACGGCTTTTTTCATTGCTTTAACTCAGGACTTATGCGCTTTAGCGATGGCAGCCTGTGATAGGCTTATCAGACTATGCATCACGTTTCACACAAGGAGACACAATCATGTCCAAAATCTATCGTGCAGGACTCGTTGGATGCGGCGGCATGGGACGCCATCACCTTCGCGTCCTCAACGACTTACCCGAATTTGAACTCGTCGCGCTCTGCGATATTTTCCCCGATGCCGTCAATCGATCAGGCGACGAATATGACGTCGAAGCGCGTTACCTCGATTTTGATCAGATGTACGACGAAGCGAACTTAGACCTCGTTACCATCGCTACGCAGACACGAGGCCATCATGCCCCAGTGGTTGCGGCGCTACGGCGCGGAATCTCCGTTCTGTGCGAGAAACCGATTGCCATTAATCTTGTCGAAGCGGATGACATGGTCGCTGCCGCAAGAGCATCTGGCGCGAAGTTCGCCATTCATCAACAGAATCACGTCAATCCCGGCATACGGAAAGCGCAGGCGATGGTGAAAGACGGCATCATCGGAGATGTTGTCTTGGTGCGGGGTAGAAACAAAGCCGGACGCAAAAGTGGGAACGAGTTCATGGAGATGGGAACGCACGTCGCGGACATGATGCTATGCTTCGGTGGAATTCCAGAGTGGTGTTCAGGAACCGTTTACAACGATAACCAACCCGCCGGACCGACGGACATTATGGAAGCGAAAGAGATGTCTCCGCGAGATCGGGACTCTGGATTGGTGATGGGGACACGCGCGATAGCACACTACGGTTTCCAAGGCGGTATCTGGGGCGAAACGCACTTTATCAACTACGCTAAGACGATGAGCGAGAATTACGGCGTGGATGTTCTCGGAACGGAGGGACAGTTGGCGGTGCGTGCGTCGGCAAACGTGAGGGACAACCTGTGGCATCTGCCACGTCCGATGGAAGGCGCGCCGGCACAGTTCTCCGATTGGCAGCAGGTGGATTTGTCAGATGTCGGTCTTGAGGAGCCAGTTGTTACCATGTATCGACGGATGATTCATGCCATTGAAACGGACACGCAGCCTCCGAGTAGCGGTGAGGAGGGACGTTGGGCGTTTGAGATGATGATGGCAATCTATCAGTCGCACCGCGAAGGTGGACGCCGCGTTGAGTTGCCACTCGCCGATCGCCGGCACCCGCTGGAGCAGTGGCGTGATGCGTGAAACATAGTATAACCTAAATTGCTAGTAGTAGGCATACTCCGTATGCCGTAACCTCAAAAGTTCATTAATTGTGCGAATGAACCGATGAACTAATGAACCAACGTAGCCCCAGCGGGGCGATATGTGTGTAGTAGGTGGGAGTTTCAAGTTTTTAGCCCCAGCGGGGCGGCATGTTTATAGTACACCGGCGGTCAAGTGACCCAAAGCCCCAGAGGGGCGACATGTGTTGCATTGGATTATGTACGATATATCAAGAAAATCACTGCTTGTTGTTAAGCAACCCTGATCTAAGGTAAATTTGGTTATCTCTAATGGGTATCGAGTATGGAAATTCGACCTACGGACTATCTGGCAACTTGCCTTAATACGTTGAGAATAACACTTGAGGAATTTTCATGAAAATTGACCGCTTATTACGAACTGATAATGTTTGGAAAATATCGCTCTCGACCGAAGACGAGCAAGATATAAGCCGCCTCTGGCTCCATGAGTACCGGATGCGATTCGGGACAGCACAACTCAAGATGGGCGGCATCGCCGGTGTCGGCACAAGTGAAGAGCATCGCAATAGAGGATACTCTCGGCTTGTCATGGAAGACTCTACGGCGTTCATGACAGAAAATGAATTTGATGTCGCCATGCTGTTTGGTATCCCAAACTTCTATCCCAAATTTGGCTATGCAACAGTGCTACCGGAAACATGGGTAGAGCTGGATACAGAAGATGCACAAACGGCTGTATCTACATATCAGGTCCGAAAGTTTGAGATGCGGGACGCGCCGAAAATATTGTCGCTCTACGCAGCGAACAACGCCGAACGCACGGGTACGCCTTTAAGGGACGAAAACCGTTGGAAAAAATTCAAGATGGGGAGCGGCTTTAGCGTTGTCGCTGACCCCTTTGTTGTTCTGAACGAAGTGGGTGAAGTAAACGGCTATTTCGTCTGCGATGATACGGAAGAAAACTGTATCCTCTGCGACATTGGGTTTCAGAACAGGACAATTTTTGAGACAGTTGTCCACTTTCTTGGGGATCGTGCCAAACGTATTGGGACAGCGCATATTAGATGCTCAATGCCCGCAGACCATCCATTCGCCATCTTCTGCCGACGCTATGGCTGCCGGACAAACAGCCATAACCCGAAGAACCACGGGGGTATGATGCGGATTATCAACCAATCCAGTACCTTAAAAGGGATTACCGGCGAGTTGGAAAAACGTCTACGGCGCTCTGCCCACCTCTCACAGTGGAGTGGAAAGATTCTCATCGCAACAGATCTGGGACAGGACTGCTTGGGGATTGATCGGGGACGCGTTGCACACATCAACAGTAAGGCGAACGCCTTTCACCTCGAGATTCCGCAGGACAAGCTGATCCAACTGATGATGGGGAGGCGAAGCATCGAAGATCTTGTCGTTGAACCCGATGTTTCGGTAACTGGGGGAATTATTCCCATTCTGGAAATCCTCTTTCCGCTCGGTCAGCCGCACGTTTGGTGGCCCGACCGATTTTGATAGGGATAGCTCACCCGCTCATACTAGTTTTTGCTTAAACACACGCGCTAACATAAGAAAGGTAGGGGCATTTAGTTCTCCTGTAGGAGGGATTTCCAAATCCCGACGCTCAGACAGGGAGAAAATCGAAAACTAAATAGTCCTAATACGAAAGGAGTTCTATCTTGTCAACGACAAAATATAGAGTTGCGGTCGTCGGGGGTGCAGGGACCTGGGGACGTTTCTATCTACGTGCTTACGCCAACCATCCGGACTGCGAAATTGTCGCACTAGTAGACCGTGCCCGGGACCGACGGGGTGCCTTCGCCGAACGTTATGGCGTCAAGACCGTCTTTGATACAGTGGACGAACTTTTTGCCAAAGAGGTGCCCGATATCGTCTCGATCATTCTGCCCGTTGGACATAATCCTGAGACAGTAATCGCCTGCGCCGAAGCCGGTGTCAAGGCGGTGTCATGCGAAAAGCCGATAGCCGTAGAACTATCGCAGGCAGATGAAATGGTGCGTACCTGCCGGGAACGTGGGACCGCCTTCGGCTGCGGGACTGGTTATTGGGATGCCCCCCATCTACTAGAAACCGCCGATTGGATCCGTGCGGGCAATATCGGTCAACTGACCGGCGCTGTGATTCCCGGTGGGCTGCCGACAGAGGTATCGGGAGGAGGATGCGTTCAACTGACCATGACGCGCCTACTCACGGGTACGGAAGTAGAATGGGCGGAGGGATGGGCATTATCGCCGCAATCCGGATGGATGCCGCCGGTCGAATTTGCGGAAGTAGAGACCGATTCCCCGGCTTATGGTCGCCTAGGATTATCCGGTGGGATCGTCTGTGAAATCGTCAAGCCACTAACAGATCAAAAAGTGTTCTGCCCCGTTTCGGTTACCGGTGAGAATGGCCGGATATGGATTACCTCTCCCAAGCCAATCCTTATCCAAGGTCAAGGTGCCGCTTCAACGCCAATCCATCCTGAGTTTCTGAATAGCCCTCGAAAAGACGGATTTACATCAGCTATTGAACGGCTCATGCGAGCAGTGGATACCGGCGAAGATGCCCTGTGCAGTGGACACGATTATCGTCAAGCACTGGAAATCGCAATCGCCCTGAAACAGTCTGCTCATTGCGGACATGGACGGATTTCTGTGCCATTAGAAGATCGTTCTCTCAAAATCTATCCCCATCCCTACCGCTTGAAGGGCGGCGATGTGGCAGGATGGGAGAGCATCGGTTATACGGGACCGCCAGAGGTTGCGTAGAATTTTTAGACAAATCAGGCGTAACGGGAATCTGGTGCAGCTTAGGTTGTTGCACTAGACTCCCAAACACCGGCAATTTAAGCAAACAACTCTTGAATCACACTCCCATCATTCACTACCCGAATCGGCCGCCCACCTCTAGAATAATTTTGGTCCTCCGAATCAATACCTAGCGAAAAGCAGAGCGACGCAAAAAGATCAGGCACGGAAACAGGTCGATCTACAACCTCTATCCCATCTACATCGGTGGCACCAATCACCTGCCCACCCCGAATTCCGCCTCCTCCAAGAACGACCGACCAACCGTTGGGAAAATGGTCTCGTCCGTCATTCTCGTTAATTTTGGGAGTGCGTCCAAACTCACCGATCCATAGGACGATGGTGTCATCCAACAGATCCCGATCGGCGAGGTCTTTCACAAGCATCGAAAAAGCAGGATCAAGCGTTTCCAGAAGGCCTTTGGTTCGCTCGAAGTTATTTGTATGGGTGTCCCAACCATCGAGCGAAACTTCGACGAATTTCGTGCCGGCTTCAACCAAACGCCGTGCCATCAAGCAGCCATCTCCAAATTGATTCATGCCGTAGGCTTCTCTCGCCGCTAGTGGCTCGTCTGAAAGATTGAACGCCTTTACGTGTGGGGAGTTAATCAGCTTGTCCGCTCTTTTGTAAATGGCTTGATGGGCTTCTGTACTCCGATTCGCATGTTTTTTGAGGAAATCCTTCTCCAAATCTGTCAGCATCCGGAGACGCTGCTGAAATCGACGTGCATCCATCTGCGGGGGATATTTAAGGTCCTCAATCGGTTTCATCGGATCACTGACTACAAAGGGATCATGCTCAGCACTGAGAAACCCACTCGAAAAAGCCGGTGCATTGATATTGACGCAGTTGGGCAGTTCAAAGTCTTCATTGTCCAGATAGTGGGAGGCGATCGAACCGAGGGTCGGGTGCTTCACAGAACCCGTTGGCGCGTAGCCGGTGTGGAGTAGATAGCGTGCCCGTTCATGATTCCCTTCACGCGAAACCATTGACCGAATAATCGACAGATGGTGCGCTTGTTCCGCGAGTAACGGCAGGTGTTCGGAAAACTGAATACCTTCCACGCTTGTCGGGATCGCTGCGAACGGTCCAGCGTTAAGCGTATCCGGCTTCGGGTCAAACGTATCCAATTGACTCGCGCCGCCGTTCATGAACAGGACGATGCAATGTTTGGCGCGAGCGGCAACTCCCTCTAGTGGCGTCCACGCCGATGATTGCAGATGCTGCATCGCAATGAGTCCTAAAAAACTGCTCACCCCAAATTTGAGAAAATCACGTCGTGAAACACTTTTCTGCTGAGAATCGAGTATTTCAGGTATGCCAATTTGTGTCTTCATCACAATCCTTCTCCCTAATTAGGTGGTGTGCACATTCCACGCCTAATGGTTCAGCGCAAATTCGGCGGAGTTGAGCAGTGCCCAGTAGAGGTCCTCGTACGCTAGTGCATCGTTGCGATATAGGCTTGACCGCAGGTATCGATCGAAATAGGTCCTTTCTGTCGTCCGAGGGTAGCGCGAAAGAGTGGTGAGATAGATCTGATCGAGTCGAGCACGCTTGCTACGATGCGTTTTGAGGATATAGTGGAGGAGCCCGCCCCGCGCCTTGTGGTATCCGCTGTCATTGACCAGTGATCCATTAATCATCATCAAGGCTTGCGGAACTGTGCCGTTAAACGCTTCGACTTCCTCCATTTCGCCGTTATCAATTAGGAAGAGAAACCGTTCCAAATAGAGGCGTTTCATATTTTCCAGTTGACCACGGTCCCGCCGTTTTTGAAGTCGCTCAAAACCGGTTGATTCTAACATTGAATAGAAGAACTGTTCCGCGGTCAACGGTTTAACGTAGGCATGAGAATAATAAAGGTCGTCATATTGATTGCCTTTGTTTGTCTCAGAGGTGCGTTGATAGACTTTGGTGTTGAGGACGGTTCGCATCAAGTATCGGAGATCATATCCATGAATCATGAAATCTTCCGCTAGCCAGTCGAGCAATTTAGGATGTGACGGTGGATACTCTTCCCCAAATCCGTCCAACGGCTCTACAAATCCTCTCCCCATGAAGTGCGCCCAGATCCGGTTGACAATGGCGTGGCAGAAGTATGGATTATCCCTAGCAGTCATCCACTCACTTAGCGCGCGTCGCCGTTTGGTCGCCGGCGTTGTGCTCTGTTTGCCGTCAAGGAAACTCGGAGGGATAGGTTCATGAGTTCCTGGGATACGGACTGAGCCTTTTGAGACATTTTTCAAGATGCGTTCCGCGACGCGCTCTCCACCGTCCTCATCCTTCTCGTAGATTCTCTCAAGGCGGGTGTTAGCAAAAAATGCCGCTAACCCGTAGAAGTCCTCCTGATACCATGCTTCGGTTTTGTGGTCATGGCATTGGGCACACTGCATCGGCAACCCAAGAAACAGCCGGGAGGTCTGAGCGGCGAGATCAACCGGCGAGAGATCGTAGCGCAGCAGATAGTTCGCCGCACCATTTTCCTCCACATTCCCTTCCGCTGCGATCAGGGCTGTGACAAATTGGTTATAAGGCATGTTTTGCGCGAGGCTCTCGCGTATCCACCCCTCCAATCCCGTGCGTTGTTCCCTGTCATTATCGTCTCGACCGATGAGCCAATTGGTCCACAGTCGCGTCCAGTAGTCGAGATAAAGCTCGCTGCCAATCAGTTCATCAATCTTTTTTTCGCGTTTATCCTTAGAACCATCTTCGAGAAAACTGACAACCGCTTCGACGGTCGGAATTTTGCCGGTCAGATCCAGATGTACGCGCCGCAAAAATTCGGCGTCACCGGATTGTTTCGATGGCTTAATATCTTCTTCTTTCAACCGGGCATCGATATGCCGATCTATGTGCTTCGTGCTAGACCAAATACGTCCCTCGACACTAGCGCTGAAACTCCACAGCATGATGCTTATACCAATGAAGATTATTAGACTATTCGATAAGTTATTCCGTGTTTGACATAAGACTTTCATCGCCTTCATGCACCTCCTCCTAATACTGATTGCCAGCCAACGTTTTGGAGATGATTTTCCCCGACTCCAGTTGAATTTAATCTTAGCATATTATCGCGGGACAATTCAATGGTAACGCCTAAACAGTACCCTATCTGAACCAATCGTAATGAAGTCCCAATGAACGATCTCTGAGCGGCAGGTCAAGGCGCACACCCCCCTGTGCAGAGGACTGCTTTAGTCCGAGCTCAACTTCAAGTGCCACAGCGACCCTCCTACCTGAGTTCTTTGGTTCATCAAGCCTACCTTCAAGACAGTCGATAATGTCTGCCAGTCCGTAAACAGTGTTGTACCCACCGACAAATTGGGGTGTGGGCCACGGCATCTCTACACGCCGCTGTCCGTCGGGGGTATCAATATCCTGCCATAATCGCCAGCCGCCCGGCTGTCCTGAGTGAAATTGTATCTCGCCATCAGTACCGGTTATACGGATCACACCCGCTCCCTTTCTGAAATGGATAAACTTGCCATCTACAGTGACCATCATCCCTTGTCCCGTGAATTCATCGCTGCCCAATTCGCGTCGTGGCTGGTCACCAACGCCGATAACCCACGCAGGTGTGCTGTCAACGAAATAGGACCAATATTGTTTCTGAGCCATTGGACCCTCAGTTTCAATGGAGAGGATCTCGCCAATAGCGCCATTGCTGACCAATTCCTTCGCTTTGGCGTAAGAGGGATGGTTCACCGGAATAGCGCCGCAGCAGAGTGGTACATCAGCATTAGCGCATGTCTCGACCATCCGGTCGGCTTCCTCTAGCGTATGCGCCATCGGTTTCTCCGTCGCAACTCCCTTTACACCGCATGCGACTGCCAGGCAGGTCAAGTCAGCACGACCTTTCGTGTTAGTGGCAATAGCGACGATGTCAAGTGCCTCCGTGTGCAGCATCTTAGCTGCGTCAGTGTGGAGGGCCACCTTGCCATAGCGTTCGCCAAATGCTTTCAGCCGTTTCCGATCTCGGTCCGCTCCAGCGACTAAGTCAATCTTTGGCCGATCCCACATCACTTCCGCCCAGCTATGAGGTACATTCCCTGTGCTATGATACTCATGCAAGTGAAATCTGCGGTGGATGTCGAGTTCGGGAGTGGGACGATTCACATCATCGACCTGGTACGGATCCCAGATCCGCCCGGCAAGGTCGGAGAGCATTCCCATCCAACCAAGCCCGATAACCCCGGCGCGATACTTTGCCATGCCACTCTCCTTCTCAGACGCATTTACAACTCGCGCCACCATCGACAACGAGCTCTGTACCTGTGATATATTTCGCTTCATCCGAGGCGAGAAACAGGGCAGCATACGCTACATCCCAAGCCTCACCCATCTTTCCGGTGGGGCAGAGCGCATTCCGCACCTCGATCATTTTCTCGACATCCCCGTCCGCATAGGTACCGGCAAGCGACTTAACGACCATCGGCGTGTTCATGAAGCCGGGCAGAATGCTATTAGCTCTGATGTTCTTCTTTGCGTACTGGATGGCAACGCTCTGGGTGAACTGCCTGATTGCCCCTTTGGTTGTGCTGTAAGAAATGTAGGGCACCCCCAACCAGCGGATTCCAGCGATAGAGGAAATGTTCACGATAGCACCGCCCCCCTGCCGCTCCATCTGAGGAAGGACATATTTGCAGGTCAAGAAAATACTCTTGAGGTTAACGTTGTTGACGAGTTCCCAGCTCTCTTCGCTCGTTTCCACAGGACCGCCGATTTCAAGGATGCCAACGTTATTGTGAAGAATGTCAATGCGACCGTAGGTTTCAAGGCAGCGTTCCACCATCGCCTTGACTGCTTCAGACTTGGAAACATCTGTCTGATATGCGGTGCAATCCCCTCCCTCTTGATCGATAATTTCCTTTGTTTCTTCCGCAGCAGTAAGGTTAATGTCAATGGCGAAGACTTTCGCCCCCTCGCGTGCAAAGAGAACAGCAGTTGCCTTGCCGTTACCCCAGCCCGGTCCGACAGATCCCGCGCCGGTCACGATAGCTACTTTATCTTTTAAGCGATCCCCCATAGCGTTCTCCCTCCATGATTTAAGACATTTTTGATGCAGACGAGCGTCATAAAAGCGCACTATGATAGCGTCACTGACCTCGGGGGTATGAATCGTTCGGGACTCTTGACCATGTTGAATTAATCCATAATAGCGTTCCTACATGATTCCAATCCGGGGCAATGATAACGCAAAATTACGGTTTCGGTGTCCTCACACAGCGAAAACCGGTAGTTTGACTTGTGGATTGGGGATCAAGAAAGTTACGACTCGCAATTCGCAGTTTGTTATCTGCACTGCTCCACGAACCTCCACGTAGTACTCGGCGAGTGGCGACATTTGCGAAATCATCATTCGTAAACGTAATCAATTTACCAGCGATTGGGTTATTTTCCTGACTCACATCATAGAATTTAGCATCGTATTCATCAGCGCACCACTCCCATATATTGCCCGCCATATCATACAAGCCGTATGCATTTTTAGAAAAGCTCCCAACAGGGGCGGTCGCGTCCCAGATGTCTTTGCCATTTTTGCCTTTATAGTTAGCATCATCATGGGTGATTTCATCTCCCCAAGGATACCGCATGCCAGCTCGTCCGCCGCGAGCGGCATATTCCCACTCTGCCTCAGTCGGGAGTCGCTTGCCGATCCATTGGGCATATGCAGCAGCATCAAGCCACGCTACACCTACAACAGGTTGGTCAGGCGCATTGAAGGCAGGATCATCCCAAGATTCTGGTACCTTGTGTCCCGTGGCGTCGAGAAATTGTTTGTACGCAGCATTAGTTACTTCAATCGTATCCATGTAGAAAGCATTAACAGAGACGATGTGAACCGGTAGTTCGTGAGGTAAACCTTCTCCAAAGGAATCCCCCATCTCAAAGGTGCCGGGGGGAATCAGCAGCATCGTCAGACCATCCTTTTCGTCTACAATCTCTGGCTCAGCTGCAACGCTTACCACCTTTTGCTGTTCCGCTGCGATAGGGCTAGGAGCACCGTTTTGGACCGTTAGAGTGACGGTGTACTCTCCAATATGTTCGTAGATGTGCGATGCCGTGAGTTCTTTACTAAACTGCGTCTGCTGTCCGTCCCCCCAATCCCATTTTACTTCGGAAATCTCATAATGTGTGTCGCTGGATTGATTGGCATTAACCGTTACTTGTCCACCCAAAAAATCTCCCACATCTTCAGTAATAATCTCAAAGTCTGCGACAAGTTCATGTCCAAGTGGATTTACCGTGATCTCTACTGTTCTGTTTGAGGAATTGCGGGTAAAGCCAGCCTCTCCTTCTCCTTGATACAAAACCGTCCCACCCCTTAACACTTCGATTGTAACTACTTGACTCCCGCCAAAATGGATTTCACTGAGAGCGATCTCTTCAACTAGTTGGCTCGTCGGATTGATAGAGACATTCTGCTCTGTTGTGATTGTCGCCACATTAGCACCCGTAATTGTAATTCGTATCGTGTATTCCCCTGCTTCCGTCAGGTTTGAGAAGTTGATTGGGATTATCGCTGCTATGTCACTTTGGACTTCATCGTCTCCACCGCAACCGGAAAAACATAGGGTAAAGCTAATGTATATGAACGTTATCAAAGCTAAAGTGAATCTCACTACTATCTCCCTTGTATTAAATGGTTTCAATATTTCTACTCCTAAGACTTATGGTGTCTTCGATAGATATGCCTCACGTTCGATGACCTGCTCCAGATGGTACATTCGTTCAGGCGAAGCGGTCTGACGCATAACCTCCGAGTGGACGCTCTGTGACCTTGGATGATACCGTGGTTTACCATCCCGTTGGAGATAATTGTCGAGTTCGATGATCTCGGCCTCCGTTTTTGCCCGACTCGCCACATTGAGGTCAAAATGGCGACGACTGCGTCCTCCACCGAAGGACGCGTGATAAATATTGTGGTTGAAAACCACAACATCACCCGGTTCGGTTTCAACGGCGACGCTCGGAACATCGCTCCCATCAATCCCCAACACTTCGTTTGAATGGTGTACCTGCTCAATACGTCCTCGCCATTCCCCAAACAGATGGCTCCCCGGTATCACGCGTATACACCCCGTATTGCGTGTGAGCGGATCTAGGTAGAGATGAAACTTGGCGTAGAGCCCAACCCTGTGTGCTCCGTCGAAGTGCCAGCCGGTATCCCCACTGTAATAGTTTCCATCTCCACCCACATAATTGAAGTCATTGCCTAACAGCGACCCAATCACCGCAAGCACTATCGGATGGTCTAGCAGGGTGCAAAGCCGCTCACTTTGGTCGATGAAGGGAACGATTTGGGAGCGCCTTGTCCCATCATGCACCATTCCCTTCTTCTCAAAGATTGTTCGATGCGCCTCTGTCATCCACTCAATATCTTCCGTTAATAGGTTAGGAAGATAGAGATATCCGAACAGGTTGAAAAATGTACATTGTGCCGATGTCAGTGCCATGAAACGCTACCCCAAAATATGCTATTTTTGTGACCTCGAATCCTGACCTTACACCTATAAAAAAAGGGCTGTTTATTCCAGTCCCTTAATCTTTCCTAAAATCCGAGCGTTTTTCTTACTACATTCTGTAGTGGTTCGCCTGCTTTATACCGTCTGATATTATCGCAGAAAAACTCGATAGTGCGGCGGGGGCGATGCTGTGACCCCCCAGCGGCATGTGGTGTGAGGATCACATTGTCCATATCCCACAAAGGGCTATCCTGTGGAAGCGGTTCAATTTCGGTCACATCCAACCCCGCAGCGGCGATTTTTCTCTGTCTGAGGACTTCAATAAGGGCGGGCTCGTCAACAATTGGACCTCGGGCAACATTGATGAAATAGGCAGTCGGCTTCATGAGTGCGAGGTTTTCGGCGTTAATTAGCCCTCGGGTCTCATCTGTAAGCGGACATGCAATCATCACCACATCTGCGCGGCTCATGAGGTCCGGGAGTTGATCAATCGGCATCAGTTCGTCAACCACATCTGGCGGATCTGTCCGGTAAGCATCAACGGAGATGACGTACATCTCAAAGCCTTTGGCGCGTCTCGCCATATGTTGGCCAATACCACCCATGCCGACAATACCAATCGTGAAACCACCAACCTCGATCATCGGTCTTCCGCCACCCCATTTACGCTGATCTTGGTTACGGGCAAATTGGTCAATTCCTCTTGCAAGTGCGAGCAGTAGTGCGAAACCTTGATCCGCAACATGAGTACCATACAATCCCGCCGCGTTTGTTAAAATGACATCACTCTCTATGAGGGCCGGATGCAGCGTGCTATCCATCCCTGCGCTAGAAGACTGAATCCACTTTAGGTTCGACATCTGTTTGAACAGCTCTTCATTACAGCCCCCGAAAAGGATTTCTGCGTCCGCAGCTTCTCTGACGAACTCTTCTTGTGAGTTTGCAAATACTACGGTGTTTCCCTCACCCCCAGCATCCCGGATAAGTTGATTCAATTCTTCATCTGAATTTGGTCTTTGTACCAAAATTTTCATGTGTCATCTCCATTAAGAAAATTAAGAACTAGAAAAATAGAGAAAAAGGAAATTCCCTTTTTGTTTTATTACTACTTCACTTCCACGGTGGCACTTCAGGCAATAACGCTTCAAATTCTTCGATTAGTTGAGCTTCATACGCTCCCGCATATTCGTTGTTGAAGAATTTATCCATGCCCACCTCTACAAAGCGTTCCCACGATTCCTCCTCGGATCCAGGATTGACGGGAAAGAACAGTGCACCAACGTCCCGGGCGGCTTTCAAATCGCCGGGAGCGTCGCCAATCATCAGAATGTGATCCGATGGGTACTTCCCTTTTGCTGTCAACGTGAGATGCTCTGTCTTTGATCCCATTTCCTGTCCGGCAATGACTGCAACATACTGGTCGATATTGTGCTCCGCCCATTCCCGTTTGAGTGCTTCGTTGGGGGTTGCTGAAACCACAATTGCATCGGCGCGACCCTGTAAACCTTGCAGCGTCTCACGGACTCCGGGGAAGGGCGGCAGGTTGTGGACAATCTCAGCGATGCTCTCATTGACGGCAAGGCTCCACTCGAGCACTTGGCTCAACTCCTCCCACTGCGGTCCTGTTGCATCTTCAATAACTGCCTTGAGCGTGGGATTACCGAGCTTGGTCTCTGTTTCTGCCCATTCCCTAAGATACGGAAACTCTGGGACTGAAACGCCTCCCCTTTGAACTTTCGGCATCTCCCGAAGAAAGTCACAGACAAGAAGGATTGCTTGGAAACGATTACAGCCGCGCGTTGTGGAGTACAGATTCACAAAATCCCACGCTTGGTGGACTTGCCGCGAAACGGCGGGAAGCCCGAAGTGCTTGATCAGATTGACGCTAAAACAGTCGTTATGCTTGACCTCCATTGAGTTGAACGCACAACCATCTGAATCAATTCCAACGAAATAGTCATATTTCGGTTGGAAGTTTTTTAACGCTGCCGCTGCATCTTGATCCATTCAATTCTCTCCATTCAATTCGGACTATTGGCTGGGAATGAGTTCAGACGTTCATCGGTTTATCCCTTCATTAAGCTTCAGGAGTCCGTAAATCGTATCTTACCCAACAACGACTTCTGGTCTGCCTTCCACCATCCACTCCGTGTGAAAAACGGTCGGCTGCCCATCCGTCCCCACAACTGTCTTACCGTTGGCATCGATCCGGTTATAGGTGTGTGCACCAAAGTAATCCCGTTGTGCTTGGATTAGGTTGGCGGATACACGAGCACTACGGTAGCTATCGAAGTAAGCCAGTGCTGAACTACACGCTGGTATCGGAATGCCAAGCTGTGTGGCAATGGCTACTACATGCCGCCAATTGTCCTGAGTCTTTTCAATAATTTCAAGGAAGTAGGGGTCAAGTAACAGATTAGGCAGGTTGGAGTCGTTCTCATAAGCATCGGTAATTCGATGTAGGAAGCGGGCACGAATGATACAACCACCACGCCAACCCAGAGCGATTGTCCCCAGATCGAGATCCCAATTATACTCACTGCTCGCTTCGCGCATCAACGCGAACCCCTGGGCGTAGGAGCAGATCTTGGAAGCATACATGGCATCGTGGATGGCATCTAACAACTCCGATTTGCCCCCTTCATATTTTCCACTGGGACCACGGATAATTTTCGAGGCTTTGACCCGTTCCTCTTTAACTGCTGAAATACACCGTGCGAAAACAGCCTCCGCGATTGTCGGAGCGGCAATGCCGGTATCGAGGGCGGAGATGCTTGTCCATTTTCCCGTACCTTTTTGCCCTGCGGCATCGAGGATAACCTCCACAAGAGGCATACCCGATCTGTCCATCTGTGAAAAGATATCAGCTGTTATCTCAATCAGGTACGAATCTAACTCACCTTCATTCCATTTTTTGAAGGTCTGGTGTATTTCTTCGGCACTCATGTCGAGGGCGTGTTTCATCAGGGCGTACGCCTCGCAGATGATTTGCATGTCTCCGTATTCGATGCCGTTATGCACCATTTTGACGTAGTGGCCCGCACCATTGGGACCGATATGCGATACACACGGAGTGCCATCAACTTGGGCCGCAATTTTTGTGAAGATAGGTTCGACAAGTGCGTACGCCTCACTGTCGCCGCCCGGCATCATCGCGGGCCCATATCGAGCCCCTTCCTCACCACCCGATATTCCGGTGCCCATAAACTGTATCCCCTTTGATGCGAGATCGCGGTTACGCCGGATGGTATCTTGGAAATTCGAGTTCCCGCCATCAATAATCAGATCGCCTTCTGAGAGGTGTGGTGTCAATTCGTTGATACATGCATCAACCGCAGGGCCAGCTTGTACCATTAGGATCATTTTCCTCGGTGCACTCAGCGAACCAATGAACTCCTCGATTGAGTGTGTGCCTATGACACTCTTACCTTTTGCCCGTCCTGCGATGAAATCGTCTACCTTTGAGACGGTACGATTAAATACCGAGACCCGAAATCCTCGACTCTCAATATTGAGAGTCAGATTTTCGCCCATCACAGCTAATCCAATGAGCCCAATGTCAGCTTTTGCCATTTTCGGCTCCTCCTGTAAATAAACAACATTAAGTGATTTGGATATGATACATTACTCTGAAAAGGCGGTCAACTGAAAAATTCTGCGAGAGGGGCAGGGGATAAAACCAATTTTTCATCTTGACACATGCTCGCCTTTCTGATATGCTTGCACCACCTCTACAAATTCCAAATCCAATACATACTTAGTAGTCCTCAAACCGCCCGATTGGTGCCCGATAAATCGGGGTCAACGAGCCCATTTGCGAGCTACCGTTACGCGAAGGGGAAGAAGAGTGATTTGCCAACTTGAAAGCGAAATCAGCCGGAGTGATTACGGTTGCTATATACAAACGTAACCAATACAATCCAAAAACAGGCTTTGATGATGTTGGGGATGTGTTAAAATTACTTTTAGAAGTTATTGGGAAGGAATGAAACTACTGACGGAATGAGATTAATGTCTCCAGAGGCAAGATAGCTTAAAAAGAAGGAGGATGGAGGTAAGGCAATCGAGTGCTTGAGTCTAATACAAAGCGCAGATTAAAGTCAGAAAGCGACTGGCATTTGAGATGAGGAGTGACAAGAGACACTTACCAATCAAATTTGATGCTTCACTCACCACTGAATAAATCATGCCTGAAGATAGTGGCGAAGCATCTTTCTCAAATTCCGGTGTGCATGGAAGAGATGTGCTTTCACAGTGCCGCTTGAACGCCCCAAGGTATTGGCAATCTCTTTGAGCGACAGACCTTCCCAGTGGCGAAGGATGAAAATCTCACGCTGTTTGGGAGCCAGCTGCATGATGGCTCTCCGGAGGTAGGTTAACAGCTCTTTGTCTTCAACTGCTTGCGTTGGGGGTCTTAGATTGTGATCCGCGATGTTCATCATCGGAAGGTCATCAGATTCCAGCGCGTAATTCATCGTTTCACGTCGCGCGTTCTTACGCAAAAAATCGATGCACAGATTAACAGTAATGCGGTAAAGCCAGCTATAAAACTGAGACTTTCTCTTGAAATCTGAGAGTCCCTGATAGGCTCTGATAAAAGCATCCTGAGTAATATCAAGGGCATCTTCGGAATTTGAAATAAAACGCTGAGCAAGTCGGTAGGTGCGGTCGTGGTAGCGAACCACTAATTTATTGAAAACCGATTTATCTCCCTGTTGAAACTGCTCGACCAGCTTTGCATCATCAGGAAATGCCTGCACACATCGTGGTAATATTTTTTCACAATCTTCTTCTCGCATTTTGCCTTTCACAAAAGATGCCGCAATCGACACATTTCCCGTCGGGGATTGTGACAAATTCGGCGTATATAGTCATCAACTATAAACCGCTGATTGATAACCAAGTTTTGACTACTAATAGGCTGAAGGGATAGTAAAATACCGGATTAATCCATCTGTTTGAACATACTGGAAAACCAGCGTTTATATCTCTTATTATCTTGAACGATTTGCTGTAACAGGTCTAAACTTTTTTTGTGATTCGCAATTTGAGCAGTATCCACGAGATCTAGCACTTCTTCAAGGACGACCCGATCTTGACGAATCAAATCAGATAATGCTGCTTTGAGGCTTTGTTCACGTCCAAGCAGTTCAAAGATTTGATTGGCATGGTGAATCTCCTCTGAAGCCACCTGCTTTAGGTAGGCGGCGAGCTCATGTTGATTTTGCTGCTCTGCTACCTGTGCCAAGGTAAACCGTGTGCCAATTGAGGTCAACTTTGCGTGCGCCAGTTCGTTCAACTCGGCTTCCAGACGTTTTTTCACATGCCCGGGATCGCGAGGGTGGAGCTGGTCATAGCTTGGCCAAATCGGTTTTTCCATCACCTGTTTCAAACGCGTCAAACTTTGGATCAAGTCCTCCTGTTCTCCAGAAGTCAACTGTCCAATTGTCTGATGCCAGAAATCAGTCGCGCTCTCTGCCCTGTCCTGAAAAAGCTGCTGCGCCTTGTCCGTCAGCTGTATGCGATTCTGTCGACGATCTGTATCGCATTTACGACGAATAGTCCACGCATCCCGCTCTAGGCGGTCTACAAGACCAGAGACGGTGCTATGAGCGAGACCAAGATGTTCTCCAAGTTCGCTGATAGTCATACCGGATTCACCACCATACCAGTGGAGATGTAGTAAAGCGTTAAACTGCACAATCGTCAGCTTTTTCGGTACAACCTGCTGCAAAAATCGTGATTTCACCGCAGCCTGAGCATGTCGCATCACGCGCATAATCAGCATCGCATTTTCGGCGTACTTGGACATTTTCTTAGTGTCTCTTTCAGATTTTTAAATTATGTCGTACGACAGATATAATTCTATCGCATGCGATATAATACTACATAATTTTGCTAAAGTCAACCCCCAAACTGAACTAAAAATATAGATCCGTCAAAGATCACATCACACAAAGGAAAATCACCCGTGAAATATCTGACCTACTCCGGCAATCATCTGATTAACGCAAAACTGCCTGATAACTCGGAAATCTACTATCCACAACCGGCAAAACCTGGGGTGAAACGCGCCGAAATGCCAGAGCATGTCAAAGAAGCTGTGGAAAATCCGATGGGGATGCCTCCTCTGAGGGATCTTGTCAACGGAAACAGTAAGGTCCTGATTGCTTTCGATAATAACTGTCAGCCTTTTCCCATGACAAAAAAGCCTGACATGCGCCAGGTTATCCTCGAAACATTGCTGCCCATGCTCTACTCCTACGGGGTTGAGAAGCAGAACATACAGTTAATTTGTGCCGGTGGGCTTCACCGAAAAATGAAGACGCACGAGTTGGCATATATGTTAGGCAGCAAGATTATGAGCGAATTTTACCCGGACCAGTTGAGAAACTTCGATGCGGAAGATCCCGATCATATTGTCGACTTAGGCAAAACAGAGCAGGACGAAATCGTTGAGGTCGAACGGGCTGTCGTCGAAAGCGATCTGGTAATCTATGTTGACACCATCCAGATCCCCCTCAACGGTGGACACAAGTCGGTCGCTGTCGGGATGGGGACGTATAACTCAATCGCCCCACACCACTCGCCACACATGACTGCGGAGTGTCCCCATGTCATGCAGCCTGGCGGATCAAACATGCACGATTGCATCGAGCGGATGAGTCGAGTTATTCAGAACCATAGCCAGATCATGGTCATTGAAGCTGCTATGAATAACCAGATCTATCCCACAGGTTTTCGGCAGCTGGGTAAGCCAAACGCTCAATGCAACGGCTTTGAAAAAATGTTAAAAACCTTAACACCACCTGCGTTGTCACTGCTGCCAGAGACTTTACGATATAAAATCTTCAAAAATATCCGAACTGATTATGAGCCGATTGAGATTAACGCCGGCGCCATTGATGCCGTTCATGCCGAAACCCTCGATGCGATGAAAGATCAGTTAACGATAGACGTTCCAGAACAGTTCAGCACCTTGGTTTTCGGATTGCCCGATATGAGTCCGTATGCTATCGGTGCCCGGATTAACCCCGTTTTGGTTGTCAGCGATATATTAGGATACGTTTTCAACTGGTTTTATAACAAACCGTTGATTAAGGAAGGTGGCGTTGTGATTATCTTGAACCCAACCTTTGAAGTCTTCCACGAAGAATATCACGTCCCCTACAAGCGATTTTTCGATGAGGTTCTCGCCGAAACCACCAAGCCCTTCGAAATGCAAAATCAATTTCAAGAGCAATACGCTCATGACCCATATCTTATCGACTGTTATCGCAATAGGTTTGCGTATCACGGATTTCATCCATTCACCGTTTGGTATTGGGCGACTTATGCGCTGAAATATTTGTCCAAAGTCATTTTGGTTGGTCCCAAAGATGACCGCATTGCTAGGAGGTTAGGCGTAGGTTGGGCAAAAAATTTAGAGGGCGCGCTTGGAATAGCCAAAGAGATTTCCGGCGAAGATGATGTTGTCGCTTTGACGATGCCACCGTTTCTTTACGTCAATGTTCAATGAAATCGATGGCTTGGTTGTATATCATCGGAAGATCGTGGATTCTTTCACTTGATTCCGTCACTACTCGAAAGCGAAACGGTTCACGCACGAACAGTAAAATCAGATAGAGAGGTGAAACATGTCCAGCCAAAGGATCAACAAAAAAATACCGACCATTGACGAAATCCAAAAAGAGTTTGAGGATTTCGTTAAAGGAAAATATGGCGGTACTGTCAACTTTACAATGTCGCAGGCGAAGCCAACTACAACTACAACTGATGATACAAGCACCGCTACACCTGAAAAAAAGACGTTCGATCTGAAATTTGACCTCAAACCTAAGGAGGTTAAACAATATCTCGACCGTTATGTTATCAAACAGGATGACGCAAAGAAAGCCTTGGCAATCGCTGTGTGCGATCACTATAATCATGTGCGCGAGGTACACGAAAATCCAAAAATAGCTGACACCGATTACTCAAAGCAGAATGTCGTCATGCTTGGTCCCACAGGAGTTGGAAAAACTTACCTGATTCGTCATATTGCCAAGTTGATTGGTGTGCCGTTCGTCAAAGCGGACGCGACCCGGTTTAGCGAGACCGGCTATGTCGGCGCAAATGTTGATGACATGATTCGGGATCTAGTGACACAGGCAGACGACGATATCGAGCTTGCACAGTACGGTATTATTTACCTTGATGAGGTCGACAAAATTGCAACTCCACCGAACATTATCGGACGTGATGTCAGTGGACGGGGGGTGCAGATTGGCCTCCTCAAGCTGATGGAGGAAACAGAGGTCGATCTCCGTGCTGGTTACGACGCAGCTTCTCAGATGCAAGCCATGATGGAATTCCAGCAGAAAGGAGTGGTTGAAAAGCGTATCATCAATACGCGCCATATCCTATTCATTATCAGCGGGGCATTCAACGGCTTGAAAGGGATTATCAACAAACGCATGAATCAAAGCAGCATTGGCTTTAACGCAACAGTAAAAAGTCAAACGGAGTTGGAAGATCCCTTTCAGTTTGTTACGCCCCAGGATTTCATCGAGTTCGGATTTGAACCCGAATTAATCGGTCGCCTGCCTGTCCATGTCATGTGCCAAAATCTTGCCGCCGATGACCTCTACCATATTCTGAAACACTCCGAGGGGTCGATCGTCCGTCAGTATGAACGGGCATTCAAAGCGTACGGGATTGAGGTGTTGTTTTCGGACAAAGGACTCCATCGAATTGCCAAGGGTGCATACGCTCAAGAAACAGGGGCACGTGCGCTGATGACTGTCTGTGAAAAAACGCTGCGAGAATATAAATTTGAGCTCCCGTCCTCTAATATCCGAGAGTTCGTTGTAACGGAAAAAGTTGTTAAGGATCCGGTAGGTGAGCTGCAGCGGGCTCTCGAAGATGTGGACTACAACCGCCAAATTGTGATGTGTGAGCGGATTCGCCGGTACGAAGCGAATTTCCAGCGCGAACATCAGATGCAAATCCAGTTTGATGAGGAAGCAACAGAACTCTTATGCCAAGAAGCGATTGACCAAGGACGAGGACCAGAGGAGATCTGTGAGGAACTGCTGCAGAGCTACCAACACGGCCTGAACCTTATCAGGCAAAATACCGGGCAGTCTACCTTCACCTTTACTAAAGCTGTGGTGGATAACCCCGATGCTATGCTCGAGCTTTGGATCCGCGAGTCCTACGCCGCAAAGTCGAAAGAGGAAGGAAAAGAGCCAGAAAGTGGTGCCTAGGAGCGAATGTCGTCTACATATAAAAACACGTTCCCTTGATGACGGTGGCATGGATTTAAGCTGGGAAATTTGCCTCTGAATGCGACCCCGGATCTTTGCGATTGTAGAGGGTTAAATAAACTTGACGCACGACGATAAAGTGTGCTAAAGTTATAGGCTGTCTAGGATTTTCTAATACTACCAGTCCCTAAAGTTACAGGGCTAAATTGTGCACCCTGTTCTTTTTGAAAGCTATGCAAAGGGAAAAATGAAGATTGCTGAAAACCTCATCGGCCTTATTGGTAACACCCCACTAGTTCACCTGAACTACCTACCCGGTCCAGACGACGCAACAATCTTGGCGAAGCTAGAGTCGTATAACCCAGGCGGCAGTATCAAAGATCGAATTGGCTATGCTATGATCGCTGACGCCGAAGAACGGGGAGTGCTCAAGCCGGGATGCACAATTGTTGAACCGACGGCCGGCAATACAGGGATTGGGCTTTCGATTGTCGCGATTGCAAAAGGATACCACGTTATTTTGACCATGCCAGAGAATGTCAGTCAGGAAAAGTATACTCTACTTGCCTCTTTTGGTGCTGAAATTATACTAACACCTGAGGATGCTGGGATGGGTGGAGCAATCTGGGAAGCCGAGGAAATCGTCGCACGAAATCCACACAGCTTTATGCCCAATCAGTTTGAAAATCCTGTGAATCCTGAAATTCACCGACAAACGACAGCGCGTGAAATTATAGACGACATTGATCGTGAAATTGATTTTTTTGTCGTCGGTGTCGGGACGGGGGGAACCCTAACAGGCGTTGGAGAAGTCCTCAAAGCCCATCGATCAAAGACCCGAGTGGTTGCAGTGGAGCCGAGTATTTCTCCAGTTTTGTCCGGTGGACAGCCGGGTCCAACCCGTATTGATGGCATTGGAGCCGGTAGAATTCCAAAAGTATTGAACGTTAATGTCATCGATCAGGTGGCTACTGTGTCCGATGGCGAGGCTTATCGGATGATGCGACGGATTTCAAAAGCTGAGGGTTTGCTTGTTGGCATGTCGTCAGGTGCGAATGTCCATGGCGCATTAGAAGTGGCGCGAGGGCTTGGGAAAGATAAAACTGTCGTCACAATTTTGCCGGATACAGGGGACCGTTATTTTAGCCTCACCCGCTATTTTGAATCGGAAATCAGTTCGGAAGCAGGTTTTGAGTGAAATCAGGAAATGAGTTTAGGAGTCCCTCGATTCACCCATTCACTTATTCCTTATTATCATGTTCCGTGCAAGACGGAAAAATTTTAGTCCATTAAAGAACTATTAAGTGAGAATTTTTCGGTCTCAGGAAGGATTGGGTAGCCCTTGAATGAATTAACAAATCAAGATCTGATAAATGAAGAGCTCTGCTACGAAGTGCGCTTACTCGAAGAACCACAGGACATTTTATTCAACCTCATTAAGCGTTTTGAGGAGCGAGCCGCGATTGTTACGAGCGGACAACTGTCCGGAATGATTCTGCTCCATATGGCTTATGAAAATAAACTGCCATTTAGAGCTTGTACGATTGACACCCAGCGCCTATTCCCCGAAACTTATCAATTCCTTGAGCGCGTTGAGGCACAGTACAACATTCGCATTGAGAGAATTACGCCGGAGGCGGAAGCAGTCGATCGAATGGTGGCAAATCATGGGGAGTACCTGTTCTTTGACAGCAAACAGAAACAGGAATATTGCTGCAACATCAGGAAAGTAAGACCTATGCAAAAATTGTTGGATACACTTGATGTCTGGTTTTCCGGGCTTCGACGAGACCAATCCAATAATCGGCAACGCACCCCCAAAGCGGAAATCATTGAACACAACGGTCGTCCTATACTAAAAGTCAATCCGCTGGCAGATTGGCCCGAAGCACGGATTTGGGAGTTCATCCACAAACACGATGTACCCGTGAATCCGCTAATGCAACCTCAGAAGTATGGGCAATACTATGAATCGCTCGGATGCGTCATATGTACAACGCCGATCTTACCCGGTGAACCAAAAAGGGCAGGACGGTGGCGGTGGCAAAATGCGCCGTCGTCCGAGGAAGATAATAAGAAAGAATGCGGGATTCACTACGCAATATAGAACTTAAAATGTAAAACGCAAGACATCTAAGTTTTACACTCTAAATGATACAAGCTATCATGATTAAGACCGAAAATTTTTTGGTCTCATTTTATCCAACTTTACAAAGAAGGGAGTTATGCAATGGCTGTTACCGTACGTATTCCAACCCCTCTCAGAAGACTCACGCAAAATCAGCCGGAAGTTGAAGCGGAGGGAGAAACGATTGGGAGCCTCATCGAAAACCTTGAGGCAAACCATCCCGGGATTAAAGAACGCATCTGTGATGAATCCGGCAATATTCGCCGTTTTGTTAATATTTACCTCAACGACGAAGATATTCGCTTCTTGGATGGAAATGCAACGGCGGTTAAGGATGGTGACGAAATCTCGGTCATCCCTGCAATCGCAGGCGGTTCGTCGGATAATGAAACAGACTGAAGTCTTAGAATTACAGAGCGAGACTCTGAATCAAATCTACGCGCACGCAAAGGTCGAATTTCCCGATGAGTGCTGTGGCATCATTTTGAGCGACGGTACCCGGGAATTCGTCCGAGAGTGCCGGAACATACAAAATGAAAGGCATGCCGAAGATCCGGATACTTATCCCCGCGATGCACGTACCGCATACCTGATAGACCCAAAGGACCTAATCCGTGTGCATAAAGAGGCTGAAACCAAAAATCGACCAATCAAGGCATTTTATCATTCACACCCAAATCACGATGCCTACTTTTCGGAAAAAGATAAAGCGGATGCAATGGCTTGGGACGAACCAGTGTATCCCGGCGCAGCTTATATTGTAGTTTCTGTCTATGACCGGGAGGTTAAAACTGCAAAGGCCTTCGCTTGGAAGGAAGCTGATACGGACTTTGTGGAAGTGCCGATATACGCGGAACGTGATACGTAAGAGGATTCGTTAATTCAGAAAGGAGCGATGGACATGGCATTTTGAGACTGCGTTTGACTTTCCCGCCGGATCTGATTACTGAGCCCATCATCCACAACATCGGTCAGCAGTACAATGTGGTCACGAGCATTCGACGTGCCGATGTCACGTCCGACCGAGGGTGGGTTGTTTTGGAAATTAGGGGTGAGCCCGACGAACTTGAGCAGGTCGTTGAGCATCTCAAGAACGTGAAAATACAAGTTGAGCCGATTGAGGGAGATGTAGTTCAGTAAGGAAAGAATCCAGCAACTATCGCACGGGGAGGATGAGTAAAGACTCAGGCAATTGACTGTTACTAATCTGAAACCATACACTCCCCGTCAACAAAATATGGACATAATGGGCAATGTTCTCTGTTCTTTCCAAAACTTCCCACCCCAATTGCATCGGAATTCAAAGCAAGCCGTATCTCCTCAATCCGTTCTATCCACGCTTCCTCAATATCTTGTAATTCTTTCCTCGTTACCTCTACCGAATACGCGCTGGCGGGATTCGTAGAGTAGATTGTCACCGGTATGACTTGCTGTTCAGGATAGAGACGGTGAGTAAGCAAGGCATATAATTCGATTTGTGACCGGTAGTAATCCGCTAGGTCGCCGATACCTTCCCAATCAATCCTATCTCTTTCGTAATTGATAATCTGCCACAATCCCCTCGAATTTTTGAAAAGCCGGTCTGCAGTTCCTTCGACTATATGAGAATCGATCTCGGCGTGAATGTGTTGATCATAATAAACCTCGTCTGCGTTTAACGCTATCTCCCTAACTCTTGAATCCAGAAAGCGATTGCCATCTTCACGAACTGTCTCAGCGGCTTCCTCGGACTGGGGCTGCGATGACGGCACCTGAATCTGGTGTTGTAAATAGAACCGCGTTGGGCAGTGTGCATACGTTGTAAGTTCCGTCGCCGAGACGGTTTTGCTAGAGGAGGGAATCAGCGGCTCGATATGGAACGCCGGAAATTCTCTTGACGGTGATGGGGTGGTTACCTTCTCTTCAACAGAATCAGGTTCATCAGGGAATTTAATGATTCGGATCGGCAAGTTGATTGGCGTGGGTTTCTCTTCTGATGAAATTTGAATCTTCGTCGGACATAAAAATTCTCCCTCCGATGGCATCTCCGACATCCCTAGAGCATCGAGCAGCCAATTCAACCAACATGTCGCATTTCCCCGCTTATCGGCTGTTCCTGATAGGATTAGTCGATCGCGAGCACGGGTTGTTGCCACGTAAAAGAGACGCTGCTCCTCTGCCTCTGTCTTGTGTTTCGCGCGCTCTCTCATCAACTGTGTAGCCCCCGGATCGCTCTGTTTGTAGTTTTTTTCCGGATCCGCAGGTCTAAAACCGATACCTAGCCGATCATCTATGAACGGTTCTCGGTCGGGTCTGAACCCTCGATCTAGGTTAGGAAGGATGACAACCGGAAACTCAAGCCCTTTTGCCGCATGGATGGTCATTATCTCGACGGCTTCCGCTGTCAATTGTGTTGTCGCTTGTCCTTCGCCTTCTTCCTCCTCAATGAGTAGATCTAGTTGTTCCAAGAAATCGAATAGATTTGTGAACCCCAATCTTTCAAGCTCTCTTGCAATCCCTAGCAACTTTTCGTAATTTGCCCACCGCTGTTCGCCGTTCGGTCCGACAGCCAGTACCCCAACCATCCCAGTGTCATTAACAATTTTTCGGATAAGTTCGCTAGGTGGAATACGATTGCAAATTTCAAGATGACTCCGCAATATCCGAACCGCAGAATCTAGTGGAGAAGTTGAAGATTGGTCTGTCCAATCAACGTAATCTTGGACTTTCTGCCAAAACGATGTAGTGGAAGATGGCTGTGTTACTTCATACAATTCTACATCTGAAACCCCGAAGAATGGGGCGCGGAGAATCCCAGCGAGTGCCACATCGTTGGCAGGATTGGCGAGGAATTGCAGGTAGTTGCCGATGTCGTAAATTTCTTGACGCTGATAAAAGCCGAGCCCCCCTGTGATTTTGTACGGAATCTCTTCATTGAACAAAGCAGATTCAATCTCCGGTAACCGCGTCCGGGTCCGGATGAGGATAGCGATGTCACCGTATCGGATCGGGCGGGGTTTTTCACCATCTCCTTCGTCCGTCCAAATCGTTTCACCCGTCCCAACCAAGTGACGGATGCGTGACGCAATCAGTTGATACTCATCAGCTGCCTGTTCCGTTGAACCGATAAGCAACTCTACATCACCGGGGTGATCGGTAGTTCTTCCTTGGATCAGCGGCTTATACTTGACTTCAAACTCATTCCGCCCTTTCATGAGCGGTTCAAAAACCAGATTGACGAAACCTACGAGATTTCGCAATAAACGGAAATTGTCGGGGAGTTGGAGTTCGCCGCGCTTCTCTGAGTCGCTTGCCTCAAGTTTCTGCTCCGTCCAAGTAAAGTCTTCGACCAATGCCGATTGGTAGTCGGCTATATCCCCTCGTGTTTTATCGAATACCCGCACATCCGCCCCACGAAACCCATAGATGCTCTGTTTCTCATCGCCGACGATGAACAGATTGTCCAATTTAGAATCTGAAGGCTTCTGGTTACGAGTATTCTTGTTGATAACAGCGAGCAAGTCCAGAATTTCGTATTGCAGCTGGTCCGTATCTTGGTACTCATCAACCATGATATAAGGATATCTTTGGGCGAGCTGTTCATGAATTGATTCTTGCCGTAATAGATCTCTGACCTTAATCTGAAGATCATCGAAATCGAGTTGTCTCGCTTGGATTTTATGTTGTTCGTATGCACGTTGAACCTCGTCATAAACAGCTAGCAAAGAACGTGTCACACGAATAAGTAATTCATCATCATCGGTAATTGACGCGAAGGATTGGAAGTAGTTCGCTGCAGGGACAAGAAAATCAATCTCCTCCTTGATTGGGTCAATCTCGGTATTTGAGCCAAGGAAATCTCTTTTGCTAATCTTTCCATCTTTCGTAACAATCAGTGGAGCAAGTTCCATGAAAATCGGAATAACGTTTAGTATTGCCAGTTCTGGAGAAATACTTCCCACCAATTCTAGGACTATCGAAGCATTTCTTCCTGTAGCAACTTCTAAGACTCTGTTCAGACAACGTAGCCAGTCTTCGCGAGGGAATTGATTTACTAAACTCTCCGTTAATTGTGATTGTACATACTCGTGCCAAATATCCAATACCTCTGAATCCGTGCGGCAGTATAATTTACGCTCCAGCCGCGCCACTACCTCACGTCGATTAACCAGTTCGGATAAATGCGTCTCAAGCCGATTTTTGCCAAAGATTCGCAGCAGATCTGCCAATTTCTTGCGAGTTTCGTCCTCATCGGGACGGTCCGCAATCTCCCCGAGCGTGGAATCAATGACTTCACGGAGAACCAACCGCTGCTGTATCCCTTGTAACTCACTGAAGCCTGCGTCAACCCCCGCCTCAACTGGATACTCCCTTAAAATCCGTGCACAAAACGAGTGAATTGTCGAGATCTGTGCGGAGAGCATTCCTGTTTTGATGCTTTCTAATTTTGTGTTGCTAGGTTCTTGCTGTAACCTTGCTTCGAGTTCTGTGACGATGCGCTGTTTGAGTTCCGCTGCAGCTTTCCTTGTAAACGTAATTGCAACGACCTGACTAGGATGTAGATCCGTTTCAAGCAAAATCTTGACGTAGCGATGAACCAAGACCGCTGTTTTCCCGGATCCCGCTCCAGCGGTCACGCTAATATGGCGGTTGAGGTCATGCGCTTTCTTCTGGTTCAGTGTAAATTCCACAATGTAGTAACTCCAAAAAAAAAGAGCGATAGCACAAACAGAAGACCGTGATACAGCGTGCAATCTCGTTTGATTGCGGGTCAGTAGGGACAATTATGGTTATCCCCTACTAACTGTGGGTCTACTTGTTTATAAGCTATCGCCCAATTTGTTTAATACGTTTTTTTTGCTCGCTTCTCTAGCTTAGCCAGCTTTTTCTCTTTACGTCCTTTTTTGGTCGCTGTCTTTTTGACAACATTCTTATTTGAACCGTCTAGTGATTTACTGCCTTTTCCTCGATTACCTCTCATTTTTCATTCTCCTATTCTGTTTTTCTGTTAGTAGCTAACAAATTAGAATGGAAGGCAACCGGCCCTCACCTCACAAGCCTGTTCCAGAACAACTGTTTCTAAGATTCCGCGAATGCTTGAACACAATGGACTCAAACACAACTTGAGCCCAGCTATAACTTCAACCCTCTAAGTGGACCGATATGTCTGTAATGTGCGAGGCGATTCTGTGAAACCTACTTCTGATAAAAAAGTTCAATCTGTTTTCAAGCAGCTATTGGAAGTATACCACAAAAGCGGATAGATTGAAAGTGAAAACTTCTCTATAGCTCTTCAGTAAATGCTTCTTCCGTTAAGATTGGGATGTTGAGTTCGATTGCGCGATCATATTTAGAACCCGCCGATTCCCCGGCGATTACGTAATCTGTGTTTCGACTGACGCTGGAACTGATCTTGCCACCGCGTCCCTTAATTTTTTCAGACGCTTCAGAGCGTGTCATCCTCGAAAGCGAGCCCGTTAAAACAAAGGTTTTGCCCGCGAAGATACTAGCAGAAGCCTCTGGAAGTTCACTTGATTTGGCTGTCCATTGAAGTCCTGCATCTTTCAGTCGTTGCAGGAATCCTTGCACCCTCGGTTGTGAGAAGAAATGGAGGAGACTTTCCGCAATTTGCGGTCCAATGCCATGGATACTTTCGATATCTTCTAGGCTCGCGGTGGCAAGGGTATCAATTGAGGAGAAGTGGTCAATCAACAATTCAGCCACATTCGCGCCAACGTGCGGAATGCCCAATCCAAACAGTACCTTTGCAACCGGAATATGGCAGCTCGCTTCAATAGCGTTAATGAGGTTTTCCGCGGATTTTTCCCCCATCCGCTCAAGACTAACCAGATTCTCTTGCTTCAAAACGTAGAGGTCAGCGACATCGCGAATCAATTGAACTTCAACTAACTGATTAACTAGTGCGGGCCCCAGTCCATCAATGTTTAGTGCATTCCGCGAGGCAAAATGTTCAATTCGCCGTTTCAGTTGTGCGAGGCAAGCCACATTGACACAACGGATTGCTGCTTCATCTTCTGAACGCTCCACTGGCGTTTTGCATACCGGGCAGTGATCTGGCAAACGAAAGATTTTTTCAGTGCCCTTTCGCTGTCCCGTCAATACGGCAGTAATTTTCGGAATTACATCTCCCGACCTTTCGAGAACTACCATGTCCCCGACGCGGACATCCTTGCGAATGAGCTCCTGCTCGTTATGCAGTGTAGCATGAGTTATCGTGGCACCTGCCAACTCTACCGGGGAAAGAAATGCAACAGGTGTCAAAACACCGGTACGCCCAACCTGTACGTCAATTGCTTCAATCTGTGTTGTTACCTGACGTGCAGGGAATTTACAGGCAATTGCCCAACGGGGACTTTTCGCTGTGGTACCAAGCGTCTCTTGTTGTTGAAGTGAGTCGACTTTCACGACAACTCCATCAGTGTCGTAAGGAATCGCTTCCCGATCGGCAGTCCACTGGTGGCAATACCTAATCGCGCCTTCGATTGATGAATGCGATGCGGTATAAGGGTTCATCTTGAACCCCATAGCCGTGAGTAGGGCAAGTGCTTCTGTATGCTTTGTAATTTCGATTCCTTCCGCGTAACCGAGGGTATAAATAAAAATATCCAACGGACGCGACGCTGTGATGGTGGAATCCAATAAGCGAACAGAGCCCGCAGCGGCATTTCGTGCGTTTGCGAATGGTGCCTGATCCTCTGCAATCCGCTGCCGGTTCACCTCATCCAATCGATTCTGCGGAATGAATACCTCGCCTCGGACCTCCAAAACGGTTGGCATCGGTTCGATTGGAATTAGCCTTAGCGGAATCGTGCGGAGGGTGCGTAGATTCGCTGTCACATCTTCCCCATACTCTCCATCCCCTCGTGTTGCACCGCGTACCAACCTTCCGTCCTCATAGAGTAAGGCAACCCCCAAGCCATCAATTTTCAATTCTGTTACGTACGTAACAGACTGATCAGGCAATGCCTTTCGCACGCGTCGATCAAAATCATATAATTCTTCGGGACTATACGTATTATCAAGGCTCAACATCTGCTCACGATGGGGGACACTAGTGCCGAGAACTGTTTCGCCGCCGACCCGCTGTGTCGGTGAGTCAGGTGTGATGAGCTGGGGATGCGCGGCTTCAAGGCGCTCCAACTTTTTCATCAACCGATCATATTCCTGATCTGAAATCTCCGGCTGATCCTCGATGAAATACTTGCGCTCGTGGGATCGAATCTGTTCCTGCAAGGCTTCAATCTGATTTTGGGTAGAATCATTCGTCATATCGCCATGCAACATTTACGGTCACCGACTTTATTAGCCTAAATGTCCATTGTGTTTCTGTTGGGAGCGAGAACACGCATCTTGCCTGATGTTGAGGTTGAATCTAGCAAATCACAAAAGTATGTCTACTTTGAAAAATTGCCAGAAAACAATTTTCCATACCGAATTCTCTTTGTGGAAATCCATTCGGCATTCAACGCTAATTTCTCTTCTCTCAGGTCGTGGTCCCTTTTCGCTGATGGTGTCTAGGGTGAGCCGCGCAGATACCTTGCGTGCGTGTATTACATCCACCTGAATATTGCGAAATCGAAATTCGACGGCATCATACTCTTCAAACACTTTGGTAATTGATGGGATAACGCCATCGAATGTTGCGGGGATAATGCCTGTTGCTAAAACAAATAGGGTGACTAGATCATCTCCGGCAAGATACGTTTCCGAAAAGAGTCCTTGGATTGCTCCCAATTTCCCCATATCCATTGATTCAATTAGTGCTGAGAAGACCTCCAAGAACTGAATAATCTCCGCTTCGGGGTTCGTTAAGGGCACGAGTAGAATGTTCAATGCGACCCGTTCAGTCCTCAACTCAAAACTCTCGGTTTTGGGTTGATAATCGACATCCGTGATAATTAAATTGTGTGCCTCCGAATAGCCGACCTGCGCAAAGTTGTATCTGCCATCTGCTTCGGTTTTCAGGGTCCAATCCAATAGATTGACAGTTACCCCCGGAATCGGGTGTCCTGTCGTGGCATCGGTGATAACGCCTGACACCGCCCCAAATTTCGGAAGGAGAGAAATCTCTAATATTACCTGTTCACTCCTAAGTGCAAATTGCTCTGTTTTGGGTTGGTGATCGATATCCGTAATAATTAAATTATGGTTGTCTGAGTAGCTAATATTTGTGAAAACATAGCTGCCATCTGCACCAGTTTCTACCGTCTGGTCTAACAAACTAACAGTTGCCCCCGGAATGGGGGTACCCGTCGTAACTTCAGTGATAATCCCTGATACCGTGCCAGACTGTGGACCTTCCTCCCCTTCTAGATCTGGTATCTGTTCGGATTCCTCTCCGGGCTGCACGGAGGGAGAAGACGAATCTTCGCCGCACCCAAGACCGGTAATCGCCCAAATCAAAATACAGAAAAAACATACATTGATTTGAAACTTCATTCGATCTCCTTTCCGTGTCATACATATAAGGAGAATCGCACCGAAACAATATGGATATTGCCCCATATTTTACGATTCACCATCACGGAATCACCTTGTTTAACGGATATTCGATAATCCCTTCTGCACCTACATTCCTGAGTTCTGGGATGAAGTCCCGGACAACGTGCTCATCAATAATCGTTTCCACGGCATGCCACCCATCTTGGCTAAGTTGGGAAATCGTCGGATTTCTCATCGCTGGCAAAATGGCGAGCAAGGATTGCAGGTTCTCTTGAGCGATATTCATTTTAAGTCCAACCTTGTTTTGGGCTGCCAATGCTCCCGAGAGGAGTATGTACAAACTTTCCGCTTTGTTCCGCTTCCATTTATCCGTCCAACTCTCCTTATTTGCGATCAGCATCGTTACCGATTCAATGACGACATCAACAATTCTTAATTGGTTGGCACGTAAGGTACTGCCTGTCTCCGTGAGTTCCACGATTGCATCGCAGAGATGGGGAATCTTCACCTCTGTTGCGCCGTGCGAAAATTTGACGGTCGCATTGATACCATTATCCTTGAGGTATGATTTTGTCGCTTCAACCAATTCGGTGAAAATGCCTTTTCCTTCAAGATCCGCGGGCGATTGGATAGGGGAATCTTCCGCTACTGCTAGTACCCACTGCGCTGGCTGGGTGGTCTGCTTGCCGTAGGTAAGCGATGCGACTTCCAGCACATCTGCTTTACATTCACGGACCCAATCTCGTCCCGCTAACCCTACATCGATAACACCACGCTCTACGTAAAGCGCCATCTCCTGTGGCCGCAGCAGCATAGCCTCAATCTCGTTGTCGTCAATGTGTGGGTAGTACGACCTGCCGCTGATCGTAATTGTATAACCTGCTTGTTTGAAAAGATCAATGGTGGATACCTGTAGTGATCCTTTGGGAATGCCTAATTTGAGCTTGTTCATCGGTTTCTGTGTGTTGCCTCCAATTTTTTCGATTGCTTTGTTCTGACACTAAATCCAGCTTCATTGTTACAGAAATTGCTCGGTAGTGAAACCCCTTTCGCTTAATTCCATTCACTTTATTTGAGGGCAAGCTACAGGCAAGCTTTCAGCCGTTCTTTCTCTTCGGTCTGTAACACAATAATCGAAAATTAATATAAGACACGGTATAATACCATACGCAATCTATATTGTCAAAAGCGAAAGCCTACTGCTCACTTTGAATTACTGTCAGCTCACTAACGCCTCATTTTCAGACTCTCAAAACGGAGCTACATGTTTGACAGGGGTTGGCAAAATGTGACACGAAAACGCTTTGTTGCAACGTAAGCATCTTGACAGGCTAAGACAGATCGAGTTAAAATAGAAATTAGATACAGAACTGTTCAAGAATTGATTTTCGTCGGAAGTCCTAAAATATGGAGGCATATGGAAGAATGGCAAACAGAATTGAAGTTGGTCAACTCAAAATTGATGAAGGGTTATATCGTTTGGTACGAGACCAGATTGCGCCCGGCACGGGTGTGGAAGCGGATGCTTTTTGGGCATCACTAGGCGAGATTGTTACGAATCTTGCGCCCAAAAATCGGGCACTTCTGGACAAACGGGACGCATTGCAGCAGCGGATCAACGAGTGGTATTTATCTACAAAAGGCGAGCCGGTTGAGCCAAATGAATATGAAGAATTTCTTGGAGAGATTGGTTACCTCCTCCCTGAAGGTGGAGATTTCCAAGCGACTACAACAGATGTAGACCCCGAAATCGCGGAAGTCTCTGGACCACAACTGGTGGTGCCTGTAGATAACGCTCGTTACGCGCTAAATGCTGCCAATGCCCGCTGGGGCAGTCTATATGATGCGTTGTACGGTACAAATGTGATTTCAGAGGAAGATAGGAAAGAAAAAAGTGGAGGTTACAACCCTGTGCGTGGCGCGGCAGTCATCGCCCAAGCGGAGGCATTCCTAGATGAAGCGGTGAGTCTTGAACGGGGCAAGTTCTCAGAAGTCACACAATTCTCACTTAAAGATGTTAATGGAACCAACCAATTGACCGCAAGCTTCAGCGGTGGTAGCCAAGCAGGTTTGGCTGATCCTAGTAAATTTGCCGGGTTTAATGAGGAGGAGGATGAACTGTGCGCTGTTCTGCTCAAAAATAATGGATTACATATTGAGATCCAAATTGACCGAAATCATCCGGTTGGCAAAGTCCATCCTGCAGGAGTAAAAGACGTAGTGCTAGAGTCTGCCATTACAACAATTCAGGACTGCGAAGATTCTGTCTCTGCCGTTGATGCCGAAGACAAGACGAAAGTTTATAGCAACTGGAACGGCATCATGCAAGGCACGCTGGAAACGACCTTTGAGAAGGATGGACAGGATATGACCCGCACCCTAAATGCAGATAAGACCTTTAAGACGCCCGATGGAGCAACATTAACACTCCCAGGGCGCAGTCTTCTACTGATTCGGAACGTTGGGATTCATATGTATACCGATGCGGTTACCACAGCAGATGATCAGGAAATTCCCGAGGGCTTCCTTGATGCAATGGTCACATCACTGGCAGCCATACACGACCTCAAGAGGAATGGGGAACATGTCAATAGCCGAGCGGGCAGCATCTACATTGTCAAACCCAAACTACACGGTCCTGAAGAGGCTGCTGCAACGATCGAACTGTTTGAACGGATAGAGCACGCCCTTGGACTTGAACGGAATACGCTGAAGATGGGGATTATGGATGAGGAACGTCGAACCACTATTAACTTGAAAGAAGCCATCCGTACGGCGAAAGAACGGGTCGTGTTTATAAACACCGGATTTCTGGATCGGACAGGCGATGAAATCCACACAAGCATGGAAGCGGGACCGATGATACCTAAGCCTGAAATCAAAAACCAACCGTGGATGCTCGCTTATGAAGACTGGAACGTGGATGTCGGCATTGAGACGGGGCTCCCCGGTAAAGCACAGATTGGTAAAGGGATGTGGGCTATGCCGGATGAGATGGCATCAATGGTCGAAACAAAGATAGGCCATCCACAAGCCGGTGCAACGACCGCTTGGGTGCCTTCGCCGACAGCTGCCACGCTCCACGCCATACATTACCATCAGGTGAGCGTCGCAAACAAGCAGGCGGAACTTGCCAGTAGAGGACGTGCTAGTCTGTCAGATATTCTGACACCACCGCTATCGGATAGCGAATTCGGTGAGATCGAAATCCAGCAGGAACTGGATAATAATGCCCAAGGGATACTAGGCTATGTGGTGCGCTGGGTCGATCAGGGAATTGGCTGTTCAAAGGTCCCGGACATCCATGATGTTGGACTAATGGAAGACCGAGCAACCCTGCGTATCTCAAGTCAACATATTGCTAACTGGCTGCATCACGGCGTTGTGACGAGCGAACAGGTCACGGAAACCTTTGAGCGCATGGCCGCGGTTGTGGATAGACAGAATGCGGGGGATGCAAACTATCGAAACATGGCACCCGAATTTGACCAGAGCATCGCCTTTCAGGCGGCACTAGATTTGGTTTTTAAGGGGGTAACGATTCCCAACGGCTATACTGAAGCAGTGCTGCACCCTCGCCGGAGAGAGGTCAAAGCGACGCAATAGTGCGTCGCTTTAACCCTTTAACTATACCCGTATAAACTTCTGGAACCGTTTTTCTGCGATGACCTCGCTGATATAGACATCGCCGTGGGAGTCAACCCATAGACCATGCGGCGAATTGCTAAATTGTCCAGCCCGTTCGCCTTTCTCGCCCCAACGGGTGATAATCTCACCGTCGAGCGTCATGACAGTGATTCGCTGCCCACCCTCTGCGATATGGATAACGTCATCCGAATCTATGAATAGATCGTTGGGCGAACGGAGGTCTCCCCACTCCGTAAGATATTCCCCATTGGAATCGAAAATCTGGCATCGAAGGTTGCCTCGGTCCAAAATGTAGACCCGATCGTTTTTGTCCACTGTGACATCATGCGGTAGGTTAAACTCGCCGGGTCCCGACCCCGGTGCACCCCACGAAACGATAACTTCGCCATCAGGCTTCATGCGATGAACCCGTGATTGTCCGTAGCCATCCGAGACGTACATTTCGCCGGACTGAGATAAGACCGCACGAGTCGGCTGATTGAATGGCTGCCCTGGCGGCCCCGGTTGATCCACTGTTCCCCATGTCTGTAGAAGTTCTCCAGAAAGCGAAAACTTCCGAACGGTGTGGTCTTCGGTGTCTGTAGTGTAGATCTCATCATTAGGGCTAATCCAAATTCCGTGTGGTGCTTTGAAGATGTCCTCGCCCCAAGAACCGATGAACGTTCCATCGCGCTCAAAAACGAGCATAGCGGGGTTCGGACTCCGGTTGAACACATAGACACGGTCTTGAGAGTCACAAGCAATAGCAGAGGCAAGACCCAACTGTGGTATCTGCCCCCAACCTTCTACAACCTCGTATCGATAATCGCCACTTCCGTAAACCATGGTGAATATCCCTCCTCAATTGGTTTTGGATCATATTAAGAAATCGTGCAACAAGCTGTAGGGACAGGGCAACCTCGCCCGAACTTACCCAAAAATTCGGACTCTCTTTGCGCTTGTACTGCCTTTTTTCTAACCCCGCAAATCAGGTCCTTAGCCCGATGGCGCTAACGAGCTAATGTTTTTCACGTTTCACGCATCACGTTTGACACTTAACCTCGCCAGCGTTGACCCCAAGCCCCCGGCGATATGCTTCCAATGACACGAGGTCCGCGGGTGCGACGTTGGCTAGATTGACCTCTCGACCATATCGATCGACAAGCTGGCGGCGCAAGTGATGGATGTGATGTGCAGTCACTTCAGTAATCCACGGCCCGGGTAACTCAAACATAACTTTCTCCAGCCCAACGCGCTCCACAACCGCCTCAACTGCCTCTGCTGTGTCAACGTCTTCGCTGACCAGCTCAGCAGCCTCTAGGAGTACAAGTGATGCACCGGCGTCGAGGCATCCCTCTGCATCGTCGGGAAAGGGGATTTCGCTTGCAAGCCCTTCCTTCTTACCGACTTCGCCCATAACCTGCAAACCGTACTCCTCGACCGCTTGACGGATCGTTCGTCGCTTCCACTCAATCGAAACAGCTCCTAGGTTATCCGATACTTCAACCCAACGATAGCCTGCCTGAGCAGTCGCCGGAAAGTAGAGATCTGCCTTCCCGGACACCTCTGCGTATTCGAGAAACATACCTCCCGCAAATGGCTCAATCTGATGTTGCCGATACTTTTTCAGCTTCGCTTCTAGCACATCATTTGATAATAAGCGGGAGATGCCGACGGCAATCTTTGCAAAGTCGAAGTGATCTGCCCCAATCCGGATCAGGTCTTCCTGTTCATGCATCCCAATGCCCCAATCGATAACCATTGTCAAACCATAATCTCTCGGTTTCGCTTGTCGTGCTATTCCGTCAATACCTTCGAAGAAATGTGGGTTCATGTGGCGTGTGCCTCCGTTGCACTTAAAAACTCGGAACTAAGACTCGCAGCTAAAGAGCGCGATGTCTAGGGACTTAGGTCCCCTCTGCAAACTCAGGTCTTCCTAGTGCATCGGTCTTTTCCTGCCTTTCATAGCGCTGGAGTTTACCTCCCGCGTCTGCCAAGATTCGTTCCCATGCTAGGGCTAGCCGTTCCTCCGCACCCGTCGCTATGTTATGCTGACACGTTGGATCCGTTTCTAGATCAAAGAGACGAGGATTTTGGGAGTCCACGCCGCTGAAGAACCAATTCTTTGAATCTTTGTACCAAACGGAGTTGCCGTAACGGCAGGTCAGATACTCCCGTGCTTCAAATCCGGTGCCGTTCTCTGCCAGCGAGAGCAGACTTTGTCCCTCTATTTTGCCAATCGGTTCGACATCCGCGGCTGCAATGACGGTCGCCGGTACATCTAAGGTGTAGACAAACTCATCGCGTGTACTTCCGGCGCCAACTCCTTCCGGGTGGCGTAGCAACATCGGGAGGTCCATTGTGCCCGGATACATAAAATCCGCCGGTTTTCCGGTGACACGATCAGGATTTTCACCGAAGTTGGTCCCATGATCGCTCAGAAATATCACAAGCGTATTCTCTTTCAACCCAAGCCTATCAATGGTATCAACTAATCTTCCAAACCATGTATCCACCATCGTCACCAGACCGGCATAATTTGCCCGAATGCTCGGTAGACGCTCTTCGACCTCGGGGTTCCGGCCGATGGGTCCGTAGGGCGCAGATAGATAAATCGGTTCCCGGTCTTTTCGACTTCCGTAGAGGTCGTAGTAGTGAAGTGGGGCTTCCCAAGTCTCGTGCGGTGTGAAGCTGTCGATGTACAGATAAAACGGACGATTGTTATAATTCTGCTCGACAAATTGTGTCGCAGCGCGGAAAGTACGTGCTGTGGGCCACGTCTCTTCCGCCTGTTCCGGCCGCACATTGACTAGATGCGCCCGAATCCGATCCGGACCCCCACGGTAGCGCGGTAGCAGTGTCTCATCCGCATGGGCTATCGCATTGTACCGGTCCTCCGCTTGACCACGGATAAACTCCCATTGCCGAAATCCACGCGTAAAATTCATCCCCGGCACGAAGTAGTGGGGTACATCCGCAAAGAAACCGGTGTGATAACCCTGACGGACGAGCGCCTCAGCGATTGTACTTTCCTCCGACGACAACGGCTGCCAACCTGGGATATAGACATTATCCCAAGGTACAGGGCGATAATCCCGAAATGGGAATGCCCGCCGACCGCTGTGCAAAGTGCGACGCGTCGGAATTGTTGGCAAGCACTCTGGGTGTGCATTTGTAAATCGCACACTATCTTGAGCAAAACGATCTATATTGGGTGTATGAATCCATTTATTCCCGTAGGCACCCAGATACGCCGCCCTAAACGTATCGGAAACCACAACCACGATATTCCACGGCTGATTTGCACCTAATGTTGCTTTTTCACCCATAATTTCCTCTTCGCTTATCTATCCAAGGCTTTTATTCATCCGCATACTACACAGCAAAAGGATATCCAGAACAAACGGATAGCACTGAAACGCAAAGCATCATCGACTAACCAATAGTTACACCAATTTCCCGTCCAACATGCCGGATATACTGCTGGCCCGCAATTGTCTCCAATTCGGGAAAGTGCTCTACATGCACCGGAACATCATTTTCCAATGCATCTAACCGCCGGAGTATTGTCGCATAGTCCATCATGCCAGTTCCCGGAACAGCTTCATCAACACGACTAATAATGCTGATCGGTTTCGCCGACCACATTGTAGCATCTTTTGCGTGCATTGTGACAATTTTATCCCCAATTCCATCGAAAATCTCATTGATAAAGTCCGTCATTCTAAGGAACATATGGGGTCCTGTCATATTCACAGGGTCGAAAAGTGCCTTCAGGCGCGGGGACGGGACGGCATCAAAAAGCTCCTGATAGCGCTCCACAGAGTAGACCGGCGTGATGATGTGAGGATGTATCGCTACGTCCGTCTCAAACTCCTCGGCATAGGGCATCAGTTCCTCGACCGCGCCGATGCATCGTTTCCACGTCTCATCAGACCACATTGCGGGAATCGTCCCACCCCGCTCCGCAAAGGTTTTTGGCATCTCGTCAATCCAAATTCTGCCGATGAGTATCGCACAGGCGATGCAGTGTGCCCCGATGATGTGAGCGTGACGCAATTGACGGCGATGTCCTTCAATAGCAGTCCGGTACTCATCTGGATTTGCCGAACCAAATCCCCCTTGATGCCCACTAAACTCACCAACTCGGATACCGTGGTCATCGAGGAATCGTTTGGCTTCCTCAACATCCGCATCGCTCCAATCGGCGGGCGTGTTCGTGGTCACAGTTTTAACTTCCATTAACTTGACTTTTTGGAGGAAGGCCGCCCGCTCCTCCGATGTCTTTCCCAAGCGCACAGACGGGCTCATTAAAATCATCTAACACCTCTTGATATTTGAATTACCATTACCAAAATAAAACCCTGCTCAAACCGCAAAAGAAAAGCCTCCTGATACCGATAGAAAATATGCTGATTCAATCGGAAATCAGGAGGCAAATAATCAGGGGATCCTGTGTCGTAAAGTTGGCTCAACTCAGATGGGGTCTAGTAATTACGTTTGAGTTTACCCCATGTCGTTGATAGTTTACCTACGCCCGGCTCGACTGCTAACGGCTTGAAGGGGGCATCATCTATCTCTTCCCATGTCGCACCATCAATTAAACCATGATGTTCAAAAGCAGAAGCGTCTTTCGCTTCGCCACCTTGTCCTTCGTTAAAGTGCATAAGAAGAATAGTATTGCGATCCCGCTCTTCAAACTCAGTCGTCGGTCTTGGAAAATTAGCGGCTGGGTATCTAGGAATGTTAGAAATCCGGACTTCATCGATTAACCCGGTAAACGCTTCATTCCACTGAGGAAGCCAACCGATATAAACATCAGACAAAGATGTGTTAATCTTCCCTGGATCTTCGATTTCATCTTTCAGCTTACCATCAACGTGGAGCAAGTAGGCACGGCCATCGAAGGACAACGCAACATGGGTCCACCTATCTAGGCTGACCCTGCCTGAGCCTTCCCAACCCCACTGAGCAGCGTTAACAGCACCTTTGTAGATTGATCCGTCCTGCGTAATGCCGTGCATCCAGGTATCTGCCTTCCCGGTAATCATGTTTATGCCTTTATCTAAGGCAGTGGCGTAAATCCATGCTTCGAGCGTTAGCTTGTCGGCAAGGTTCAATTCCTCGCTATGGTCAACAATAATACGGGTCCCTGTTTCTCCATTATCCTTTTTACCATCAAACTTGAGTGCAAAGTTCTTTGGCGCAGCAAAACTCACTTGCGTCAATGAGAGCGCAAATGCAAGAGCCAAGGCTATAGAGATTAATCTACTGTTTTTCATCTTGATGTTCTTCCTTTAGTAAAGGTTTGGGGTTTTTAACGTACTACAATTTCCACGACTATAGCCCAAGCCCCTCTCTTGTTTTGCCTCAATCGCCATGAGTTGTAGTCAATTTAGGAAGTTGAGTTACAACAGGATCCAATTTTAACGAAACATCATAGGACTAGGAGTGCCTGTGGAAATATAATTTTAACAACCTATAAATATTAACATTTTTTTGCTGAACAAGTCAAGCGCAAAGAAATAACTTTTGTATTGACATTCAATCTCCCTGTCGATACACTGTAAAGGTTATCAAGTTTATGTCGATACTGTCGGTGCATACTTTGCAGAAGACTCGAAAAATAACAGACGAGGAGGCGGTCAAAATGAATACTTTCATTATTAAGCTAAGTGGAGTGGGACTTGGACTAATCATCATGAGCTTGATGTTGACAGACATGAGCAACGCCCAGTTGAAGGGACCAAAGTTTCTGGAAGCAGCTGTTGCGATATGGACCTTTGAAGGAACGGAAAGAAATGAGGACAACGATCCGTTTGTCAAGGACGTTTCCGGCAACGGTCATGACGCGGTGTTGATGAATAAGCCCACGCTGGTTGACGGGCCATTCGGTAAAGCAATAGAGTTTCATGCCGGCAGAAAAAATTACCTCAAAGTGCCACACCATGAAGCATTCGATCTTGAGGAAGCTATCTCGATCTCGGTCTGGGTGAAAAGACCACCACGGTTACAGGCAACCGATATAGCACCCTATTTTATTCTCGAAAAAGGGGGAGAATGGCAGCACGATCGCCCAGCTTATGGAATAGCGCTGCATAAGGTCTTTAACAACATGTTCTATTTTTGGTATAAAGGTGGATTTCAAGGGGTGAGTGGGATAAAGGACGATCAGTGGCACCACTATGTTGCGGTCGCAAAAAATGGGGAAAGAGACCCTACCATGTATATTGATGGGGAATTAAAAGAGGTCGAACATCGGGATGGCCAGCGGGTAATCGCGTTGGAACCTTCACCGGATCGGGAAATACACATCGGAGCGATGTTTCCAGAGCGATTTGACTCATGGACCAATAACACCATTGACGATCTCGCCATCTTCAACGTTGCATTGAGCCAAGCCGACGTTGAGCGACTTGGAAAAGGAGTTGATATAGCAATCTTTGCGGTCTCTCCATCGGGCAAACTTGCCACAACCTGGGCACTGCTTAAACAGAGCCGATAGTTGACGAAAAGGAAGCTACCCAGTCATGAGAACTTTGACGATAAAGCTAAGCATAATCGGTATCGGTTTAATCATCCTAAATCTGGCGTTCACGGCGGTGAGCGATGCGCAGTTGACAGGACGTAAGTTTCTGGAGGCAGCTGTTGCAATGTGGACCTTTGAGGAAGTTGGTAGGGAGGGCATCCCGGATATTACCGGTAACGGTCATGACGCGAAGTTGGTGAATAAGCCCACGCTGGTTGATGGGAAGTTCGGCAAGGCAGCTGAGTTTAGTGACGACAGAAAAAATTACTTAGAGGTGCCGGACGATGTGGCTTTGAACCTTGAGGAGGTCATCTCGATTTCGGTTTGGGTGAAGAGGCCACCGCGGCTACAAGCGACCGATGTTGCACCTTATGTCATTTTACATAGAGGCTCAGAGTGGCAGCGGCAGGGCCCAGGTTTCGGCATCGCGCTCCACAAAGTTTTTAACAATATGTTTTATTTCTGGTATCAAGATGGATTTCAGGGGGCTAGTGGTATAAAGGATGATCAGTGGCATCACTATGTCGCCGTTGCCAAAGATGGGGAAAGGGCACCAACGCTTTATATTGATGGCGAAGCGAAGCTTGTTGAACACGGCGATGGAGGGAAGAAGATGATATTGGCGCCTCCGCTCGGGCAATCGATATACATTGGTGCATTGTTGCCAGCGCGATTTGACTCGTTCAGTAAGAATATCATTGATGAGCTTGTCATCTTTAATGTGGCGTTGAGCGAAACGGACGTGAAGCGGCTTGGGAAGGGGCTTGATAACGCGATCTTCGCAGTTTCTCCATCAGGGAGGCTTACCACAACGTGGGGGTCCATCAAAAATAGTCATTGAGCCCCAACCTTCACCCAAAGGAATATATCTGTATGGAACGTATAAACAAAATTGTAGTTTTCAGCGTGATTTTTGTATTAGGATTTACCGGCTCTCCGGCAGTTGCACAGAAGGTGATTCCCGGTGCCGTGATTCACCTCGATGCCAGAGAACAGGAAAAGCGGGAGATAGCTTGGAAAAATCTTGGCTTAGCCGGTGGAAAAATGCCAGCCGATAATGAGGTGCCTGAACTTGAAGCGGGGAAAATCAAAATCCCTGCACTCGGTATCAATGAAGATGCGAGGTGGTATACCTCTACACGAAAATCGGAGACTTTTGGCGGAGCCCCGGACCTACTCCCCAAATTGCAACTCGAAGATTGGACAATGGAGGTCCTCATCAAACGCAACGGTCCCAAATGGCCAGATCTCGTTGTTGCCTCCCAAGTTCTCGGATTTAAAGCGCGGGACAGGGAATTGCAACATCTTCAGGTTTCTCTCAACGGACCGGATACCGGCGAACTCATCGCAAGGTTTAAGGGCAGAGATAATAATAAAGGGAAGTGGTTAATCCCGGAAGATCTCGGAATCGATATTAAGGAAAAGGAATGGCACTGGCTCGCGTTCGTCTTCACCGATCAGAAAATGGTTGAGACCTACCAAGATGGTGAAAAGGTTGGGATGGTTGAGATGGATCAGGATTATGATCCTGATGAGCCTATGTGGCTTTCAATATTTACTTCTCATGACAGGGATCGAAACTTTAACGGTTCAATCGCTATCCTTCGTATCTATGACAGACCGTTGAGTAGAGACGAGCTTCTCCAAAACATCACAGGCAAACTGGCAGTTGAACCAACCGACAAACTGACAACGACTTGGGCACGAATAAAGGCACACTGACAATAACTGTCGTAAGACTACAACCCGATTAATCTCGGTTTTGGGCGTAACGATTCGACACTTCAATGAGCCAATTTTCCCATGAACCGATAGATTTAACCTATACATTCATGATTGCACAACCTTATATTGCCGGATTGTTCTGCGGCGTCGTTCTAACGTTAAGTCTGATGCCATATCTACATGCCCAAGATAGTTCAAAAATCGTGCTAGTTCATTATGCGCCGTGGTTCTCCTCAAAACCTGTGAGCGGTCGTTGGTCTTGGCATTGGACGATGAGCTCCTTCAATCCCGACACGGTCAAAGCCGATGGTGAACGCGAAATCGCTTCACACTATTACCCGCTTATCCACCCCTATGATTCCAACGACCCTCACGCCCTCGAATGCCAGGTGCTGCTCATGAAATTTGCGGGACTCGATGGCGCGATCATTGACTGGTATGGTATCGAAGAAGTTGCGAACTACGACATTTTTCACCGTAACACGCAACATTTCGTTAAATACCTTAAAAGAGCAGGCCTTCAGTTTGCGATTATGTATGAAGACCGAACCCTTCAACTTATGGTCGACATAGAGTATCTGCCTCCGCAAGAAGACGTGGCTCACGGTCAAAAGATCATGAAATGGCTCGCCGATAATTGGTTTGGAGATGAAGCATACGTGAAACTTAATCAACGCCCGGTGCTACTTGTTTTTGGTCCCCTGTATTTCACCAAAGAGCAGTGGACTCAGGTCCGTTCCGGCATCTCGCCGCAGCCAATGATTTATGGACTGCCGGGCTTATCTCAAAAGACAGGACTCGATGGTGCGTTTGGGTGGATACCGGTGGGCGGTGGACGTCATGTAATGCCCCCTGAATGGCGAAACTATCTTGAGTATATTTATAATGAACTAGAGGAAAAACTAGAGGAACCGACCATCGCCATTACCTTCCCAGGATTCCACGACATCTACGAGCAAGCCGGATCGCGCCCTAGCTTCGGGTTTATTGACCATCGAGACGGTGAGACGTTTGCTGAGACCTATGAACTTGCACGCAAAAGCGGCTTGCCGATTATTCAAATCGCAACGTGGAACGACTACGGTGAGGGGACAGTGGTCGAACCGACACGGGAGTTTGGGTATCGGTATCTCGAACATATCCAGAAACATGCTGATGATGATTTCCCATACGGTCCGGACGATTTGCGACAGCCCATAATATTATACCAACTCAAGAAAAGACACGAGCGACACGCTGCACGAATGAAAGAATTGGAAAGGGCAACCGACTTATTGTTCGCTGGTAAGTGCAACGAAGCTCGAAGCGTGATTGAGGCCGTTGTTGAGGAACAACTTAACGCTAGCGATGTTAATCGAGACGGGACGGTGAACATTCTAGATCTGTTGTCCATCGTACAGCAGCTCGGGCAGAGCGTGCCCTCCGACTCGCCAGTTGATGTCACCGGGGATGGGGTCGTCAATATTCTCGATCTCGTCGAGGTAGCACAAAATTTCGAGAACACTCCAGCCTCCGCAGACAAGCAATAAGTGTATCCTCAAAGGTAGCTAATAAAGCGTTGTCGTTGCCTACTGTTCTGCGTTTTTGGAGGAATTCATTGGTTTCAACAGGAAATTTAGGACTTACGCAGTTAAACATTCAAAGCCTTGTAGTTCGACAATGCAGCACGAAACTACACAACTCAATAGGCCAGTTTACCATCCCTCCGAACCGCAAATTGTGCAGTTATAGGCTAAAATGCGTAATCCCCACAGATTCTTAAGTGCTCTGTTTCACGATTTTCCCGGCGGGTTATGATTCCCCTTCACATCTTACTTTCCCACCTACCAATTCGTAAACGCTCCATCGGGCCGACGCAACTGCGGTGCCTCAACTTCACGGTACGGATTAGCCAGGGCCGCCTCCTCATCAAATTCAATCCCCAATCCCGGACTCGTCGGCGGTAGGAGATAGCCATCCTCCCACTCTAGCTGCACTGGAAAGACATCAGTCAGCGTTGTGCCCGGTTTCCTTGGGAGTTCTTGGACACCGAAGTTTGTTGAAGCGAGGTCAAGGTGGAGACACGCCGCTGCCGAAACCGGACCGAGCGGATTGTGTGGTGCTAGATCAATGTAGTGCGCTTCACACCAACCGGCGATTTTCTTCGCCTCTGTAATGCCTCCAACAATGCAGAGATCAATCCGTGCGTACTGCATCAGTTCCTGTTCAACCAATTCGCGGAATTCCCACTTCGTAGCGTACTGCTCACCCACTGCCAATGGCACAGCAACATGCCGTGCTAGCTGATGGTACGTAGACATATTTTCAGAACGCAACGGGTCCTCAATGAAATAGGGACGATACTGCTCCAAAGCACGGCAGAGCGGAATCACATGAGGCGGGTCAAGCCGCGTGTGAACGTCGATTAAGATCTCGACCTCTTCCCCAACTGCATTCCGAACAGCTTCGCACTGCTTGATAGTTTCACGAACTGCCCACGATGGATTAAGGATGTCTCCCTGCTGGGGTACACCCCAACGCACAAATTTCCACCCATCTTCCACGAGTGACTGTGCGTGTTCAGCGAGTTGTTCGGGAGAATTACCGTTGGCATGGGGATAACATACAACTTTCTGACGGACGAGACCACCAAGCAGGTCGTAGACAGGAACGCCCAATACTTTCCCGCGAATATCCCACAGCGCAATGTCTATAGCACTAATTGCAGAACAAGCAATCCGCCCGGCAGGGAAAAAGCCTCCTCGAAACATCACCTGCCACAGGTGTTCAATGCGCCGCGGATCTTCACCTATTAGGACGGATTTGAGATGGTTGACACATTCCGTCGCTGCGAGCTCTCGCCAAGTGATCCCTCCTTCGCCGATCCCATAGATTCCTTCATCAGTTTCAACCTTGACAAAGAAGAAATTCCTACCACCTCCCCATACTGGCAAAGGTTTTATATCTGTAATTTTCATTTTTAACCTCTCTTGTATAAATAATGTGATGCGTACTAACCCAAGTTGCTAAGTATTGAAAATCCAGCGGTTTTCTGGTTCTATCTTACGCTCCAGAGGAGCGATATGTCTATAGAATGCCAATATCTCTCGGTCTATGTCCTCACCTGTGGATCCAGCACATCGCGTAGTGCATCCCCCAGCAGATTGAACCCTAAAACAATCAGGAAAATTGCTATCCCCGGTGTCATAACAGTCCACGGCGCACGACGAATCAACGCACGATTCTCGTTGAGCATCGCCCCCCACTCCGGTTCGCCAATTTCGGCACCGAGCCCAAGAAAACTGAGACCCGCTGCATCCAAAATCGCTGCGCCCATGCCCAGCGTTGCCTGCACAATCAGGGGTGCAAGACAGTTGGGCAAAATCGAACGGGTCAGAATGCGAAAGTCGCTTACCCCGATGGCGTGGGCCGCGGTTACATAATCCTGTTCGCGGATGGTGAGGACAGACGCACGCAGAATTCTAGCATATTGCGGAATGTAAACAATCGAGACAGCGATAATCGCATTTGTCAGGCTCTGCCCCAAGATGGTAACAATAACCATTGCCAGTAGAATACTCGGCATGGCAAGCATCATATCCATTATCCGCATAATAGTGTTATCTAGCCAACTCCCATAATAGCCGGCGATAACGCCCAATAGTGCACCAATCGAGATTGAAAACGACATCGCAACCAACCCGACTTTGATCGAGATTCGCGAACCGTAGATAATACGGCTAAAAATATCCCTTCCAACCTTATCGGTCCCAAAATAATGCTCCTGAGACCACCCTTTGAGACGTGCCATCACATCTGCGTCGCGGGGGTCATGTGTCGCAATCAGCGGGGCAAAGATGGCGGTGATAATAAAGAAAGCCAAGATCGATGCGCCAATCAACGCCGATTTCTGACGCAGCATCTCTTGATAAAATTGACGGCGATGTTCCCTCATGTTGCTTCTCCTCCGACCCGGATACGTGGATCAAAATATGCGTAGAGCAGATCAACAATGAGGTTCACCGTCATGAAAACCGTGGCGACAAACAGAACGCCACCTTGTACTGGACGAATATCACGAGCTTCGACAGCAGCCCGCAACCACGATCCCAACCCGGGCCAAGAGAAGATATGTTCTGTTAAAATTGCGCCGCCCATCAGATATCCAAATTCGAGACCAACTACCGTCAAAATAGGGATGATGCTATTTTTTAAGGCATGTTTGAGAATTACTACCCGCTTGGGTAATCCCTTTGCGTACGCGGTTACGATGTACTGTTGATTGAGAATCTCTAGGAGGCTAGACCGTGTCATGCGAGCGATAATGGCTAACGGCACCGTACCGAGTGTTATCGCAGGAAGGATGAGGTGCATGAGTGCATCTCGAAACGCAGCAAAATTGCCCGCGAGAAGGGTGTCAATCAGATAAAAGTGGGTGCGGTGCTGAATGTCGAGATCTAATATAGCGTCAAGCCGTTGTGAGCTCGGAAAAATCGGGAAAGTGTAAGCCAGCAGTAGGATGAGCATCAACCCGAGCCAGAAGATTGGCATTGAGATGCCTGCCAATGATCCGAACATCGTCGTGTAGTCCCAAAACTTTCCGCGATTGACAGCAGCGATAATTCCTGCACCAATGCCGAAAAAGATTGAGAAACTCATCGCTGCGACCGTTAGCTCTACTGTCGCAGGAAATTTGCGGAGGATTTCCTCAATGACCGGTTGGTTTGTCTTAAACGAACGTCCCAGATCGAAATGTACTAAATCCCACAGGAATACCCCGTACTGCTTATACAGCGGCTGATCTAATCCCATCTGATGACGGAGTTCCGTCAACGCCTCCTCTGTAGCACGCTCGCCGAGAATTGCAAGGGCGGCATCGCCGGGGATGAGATGTACCATGAAAAAGACCAGCAGCGAAACACCAAAGAGCGATAGTCCCATTGAAAGGAGTCGGTGCAGGAGGTAAGCAATCATGCGTCACGTCACTTTTCAAGCCAGATCTGCCGAAAATACTTCCACGTCGTCGGATGAAGTTTGAGATTCTTAATCTGTTTGTTGATGATTAAAATCTGTTTGGCGTGTGCCAGTGGAACCCAAGGAGCATCGTGATGAAAGAGTCCTTGAGCTCTCTTATAAAGTTCGATCCGCTTGGCTTGATTGGTGGCTGACTGTGCTTGAACAAGGATCTCCTGCATTTCATCGCTTCGATAAAATGCGATGTTTCCCGCCGGTTTTTCTGCCGCTTCTTTGCTCAGTAGATAATAGAAGAAATTATCCGGATCGCCGAGGTCAGCAGACCATCCGAGCATTGCTGTATCGTGCTCACCGTTTTTGGTTTTCTCCAAGTACGTTCCCCAATCGAAGGTCACGATCTTTGCTTTGATTCCAACATGACGCAAATCCGATTGAATCGCTGCCGCAAGGGCGCTCCCATCGGGAATGTAAGGACGTGGCACTGGCAATGCCCACAGCGTTGTCTCGAAGCCATTTGGATACCCCGCCTCTGCGAGTAACGCTTTCGCCTTTGCCGGATCATAGGTGTACTCCTCAATCGAGTCATCATAGCTCCACATCGTTGGTGGGATGGGATTTTTGGCGGGAATACCCATGCCTTGATAAAGCTGTGTAATAATCTGATGCTTATTGATCGCGTGGTTGACGGCGAGGCGAACCTTGAGATTATCGAAAGGCTTTTTATCCAAATTCATCGCAAGGTAACCGACGTTCATACCGGGTTGTTCGATGATTCTGAGTTCTTCATCTGTGTGGATTTGGAGTAGATCATCCGGATTCGGAAATTCCATCGCGTGGATGCTTCCGTTTTGTAACTCGATAAGGCGTACCGAGTTGTCGGGGATAGATCGGAAGATAATTCGGTCAAGTGGAGGCCGCCCCTCCCAATAGTCTTTGTTTGCTTCCAAAACAACCTTGTCCTCACGGTCCCAACGTACAAACTTGAACGGTCCCGTACCAACCGGGTGATTTCTAAAATCCGCCTTCCATTTCTGGAGGGCGGTTGGACTGACAATCGAAAAAGGTGTCATTGCGATAGTGTAGATGAAAGGCGCGTAGGGACGTTTGAGAGTGATTTGGACTGTATACGCATCCGGTGCAGTGATTTTCTCTACGATCTCGGCTAATCCAGTGTACGACCAATAAGTGTAGGAACCGCCAACATTATGGAAGGGATGGTTTGAATCATGCTGACGGTTGAGAGAAAAAAGCACTGCCTCCGCGTTGAAAGGGGTGCCATCGTGGAATTTAACCCCTCTGCGGAGACTAAACCGCCACATTAACCCATCCTCTGATGACTCCCACGATTCCGCCAACGCTGGCTCGATTTCTGTGCTCTCGTCCTTGTACTGTACAAGTCTGTCGTAAATATTCTCACACACCTTGAAAGATTCGCCATCCTCTTCATGGGCAGGGTCCAGTCCAACTGAGTCGCCACCACGCCCAAAAATCAGTGTGCCACCAATTACCTTGGCATCAGCGACATAGACAGAGGATATTAAAAACAAAAAAATTGCAAAGATGTATCGATATGGTTGTTTCATTTAGAGCCACTCCTATATTGGTATAATTGTAGTCTAGCAAGGTTAACAATTCAGTGAGATTTCGGCATACAGGCTTCTATCAAAACATTGTCGCAAAGATGAGGGCGGTGTGTCAAGAGAAAACGGCACATTTGAATGTGCATAGATGCGGATGATATGATACAATAGATGATGTGCTTTCATTACGCGCGAAAAAACGGGGGGAGTTTGTTGATGCTTGATTTTGTACAGCACGCACTTTTAGGCGTTACTTTGGTCCTAACATTGACATTCACACGTTTGTTGGGATTACTATGGGGCCGCACACGCTCAATGGGTTTAATAAGTATCACAGCGGTGCTTATTTTCCGTTCGACCATCGGCTTGATCCCAGGTACTGTTATAAAGCCATTCCTGGACCAGTGGAGTAGAGGTGAACTGAATAACTGGTTGACTCAGCACATGACAATCGGGGGGACGACGCTGTGTAATTTTGTCTCGAGGGTGCTCCACAACGGTTTGTTGGCATTGGGTACTTTCCTAATCTATCGAGAATGGAGTGGAGGGAAGATTCGTTGGAACCCGCTTAAATCATCAGAGGTAGCTAATCATGCCTAATGCCCGTTCTGACTCTAAAATAATGCGTCACACGCTAAACACACAGATGCTCGATCGAATTGCGGTTACTATATCCGTGCTCTTCAGTCCATTCCTATTGCCGATTGCGTCAATCCTGCTAATCATCCGTATATCCGTCGCGACGATGCAGCAGGGATTCTTGTGGATGGTGATTGTCATACTATTTGCTAGTGCGCTGCCGATGCTTTTTATTCTTATACTTTTTCGTTTGGGACAACTGAGCGATTTTCGATTAACGGTTAGAGAACAACGCGCCAAACCCTTGATATTCTCGCTTGTGAGTGCTCTTGTCGGCAGCGGCGTTTTACACCTCCTCAATGCGCCACGGGAGATTATCTGGCTCTGCATTGCTTGTGTCATTAATGGGGTTGTGCTTACCTTAATCACAAAGGTATGGAAAATCAGCTTCCACAGCGGGGTTGCTGCTGGGTGCATGACCGGGCTCACGACATTAATCAGCAGCCAATTTGTCTGGCTGTTTATCCTCTTGCCGATCATTGCGTGGGCAAGAGTGCACCGAAAAAGGCACACCTACCTTCAAACTATTATCGCTGCGCCAATCGCTGTTACGAATACCGCAGCGGTACTTCTGTTAGCACTATAACCGCGCTATATCGGCAACCATCCAAACATCTTAAGTTGTTCAATAAAGCAAATTTCTTACTGCTTAGCTTAGCCTCAATGGATCATAATTTATTGCGCAATACATAGGAAAAAACGTAGGAAAGAGACAATGGCAGAACAAAATGACACAAAACAGTTGACAATCATTGACGGCACAGCATTTGTCTATCGCGCATTTTTTGGAGCGCGACAGCAACTCACTAATTCCCAGGGTCAACCGACAGCCGCAATTCTTAGCTTTACGAGAACCCTGCTGAAACTGCTGGAAGGAAACAGTGAGTACATAGTGATTTGCTTTGATCGAGGCGGGAAAAGCAAAAGAGACGAACTTTACGAGGGATATAAAGCAGATCGTCCCCCAACCCCAGACGCACTCATCGCTCAATTTCCGTATGTGCGGAGAATTGTCGAGGCACTTGGCATCCCAACCGTGGAAATGGATGATTACGAAGCAGATGATGTCGCTGGAACCTTGGCAAAGCAAGCCGAGGCAGCAGGGTTCAATGTGCTGATTATGACCAATGACAAGGATATGCTTCAGCTAATCTCGCCCAAGATTAAGGTGCATCGTGTCAACCCGCGTGGTGGATATGAAATCTACGACGCGGCAGCGTGCAAAAGGCGTTACGGTGTTGAACCATATCAGATTCCCGATTACCTCGCACTTACAGGTGATAGTGTTGATCAGATTCCCGGTGTCAGCGGCATTGGCGAAAAGACCAGCCCGAAGCTGCTTACTGAATTTGGCACGGTCGAAACCCTCCTCAAGCGTCTTGACGAGGTGCCCGAACGATTGCGTGCCAAGTTGGAGGCGGGGGAGCACCATGCCCTACTAAGCAAAAAGCTCGCAACCCTCGAAACCGCTCTCGAATTGCCCATTACGCTCGAAGGATGCAAAGTTGGGGATAGGGACAACGAAGTATTACTAGCACTTTTTCAGGAACTGGAGTTTCATAGCCTGCTCGATCAGATCACAATAGACCGCGAAATTCCGAAACCCGACACAAATTATCAGATGATTACGGATGAAACTGACTTGGAACATCTCATTGAGAGACTCAAGAAAAACGTGGAATTTTCCGTGGATCTGGAGACGACTTCAACCAACCCAATTGATGCTCACATCGTCGGTATTGCCATTACCACCGCTCCGCATGAGGGATATTACATTCCGATTCTAAATTCTTTGCTAGATGCCCCATCGTTACCTTCTCAGGACAAGGCTTTGGAGATTCTCCGCCCTATTCTTGAAGATGCGACTTATCAAAAGATAGGACAGAATATTAAATATGACCTTAAGGTGTTCAAACGTCACGGCTCAGACCTGAAGGGCATTTCGTTCGACACAATGATTGCTTCTGGGCTGTTACATCCAGCCTCATCAAGCCACGGTCTAGATGACCTCGCTTTTACCCATCTGAGCCACCGGATGATTCCAATTAAAGGCCTTATCGGCACAGGCTCAAAACAGATCACGATGGATCTCGTACCGCTCCCACAGATCACCGAGTACGCCTGCGAAGATGTGGACATCACGCTGCAACTCAAGGATAAGTTTGAATCGGAGTTGAAGTCTGAGGGACTGACGAATATTTTTCACGACATTGAAATGCCATTAATCCCCGTACTTGCCGATATGGAGTTGACAGGGATTCAGGTTGATGGTGATTATCTCAAGCAGTTATCGCAGAAATTCCAAGAGCGACTCGATCAGAAAATGGATCAGATCTATGCAGAAGCGGGGCAGGAATTTAACATCAATTCGCCAAAACAGCTTGGACAGATTTTATTTGAAGAACTCAATCTGCCGAAAAATCTGACGCGCCGAACGAAAACAGGCTACTCTACCGATATCCGGGTTTTACAAAGGCTGGCTTCACACCACCCATTGCCAGAGCTGATTTTGGAGTATCGGTCTTTTGCTAAGCTCAAATCCACATATACCGATGCGCTAGTTGGGCTAATTAATTCAGACACAGGGCGCATCCATACGTCGTTCCACCAAGCCGGCGTCCGGACAGGGCGTCTCAGCAGCAGCGACCCAAACCTTCAAAATATTCCTGTACGCACCTCCGAAGGACGCGAGATTCGCCGAGCGTTTGTTGCTAGCGATGAGGACCATGTACTGATTGTTGCGGACTACTCGCAGATCGAATTACGTATCCTCGCTCACCTCTCTGGAGATGACCGTCTGCGGGAAGCCTTTGAGCAAGATCTGGATATCCATGCACAATCCGCCTCTCTTATCTTTGGGCTGCCGCCGGAGGAGATTGATGCTGATATGCGTCGTCAGGCAAAAACGATGAACTACGGTATCGTCTACGGTGTAGGAGCGTTCCGCCTGTCCAACGAACTACAAATCGATTTTGGCGAAGCCCAACAATTGATTGACAATTACTTTCAAACCTATGCCGGTGTCAGGGAGTATTTTGACCGGATTGTTGCCGAAGCACAGGTGCAAGAATATGTTACTACGCTCCTCGGACGACGCTGCTATGTGCCGGAGATTCAAGCTGCCGATCGAAACACACAAGAATTTGGCAAACGTGTCGCTATCAATGCGCCGATGCAAGGTACGGCTGCAGAGCTCATCAAACTCGCAATGCTTGGAATTCATGACTATCTAGCGAATGGTAAGCGGACGAAACTACTGCTGCAAGTCCATGACGAGTTGGTTTTTGAAGCACCAAAATCTGAGCAGGATGAGGTCTTGGCAGAAATCAAACGCCTGATGGAGAACGCTTGTCAGATTGATGTGCCCATCAAGGTCGATATCCATGCTGGACCGAATTGGCTCGAAGCAAAGTAGCAAAGATTCATTTTCTGTCAAAAACCGGGATTTTCAGATTGTGCTCGCTTTTGCAGTACAGTGCATTATCGGTGAACGAATTTCTTGATAAGTGTCGCTCGATAGTAAATACAATTGCACGTTCAAGTGATATAAAACAAAGGACGAAGCGTTGGTGCATTTGGGCAAATAGGATGCGTCATATTGACAAGGAGTCCAAAATGTGACGTTGCCATTCTGGCATTTCGAGGATGCCTCCGGCTGTGATGTGCGTTGCTGCCTATGGTTGTTAGGTTGGCATGTATATTGCCCGATAAACTGTTACGTGAACTTGGACTTCGTCCGTGAAGAGATTATGCGTCCTTAGGAATGGGATGAAAGGAGCACTGAAAAATGATCCGGCACAGTTATCGAATTCTTCTAGTTGACGATGATATAGCTTCTTTGGAGGTCCTATGCGAGGTTTTGACTCGTGCCGGCTACGATGCTGTGTCCGCAGAGAGTGGGTATGAAGCCCTGAAAATTGCGCGAGAGGCTTCGATAGATCTCGCTTTGCTGGATTTTAACCTTCCAGATACGACGGGGGCAGAATTGCTTCAACAGATTAAGCACTTTCAGCCGGAGGTGCCTGCTATTATTATGAGTGCTAATACATCGCAGGGTGTAAAATTTGACGTTTTTGAAGCAGGTGCCTACACCTTCATATCAAAACCTATAGACTTGCCACAACTGCTGAGATTCGTTTCTCGAGCATTGGATCTCAAACAACAGTGGGTATCACGTCATCAAAGCAGGAGACAGGAAGTTTCAACAGGTCGGAACACTCAAACGCTTCAGGTGAAGAGATTAAGTATTTTCCGATGGATTCAGATTATCAGACACAAGTAGTGTACAGATAACTATATCACTAATCAATCAACAATTATTATTAAATTTATGGAGGGATTTCAAATGAGTAAGGTTATTGGAATTGATTTGGGAACCACAAATTCATGCGTTGCGATTTTAGAAGGCGGTGAGCCGAAAGTGTTGGAAAACGCTGAAGGCACCCGAACCACACCATCTGTTGTTGCCGTTACGAAAGAGGGAGAGCGGTTGGTTGGGCAAGTTGCCAAAAGGCAAGCTGTCACCAATCCAAAAAATACAATCTTCTCCGTCAAACGATTTATGGGACGCAAGTACCGGGAGGTTAGTGAGGAAATAAACCGCGTTCCTTACGAGGCTGTGAGCGATAAAGATGGAGATGTCTCGGTAAAAATTGAAGATAAACAACATGCACCGCCCGAGATTTCTGCGATGATTCTTCAGAAGATGAAAGAGACCGCGGAAGCCTACCTTGGTGAGTCGGTGACGCAAGCTGTCATTACAGCCCCTGCTTATTTTAACGATTCGCAGCGTCAGGCAACGAAAGACGCGGGTAGAATCGCCGGATTGGAAGTGCTACGTATCATCAATGAGCCAACCGCCGCATCATTGGCTTATGGACTCGACAATCAAAAAGATAAAAATATTGCCGTCTACGATTTGGGTGGAGGAACTTTTGACATCTCAATACTTGAGATCGGCGATGGTGTTTTTGAAGTCAAGAGTACCAACGGCGATACTCACCTTGGCGGTGACGACTTCGATCAGACAATCATCGATTGGCTCGCTGAAGAGTTCCAGCGTGAACAGGGAATCGACCTCCGCAAGGACAATATGGCATTGCAAAGGTTGAAAGAGGCAGCAGAAAAAGCGAAATGTGAACTCTCAACCGCTATGCAAACCGATATTAATCTGCCTTTTATCACTGCAGATGCAAGCGGTCCGAAACATCTCAATATCCCCCTGACTCGTGCAAAGCTTGAGCAGATTACCGACAATCTCGTTGAACGGTCACTTGAACCGTGCCGGAAAGCTCTTGCAGATGCGGGACTATCTGCTAGTGACATTGAAGAGGTCATATTGGTCGGTGGGCAAACACGCATGCCGAAAGTCCAAGAGGCGGCACAGCGATTGTTTGGTAGGGAACCCCATAAGGGCGTTAATCCTGACGAAGTCGTTGCAATTGGTGCCGCAATTCAAGGTGGTGTCCTTTCTGGCGATGAAGGCGTGAAGGACATCTTACTGCTCGACGTAACTCCCTTGTCGTTGGGGGTCGAAACGCTGGGTGGGATATTCACTCGACTCATCGAACGGAATACAACGATTCCAGCCAAGAAATCACAAATCTTTACAACATCGCAAGACAATCAGACCACTGTTGATGTGCATGTGTTGCAAGGTGAACGGGAGCAGGCTGTCTACAACAAAACCATTGGTCGTTTTCAACTCGATGGTGTCCCACCTGCACCGCGCAGTATGCCGCAGATTGAGGTGGCGTTTGATATTGACGCAAACGGTATCCTTGATGTTTCTGCTAAAGATCAGGCGACAGGTAAGGAACAACACATCACTATTACCGCTTCATCGGGACTGTCTGAAGCAGAAATCGATCAGATGGTCAAAGATGCTGAAACCCACGCCACCGAAGACCAGCAGAAGCGCGAAGAGGTGGAAGCGCGTAATCAAGCGGATTCGCTAATCTATGAGACTGAGAAGAATCTCAATGAGTTTGGTGATAAGGTTGATGCGGCAATCAGGAGTAATGTTGAAAATGCCGTTGAGGAGCTTAAAAAAGCCCTCGAAAGTCAGAATATTGAAGACATTAAAGCGAAAACTGAAAATCTGATGCAGGTCTGGCATCAGGCTTCGGAAGAGCTCTATAAGCAAACCGCTGAGGCCGGTGGTGACCCATCTGCGGGACCAGAGTATCAGAGCGCACCAACAGATGAACCACAGTCCACATCTTCATCGGCTGACGGCGAAGTCATCGACGCTGATTATGAAGTTGTTGATGAGGACAAGAAATAGGACGTTGGACTCAAGTGTTTCGATATTTGTGTTTTTGCTGTAGAGAGATTTATCACCTTAAAAGTGTCAGACATTTAATAATCCAAATTGAGTTGAAAATCCCAACCTTGCGAAGGTTTCGAGCTTTCGCAAGGTTTTTTTGTTCTATTGGAGGTATGTGATATGGAGACTTCTGGGAATAAGCGTATCCGCGTGGGGGTTGTCGGTGCGGGGCGCGGGCAAAGCTTTATGCGATCCGCAACAGCAGTCGGACTTGAGTTGGTAGCCATCTGTGACACATGGGAGGAGAAACTGAAACAGGTCGGAGCTCAGCTCGGTGTGACTACTTACGCCGACTACGACAAATTCCTCGAGCACGATATGGATGCAGTTGTGCTTGCTAACTATTTTCATGAACACGCGCCTTTTGCAATTAAAGCATTTGCTGCGGGCAAGCATGTGATGAGTGAATGCGCTGCCTGTCACACCATGGGAGAAGCGGTCGAACTAGCGCGTGCGTTTGAAAAAAGTGGGAAGATTTATCTGTTCGCCGAAAACTATCCGTATATGGTCTATAATCAGGAGATGCAGTGCTTGTACAAAGCGGGGCGGATTGGCGAATTCAAGTACGGTGAGGGAGAATATGTACACCCCGATCCAGCCGAAGTTAAGCTCGCCCGAAGTTGTGGAAGGGACCACTGGCGGAATTGGATTCCATCCACCTACTACTGCACCCACTCCATCGCACCAGTGATGTACATCACCGATACCCGTCCCGTGAAAGTGAATGGGTTCGTGGTGCCCTATGACTTCAATGATCCAACCCAGACGATGCACATGAAACGCAGCGATACCTGCGCTGTCATTATTTGTCGAATGGATAACGGGGCAGTGATGAAATCGCTCCATGGCGGACTACGCGGACATGGCAACTACGTCCGTATCCACGGCAATAAAGGCCTGATGGAAAACAGTCGTCATGGCGACAAACTCCGCCTGCGTGTTTGGCGTGAGCCGTGGGAGAAAGATGAAGAGGAGCCAACCGAAACCGTTTACAAACCGGATTTTCCAACCCATCATAACGAAGCGACAAGTGCAGGGCACGGTGGCGGTGATTTCTTTACCACCTACTGCTTCGCGGAAGCAATTCGGACGGGTGAACAACCATATCTGGATGTTTATCGGGGAATTGACATGAGTATTGTCGGTATTCTCGCTTGGCGCTCTGCTCTTAACGATTCTACTCCAATTGAGGTCCCCGATTTTCGTGTGGAATCCGCACGTAAGCCGTATGAAAATGACGACTGGTCTCCAGATCCAAAGCGTGAGAGAGAAGGTCAACCACCAAGTAGTATCCTCGGTGATATCCAGCCTTCGGAGGCGGCAATCTCGCTTGCAAAGGAGGTCTGGGCAAATCAGGGGTATCAGGAGTAGATATAATAACTGCTCTGCTTTATCCGCCAAGAATTATTTAAGAGGGGTCACCGAATATGGTGATATAGCTTTGCGAGGTGATTCGGGGGAACACGTAGCAGATAGAGCAGAGTGATTAGCCAGTTTATTAAGGTCGTGCGGATAATGCCATTCTTTTGCCACCGACGCGGAGAGATGTGAATCATCGGCTCAACAAGCGTTGCCTCACCATGCCGACGGAGCTTTCGGGAAAGCTCCACCTCTTCCATGATCGGAATATTAGGGAAGCCGCCAATTCGATCAAAGTGGCTGCGACCAATGAAAATTCCACCGTCTCCGTAGAAAATCCGCAGCCATTTTGCTCTGAAATCGGCAGCGCGCTCAATCAGACGATACAGGGGATGTTCCCCTTCAATCCGCTGTTTGAATGCTCCACCGATATAACCCGCTGCGATTGCAGTTTCTACCCCTTCAATTGCGCCAGAATCAAGCCACACATCCGCGTGTAAGAAAAGAAGGATATCTCCACTTGCCGCACCAGCACCTGCATTTGACTGACGAGCCCTCCCACGTTCAGCGGAAATTACCTGTCCATACTTTTTCGCGATTAACACGGTTTTGTCAGAACTGCCCCCATCGACGATAATCAGCTCATGTCCTTTTAGCTGGGGAGCGAGTCGGGATAGCGATTGATCTAAAATCTTGGCTTCGTTGAGGACCGGAATAATAACGGAAATCATCTGAGGTGAACCATGGATAAAACTTCCAATACATCAGATACATAACTCGTAAGTGGGCTCAGTGCCGTTTCACTTGGTTTCCTTCAAGTACTGATTCAGGGCGAGCAGAGGGAAAACCGCAGCGTAAATCGGATCCGCATAACCACCAATAATTTCCCAATAGATACCAACACAGCTCGCATCCCATGATCCCTCCGTATGCTGACGGCTGACAAGAAATTCCAATCCTTTTCGGGCAGTAGAACTCTCGCGGTCAGCGAGCAGTAGAGCGTAGGTACACCACCCCGTCTGTTCAGTCGTGCTATCGGTTAGATTACCGAACATATCTTCGCCCCAACCACCATCGCTGTTTTGCACCGACTCCAACCAACGAACTCCGCGCGCAATCCCCGGAGAGGTGGCCCTTCCTGCTTTGGTTAAACCAATAATAGCACAAGCTGTTCCATACGTCCGCTTGGCAAGCCAAAGATCTGACCAATATCCCTCTTTAGAAATTTGACTTTCCAACCATTGACAGGCTCGATTTGTCTCTACCTCCATACCTGCCACTTCACACCATGCCTCAATTGCGTGGGCGGTAATGCTCACACACCCGACATCACCCTGGCCCGGAAGATATGTGCTACAACTTCCATCAGAACTTTGATGTGCTGTTAACCAATCGAGCCCTCGCTGAATCGCTTCAGCTCCGTCGGGCACCTTGGACCGCAATAAGGCACGTGTAGCTAACGCCGTGTCATCGGCATCGCTCGGAAGACTGCCACTCTCTCCCATCGCCGAAAATGCCCAACCACCATCCGGATTCTGGTTGTCGATAAACCACCTGCCGGCGCGTCGAGCAGCATGACTTGTGTCTGCATTGCCAATATCAGTGAGCGTAAGCACACTTAATGCGGTATCCCAGATGTTGAGGTTCACCGCCTCACGGCAGCCACCGTCTGGGTTCCGTGTTGATTGCAGCCATGCGATTCCGTCGTCAATCAACCGCTGAATCTCCTCTGATTGAACAAGCCTTAATAGTTCGGGAGTCAACGCAACGTGGGAATTTGTTGCACTCTTTTGAAGCTCGACGAGTGCCAACACTGACAACGCTGTGATGTAGTTCACGCGAAACCAGCTGTTATCAGAAAGCTTATGTTCTTTTAGCCAACTAACCAATGAATTAATGATTTCTGGGCGTCGGGAGGTGTTCAGTTCAATTAGGATAAAGACGGGCACAAGCGTGTGCTGCTCTGCGATGAACAATGTCTCAAATGTTGGAGTGTTGAAGAGGTCAACCGGTGGCAGGAGGTGGGTCGGCGGCTTGAGGAACGATTGTAGGAAGGGAAACCGTGTCAGCAGCTTTTTCGTCAGGGTCATCACAGGAAGTAGATATTTCGGAAGAGTTAGCTGATTCCAATCGAATTGGCCAAAAGCTGCATGAGATAACTTAATGAGGGCAAGTTTCAGTGGATAGCCGGGGACGCGTGCAAGTGCTCCGGCAATTGGCGGACTGGGTTTCCGTTGCCAAACCTGTTCTAAGATGAGTTGCGCAAATAGTGTGGCTTCTCGATTTGGTTGATTGGCCGCATCAAGCCCCCATGTGCCGTCCGGATTCTGGTGCAAAATTAACCAATCGATCAACGCCTCATCCGGCAACTGATCTTGGGCAAGAAGCACCCAAGCATAGGCGCAGGTAGGGAAGGTGCTTGAAGATAATTGTCCCTCAAAATTGCCCGCTGCTGTTTGCTGCTGCATTAAGAAAGCTGTTCCGCGATGCAGCGCGGATATTACTTCTTCGTTCCTCATATGAATAGCCGTCCACCCCATTCAAATCAATTGACGCGACATTGTCGATTTCGGAGAATAGGACGAGTCACCCGAGTTCAGTACCCTACGAGAATTGACTGTGAATATCCCTTAAATTGTGTCCACACCTCTTCGATGATTAATTTACACATCGCTGCAATCGGAACTGCCATTAACAGACCGATTAAGCCGAGTAATTGCTCGCCAAGTAATACCACGACAATTGTTGTCACGGGCCCCAATTCAACGCTTTTACCTATTATCAGTGGCGTAATAATCGCGTTATCGATGATTTGTATCACAAGTGTCAAAGTGATAACAGCTAATAGGCTCCAACCAAGCCCGAATCGGGAGCCTAGGAATACAACGATGATTGCAGGAATCGCCCCAATGAATGGACCGATATACGGGATCAGATTCGCTAGTCCGGCAATAATTCCAATAAGGATTGCAAAACGCAGTCCCAAAACCCAATATCCAATTGCCGCAACTATCGAAAGTATTATTGTCTGAATCAGACGACTACGAAGATAATCCCCTAGTTGCTGATCTAACCCCTGAGTCAACACCAAAGCGGGTTCGAAGAAGCGATTCGGCACAAGCTCAATAAAAGTTTTCTTCATTTCGCGTCCGCTGTTAAGAAGAAAAAATGTTAAAAATAGGATGATGATACCGGTTGTAAATGCTGAAAACGCGCCCCTCGCAGAAGTGCCAATTGCATTGAAAATCGACTGAGACTGTCCAATCACAAATCCCGAAATTCTGTCTTGTACCCGTTCAACGAGGGCATTCACTTGTTCACGACCGAACTCTTGGTCAGTATTTCTCTCAGAAACACCCACCAAGGTCTCTATATCTCCGGTTCCCACAAGGTAATTGAGCAAGGTTGTGCGAACAGGTCTTGGGATTTGATTCAATCCTGTTGTGATCATATCAACAACGCGTTCAAGATCAACAAAATATCCAAGCGTTTTGTAAACTTTGAGCTGATTTCCTTCTTTCCTGATATTGTATGTCTGACGGTTATCTGTATCAATCAGTTTCCATCTGTTATCTACTTCTTCGACGACAATCGTTGCATTCTGAGACAATGGAACATCGCCATCTACAAACCGCTGTCGTAAATTCTCTGAAATTTCGCCACGGTCTAAATCATCTCCAAAATCTAGGCCTACAGTTAATGGTAACTGCTTCCAAATCTGCCCGGTGATGCTATTAACAGTCACTGTTGAAAGAAAGGCAAAACTGCTGAGTATTAATAGCGTTATAATAATGACCACAAGTGTCCGGTTGACTCCTTTTCGCTCAATTAGATCTACAATCGGACTAAAAATGTAGGCAATCAGAAACGAGACTACCACTAGTGCAAGAATGTCCTTAAGCAGATAGACAACGCCAATGAGAATTGCGAGCGAAATTAGCGTTGTACCAAAAGCAATGATTTTCAGAGAGGCATTTGCTACCCGGGCTTGACGTGTTTGTTCGCGATTTTCACGGACAACCAACCGGATATCCGATGTGATTGCCCCAATATCTTGCGTAAGTGGAATGACCGTCTCTCTTGCGAGCGTGGCTGCTTGTGCGTGTGCCTGTTCTGTCTCGATTTGACTGGAGGGATTAGCTGCCTGGGAGCTCCCTTCCTCAGTGGGGTGATAGGTGGTCGTCTCTTGGTCAGCAGATCCGTTCATCGTTTGCTCCCCTCGCTGGCATCATCAGGACTCATCGTATCCGGGGCTTTAATTTCCAACCCCAATCCACTGATGGCGGTTTCATTAGAGACTGCGCCTCTCTCTTCCCTGCTTGTACTTGATGCTGCTGTGATTTGTGCCTTTAAACGACCAATTTCTGCCTGTGCCTTCTCAAATTCGTTGTGTATAAACCGGAAACGCGCCGTGAGGATTTGGCCCAACTTGAAGATAATCTTGGACGCCAACCTTGGATTCGAGCTCATTAGCTCAAGTAATTCTGGACGAAAAAAACCGAGAATATATGAGTCACGGGTAGCTCTAACTGTGGCTGTCCGTGGAGAACTATCCAACAATCCGACGTCACCAAATAATCCGCTATCTTCTAAGGTTGTCAGGTGGAGAATCTTGCCATCCTCTAAGGCTTTGGTGACCTCTGCTTGTCCGTCCACCATGATATACATGCCTGCCGCGTTCTGCCCTTCGTGGATAATGACTTCCCCTGCACTATAATGTCGCTGATAGGCAATACGCGCGATGTTTTGAATTTCACGATTGCTGAGTTCCTTAAAAACAGGGGCCTCCTTGAGGACATCAATAATATTCCGTTCGACCTTCTCCTTACTCTTTCTATTAAAGACTACACCCCATGTTGCATCAGTCTGTTTTACTTTTGCCATAATGTTCCCCCTTCTGCCGGCTGTTTCCCAAGTTTATAAATTTTATTATACCTCGCAACACCTTGTCAAGCGGAATACCCGTTTGGAATTGGATACGCATACTAACTCAACGCGATCGTTATTGGATTGAAACAGGTTCGGTACAGAGGGTAATAGCTGAGTGGACAATAATATTATCCCCCAATGCTGGGACGATAAAAAATTAAAGGCTTGACAAAAATCTGTATCTCCTTTAGAATAGGTAGCATCTAGCGGTACAAGAAACTATACCCGACGTCAGATAAAATTACCCTTTTGGAAACAGCTATCATCAATGCGGTGGGCGCCATTCAGGTGCTGATCGCTGCATTTCATTTGTGGGCAGCCTTCGTGAAGTATCTTTGACGCTAAGGTGCTTCGCTTTGTTCAATAATGGGTTTCAAGCCCCAAAATGATAGGTGAAAGGCGCAATTTCTGGCGGTGGACAGTGTATATTGAGAGTAACAGACAGGAGGAAAGCCAATGGCTGTCGACATTCGTCAAAGAGATGATGTAGTCATCTTAAAACCCAAGGGCAGGATTATTGGAAGATCTGTTCGCGATCTCAGCAAGGCGATTAATGATGAAAGTGCAAAGATTTCCGAGTCGCCGAAATTTTTATTCGATTTTGCTGATGTTTCAATGATGGACAGTTCCGGACTCGGAACCCTGCTAGGAGCACATGTAACTATCGCACAGAAGGGTGGCCGAGTTGGTGTCATCAACGTCAGCGAGAAGAATGTCAAGAGTCTCATTATCAGAAGTCGATTAATTTCCACATTTGAACATTTCGACAGTGAGGATGAAGCAATTGCCTCGCTTGCCGGTGGATAGCAATTGCCTTCCTTGCCAAGATAAGCTTGCTGGCACAGGTCATAACTTGTATCAATCCTCTCTGCCTCCCGGATCTGTTGAGGAGTTCGGAGTTGTAGTTTCAAACTCAAAATAAGCTTAGACAGTTTATTCTTCAACGTAGTAGTAGGTACTTGGCTGCCGACGCCTTAACCGGGGGTCAGCAGCCCGGTCAAAGCTGTATCTTGCCCTCCAGCATAGTCCATGATCTTGTTTGGCACGATTCTCGGAACAGATAGGTATGTCCCTGCGTGAAAGACTCCGTTTCGCCTAGGTGAACGACTATATCAAAAATAAGGTTTTTAAATGCAGACTGATTCAGCTGAACAAACCATGAAGCGGCTAATTCTGGGTCTGTCTGAGATTGAAGAGGTTGGTAAAGCCATCGTTTCTGGGCGGACAAACTTTGGTGCATCAAGCCAGACCTATCTGCGAATAGTTCTCAAAACGGTGCAGGCAGCCACGGGCGCAATATTGCGCTACAATCCCCCAGAGCATCTGCTTGCCGTTGAATCCTCAATTAATATCGCAGATGAGGCTGCGAACGAAGCGCTGGTCATTCCGATTACGTCCGATGAAATCGGTATCTTGCTTCAATCCTCACTCCTTGACTTTTCCCAACCTCTTCCTCTCCTACAATCGTTCGTGAATGCGATTCAGCCACAGCTACAGGATCTAAATGCAACTCTCTGGGCTCCGTTAAAGATTCATGAGGAATTTCTAGGTGTTATCAGCCTTGGCAAATTTTTAGGTGATTCTAAAGGGGCAGGCTGGACTCAAGAGCTAGTAAATGTCCTTGCCGACCATATCTCTGTTGCGATTGCACATTCACGTTCTCAAGAAGATATGCGCCTCGCCAAATTCCGCCTCTTCATGCTTTCCGACACAACTGCGCAAATTGCCAAACTGTTAGATTTAGATACAGAGCAATTAGAGGAGGAAATCGTCAATCACGCCGTCAGTCTTCTAGACGCCAGCTCGGGTCGTCTCATGCTTATTAATCCGCTTACACAGCAGCTTGAAATGAAAAATCCTTTCGCGCTTGATTTACAATTTCCCTCCGATCTGAAATATTTTTCGATCCCTTTAGAAACTGACCGGAAGATTCATCCCACACTTTCTATGTTTCGTGAGGTAGCGACGGAAGGGAGAACACAGATTCGCAACGACCAAGAGACAGCTGCACTATTTGGGGAAAAAAATCTGATAGTAGTGCCAGTTTTTGGACGTGAAATTCTAGGAATACTCGTTGTTTTCAGTAAGGAAGGTAGAACCGGCATCACACTGGGATTTACCGATGAAGATGGGATTCTGCTCGAAGCCTTTGCTACGCAAGTTGGTGTGGCAATCGAAAATGCGCGGCTTTATCAGGAAGCAGTTGAGAGGCGTCGATTACAGGCGGAGATGGAGGAAGCAGCAAAAATTCAAGAAAACCTGCTGCCAAAAGCACCACCAGAAATTCCAGGCTATGACATTGCTGGGATGAGTATACCGCATCATGATGGCGTTGGAGGGGACTACTATGATTACATTCAGGAACCAGATGGCTTGTGGGGATTGGTCATTGCTGATGTTGCTGGCAAAGGCATGCAAGCAGCTTTATTAATGGCAACCCTTCGTGCAGCTTTACTCTCAGAGGTCGCAAAGCAGGCGGATCTGCCAACGAGGGCAATGGCATTGAATGCCCTTATCCGTGAGAGCAGCCCGATCGACAAATACGCGACGCTCGTTTACGCACGATTGCATCCAGAGACAGGCAGACTCATTTCACTGAATGCGGGACACAACTCTCCTCTAGTTATCCGGCAAGATGGCAGCATGCAACGGTTAGAGGCAGGGGGTTTAATGATAGGCATGTATCCTGATGATATGCTCTGCCGCATAGCGGAATATGAAGAGGAGATAACTCAACTTTACAGCGGAGATATGGTGTTATTTTATACCGATGGCGTTACCGAAACGGTAAACATTGACGACGAGATGTATGATGAAGAACGGTTAGAGGAACTTGTGAAAAAACTCCGCCACGTAAATGCCAGCGAAGTTTGTGCGGAAATTTATAACTCAACGTTAGAGTTTCAAGGAGAAGCCCAACGCTTTGATGATTTAACGTTGATGGTGCTAAAAAAGAAATGAAGCTAGGTTCTGTTGACATTTCATCGCAACTAGACAATCAAGGGAGGTTCACAGACGCATGATCCCTCGTAGGGGTTGGGCCTCCCAACCCTTTGTTTACACATCAGAAACGATTGCCGACTGCTCTAGGTCGATTTTCCAAAATCGAGGTCAATCTCGCAAAAGGTGTTAGATTGTGTTAGATTCTGTTAGGTTACTGTGGCTGCGGGGAACACGACTCATGCCATACACATGTTACCCCGCTAAGGCTACCGGCTCCATGTAGGGATAACCCTTGTGGTTACCCTTCCTCAAGATGCCGATTTTTGCCAAAAGTGTTAGATTTTGTTAGATTGTGTTAGATAATTGTGGATAACTGACGGATTAAACTCCCCCTGATGTACTTGAGACGAACTGTTCTTGGGGCATTACCCGATTGTTCGCCGAATCGTCGACAGCAAAATGTCAACACGCCCTAGCTATCATTTTAAGCATCAGTATGAAAAATCGAGAACATATGACATTGCAAAGTCTCTCAGAGAGTGTGTAGAGTAACTTTTGCCTAACTAATCTGTGAAAAACTTCGTTTGTTCCTTTCAAAAACATTTGAGGGTTCCGGCTTTCACTTTCCGAATAATCAAAATTCGAGACCGAAAAATAAAGGAGGCAAACTACCATGACTATTCCTGCCGATGCCGTTGAGCGTGACCGTTTTTTTACCCTATCGCTGGATATGCTGTGTATCGCCGGTTTCGACGGTTACTTCAGGGAACTGAATCCAATGTGGGAAAAAACGCTCGGTTTTACAGTCGACGAACTGAAAGCAAAGCCGTTCATCGAGTTTGTTCACCCTGAAGACCAGGAAACGACAATGGCTGAAGCCCAAAAGATCACGACTACCGGCCAAGATGTCGTTTCCTTTGAAAACCGCTACCTATGCAAAGACGGATCCTATAAGTGGCTCTTGTGGAGTTCAACGGTTTCCTTTGAAGAGGAATTATTTTATGCCGTTGCACGAGATATTACCGAGCGTAAACGAGCAGAAATCTACTATCGTGACCTATATGAAAACGCACCGGATATGATGGCAGTCGTGGATTTAGTTTCCGGAAATATTTTAGAATGTAACCAAACCCTAGCAGATGCTATTGGTCGCAGCAAAGAGGAGATTACAGGTCGTTCCTTCTTGGAGCTATATGCCCCTGAATCGATCGAGGCTGCACAACAAACGTCCTCAACATTCGTTCAAACGGGCGAAATTATTAGGCAGGAACGAACCCTTTGCCGGGCGGATGGTAGCACCATTGACGTACTCCTCCAAGCGACACCGATGCATGATGAAACCGGCAAGATTGTCGCGAGTCGATCGACGTGGCGTGACGTAACCAAACAGAAAGAAGCGGAAAGAGCGCTAGCTTTCCAGGAAGCACTCTATCGGACGCTCATTGAAGCGGCTCCACAGATAATTTGGGTTGCGGATGCTGATGGTCAGGTTGCCCTTCTAAATAAAGCTTGGCATGAGTTTTCTGGACTCACTGAGGAGGAATCATTGGGCACCCGGTGGGCAGAAGCATTGCATCCGGAAGATCTTCCGGACGTGCTCGCAAAATGGGAACGCGCGTTCAACCACGGCGAAACATACAGCGGTGAGTGCCGGTTTCGAGCCAAAGATGGTTCCTATCAAACTTTTATTTTTATTGGCACCCCTGTCCGAGACGATTCGGCGCAAATTATCAATTGGGTTGGTATTAACACGAACATCGCAGATCGAGTCGAAGCTGAGATGGCATTACAGGAAGCCAAAGATGCCGCTGAGTATGCAAACCGCGCCAAGAGTGAATTCCTTGCTACCATGAGTCACGAACTCCGTACGCCATTAAACGCCGTTATCGGATTTTCCGAGATTTTGCGAGACGAAATCCTAGGTACCATTAACGACGAGCAGAAAGAATTAGTCCTCGACATCCATACCAGTGGAAACCATCTCCTCGCCATGATTAATGATATTCTCGATTTATCAAAAATCGAGGCGGGCAAAATGGAGTTGCAACTCGAGAATTTCTCCGTTAAGGAGGCCGTGACGGAAGTCAATGCGATTGTCACTGCCCTTGCAAGTAAAAAACAGATCCAACTCTCTCTTCAACTTGATCAAGATGTCTCGATAGAAGCTGATAAAATCAAATTCAAGCAAATCCTCTACAATCTGCTTTCTAATGCCATCAAGTTTACCGATGAGGGCGGGGAAGTTACTACGAAATTTGAAGTTTCTAACTCGGCGTTACTGGGTAGTGTGACTGATACGGGTGTGGGCATCTCGCCGCAGGACCGCGAAAAGTTATTTCAACCCTTCACACAACTCGATGCTTCAAGGACCCGCGCGCACAGCGGTACTGGACTGGGATTAGCGTTGACTAATCGGCTCATTCAATTGCATGGAGGAAAGATCCGGGTTGAGAGCGCGGTGAACCAGGGGAGCACCTTTTCTTTTACATTTCCGCTGCATCAACGGGAAGAGACTGTTGAGGTTGCCGCACCAGAGGCTTTCTTCCCCAAAACCACTACTTCTCTTGGTAGTAACCGTACCATTTTAGTTGCTGAAGACAACGAACAAGCCGCTCAACTTTTGGGCATTTATCTGACAGAAGCAGGGTACCAAGTAGAATATGCCGCAGATGGTGAAGAAGCGATTGCCAAAGCTGCTGAAATACACCCATTTGCAATTACACTTGATGTTCTACTGCCAAAGAAGGATGGCTGGCAAGTACTAAGGGAAATGAAGACGCAACCAAATTTACGATCGATTCCAGTCATCATCGTTTCGGTAACGGAGGAACGTCAATTGGCATTTGGATTGGGAGCGATGGACCATCTGGTCAAACCTATTGATAAAGAGACGCTTATCGCTTCACTCCGATCTCTGAAACTTCCCAGCCGGGACGGTTCACCCCGCGTCCTTGTCGTTGATGATGATCCACAGACGGTTCGGCTGCTGTCCACTGTACTGACAAACGACGGATATGAAGTCCTGAAGGTATATGGAGGAAGCGAGGCGATTGAAACAGCTATTTCTCAATCGCCGGATCTGATTATCCTTGATATGATGATGCCTCAGGTGGATGGGTTCCAAGTCATTCGACGTTTAACCGATGATCCGCGAACACAGAATATTCCAATTGTTATCTGCACAGCGTTAGATCTCACTGACGAGGATCGAGATCGGCTCAACGGGCAAATTCAGTCGGTGATTCTAAAGACTGGGAATGTTAAGACAGAACTATTAGCGGCAATCAAAAGAATCGAACGTTTGAGAACGCCAGATCAGAAAGCGGAGCCACGCTCATGAACGCCAAGCGGATTCTAGTCGTTGAAGACATGGAAATAAACCGAAAGCTTGTACGGATTGTGTTAAAGGCAAAAGGCTATGAAGTGCTTGAAGCTGTTGATGCTGAGGAGGCATTGGTAATATTACAGAAGGAGTTACCAGATCTGATTTTGATGGATATTGCGCTTCCCGGTATCAGTGGGGAAGAATTGACTCGACAAATTAAAGCCAATTCCGAATGGTGTCATGTGCCCGTTATTGCCTTAACTGCTGCAGCAATGAAAGGTGAGCAGGAGCAGTTCCGCGAGGCAGGTTGTGATGACTATATCAGCAAGCCGGTTGACACCCGCACTCTTGTTGATATGGTCGGGCATTATCTTAAGGCATAAATCTGCAAATGAGTTGTGCTTTTCCAAGGACTCAAGCAGAGTCGAGAGCGAAAGTTCCCTTAAAAAAACAATTGACTCTCAACGTGGGGCTATGATAAACTTTATCCGTCCCCTTGATTGCATACTTCTAGTAGGAGTAGATCACATTATGGATATTTCGGTAAAATACGAAAAAGAGAATGTTATTTTTCGGGTTTCAGGCAGCATCCTCGGCGATGATCGCCTTCAACTGAGCGACAAAATTGAGGAATTGGTTGAGAGCGGTGGAAAAAATGTCGTTCTGAATCTCCAGGATGTTGACTTGATGGACAGCGTCGGATTGGGTATGATGGTTGCCTTGCGTGCTTCGCTGATGCGACGCGAGGTGAGACTTTTGCTTTCAAATGTCGATAGATCCGTCAGATCACTGTTGCTTATCACTAAACTCAATAACGTCTTTGATCTGTACGACACTGAAGCTGAAGCGTTGGCGGATCTGGATAGTGTAGATCGGGATAGATTTATGGTATAGTTCTCCTAAATATTCTTCGGATCCGTAACCCTAATCAGTCTATGCCCGCCCCCTCTCAAAGGACACGAAGATAATGAATAAACCACTCAACGCTAGCATCCTTGTCGTCGATGATGAACCGCAAAACATCCGATTACTTCAAATTCGGCTCCAAGCCGCTGGATACACAGTTCTCACAGCAACAAGCGGTCAGAAAGCCCTTGAACGGGTGCAGGTTGATTCGCCCGATCTGATTCTGCTCGATGTTATGATGCCAGGAATGAATGGATTTGAGGTGTGTAGGCGGATTCGTGCGGTGGAAGCAACGCAATTTATCCCAGTTGTGATGGTGACAGCCCTTTCAGAAACGGAGGATCGAATCACGGCAATTGAGGCAGGTGCGGACGATTTTATCTCCAAGCCCTTTGACAGCCACGAGGTCCTCGCTCGGGTGCGCTCGCTGGTGCGTATCAAAAAATACCATGATGCACTGGAACAAGCCAATCATGACCTCAAGATGCATAGTGAACGTTTGGACAAAGAGCTACAGATGGCGAGTGAGGTTCAGGATAGCTTGATGCCTCAAGGAATCACCGATTTATTAGGATTCCGAATTGTCTCACACTATACACCTGCAGTTGTGGTGGGAGGAGATTTCTTCGATTTGTGGGAGGTTGAGCCAGGCCGGTTGGGCGTTTTTATCTCCGATGTAATGGGGCACGGGGTTTCTGCAGCCTTCATCACTGTGTTTATTAAAACGATTCTTGAAGAGGTAAGAGGCCAGACGGACGATCCTGGACATCTACTCGAAGAATTGAATGCCCGTTTCAATAAGATGATTAGTTCACAACAATATATGTTCGCAACAGCGTTCTGCGCTGTTCTAGATCTTGGCAGCCAGATGCTACATTACGCAAACGCAGGGCACCCCTTTCCATTCTTAGTCCAACGTCAGCGCAACGTTTGTAAACCCCTCGGAAACCGGTCGATTGGGAAAGGATTGGGACTGCTTCCAGACTCGACATATCAAACATATCAATACCCTTTCACCCTTTCAGATGGGTTATTCCTTTATACTGATGGTGCTTATGAACTCCAAAACTCACAGGGTGAGGAATTTACCCCCCAAGGTATCCAAGAGGCCATCAACCCACAAATCGCTCAACCGGCGCCGGTCCTTGTCGAAACGGTTCTCAATACAGCCAATCAATTTTGTGGCGGCAGGCCGAAAGATGACGATATTACAATTGTCGCTATTGATGGGTGTGCACCGAGGTAGTAGAAATCCGCAAATGGACTTACGATATTCGATCTTCAATCCATTAACGAATGGTTCGTCAACATATCCTAGAAGGTAGAAAGGGCACTATCTTCTGAGTCATGAATCTCAACAATATCCGAGGCACCGATTAAATCAAATGTCCGCCTGATATTTTCTGCCAAGCCGTAAATCTTGACGTCGCCATCTTTAAGACGAAGCTGCTTCGCAGTACCAACAAGGGCTCCAATAGCCACACTGTTGATATGTTCTACCTTGCTCAAATTCACAACAATTTTCTGAACATTTTGGTTGACAAGGTCTGCAAGTGTTGTGCGTAACTCAGCAGCCGCGTAGCTCCCCAAATAGTCGTTGACATCGATAATTTTGACATCTGCGCTTTGGCGGATGCACGATGATTCTTCTGACATAAGATTGTTACCTCTTCACAATGATATTCCCGCGCTCATGCGAAAACATTTCAAAATCCATCAGTCAAATAATAATAACAGTGGGTATGCCTGCCTACATTTGCCTTCGATGCCGTACACTCCCCATTTTGTGACTCGGCAACTAACCAAATGATATGGGAGAAGAAACCAAGTGGAGCAAACAGTTGCACAAGTGATTCGCCTAGATGTGCCCAGCTCATTACGGTGGGTTCACACCTTGCATGCTGTCATTACGGAAATTCTTAGCCAAATGGCTTTGGATGAAGAGTCAAGCGACCAAATCAATCTAGCAGTAGTTGAAGCGGGTACCAATGCAATCAAACATGGGAATCAGGAAGATCCGGAGAAACGTGCTTATTTTGAATTTATTATTCAGCCAGAGCGATTCACCGTTGTTATTCAGGATCAAGGACAAGGTTTCGACCGGGAACAGGTTCCAGATCCAATGCAGCCCGAGAATCTCTTTAAAAGTAGTGGTAGAGGGCTTTTTCTGATTGAATCATGTATGGATGATGTCACCTATGAAAAGTCTGGCACACTCATCAGGATGGTTAAAAGACTTACATAGAAGCATCATGTCATGAACAGCTTATCTTGCTTCAACTGCTTGTCAGTGCAGCAATTGCTTCATTTTCGTTCGAGTACTGTTCAAACAATGTAGTTAATTTCGATGCAGCGATGAGGGTCTTAATCTTCGAGCCAAGATTGATGAGGGCAAGCTGTCCACCCTTAGGCATAATCGTTAAACGTGTGCCGAGGAGTACTCCCAACGCTGTGCTATCCATCATTGGGACGGTAGCGAAATCAAACAAAAATTTCGGTGCCTCAGACGCTGAAGCAAGCTGTTCAGCGACTACTTCTCTAAACTCACGGCTGGTATCTCCAATGATTTCACCACTTGGACTGAGAATGATGACCCCGGCCCTGTGACGGATGTTAAATTCCATTAGTTGATTCCTCCACATGTCAAGAAGCGTTGCTTGTGGAAAGATAAAAAATAATCTGGACATCAGTGCCCCCAAGGGGATTGGTCCGCATTTCGAGGGAGTCGGAAAGCTTTTCGGCGAGAAAAATACCGTGTCCACGTTCACTGTCAGGAGTCATCTTTTGAGAAACTTCATCCAACCTCCCCGTTGCTAACCAATTTTCCCTTACGGACTTCCCTTTGTCTCGAACATGAATTTCTAGCTTGCTTGAATCGAACATGAGGGTCACATCGATTCCTGAATCAGGAGTCTCGGAGCCGTGTTCGATGGCATTGCTACAAACCTCATCGATAATAAGCTCAATATCATAAATACGAGTCCGGCAAAACCCAAGTTGCTGCGCTAGTTGCCCAATAAACATCTGGATTGGGGGGATATACTTCAGGCAGCTCGGTACTGTGAGCTTGAGAATCTCCTGTCCTGTTTCTTGTGTTTGAATCATGCCAGAACACCAACTCTAAAAGTTAAGGGCTTGGTGCGAAAATTATACATACAGACCAAGCCCTAGAAACATTTGCGACCTTTTCTTTAAATCAATACTTAAATCGTAGTTTAGAACGCGGCGAGTGCACTACTCTCCGAATCATAAATTTCAAGAACGCTGGAGGCACCCACCAAATCAAATGTCCGTTTGAGATTATCCGCTAGACCGTAAACCTTGAGATCTCCACTACTCTGACGGAGCCGCTTGGCGGCACCAACCATCGCACCGATAGCCGTGCTATTAATATGTTGGACCTCGCTTAGATTCACGATAATCTGCTGCGATGCACCGCTAATCAGTCCATCAATTGTTTTTCGCAGATCGGCAGCAGTGTAACTACCCAAATCTTCATTCACATCAATAATCTTCGCATCAGCGTTGTCACGGACGGTCATCGATTCATTTGCCATAAAATTGTCGCTCCCAATAGTTGTTTAAAATAACAGTATAGTATTACTGACCCAAACTTATTGCGATTCATATTCGCAAAATCTGAGTCTCATCTGGAATCCATGGTAATAGTCAAATAGTGTACCAAGATTTTATCCTTGTATTATATCGAAAGCGTAGGCAAAACACAAGAAGAATTATTGTAATCTGTTGTAGGAAGATGCACAGTTCTTCATTTGACTTGGTTAATCGTCAACGCTTTGTGAACAACAATTACGGAACTCTAAACGCTTAGGAAAATCATCATGGAAATAAGTGTTTTAACCAAAAAACAAAAGCGCCAATGGAAAGAAGATGGTTATCTTATTCTAAAAGGCGTCCTTTCTGCAGAGGACATCAAGAATCTGACAGCCGCTGTCGATCGGATGGATGAAGAACACCGAAAACATCTACTTTCCGAAGTCTCACAAAATAGATCTGACGTGAAGCCGTATGCTGGACTCAATAAACTAAACATCATTGAGGACAACGATAGCTTCGTCGAACTGATTGACCATCCTGTAACGTTTCCGGTTGTACTTGAACTCCTCGGCCCCTTCATTCAATTGAGTATGTCTCAAGCCATGATTCGGCCGCCGAACCCGGAAAGTAAAGGGTTTTCGCACGCGCTGCACCCGGATGGTGGTCAAGCAATGCAACGCATAAGAGTTGAGAAAGATAGCCTTCCGCTACAGATTAAGATTCAATATTTTCTAACACCACTCGCTGCTCCCGAATATGGGAACTTCACGATTGTCCCTGGCAGCCACAACCGTCCCTTTCCAGCAGCGCAACTTGGAAACGCAGAAAGTCCCCACAACGCTGAAGCGGTGCAACTCTGTGTGGAAGCCGGGGACGCAGCAGTTTTTCCACATGCGTTATGGCATGGTGCAGCGAGCAACAGATCCGGCTATGTACGCAAAACGCTTATTTATTGTTATAACCATCACTGCTTCCGTGCTTACGATTACAAAGAGCCATCACCAGAACTTTTGGAGCGGTGTACACCGCGACAGCGAAGGTTGCTTGGAGATATTGGGGAATGGCAGCCCGGATCCTATTTTTACTCACCTCCAGATCAGGGGGAAGTGATGGCAGGGCTTACAGCGAACAAAACGTGAAGTTCACCGAACCCTATACTACAAAATGCTGCAATATTTAACGAATGTCGGAGACTTCAATGACCCCCAAACAACACTACCTGTTTGATGTGACCGGCTATCTTCACCTAAAAAATGTCCTGAGCCCTGAAGAACTAAAACAGGCTCAAGAGGCAGCTGACCGCTACATCCGCACCCCACCCGAAAAATGGGAACCTAGATTTGGGGCAGACCTAGAGCGTCCAGACTTTACCCCCTATTCCCACGGTTTCGCATTTGACAAGCCACTGGAATCTCTCTGTTTCCATCCAGTAACCTGGCCCATCATCAAGGAATTGACCGGCGGCAAGCCCCGATTTACCAGCGGCTCGCTGGGTCGAAATACCCATGGACAACGATTTCACCCGCTGCACTGTGCGCGGGAAGGGGGTGGTGGACCGGAAATGCCCCGTTACTTCTGTCAAGACGGACAGATTTACTGTGATTTTGTCGTTGTCTTCTTCTATCTGACCGATGTGATGCCCGGTGATGGGGGTCTCGTCGTGATTCCGGGATCTCACAAAAGCGAGTTTTTACGCCCACCGGATCTATTTGCTCCGGATAGTGATGAGATTGACCCGGAGCCGCATCCAGCCGTGACCAATATCACACCACGTGCCGGAGATGTAGTCATTATCTCGGAATTACTCACCCACGGTGTCCTCGTTTGGCAACCGAAAGATCGTGACCGCCGCTTCCTGATACTGCGCTACATGCCGCAGTATACCACCTACGGGACTTTTGACCCATTCCCAGACGAAATTCAGGCAAAATTGTCGCCGGAGACGCTAGAATTAATCGAGGTCGCCCCCTATAAACATGTCAAAGAGATTGTCAAACAAGAAACAGTCACCCTAACATGTTCTTAACGTCCGCTAGTTTAACGGTTCGAGCCTGCCTAGCATAATAAGTGTGAGCCTTGAGGCGGTGAGGAGGAATGTCGATTATGAGCAGAGTAAACGGCATAAGTTGCCGAATATATCGAGTTACTTCGGCAGTGTGGAAGTGCAGCTTCGTTTTTTCGGTGAATTCGGGGACCACTACTGCGAAGCTATATCTGTTCCTACTTGTTTTGTTATCCAATATATTCACAGGCTGCATTGATAATACTGTGCAGTCATTAACCCCCTTCTACACAGAAGATGCCGTAGTTCAACTTCCGCAACTTGAGGGAGAATGGCTCTCCTTTTTGGTTCTTGACGATGATGCAGTTTCGCCAATGAATATAAAGCCATGGATTTTAGAGGGCAGCACGGTAAAAATCTTCGATGAAAATGGAAAAATCTCGGTCGCTCGGATTAAGTTTTTTCAGATAGAAGGTTCATACTTTGCTGACATCGTCATGGCAAATTTTAATTTGGATCTTGATGATGATTTTGAAAATGAAGACATCCTATATAGCGATCCGAATGTTCTCGCAAATACCATGTTCACGCTCTGGTCAATGTCGCATTGGAGACCGGTTCACGTTGTGTATAAAGTCCAAATCGATCAGGACAATACTTCATTGGTTTTAACCCCATTAAGTTTCGATTGGCTGGCGAAGATTTTGGAAAAAAATCCTGATCTAATCCCTTTAATTGAACAATCTGATACCTATTCGCCTTTTGCCGATTCATCATTAGCGAATGCGACTTCAGAAACATGGATGTCCTTCTTGGAAAAGTATCGGCATGAAGAAAAGGCTTTCCCCTCCGCCCAAATGTTTTTTAGGGTCTTATTAAAAAAGTATGGGAAAGCCCACGTCTTGCAATCTTATGAAAACGGCAATCCGCAAGTAGCCGTGTTTCTTGAAGACCGAGAATTTTCTGATGGGACCCAAGCGAGAGCAAATACGCCGATTCAGTACACTGAGAATGGACAAGTCGTCGGTCTTACGCTCAATCGAGATTGGCAATCACCGGCTGGTCTTTGGCTGAAGGCTGGTACTTGGGTGGTATACTTTGAAAATGGTCATCTCAAGTACGCAACTTTAGCGAAGGACTGGAAATCCCCTAAAGGCAAACTGATCAAAGCGGGAACGGCGATCGAATTTTCTAAAGATGGCAAGGTTAAAAAAACTTCCTCTAAATGATTGGAAATAAGCTGAGATTACACAAATTCCGTTTTTTCTCACGACGAAACGGAAGGGAAAAACCAGATGCAAACGGATTATACAAACACAAACGATAATACGCGAGTTGCTGTAATCATCAGTGAGAATGCCCCTGAATTAGAACGCTTCGCTGCGGAGCAACTGTGTGACTACCTTGAGAAACTTTTTGGTGTCCAAACCCAGCCAACGTCGAATGTGTCTATGGAGGCAGAAGCACTGTTCCTCGTCGGCAGCCTCGACATTGATGTTGCTGTTCAGTGCACAACGGAAGGCGGCGCTTTTCCATCGGTCAGCGAGGGTGGGTTCATCCTGCGCCGTGTGCAATTTCAAGGGCGTCCATCGCTGGTGGTAAGGGGCGGCAGTCCGCGTGCAACGTTGTGGGCGGTGTATGAGTTGGTAGAACGCTGGGGTGTGCGTTATCTTTTGCACCGTGATGTGTTACCGGCACCCTGTACCTTTTACCTCCCTGATTTGGATGTCGTAATGGAGCCAACATTGTCGGTTCGCCAATGGCGCGTTATCAACGATTTCGCGTGTGGTCCTGAATCGTGGGGTATGGCAGATTATCGCACCGTGCTTGACCAACTGGCAAAACTCAAGTTTAACCGGATCCTCGTGTCTGTTTGGCCCTGGCAACCCTTTCTGCACTACGAGGTCAAAGGGGTCAAGCGAGAATCGGCGACGCTCTGGTTCGACTTCCACTATCCTATCACTGACAATATGGTGGGACGTCACCTATTTGGCGACGAGGAAGAATTTTGGAATCCCGATCTGCCACGCGGTGCGAGTTATGAAGAATTTACGGCGGCAGGTGAGCAATTGATACATAACCTGATAGACTACGCGCACCGACGCGGAATGGAGTGCGTCATCGTCGCTACACTGACCGAATTTCCGCCAGAGTTTGCGCCGCTGCTCAAAGATGCCCAAGAAGTCCATCAGTTAGCAGAGTTGACCGTTGTGCCAAGTGCAGAAACCGATATTGATGACCCCGCGCTCACTGAACTCGCAACGACTGTGCTACGGGCGACAGTGGATACCTATCCTGAAGTAGATTATGTGGCGTTAGGGATGCCAGAGTTTCGCCAGTGGTCGGGGTTATATGAACGGGCATGGCAGGCACTTGATGCCAAGTATAACATTTCATCGCAACGTTTGCTCGACGATGTACTAACTGCTGCGACGCAACGCTCTGCATATCCCGGCGGAGAAGAGCGTGCCTTACAGGAAGTCAAAGGCGACATCGTTGCCCTCTACTTCTACGACCGACTCCTCAACGAGATACATGCTCTCAAGGAGTCCCGTCGTCCCGACATGAAATTTATCTACAACAGCGTAGCGGAGGAGCTCTTTCCACTACTTCAAAACCTTGTGCCTCGTGGTTGGGAAACGCTGAATTTCGTGGACTACACCGCGTCGCGCATTGTCAAACGGCGGGAGGTCCTCGAAAACGTTTCGAGTCAAGATCATGCCTGCAGCCTGATTTACACGCTCCACGACGACAATGTGGGGTTGTTACCACAATTGGCGACCGACTCCCTCTATGAGTTGACGCAGGACCTGTGCCGGCACGGTTGGGCAGGATTCTCTACCCGCTATTGGCTTATCGCCGATCACGATCCATGCGTTACCTATCTGGCGAAAGCAGCGTGGGAAGAAGGAATAAGGCACGAGGACGTTTATCGAGATCAGATTCGCGCTGTCTGTGGAGCGGAGTGCATTGAGGACATGTTGACGACATTTCGTGAGGTGGAGGGGACAACGGTTGCGCTGGAGGAACATGGACTGGGATTGACCTTTCCTGTCCCCGGTATGCTGACCAAGCATTGGACGCCTCAACCGATGTCCGATGAATTGGTTGCAGATCGGCAGGGGTATCAACGGGCGTTAGATGCTGCATACCGGGCGCGGGAAAAAGCGCAACCGTCGGGACAAAGTTACGTGGATTATTGGATAGGGCGTCTAAGGTTCGGTATCGGTTATCTTGACATGATCGCCGCGGTCCGTCGTGCTGCGATTGCGGAGGCTGACGGGCAGCCTGTTGACGCTATACAGAATGCGGAAACGGCATTAGCTACTGCCCGTGAAGCATTAGAGGCTTATGCAGATGTCGCCCGTGATCAATCCGACCGTGGGGCAATTGCAGTGATGAATGAGTATGTCTATCGTCCTTTGAAGGAGAAGGTAGCGGCATTGCAGAGGGGTCAATCAACATAGGATCTATATGACCGTAGATCTGTTTTTCAGCCGCCACCAATCTCGGTTCCCTACCAAGCAGTCCACCCACCATCAACTAACAGGTTCTGTCCGGTAATATAGCTGCCGGCGTCACTGGCTAACAGCACGACAGCCCCTTTCAACTCCTCTGGTCTTCCCATACGTCCCAACGGCACCTTCTCCTCCAGACGAGGGATGAAGCCTTCAACACTGTCACGTACCTCTGGCTTAGGGAACGGTCCGGGAGCGATAGCGTTGACCCGTATGTTGTGTTTTGCCCAGTACGCTGCGAGATGGCGGGTTAAGTGCACCACACCACCCTTGAGGGCATGGTAGCTCGGAGGACTATTGGCAGACAATCCTTCGTAGGCACTCGGATAGCTCGCCACCACACCGTACATACTGGCGATATTGATAATTGATCCGGGACGCTGATGCTCGCGTAGATGAAGCATCACATCTCGCGCCAGCAGGAAGTAAGCTGTTACACCGACATGATACGCCTGATTAAAGTCTTCCGCTGTAGCGTTGTCGATATCCGGTGCTGTGCCACCGTAAGCATTATTGACCAATACATCAATCTTGCCCATCCGCTCCATCACTTCTGAGACGAAGCCGGGAATCGTATCCGTATCACCCTGACTGAACCCCAAACCCAGATGTCCATCGCCGGGCAGCGAGGCAGCAAATTCGGCAGCCTGTCCCCCATCACGGCTGGTAACTACAACCTGCGCGCCTGTCTCAGCCAGGGCTCGGCTCATCGCTGACCCTAACCATCCACATGCCCCAGTCACCACCGCAACTTTGCCCTGCAAGCTGAATAGATCTATAACACTGCGCTCATCGGTGCTCATAATTTCTCTCCGTTCATTGCAATCTGTGTTAATCGGTCCATGCTTGGCGTAGTAGGCGCAGCCAGTTTCCGTGCATGATAGCGCCAATATCTTCATCGTTGTAGCCGCGGTCTGCCAACAAACCCGCAAGTTTTTGGAGATCAGCGATGGTATCTAAATCACAAGGGGATTGCTCTCGACCATAACCGCCATCAAGGTCCGTGCCGATGCCAGCGTGACGGCTGTTGCCCGCCAATTGGCACACATGGTCCATGTGGTCAACGACTGTGTTCAATGTGACCCCTTCATTTGTACTTTGTCCAGAAACCCAGCCCAGTTGCATCATCCACGCGTCAAAAGCTGCACCAATCACACCGTCTCGTTCAAAAATCGCTCGCAGTTGTGCATCGCTAAACTGACGTTGATGGGGAACCAACGCCCGGCAGTTGTTATGGCTTGCTAACACCAATCCCTCGTAGTGCTCCAACGCCTCCCAGAACGCCTGATCTGAGCAGTGGGTGAGATCGAGGGTAACACCTAACCGCTCCATTTCAGCGAGCAGCGGCGGTCCTAGTTCAGTTAAGCCTAGTTCGGTGCCTGTCCCACCGGCGTAGCGTCCTGGCCCGTAATGCGTAAGCCCAAGCAGACGCAGACCGCCTCCGACCCATTCCTCTAGCTGATCCGGCTTTAGAATCGAATCTGCCCCCTCCATACTGATTACAAATCCAAGAGGCGGGGTATCATCTGATTCCGTCTCTTCCCACGCCTCCCAATCGGCGATATGGCTGTCCAAAGTCGCGCGATCTGCAATAATGCGAATGTGACCCTCATGTTCTAAAGCGCGATAGTAAGCCAACTGCCCTTGGGCGACGCCGTAGGACTGGATTGGTGAGGCATAATCCGAGTGGGGAGCGGGTCGCCCGGTGCAACGGGCGAACAGGGTGACGACGGATACCGCGAGTCGCCCCTGACGCATGTCCGGAAATGCAACGGTGCCTTGGGCGCGCCCCTTGCCCGGGGTGCCGACTTCTTGTGTACGGATGGTATAAGCGGAACGCAGCAAGTCCCGATTCCCTTGAAGTGCGTTCCAAGAAAGATCAAGGTGGGCATCAATAATTAGCATAAGCAAAAACCTCCCGATAACAATGCATCAAAAACGAATAGGATTTAAGGATGACTACCGGACCAAGCGGCGGAACGGATCCTTCTTCAGATCAGATTCTAGCAAACTATCCACATCTCCTGCGTCTATACCGGATTTAATCACGCCCAATGCCCCCGCCACCGCATCAGCGGTCAAACGGATATCTTCTTCGGTGTGGGCGAGAGTTCCCTTAAATCCCATATAACAATGGATGCCACGCTTTGCCATCTCTTGGACGAATAGCGTTTTGACTGCGGGAGCCAACGTTTCATCCGGTAAGTCAAGGGAAACACCAAGGGCTGTGTGAAGACCGGTACAAGCACCCGATAGCCCACTAGCGGCAATAACTTCGTCGAGGACAGAACGCAAATTCTCACCAAGCTCCTTAAAGCGAACCTCAGAGTTCCGACGTCTCAGTTCACGAATAGTTGTCAGTGCAGCAACTGTCCCAATATTATCACTCCAATAGGAACTAGAGATGAACATACGACCGGCTGGCTCCATTACCTCTCGTGAACCAACGACCGCACCCATCGGATAGCCGTTCGACATCGCCTTTGCAACAACGGTCATATCTGGGATAACCCCTAGGGGCTTTTGCATACCACCAACCGAATACCGCCAGCCACAAGACACTTCGTCAAAAATAAAAATAGCATCGTGCTTATGGGCGAGTGCTTTGACCTCTTCTAGGTATCCCGGCTCAGGCAACTCAGAGCGGGCGGGCTCCATCATAACCGCCGCTACCTCACCCTGATTTTCCTCTAGCAGTCCCTCTAGCATGGCAAGGTCACCATAAATAAAGGGGAGAGCAGTCCCAGCGAGTGCTTGGGGCACGCCAATCGGTTCAATCCCTGCAAACGGGTATTCACCACTTTCAGGATCGACACCGTAATTCGCTGCTTGATACCAATCGTGCCAACCGTGGTAACCGCAAAACACAATTTTATCTTTACCGGTTGTCCCTCGTGCGATACGCGCTGCAACGGCACAGGCTTCGCCGCCGCCTTTGGTATATCGAACCATCTCAGCACTCGGAATGGTTTCTATCAGTTCTTCCGCCAATTCGATTTCGACCGGTCCATTCAGCGTGTAAAGGCTACCACGATCAATCTGATCTTTGACCGCTGTATCCACGACCGGATCCGCATGACCGAGAATAATCGCACCGACCGCGTTGACCCAATCGATGTATTCATTCCCATCAACATCAATGAAACGGGAGCCTTTAGCGCGTTGGGCATAGGTCGGGCTGACACCGTTGGCAAACTGGCTGGCGCGTCGGCTGATCAATTGCGTCCAACCGGGGATGATTTCGCCGGCCCGCCGGTAGAGTTCATTGGAACGGGTAACGTCATGGGTAAGTTGAGACATTTGTAACTCCTTTCTATGTGGTGAACGTAAGAGAAACACCTTTTTTTGAAAGTTATACTATTCAATCACAGTCGGTTTCTGTTTCCAAAAACCTGTAGCCTGTTCAAAGGCGTGAGCCAGTTGAAGTACCCCAAAGTCATCTTGGTGTCGCCCAACAATTTGGACGCCCACCGGTAAACCGTCGGGGGTGAAACCACAGGGCACCGAAATCGCAGGCAGACCGAGAACACTGATGTAATAGCAGGACCGCATCCAATCAATATACGTCTCCATTTTCATCCCGTCGATTTCAGTAATATAGTGCTGCTTCACGTCAAAGGGGAGTGCTTGATTCACGGGAAGGATCAGGAACTCGTAAGTCTCCATGAACTCTCGCACGCGCTGATAAAGGGCTGTCCGTTTAATCTCTGCATCCCCAATCTGTGGACCACTTAACTCCATACCCGCCTTGATGTTCCAGACCACAGTATCCTTTATCTGGTCCGGATGGGTTTCCAACAGCTTGGCATAAGCGAGTTCAAAACGCCAAGCACGCCATACCTTAAAGACCTCATCCGCGTCCGTAAAATCCGGAACAGCGTCCACAACTTCGCAGCCCAACGATTCAAAAACCCCTTGTTGCGCGTCAATGGTAGCAGTCACCTGCGGATCCACCGGTAATCCACCCAAATTCCGATCCCAAGCGATATGCACGCTGCTGAAATCACGCTCAAGGGATTGAGAGAACATCTCCCCCGGCTCACTGATGGAAATGGGCGCGCGCCGGTCAGGACCAGCAATCGCGCTCAACATCAGAGCGGCATCCTGTACCGTTCGTGCCATCGGTCCCTCCACCGATATTGGAAACCAACCCAACAAGGCGGGCCACACAGGAACCCTGCCGGGAGAGGTACGAAAGCCCACGACATTACAGAAGTTAGCGGGGTTTCGCAGCGAACCACCCATATCACTCCCATCTGCGATTGGTATCATACCACATGCTAGCGCAACCGCAGTGCCGCCGCTGCTGCCCCCACAGGTTTTCGTTGTATCATAGGGATTGAGCGTTTCTCCGAACACCTCGTTGTATGTTTGCGATCCAGCACCAAACTCCGGCGTATTGGTTTTGCCAATGGTGATAGCCCCTGCTTTCTTCAAGCGTTCCACGATCAGAGCGTCGTGTTCAGGCACGAAGTCCTTGAAAATTGGAGAGCCGTAGGTGGTACGCATGCCTTTGGTTTCAACGAGATCTTTGTGCGCTACAGGCAGCCCATGCAGCGGACCCACATCCTCGCCGCGCTCCAACGCTGCATCGGCGGCATCTGCCTGATCCATCACTTCGGTGGGATCCGAGTGTGTGACGATGGCATTTACCTTCGGATTGACGCGCTCGATTTGAGCCAAATGTGCTTCCATAACCTCTCTGACGGAGAGGTCCTTCGCACGGATACGACGCACCAACTCTGTGGCGGTTAGGAAGCATATCTCTGTGTTGGACATAACCTCTCCTAATCCTTCCAATTAAAAATGACGCCTAACATTGATTTTTCCCGATGGTACGCCATCTCATAAGCCTCGACCATCTCTGTATAATGGAAGCGATGGGTAATTAACCGCTTCGGCTCAACGAGCTCGTCCGCCATTAAGGAAACGATATAATCCCCTTGCCGGTCATTGTTGAATCGGGTTTCAGGTGTAGGATACAGATAGCCTGGAGGTCCTGACACCGCGATGATTGAAATCCCTTTGTTATAGAACAATTCCATCGGCAACGGATTAAAATCGAGGAGCGGTTCGCCACGACCAAGCAGACTGACGACAGATACACGACCGTTATCCCGAACAATCTCTAAAGACGTGCGGAAGGCGGGCCATGGGTTTGCTGTGAGGATAACCAAATCAATACCGATGCCGTTGGTAAATTCGTCTAACTTTGCGTCGAGGTCAGGGTCATTATACAGGAACGCAGCGTGCGCGCCCATTCGTTCTGCCATCTCCAAACGGATGGGACTGTTGCCAATGCCAACAACTCGTGCCCCAAAGGGTTGTCCCAACCCAACCGCACCCAGTCCGAGCACTCCGAGTCCAACAACCGCCACATTTTCACCGGGCTGAAAATGTGCTTTGCGATAACAGTGGCCACTGAGGGCATAGAGATGGGTGTAGACGGCATCCTCTGGATGAACACCATCGGGAGCTTTGACAATGCTTTCTGATTCATCTGTGATGTACTCGGATTGGTGCGGTTGACGGGTCACGACCCTGTCGCCGATCTGCACGCGGGTCACTTCGCTGCCCACGCCACGAACAATCCCCAAGTTGCTGTCCCCAACCCATCGGGGGTAGCCAGGCGCGCCCGGGACCTGGTCCGCACCTTCATAGTTGCCGCGATCTGTTCCGATTTTTAGGGCGGAGATCTCGGTCTCGATCCAAATATCTTTCGGTTTCAGGTTATCCGTATCAAGGGGGTGTTCCTCCATGCGGAGGTCTCGCGGACCGTACAGAATTGGAATTTTCATAGTCTCTCCTTCCGAGTCGGGTGTTAGATATCGTCAAAGGGATATAGCTTGCGACCAAGCCGTTTGAAAGTCAAATCGCTCAGGGTATGGACGCTAGGCTCAGACACAACATGGATCGCCCCCGACCACGACTCAAACCCTGCGCGAAAGTGAGCAGAAGATTTTACACCAATATAGCGCATCTGACGCGGCTCTAGTCCAAGTGTTCGCGAAAAAGCGGTGTCAAAGGGTTGCTCCCGTTGTGTGACCAACAGAACATGAACACCGTCCTGCTTGATATGCGCTGATGATCCCATGGTGCTGCTCAAACCGGCAAGCATCGGTCCATCGTAACGGAAATCGCCATCCGACAGCGCAATCACCTCCGCTGTCATGCGGATAGGTTGCCCCTGTGCAGGGGTTGACTTAGCACCGACATTGAGGGTCAACGTCGCTCCCACACCAGCACGATGGCACTGTGCAATTGCCTCCGGATCAACGATGTAAAGTATGCAGGCATCCTGAAGTCCCGCTTCTATGAAGCACTGCAACATGCCGGTACTATCGCCCGGAGAACCGCCGCCGGTGTTATCGTTTCGATCCGCAAATATCACCGGGAATTTACCAGCCGCTTCCGCTATCTGCAATGCCTCGCGGGTTGTCGGTGCGGGACCGTGCCACTCCTCACGCCGCTCAAAGATCCACGCCCCCAACTGGTCAGCGTAGGTCTGGGCTAACGCTTGATCGTTATCGGTCACAATGTAAACCGATGCCCCCATATTTGGCACATCTGCCAAATAGTAGCAGGTTGCAATTGAACCGCAGATGACGCCGGGCTGTGCTTCGATACGATGAAGTTCCTCAATCGCCTCCCGCATCGGTGGGTGCGCCGTTACTTGGTGTATCCCCCAGATCATCGGAATCTGATGTAACGCCATCGTCGGGCGTTTGCCATCATTCACGATGGACATCAGCACATCGGCGCATTCACGGCTACGCTCCGCCATATCGATTTCTGGATAGGTCTCTCTCCCAATCAGCACATCGGCAGCGTCAATCATCTGTGGAGAGACATTGGAATGAATGTCCAATTGCGCAAGGATAGGCACCGTTGGACCGACCACCTTACGAATCGCTGCCAGTATATGACCTTCAGGATCGTCAATACCATCCGATACCTCAAGGTCGCCGACCACCATCGAGCCGTGCAATTCAAGCAGCACCCCGCCTATTGAACCGGCTTCAGCAATTCCGTTTAACATCTCCTTCAGAATGGCATCAAAGACATCACGAGGGGTAGGTCCGCTGGGATGCGCCTGGGCAAGAACAGTCGGGATCAGCTCAAAGCCATGAGTTGCCGCACCATCAATAAATCCGCCAATTGGGGTGTTAGTGCCGCGAAATGTACTTAAAATATCTTCACCTTGCAGATAGAATCGATCCGTGTAGCTTTGCCAATTCGTCTGAACTGTCGTGAAGGTACTAGTCTCATGGCTGATTCCGCCGGTAACAACTCTCATTACTGTCTCTCCTTTAACTCTCACGCTTTATGATTTCGGCATAGCATGGGACCACGCTCAATTTTGTAGTTAGAAGCGAACTCTCAGCTATCTTACCAATTTATCTGCCGCCGGTCAACAAAAATCACTGAGCGAAACTTCTAGCGGGACAAAGGTGTTTATAATAACTATTGATGTGCTACAATTCTGATGTTATAATCTTAGACCAAGGTTTCAAGATTTTTATTCCAGAAAAGAAGGATAATCCATTTTGCTCACCTCCGACGAAGAATTGATGATGAAATGTCGAAACGGTGACATGAGTGCTTTCGAGCTAATTGTGATGCGCTATAAAGACCTCATCACCAATTTCATCTATCGATCTATAGGCGATTATCACCGTGCTGAAGACTTGGCGCAAGAGACATTTCTGCGCGTTTTCAGGAGCGCGGGCCGTTATGAGCCGAAGTGTCGATTCAAAAATTGGATATATCTCATCGCAACGAATTTATGCCGTAACGAAATTCGGGATCGGAAACGGCGAAATATGGCTTACCTCGATGATCTCGTACCTGACAATGAAGACATCAGCTATTTTGAGCTAATGCAGGATGTCAGTCAGCTGCCCGATGAGGTCTACGAAAAAAAGGAACAACAAATCCTCATTCAGCAAACAATTAACCGTTTACCTGAAAACCAGCGCTTGGCATTGCTGTTGGTAAGCTATCAAAATCTGAGGTACGATGAAATCGCGGAAGTCCTCGAGTGCTCCGTTAGTGCCGTGAAATCGCTTATCCATCGCGCTCGCCAAAATATGAAAACACTCCTAGTAGAAGTTGGAATTGGAGAGAGCTCCCATGCTAAAGTGTGAAAATGTTCAACCACAATTATCCGCTTATATAGACCGTGAGATGCCCTTGTGGACAGTCCGACTCATTCAGTGGCACATCAAGCGGTGCCCAAGCTGCGCACACGAAGTGATGTGCCTCCGGCAAACAAACAAAGTCCTTCACCAGCTTGAGCCGGTGAAAACCCCTGACAATTTCCTGCCGGACCTGATGCGTCAAGCTGCAGCAATCACCGTAATTGAAAAGGGTCAAATTTCTGCCGCTCGTCGTATCTTACGACGATTGGAATCCTCGTTTGCATGGCTGCTTTACAGTTTTCGGACACGCGTCCGTCCCTATGCTGTTGTGGCTTCATTGGCGTTGATTGCGACGGTCGTGAGTCTCACACTGTACCATCCACAACTCCCATTTCCATCGGACGATGCACTGACCCTTGCCCAGTCACCGAGCGATAAACAAGCTCTGCTCGTAGAATTTGAGATCGTTCCAATCAATCAATTCCCTAAGCCACATCTATCTCCTAATCGGCGAACGTCGCCTTTCACACCGGTCAATCTACAGCAGGAAAGATAATGCAGGTGTCTTGCTTAACATAAAGGTGGAAACATGCCCAAAGCACTTTGTATCGGTGAGCTACTTATCGACTTCGTTTCCACAACAGTTGATGTCACACTTGCAGAAGCTCCGGGATTCGCCAAAGCAGCGGGCGGTGCCACGGCCAATGTCGCTGTGGGCTTGGCGAAACTAGGTGTTGATTCGGGGTTTATCGGTAAAATTGGCGATGAACCGTTCGGTGATTTCCTCCGGGAGACGCTTGAACAGAATTGTGTTGATACTTCCCAACTCATCTCAGAAGCAGATCGCCGGACAACATTAGCGTTTGTTGCCACCCGATCAGATGGTGCTAAGGACATCCTTTTCTATCGTAATCCGGGAGCGGATATACTGCTCAGACCTGACGAAATTGATGAAGCGTACGTGCAATCTGCGGACGTGTTTCACTACGGTTCCTGCAGCTTGAGTCACCAACCCGTCCGTGATGCCACGTTAAGGGCGATTCAGTATGCGAAGGATGCCGGCGCATTCATGTCCTACGATCCAAACCTGCGTCTGATGATGTGGGACGCACCAGAGGACGCCAAACACTGGATCTGGGAGGTCATGCCGTATGCGAATGTCGTCAAAGCAGCAGAGGAGGAGTGGGAGTTTATCACAGACACCCCTGAACTGGAAAATGGAAGTGAGCGTATCTTGGAGGCTGGCGTGGAGCTGGTCATCGTGACGCTAGGCGAGCACGGCTGTTATTACAATAACGGTTCGCATCAAGGCTATGTGGACGGATTCAAGGTTGAAGTGGTTGATCCACTCGGTGCGGGCGACGGATTTGTCGCAGCGATGCTAACACAAATAATGCGCTCCTCTGGGGGTGTGCGGAACCTGTCTGAATTCGATGATAATCAGCTCCAAAGGATAATGAAATACGCCAACGGAGCGGGGGCACTAACAACACAGAAAATCGGTGTTATCCCTGCTTTACCAACTCCATCGGAAATTGAGACATTTCTCAATGCCTAACGCATTGAGAAATGGGGACATATTCCCATTGAACCTGCATCAGAACTAAAATCTTAATGTCAAAAAGCTTAAAGTGTTTATCTGAACTGTTTTCACGTTTCACGTATCAGGTTTCACGTTATCAATAGTTGCAAACTAGCACCATTTTATGAGAAACATTGGGTATTACCATCTCATACGAAAAGGAGTTACAACATGAGTGAAAAAACGACTAAAGCATTTGCTTCGCACATAAAGGATGCCCATTGGGCAAAAGGTTTACGTCCCTACTTCGCCTACCGCGACTTGGGGATTAACACTGCCACCGATGGCAAGGTGCTGGCACACGTCATTCGCGCCGAGCAATCCTGCGATGGTCCCATGGGTTACCACTCTCACGCCCTCGATTTTCAGATGAATTACCTACTCAAGGGTTGGGCGCTACTTGACTTTGAAGACATCGGCGAGATCCGCGTCGAAGCTGGTGATGCTTGGTATCAGTCGCCCGGAGTCAAGCACGAAGTGTTGGAGTATTCTGATGACTTTGAGGTTATTGAGATCACGATGCCCGCCGAGTTTCCCACACAGGACGAGTCACGTTAAGCATCATTAACACATTCAAGATACGCTCCTGTAAAAAGAGAGTGCAAAACACGAAGAGAAACCGAGCTTTTTCTTGAAAACTTGGTTTCTGCTGCACGCGCCTTGGAGGGCTTGACATGAAAGTTGGTTTCATCGGTCTGGGTAATATGGGCAATCCGATGGCAGCAAATCTCCTCAATGCCCAATATAACTTAACAGTCTACGATATCCGTCGCGAGATGGGGCAGCCCCTTGAAGCTGCCGGTGCAAGATGGGGGTCAAGCCCGAAGAACGTAGCAGCCCAATCGGACGTAGTGCTTACCTCGCTGCCTGGTCCCCGGGAAGTTGAAGCCGTTGTCCTTGGTGAAAACGGTGTTTTCGCGGGCTTGAACAGCGGATGCGCTTATATCGATCTGAGCACCAATTTACCCACAACCATGCACAAAATCGCCGAAATTGGAGCGCCAAAAGGGTTTCACGTCCTCGACGCGCCGATTAGCGGCGGGGTGTTTGGCGCAAGGGACGGGACGCTCACTATATTTGTGGGCGGTGAGCAGGCAGATTTTGAACGGTTTCAACCCCTGTTTCAGAGCATCGGTGACCATATCGCTTACATGGGACCGGTAGGTAGTGGACACGTAACCAAGCTGGTAAACAACTTCATCATGTTCATCAATTTTGCTGGCGTCTGCGAGGGGATGGCGATGGGTGCCAAGGCGGGCATCCATCCACAAGCACTGCTCGATGTGATTAAGACCAGCACAGGTGATAGCATGTACCTGCGCCGAACAATTGATTTACTCTTGGCTGGCGAAGATGTAAATTCTGCTGCCGATCTAGCTGTTAAAGACGTGCACTTAGCGGTTGAACTTGGCAGGGAACTCGATATACCGATAGAACTCGGTCCACTTGTCGAAGATATTTTCAGACGGTTCTGCGATCAAGGACGTGGGCAGGAGGACCAGTTGGAAATCATGAGAGATTTCATGCAGAGATCGGGAGTAGATGTACCGGAGAGAAAGTCATCATAGTTTCGTTGAAGGCACAGTTGCCCATCTCAGATATTTATTGGCTTATATAATAAAGAACATGTAAATTGCGAAAATAATTCGTAGGGGCGGGGTCTCCCCGCCCGTGCATGTTTAACATGAACCTCACTTTTTCAGCATCTATAACCTGCCTTTTGATTGCTCCCCACGATGTCGATAGCCTCCCCACAAACTCCACCGCGAGCGGAGTATCGTGCCAGAAAACAAATATGCTTTGACCATCGTCGGTCAGATGCCGAACTGCTTGGGTGTCAACATTTGCCACGACAACATTGCGGCCGCTCGTACCGACAATATGCTTGTTGTCCGGTAACCATTGCCCCCAACCCGGAATCGCCTCATCGTTAAGACGAACCAGATTTCTGCCTAACGCATCACCGAGAAACAATCCGTTTTTTCCCCCTTCCTTTATCGACCCGCGGACAATTGTCCGTTTCCCATTTGGGGACCAACGAATTAAGTAGGCAAAGAATCGGTGATTCATCTCTTTTGCCTCCGCGTTGGGATCCGCATCGACCCAATGCAGTTTTGCACCGCGTTTAAGGACGGTAAAGCCGATGCGCTTGCTATCTGGAAACCAAAACGGAAAGTACATGTTTGCTTCTATATCTGCGGCAATTTGAAAGGAGTTAAGTCCTTGAGCATCCGTCACATACACTTGCATGGAGGGACGCAAATCCGGATCAAAGACTTCATAAACAATCCATTTCCCATCTGGCGACCACTCCCCAGACATATTGGCCGGACGCGGCGGGTCAGCAAGCAGTTTCCGCAAGCCGGTGCCGTCCAAATTTATCACCATTAGTTCACCTTTACGCCAAGGTGGGAGTGTGAACAGAATTCGCTTCCCGTCTGGAGAGAGTCTAGGATTGTCCATCGGAACGGGCGATTCAAGGAACAGTTCCTTGTTATTCCCATTGGCATCCATCCGCCAAAGATTTCGCTCCCACTTCCCCGGCTGCATATAGTAGATCTTCAATTTTGCCTGCGCCATGTGGCTCACGGCAAACATCAATAGACAAAGCCAACTGATGCAGAAGTATTTGCGATATGCCGTGATTTTGCATTTCATACCTATCCTCCTTGTTAAGGGCATTTGGTTCCCCTATAGGTTGAAAACGCTCTCGGAACGAGATCAGGACGGAGAGAGATTTCCGAATCCCAATACCTCACGCAAATCCGCGATGATTATTGACCGATCCGTTTGAACCACCCCCACATTGTGGGTTTCTTGCCTGCGGGAGCAACCGCAGCAGGAGCAATCCCAAGATTAGGGTGAAACCACGCAGGAGCAGTGTCCTCCCCAAAACGCACGTTAGTGAGGTTTTGAAGATTCCCGCCATCAGCGTCTATCACGTAGATATCGAAACTCCTACCCCTATCAGATACAAAGGCGATACGTTCCCCATCAGGGGACCATGAGGGCAACGAATCATCCTCCGGATGGTTTGTAAGTCTTCGCGGATTACCCCCATCGGCGTCCATCACGTAAATTTCACGGGGGCCATCCCTATCAGACGAGAAAGCAATCCATTTACCGTCAGGAGACCATGAGGGACTCCAGTCCTCTGCCGGATGGTTGGTGATGTTTTGAGGATTCTTGCCATCGGCGTCCATCGCGTAAATTTCACCGTTCCCATCTCTATAGGACATGAAAGTGATGCGTTCCCCATCAGGAGACCATGCGGGAGAATAGTCAGATCCCGTGTTAGTGAGCTTCTGAGGATTCCTACCATTGGTGTCCATCACATGAATGTCTTCTACCCACCAAGTGTTAATCTTACTAGAAGAGTAGGCAATACGTCCCCCATCAGGAGACCATGCAGGATAACTGTCACCTCCGAGATTTTTGGTCAGTTTTCGAGGATTTCCGCCATCGGCGTCTATCACGTAGATATTTGTGTCCCGGTGATTATCGTGACTTTCAGACCAAAAGACAATACGTTTACCGTCAGGGGACCATGAGGGATACCATTCCTCCTCCGGACTATCTGTGAGTCTTTGCGGATTCCCACCATCGTCGTCCATCACGTAGATTTCCTTGCTGTGTCCATCCCTATCAGACACAAAGGCAATCTTTGCTTGTGTGTCAACGCCTACTATCAGCATCGTTAGACCTAGAGCGAAAACGAAATATGCGAGATTATATTTCCGTTGCATCTGCTGTTCCTCCTCTGTTCTCAAAACACCTGATTGAGTATCGCTCGACTGAAATTAGGTTCTGTCGACATGTTAAGGGATCAGATCAGACCTGACATGGGTTGTTGCCAAACGAAAGTCACTCGGTTCATTGGCCACACGCAATTTAGATACCACAGTTATATTGAACCATTTGAGGAGATTGTGCAACAAACCGAGTTTGTTGATAGCCCCGTTCTCCGGACAATCTTGCATCTGTTTTCAATATGAGCTATGATTTCAAAGGGAGGATTGTGTTCACAAAGAAGGTGTCGAAACTATGCCACACCGTCGTCGCAAAAATGCCACACCGATACTTGGAATGGGCGAGCCAACTTCAATGATGTTAACCCAAGTGGTTAGTTGATAAACCAAGCGCTAGAAACAGAGGGTAGGAGAGATTTCCCAATAGCGCCTTGCGTTAGCTTAAGTTACCTTTTAACTCCGGCGATGATCTGTAAACCGCCGCGCCTTCAACTCAAAGCTGGGCAATGTACCATGAGGAACCGGCTTCACCACCACGCGTAGGCCCAAAGATTCACGTACTGCTCTGGCGGCAGCTTGGGCGGTCATGTCCGGATCCGTGCCGCTGGTCTGAATCCGAATCTCCATCTCATCAAGCGCACCCCGACGATAAACATCTACCGCAAACTCTCCCACCTCAGCGAAACGACGGATGATGTTCTCAATCGTGCTCGGATAGACATTCACACCGCGTATAATTAGTGCGTCGTCGATCCGTCCGATTACACCACCTTCGAGACGCCAAAATGTCCGCCCACATTCGCACGGTTCAGTTTGCAGCTTGACCTGATCCCCAGTACGATAGCGGATGACCGGCATCCCAACCCTACCCAGATTGGTGATGATCAACTCACCCTCTTTGGCAGGTGCGCCGGTCTCAGGATCAATAACTTCGCAAATGAACTCCCCTTCGTTCAAGTGCACCCCCGCTTGGGCTTGACACTCGAATCCCCAAGCTCCCACCTCCGTCGCGCCAGCGTGATCGTAACAACGGGCATTCCATGCGTTTTCGATGCGATGCTTCGTCCACGGCAGGCTTGCACCCGGCTCACCGGCATGAATAGTCACACGGACCCTAGCGTTAGCGATTTCAATCCCCTCTGCCTCAGCAACTTCAGCGAGATGCAAGGCATACGTGGGAGTACAGACCAAGGTTGAAATATCGTTGGAGCAAATCACTCGCACCCGCTGAAGCGAAGTCATTCCGCCGCCCGGAACAGACAAGGCACCAATCCGTCGTGCGCCCTCGTAAGCACTCCAGAAGCCGATAAACGGACCGAAAGAAAACGCGAAGAAGATCCGATCTCTCGAAGTCACACCAGCGGCATTATATACCGCTTCCCAGCAGCGTCCCCACCAATTCCAACTCTCATCGGTGTCCAAACAGCGCAACGGCTCGCCGGTCGTGCCAGAGGTTTGATGGATACGGATATACCGTTCGCGCGGAAATGTGAGATTTGTCCCGTAGGGTGGGTGCGCCTTTCCATCCGCGGAGAGCTCATCTTTTGTAGTAAAGGGCAATCGCCGGTAATCTTCGAGTGTTCGTATATCCCCCGGCTGCCTCACGCCCGCTTCACCCAGTTTTCGCCGATAGAAGGGGTTGGTCTCCAACACCGGGGCAAGCATCGCCTGCAGCTTCTTCAGTTGGATTTGCGTCAACGCTTCTCGTCCGAGCGTTTCAATGATAGAATGTGAGTCGCTTGTCATATTTGTAAATAGAGCGGTATGTCTATGGAATGGCGATACGCTTAATCCCCGCGCTCCAGTTGCTTTGAATCCTAATATTATCGGGGAAGAGCACAATATATAGGGGCATCAATTCAATGAACCAATTGACCGATGAACTAATGAACCAACAAAAGTTCCTATCGGAGCGACAGGCGGTAACTTGCGTTATTATAACAGCCAATTCATAGTCATGGCAAGCGATAGTATATTGACACGCAGATGCTTTGATGCTACAATGAATCGACACACTTACATCAATCCCTGATAAGGTGGCACCCACATGACATCACCCCCTGAACCGAAGACCATCCAGAAACTGGTGGATGTTTATCCGTCCTTTGCCTTGCTGGCAGGGCTGCAACTCGAGCTGTTCACGCCACTCAAAGCCGGTCCCATGCGCCCTGAGCAGATTGCCAATACCATCGGTGTGGATGTAGCCAAACTCAAGCCGCTACTGTACGCGCTTGTGGCCGCGGAGTTGTTGACCGTAGAAGGAGATCGTTTTGCCAACACTGACGAGGCGAACCATTTCCTTGTCTGCAGCAGTCCGTCTTACATGGGCGGGGTGCATCCGCTGTATGCAGATTTGTGGGATGCGGCACTTCAAACAGCGGAATCCATCCGCACCGGGCAGCCACAAGCCAAGCACGATTACACGCAGATGCCCCACGAAGCGTTAGAAACGTTCTATCAGGGCTTGCATCCGGGTGCCCTCGCAACAGGACGTACACTAGTGGAAAACTACGGGCTCTCATCCTGCCAAAGGTTGTTAGACGTTGGTGGGGGCTCCGGTGGACTAGCCATCGCGGCGGTGAAAGCCTACCCCCATATCCGAGCGACGATTGCAGATGTGTCGAATGTGACACCAATCACTCAACGTTTCGTGACGGAGGCAGGCGTGTCTGACCGAATCAAGGTCATTACGGCGAATATCGTGGAAGCCCCACTCCACGGGGCGTTTGATGCTGTCGTTCTGAAATCATTCATTCAAGTGCTTTCGCCAAATGATGCACAGCGTGCGCTCAAAAACATCAGTGCAACCATGGCACCGAGCGGTGTGATCTATATCTTGGGGATCGGTATCCTTGATAACTCTCGCACCTCTCCGCGGGCAGCTGCTATATCCAACACCATCTTCATCAATATCTACGACGAAGGACAGGCTTATACCGAAGATGAATATCACGATTGGCTGACAGCAGCTGGATTTGTGGACTTCAAGCGGGATACATTGCCGGACGGGTTGGGTATCATAACGGCGCAGAAACCAATGTAAAACGTGAGATTACGGTGTTAATGGCGTTTGTTGGAGGTATTCCTGCAACGGTAGGACCTCCTGTCCTTATACAATTTTCAATTCTGAGTAGGAGAACCTTTATGGCATTATTCAAAGCAGGCATCATCGGTTGTGGTGGACGTGGACGGGGTCATGCGGAAGGGTATCAGGCATCGCCAGACGTGGAGATTGTCGCATGTGCGGATCCCTTTGAAGAGGCTCGTGGGAATTTTGCGGAACAGTTCGGCGTTGCGCGAACCTATGAGGATTACCGTGAGATGTTGGATAAAGAATCGCTCGATTTTGTCAGCGTCTGCACGTGGATCGCGCTGCACAAAGAGATGGTTATCGCAGCAGCGAATAGCGGGATCAAAGCCATCCATGCCGAGAAACCGATGGCACCGACATGGGGCGATGCCAAAGCACTCTATCAAGCGTGTGTGGACAACGACGTGATGATTAGCTTCTGCCATCAACGCCGCTTCGGTGCGAGTTTTATCAAAGCGAAGGAATTGGCAAACGATGGCACAATCGGTCAAGTTTACCGCTTTGAAGGCGCATGTCCCAATATGATTGATTGGGGAACACACTGGTTCGATATGTTCTTCTTCTATAACAACGACGAACCGGCGGAATGGGTGATGGGTCAAATTGATGTAGTCGAAGAAACTCTTGTTTTTGGTGTGCCGGTAGAGACGAGCGGGGTCTCATGGATTCGCTATAAAAATGGGGTGGAAGGTTTACTCGCAACGGGTACGGCTTCGCTGGATGGGGTACAGAATCGTATCATTGGTACAGATGGCATCATCGAAGTTAGTGGACGAGATAAGCCACCGGTGCGCGTCCTCCGACACGGAGCAGCTGATTGGGAAGCGCCGAACCTTGACGGCATGGTGCCGCCCGGTGGAGATACCGTCCTCGCCGTACTCGACCTTATCGATTGCGTCAAAACGGGACGCGAGCCAGAACTCAGCGGACGAAAAGCCATCCAGACCACAGAACTCATCTTTTCGACCTACGAGTCAAGCCGCCGTCGTGCAAAAATTACCCTGCCCCTTGATGTGGACGACTCTGCACTGCTGACTATGCTGGATCAGGGAATAATTAAATACACGAATCCATGAACACTCAGTCCCACGCCATTATTAACGTCGCGCTCCTAAGTCGGAAGGCAGCCCCCTACCTCCATCGTTACGCGCTCATTGGTGCCATGTTGCCGGACGTGCCGATGTTTATCTTTTTTGCGGTTGAAGCGTTTATTCTCAAGCACCCACAAAGCCAGATCTGGGGGGAGCGGTATTTCCTCCCGGAGTGGCAAAACCTCTTTGATCTCTTCAACTCCATCCCGCTATTTCTCATCCTTCTTGGAATTGGTTACTGGCGTAAATCCAGCCCCATCATTGTTTGTTCCCTGAGCCTGCTGTTACACGCTGCCGGCGATTTTTTCCTCCACCAAGACGACGGGCATCGGCACTTTTTTCCTTTCCTACAATTCCGCTTCCATAGTCCAATCTCCTACTGGGATCCTAGATATCACGGCGGGATTGTCTCGGCTATCGAAATATTGATCGCAATTGGAGCGTCAGTCTATCTCTTTCCCCGCCTCCAATCCCGACTCATGAAGGGTGCCTTGATCGTTATAAACCTCGTTTCTGCCCTCATGTATGTCGGATTTGTTTTCTTCGGTTGAGCGATGCGTCCTCTTACGATTCACTGCTCTACAATCTCCGCTGCTGCCAGCAAAGCTTCCCAATCCACTCCTTTTTTGCCTTCTAGCTGACTCCGTTTGAAGGCGAGCATCAGCGTTGTTGTCGGCCTCCCATGCAATCCGTGGGGAAGACTCGGTGGAACCGGAAGAACCGGAATACGCAGATGGTCCCGTTTGTCGCTTTTGAATTTTGAGTCTTCTATTTCTTCGTCTTTCTCTTCCTCGATGATTATCGTTTCATCCCGTGGGCTGATGACCTTTTTGTCATTGTCTTGGCTTTCCTCTTCTGCGGTTCCTTCCAGTTTTCGCTTTATTTCTTCCAGTTCTTGTATTGCTTCGCCGAGTGCCTGATTCTTCTCTCTTAACTCTTCAATGGTTTCCCGTGGGTGAGACATCGCATCTCGGACGGCGCGTACGTGCCATTCAAAATCCAAAAAATCTGTCTCAAGGTCAACAGCGTAATCAGAATGCCCGAAGACCACAAACGAGATCGTATCATCAAGTGTCAATTGACCGATGCGGGAGCCGTACTCACCGACAAGATAAGCTAGTTGCGCCTTAAGTTCATCAACCTTCTCCTTACTATATGATTCGTTTTTACCGACCACCCATACCGCTTCTTCTAGTTGATTTTGATGTCGAACTTCTCGCTCATATTTTTCCCACATGTTCGTTTTCTTCTCTGTCTTAACAACCTTCATTTCTTTGTCGGAAACAGGAAACTGTACATCAAGCAGGAACATAGCACCGTAGCCCTTGAGATATAAGTGTTGGCAGCCGCCCCTACGGAAAAATCCTCCCCTGAGATAATCTTTCTCAAATGTCTCGTCCATTGTTTCATCAATGATTCGACACATCACCTTGAGGTCTTCAACCATTTCAGTGTAGTTAATTTTATCTTGTGCAAACGCAGCACTGATAACCAAGCCGACGCCAAGCGTAGCTATGATGAGGGTCATATAGAATTTCATGATTGTATCCTCCTTTAATATGTGAATCTTCTTAGGTTTTGTGTTTCACGTTTTACGCAACACGCCATTGATAATCCGAGTGACGTCATTCCATATTCTTTTGTATTCCAGATACGTGAGAGGCAAGGATGAACTCAAAAGCGCGTTGGGTCTCAAGAAATTCAGCTTCTGTTGCCCCGGCGAGGTGCTGAAGCTCTTGACGGATGAGTTCTAGGTCCTGTACCCGTTGTGATTGCAACCCTTGGTAGATCAACGCTAATTGTGTATCTGTCTGTTTCTGCCGTTCATCCAGATGGACTTGGAGTTGTTCGCTGAATTCATCCAACGCCCCCTGGAGTTGTTTTACAATCTCTACTTGCGTGGCATGCCGTTCTGCCTGAAGCAATCGTACCAGTTCCTGCTCTGTAATCTCCGGGACCGCCTCTGACCCAATCCGAAGCGTCAAACCACGGTCCTCCCACTTAAGGTCAACACCAATCCATGCCAGCGCAGAAAGACTGAAGACCAAAATCAAACAAGCCGCCATTCCCCAAGCGAGCCATCGCGATGCAGGTAATTGGGACCACCACGGCAAAGGTTTAGGTTGTATCGCCCCATGCAACGCCTCAATATCTATTGGACGATCTACCTCTGCCCATTGGTCAAGGTCTTGTTGCGTTTCGTTTAGACTCACTTTGAATTGCTCACACTCACGACAAGTCTGTAAGTGCACTTTCAGCGTTTTTTTTACCTCTGCGTCCAATTCATCATAGCTCTCAAGCACAATCTGCTCTCTAAAAAACCTACAATCCAATGTAAACACCTCCTTCATAAATAAATCAGCGACGAACGCTGAGAAATTTATTCCTGCTTCAACAACATACGACTGAGACGCTCCATTCCAGCTGCCATCCGCGACTTGGCCGTGCTAATAGGGCACTCCACAATTTCGGCAATCTCGTGAAATTTCATGCCGTTGTAATGTCGCATAATGACTACGACTCGTTGATCTTCCGGCAAACACTCCAACGCCGAGCGCACCCGGCTCTCGATCTCTTTCTTGGCCAGAACCACATCGGGCGTGTCCGATGGATCAACGAGTTTTTCGTCTAAACCTTCAGATTCTGACTCCAGATAGGAGGTCATCGGTATCTCTTTTCGACGCTTTTGTTTGGCAAGGGCATCTAGGCAGAGATTCGTCGCGATTCGATACATCCATGTGGAGAATTGCGCTGTTGCACGATACCTTTTGGCCGAACGATAGATGCGGAGAAAAACCTCTTGCCGAAGATCTTCCGCTAACGCGATGTCATTGACCATTCGATAGCAATAATTCAGCAGCGGCTTCTCCCAGCGTTTGACCAATGTATCGAACGAACGCAAATCGCCTGTCTGGAGTTGGAGCATCAAAGCCTCATCCGATTTTGCCATGCTTATCCTCAGTCTGGCTAGTTTCAATAAGTATAAACGGATGAGACGTGAAAAAGACGAGATTTTTTTGGGAAGAGGAAAAATTACTGGGCAGCAACTTCGGTGCCTTACGTTTTACGTTTCACGTTTCACGCCCAATATGGTATCATACTCAAACGCTTGAGTTGGGTAGGTGATCGCGTTCCGAGAGATCGGGATGAGGAAAGTCCGGACTCCGCAGGGCGGGATGCTGGATAACCCCCAGGAGCGGCGACGCTATGGAAAGTGCAACAGAAAGCAGACTACAACGCTTCTGCGTTGTACAGGTGAAACGGTGTGGTAAAAGCGCACCAGTTCCGATGGTGACATCGGAAGCTTGGTAAACCCCGTCTGGAGCAAGGCCGTGCGCCCAAATGTATCATAACATACTGTCGGTTAGATTCCGACTCAGCGATCTTGTCGCTGAAAACTTTACCTCAACTGCGTCATGGGAAACGATGGCGTGGGAAGCAGAGGGAAATAGCGAATCCAAAGGGATAATGTAGAATCCCACATGGACGTTCAGTTAGAATGATAAGGTAAGAACGAAAGTCGAACTGATGTTTGAACCCTCGTAACTCCAGAAACAGGTTAATCTACAAGTGTTAGCCTGTAGCCAAACGGCATGAGCGAAGTGGGAAATCCCCTTTGTTGTGGGATTTTCAAAAGATACTATCGGGCTTTTGATAGTATTTACAAGACAGATGCTTCGGGGGATAGTCAGTGCCTAAGTCATTCGTGATATATGTTATGAGAGAGTTTGGGAATCCCTAAATTGTCTTTCTTGAAAAGATTCGTTTCAAGGAAAGATGACAGGGGAGAGGAGATAAGTTAGATACCAATTTAGGTATCGAGTATTATTAGAATCAGCGTTCTTGAAAGGCTCCATGATGAAATTACCAGATACCGAACGGAATCAACTGAATAGTTGCCAAACGGCTGGACTTGACATTTTCTGCAAGGCGAACAGAGATTCGTGCTTAAAGTATGTTCAAGGTGTTCAGAGGAGACTGGATAGAGCGGTTGCTGATGGTGATAAAACCAAGATTCGTGGCTATGTTAGATGCCTGAACAAATCCAGAGCAGTGAAAATCCTTGCTATACTCAGAGTATGTGATGAAAATAGCGGGAGACACACTGCGGGAATAGATGGTTTTGCTATGCCAACCGATAGGAAGGAAAGACGGAAGTTGATGGAAAGCCTCATTGATAAGATAGACATCAACAAGAAACCTTCCCCTATCAGAAGGGCATACATTCCAAAACCCAATGGAGATCAAAGACCATTGGGAATCCCCCCATTATGGATCGGATTATTCAGGAAATCGTCAGAATCTCTATCGAACCAATCTGTGAATATCACTTCCTTCCCTGTAGTTATGGATTCCGTCCAAAACGGAGTTGCCAAGACGCAATACAGGATCTATTTACCAAACTGTCCCAAAAGACAGGAAGGAGATGGATCGTTGAAGGTGATATAAAGAGTTGTTTTGATCACATCGATCATCGTCACATTCTCAATACACTTTTCAAGTGGGAAATCCCGAAGAACATTGTCAGGACTATTGAGAAGATGCTCAAGGCAGGTATAATGGAAAATCAGAGGATTTCACCTTCGGAAGAAGGAACTCCTCAAGGTGGAATTATCAGCCCGATGCTTGCGAATGTAGCATTGACGATGCTTGATGAGAGGTTCAAAGAAAGATTTGGCTATACAAGAAACAAGAAGGAAACCAATCCGATGGTAAGGTATGCTGATGACTTCGTTCTCTTAGCACAGAGCGAAGAACAGGCAGAGGATATGAAATCTTATGTCGGAAATCTTCTTGAATTAGAAATTGGGGTCAAACTTTCTGATGAGAAAACCCAAATCACTGAAATCACCAATGGATTTGACTTTTTAGGTTTCAACATTCGGAAGTATAAGAATGGAACAACTGAGAAACTTCTTACCATTCCCTCAAAAGCGAATGTGGAGGAAGTCATCAATAACCTAAGAAGGACATTCGACTTCGCTTATGAACACGGATGTAAAATAGACACTTTGCTTAACTTGGTCAACCCGATCATCAGAGGTTGGGCAAACTACTACAGACATTTCGTGGCAAAAAGAGCATTTAGACGAATATCAAATAAGGTTTGGGGTATGACCGCAAGGTTCATCAGACGGAAATATCCTAACACTATCAAATCCAAATGGAGTGAGTTATTCTTCACCTCTGTCAACGGTGATAGATGGATCTTACATGATAGGAATACAGGGGCAACCCTGATCAAAATGGCAACAATCCCTATCACAAGATACATCAAAGTCAGAAGTGTCAAGAGAGTCTACGACAGCAAAGCCACTGAATACTGGGATAAGAGAGAGATTTCCAAGACAAGGAATAAGATCTATCAAGCACCAATAATGGAGAAATTATTCAAGAGTCAGAAAGGGAGATGTGCCTACTGTAAGCAGATATTCGATGAGGATTTATCTGCCACACATAAGCACCATCTCAGACCAAGAAGTGAGGGCGGTGATTGGAAGTTAGGCAACCTAAGACTTCTTCACTCAGAGTGTCATACTTCACTTCACAGTCTATTCTCTCGTAAGGATATGTCAAGATATATTTCAAATGGAATTGATTATTTGAAATTATTGAAACCTCAATGAGTTATTATCACTCTAGTGAGTTACTAGAGTGAATGTCATCTAGAAGATAAGATATTTTCTAGATGATTTATTACTTACATTGATATATCTAATCACTATCATTGATTTGACGAGCCGTGTGCGGTGAAAGTCGCATGCACGGTTCTGATGGGGGGAAAAGTTCGTGAGAACTCTACCTATCCATACAAATAGGAGGATGTATGTAGGTGCGCCCGCCTAGTCCTCGGGTACGGCTGCTTGAGGTTGATGGTAACATCAATCCTAGATGAATGATCGCTGCCTTGATGCGCGAGAGCAATTCAGGGAACAGAAACCGGCTTATTCCCAACTCAAGCCCCTTTTGTGAACAGTGGCGCCAGAAACCGAGTTTTTTCTTGAAAACTCGGTTTCTTTTTACTTGCACTCTCTTTTTCTATGAACCCTGTAGGTTGGGCTTCCTATCCCGACTGCACCGATGAGTAAATGAACAAATGATTTTCACGTTTCACGCATCACGTTTCAGATTATCATCTCCCAGGAGGAGGGATTCCAATGGAGCTGACAGATGAGGAACGCTTTAACTTAGAACGTAGGGCGTATGACTGTGCTCCAACGCTGACAGACAATCAGGTGCTGGAGTTCTGCCAACAGGGGTTTCTTGTATTGGAAGGGGTCGTGCCGGACGAGATTAACCGTAGGACGTTTGCTTATCTCGAAGACAACACCTATTATGAACCCGCCGAAATTCTCAAAGAGGACTGGTTCGTTGATAATGTGATACTCAATCCGCAGGCAGCCGGTGCAGTCCGGTCGTTACTCGGTAAAAACTTCGGCTTACCAGTTATGATGAGTCAACATCGGGTCGAGTGCCCGATGTCAGGTCAGGGATGGCATCGGGATGCTGGCTCCAAATGGGGACCTGAACTGAACTATCTGCAAGTGTTCTACTATCCGCAAGACACGCCGGAAGCATTCGGTCCCACCGAGGTGTTGCCCGGTTCACACCTTTTCAACGCGTCTGCGCGCTATATGGGACACTACGGCAACATTCGCGGAGCGGTGAAAACAACCGCGCCAGCAGGTTCAATCTTCATCACAGTTTACTCAATCTGGCACCGTCGCTCCGCCTCGACAGCGGAAGGGATGCGCCACATGTTGAAATACAACTACTGGCGAACCGTAACGCCCGAACGGGATTGGATAATTGAACCTGACTTCGACTTTGACACTGCGGATTACGGTTCTAACCGTTTCCAAAGTGCTCACATGTTCTACTGGCTCTGTGGGAAGAAGGAGGAATTTCGCTGGGTTGGGGGCCAAGGATGGCCACTACGTTACGGTAGAGGATCTAACTATAAGCCTTACGGCACACCATCTGCGCCGCCGGGGGATTGGTAAGCATAACTTAGGTTGCATTTGTTTATCGGTTCATTATTATCCTGTAAATCCTTGAGTCCAGAGTATCTTGATTCAGACAAGGCACCAATTAACAGATTGTTTTCACGTTTCACGCATCATGCTCTTCACGTTTTGCACTTTCTTTTCGTATGAATCCACTGGTATACATCACGGTCGCCATTTGATAAGAACACCGCCGTTGGGGTAATGACCGTATGTGGTCAGCACCGAACCATCGCCCAGCGAAGTCGAATACAGGTGTCCAGAGACACACTCATACCACTGGGCTGGATTATTGTATGACCAATCGTCGAGGATGTACATCCGGTCTGCGTTCCACGTCTGACCGTGATCATGGCTAACGAAGGCATCGCATCCGCGCCGATAACTTGCCAATACCCCACCGCGGATATCCAACCGTCGTATGACAGTCATCACAAGATCATCATTTGGGAGACGAAGGAGATTGGCGTGCATCCGCCCCGCTTCTAACAGATGCTCGACCGGCGACCATGTTACCCCATCGTCTTTGGAGATCGAGATACCCGTTCCCTCGAAATTGTCGTAATGGTACTTAATATATTTGCCAAGCATGTCAGTGCGTATGGCGGCGACGATCCAACCGTTGGCAGCACGAACCATTCCACATTCCCCGCAGCCACGTTCAGACGCTACCCCCTCGTAGGTGTCCTGCCATTTCCACGCCTCAGGCCAACTGTGGTTCTCCCATGTCCTTCCACCATCGTTTGACCATCGGACACAGCCGCAAATCGCTTTATCGAAACTGAAATTGTCCGGAAACGTCTGACCCGTCCACCCAATCCGTGTGGCACGACCTTGTGCGTCGCGGTCTACAAGCGGATTTCCTTCGGAACAGAAGTCCTTCCCGTCCGGTGCTTTCGCCAACGGAATTCGGTCTGACCATGTGCGGCCATAGTCGTGGCTGAAACAAAGCGACGAACCCGATTCCGCCATCAGTCCCCCATCATTATAACTGAGGGTGCCACCGCCCAGATCGGTCAACATAACAGGCCGACCATACCCAATCGCCTGATAATCGCTCCAAGTTGCCCCGCCATCCGCACTGATGGCGGCGACGGTCTCTTCACCGTTCTGAAAGGTGGTGCGGTCAGTCTTTGCTGCACCTAACAGCAAAATCTCACCGTTATCCATCTTCGCTAGACCAAACGGGACCACCTTGGCTTCGCCGAATCGTGGCAGAAACTGGTATTCTGCCGGAAACGATAGATACCTACCCTTGCCATCTCCTACGAGCCCCCTGTGTTCTTTCCAAGAAAATGTCTCAAGATTATCATCAGCTCTATCAATCATAAAAAACGCCCCCATCGCCAGTGTCGGCGAATTTCTTCGGTATTTTCATTGTAGTGATGCGTCTGTTGTGAGATATGTACTGTCATCGGACTGTGATTCTGTTAACAAGGGAATGTAACAGATTGTAGCGCCTTTTTCAAGCACGAAACGCGACCATTTTGCAATTGATCTATCTTCTATGGTGTGCTATGATATTCATGTTTGTCAGGGAACAAGTCATGTGCGAACTCTACCAGCTTTGGAAAGTAGGTTGATACAGGGCATCAGCGGCAGATCTTACCACACAGAAGCATCGGGAACCATTCCCGGTGCTTTTTTAATGAGGGAAGCGGATTATGAATGGCAATGCAGTGAAGGGGCATGTAACGCTCGCTGATACACAGAAAACTCACTTTGAGGTCTTTGGCTTTCTTGTGCTGCGGAAGGTGTTCTCTGTGGAGGAAACGCAGAGGATTGATTGCGAGTACGATGAAATCATGGCAGAAGCCCTTCCGGGACAAGGATTGGAATACGAGGAAGCACGAAAACTTTCTCGCAAATTTGTCATAGATCCTGGATTTGCCGAAAGGCGGCCTGCGCTAAACGCACTGCTCAATGGTGCGCGTATCAACCTGACACTCGAAGGATTGCTTGGACCAGGCTTCTATTACACGGGGAGCGACGGCAGCCTGCGTGTCGGGGATACGTTTTGGCATCCAGATCAAGGCTGGGACCCTAGCATCCCAAAAGGCAGGGACGACCCCGGCTTTGCCGCGGCGAGAGGACACTATTACCTTGGCATAAAAGTTGCCTTCTACCTCGACCCATTGGTTAAGGATGAGGGCTGCCTATCCGTGATTCCTGGCTCACATCGCAGTCCTTTGCATGAGGCACTGTGGTCGCTTCATTGCGATATCCCCGAACGAGGACCCCAACTAGTTGCACAGCCTGGCGTCAATCAGTTCGGTCTCCTTCCAAATGAGATTCCGTGCTTCCCCATTGAGACCCAGCCGGGCGATGTTGTTTTCTTCAGTCATCAGATTTGGCATGCTTCGTTCGGTGGAAAAACTGGGCGTCGAATGTTCGCTCTAGGCTATAAGGCAAGACCTACAAACGAGATTGAACGTCAGTATTCACAAAGATTCTTACCGTGACGAAATGCTAACAATTATAGTATCATACCGAATCCAAAATATCAGGTATGGAGGGTCACAATGCCAATCGATATTGATGAGTGCGTAGCAGAAATTCTGGACACCGGACACTGCGTCCTACCGAGCCATTTTCCCCGGGGGGCACTTGAAGAATGCCGTCAGGCATTTCAGCCGTTGCTGGAAGATGTTGCCGCTCGTATCCCTGACGGTAACCGCGGTCCCAATCGATGGGCGATTGGGTTGCCCTTTGCGCCGCCATTCTATCACTCCGTTTTCTTCAACGATGGCACGGTAATCGAGATTGTCAACCGCATCTTAGGCGAAGACATGCACATCTCATATTACGGCACGGACACACCGATACAGGGGTCAGAATATCAACACGTCCACGCGGACCTACCTTTTCTGTTCAAAGAGGAACCAGCGCATCGCCATCCGCCGGCACTGTTGTCCGTGCGGTTTACATTTGTCGATATGACGCCGGAAAATGGTCCCTTTGAAGTGGCAGAACGCACCCAACATCTGCCTCGAATCGAAACACTAGAGAGAGCCAATGCGGGTAAAATTCCTCTCAAGTCCTTGCTGCTTAAAGCGGGAGACGTGCTAATCACCGACCCACGTACCGTTCACCGTGGCACGCCCAACCTCACCGATACCCCCCGTCCTTTTGCTGTCATCGTCCACAACCGTCACTGGTACAACATCAGTCGTGAGCGACTGGAGGCAAACGAAGATACACCAATGTTGACAGAGGCGTTCTACCAAACGTTATCGCAGCGGGAGCAAGATCTCCTACGAAAAGTCCCTAGGACAGCTAGCTAGCTAGATTATCGCAACTAGCACATCTGGGCAGAGAAACTTGAACGGCTAAGACCGTCTACAATTTTTTCTGCGTCTGCTGGGATAAGGCTTTGAAATACTGCTGAATCAGCTCCCGATACTGCGGCGGCAAGCTTTCCCGATCTCCAGACCTGAGATTCGATTCAATCTGCTGAATCGTTTCTAGCAGCTTGGGATCGAGGGGAGGCGCGCTATCTCCGGTCGCTGTCGGCGTTTTGGCGACTTGGCTCTGCCGTCTTTTGCTGACTTCCCGCTTCTGCAACGATTTGGAACTTTCGAGCAATCGTGTAAGGATTTCCCGCTGTTTGTTCAGCACCTGTTGATTCAGATTGCCTTTCTGAAGTTCGCCTTCTACCTCTCGCATCTCTTCAGAAACGGTGTTGAGATCGCCAAGCACCTCCGACAACCTTTCCATCATGTCTGCTAGTCGTTCTGTAGCTTCCCGAATCATCTGCTGCTCATACCCCATCCGCTTGAGCATCTGATCATTGCTTGGTGTGCGCCCTTGTCTCCGCATCTGCTGGTTCAACTGCTGCGCCATTTCGTTCAGTTGCCCTTGGCTTTGTGCCAGTTGCTCAAGTTGTTCCAGCATATTCTGCATTCCAGCTTCGCCCATCTGTTGGTTCATCTGGTCCATCGCTTTGAGTAGATCGACAACTGCTTGATTGAGGTCTGCTAACCCCTGTTGCTGGATCGGGACAGCGAGGTTCGGTTTTCGGTCTTCCAATGCCCGCGCAGAGCGTTCAAAGGCATCTGCCGCAGCGTTAAGGCGCCAGACAGTTTTGGGATCGATTTGCATCTGATTCGTGCCTAATTCCCAGAGACGATCCGAGAGCAGGTTGAGCCCCGCTGCAAGTCCTAACTCGCTCGCCGCGAGTCCCTGCAACTGCTTGACTTCACCCGGCAAATACTGTCCATGTCCTGATTGCAAAATTTCGTTGGTCCCATCAATTGCTTCCTCATGGGTTCTTGAGAGATAGAGACCGCTCCGCACCGCCTCGCGTATTGCAGTCAACGTCTCCTCTGCATTTCCACCCTCCATAAACTCCAGCGCATTGTCCAGCCCTTGGTGCAGTTCGGTCAATCCTTGTTGTGCTGCTTGGCCCGATTCCATCGCGCCTTGCATCTGATTAGCCTGCATCTGTTGGCCTGCGGATCGGAGGTCTTGGGCAATTTGTACATCTCGCGCGAATTGATTGAGCCGCTTGATTTCATCAGCAACCCGTTTGAGATTCTCTAATTCCGACATCTCGTCTCCGAGCTCATCAAGGGCTTGATGCAAGTCGTCCATTTCCGCTGCAACGCGGTCTTCTTGCTTGGCGAGTCCGTCAATACGCTGGTCCGCATCTTGTGCGTTGCCCTGAATGTTCTGACGAGCGTGTTCGGTGAGCTCACTCAACTGCTCCATTAAGCGTTCTTGGCGTTCAGCCAGTTCCTTCGTCTGATTCGCTACTGCTTCCAGCTTCTGCTGCAGAATCATCTGTTTATAGAGGTCTTTTAACCGATCGAGCTGCTGGAGAAACCTTTCTTGGTTAAAGTTCGCTTCCATCAACTTCTGTTCTTGCTCGGATAACTCCTGCTGTTCCAACGCCTCAGCTAACTTGCGTAACAACTCTTTGTGCTCTTCCGAGAGGGCTTGATCCATCAGCTCTTGCAGTTCCTGAAACTTCTCAACTGTCTGCATGTCAAACAGTTGCTGCTTCTGCATCTGCTCGGCGGTTTGCTTCATCTCCTCAATCAGATCTTTTGCGGTTTCTTCAATCTGTTGCTGGTTTTCGAGCACCCGTTCCATCAGTTTCTCATCTTTCAGGGTCAGTTCTTGGCTCTTTCGTATCTTGTCCAGCAGTTCATCGATTGCCGTACTTTGTTCCGCCTGATCATCGTACAACGCCTCAAGTCCTTGCATCTCAGCTTCCTGTTCAGATTCGACCGCGTCGTAAAGTTCTGCTAGGGTGGGAAAACGAATCGAATAGATGTTGGACTTGCCAACGTTGGGTCCACTGACATTATCTGCATCGATGGCTTCAGCATGGTAGGAGATGATATCCCCCGGATACAACCCAATTAGGTCAATGTCCCAAGGAAATTCGATAAAGACCGGCGTATCCGTTGGATCCCACGTTTTCAAAGGCACAGCTACGTCATCGTTCTCACTTTCAACCCGATAAACAAGCTGAATCTTCTTCACACCGTAGTCATCTTTTGCGTCGAGTTGCAGAGAAACAATCATCGAATCATCAAGCACAACATCTTTCCCTGGTGCAACAATATCGATTTGTGGCTCTGCGTCCTCGATCGCATGAATCGTGTACGCAATCGGCTGTGCGTTTGAAACGCTATCGGTGTCGATTAGTTCAATATGATATTTTTCACTACGTTGGACGATAAAACTGCCCGATAACCGGGTTCCTTCTGAGACTTGAAGTTTGATTGGATCCGATTCTTCAAAGACTAACCGCGCTGAAGCGATTGGCTTATTTCCCTCTCCTGCAAAATGGACCATTGTTCCAACGAGGGTGGTGACATCGCCAAGATTTTCCTCTAGTACCTGTGGGGAAAGTTGGGTGTATTTCGGGTAGTTGAGTTTAAGTTGGAAATGGTCCACGATTGGTGGGCGGGCAACGGTAATTTGAAAGCTCTCTGATTTTGTCTCTTTTGCTGCAATGTGGTATTCCATTGATTGCGTGACATTCTTGAACGTGAAGCGATAAGCTATTTCGGTCTCATCTCTTGTCATCAACAGATTACGCCATGCGCTTGCTGATGGCATCGTTTCCCCGCTATCTCCTACGCGATAATAGAGGTGCACAGGTGCGCCAAGGTGTCCCGTCACCTTAGCCGCAATGGTGACATCTGCTCCGGATTCAATCCGCGCATTCCCCGGCTGAATTTCATCAATCTGAACGATGAGAATGTCCTGTGGCGTTTTGGGCAGTTCGTCGAACGCTTGTGCAAAATCCTTTGTCGCGGACGGAAAAATGAAGAGGGTAACAAACAGCAACGCAAAAGCAATGAGGGCAAAACCGCCATATCGCTTGAGTTTCAAAAATTCTTGCGAGAAAACTTTTCTGCTTTTGATCTCATCCATCAATTGGTGTGTGTCTTCAATTAATCTTTCAATGAACCCCAAGGCATACCCAAAGCGGTTATGATCCATTTCTGGCTTGAGCTGGATGGCACTCAAAATACGATTCTCAAACCCGGGGTAGTGATTCTCGACATAAGCCGCCACACGCGCGTTTGTGAGTTTTTGGAATATAGGACGAATCAGGTAACGTAACGTTGTGTACACACCAATCCCTAGCCACAGCAACACCAATCCCATACGGAGAAGACGCGGCAAAGGCAAAATCTGATCAATGACGAGAATAATGGCAAGAGCAATAGCAACCGCACCCAACCATCGGAGTAAACTGTGGGAGAATAGCAACAATCGCCACTGTCTTCGCAATGAGTGAAGTCGAGTAATAATTTCTTGATAAGTTTGTTCCGTATTTGTGTTCAGCACAGCAAACCTCCATTCTTCTCTTCCTATTAGTGTGTCAACACATAAACCCCAATATTGACTGCCATCTTTGCGGCAAGTTCGCGAACCTGCTGTGTATCTTTGGGATGAACCTTCGGATCTTCCAGACCATCCCCAATGTCTGAACTGTAGACGTAGTAAAGGACCATGCGACCTTCGTGGAATAATCCAAAGCCTTGCGCGGGTTCCCCGTCGTGCTCGTGAATTTTCGGGAGTCCATTGGGAAAATCGTAGAAGCAGTGGTAGATGAGGTGCGAATTCGGTATAGGTTCAAGCGACTGATCGGGAAACACGCGGCGTATTTCACGACGGAAGCTCTCATCCAGTCCATAATCATCATTCACAAAAAGGAAACCACCGTGCGTCAAATAAAAGTGCAGTGCTTTGACCTCTTCCTCAGTAAGACGAATGTTACCGTGACCCACGATATAGAGCATCGGATATTGGTATAGGTTCCGATCCGTCAACTTCACAATAGCACGCTCGTCCGCTGCCTCGATATCCGTTCTAGTGCGAAGGATCTTCAGCCAGTTGGAAATGGTGGTCTGATCGCCGTACCAATCCCCACCGCCACCGTATTGAACTTGGGCGATGACAAATTTCTCGCCAGCACTTCGGGCTGATCCGATTGCGAGAATTAAACTCAATAAAGCGTAAAATGTGAAGCGTAATGTGTGATTCGTTTGATAGCGGTCGTTTTTTTTAACATTTTCCATCATATCCTTCAAACTACACCAACCCTCGCCGCATACGCAAAAACCATTCCGTTCCCAGCAAACCAACTACAAGGACCAGGATAATTGGGTTGTCCCACAATTCGCGTTCTTGAACTGCAAAGACAGACTCTTGAACCGGTTTGATCTTTTCGGATAACGATGTCGCATCGGCAATTGGCATATAAAAACCACCGGTTTTAGCCGCAAGTTGTTTAAGCAAATCTTCGTTGAGCTGTGGATTTTCAAACTCCATCAATGGAGATTCGACAAAGATTTCCGTTGCGTCTTCGCCGAGTGAAGATGAGCGATCCACTCCCGAAGCGCGAATATGATACGCGCCTTTTTGATTTGCACGGAATTGGGCATTATAGATGCCGGGGCTCTGTGAATTTGTACCTGTTTGGACCTGAAAATGCTTGCCGTCCGGTGGTGTCACTTCAATCGCAAGGTCTGCCGCAACCATCGGTTGATAGCTCTCATTATAGGCATACGTGATAATTTGGACCTCATCACCGACTGAATAAGTTGTCAAATCCGTTGTGACGTTAATCTGTTTGGTATCTGTCCGTGTTGCCATCCAGCGAATCGTCTGCCCCCAAAAGCGGGGATAAGTATCGTCATCGTCTTTGAAGTTCCAAACGCCAAATCCCCAATTCCATAACCCTTCGGTGGCGATTAAGAGGCTTTTTCCCAATCCCGAACGTTGAAATATAATGACCGGCAGCGTCGTCTGATTTCTGTCTGAGCGATATTCGGCGAGTACTGTTGCTCCTCCCTTGAGCTCAAATCCACCCAACTGGCGTGATAACGGCGGTAAATCGCGCCATAAGGCTTCGACCTTTGCTTGGGTGTCTTCCAAACGGGTGATCGGATGGTACAGGCCCTGTTGTGTCAATTGAGGGCTGAAATCCTCATCCCGCACGTAGCAACCGTTGGGCGGGATGACAATCGGCAGCAGCACAGCAAGCGGGGTCTGCCTGAAACCATCACGACCAAGCGAGTTACGTCCCCCAAGAAATATGATCGCTTTCCCCTCTTTTTCGACAAAATCGACAATCGCTGTGTGCTGTTGTGGAGTTAAGGTGCTTGAACGGAGATCGCCGATGATGAGGACATCGTAAAACAGTAAATCATCAAGTGTTTTCGGAAAGTGAAACACATCAGCCGGTTGGGTTGTCTGTGGGTAGTACCGATCGTAACGGGTTAACAGGGTTCCACGGAGTTGATTCGGCGATTTGCTTGATAGAATGATACAAGTTGAATCAATATTAGGATCGCGTTCAAGGACACGTTTGAGAAAGGCATATTCCCAGCCGGGATGCCCTTCAATGTAAAGCAGGCGTAATCTTGTCTTGACCACTTTCAGTGGAAATGCTCGCACATTGTTTGCAGCGGTTAGTTCGCCTTCAAGCACCGGAACAGAAATGACATATTGAAAGGTGCCCTCCTTCTGAGGACTCAGAACGAACTCAATCGTTTGCTCCGGTTCATCTGTTAGCGTCATTGGCACCGCATCCACAACCCGATTATCCATCGTAAGTGAAACACGGATCTGACTCCCGGAATAACCTGTATGATGCACGGTAACGCGAATTGGTACATCATGCTCCGTGTAGGCGACAGGACTGACATCGACTCTGGAGAGCTTGAGGTCTCTTGGCGGTTCAGGGTTTCCAACACCGACTGCGTAGATAGGGATCTGCGCCTCCATGACCTTCTCAATCACGGATGTTGAGGCGTTATGTGCTCCATCGGTGAACAAGACCATTCCCGCAAGCAATTGCCCCCGCCACTCCTTAGCGGCATCATAAATTGAGGTTGCTACATCGGTTAATCCCCCCACTGCATCGAGGGAGCCAATCTCACTGGAAATTTGATGAGGTTGTTTATCAAATCGGTACAGGTGAACATCGAATTGATTAGCAAGGGATGCGAGAAAATCGCTGGCTGGATTGAATAGGATGCGATTTACAAGGTCTAATCGTGTCGAAGACTGACCTGCCAATTCTACATCTTTAAGTTGCATGCTTTGAGAGGTATCCGCGAGAACCAGTAGGTTTGTTGGCGGAGTGATATCTTTTCGTTCGATCAGCACCGGCTCAAGTAGACAGATCAACAACACGAACGCTGCTAAAATTCGTAAGCCGATGAAAAGCGCCCTAAACCTTGGACTCAGTGGGCGGTTCAAGCGGAGATACCCATACGCTGTGATACCAGCCATGATCGCCAGTCCGAGCGCAACTGCCCACCATGGCCACAGGTAAGTAAATCGCATCAAATTCCCTTCTTCGTTTTGGGATTTCAGTGAATTATACCTTATACCCAAAATACCGTCAACTGAAATCCCAGAGCGGATTGCAGTACGACAAGTTTCCAGTCTGCATCTATCTTCACTAACCGAACTCTAAAATTTCATTTTTTGGGTTGACAAGGATATCTATCTTTTGTAGAATTAGCGTTGCCTCACTCATCCGACGGCATGTACACTTAACTACTTACGATCAAATCGTTGCCTCGAACCGCACGAGTAAGGGGGTGGAGTCAATTCAATCATCACCCATATTAGATAGAATTTACGCGATAACGCTTAGCTTCAGAGGAGAAATGATTCCAGCGGAGATTGTCCTGAGCCCCGAAACACATCAAAAAATTGTGGAGGAATCGAACTTCCACCAGGGGCTTGGAGCAAGAAAAGATCCCGTGTCCGCGCTTAAAGGGGCTTTCTCAATTCCAATCACAATTCGAGAAGAAGACACCGACATTATCGTCGTAAAAGGACTATATCCAAACCCTTGCCCGATTTGCGGACGTCGTATTCCGTTCCTGCGAGAGATGATCGAGCGCATTGAATCTCGTGCTATCAAACGCATCCGCTGTCCACTGGGACACCGCTACGAAGGGGAGATCAAAGTATACTACCTGAACATCTTTCAGGAAAATCAGTCAGAGGCCAAGTCAGTTCAAGTATGCCCACAATGTAGGAGTGAAAATGTACAGAATCTAAGCCAGACGGATATCTTCTGTCTCGATTGCGAATGGGATAACCTGAAATATATTCGCGATTCTTAGGGGCGTTGATGCCGGAAGGCGGCGGGGGAACAATAGTAGGAAAAGGTATATCCGCCAATAAGAAAAGAAAAAGCCATGCTGCCCGTTATATGCCAGCATGGCTTTTTTGTGCCCCGATAGCAGATTCCGGGGATAGGATTGTGTTCTTGGCTTGTGGTCATTAATGGTGGTGATGCCCATGTCCATGGTGATGATGCCCATGTTCATGGTCTTCCGGTTCTTCCTCCACCTCTGTAATTAATGTTTCGGTCGTCAACAGTAATCCTGCGATGCTCGAACCATTTTGAATAGCAGATCGCACCACCTTCGTCGGATCAACGATACCTGCATCAAGCAGATCTCCGTACTCTCCGGTTGCGGCATTCAAGCCATAGCTTCCTTCACTGTCTTTGACTTTCGCAGCAACGACAGACCCTTCTAAGCCCGCGTTTTCCGCAATGATTCGGATGGGGGATTCCAAAACTTTTCGGATGATGTTTACGCCGGTTTCTTGGTCGCCTTCAAGGTGAAAATCTGCAAGCGCGGCACCTGCTCTTAGCAGTGCAATCCCCCCACCTGTGACAATCCCCTCTTCAACGGCTGCGCGAGTTGCGGACAGTGCATCTTCAAATCGCGCCTTTCTTTCTTTCATCTCGACTTCGGTTGCGGCACCGACATCGATAACAGCAACACCGCCAGCGAGTTTTGCAAGGCGCTCTTCTAACTTCTCCCGATCGTAATCGGAAGTTGTTTCCTCAATTTGTTGTCGAATCTGTCCAATCCGTGCCTGAACATCCTCTGTGGTGCCAGTGCCTCCAACAATCGTTGTGTTATCTTTGTCAACAATCACGCGCCTCGCGCTTCCCAGCATACCGGCCACAACATTTTCCAAACGAATTCCGACGTCTTCTGAAATTACCTGGCCACCGGTGAGAATACCAATATCTGCAAGCATCTCCTTGCGACGGTCTCCGAAGCCGGGTGCTTTCACTGCTACCACCCTGAGTCCACCACGCAGTTTGTTCACAACCAACACCGCTAAGGCTTCTCCTTCAACGTCTTCAGCGATAATTAGTAGTGGACGTCCAAGTTGACCGACCTTCTCTAAGATCGGAACCAAATCGGCAACCGCGCTGATTTTGTCGGTGTTGATCAGGATGAGCGGATCCTCCAATTCAGCGACCATATCCTCAGGATCTGTCGCAAAATGGGCAGAGAGATAGCCACGGTCAAATTGCATGCCTTCAACAATATCGACCTCTGTTTGAGCACTTTTGCCATCTTCAATCGTAATTACGCCATCTTTTCCAACCTTTTCCATTGCATCAGCAACCGTCTGGCCGATGTCGCTGCGATTTGCGCTATCATTGGCCGCAATTGATGCGACCTGTGCAATCTCATCATTGGTGTTAACCGATTTGCTCTGCTTTTGGAGCTCAGCAACAATGACTTCAGCGGCTTTGTCAATCCCAATTTTCAACTGCATCGGATCGGCACCAGCGGCAACGTTCTTAAGGCCCTCATTAACGATTTCTTGCGCTAACACAGTTGCTGTGGTTGTCCCATCTCCCACTGCATCATTGGTCTTAGTAGCAACGGATTTCAACAGTTGAGCGCCCATATTTTCATAATGATCTGGGAGATCGATTTCTTTCGCTACTGTTACACCATCACTAGTAACCACCGGTGCGCCAAAGGATTTCTGGAGAACAACATTTCTCCCACGAGGGCCCAACGTGACTTTCACAGCGTCTGCCAATGTATCGGCACCCCGCTTGAGAGCGTTCCTTGCTTCTACATCAAAAATCAGCTGCTTTGCTGCCATAATATTCCTCCTTGATTGATGTACTTTAACTAATTTTAAAATAGGGTTTACACATTTTGTTAGCGAAAATCCAATCGTGGTAGGGATTTCCAACGCGTAAATCCCATCAAAGACAAATTTACTATATAACCGTTTCAACCCCCAAGATTTTTTAGCACTCTCACACGGCGAGTGCTAAAAACAGGCGAAATTATATCATTACTGCTTCCCAAAGTCAACCTGAATCTCAAAGAGGTTCGGGTTTATCGCTTGCCCAGACTGATAATCCGTGATAAAATGATTTGGCTGAATTGCACATTATGGTGCATCAATCCTCCTGTACGCCACAGATTGGGCAACATTTCTCTTGCGCCCTGCTTAGAGTAATCCGAGAATCCGTGGGTGTCGTCTAAATAGTAACCCATTCAAATTGCCTTGATAGAATTGGGCGAATTGAGAATATAGATAAATTTGGAGCTACTGAGAAAACTCAATACCTCTGACAATTTGTTCACCGACCCGATGGTACAATCTTTGCTTGTAGGATGACTTAATATTCAGTTTAATACAGATCGCAGATAGCTGACTCACGTGGATCACGCCTCACACCATCATAGCGTTTCGATCGTTTTGCGTCATCGAATTGCTTCATCATGTGCCAACCCCTATGTGGGCGGTGTTGAAAGGAGAATGAAAATTGAACAGCATATTTCTGAAAGACATGGCTTATCGCAAGGCGAGGGTCATTCTGACCACGATTGGTATCACCGTACTGATTGCCCTCATTTTGATGTTGGGGGGAATCATGAACGGTATGCGCATCCAAGCGCAGCAATACCCTACATTCACAGGTGCCAATATTTGGATCTCCGCAGAAGGCTCTGGCAGTGCATTTATCGGTTTTTCACTGCTTGTTCCAGAGCACCTTGCCTATCTTGGCGGGGCACAGCCCTTGAAGCCAGAATCGGTGTCACCACTTGTTTTTGCACATGCGCGGCCCCTGATTCGTGGAAAACTTGGTAAAGCGGTTGTTGTGGGATATAAGCTGGGCAGATTAGGAGGGCCAACACGGTTTGAGCTAACCGAGGGACGATTGTTTGCTGCCAGCCAATATGAAGAATGGGCGGAAGCAGATATCCCGCCGCGTGAAGTTGTCGTTGATGAAAAAATGAATCTTGAAATTGGGGAACGGATCCTGATTGGAAACAAAGACCTCAAAGTGGTTGGAAAAGCAAAAAGCCTGATGTTTGTTCTCGATACGCCGTTGCTGTTCATGGATCTTCGGACTGCACAAGAAGTGCTGCTTAAAAACTCGCTCCACGTTAATATGATGATAGCTCAAGCCGCAGGGGGATACACTCCTGAAAAAGCTGCGAAGGAACTCGAAAACTTCGATGCAGAACTCAAAACGATTGACGTGCGCACCCTTAAGCAAACACTTGGCGATATTATTGATACCTATGTGGATGAACCGATGAAGGCGGTTCAATTCCTCCGGGTGATGCTCTGGATTGCCGCGGGACTTATCGTCGGAATGATTACCTACGTCACAACGCTCGAAAAAACGCAAGAGATTGGTGTCCTCAAAGCGATAGGCGCGTCCGATCTTTACGTTTCGTCGTTGATAATCAAGCAGGTTGTTTTGATGTCGGTGATCGGTGTCGTTTGTGGGTTGATTTTGTCGTATCTCTTTGCTGTTGCTGCACCAATCTTCGTGTCAATTCACCCAGTCGAATCAGGTGTTGTCGCGCTGATTAGCTTTATTGTGTGTTGTGCCGGCGGTTATCTCGCCGGACGAAAAGCAATCACTGTTGACCCAATGGTCGCGTTTAGAGGAGAAGTCTAAGTTGTGAAAGTGAGATACGAAACGTAAGTGAATTGCTGATATAAATTGCTAATTTGAATTTAGTCTGAACAATCTCTTCTCTTGATATCTTACTCAAAGTTGGAGAGACCAAGAGAGGGGGCACACGAATTGCCGTGGGGAGAGGGAGGAACTTAATGGGAATCGTTGTCGAAGGAAAAGGATTAACAAAACATTTTGGCGAGGGAGATGCGAGAGTTGTCGCTGTTGACCAAGTTGATATCGCTATTGAAGAGAGCGAATTGGTGATGTTCATGGGCGATAGCGGTTGTGGTAAAACAACGCTGATTAGCCTACTCGGTTGTATCCTCACACCGAGCGAAGGTGACGTTTGGATTGACGGCGAACAGATCGATTACGAAAATCGTGATCTGTCTCAACTTCGCAGGGCGAAGATCGGCTTTGTATTCCAACTGTTTAACCTTATCCCTTACCTAACGGCGATAGAAAACGTGATGGTTGCCATGAACATTGCTGGCTTGAAGGGCGACGAGGCGGAGCACCGTGCAGCGGAACTTCTCACTCAGGTTGGATTGGAACAGCGTTTGCACCACCGGCCCGCACAACTTTCAGGCGGTGAAAAGCAGCGCGTCTCCTTTGCGCGCGCCCTTGCCAACAATCCCAAAATCATCTTCGCTGATGAACCCACTGCGAACCTTGATAGTCGGCAAGGGGCGAACCTGATGAACCTTGTTCGTGAACTCCGCCAAGAACACCGGACCACCATTGCAATTGTAACGCATCACGAAGGCTTAAAGCAGGATGCAGATCGGGTGATTCAGATGAAAGATGGGCAGATTGTGTCAGCGTAATATGGAGCTACCAGGTATTAGCCTACCGACTGACCGAAAGGAAGAGGCGAAATTTTCGCCATGGTGAACGCTGAGTAGGCTTACTAACTTCGTGAGATTGAAAGCAGGAGGAGATAACTCATGTCCACCTCAAAATTTGTGCCGTTTAAGGAGGCAAACCCTTACATTGGGGATGCCCATGCCTTGACTTCAAAATTTGTTGATGACGGCTATCTCTTTTTCAGAGATCTGCTCGATAAGAGGCGGGTAGGGACCGTCAGAGATAACATCATTAGCGTTCTTAAGAAGCATAAATTTGTGGATAGAGATGTGCACTCAGATCCAATTTGGTCGGGAAAATGGCCAGAAACAAATGAGCTCTCACCCGACGGGGTGGTCACAAAAGATGTTGTCGATCTGGGACTCCTCGAAGCGTTGGCTATCGCGCCTGAACTCATTGACCTATTGGAACGGGTACTGGGTGGCGAAGTCTTTTGTTGGGCGGATAACAAGGGCAGACTTCGGCTGATGCTCAGTGGTGAAAAGAGCATGCAAGTCGCAGATGGCCCCAAGTTCTCTTTTACGACACCGCCCCATCAAGACTACTATTTTTTCCGACCGGTGGAATTTTGTACCGTCTGGATTCCGCTGATGGATATTGATGCATCTATTGGTGGATTGGCAGTCGGACGCGATTCTCATAAAGAGGGTTTACATGAGGTTTGGTGGAAGGGCAAAGATTATCTTGGCGTGGCTGAAAATGCAGAGCAAGCCCAAGTCTGGCGAAAGGAAGGGGGTGTCGTTGTTGCCGGTACGACAAAGCCCAAGGATACGGATCGCGTCTGGCTTCGATCCGATTACCAACTCGGAGATGTCCTCATTTTTCACCCATTGATGATGCATACAGGTGTGGCAAATACATCTAACAAAGTCAGGATTTCTACCGATTTCAGGTATCAGCGCAAAGGAACTCAAACGAATTGGGAATCTCACACCCCCATGGTTGAGTCCTCGGAATACTTTGGTCAGATTTTTGCACGTTTGGATGAACTAGGCGTGAAAACAGGGGTATATGAAAAAGTGTGGGAAACCATGCGTCTGGAAGGCCCAAGCGAGAAAGTGGATTACGATGTATCTAAACGAGTGAAAGAAATGGTTGAGCAGATGTCTGCCTCAGATTAACCTCTATACTATCATTGATAGAGTGTATGTTCTTGAACCACACAATTGGTTAAAGGTTTTTGGAATAACTATTGTTATCCGAAGATATACCCCGCGGAACAGTAGGCAGTTTGAAATCGGTTGAAGGGGGCAAGATTATGATACCTCAGAGAAGTCGCCGCAGATCAATTCATGCCTTACTTATTTCGCTGATCCTCTACCTCTCCATAGCTATAGTATTGACATTCGTATACTATGAACAAGGTGGAGGTGGGTTTGAGGAGGTGGTAGAAGTTGCACTCCTCGATGAAAAAGACCTCCTCAAGTCGCGCCGAGAACCGCTTAAACCGCCCCCACCCAAACGTATCATGGTCCCACGACAGGTTCAATCATCAATCGCCCATCAACCCCAAACTGTCAAATTGACACCCTCCGCAAATCTGATTAGCGAGACCGTCCAGCCCTCAGAACAACCGATACTTCACAGTGCCACCCCCGATCAGTTCGATCCCCAGGACCATCTCCCCGCTGTCACAACAGCCGCAGAACAACTTAATAGTCGTGAAACACGGATTGACGAAGCCGTTTCAACGCGCTTTCAAACGAGCGATGGAGAAGGTGTGAGAAGCCATCGACAGCGAGCTAAAGGGAGCGGTAAAGACGGCATCCATGCACTAGAGTCTACTAGTACATCAGATATCGGAACTGTTGGCAATCGTCCCGGGAAACGCGGCTCTGGAGAGCAGGATGGCTCAACTACAGGAAATAGTGCACCTAGTGGTCCCTTTGCTGAAGCTTTGCGCCGCATCGCCGAGCACATCGTCGCCACGCGCACGGAAAATCAGGTGGATGTTGTCTTTGTCTTGGATACAAGTGCGAGTATGCGAGATAATATTCAACAGGTTGCAGATAATCTATTCAGCATGACTGATGCGTTTGATGAAGTCAACATTGAGTATTTTCTCGGCATGACCGAGTTTAGCGTTAGGCAGGAGGGACAAGTTTTGAAAAGGCGGCCACTTGTGCCGGACGTCGGGATGCTTCGGTATCAAATGCGAAAAATCCAATTGAGTGGAGATGAGCACGCGCTTGATGCGATGGTAGACACCTTCAACTCCATGGAGTTTCGTTCAAATGCCGATAAGTTTCTAGTGCTAGTAACGGACGAGCCCGCCACAACCCGATTGGGAATGGATTCCGAACTCGATGAGATGCGTCAGAAGGTTATTGATAGTTGTCAGTTAAATGGGCTGCGTGTCAATGTGCTAGGGCATACGGAGAAGTATCAGACGCACCTTGCAGAAGAAACCGATGGACTGTGGCAAGAGATTCCCGGCGGGCTCAGACAGAGGACCAGCTTGCCGGCTTCACGTACTGCCAACGAAGGGCTCGTTAGGACTTTCCGCACAGTCGTCACGGATATCCGTCGAAACGCCGGCGCCCTGTTATTCAGCCTTGATCTTGAGTTCCAAGCAGCTTTGGACGACCACGGAGATATTCTCACCAAAAAACTACGCCGAGAGTTTCAAAAGCACAATGTTCTTCTTTCCGACACTTGGCAACTCGCTGAAAGTGCTACCACCTTGGTAAGATCGCCAGGCGAGGTGTGGGTCATAACGGATCACGCTAGTGGACGAATCTACACAATTCGGAAAGAGGGAGAGAAACTCAATGTCTATCTCGGCGTCCATCCAGAAGCTTCTACACACCAAATAGCCGACATCATCATCATGCTCGATTACAGCCGTAGCATGGGCGGCAAGTCTGAAGCGGTAATGCTCGGTATAAGCACCTTAATTGGAAGATTGCATCTTCTACCGATTGACTTTCAAATCGGACTCATCCGCTTCGCAGAGGCAAAGGATGCAATCAAATCGGTTGACGGCGTGGATGTCACCCAGATGCCGCTCGGGGAAACTGGGATACGGGACCTAATGGCACTGCCCTTCGGCGGAGATGAACATCTCACGGATGCCATCGTGAAAGGGCTGCCGCAAGTCCGCTTCCGGCGCGATGCGAGTCGCTTTATCCTTGTTCTGACCGACGAGGCAACCACGGGCACTGTCTCGCCGGAACGAGCGATAACACTTTGCCGATCATTAGGAGTGCGAGCATACGTCATCGGTGTGCCGCGCGAAGGTGATTTTCAATTGAAACTGCCCAAACAGACCGGCGGTCTATTTTTCCGGATGCCGAAACACCAGTCTCAGACCTATCCATACCAATAACCTTTCACTTTTTACGCCAATTCCAGAATGCTGAACATCGCTATAACAGGCAATAGGGCGATTTGTATCAGACCAATTTAGTGCTTGCATTTCTGAATGAGGTGTGCTAAAATCAGTTGGATATCTTCAGAACGGTTTTGACATAAAGTAGCTAAGGATAAATTCTACTTTGGACTTGCGTCTAAACACGATTAACACTCAATTCTAAAACAATATTGTAAGGAAGAATACAATGGCAGATGTTCTAATTATCGGTGATGGTCCCGGCGGTTTAAGTGCCGCGCTTTTCCTAGCCAAAAACGACATGGCTGTAACCGTTTTTGGTCAGAATAAAACCTTTATGCACGACGCGATGCTCTACAATTACTTAGGGATTCCTCAGATAACCGGAACCGAGTTTCAAGAGGTTTCGCGCAAACAGGTCGAGGGATTCGGCGGCAAGATTCTTGACGTCGAAGTGACCGAGATCGAGACTGGCGGAGCTGAATTTTCTGTGAGTACGGCAGCGGGTGATAAGCATCAAGGGAAATATCTGATCGTTGCAACCGGTTTTGAGGAGGCTTTGGTCGAAACTCTCAGGCTTGGCACCGATAGCGATAATGATAACGCTATCATTGCCGATCGAGAAGGAAAGACCGCCATTGAGAATTTCTATGTTATCGGTTGGTTGACTCGCGGACAGCGGACACAAGCAATTATTTCCGCCGGCGAAGGTGCCGCAACGGCATTGAGCATTCTCTCGACCGAAGCCGGTAGGGATGTTCACGATTTTGATGTTGTCAAAGAAGATGGAGATGACGAGTAAGGTACGGCAGCTCGTCGACATCTGAAATGCTCAGAGACATTGTCTCTGGGCTTTTTTTTAGAACCGGCAAGACTTTTACATTGAAGGAGAACTGGAATGCAATGGTCCAGAATGAATACAACTGAGATTCAAAAAAGACTGTGCTGCCTTATTTGTGTGTTGTTTACTTTATGTGCAGTGCCCTTATATGCAGCCGGATTTGAAGATGTCGAACAAAAAATCAGAGAGCATGTTTTGTCCAACGGCATGAAGTTCATCATTCTTGAGCGACACGAAGCACCGGTGTTTTCCGGATATATCTATGTCAACGTTGGTAGTGTTGACGAAGTCTATGGAAACACTGGAATTGCCCATGTCTTTGAACACATGGCATTCAAGGGAACCACGACGCTCGGAACCCAAGGATATGATGAAGAAAAAGTGCTTATGGACAAAATGGATGACCTGTTCGATCAACTCAGAGCCGAGTGGGCGAAGGGAAGTCTCGCGGATGAGGAAAAGCTAGGGCAATTGGAAGTGGAATTTGAGCGTCTTCAGGAAGAAGCCTCTCAATACTCTGATGGCGAAGAATACACGAAAATCTTAGAGCAGGAAGGAGCTGTTGGTGTCAATGCCGGCACCTCCGCTGATTGGACTGCGTATTTCTATAGTCTTCCTTCAAATAGGATTGAGTTGTGGATGGCACTTGAATCGGAGCGATTCATTGACCCCGTGATGCGTGAGTTTTTTAAGGAGAAAGATGTCATCAAAGAAGAACGGCGGATGAGGACCGAAAGCAGTCCGATAGGTCGGCTGATTGAAGAACTCCAAGGACTTGCATATCTAGCGCATCCCTATAGTCATCCAGTCATCGGTCATATGTCAGATATTAACACGACGACGCGAGCGGAAGCGCTACAGTTTTTTGAAGAACACTATACCCCCGGCAATATGGTCGCTGCGATTGTTGGTGATGTAAATGCAGATGAAGTTATTCAGATGGCCGAGAAATACTTTGGCAGAATGCCTGCTCGCCCAAATCCACCCCGCGTTGAGACTGCTGAGCCAAGACAGTTAGGGGAGCGGCGCATCAAAATTGTAGAACAAACGCAGCCGTTCATCGCTATTGCCTATCACAAACCGGAAGTCAGACACCCGGACAATGCCGTATTTGGCGCGATAACGGATATTTTGGCGTCGGGACGAACATCGCGCCTTTATAAAAAATTGATTCGGGACGAGAAGGTCTCTGTCTCTGCCGGTGCGTTCCCGGGATTTCCGGGCGACAAATACTCAAATCTTTTCCTCTTCTATTCATTTCCCGCGCAGGGGCACACGAACTCGAAAAACGAAGAGATGATTTTGGCTGAAATTGAGCGTCTCAAAACGGAGCTCGTTTCGGAGGCGGAGCTCAAGAAAGTTAAGACGCTTGCCAAGGCAGCACAAATCCGTTCTCTGCGTTCTAACAGCGGGTTGGCTGGAATGTTATGCAGTGCCGAGTTTCTTCTGGGTGACTGGCGGGAGCTGTTTAAGTCGCTTGAGCGTATTGAAAAGGTTACGGCTGAGGATATCAAACGGGTCGCAAATGAGTATTTTGTGGATTCCAACAGATCCGTGGCAGAGATTGTAACATCGACATCCGATGAAGAGAAGGAGGAGAGTGAGTGAGAAAGTATTGGCTGATATGGAATCTTATCCTGATCCTTTTGATTACTGTTACTGGAGAGGCGCAAAACAAGCCGTATGAAGGACTCGTTTATCCGCCTCTTAATCAACCGCAACCACCCGTCCCTGATAGGTTTGAGTTAGATAATGGGATGGTTGTTTATCTCCTAGAAGACCATGAACTGCCAATTATCGACATTTCCGTGCGGATCCGCACCGGTTCAATCTACGAACCCGCGGACAAAGTCGGAATAGCAACGATCACCGGGGCAGTCATGCGAACAGGGGGCACCACAAGCAGAACCGGCGATGAACTCGATGAAATTCTGGAGAATCTAGCCGCGTCCGTTGAAACGGGCATCGGTGATGATGCTGGTTCGGCTTCAATGTCGGTTTTGAAAGAAGACCTCGATACGGGGCTATCCATCCTCGCCGATATCCTCATGAATCCTGCATTCCGTGAAGATAAAATCGATTTAGAGAAGGTCCAGCATCGCAGTGCCATTTCGCGACGAAATGACAATCCGGGAGGTATCACGAGACGAGAATTCAGTAAACTTATCTACGGAGCGGACAGTCCTTATGCACGCACAACCGAATATGATACAATTAACAGTATCATCCGTGATGACCTTGTCGCTTTCTATCAGAAATTTTTCCGCCCGAACAACGTCATTTTAGGCGTGCTTGGTGATTTTAATTCCGACGAGATGCTGGCAAAGATTCAGGAGACCTTCAAGGGATGGGAACCCGCAGAGATTGCCATTCCTGAGAAACCTCAAATCCCCGGAGCATATGAGAAGAGGATTGCGCTAGTCAACAAGGAGGACGTGAACCAAACGAATATCCGTATGGGACACATTGGCTGGCTGCGCAAGAATGAAGACTATCCCGCTCTGGTCGTGATGTCTCAAATTCTAGGAATTGGATTTTCCAGCCGGTTGATAAACAGCATCCGAGTTGAAAAAGGGTTGGCATATTCTGTCGGAAACAACTATGGTGCCGGCTATGATGTGCCCGGTGTCTTCTTCATTGCATGTGGGACCAAGTCGGAAGCCACTGTGACAGCAATTGAAGCAATTCTGGTTGAAGTCGAAAAGATGCGAACCGATGAGGTATCCGACGACGAGTTGAAACAGGCAATTGATGGTTTCATGAATTCTTCTGTGTTTGATTATGATACCAAGGGAGAAATCCTGTCTCGGGCCCTCCGGTATGAATACCATGAATATCCACAGGATTTCGTTGAGCAACTCATGGCGGGAATCCGAGAGGTTACAAAAGCAGATGTCAGGCGCGTTGCAGCTCAGTACCTGCATCCAGACAAATTTACACTCATCGCTGTTGGCAAAGCCAGCGATTTTGACAAGCCGTTGAATACGCTTGGAGATGTTACAGAAGTCGATATTACCATCCCACCTCTTTCCGCTGAACCTATCCCTGAAGCGGGTGAGAAGGAGGTCGCAGAAGCAAAGATGATTCTCGACGACGTCGTTGAAGCACACGGCGGTCTTGAGAAATTACAGTCTGTGAGAAGTATTGTCGCCCAAGGGCAATACAACCTGAACACTCCTGGTGGAATGATGCAGGCAGAAATAAAACGATATCGCTTGCTACCAAGGAAAATTCGACTCGACATAACACTTCAAGCTATGGGTATGGAGATGAGCCAAGTCTTTGATGGCGAATCTGCGTGGATGGCGATGCCTCAAGGGGTTCAAGACCTTCCCGGATCTCAGGTCGAAGAATTCAAAAAGGATGCGCTGCGCTATACTATCAATCTGCTAGCCAATCTTTCCGGGGCTGACATATCTGCTCAACACCTCGGGACAGAAGATGTAAACGGGAGATCAACAGACGTAATACGAGTCACCGTGTCCGATGCAGATGCTCTGAAACTCTTTATTGATCAAGAAACGAAGTATATTGTTAAGAAGTCATATCAGAGTTTGGGGCAAGAGGGACCGGTGGAAACAGAGGAGTTTATTGATGATTATCGCGATGTCTCCGGCGTTAAAATTGGCTTTCATACTGTAGTTCACCAGAATGGTGAACCGTTCCTTGAAGGGACATTCAGCGAAGTCATGATTAACGTTGAGGTGGACGAATCGCTATTTGAAAAGTAGTCCAGTAACATCCTTGCTAGATCGGTTGCGATTGTGAATTACAATCACAATCGCAATTTAAACGTGAATCAAGTTTATACGGATTTCACCTGCCAACATGAGGATTGTAGAAAATCAAATCCATAATGGAGCTAGCCAATGTCAGATGATTTTGTTATACTCCACATATTTCCGTCTGAGACTGAAGCAAATATCGTCAAGTCGATGTTGGACGCCGAAGGAATTTTCTCTGCCGTATTCAAGGACGATGCCGGCGGAATGCATCCTCACTTGCAATCCACCCGAGGAGTAGAGCTGAAAGTAAGATATTCAGAGATCGAGGCAGCTCAGTGCCTCCTCGCGGCATCAGGCAATTAGAACGTGGAAGCATCGGTAATCGGATCTAGCAACGAGCATACCGCTGGAGACGAGAGGTATAGCTTCGACGATTTTATCGCTGTTATTGAGGGCTGGGGCGACCGTTGTGGTGTCGCCTCGAACTCATCGTGTTGAACCCAAAAGGTCTGAACCACACTTATTATAAAGAGAGACCTCCGATTATCGGTGTAGCATTTTTGCGACGACGGTGTGTCACAATTTCAACAGTTTCTTGGTGAACACGACACCTTCTTTGAGATTACACTGTGGTATCCAAATTGCTTGTGGTCAATGAACCAAATCAATTTCGCTCGGCAACGATTTGCGTCAGGTTTTATCCGGCTCCATTGAAATGTTACAGAACCTAATGCGGAGAATCGTATGGGGCAGCAAAATGTCACTGAATTTGATGGATTAGATTTGGAACTGTTTTTTTGCACAGAAATCTTAAAGTTGAACTCATTGCATTATGGATATTGGGAGGAGAGCGAAAGACTAACAGAAGATGGTGAAAAACTAACACTTGATTGTTTGCGAGGTGCGCAGCAAAAATATACAGATATGCTCATCGAGGCAATTCCTAAGGATGTTAACAGTATTCTAGATGTTGGATGTGGAATTGGAGATGTAGCGAGAGCACTCTCAAAATTGGAATATGATGTCACGGCGATTTCGCCGGATAGTAACCATGCAAAATATTTTGAAAATCATCTTTCAAAATTAACCTTCTTACAAACGAAATTTGAAGACCTCAACAGTCATAACAAATTCGATCTGATTCTCATGAGTGAGTCTCAGAATTACTTTCCAACTGAAATCGGATTCCGTCAATGTACTTCATTTTTATCACCTAAAGGATATTTACTTGTTGCAGGAATGTTTAGAAAAGATAGCAGTAGTAAAATTACAGAGGTTCCCAATACCATTGAAGATTATATAAAAACTGCTGAAAAGCACGGCTTGTTATTGACAGGAAATATTGACATAACCCAAAACATACTTCCGACTATCAATTTTATGTATAAATCAATGGAGAATTATGTGGAGCCAGGTGTGAAAATGTTAAATCAATTTATATCATCAATAGCGCCCTTAAAAAGCTTGTTTATTAAATTCATTTTTCGGAAGCAGATAAATAAAACCGCACAGATTTATAATTATTATAGAAAGAGAACGGATCCACTGTTTTTCCAGAAGAATATAGTTTATGCCAGACTCTTGTTTCAATACAATGTCTAGGCGTGAAACGTAAAAATTCGCCCGGCTTCCCTCTCGCAGCCTGCCCCAATCGCTTTTGAACGTTCGATCCCTCACCGACGATGCGAAAACGGATACTCTCGATTGATATACTGCTAGCCCTGACCGATTGAAATCTGCCAATCCATGTGAGTACCCGTTAGATTTGGAAGGGGTATAGGGCAATACGCATCATGCTCCACCTATCATGAAACAAATTGCACACTCCATCAACAACTGGTTAAAACTGCGAGTTCTTGAAGCGCAAGAATTTGTAATTTTCATGGCGAATACTACAAGGGGTTTATACAAGAAACCGAGATATTGGCATGACTTCTTCGACCACATGGACATTATGGGGGTTGGCTCGATTCCGATTGTACTTATTGCAGGAGGCTGTATTGGCGCCTTAATCACGTTGGAAACGCTGTCAGAGCTGCGTACCTTTGGGGCAAACGTGTTGTTGGGAAAGTTGACGGGACTTTCGATTATACGAGGTTCAGGCCCCGTATTCACTGCGATGATTGTTTCGACCCGTGTTTGTTCGTCCGCCGCCGCGGAATTGGGCACAATGCAGGTGAGCCAGCAGATTGATGCCTTAGTGACAATGGGGGTAGATCCCTTCCGGAAATTGATTACCCCACGCATTGCTGCTGGAACACTTATGTTTCCCGCGCTGGCAATCGTCAATGCTGTGGCTGCAATCCTTACAGGGGCTTTGGTCGCCCAACTTTCGGGCACAATGAGCCTATCATTTTTCCTCAATCAATCCCTGAGTAGTATCACCCCCGGCGATGTCCTCTGGGGGTTGACCAAGTCAACTGTGTTTGGTTTTATTGTTGTCTCAATCGCTTGCTATTACGGGCTTCGTGTTCAGGGAGGCACCGCAGGGGTCCGAACCGCTGCATCCCAGGCGGCCGTTGCTTGCTTGCTTCTCATTCTTATTTCCAATTCTCTCTTGACAACACTTGCGCATTCATTTTAGTGTAGATTCGCTTTATGCAGCACTTTCATCTGCCACAAAAAATTGTGGTGAGCCTTTAAGTGCAGTCCCGGCTAAACAGTGAAAAATTGCGGCTTAACCTGATTTCCTATGATTTCACTCAAAAACGTTAACTTCTTTTCCAACAACGCACATATCCTCAAAAACATCACTTTTGACATTCCAACCACCAAGGTGACTGCTATTATTGGAACAAGCGGATCTGGGAAGACAACCCTACTTCGCATCATAGCGGGTTTGTATGAACCAACAAGCGGTGAAATCTGGATAAACGGACAAAATCTAACAGCACTTCCGAAGGTCAAGCAACAGCACGTTCGGAGCAAAATGGCAATTGTGTTTCAACATGGTGCCCTCTTCGATTCACTGACGGCTTGGGAAAACGTTGCTTTCCCGCTTTATGAACGTAGTACAATGCCGCTTTCAAAGGTAAGGGAGGAGGCGGAAAAATTACTGGAAATGGTTGATTTACACGGTGCGGCGGATCTCCCGATTGATAGATGCAGTGGCGGAATGCAGATGCGGATCGCCATCGCTCGGGCACTTGCCTCTTATCCTGAAATTATTCTTTATGATGAGCCCTCCAGTGGTCTAGATCCAATTGCACGGAGTCTAATCTGTAATCTCATCCAGAAACAGCAGGTTCAGCAGGGTATGACCTCAGTGCTTGTTACCCATCAACTATCTACAGCATTTCGAATTTCCAATCACTTTGTCTGTCTATACGAGGGGGAATCATCTTTGAAGGAACTGCCGATGAATTGATAGGCACAAAAGACCCTTACATTCAACGCTTCATTCAACCACCGAGCCGTTCTTATCGCGCAACCGATCTTGTACACTTTTAGACAATCTGCTGTAGTGCAACGAATCGTAGTATTCTAATGGAGACAAAATTCATGCGATTACAAAGATCGCAAGTTACATGGTCACAATTGCAAGTCGGAATTTTCGCACTAATTTGTGGTATCATTTTACTCTGGGTTATCCTTTTCGCTGGGAATGGTCTAAAGGCAGTTCAAAATCGGTTTACCGTACAAACCGTCATTGATTCCGCATCCGGATTGAAATCAGGGGATCCGGTCCGTTTAGCGGGAATTGAGGTTGGAACGGTCAAGACAGTCGAATTCGTTCGCCAAAATGGTGTGGAAAAAGTACGAATCCAGCTAAATCTAAATCAACAAGCCGCGCAACGAGTCAAGAGCGATTCAATCGTTCAGATAAAATCAGTCGGTTTCACTCAGAGTCGATATGTAGACATCTCGCTAGGAATGCCTCAAGGCACCCCGGTATCTGAAGGCGTTACATTGCGGGGCACTATCCCAACAGAAATGTCCATCCTGTTGAATCAGGCAGTTGTAGTTAGCGAAAATATGAATAATTCCTTGACCCGATTTGAAAGCCTTGTGAATCGACTGCAATCCGGCGATGGCACATTTGCAAGACTACTATCGGATGCAGCACTTTACGCGAATCTGGATCGGGCGACAAACGGTGTTTCTGAACTCGTCGGAGAGTTAAACGAAGGGAACGGTCTGCTCCCCCAACTCCTCTCTAAAAGGGAGATTGCTGAAAATGTTACACAAAGCACCGCTTGGGTAGCAAAGTGGGGGCAACAAGCCGCTCAAGGAGAAGGCACATTAGGAAAACTGAGTACCGACCCTGCCCTCTTTAACCGAACAGAACGCATCTTGGAAAGCCTCGAAAATCTTGAAGCTCGCTTCAATCAACTTGATTCACTCATCGGCTCAACCGATGCCCTTATCCAAAAAATTGAGAACGGCGAAGGAACGGCATCCAGAATTATCAATCGTCCCGATCTGTATGATCAATCTGTTGCAACCTCCCAAAAGATGGAGCAATTTATTGATCAAGCTCAATCAGGTGAAGGTACAATTGGTAAACTCGTTTCAGATCCGTCTTTGGCAAAATCTGTTGCAACTTCCACCGAATCAATTGCCCAGCTTACCGATAAACTGAATACGCCCGGAAACACGCTGGACAAACTGACATCAGGAGCGGAACTGTTCGATCACCTAAACGCAACGGCGAAACAGTTGGAAACCGTTCTCGCAAAGATTAACGATGGAGAAGGCTCACTGAGCAAACTTGCCAACGATAAGAAAACCGCTGAAGAGCTTACGACGCTGATTTATAATCTCAAGGTATTGGCGGGAGATATCGAAGCGCAGCCCAAAAAGTATGTGGGGTTCAGTCTTTTCTAGGACTGGCGGGAATCAACGAACTCATATTTCATGTTTAACTCATAAGACATCAGGAGAACCAATGAATGGATGTATTTGAAAAATGCTATGAGTTTAGCAACGGCATAAGTACACGGGGGCAAGAGTATAAAGCAGTGATCGAGGCTGGAATCTATCCTTATTTCATTCCAATCCAATCCTCCGCAGATACAGAAGTCATGATCAATGGCGAGAAAAAAGTGATGATTGGATCGAATAACTACCTCGGACTGACACATCACCCTAAAGTCCTCGAAGCCGCTGAGATGGCTGGGCGAAAATACGGCTCAGGTTGTACAGGTAGTCGATTTCTAAACGGCACGCTCGATATCCATATCGCGCTTGAAGAAGCACTCGCCGAATTTGTTCACAAGGAAGCCGCATTGGTTTTTAGCACCGGGTTTCAGGTCAATCTCGGCGTTATTGATACCCTGGTAGGACGCAGGAACATCGCTGTCATTGATTCGTTGAGCCATGCCTGCGTCGTTGATGGGTGCCGCCTCTCTTGGGGGGAGATGATTAGATTCCGACACAACGATTTGGACGATCTCTCTAGCAAATTGGAAAGTGCCAATCCTGAGAGAGGGAAACTGATTATCGTTGAAGGCATTTACAGTATGGAGGGCGATATCGGCGACCTCCCTGGCGTCATAGAAGTGGCTCGGAAATATCGGTGCCGTTTGATGGTTGACGACGCACATGGGATTGGTGTTCTCGGCCCAACCGGTGCCGGCACCGCTGAACATTTTGGGGTTGAAAATGATGTTGATTTGGTTATGGGGACGTTTAGCAAATCTTTCGCGTGTATCGGTGGATTCATCGCTGCAGAAGCCCCTGTCATCGATTACTTGAAACACCATGCAAACACCTTCCTTTTCAGCGCGAGCATGCCGCCCTCCGCAGTCGCAACCGTCCATGCTGCTTTGGAAATCATCAAAGCTGAACCGGAACGGCGTAAACGGTTGTGGGAAAACGCACGGAAAATGCAGGAAGGTCTCCGATTGATGGGATATGACATCGGAGACACGCAAACCCCTGTTGTTCCGGTGATTGTTGGCGATGATACAAATACCTTCATGTTATGGAAACACTTATTCGATGAAGGCGTTTTCACGAATCCTGTTGTCAGTCCGGCAGTGCCTTCCGGTGGTTCGCGCCTGCGCACCAGTTATATGGCAAGTCATACCGATGCGCAACTCGACTTTGTCCTCGAAAAATTTGATAAAGTGGGTAGAAAGTTAGGACTGATCTAAAGGTTGGATTACGTAAAAAAAACAGGAGAATTTTCACAAAATGCGTTCCGACAGACAATCCCCTGAGATTGATATTACTCCTGTCCAATCCCCTGCCGATCTAAAAGCATTTATCAGCCTACCCTGGACAGTTTATCGTAACGATCCCCATTGGGTTCCCCCGTTACGCAGCGATCTCAAGAAGCGACTCGATAAGTCCCGGTATCCATTCTTTGACCATGCCGAAGCCGAGTTTTTAATCGCCCGACGTGAAGGGTATGTTGTGGGCCGAATTGTCGCCATCAAAAATGATAGCCACATCGACTTTCACGAAGAACAGGTCGGGTTCTTTGGATTCTTTGAGTCCATCGATGATCCGGAGGTCGCAGCGGCACTGTTTTCCCATGCTGCGCAATGGTTGCGGGCACGCAAACTTAAAGTGATGCGTGGTCCCGTGAATTACTCGATAAACGACGATTGCGGATTGCTTGTTGACGGTTTTGATTCTCCCCCTATGATTATGATGTCCTACAATCCACCCTACTATCCCGACCTCGTTGAACGGTTCGGTTTCAAGAAGGCAAAGGACCTGCTCGCTTACGACATAACCGATGATGTGCAGGTGCCTGAACGTCTTAAGCGAACGGTACAATGGATCAAAAAGCGCAAAAAAATCACGATACGTCCCCTTGTTAAAAAACGGATTAATCAGGAAATTCAGCGGGTCAAGGAGATCTATAACGCTGCATGGGAGAAAAATTGGGGCTTTATCCCAATGACGGACAGGGAAATCGATTACATGGCGCAGGAGCTAATCCAGATTATTGACCCTGATTTGCTCCTGTTCGCCGAAATCGAAGGGGAGCCAGTCGCCTTTATCCTTGCGTTACCCGATTTTTATGTTGCGTTGAAGCACGCCAATGGACGCCTGTTTCCGCTCGGACTCCTCAAACTTCTCTGGCACAGCCGTAAAATTGACACAGCTCGGGTTCTAGCGTTTGGGATTAAGACAAAATACCGTCAACAGGGAATTGATGCACTGATGTACTACGAAGTTTATAAAATTGGTGTTGCAAAGGGGTATCGGCGGGGTGAAATGTCGTGGATTTTAGAAGACAATACATTGATGAATCGGGCGGCTGAAAACATGGGAGCGACACTTTATAAACGCTATCGTATCTACGACTATCCGCTGATATAATACGCTAGGTTGTTTCTCGTCGCCCTGCGGGGACTAATCACCTTTGGGGCTAATAATTTATTGGGTGGTAAAGCGAAAGGGTTACGTCCAATGGCAGAATCTGACGATGGGTGGGCGCACGGCAGGCGAGCATTCTTCCGAGAAGCATTCACGAGGTTCGTGCAGCCGGTTGCGGAATACTTAGATACGCAGATTGGACCACATCTTCCCGCCGAGAAAGCTCTATTACGACCACCGGGCGCACTTCCAGAATCTGCATTTCTGGAAACTTGTTTGCGATGTGGAAACTGTGTCGATAGTTGCCCTGCAGATGCCATTCAACCCTTACAGAGCGACCAGCCCAATCTGGTTGAGACACCCTACATTAATCCGGACGACCAACCGTGCGTTGTTTGTGATTCACTCGAATGTATGCAGGTCTGTCCAAGCGGGGCTTTACAGAATCTCTCTGTCCATGAGATTCAAATTGGTTTAGCCGAAGTCAATTACGACATCTGTCTGCGTTCTAACGGAGTCGATTGTCGCGCCTGTGTCGATACCTGCCCAATTGGTGACAGGGCAATTCGGCTCGATTCCGAAAAACGGGTTGAAGTCGTTTCCTCCGGCTGTATCGGTTGCGGCGTCTGCCAGTATCAATGTCCAACAACTCCAAAATCTATTGTTGTTCAACCCATTCAGGCATATACTGAAACGCAAAGGGATTAACGGCGAACACGAGATTTTTTGAATATAGAGTTGGTCCCGCTTGAACTTATCATAAATTAACGGAAACCGAGTTTTTTCTTGAAAACTCGGTTTCTCTTTGCGTACCGCGCTTTCTTATTCTATGAATCCTGTAGGTCGGACACTAATGAACAAATTTTTTTTCATGTTTCACGCGCTTCACGTATTGCACTTTCTTTTGACATAAGCCAGTTTCAAAACTAAAAATGTCTCTATGGTTCTTCCCGTTGTTGTCTCATTCCAACCTTCCAATCTTCCGGTCCTTTTCTCTACGCCTTCTCTGGCTCATCATTGTCTGCCTTTTATTGCTCTTGTTCCTTGGGGGCGCATTTGCGCAGGATGCCATTCATATCCTTTCACACGAATTTGACCCGGAAGATATTACGATCGGGGATCCGGTTCAATTGCGGATACGAATCGAAGCCGATGAAAACCTACATATCTACTTAGATCCAATAAATGACAGCGAGCACGAGCATCTGGAAGTAGATAAACCGCAAGTAAAACGAATCAAAGCCGAGGACACACCAACAGGCAAAGCACACTATGAAGTGACCTATCCACTACGTGCTTATGCTATCGGAGTGCATACCCTTCCTTCTATTACAATTGAATACACCGACACCGATGGAAACAGCGGAAGTATTCAGACGCCTGCTTACCTGTTTGAGGTCCGGGCTGTCAAGCCTCCTAGTGCGACAGAGATAAAAGAGATCAAGGACCCCTTGCCTGTGCCTCCAAATTGGTTTCTTTACATCTTAGCGCTGTGTCTGCTAATTATGGCCATTATTCTTCTTGTCTTTTTTTACGTCCGCAGACGGGCGAAATCCATAGACCTACAACCTGAAGTAATACCTCAACGTCAACCTCACGAAACTGCTTATGAACACCTGAAGCGGATTGAGGGGATGAATTTGGTCGCACAGGGCGAAATGAAAATATACTACACAGAAATCTCTCACGTTATTCGCCAGTATATCGCTGCACGATATCATATCCCTGCGCTTGAAATGACCACCCAAGAACTACTTGACCGTTTGCGGCCCGAAAATATCCCGATAGAGTTGGTTAGCCACTTTTTGACTAACTGTGATCTGGTGAAGTTTGCCCGCTACAGCCCTATGAAGCCCGAAGCCCATGAGCGGATGGAGGAAGCACGGCGGATTGTCGATGAGACGGAGCAGTTTTGGGTGGGTAAGGGGGAGGGGCAGGAAAGCGAAATCCGGGAAGATTCGTAATTGATGCGTTTGGAGTTTGAAGGGGGAAGAAGCGGAAGGAAGAATACCGCGTGAGAAACTCCTTTTTCCTTCCTTCCAATCTTCTGTTCCTGTCCACCGTGTTGGATGTGAGATCACAACCCGATGGGAAATAGCGGTTCAGTTCAAAGGTAACGACTTGGGTCACTATACCGGAATCATTTTTCGTACGCCGTTTTCATACCGAACCTCATAGTCTCCGTTAGGTACAGGTATAGCACGGATAGCTAGTTCTTCTTGAGTAATCAAAGGTTCGGACAGCATGAGCAGATCATCCAACGATTCTTGAGGCGTTTTCCCGGTGGTGTCAACCACTATCCTACGTCCCTTCTGGGTAAAGAGCGATTTTTCGATTTCGTCCTCGAAACGCTGTTTGACCTCCGCAATATCCCCCTCCTTGATGATCTGGTACTCATGTGAGTCTGCATGCATCCGTTCCCGGATTGCTTCATCACTGGCGGTTACATGAATCAAGACCACATTGGGTAACCGAGCTTCAAATACCTGTGCTTCGTAAATCCGTTGTGCCCCATACGAATAATTCTTATAGTAGGGATTGTCCGGATCATCGCCGTACATGTCTGAGTAGACCGATTCTTCGATATGCCAGCCCGCGATCAGGGTATTCGGATAATTCTTGATGACTTCAACATGATACTGAATCTGCATTCGCTGTGAGCGTTCTTTAACATCATCGGGAAAGTTCACCATCAACGCTCGTGATTCTGGACTCAAAGATGCATCCGGAAGGGTGAAATGGTCGTCTCCGTGGACGGGTAGTTTGCGCTGTCGATAATAGGCGTCTAGCAGCTTAATTAGCGTTGATTTTCCAGCGTATTCAATACCGACAAAGACACATCGCATAATGAAAACTCCTCTCTTACTCCGTCAACTCTGTAGTGACGGCTTTATAGTTGTTAAAGGAACAATTCGTATGAGAACCCAAACTTCATAGAAGCACGCCGATGAATCAGCGGCGAAGCCCTACAAAATCTGCAATTCTACGTGAACTGATTATAGCACGATTCAATCATAAGATCTATCACTATTTTGGTAATTTACATTGTTCCGCTGCCAGTGACTTTATCCCCTTTCAATACCCCTTCTGTTTATCTACGAGGTTGACCAATGGTTCGCCTTTGATGTAGCGATGCAGATTATCCACAAACAAGCGCATCGCACGAGAGCGCATATGCTGCGATGCCCCTGCGCTATGGGACGTCAAAATCACATTCGGTTCCGTCCATAGCGAGCTATCCGGTGGACACGGTTCGGTATAGGTAACGTCCAAACCCGCACCGGCGAGCTTGCCGCTGCGGAGTGCCGCAATCATAGCATCTTCATCAATGACTTTACCTCGGCTAACATTGACGAGATAACTTCCATCCGGCAAGAGATTAAACTGCTCGTGCGAAAGAAGTTTGTGAGTTTCAGGAGTGCTTGGACAACAGACCATCACGACGTTTGATTGTGCCATAAAGTCCGAAAGCCAATCCAGCCTGCCCAGTTCATCGACACAATCTGGTTGGTCCATCGGCTCCGAATCAACCGCGATGACCTTAAACTCAAATGCCTTTGCCCGCGCTGCTATCGCTCGACCGATGCCGCCGAGCCCCAAAATTCCCATGGTCATCCCTGCCAATTCGATACACGGAACCCGTTCCCAGAGTTTTTCCTTCATAAATTCTAATTGTGCCGGGATACTACGGGTCAGAGAGAGCAAGAGCGCGAAGGCATGCTCAGAAATCTGAAGACCATACAGTTTCTGACAATTGGTCAGAATTACGTCGCTTGCTTTGAAGGCGGGATACATCGTACCTTCTACGCCTGCTGAAGGTTGCTGCACCCAACGTAACGATTTGGCTTTGGGAAGGTCTGCTTCACGGATCCCGCCGTAGATGATCTCGGCATCCGCGAGGTGATCGTCCAACGCCTCGCCCGGGGCTGGGAACTGAATATCTACCTCTGGCGGAGCATCTTTGAGTATCGCTTCAACTTCAGGATCTTCACGTCTTGCCATCAATACTTTGTGTTTGGACATAATAACCTCCTTTTAGATCTACTCAATTGAAACTTTCACACCTGCTTTTGCGCTATCGTAAAGGGCGTCAAGGATTTTCATGAACGTATAGGCATCTGCAGCAGAAACATCCGGCTCGACCTCGCCAGCGATTGCCATTGCGAAATGCTCTATCTCGTAAAAGAAAACAGGGCGGGGCTCAGGGGGCTCGCTATGCTTTATATCTAGCGGTTCATCAATTTCCTCCCGGATAAACTCGCCATCTTTGTGTCTGGAAATCCCCCCGCCGGTGATTGACCCGGTGCTACCATAAAGTTCGATGATAGTTGGTGTGGGGGTATGTACCATTCGGGAGCAATCAATCTGAATCGTTTTCCCTCCCTCCAAACCGACAAGTCCCGTGAAATAGTCATCAGCAGGCCCTTCGGGACCATCGTATGCCGGATAGATCACATGCTTAGCACCAAACGCCCACTCCGGCTGTGGACACCCCATCCACCACCACGCCAGATCCAACTCATGGGAATAGTGCTGTCCTAACGATCCCCCTTTCTGACCGTAGACATGCAGCCAACGGGAGTTGTCATTCAGGGGCGGGATATGATTGTATTTCCCAAAGATCCGGGCGTGGTACGGATTTCCAATCTTACCGCTAAGCACCGCGCTGCGAATCTGGCGGTTGTGAGGGTAGTGACGCATGAAATAGCAGAATTGCAACGTCTTATCTGCTACTTTTGCTGCCTCCGCAATCTCCGTAACCTCGTCTGCCCGAATCGCATGAGGCTTCTGGACCAGCACATGCTTACCCGCAGCGAGTGTCTCAAGCACCATTGGCAGACGGACATCGGGGGCAGTGCCAAGATATACTGCGTCGATGTCACTGTCTTCAAGAATCTCCCGGTAGTCGGTGTAGGTACGTGGTACGGAGTATTCTCCGGCGACCTCCTCGCGCCGACTGGGGTCGAGATCCGCTAGCGCAACGGTAGTCATTCGCGACATTACAGTGGTTGCGAAAATCGTTTGTCTGCCTGTAAATCCACAGCCAACGACACCAAGTTTGATCGGCTGATCTGTCATGAACCGTCCTCCTTTATGGGTATTAAGCGTGTGTGTAGGAAATCATACGAAGTGAATCCTGATAGACCTCCTCCAACTGCTGGATAGATCTATCGTTATCAAACCTCTCTTCAATTCTTCGCCTTGCATTCCACCCTAGATGGGTTGCCAATTCCTGATCGGCTAGGAGGCAATCAATTGCCTCCGCCAGTGCCCCGCTCGATCGAGGTGGGATAAGCAGCCCATTCTCTTGATGATCAATAAGATCGAGAACGCCGCCGACACCCGAAGCAACGCAAGGTAGCCCAACCCCCATCGCTTCGATAAGGGCGTTTGGTGAACTTTCATGCAGTGATGGTAACACGAAGAGGTGTGCGGTAGAGAGCATAGGAAAAACATCCTCGTAGAAGCCGGGCATATGTACGCGATCCGACAGGTGATAGCGATTGGCAAGCTGCGCTAGGTCTGTCTTCAATGGCCCATCTCCGAGGATTGTCACTGTGAAGTTTTGCCGGTTGAATTTTGTGTTGAGCAGATGCAATGCTTCAATGAGGTAGTGATGTCCCTTCTCCGCAGTCAATCGACCGACGCTCACAATGTGCCAAAGCGGTGGAGCGTCGGCAGGCGTCTGTGGTGATAGGTCAGGCAAGTCGAGCAGATTCCGAATCGCTAGGATACGTTTGTCGGGATAACGGTGCCGAAGTTTGTCTCGAATGCGATCAGAATTTGTTAAGAGGACGTCGGCGTGACGGTAGATGATTTTTTCTGTCAACCACAATCTTAATCTGCCGTATCTCGCGTAGTAGTCGCCTCGTTGTGAGACGATCAGGGGACAGGATTGACCCGCCCCTGATGGGGTTGGAGAAAATTGGCGGACAAGCCCACAGAGGAGATTGGAATACCAAAGCCAACTGTGGATGATTGTTGGTCCCACCGATTTTACAATCCCTGCTAACCTGAAAGCCTTTCGCACCAACGATAGTGTGGGAAATCTGCCCCGATGGGATTGGGCTGCGAAGCGTCTTGCGTTATGCAAGACAATAACGTCTCGGACGATTGGGAGTGCTGCAACCTGCTCGTAGGAATCGCCGGGCTCACGGCTTAACACAATAAAGGCTTCAAATCGATCTAGAGGTAGTCGTTCTAAAGTTTTAAGCAACTGCGTCTCAGCCCCGCCCCTGCCCATAGAATCGATAACGTACAGAATTCGAGTTCGATTCACAGCGCACTCCCGTTTGGTCTAGTCGGCTGCGTTCAATCTTTCAAGGCATGCGGCCATATAGCCATCGTAAAGGCGCGTGCACGGTGTCCCTGCGACGTATCGTTTATCATGTTTGGGACATGGTCCGTAATCATCCAGCCGGTGAATCTGCTTTGCTTTAATGTCTTCATCACCTCAAACATATCGCAGTTCCCATCATTTACAAAGGATTCGGCAAATTTGGGCACGTACCCCTGTACATCCCGAAAGTGGACGTAGAAAATCCGATCGCGTTCCCCGAAGTAGCGGACAGCATCAACGACACCGGGTCCCATCTCAGACCAAGATCCGACACAAAAGTCAAGTCCGTGCATCGGACTATCAACGAGCGATATGCCGTGCTTGAAACCTTCAAAACTACGAAATAGGCGGGGTATCCCCCCAAGAGATTCGACCGGCGGGTCGTCAGGGTGGAGTGCGAGTCGTACACCTGCCTCCTCTGCGACAGGAAGAATCGCCTTCATGTAATATTCATAGTATTCCCACATCTCCTCTTCGGTGAAGACCCGCCCGTTGGAAAGCGGTGCATCTTTAACAAGTTCCATATCAAAGCTGGTAACCGTCGCACCTCCCCGAGTGGGGGTTGTGTTAGAAGTCCGCCACACACTGTTAGGCATCCAATGATAGCCGAAAGTATCAATACCTGCCGCACCCATATTGCGGATGGTAGCTGCCATATTCTCAATCTGCTCATCCCGTCCGGGTAAACCGAGCATAATCTTGTCGTAAAAAGAGGGCGGAACATTCTCAATGGCGGCGAGCCGGGGACCCACATTTTCGATTGCAGTTCGCATCTGTAGCAGGTCCATAAATTCCCAACGACCGTCGCCCGGCAATTGAGGGTTAGCCATGACAACAGCCTCAACACCCAGCTGATTGACAAATGTTAGCCATTCTTCGTCCACTTCACCGAAGAGATATAAGCCAAGTTCCATTTTACGGTCCATAATATCTTCCTTCTAAAAATAAAAAGCGTTTACGAATCAAAACAGCTTATTGCTATCTAACAGCATCGTGACAGGTCCATCGTTAATCAGCTCTACATCCATGATCGCTTGGAATATGCCAGCCTTGACTGGCACTCCTAACTGCGAGATCTTGTCCATAAATTCTTGATAGAGTGGGTCCGCTTTTTCGGGGCGGGCGGCGGCAATGAAGCTAGGGCGTCTTCCCTTACGGCAATCGCCACAAAGCGTGAATTGAGAGACGACAAGGGCTTCGCCACCCATATCTAAAATAGACAAATTCATCCGCCCTTGGTCATCTTCAAAGATTCGGAGATTGGCGATTTTGTTTGTCATATAATCGATATCGGCGAGGGTATCCTCTTGAGCGACCCCGAGAAAAACAAGCAATCCCTCCCGAATCTCCGACACAACCCTTCCTTCGACGGTTACACTGGCAGATTTAACACGTTGGATAACAGCTCTCATATTTCACCGGAATTGTTTTATGATACATCAGTTTTCGAGTCATATGTTGGTAGGAGGTCTATATCCTAACATAGACGATTTCTAATGGACAAAATGCTTCTTAAGAACCTGTTTTAAAAAGAAAAAGGCTACTCAAAAGTTAATGTTTATGTTAAGCAATATTAAATAATAAATTATCAATTTATAGAGTTTTCAGTTATACTGTGTGTAAATCTACCTCACAAGGAGTGTCTTGAGTAATGATTTACGCAGAACTTAACGATGCGTTGGCTCTTGAACGTCTTGATGTTGCGCTTTCTGAAGCGACACAACCGAAATGGTATCGGCGTTTACTAATCATCAAACTTAGTGGTGTTGAGCGTATGCCCGTGTCGAAACTCGCAAAGATGTTTAATCTTTCTGATGAGAGTGTTAGGGCTTATATTCATAAATACAATACCTCTGGTTTAGAGGCGTTGATACCTAAGAGTCCTCCGGGGCGTCGTGGTAAAATCACACACTTCAGCAAATCCGACTGGAATCGACTTCTTGAACAAATGCCGAATCAATACGAAAAACTTCAGACGGACTCTCGACAATGGACGCTTGAGTTGATAAGAGTTTATCTCAAAGTGTATCACGAGATTTCGGTCACACCGCCAGCTATCCACCTGGCTTTACGACGGATAGGCTACCGAACCGGTCGAAGCAAACTCCGTGTTGGCAGTCCGGATCCAGAGTATCAAGCGAAACGAACTCAACTGACGGAGTTGACGAGTTTGCAAAAACGGGAGAGTTGACGAGCGAGGCGACTCAGTTGATTCTCCCGGACACCCAACTTCAGCGTTTAGGTCTGCCGGCACCTGAGACTAAAAAAAAGACGGCTCGCCTGTTTTTCTTTGATGAAGCTAACGTGTCTTGGTGTCCCAACAGTGGACGCATTTATCGACAGCAAGGCATTGAATATAAGGTCAACACCCCCGGCAAAAACCAGCGGAAATACCTCATTGGTTCCTTAGAGTATCCTTCGGGTGCCGGCTTGTATGAAATCTATGCCAATAAAACCCATCTTCAGATGAAAACACATTGGCAAAACCTAATGGATATGTATCCCGATGAGTTGCTGTTTGTCGTCCGCGATAATGCATCGAGTCATACAACGGCAAAACTTGACGATTTCCTTATTCATCATAAAGACCGATTGCGGTTAGTCCCGATGCCGACATATAGTCCGCATCTGAATCTCATTGAGCGATTGTGGCATCTGATGCGAGATCAAATCAACAGGAGTTATTTTTTCAACAGTTTCTCTGAACTCTGTGAAACTGTCATCGGGTGGCTTGATAGGCTACCTTTTTCACGATTCCAATCTTTGATGGGGATTCATGAATCAGAGCAGCTCCAGCGCAACCTTATATAAAAACTGAAAATGTATACTTAAACTTGCTTAAAAGGTTAGCTTATGTCAAAAGATAGTGCAAGACGGGAAACGCGTAAAACGTGATGTGTAGTGCGTAAAGGGTATCAGTTCATTGGCGTTGGGTTTCGCTGTCGCTCTACCCAACCTACGACCCTATTGGAAGGTTTATCAATCCAAGGTTTTCGCACGTTGTCGTAGAAAATGATCCACTAATACTAGTGCGGTCATCGCTTCGACAATGGCAGGAGCTCGGGGTAAAACGCACGGGTCATGCCGTCCATGCGCCGATAGCTTGACAGCATTTCCGTGGAGATCCACCGTTTCCTGTTCCTTACGGATGGTGGCGGTCGGCTTGAAAGCGACCTGAAAAATGATGTTTTCGCCGTTTGAGATACCGCCCTGCGTCCCACCGGAGTTGTTCGTCCGGGTACGAACCCGCCCGTGGTCGTTGTAAAAGGGGTCGTTGTGCTGTGAGCCGGTGCCGATCACGCCGCCAAAGCCGGAACCGATCTGGAAGCCCATCGTCGCCGGTAGGGACATCATCGCCTTTGCCAAATCCGCCTTGAGCTTGTCAAACACCGGCTCACCGAGTCCCATAGGGACATTCCGTGACACCGATTCGATGATCCCACCGAGGGAGTCGCCCTCCCGTCTTGCTTGATCAATACACTCTGCCATCTTCTCACTGGCTTTCGGGTCTGGACATCGAACGAGGCTGGATTCAATCTCATCAAGCGTTACACTGTCCGAATCAACCTCCGCACCAATTGTGTGGATCTGCTTGACGTAGGCGAGGGTTTCCGTCTCACACTGTTCGCGTAGAATCTGCTTTGCGATCGCGCCCGCTGCGACCCGTCCGATTGTCTCACGGGCACTCGCTCTGCCGCCGCCTTGCCAGTTACGGAGACCGAATTTCTGCTGGTAGGTGAAGTCGGCGTGTGATGGTCGATACACATCCTTGAGGTGTTCGTAGGCGGAGGGTTTCGCGTCTTTGTTCCACACCAACATTGAGATTGGCGACCCAAGCGATTGTCCCTCAAACACGCCGGACAGAATCTCTACCCGATCCTCCTCCTGACGCGAGGTAGTGAGATGGCTTTGTCCCGGTCGGCGTCGATCTAGTTCCGCCTGAATGGCACCGATATCGATTTTGAGTTTCGGCGGACAGCCGTCAATCACGACACCGATCGCCCCGCCGTGCGATTCGCCCCATGTTGTAATCCGAAAAAGATGACCAAAAGTATTTCCCATTGAGTTACTCCCCATTTCAGTTTCGCACTGCTTCCCAATATAGAGACTTTAGGACTTGCCACCCCTTGATGGGATTGGGACTCAAAACAGCTTGACAAATCCATGGTGCATCCATTACTCTAACCCCCATCTACGGCTTGAAAGCATTGATGCGAATGCTTGGCAAATATAGCATATCCACCCCCGAATATCAACCAAAAGTTAGCGAAAGTAGACATGATAATAAAATTCTTCAAACGGTTAGACATTCGCCTGATTGGTATTTTCATCGTCATCGCTTTTCTGTGGAATACGCAGGTCGTTTATCCACTCAAGATTTTTGTTGTTTTTATGCACGAAGTTAGTCACGGCTTGGCAGCACTCGCAACAGGCGGCAGTATCAAAGAGATCCAAATTGTTCAACAAGAGGGCGGGCACGCGGTTACGCTAGGCGGTTCACGTTTCTGGACACTCACCGCGGGCTATCTTGGAAGTCTACTGTGGGGTGGGCTGATTCTGATTCTCGCGGCGCGGACGCACCTTGGTAAATTGATCAGTGCTGTTATCGGTGTCGGTATGATCCTTATTTCAGCCTTCTATCTACGAAACAGTTTCGGTTTTCTATTCGGCGTTGGGTTCGGTGGGGGGCTGATCATCATAGGCAGATTTCTGCCGGAGTCGATTAACGAGTGGCTGCTGCGCGTAGTCGGCTTGACCAGTTGTCTTTATGCAATACTCGACATCAAGAGTGATATTTTGGATCGCTCCCATCTTCAATCCGACGCCCGTATGCTCCACGAAGAGGTGACACCGTACATTCCGACCATTGTGTGGGGAGTTTTATGGATGGGGATTGCAATAGGCGTGACCCTATGCGTCCTTTATATTGCTGGTAAAGGCAAAAATCGGCAGGAAGTGTTGGACAGTGGAGATTGAAACTTGAAACAGTTACGTGGCAAACCGCTCAAGGATTTTCTCAAAAGGGCATCGCGTCCGGATAGAGAACTTATTTTTATTTTGCAGGATGTCGAAGATCCGGTCAACGTCGGATCGGCGTTTCGGATTGCGGATGCAGCCGGCGTGCGCCAAATCATTTTGACAGGAATCAGCGCACGTCCACCGCACCCGTTGATTAGGAAGGTTGGTCGAGGCAAGGATCGACGGGTGAAGTGGAGTTATAAAGAACAGGCAGCGGATGCAATTTTAAATCTCAAAGCGCAGGGCTATGTTAGTTGTGCCCTGGAGATAACCGCTGCATCTGTGCCTTATAATGAAGCCGAATACCCCGACAAGCTCTGCCTAATCGTTGGGCATGAAGATCACGGCGTGACGAAACGCACCCTCGCAGCCTGTGATATGACAATCTATATTCCGATGTACGGCAAGGGCGCTTCGCTGAACGTTCATGTGTCGTTGGGGGTTGCGGCGTATCATATCCTGCACAGTGGTTGAAATGAGGTTTATGGGTTCAGAGGAGGAGATTGATGAAGCTAAAGGTTGGTGTTGTGGGGTTAGGCCGTGGGCGTGTATACCTAGACAGGTTCTCACAGCAAGCGCGAGCGGCAGTGGCTGCGGTGTGTGATGCAGATACCTCTCGGTTGGAAGCGGCTGACTGCCCGGCTGATGCGTCAAGATACACGAATTATGAAGAATTTCTGAGACACGATTTGGATATAGTGGTCATCTGCACAGAGATGCCGCAACATGCCGAACACACAATCGCCGCATTGGAAGGTGGGAAGCATGTCCTCTGTGAAGTACCGGCGGCATACACACTGTCAGAGTGCGAGGCGGTTGTCCAAGCTGTCGAAAAGAGCGGGTTGAAATATATGCTTGCTGAGAACTGTTGCTATAGCGACATGCACCTCGCATGGAAGGAACAGATCGACGCCGGCGAACTTGGAAAAATTATTTATGCCGAAGCCGAATATATTCACGACTGCCGTGGGCTGATGCGGCGGGGGGATGGGACATTGACGTGGCGAGCCAAGATGCCGCCAATTCAATACTGCACACATAGCCTTGGGCCGCTAATTTTTATGATGGAGGACCGGTGCGCTGCAGTGACAGGGTTAAATACTGGTTCTAACATCGCACCTGACCTCGGCGTAATTGACCTTGAGGTTGGGCTGTTTCAGATGGAGAGTGGTGCAGTTGTTAAGATTCTGTGCGGTTTCTCGATTGAACGTCACCCGGCATTCCACTGGTATGTTGTCTACGGCACAAAGGGCGCATTGGAAAGCAAACGTCAATACAATGACAGAGCGAGCGGATACTTCCGAGGAGTAGTCCCTGATCGAGAGATGACTCCGTTCACAAGTGACGACAGTGGGCATGGCGTAGCTGAGAGCAGAATTGTTGAGGGGTTCATCGAATCTATCCTGAACGATACGAAACCGCCAATCGATGTTTACGAAGCGATGGATTATACAGCGCCGGGGATTTGTGCACATCTGTCCGCTGAAAGAGATGGAGCGGTTGTGCCGGTGCCAAATTATCGGTGAACTGTGAAGCATTAGCTATGCAGGGGATCGAGATTTCCGTTTCCTACTATGGTAGATTTTAGAATTACTTGAGGGGTGTGCATACGTAGATAGCTTGGTCATAATCGCATAATTTGAGCAGATTAATCCTATTAGCTGTATATATACATTGCGCTCCGCTGGAGCGCGAGCATCCGCTGTATCGGCATTCTATAGACATATCGCTCCTCTGGAGCGAAGGTAGCCGTCGGGTCGTTGGGGTTTTTGGGTATTTGGTTTGCTGAAGATACGCCGGCTCGGTGGCTGCTTTGTTTGCTTATCCGTGTTTTCTGTGTAATCTGCTGAATCCATGATTCAGACAATAATCATGCACACCCCTCAATTATTTCTCTAATTCACCATAAAATTGTTTCACGCCTTTTCAAACGCTACAATATCCCGATGGATTTTATTAGAGATTCGCATCCGTAGGTCAACATCGACGAAACGCTGGCGAAACCCGTGTTTCTGGATCAGGTTGAGCACCGTTTCGCGTGGCAACGCATACAAGTTATAAGCGATCACAACTGTCCCGTTGGGTTTGAGCAAACGTTCCCAACTTGGCAGGGCAGCATCCAGCAGCGCATCTAGTGGAATCGGTGTGAGTTTTTCGTTTCGGCTTCCAGCGCGGACACCGTAGGGAAAATCCGTGATTAAACCGTCGAACTGTTGGTTGGGCAAATATTGATGCGCTTCCCGTGTATCGCCGTTGATGATTTGATACCGGTTTTGGGGAGAGTCGTGTGTCACGAAAAGATGACGGGCCCCATCGTGGGATTCCTCAAAAGGTCTTTCAAGGCGCTGCAAGAGTTTTCGGAGATTTTCAGCACTCCGCTTCGAGGCTGTGGGAGAAATCTCTAACGTCGCACCATCCACCCCTCTTAACACACACTCGAAAAGTGTCTGCCCGTAGCCGCCCATCGGATCTAGTACACGACCGATGGGTGCTACGTTATCGCTAAGGTTCAACATCGCACGAATCAGGTACGGGGACTGCCTCGCCGGAGATTGGTAATCAAACGCCTGCGGAGCGACTGTGGCGACCCAGTCTTTATCGAGCGTGAGAGTCGGCTGACGCACCCCAGATTCAACGAAAGCACAAAAGGCATCGTAGTCCTTCCGTAGGTTCTCCGCCACCCGTTGGTCTCGACTAGCAGCCCCATCCTCCCATACGAGGGTGTCAATTTGCGTCAGAAAGGTCATCCACCGGCACCGCTCGATTTCTTCGGACCTCAATTCGCCCGCATACCAGACGACACTGCCCGGTGGATAGATTTCCGGTGTCGCAACCTCGACGACACGCGGCAGCAGATTCGCAATTTCGGTCTCAGACAGTCGTCCGGCGATTCCCTCGTGACCGCTGACCTGTTTGTATTGGAAATAATAAAGTGATAGGCTCATGCGAAAAGAAAACGTGAAACGTGAAAACAATTGGTTCATTGGTACAGTCGGGCTAGGAAGCCCGACCTACGGGGCTCATAGAAAGAGAAAGTACAAAACGCAAAGAGAAACCGAGTTTTCGGTAAATACGGGCGGGGTAACCCCGCCCCTACGGCTCCTGTTGCCGCTGGCGGAAAAAAGGATTGACAGAACCGAAAGGGCGTATTAGAGTATAAACCCCAACAGAGCCTCTTAGGAGAACTGATAGATGCGTCAACCCGTCGTTTGGATTTCAGTGATATTGGTAATCGCTTTAATGGTAATTATAACTGTTTCACTGGTCAGGATGCCAACAGCGACCCCGAAAATTTTTCCAGAGGACCGGGGACCCAATTTTATCGATGTATCCGCCTATCCGCCAGAGATGCAGGACAATTACAAGCTATTTGAGCAAAAATGTAGTCGCTGCCACACGCTCGCCCGTCCGATTAACTCAGAATTTACCGGGGAGGCGTGGCGAAGATATGTCTACAAAATGATGCGGAAACCGGGGTCGGGATTGACACCGAAAACCGCAGAACCGATTATTCAGTTTCTGATTTACGATTCTGAAGTCCGGACAAAAGAGTAATCAACGAACGGTTGCAATTATCTGAAGGGAGCACAATGCCGGAACGCGTAATCACAAAACAGGACGAAATGGAATGGGTTACCATCCCCGCCGGTGAGTTCATCATGGGGTCGGATGCAGCGCAGGAGCAGTACATCAAGGAGATTGATTCCGAATTTCCTAATGAGTGGCTTCAGCGCGAGCAACCGCAACGAAAGGTCTATCTTTCCGAATACACCATTGCGAAATACACGGTGACCAACCGGCAATTCAAGGCGTTTGTCGATGAGACCGGTTATCAGACGGAACGGGAATTAGATGGTCTCGGCAAGTCCATCTGGTATAAGCTGCGAGAAGCACCACTTGAGGAAAGGCTTGACCACCCCGTTGTGTGCGTAACGCGCAAGGATGCCCTCGCTTACTGTGAGTGGTTTAGTCAGGAAACGGGCATCGAAATCGGCTTGCCGACCGAAGCACAGTGGGAGAAGGCAGCGCGAGGAGGTGAGGGACGCTTTTGGCCCTGGGGAAATGAATTTGATGAAGCTAAATGCAATATTGCCGGGAAGGGCACAACGCCTGTTGGGAGCTATCCGCAGGGTGGGTCGCCTTACGGCGTTATGGATTGCGCTGCCAATGTTTGGGAGTGGTGCCACGATTGGTTTGCAACGGACTACTACCACCATGCCCCGTCTCGCAATCCCCATGGACCTGATAGTGGCGAGTATTACGTAGTACGAGGCGGCTCGTGGTATCGGGGCCGGCGGAGTGCGTGTAGCGTCCGAACTGCCGCTCGTTTTCGGCACTACATCGCGTGTTACACATTCGGCTTTCGCGTGGTTCGGGGATCTGCTCGGTAAATTTTTGATTTGCAATCCGCACACCCTGAATTGTATTTAACCTTTAATTGCTCGACGGCTCATCTTAACTGTAAAGAAAGGAATCTATGAACAAACAATTTCTTCAGTTCATCGTTTTTCTGTTGATGTGCCTCACCCTGCCACTAAACACAACAGCGCAGAAGATGTACTGGCTTGACGAAGAAAGCAATAAAATTCAGCGGGCCAGCCTCGATGGTTCTAACATCGAAGACCTGGTTACTACCGAATTGGAAACGCCAGAGGCTATTGCCTTAGACGTGGCAGGAGGCAAAATGTACTGGACTGACAAGGGCACGACAAAAATTCAACGCGCTAACCTTGACGGTTCTAACGTCGAAGATCTCATCACCGGATTGACTATTCCAGAGGGCATCGCCTTGGACGTGGCTAGGGGCAAGATGTACTGGGTTGGTGAGGACATGGACAAAATCCAACGCGCTAACTTAAATGGCTCAAACATCGAAGCTCTTGTTACTACTGGTAATCCATGGGGTATCACCTTGGATTTGATAGGGAGTAAGATGTACTGGACTGACCAAGAAACGGATAAGATTCAACGTGCTAACCTCGACGGCTCAAATATCGAAGACCTTGTCACTGACGCTGATGGATTGGATGAGCCAGAAGACGTTGCCGTGGACATTATAGGAGGTAAGGTGTACTGGGTAGACCATGGCACGGATAAAGTCCAACGTGCTAACTTAGATGGTTCAAATATCGAAGATCTCGTCATTATTGAAGGAGAGAGTCGGTTATCAAGCATCGCTTTGGACATTCTTCGACCCGAAGTCGAAAATTGGGCAAAACTCTCCTTTCCTGTAATTTTCCCAGTGTACGTAGGTGTGCCATTCACTCTCGATCTAAGAATCGAAAATGTAACCGATTTAGCCGGTTGGCAAGCTGATATTGCATTTAATCCAGCGGTGCTTTCAGCCGTTTCCGTCACCGAAGGTAACTTTCTTTCAAAAGATGGTGGAAGCACTTTCTTCCAAGAAGGCAGCATCAATAATACCGCCGGCGAAATCATAGGATTAATCGCAGCACGCACCACTAGCGACGGTGTCAGCGGCACCGGGGTATTGTTTTCAATAACTTTTGAAGCTCAAGCAACCGGAAAGGACTCCTTACGATTCCGCAATGTTAAACTTGGTCGATCCAACAGAGAGGTGATGCCCTACAATATTGTCATCAATCCGATTATCGTGCAATCCTCGCTGGATGTTAATGCCGATGATCAGGTAGACCTCCTCGATCTGACTCTGGTTGCCCAAAACTTTGGTCAAACCAATTCCCAAGCTGACATCAACAACGATGGAACGGTTGATATCATAGACCTTATCGCTGTCGCCCAAAACTTAGGTGAATCAGCAACAGGGGATGCCCCCGGCATCGGTTTGGTACATACTGTTTCCTTAGAAACGATTCAGACATGGATAGATATGGCACACGCTGCCGATGATGGTTCGCTTGCCTTTCAACTTGGTATCGCCAACCTTCAGCGTCTTTTGGCAGCGATTCGCCCAGAAACAACTGCGCTGCTTGCAAACTATCCCAATCCATTTAACCCGGAGACTTGGATTCCATATCAACTTGCCCACGATACCAGTGTAACGCTTACTATTTATGGCATAAGAGGTGCGGTGGTGCGGCGGTTGGATTTAGGACATCAGACGGCAGGCTACTACGCAGATAGGATAAAAGCAGCGTATTGGGATGGACGCAACAACTTGGGTGAGTCAGTGGGAAGTGGAGTTTACTTTTATCAGTTGCAAACGGAGGGTTTTTCTGCGATTCGGAAGATGGTTATTCTCAAGTAACCTATATCACGCTTTCACCTCATCGCAATCATCATTTACAACTAACGCAACTAATACTCTACGCTACGCACATGTCGCCCCGCTGGGGCTTTAGTGTTTGGTTATCCCGTGTGCTATAAACATGCCGCCCCTCTGGGGCTATGGGCGGAGACGGGAAAGCCAGAAAACGGGATAGCCCTAATAAGAATCAGTTCATCGTAGGAACAACGATCGTTGTTCCCTACAACTCGTTTGTCGTAGCAGCACCTCTGGGGCTTTGGCGTATTTGTGTATCTCGTATACTATAAACATGTCGCCCCGCTGGGGCTTTAGGTTTGGTTATCCCGTGTGCTATAAACATGCCGCCCCTCTGGGGCTATGGGCGGAGACGGGAAAGCCAGAAAACGGGATAGCCCTAATAAGAATCAGTTCATCGTAGGAACAACGATCGTTGTTCCCTACAACTCGTTTGTCGTAGCAGCACCTCTGGGGCTTTGGCGTATTTGTGTATCTCGTATACTATAAATATGTCGCCCCGCTGGGGCTTTAGGTTTGGTTATCCCGTGTGCTATAAATATGCCGCCCCTCTGGGGCTATGGGCGGAGACGGGAAAGCCAGATAACGGGATAGCCCTAATAAGAATCAGTTCATCGTAGGAACAACGATCGTTGTTCCCTACAACTCGTTTGTCGTAGCAGCACCTCTGGGGCTTTGGCGTATTTGTGTATCTCGTATACTATAAACATGTCGCCCCGCTGGGGCTTTAAGTGGGAATGTGATTTAACAATATCAACTTGGCTTACAACTAGGCAAACCGTATGCGGCGCAAGTCGCAGCACGGTTTAGATGGGAGGAAAATTGCACAAAGCAGACAATCAACAGGACGACAAAATCAGAATCGAATCTGAACCCTTTCGCCAGTTTACAAGCGCACTCTACCAAAGTGCTGGTGTTCCCAGAGTGGAGGCCGACGCCGTTTCGGGGATGCAGGTTGAGACGGATGAGCGGGGTGTTTTTTCGCACGGAACTCGCGCGCTTCCCGGCTATGTGCGCGGTATTCTCAATGGCGAGATTAATTCGAAGCCAACACCGCAGGTCCTGACGGATGCACCGAGCACGGCACTCGTTGATGCGGATAATAGCCTCGGGCATATCGCTGGGATATACGCGATGAATATGGCGATTGAGAAGGCTGACGCCACGGGATTCGCATCGGTTGCGGTCCGTAATAGCAATCATTACGGCGCAGCGGCGTGTTTCGCAATGATGGCGTTACCGAAGGGGATGATTGGCTTTAGCACTACCAAAACGGGTGGGGCAAGTGTCGTACCGCACGGCGGGATGTCAGGACTCCTTGGCAACCACCCCGTTGGCTACGCAATACCGACCAAAACAGAGCTGCCGATTGTATTGGATATGGCGGTTGGGCAAATCGCGTGGGGACATGTCGGAACTTATGCAATGGAGGGGAAGCAGCTACCACCCGGCTATGTATTGGACGCGGACGGGGTGCCGACACAAGATCCGAGTCAAGCGAGTGGGATGCTGCCCTTTGGCGGGTATAAAGGGCACGGTTTAGCGATTGTGATGAGTATCCTCAGCGGCGTGATGACCGGTGGACCAGCTGCCTGCAATCGGACGGCGGAGACACCGCCTGACTTGGCAAGACGGGGGCATTTCTTTTTCGCGATTAAGGTCAGCAATTTCTGTCCGTTAGACGAATTTACGGAAGAGGTAGATGCAGAGATTCGTACTATCCGCAACGCGCCACGCGCTGAAGGCGTTGAACGCATCTATCTGCCCGGCGAACTTGAGTGGCTGCATCAACAGGATGCGTTGCGTAACGGCATCCCGCTGCATCCAACGCACCTGAAATCGTTGGCAACGCTTGCCGACGAATTGGAGGTCGAGGTTTTCTGGCGGTAATGTCTACGGTTTATACCCTGAACGATCCGTATTCCCTCCATACTTCATGGCATAAACGAGCAGATTCGTCATGAAACGATGGACATCCGTGGAACGACGCAGCCGTAACATGGTTCGGCTTTCGATCTCCACCGTCTCCATCGCACACATATAATCCTTGCGATTATAGATCACAGCCAGTCGTTTGTTTATGGTGATTCCTCTTTGGTATCTGAACTGGGTGGGTTTCGGATGGTTTTCAGATCCCCAGAAAACATCGCCGCCCGATGGGGGACGAGGCAGCTGATAGTAGATGTTATAGATTTCATGGTGGTGTGGCAGGTTCTCCAGTGGATATTCGGGAAAGATTGTCTGCAGCTCATCGGCAACGATTGCGGCAAACAAGCCATTAAATCCGCAGTCGTCGAAAAAGAGCATCCCACCTCGTTCCACAATGTACTTCCGCAACGCCGCTCGTTCGGGTGCAGAAAAGGAGTTGGTCAACGGTCCTCCTTTGGCAAGATTTCGTCCAACAGTGATGTCCTTGTCGTGTCCCGTCATGATAACCAACGGCGCATCAAGGATACGCGAATCGGTCAGCCGGAGTGAGCCACCTGCATACCTCATATCGGCGCGGAGGTTGGTATTTTCTCCAAGCCACTTCGCGAAGCTGGATATGGCAGTTGGATCCTGCCACCAATCGGAAAGGGAGTGTTTGAGCCGGATGAGGCGAATATGCCCCCGAATTTCTGTGTCTTTGCCCTCCAGAACAGCCCCTAGGCGGTCTTCAGGAACCAGGATCGGATTCTTCACATCGAGAGGTAGGTCTTGTATTCCCCCGTTTTGAGCGGGCGCAAGACTTCCTCCTATAGCTGCTCCGTCGTTTCTCTCACGTCGTAGGGGTGCCCCTTGTGGTAGCCCTTTCCGGGAAGGCACAAGACCTTCCTCTATAGTCGGTGTATTTTGGTGCATCGTTGCGGACTGGGTCGGCACCAGATTCGCTTCTACAGATAAACTTTTGTCTAGGAGGACAGCTGGAGCGTCGCTTAACGGGAGAGGTTCTTTCTTTTGTGGCAGATCAACTGCGAGAGGTGTCCCTACCGGTGTCACAGTTCGTAGAGGCAGTTCCTGTGGCTGTCCGTCTTGTGTCTCACGAAGGGATTGTACAGGTTGGAGCCGGACTCTTCTCGGCAGCTCACGAGCTGATGGAGGTAGCTTAACCCACTCAACGCTGATGGCGTCGTCTTCCACCATTCCCTGCCGAATCGTTAGCACCACAAGGACAGCAAAGATAAGATGGAGGAAAAGAGCGATTACCAACGGCACTGTTAATCGCTTTCGTCTTCTCAATGTTTCGCCTTTCTAAACGGGATGGGGCAGGAAAACACCCTAGGACAAATTATAAAGATCTCACTCTAACCACTTTCACTCAGTTCTGAACCTAAAGATGCACTCTATTCCAAGTAACCCTCTACGTCAACACCTGCCGCAGCTGCAGCTAATCCGTCAACTCCACGAGTTCGCGGAAAAGCGAGGGGTTCAACTCTATCTCGTCGGCGGTTCCGTTCGAGATCTGCTGCTTAATCAGTCTATCACAGATTTTGATTTCGCACTTGCTGACGATGCAATCGCTTTCGCCAAAGCTTTTGCGGACAAAATCGGCGCGGCGTTTGTAAAATTGGACGAACAGCCACCGACAGCACGGATTGTCATCAGAGAGACGCGTTTCACCTTAGACTTCGTCGGATTTCGCGCCGAGACTTTGGAGGCAGATTTACGCCTGCGAGATTTAACAATCAATGCGATGGCACTAGATCTGTTAGCACTCTTGACGAAACCGGAGGTGAATCTGATTGATCCGTGTGGCGGTTTCTCGGCCCTTGAAGCGCGAACGCTATGCTTTCCAAGCGAAGAGGTGGTGATAGATGATCCGCTACGGCTGTTGAGAGTATACCGCTTTTCGGCGCAGCTAGGGTTTGAAATTTCTGAAGCGACAATCGATCTCATTCGTCGCCATAGAAATCGGTTGTCACAGGTTTCGACCGAACGCATTCGCGACGAACTGATTAAGATATTAAATGTTAAAAACGCGACCGTCTATCTGCGCCGTATGGACGAAACGCGCCTCCTCTCGCAAATTATGCCGGAAATTGAGAAGGTACGTGGATTGTATCAGGACGCGCTTAACCGTTCCCTGCGTGCCCTCGAAATGTTTGAGGCAAAACCGATGCCGGATACGCTACAACTGTACCGTCCACAAATTGAGGCATACCTGCACGAACAACTGACACACGATCTACCCCGACGCCAGATTCTCAAGTTAGCTTTGCTACTGCACAACAGCGGGACAGAAACGGCTGTTCAAACAACGAATCGCTTGCGGCTCGGCAGGAAACCCACACAGTTGATGCGCTGCCTTGTGCAAAATCGCCTTCACCTGATGGACTCGATGGATGGCAACGGTCAGATAGAGCGCCGAGAGATAATTCACTTCCTAAGAAACACGGGAGATGACTGGTTAGGGGTACTTTTGCTATCCTATGTGCTATCCTATGCGAATATTCGAACATCGCAGGGCAACGCGCCCCCAGCAGATGAACTGTCGAAGGTAGCAGCAGCGATGAAGCAGATTGTAGATTTCTATTATCACGAAATCAGTCCGATAATAGAGCGTGGTAGATTAATTACAGGCGATGATATTTTACGGACGTTTGGGGTCACCCCCGGGGTCAAAATTGGACGTATTCTACAGCATATTGAAGACCTTCAGTTTGAAGGAGAGATCCGCACACCAGAGGAGGCACTGAAAGCAGCACAGATATTTTTGCAAAGCTGTTAGACGTGAACATGCCCCCGTCAGCTCTAGCCAAATCGTCACATGTAAATATGACAGTGTCTACAAATCACACAAGCGCTAGAAATCGAATTTTCAACAAAAACTCGGTTTCTCTATTCTGATGTTCATACGTTTTGGGATTTTAGCACATCTCATTCCAAAAGGGCAATTTTTAACGGCATGGAGACTTAGTTATGCAACAGATTGAACTACATCCAGATGATTATCTCCCGGCATCTCCGCCGCAGGAGGTTGTGCAACGCTACGGCATCGCCATTGTTGGCTGCGGGAACATCGCCCGGAACACGCATCTCCCCGCCTATCGCAAGTTCGGCTACCGCGTTGTTGCAGCTTGTGATGTTATTGAAGAGAAAGCGCGAACAGTCGCCGAAGAGTACAGCATCCCCTTTTGGACGACCAATATTGAAGCGGTGATAGATCGACGTGATGTCGACATTATCGATCTCGCAGTGCGTCCAGAGGATCGGCTGGCAGCGGTAGAGCAGTTAGCAGCCGCCGGTAAACACATTCTCTCTCAAAAGCCGCTGGCACCGACGTTGGCAGAAGCGGAGCGCATTGTGGAGATATGTGAGGATGCCGGCATCACGCTAATGATCAATCAGCAAGCACGCTGGGCACCGTATCACACTGCAATGAAGGTGCTGATTGACCGCGGTTGCCTTGGCCATCTCTACAGCGTCCTACACGTCCACCGTCAATGCCAAGATAGCATCAATTCCACGTGGCTGAAGACCCCTGATTTAACCATCATAGATAACGGTATTCATTATGTCGATCTCTCCCGTTACTTTACCGGTCGGACACCGCGATGGGTAAAAACCACAACCACCCGCGTCCCCGGTCAGCATGCGATGGATCCGATGATCTATACGATCCTTTGCGAATATGAACCGGCTGACCTGATGTCAACGCTGCATTTCAACAATATCGCGCCGGCACTCCATCATAGCCCGTATCTGTGGCACATTGATGGCACAGACGCCTCCGCTTCGATTGCACGGTACGGTCCCCTCCGAGATGGACGAACGGAACTGACCATCTCGTTCAAAGAGGACCCCGATCAGCGGCAGGTATTTCATATCCACGGTAGCTGGTTTCCCGATGCGTGGGGTGGTACGATGGGAGAGATGCAACGTGCGCTCGCAGCAGGTGTCGAACCCCAAGTCTCCGGGCGGGATAACCTGAACTCCATTCGGATTACCAATGCGGCGGTTGAATCGTCCAAGACCGGGCAGACGGTAGAAATTCCACCTGAGTAGATCAGGGCTATTTAGTTTTCGGTTTTCTCCCTGTCTGAGCGATATGTCGGGATTCGGAAATCCCTCCTACAGGAGGATTAAATGCCCCTACTGAGTAGATAATGAGCGGTTGAGCACGGGAGCTTAACGGAACACAGAGAGGATAAAAAATGGAGCATTTCCACGTCGATATACATCAACGCCCAGAGCCCAAGTCAATTGCACCCCGGTTTACCAGCGTCAAGATACGGTGGAAGGGACAAGCGATAACCGACTTGACTCAAGGCATTCACCGGTGTTATCTGTTCCCGGTATATTCCCCTGCGGGTGTATCCCTAACTTCCGAGAGCCCGGTGGACCACCCGCACCACAATTCAATCACCGTCAGCGCCGATGTCTTTTTTGTCCAACTGCCGCCACTATCTCCGGCGATTTCCACATTAACGGAGGAGGCAACATATAATTTCTACGTCAATAACATCTTCCAAGGACGCGCACCGGGTAGAATTTGGGTCGTGGGGGTCGACAGCGAGGAGATTTCTGAGAACCATCTCCGGGTTGTGCAAACCATCCAATGGCAGGGTCCCGAGGAGTGGGGCGCTCCGGCAGACATTGGTCGCCGGGTATTGGCTGAAGAGACACGAACCATTGACATCTATCCGGGGGAGGTAGCCAACGTTATTGACCTCCGGTCCCAGCTGAGACCGACCGATTGGGATATTACCATCGGTACTACGCGTCACGCCTACTTTACGATTCGGATGGCGGATGAGCTGCGTCCTATCAACGGGGGTAAATTAGTAGATTCGGAAGGCAGGATCGGTCAGGAGGCGGTCTGCAACCAAATTGCAGATTGGGTTGATATGTCAGCTCCCGCGGTGGGCGGTCAAAAGTCAGGTATAACCGTTATTCCGCACGCTTCCGCTGCTGGTATCGAATGGTTCTGCTTCGACTACGGGACGATGCTAGTGAACCCGTTTATGAGAGAGAAGGGGATTTTGAATCGGGGAGATGAACTTGATTTGGGAATACGAATCTTGGCTCACGATGGAGACGCAACGCAGGCGTGTGTGGCAGATCTTTATGAGGCGTTCAAGCACGAAGGAAAATAGTCTAACCTAACGTAAGCCATCTGTTGCCTCGTTGAGGCCTTTATTAGCCCATTGGTTCATTAGGCTCTGTTGACATTTGACCAATTGAACCAATATCGGTTTCTGTAGGGTCGCCCCCCCGATAGATTGGGATTAAGAAACTTGTCGTTGGCTCGCTGTATAGGTCAATTATCCAAAATCGACATCAATCTCGCAAAAAGTGTTAGATTCTGTTAGGTTATGTTATTGTGGATAACTTACAGATTCAACGACTCATGAAATGCTCGAGGTGATTTGGGACAATCACCTCGGTCTTCGACAGATTCCCCGATTGTTTGCCGAATCGTCGACATCAAAATGTCAACACGCCCTAGGCATTGGTTAATTAAACTGATAAAACCTATACATTGCGCTCTTCTGGATCGCAGACATCAAAGGCATCGGTATTCTATAGACATATCGCTCCCCTAGAGCGAGAAGTAGAGCCCTTCAGCTACCCTGGGGCAATTACGGTCATATCCCAATCACCGAGTGTGAGCAGTGGGTTCGTCCAATCGCCGAGTGCTAGTTCTCCCGCCTGCACCCATTCTGCAATTTCTTCACGATGTCCGAGCCGCCGGAGTGCATTCCACATCGGCTGGTAGTTCGCTCGACCGCTCGGACCGGCGCAATCCCAGAAGAAGAGACGGTCTGCGCCTGCGCCGTAGAGCATATAGGCGTTGCGCCGGAAGTCTTCGGGACTCTGGTGGCGGGGCATAATATTCGGTGCTAGCAGACATGCAGTGTCCTGAGTTGCGCGGGTGAAAGGTTCAAGCTGTGACGGACTCGACCAAGTGTCCTCCTCGGTCGGCATTGCCAGTGGTGCCGGGCTGTACGGAATTAGGACATCAATCAAGCCTTCTTTTGCCCAAGCAGCGACATCAAGACCGAAGTATCGATTCTCCTCCTCCAACCCTAAAACACATGCGGACACTTCAATACGATGCGTCCGTCCCTGCTTACGGGCAATCACGTCCATCTCCTCGCGCACACGACGCATGAAGGCTGTCATGACGCTTCCGCGAAACTCAAGCCACGTTGGATCTGTGTTCTCAATCTCCCGTGGATCGATGTTGTGAGCGGCTGCAAAAGCCTCAAGCAGCGGTGCTTCGTATGCGATGTACGGGGGTCGTCGGTTAAAGAGCAAGCAGATTCCATCAATCGGGTATCCAGCCATCTCGCGCAGCAGCGCAAGGCAGTAGTCCTGTATCTCGCGAAAGGCGTAGGAGAGGCGTGGCAAGAGTTTTCCGTCGCGGTCAACGCAGCGCAGCTCCGGATGGTCACGATAATATCCGTCTCGGAAATTGTGATCGAGCGGCGGCGGATAGGTCCAGCCAGCTAGCCGGTAGGCTGCGTGAAATTCGAGACCGATAGTGTGTGCGTGTTCAAGCGCTATTGCGAAGGGATCGAGTCCAGCCTTGAGGTAGCTGCGCCAACTTTCCGCCACGAGTCGGTCTCCAACCCGCGCGAACTCTGTAATATTAGGAATATCGGGTGTGCGCCCAATTTTGGTGGGGTAATGCAGGACGTCGCCGCTCCCGCTCTCCCAGTAGATACGGGAAAAATCGGTGTCCCGATATGCCTCAACCTCGCGGCGCAACTCTTCAGCGGAAGTAGGACGATAGAGGAAGTGAGGTCCGTGCGAGTCGTTATGCGCGAAAAGGTGTCGGTGTGCACGGTCCCCTTGTTCGGCGTGTAGTGCCTCAACTTCAGTCGGTGTGAGTGGCACAAGTTTGATGTAAGCGATGCGTACACCGCCACATTGAACCGAACCGAAGCCGTCTCCCGAATCAATGCGGCGTGTCAGTTGGCAGAAGTCAACCGCTCGTCCGTTCAGGTCAGCGACCTTCCAGAAGATCTCTTGGAGCTGTTTGCGCCTTAGGTGGTGGCCTCCGGTGTCCCAGGTAAGCACGGAATAGGTGTCGTCGCCGCTCAGCTTGACGAGCGTTTGAGGGAGACCTTCCTCGCTAGTTGGGTGCACCCCAATGGAGATTGCATACCAGCCGTTCACGTTCAACGGGTAGCGAACTTCCGGCGCACGGGTCTCTGGACCCGCCTTTAGCATGACGCCGGAGAAACCTTCAGCCTGATAGGGAATGGTATGCCAGCGGCGGAATCCGCCATCGGGAGAGAGCCAGTCTGCGGGTTGGCAGCGCTCGAGATCGGTCACATAGATTGGCGCGGCGCCGAAGCCACGATCGGTAATACAATCAGCCATGTGTGATCCTCCGAACGAAAGAAATTCACGCTTGTATGTAAGCCTCCAGAAAATCTGATCTGGAAATGTCTGACTGGGTGCAGATTCGACGTAAAGTTGAACTCTTGATACGACGATGATTCGGCAAGGTTAAAGGGGTTGAGCTTCCATCTAGATTTTCCCGTACCATTGAAATATGACTCCCTTCGCGAACAACACGAAAGCCCAATCTTTCTAACGTTCTGATTACTCTGGTTCTGGGCGCATCTACCGGGAATCGGCGCATCAGAGAGCAACTCCCGCTTCTGCTATAAATATATCTAAAGCGGGTTCTTCAGTCTCAAGTACTTCTGCCCCAAATGTCTCAATGTGAAATTTAATCGCCGACGTCACGTTATCTACAGCCTGCGCGTAAGTATCCCCCTCGCCGACCACAACGCCTTTCAGACCGATTGGATAGGCAACATAACCATCAGTGTGCTTTTCAACAATAATCTTGAACGATTGCATTTGAACTTGCCCTCCTTTGCACTACCATCTCTCATGCCTGTCACGGCAGCTGGGGAATAACTTCCTTCGCCATCAGTTCCATCGACCGGCGCATTTTTGCCTTGTCGTCCCAATCATGACCAATCATCAAGACCGTGCCGAAACCGCCGGTGAGATCGTAGAGATCCTGCAGCTTTCGCGTGACCGTGTCGACGCTGCCAACGATGGCGATGTTGTCGATGATATATTCGGCGTCAACCGCTTCGTCCGGCATCTCCGGATCCCCTTTTAGTAGGTCCTGCATCCGGGCAAGGGTGAGCATGCCGCGCAGGTAGACAAGTGATGCGGCGAATGCACCGTTCAACGCATGCTCCCGTGCTTCTGCATCCGATTCCCCGACGAATATGCTGCGGGAGATACGCCACTCCGAGCGGTCAGGTTCGCGTCCGGCTTCGAGAGCACCTTCGCAGTAGAGTTCCCACTGTCGTTTGACCTTGTGAGCTGGTGCCATGTTGATGCTGATTGGAATGAACCCCCGCCGCCCGCCTGTCGTGGCGGCCATAGACTCTTCCCTGACAATGCTCATCGCGATTGGCGGGTGCGGCTGCTGGTACGGCTTTAGGATCTGACCCAATCCGAGTTCGGGCACCTTCTCGTCGAGTTTGATGTTCCAGTAATCTCCCTTGAACTCGAAAGGTCCATCTTCCTGCCAGAGTTTGAGGACGATGTCCATCGCCTCGAGGGTCATCAATCCCTGCGTCCGTGGGTCGGGTAGATCGAACAACGCCCAATCGGTCGGAACACCGCCCTGCCCAAAACCGACGTTGAGTCTGCCCTTCGCTAGATGGTCGAGATAGGCAAGTCTGACGGCGACATTGGCAGGATGGTGTTGGGTGATGATAGTTACGCCGGTGCCTAGGCGAATATTTTTCGTCTGCGGCAACATGTGGGCGATGAATACATCGTTAGAAGGGATCGGTTCCCACCCGGCGGTATGGTGCTGCCCAATCCAAGCTTCACTGAATCCCAGTTGATCTGCCCAAATGACACATTCTACGTCCTCTTCAAATGTCTGCGTCCGATCCTTTTCCGGCGGATGCAGCGGCATCATAAATGTACCAATCTTCATAATTCACCCCAGTTCATTAGTTCGTTAAGGACACTTAACCCAATGACGCAACGACGCAAAGTTTTTCAAAGAGAATTTCCTAGCCTCTCCACGTTCAAGCATACTAGTCTTCTTTTTACGTTTATCGTTATCAACAGTTGCAAACTCGCACCAAAGGTTATTACCATCCTGACGATTAGACACGAATCTTTACACTTGCCCGCTCTTCTTGAAGTTGCGCTACCGAGACCGATGCAAGCTGTCCCCAGCCTCGATTTCGCGCTTCAGTGAAACGCTGTTCGATGATGTTGGCGAGTTCCATCGGCAGGCGCAGTTGACGACCCAGTTCTGTCGCCAAACCGACATCTTTCGCACCAAGATCTAACTGAAATCCCGGCTCAAAATTGCCTTGAAACAGGCTCGCCGGAAACTCCTGCATGCACTCGGTATTGCCGGAGCTGTGAGAGATCGCTTCAAACATGGTCTCTGTCTTGGCGCCGGCTTTGAGTCCCAGGGTTAGCGCTTCTGACACTAAAACATAGTTGCCAAGATTGATGAGGTTGTTGACAATTTTGCAGACCGCTCCCATGCCCTGTCCGCCACAGTAAAGGACTTTCTCGCCGATCAGTCCAAGGAGGGGTTCGTAAGACGTATAGACCGACTGGTCGCCGCCGACCATAATACACAACGTCGCCTGTTCGGCACCGGTGACACCACCGCTGACCGGGGCGTCTAGGACATGGATACCTTTGGGCTTTGCGGCGTCGGCTATCCGGTGGATGGTATCTGGATCGGTAGTGCTCAGGTCAAAGTATGCCAAGCCGCGCGCAGCACCGCTGATGATACCGCAATCTCCAAGGGCGACTGCCTCCACATCTTGGGGGCGCGGCAGCGCCGTGAACATGACTTGACTCAGTGCGGCTACGGCGCTTGGGCTATCCGCCCATGATGCACCCTGCGACAGCAATTCTTCAGCGGCTTCTTTTTGCGTATCAAACACAGTCAGGTTATGACCGCCTTTGGCGAGATTTCTTGCCATGAAGCGTCCCATACGTCCAATACCGATGAACCCAATATTCATACCTGTGCCTCCGAATATCGGCGCAGTCCATTCGGTAACCCCTCTTGGTCGCACGCCGGTGGCTTGATAGGTGCTTCGCAGGGCCAGCATTGACCGCCGGTATGTTGATAGTCCTCACCCGATAGCCAACAGAACATTTCAGCCGCGGCGATGCCGCCCTTAAACTGTTCAAAGTGGGGTTCACTATTGAAGGTGGGCCATGAGAAATCGAAATTGGGGTCAATTTTCCAGTCACGGCGCGGTTCGGTTGTTCGCCAGTAGTTATATTTGAACAGATTGCGGAAGCCGTTGGTGGTGCTCCGACCTTTTCGGTGCCATATTGAATAGACGGTGATGAAGATAGAGCCTGCCGGTGCGATGGTCGGTACGGAGAGTTTCACGCTGCGCAGGTGCGCCATGTAGTTGGCTTTGGTTCGCACGAAGTGGGAGCCGGGGATGACTTCGGTGGGACCTGCCTCTTTCGGCGTGTCCTGCGGGTAATAGAACACTTGCAGGTAGTCTAAGCGCGGGGTGTAAATGGATCCACCATCACGATGCCACCCTTGGGGTGGTGCCGGACATTGGGCGCGGTGATTACACAGCGTCTGGGGCAACTTGAAGTTTTTGCCGAGCAGCGATCTAACGGCTCCCGCCGCTTGTGGATTTTTGAACACGCCATCAACAAACCAGTCTTCGGTCAGCAGTTCAAGCGGTTGGTGCTCCGGGTGCTCATCCACGAAGTCCATCATGCGCTGATTGACCTCATCTTCGACCACACCTTCGAGCACCAGATACCCCTTGCGGCAAAATTCAAATACCTCTTGATCGTTCAGCGTCGGTTCACAGTCGTAGGTCCCTCCTATCGTGTTCTCGCTATGCGGGATTCCAATCTGTTCGACCGGGGACAATGTCGTCGGGTTCATCAAAAAACTCCTTCTGTGCGGAACGCAGATCTGCGTTCCCTACAAACGGTCACGGTTTCAGGTCAATTTTTCGAGGATAAATTCGCAGCCGAGTCCAAAGGTTTTGTCTTCTTGGAGCAGCAGCGCCATCTCCGGGAACTTAATCACCCGCCAGCCATCGTCCATCGCTTCGAGCACGGAGTTGTAGGGCCACTCGTCCACATCGTCAGGTCCTTCGAGGATTTCACCGTTCTCTACCAGTGCCATGCCGAGGACTTGCGAGTCAACGCCGGTGTTGCCGGTGTTCAGATATAGCAATCGCTGCTGTTTAGGCGAGTCGCCGTCCGAAGTTCCGTTACTTAGATGGTCCAATGCTTGTTGGAGGTCTGCTTCCACGAGCGTACCGGCGCGTAGCTTGTCCAACCAACCCTGGATCTGTTGTTTGTCAGCCATCCTGAACTTCCTCCATCGTTGGGCACAGCCAAACAGTAGGTCGAGATTCATATCTCGACATTAGCATGTCGATTTTGGAAAATCGACCTACTCGAAATAACTTCAAATTATGCACGCCCAACATAGGGCATCTTCGTCGCCATGACGGTTATGAACAGCACGTTTGCTTCCAATGGTAGGCTTGCCATGAACACGACAGAGCGTGCGATATCATCTGTGTCCATTCGCGGCTCGACCATAAGAGACCCATCCGGCTGGGGGCTGCCGGTATCGCTTCGTTGGGCGGCGTCGATCGACGCATTGCCGATGTCAATTTGTCCACACGCGATATCATACTTACGTCCGTCAAGGGAGGTCGCCTTTGTTAGTCCGGTCAGCGCGTGTTTGGTGGAAGAGTAGGGCGCGGAGTTGACGCGGGGCACATGTGCCGATACAGAACCGTTATTGACGATTCGCCCTCCTCTTGGGTCTTGGTCCTTCATAATCTTGAACGCTTCCTGTGTACAGAGGAATGAGCCGGTCAGGTTGGTGTCCACGACCGTTTTCCACTGCTCATAGGTCAGGTCTTCTAAGGGGACGCCCGGTGCGCCGACCCCCGCATTATTAAACAGCAGGTCGAGCCTACCAAAGGTCTCCTTTGTCTTGGCGAACAAGGCTTTAATGGAGGCGGGATCTGTTACATCTGTGGGCACAAGTAATGTTCGTGAGCGTGCTTCTCCCGCTTGCGCAGCTGTGTCCTCTAACGCTTCCGCGCGTCGTCCAGCTAGCGTAACGGAATACCCTTCGCCTAGCAGCGCAAGTGCCGTTCGTTGGCCAATGTTAGAGCCCGCTCCTGTAACGATAGCAACTTTTGTACTCATTTGTCATATCTCCTAATTCTATATGTATGGATTGAATACCCCGTCTTGGGGTGGTCTTAGATCAGACATCGGCAGCATGAAGGACTGCGATCACACCGTTCTCCACGCCTGAAAATATCGGATATTGTGTTTCTATCATAGCACTGGAGGCAAAGCAGGTCAAGTGAAAATTAGGGGAAGGTTGAGAAGACTGGAAAATTGTCTGAATCAGGATTTACTGGATTCAAGGATTTTCAGGATTAAAGATTGTGGGGAAACAGGGGAAGGGGGTGAAGCGACGGACACCGGGTAATCCTTCAACAAATGCGATCTATCCTTCTGAAACTTTTTCAAAAACGGGCAGCAGACGCGAGCAAATCAATCAATTTTTTATGAATGAGACGTTATCGAAGTTTCCACTGAATTTGAGGGCAATTAGCCACGATAGAATCAATTTCTTCTCGATTGAAACCGATTAAATGGAGAAAATGGAGTTGAAAAAGCAATTCCATTTTAAGATAAAGAGACCATAAGGCATCACCCTGGGCGGCTTCTAATTCCAAAGATTGGTCATAGTGCGTTAGATAATTGCGCGTGTTCACAATCCGACTTATCAATTCCTTTTGTTTTTTCTGATCTCCGATAATTTCCTTAAATGGTTCGATAAGACTCTTCAGTCTATGTCTCAAACTCACTTCGTTACCGTACTGTAACTTTCCTTTCAACCATTCTTTTCTTTCTTGGGGACATTGATCTATGAGATTATCGATCAATTCTTTAAATTCGGCTCCGTCCATCTGTTTTTGATTAGAGGTTCTTCGATGATATGCTTCTAAGCCTTGTACTAACGCCATAAATCTCTCTTCCAAGTATGTTTGCATCCCCATTTTTGCCAAAAAGTATAAATTGAAACTAGGAGCAATCTGTTCGTAAGCTTCTATCCAATTATTAATTATGCTCTCAGCATCGTTTTGTATCTCCTTAAATTCAAATAATTTGCTCTGATTAGTATCTGGCTCATCTGTAGAGTAGGGCCAGCTTGGATAATAAATATCTATTGGAATCATCTTCATTTCGTCCTGCCCAATATCTTGACGAGGATTATCAGAAGTTGCCGACATACCGTCCAAGGAGACTGTTTGGTCCATGGCAAAACACAGAAAAGTTGTGATTTTGTGGGCAATAGAGGTGAATTGGTTTAATTTTCGCGCCTCCTGTGAAATCAATTTGAAATAAGCCTTTTGACTTACCCTTGCTCCTCTGACGGAGATTCGCCCCGGAGGTATCCATTCAAACGTAATTAACAACTGCATACCGTTGTTTAGGTTGAGTGAAACATCGCCCGGCCGTTGATACGACATAGATACAGTTTCTTTTTCGCGCTGAAAACCCTCCTTGAAGCCGGTTATCCCAACCCATTCGTCAATACCTTCCACAGAAAACTTTACAGAATTAAAACGGGGAATCTCGTCTTCATCATAACGTACACTAGTAAAAGCCCTATTTACGCGGATTAATGATTTCGATATACCAATACTACCTTTAATGCTTTTATAAGAGCAATCATCAAGAGTAACAATTTTGTCGTTTTCAATAAGTCCAACTACTCGTTTTCTACCACCGCCGAATGGTGTGCGCGTCTCACCCAATCGGTGAATAGTTTCTAACTCAATCTTTCCTCCATCTGATATTGAGAGTGTTCCTGGTACTTGTCTGTTAGGTGCGGAGGGTAACCAAAAATAACCTAATTTCTTAATTTTTTCTTTGATTCTCATTAGGGAAACCTCCTAGTATAACGCAAGTTGCTAGTTGTTCTTTGGGATTGGTAGATGTTAATTTGTGTAGGGAACGCAGATCTGCGTTTCCTACGAACCCCTTTTCCAAACCAACTAAAGCATGAAAGTTAGGCTTAACAACACTAATGGGTTTGGTGATTCACCGTGCCATACACATTGCGCTCCTCTGGAGCGCAGGGATTGATCTTCATCGGCGTTCTATAGACATATCGCTCCTCTGGAGCGAAAGCAGAATCCCTCAACCTTAACAACAAACCGATAGATTTTCAACACTAGCAACTTGCGTTATTCTAATTAAGGTGTTGCTCTATATGCCGCGTTTAATGAGCAGGCAACCCCAAATTGGGCAAACTCTCCACAATCTCCACCGTCTCCAAACTGACCGTGATCACCTTCCCGATTAGCTTGACGATGTACTGCGGATTATCTTCACGGTTCGGGTCGTTGACGATGCCGCTCCGCTTGTCCGTCTTGACGCGATACTGATCTATCACCCACTCCAACGCTGATCGATTCCCAAGCCGATATTCAAACGCCTTCGCAGGTATCCCGTCGAGGGTCAGGAAATCGTTGTACACAATTTGCGTCTTGTCTTTGGACAGTTTCATCTTTTCGACACGCCAATTGAGAGGTTTGCCCGGCGTTTCGACCTTCTTAATCGGATATTCGTCCACGTCTTCATAACCGATGTGAATTTCTCCTAACCGTTGACCCGCTTTGGCAAACCCCCAAAAGTCGGGCGCATACGGCAGGCGCGGCAAATCCCGCTTGAGGTTCACCTGATACCGCTCCCGATAATCGGGATGATGCAGGAGGGCATAGGTATAATGGAAGATGTCCCATTTGGTGATTGCCTCGTCCCGGTAATGGGAGCGGAATTGTTCTAATGCCCAATCGGTGACGTTTTCGCGGCGGTTCCTCCCATCCTCGTCGTAAGTGTAGAAGGGAAAACATTGCGAATCCTCAGTAAGATGAAGATCTGTTACTTGCTGTGTCATCAGGCAGTGGAATGGTTTTTTATTTCCAACGGCGGTGAGGCAAATCACCCAATTTTCCGTTTCAGTCTTAGGCGTGGGCGAAATTCGATACTGTTGATAACGCTCTTCATTCCAGAAGTTATCAAAGTAGAGATATTTCTGAGTAAACGGACGATACAACGCGGTGCGAAAGTGTGAATCTTCATAACCGCTCAATTCCAGTTTTTTAAGTGATGCTTTAACCTGGCGAGTCCATTTGATGCGTGGGTCATTCGTATCAATGAAACTGTCAACGGGGGCATCGGGATCATGTCTTTTCTTGCGGTCAACGGTGCTGTTGTATATTTCGATAAATGTGCAAACCCGCTCTTGTAGCAACTCGAGATCAAACGAGTAAGCCAAAATATCCCTGTTTGTAGCGACACCCAAAGAGTAGAGACTAAAGATTGCTTTCCCACCTTTATCCTTCGCCGCTTTCGTTACCTTGCTGCCTATCGGGATAAAGGTCTCAAACTCGGCGTGGAGCCCTTCTGTCAGCCATGTGTATCGCCGGTCAGGCGTTATCGGCTCCCATTTGATTTTTCGGTAATATTCCTTTGAATCAAGATAGCGATATTTGTCTTCCTTCCGCCAAAATTCATCAACACGGGCGTAGAACATTTCGGCTTGAGGATTTGCCTTGTCGCACCTCTTAATAAAAAAATTGATGCTCACACCGACCTGAATCCCAAAGACGTTGTGCATTGTCCCTGAGAGTTTTGGGTTCTTGCGGACGTTCCCACCCAGATCCAGAATGTAAATAGCATCGAAATCGTCTGCGAGGTGTTTCCGCATCCCATCAAACGCCACGCCGTCGAGAAATCCATTGTTCGTTACAAAGGCAACAACCCCTTCATTTTCTATACGATCTGACGCCCACCGAATCGCCTTCACATACGGGTCGGAGAGTTTAGTTCTGAGTGTCGCTTTGGAATCTGAAACATAAGTCTCCGCAACCCGCGCGTCCATCGTTGGGTATTTCCGATTTTTGTTGTTGTCGTTCTCATTGACTTGACCCATGTTGTAGGGCGGATTGCCAATAATCACAAACATCGGGGCTTTTTTCTGGTCCTCAACGCGGCGGGTGTTCTCCAGCGCAAACAGCGGCAACTGTCGGTCTTCTGCCAACTCGAAGGTATCCACGAGGCAGACCCCTTCAAAAGGTTGATAGGTGCTCGTTGCCTCGAAAAGCTCATGCTCGATGTTCATTGACGCGATGTAGTACGGCAGCAGCATCACCTCGTTGCAGTGGAGTTCGGATTGATATTTGTCCGCCAGTGTGGTCTTTTGAATTTCGCGCATAATCCGCACAATGAAATTGCCGGTCCCCACAAACGGATCAATGATGTGAACACCAGAATCGGAGAGCGACCGATTGAATTCGGTCCCTAGAATCTCCTCAACACTTCTCACCATGAAGTCAACAATCGGTTGCGGCGTGTAGACAACCCCGTGCGTATCTGCAACCTTGACCGAAAAGCCTTGAAAAAACTGCTCATAAATGGTGTTGAGAAACCCCTGCTTTTGAGAGAAGTCGCTGATGGTCCTTGCCGTATCCTCAATAGCAATGTAGAAGCGATCAAGGCTACGGAGAAAACCGTCACGGCTAAACGAATGGGATGTGAGTGCGTCTATCACCTTCTCAATCTCATTGGCGATGACGTTACGGCGGGTGAAGTCGGGGTTATCGAAAACGGTGCGGAAGAGACGCTCGGTCAAGAGGTGCTGGATTAGCATCTCCTCGACTGCGGCTTCGGAGAGGTCGGGATTGATCGATTGACAACACTTCTCATGAAAAGCCCTAAAGGCGGTGGCAAACTGACGGTTTGTCCCCCGTTCCTTTTCGATCAGCTCTGCCAAGCCTTTCCCAAGTGCGGGTACTTTGTTCTTGAACTGTGCGACCGCTGTTTCCCATTCGACGTATGCTTGCGGACGGTGGGAACAGAAGGTTTGAAGTGTCTCGATCAATTGCGTGGCGTCAGTTAGATCGACATCGAGGACCTGACGATCGTTTTGCCAAAGGATGGCGCGGTGTGGGGTTTGGAAGAGGATGTTGTCGCGGGGGTAGCCTGCCTCAAACTTTCGCTGGACTTGGATCGGTAGGTTGTCGTGGATATCCTTTGCCTCCCAATAGCCGTGGGACAATTGGAAACTATCGACCAACGCACCGTCAATTACAATCCGCTTGTTTTTAACCCCCCTAGCCCCCCTTGTCAGGGGGGACATTGAGTATTCAGGCACTAGGGTCCATTTTAACTTTTGTCCGTAGTGTTGGAGTAGGGACTGGAACGCTGATCGGACAGCGGTTTCGTGTGTAAAGCCGAGTTGGTCAAACTGATCGAGTGCGCCGTAGTAGTCTTTGATCGGTTTGTGTGTGGGTTTGAGGTTCAAGGTTGTCATGTGAAACACCTCCGTATATCATCCGACCCGTGCACTCAAGCCGCCGTCAACGGGCAGAAGCACCCCTGTGATGTACCGTGCATCATCGGACGCGAGGAATGCAGCCGCAGCCGCGACATCCCAGCCAGTCCCCATCTTTTGACAAAGCGGCACATCCTCGTCCCGTTCTTGGCGGATAATTTCTCGGCTCACTCCCCGCTCTACTACCCTTCGTTCAATAGCCATGGGTGTATCCATCAGTCCGGGCAAAATCGCATTCACGCGCACCCCATATTCCGCATTTTCAATGGCGAGGTTTTGTGTCATCGCATTGATTGCTGCCTTGCTAGTTTTGTAAGCGAGCATGGTCGGTCGCGTGCAGAGCGATGCTGTCGAGGAAATATTGATAATGACCCCTGACCCCTGGGCTCGCATCACCGGCAGGACATGCTTGATTGTGAGAAACATGCCTTTGAGGTTGATGTCCATTAATAGTTCCCAATTTGCCTCGGTTAGATCAACGGTATCAGCATCACCCGCTGCGATCCCGACATTGTTATGCAGAATATCGACGCGTCCGTAGCGAGCGACGCAGGTTTCGACAATTGCCTGACAATCCGCTTCAACGGTTATGTCCGCACCGAAAACTGAGGCTTCACCGTCAGCTTCTTTTATCATCTGGGCGGTATCCTCTGCCGAGTCGGGTCGTTTGTCAACGAGGAGCACCCGCGCGCCCTCCTTTGCGAAGCGAATCGCGGTTGCTCTGCCATTGCCGATGGTTTCCCCCGGCGTCTGTCCGGCTCCAACGACGATGGCGATCTTACCACTGAGTCCCATATCCAATCTCCTTTCGTTCTTGGTTCATGTAAAAAGAAAGTGCAAAGCGCGAAAAGAAACCGAGTTTTCAAGAAAAAACTCGGTTTCTGTTGCACGATTCCTGAACATGAACTCGTCCTTTATATTCCTGTTAGGGTCCCGTGCTAGCCTTCCCCGTCTCAGTGTCAGCGAACGGCGCACTCTCATCGGCAGGCACTGGCACCTCGAATACATTCAGTGTCATTGACACTAAAGTGTAGTAACCGAGCAGGATTACTAGCTCCACAACCATCGCTTCACCGAGCAGTTCAACCGCCTCATTGTATAGATGATCTGACACGTGATGTTCGTCGAGCAATTCACGGGCAAAGTTATAGACCACTGCCTCGGTTGGATTGGAGAAATCTGGGAGCGTCTCCGCCTTGACACTTTCTATTATTTGTTCGTCCAACCCTTCCCGTCTTGCAATCCTCTCATGCGCCCACCACTCATATTGCGCTTTCCATTTAGCAGCAACGATTAGGATTGCGAGTTCTCGCAGCTGCGGCGGGAGCGCACTTTCAAAACGGACAGTTTCGCCGACCCGTTGCGCTGCGTCGCCTAACACGGGGGTTCTGAGCCATGCGTTGAAGGGACCGGTCATTCCCCTTTCTGAGTTGAGGAGATCTTCGGGGGCCCGCCCCTCGCCACGTTTACCGCTGGTGATATTTTGGAATAGACGCTGTTGTGCTTCGGTAAAGTTTTCGGGCGTGATGTATGATATTCGACTCATTTTTCAATTCCTTTTTGGTCACGTCAATAGTTAGGACTTTACACGCTTCAGTTCCAAAAACATGGACGCAGATTTCGCTGATCTTCGCAGATAAAAAACGTCTGAATGATTTCGATTAACTGATACCAAGCGAATGAAATTACTGTATCACGCCCCTTGCACGGGGTCAAGTGGAAAGTTGATCGCCACGGGGAGGGCACGCACAAGGGGGTGCGCCTACAGACATTGATTTTTAAGAATCTGTCGGTTCAGCGAAAATCGACCTACGGAAGTTGGGTTTCACTATATCTATTTATTAAGAAGGAATTGTTGAAAGGTGGAACCTCTATTGTCGTTGATGGGGATTTGTTTTTAACCGTTCAACCCAACCTACGGGCTGGCAAATGTCAACAGAATATAGTAATGCAGTCTCTCAGTTTTTCATAGCACCCCACCTGTATCTGTGATAACATCCGAGCGAGTAAAAATATACCGTGTAAAACTTTTGCACATTTTCACAGTTTACAGGTGAAGGAGAATACGATGAAGACCTACCGAGTGGCGATTGTCGGGCTAGGGCGCATGGGCAGTACACTTGACCAGTCGATTGCGTCGGCGTCCCATGTGAGTGAACGGCTTCAAGTGGTAGCGGGAGCGGAGACGATTGCAGAGCGGCGGACGGCATTCCAAGAGAAATGGGGTATAGAAACGGTTTACGAAGACTACCAAGAGATGATTGAGAAGGAACAGCCGGATCTGGTAGGGGTGTGTACGACAGCGACAGGTTTGCCTAAGCCGGGCAATCGCGCCCCATCAACCACCTTTCGGGACGATGCACACGCAGATATGGCAGTTTATGCAGCGAACGCTGGTGTGCCGATGCTCTTTGTCGAAAAGGCGATCTCTTGTTCCGTGCAGAAAGCTGATGAGGTCCTTGAAGCCTGCCGCAAACACGGCACACCGTTCAACACCGGTGTATTGAGACGGTTCAGCGAGCGGTACAAGCGGATACGCGAAATGATTGCGCGAGGAGACATCGGTGAACCTCAATCGGCGGTGGTTTATGGAGCTGCTAGCTTGATGCACGTGCACATCCACTGGATGGATACCGTCTCCTATCTGTTGGGCGATCCGGAGATTGCAGCGGTACGGGGAGACCTGCTGCCCAGAGATATAACGGTTAAGGGCAACAGGCTTGAGGAAGATCCGCAGGGAATTTTTCATCTCGTTTTCGCCAACGGTATCGAAGCGTGGTCGGTGCCGAATGGGGGACGAGAGTATGAGATCGTCGGGACGGAAGGCACTATCCGATCAATGTGGGATGGCGCAGCGGTAACTTTCCGGAAGGGGAATAACACCGACGGCTGGCCCCTGCAATGGGAAGGGGAGTCATTCCCAGAAGAGACTCCGGTTAGCACAGTCGTCTCTTGCCTAGAGGACTTGGTCAACGCGCATGAATCGGGACGCCCGTCAATTGGCAACATTGAGGTCACACACCCAATCACAGAGGCGTGTATCACCGTGGTGGAGAGTCATCGGCAGGGCGGTCGGTGGGTTGATTTGCCGATGCAGAATCGAGATCTGTACGTTTTTCACGTGTAAAATGTCTGGCTCATATTAAGAAATCGTGCGCCACAGTGGCGTGGCAGGGGTGGGCGTTGTATCCAGTAACACCACCCCATTTTTTATGCTTAATATTCTATCAAAATGTGAAAAACAAATCAACAGAACAAGAAGCGAGGAAGCGAGGAAGTGAGGGAGCGAGGAAGCGAGAAGACGGGAAGATGGGAAGACGGGAAAGCGAGGGAGCGAGAAAACGGGAATTGGGGTGAGCCGGTTGTTTTTATGCGTTGTTGAAGTCTTGCGGATCAATTTGTAATTGGCGGACGGCAGAACGGATGGTGCCTGTTCGTAAGTCGCTGCTGCCGTGATCGGGGATAATTGCAGACCTCCCGGTCAGTGGGTTATGCCATTTTCGGTGAGATCCGCCGCCTCTTCTAGTTACTTCGTAGCAACCTAGGTTTTTTAACTTTCGGATAACTTCTCGGTATCTCATAGAGCCGGTTGGGTTTGTTCTAACGCAGGGAGTATCCCTTGAAACCAGAAAGGACTGCTCTCAACAAACGCAGACTCATTGGTCAGAGAGCTTGATTCTAACTTTGGCGTCATCGTTTGAAACCGTAGAGAGCTCCTTAAGGTAGATATTTCCGCATCGGAAACTTGAATGCTTTCAGGCAGTGAACGCCCAAAATCCTCATACAACTCAAGTGTCGCAGCCAAGGCATCCTCAACATTCTCTAATGCTTCGTCTACCGAATCACCTTCGGTTATGAGTTCGGGCAATTCTTCGCATATTACGGTGTAACCGCCTTCTGGCTGTGGAGTTAAAATCACTGTTATCCTGTAGTACATGGCAATGTCTCCTTGTGTATGGCGAGATACAAATACCCTTTTTGAAGGGTAATTACAGATATATTATACTACTATTTTCCAAAAAATCACCTGAAAAACAATGAAACGCGAAACGTGATGCGTGTAAGCCCCAGCGGGGCGACAGGTATTGAGACAGAAAGCGAGAAAATGTGAATGGAAACTGAGAAAAAATTTGGTGTCGTCGGCGCGGGGTTGGTTGGTTCTTGCTTCAAGGACTTAGACGAGTTTGAGGTGGTGTATCACAATGAGTGGGAGGACGCGGGGTGTATGAAGACATCCACTAATCCGCGCTAATCAGTTCTAATGTACAGATTGGGAAATCTGTACCCACGATTTTAACGCAAGTCCTGTTCCGAGGATGCCGATGAATCGGGAGACGCAAGGACGCGAGGGAGAAGATGATGTGAAGAAATATAGTGTGGTCGGGGTGGTGCCTTGGTGAGGAATACCAGCTGACCTCAAATGCATTATCATGAGTGGATAGATTGTGGTAAAATAAGCAAAAAGGAGGAACTATCATGAAACGATCTGCACGTTACGCTTTACTGCTTTGTTTGTTCTTAACCACTTTTGCTTATGCGAATATCACCCTCAACGGTGAATCGGTGCATGTCGAAACTGACAACTACATCGTCCAGTTTAATAAGGGCGTTATCGAATATATTCACAATAAGCTGACCGACGAGACTTATACCCACCCCAAGCCTCGTGGAGAAGCAGGATACACGGGACTCTGCTGGAGAGAGAAGAAAGTCTTGACCAAAACAGCGACGCTTGTTTCAGCCACACAACTGCCCTCAAATGCAGTAGAACTGCTGTATCGTCAAGATGGCACTGAGGTTCTGCTTGCCATTGCAGTAGACCCGATGACAGATGATCTGCTTATTGATATGGAGGGCGTGTCGGATACACCGGGGGTCGTCGGGATGCAGTGGGGAATCAGTTATTTAGATGTTCAGAATCTATCGATTATTGCGCCGGTAGATGGCGGACGGATTATTGACGCAACAAGCCCCAAAAACTCTTTTTATAACTTTTCCCGAGCGTTGGTTGGGAAGCACAACTTGCTATTGCTCAGGGCGCACGCGGTGGGTTGTATATCAGGAATACGGACAATACCCTACAGTTTAAGTGGTTCAACTATGGGCGGGCGGGCGATGGATTCGCTTTTAACTTTGGGACATACAATCAAGCGCCTTTTGATGCGCATATCACCGGCAGCTCGCAGATGTGGCGATTCAATACATACGCTGGCGGGTGGCGGGTGCCGGCTCGGATTTATAGGGAGTGGATGGAACAAGCGTTCAATCCCCGACGGCTATCAGATATGCCGGCATGGGTAGAGGACATTACTTTAATTGTGAGTGCGGATCCGGGTATGTTTGATTTGCCTGAGAAATTAGCCAAGCTAGTGGACCCGACGAAAACATTGTTATATTTAGGGGGCTGGGCTGAAGGAGGGGAATGGTGGAACAAAGAGCGTGATACACATCATCCAGACTATTTTCCAACTTGGGAGTTGCCGGTTTTTCTCGAAAATGCACAGCAGTACGGATTTCGGGTGATGCTTTACACAATCGTGCACGGTTGTTCACCGAGCCACCCGCTTTACCCTCATTTTCAACAGTATCAATATCGAGATACTTGGACGGGCGAACTTGGAGGTGAATGCTTAGACAGATCATGCCTCCATCCCCTCGCCCACATTAGTGCAGCAAGTTCAGAATGGCGAAACCTACTTGTCTCCAACCTAAAGGCGGTGTGGGAGGAATATCCTGTTGACGCCTTTTTTCTTGACGCGAGCCATGCTGTGATTAACGATGCTAACGGTTTGATTGACGGGTTAAATATGGCTCAGGGGCTGGTATTACTGCACAAAGAATTGACAGAAGCGATGCCGGGTATTGTATTGGGGGGTGAACGGCTTCATGAAGCGACTTTTGCTTATGAGAGTTTTGCACAACGTCCATTGCTGCGTGGGTTGACACCGCATCTGATTAGCACATTTCTTTTTTCTCCGTTTGTTCACGCCATTGGACATTCCGCGCTTGTCCCTGATCATGATCCAATGCTTCATCGTGAAATGGTACGTTATAATGAATTTGTGGGGGCTATACCAGTGCTCCTTATTTGGGGTGCATGGCATTTGGGCGATGAATATGTGGAGGTACATAAAGTGCTTGAATTGGCGCGGGGTTGGCAGCACGAATATGGACTGAACGCAGATGTCAATGGCGATGGTGTGGTCAATATTCTGGATCTTACGCTTGTAGGGCAGAATGTCGGCGTGCCTTTTGCGCTCCCACAGGCAGATGTAGACGGCGATGGACAGGTTAATATATTGGATTTAATTATGGTTACGAATATGTTTGAGGGTATAACGACAGCACGGTAAGAAAAGGAGGGGCATCGCATGAATGAGCGTTTGGCAATTAATGGTGGAACCCCGGTGCGGACACAACCGTTTGGACCGTCTCACGATTTTGGTGATGAAGACATCGCAGCACTCACCGAAGTCATTCGTTCAGGCAACATCGGTAAGGGACCGCAGGTCGCCCAGTTTGAGCGTGAGTTTGCGGACAGACATGGTGTCAAACACGCCATCTCAGTCACCTCTGGGACAGCGGCGATGCACGTCTGCGTTGGGGCGATCAATCCCGACCCCGGCGACGAAATTATCGTTTCGCCCTGGACAGCTGGAGGCAGCTTCATTGGTGCGCTATTACACAACTGCGTCCCCGTATTCGCCGACATTGACGACACTTTCACCCTTGACCCGAAGGACGTCGAGGCAAAGATTACGCCGCGGACGCGGGCGATTATCGCTGTGCATCTGTTTGGTAATCCTTGCAACATAGACGCCCTGCGGGAGATTGCACAACGTCACCAGCTTTTCTTGATCGAGGACTGTTGTCAGGCACACTTTGCGGAATATCAGGGCCAGATCGTCGGCACGCTTGGCGATATCAACGGCTTTAGCTTTGGCGGAAAACACCTCTCGGCGGGCATGGGTGGTATCGTCCTAACCAATGATGAGGGGCTCTGGGGGCGCGGTGTTCTCTTTGCTGACGCCGCGTTGCCTCGCGCCAACGGGCCTTATGAAGGGTTGCCTTATGCAAACTACTTCCTGGCACCGAACTATAAGATTAACGACCTGATTGCGGCGGTGTTGCTCGTACAACTCAAGAAGGTTGATGGCTACATTGCGAACAAGATTCGTGCTGCTCAGCAGATTATCGAGGGGCTTGCCGACATCGAGGAAATTACGCCCCAGCGGGTTCGACCGGGCGACCGCCACACCTACTGGGTCCTGGGTTTTACGATCGATACCAACCGGCTCAACTGCTCCGCCGGGGAATTTGCCGAAGCGGTGAGCAGAGAGGGTGTCCCGCTGGGGGGACCATACATCGGATCGGGGAAGGAAGGTCCTCTTTACCGCAACCCGTTTCTCGCTGAACCGGACTGCTACGGCCGCACCCGCTTCCCATTCGACTATGAACGGGAAAAGCCGATCGACTACCGGCTAGCCGCATGTCCGTATGGCGAAGCCCTGATGCGTCGAGGCGTCAATCTCAGTATGCTCCCGAGCTTTACCGATGCGGACATTGCGGACATCGTCGGGGCAATTCGCAAAGTCGCCGTCCACTATCGCTAGCACACGTCTAAAATTATAGTGAATCTAAAAATAAGTAGACACTTTCCCAATAGGCGTTATAGCCCCCCTCTGTCCCCCCGCAAGCGGGGGGAGAGAAGCGAAATACTGATACGTATCATCGGGGCTAGGAAGCCCCGCCCACAGTGTCCAAATAATTGTGAAATTCACTATAATTCTTAACCTTACCTATAACCGGAGCTTGTGGTATCTTATCATCTCTCTTGGATTATGCCAAGAGTCTTCTTGTTTACTGCCCTCCCCCACCAACCTCTGGATGTGCTGACCACATGTTGAAGTTCTCGCCCTGAGCGTTAAGTGTAACGTTTATCTTCTCGCCCGGTTTGAGATTCTTCGGTGTCGTCGGTCCCAACTCTGTCCCGTTAGATAAGTGAACCTCCACGCGGACTCTGCTGAGTGTTCCATCAGTTGTGTTTTCAACTGTTCCCGTGAATGCGTTTGCCTTTGGGTCATAGTTGAGGATTAACCGTGCCCCGTTCCTTAGCATATCGTAGGTTTCGTCCTTAGTAAACTGTTGACCTGACTCCTCGTCTCCTTCGTCATGACCGCTTGGACTTGAGGAACCGCAGTTGAGACTGCTGATTGCGATTAGGACGAGCGTGGTTAGGGTTGCGATTCTAAATTTCATAGGTTGCCTCCTAATGTGTTGACCTTTGTGATCAAGGTTAGTGGTACTGAGTATACTGCTTTAACGTATTTAACGTAGTGATTGCAGCTTTGTTTACGTCTACTCAGATAATAGCTTGCTTAACTCCTCTAAGAACGATTTACTACTGTCATAGCCGGATTTAAGTTCCTAACTACATATTTCCAGAATCGCTCATGTTAAGAAATCGTGCAACAGAAACCGAGTTTTGCCGAAAAAACTCGGTTTCTGGCTGACATCGCTAGAACATGCCCTCCGGCTCCAGACCTAAGAAGAACTGACCTGCCGTGTCATAGTGCGCCATACGTCCCTGAATCTGCTGCGTGATAACATGCGCGTCTTGAAACCGGCGTTGAATCGGCTTGCTCTCAAAAATGGAGTCAGAACCGCACACCTCATAGACAATGTCAACCACCGCTGCTGCCATGCGGATAGCGTGTGTCGAAGCCAATCGCAATCGAATGCGTTCCTCAAGTGTTAGGGCGTGAACCTGACAGGCACTCTCCCACGCTGCGGCTGCGGTTTCAAGTAGGAACGCGCGCGCGGACCCCCAGATTGCCTCAGCTTTACCGATTTCCCGTTGGACGACAGATTTATCCCGTAACAGATTTCGGTCTAAGCGTGGACGCTTCCCACCCGCCAACTCAATGGCAGCATTCAGCGCGGAACGGGCAACACCAAGCGCGGTACATGCAAACCCCGAAGCGAACAGCAGCAACATCGGCATCACATACAAGGGTCCCTCTTCACGCGGGCTATCGGAGGGATTGAACGTCCGTTCGCCAGGGACAAAGACATCCTTGACTTCAAAGCTGAAAGTTCCAGTCCCCCGAAGTCCATTGACCTGCCAAACATCTACGAAGTTCACCTGTTCTTTCGGCATGATTAGCATCCGGTCCTCCCCCTTATCCCTCGAAGGGTCCTTGTCGCGGTTTGGATCTCTGACGGGAGCAACCGCGGCCATCCACGTTGCATGGCGACAGCCACTACTAAAATTCCATCGCCCCGTGAGACGGTAACCCCCACTGACAGGAACAGCGAAGGCATTCGTCGGGGGACCGTTTGCGACCACCGCCCGCGGAGCACCCCAAATCTCTCGCGCTAACGGTTCAGGCATTTTGGCGGAAACCGTCGCAAAGACATTGTTCTGGTTGATACACCAAGCGGTGCTACCATCAACTTCAGCGAAGGTCTGAACGATGGAAAGATGCTCCAGATAGTCGATCTCTCCGCCACCAAGTGAGCGGGGCACAAGCAGACGGAAGAACCCCTTGTCCGCAAGCTCTGCAAAAAGCGCGTCAGGTAGTTCCCGTTCGCGATCAATATCGTCGGCTGCTGCCGCAACACGGGACGCAAGTTCACGCGCTATGGTGAGATAAGAACCAGGATCGTTTTGGGTGGATGCCATTTTTCGCCTCACTTTCTGAGCGCGGTCTTTAAGGTCAATTTCAGGCCAAACCGTGGGTATAGTATCATAGATTGGCTGAATCCTTCAACCTCTCTCTTGACAACAGATGTACTTGATGCTAAACTCATTCATCAATGGGTTATCATAAATGTTGTGGTCGAATACCAATCCAAACTGGTTTGAGAACAATGGAGTGCTTAATTGCAAGAGAGCTCCAAACGCAGGAAATATGAAGGCGCAACGGCGCGTGCAATACAGATTGGTCTGCTGTTAGTCCCCGTCAACGTCTATTGGGTGACACTTGTGGAGATGAAGTACCGTGCGGAGGCGACTGCCCTGCCGATATTCATCTACCCCATTTTTATTCTGTTCTGCCTTGTCATTTTCAATAACTTTCTATCGAAGGTGTGGCAGCGGATCTGTTTATCTCCTGGGGAACTACTTACTATCTATTCCATGCTCGTGATTTCGACTTCGATCGCGTCGTATGGGATGCTGCAGGACCTGTTCGCGTTTTTCCTTCACCCGTACCAATTCGCCTCGCCAGAAAATGAGTGGAAGGAACTCTTTTTCCACTATATCCCCCCTTGGTTCACCGCCAACACGCCTCATGACATACTCGCCGAATACTACGAAGGTGATTCAACACTCTACAAAGCAAAGCACCTTAACGCATGGGCAAGACCCATATTGATCTGGACAGTCTTCACGCTGGTGTTACTATATATGCTTCACTGCATGAATACCCTGGTGCGTCGGCAGTGGGTGCAGACGGAACGACTGGCGTTTCCAATCATCCAACTGCCGGTGGCGATGGTACAGTCATCACGTTTCCTTCGGAACGGTTTCCTATGGCTTGGCTTCGCTATCCCCGCTGTCCTCGATCTCATGAACGGGTTACATGTCCTTTTTCCATCCGTTCCATATCTCCACCTTAAGTTGGTCTCCATCAGTCAATATTTCTCCGAGAAACCGTGGAGTGCGATGGCAGGTACATCGCTCTCTTTCTATCCGTTCATGATTGGACTCGGCTTTTTCCTACCGCTCGATCTCTCGTTTACCTGTTGGTTCTTCTATGTGCTGCGCCGGCTCATCAGTGTGTTCGTCACTTATTTGGGACTTACGCATCTCCCCGGCTTCCCCTACTTTCACGAACAATCCGGCGGTGGCTGGTTTTGTCTATTCTTCATTGCGGTATGGGCGACGCGGAAGCATTTGGCTTTTGTGTTTCGGACCGCGTTTTCCGCCACCTCATCGGCCGATGCGGATGAGCCGATGCGGTATCGAACGGCACTGATTGGATTGGCGGGCGGCTTTTTGTTTATGGCTATTTTTTCCGCTCAAGCGGGGATGTCAATAATTGCCATCCCGATTTTCTTCGGTCTCTATTTTGCCATCGCCATTGTTATCACCCGTCTACGGGCGGAATTTGGCGCACCGCACAGAATATCCAATAATCCCATGGACGTAATGGTGACCTGTTTCGGAACACTCGCTTGGGGTGGGCGCAACCTGACCGTGATGAGCTTCTATCAGTGGTTTAACCGGAGCTATCGATCTCATGCAAACCCGAATCAGTTTGAACCACTCAAAATGGCGGAGGTCGCTAACATCAACAGTCGTCGATTGGTGTGGGCGATGATGCTTGGGTCTGCTGTCGCACTCATTGTGGGGATGTGGACCAATCTGGACATGATGTACAGCGACGGGGCAATTGCACGGGTGTCGTTCTTTAAGATTTGGGTCTCCAATACAGCGTTCCGACGATTGGAAACCTGGCTATATCATCCGATGCCCGTCGATTCGCTGCGTATGACGTTTATGGGGGGTGGGATGGTGCTGACCTTGATTCTGTTCATCTTGCGGATGCGCTTCTTTTGGTGGCCCCTTCACCCCGCTGGCTATCCGCTCGCCCTCAGTTCCTCAATCGACTACTTCTGGTTCACCTTTTTCATCAGTTGGGCGTTAAAAGCGGTCATTCTGAGATATGGCAAAATTAGGGGGTATCAACGCGCGATCCCATTCTTCTTCGGCCTGATTTTGGGGGATTTCATAATGGGTGGACTCTGGATGGTCTACGGCGTTCTGACGCATCAGCAGGTCTACATGATCTACTTGAATGGGGGGACGTGGTATTAAAATATTGGTTTGTGCAGAGACTATCAAAGGTATAATCCAAACGTTCTCTTCCCTGCTAAGGAAATGGAAGAAAAAGACTGGAAGGATGGAAGATACTTGCTCCTGATCTATCGGGGATGGGTGCCCAATCTTCTTCCCTTCCAATCTTCCACGCTTTTTGAAAGGAACTATAAGGAAAGAGGTGTTTTTTATGGCATTACACATCTCAAACACTCGACCCGATCCTGATCCGATACTTGTTGACATCGCTGCGTACGTCGCACAGGGGGTTATTGACAGCGACCTCGCTTATGAGACCGCACGCCACTGTTTGATGGACTCGCTCGGTTGCGCGTTGCTGGCGTTGCGCTATCCCGAATGTACGAAACATCTGGGACCAACGGTTCCCGGTACGCATGTTCCACACGGTAGCCGTGTTCCGGGGACACAATTTGAATTGGATCCTGTACAGGCAGCTTATAATATCGGCTGTCTGATTCGCTGGCTGGACTACAACGACACATGGCTTGCGGCAGAGTGGGGCCATCCGTCTGACAACCTAGGCGGCATCCTTGCAATCGGGGATTACTTGAGCCGCCGGAATCTGGCAGATGGCAACCCACCACTTTTGATGCGCGACCTCCTTACTACGATGATCAAAGCACACGAAATTCAGGGTGTTCTCGCGCTGGAAAACAGCTTGAACCGTGTTGGGTTGGATCATGTACACTTTGTGAAAGTTGCATCAACTGCGGTTGTAACGGGGATGCTGGGCGGTGGAGAGCCGGAGATCGTCGATGCTGTTTCCAACGCTTTTGCTGATGGGGGAAGTCTACGGGTCTATCGGCATGCGCCGAACACCGGTTCCCGAAAATCGTGGGCGGCGGGCGACGCAACGAGTCGAGCGGTATGGTTAGGGTTGATGGCGATGAAGGGGGAAATGGGGTATCCGTCTGTGCTGTCTGCTGAGGGGTGGGGCTTTTCCGATGTGTTGTTCAAAGGGAAACCATTCGTCCGCCGGCAGCCTTATGGAGCTTACGTGATGGAGAACATTCTGTTCAAGATTGCGTTCCCGGCGGAATTTCACGCACAAACAGCGGTGGAATGCGCTTTCAAGCTGCATGAGGGGGTGAAAGACCGTTTGGCTGAGATCGATGAGATTACAATTACGACGCACGAATCCGCGATTCGTATTATCTCAAAAACGGGACCGCTGCACAATCCTGCGGATCGCGATCACTGCCTCCAATACATGGTAGCGATTGGACTGATCTACGGGACACTCACCGCCGACCACTATGAGGATGAGGTTGCGACTGACCCACGCATTGATGCCTTACGTAAAAAGATGATCGTTGTAGAAAGTCCACAGTACAGCAAAGACTACCTCGATCCGGACAAACGTTCAATCGCCAATGCGCTGCAAATCCGTTTCAAGGATGGCTCAGCCACCGAAAAGTTTGCGGTCGAATATCCGCTTGGGCATCGTCGTCGCCGTAAGGAAGGAGTTCCGTTATTGGAGGAGAAGTTTGCTCATAACTTGGCGACCCGTTTTCCGGCGAAACAGGTGCAGGCGATTACAGAACTTTGTTTAGATGGAAAACGGCTGGAAGCTATGCCGGTGAATGAATTCATGGGGATGTTTGTTATCTAACTGGTCGAAATCCTCCCAAAAGGGGCATCGGAAAATCGGCTATTATTAACCATTCCACTTTAAACGCTCAACGCGTTTTTTTATGCGAGTTGAATTTAACGAAACCGAACGAAGAAAATCCTCGTTTGTTAAACACGATATGCCACAAGATATTGAGTCATTGAACTCAACAGCACACAAAAAAACTTCAAAAAAACGCCACAACCCGCATTACCACTGTCTTTTTCGCTTGACAGGCTAATGTGTGTATAGTATAATTAGCGTTAGTTTTTTAGTGTGACTTTTAAGTATTTTCTATTAGGAGGGTAATAATATGGCTGATGTTACTAAACAAGACGTTGTCGCCTCGGTTGCTGAAGCGACAGGGTTGAGCAAAAAAGCTGCAAATGACGCTCTTGATGCTGTTATCAATTGTATTAAAGGTTCTCTAGCCGACGGCGATTCTGTTGGGCTAATCGGTTTTGGTACTTTTGAAGTTAGGACAAGAGCTGCCCGTGAAGGTCGGAATCCCCAGACGGGTGCCACAATCACAATCTCAGAAAAAAAGGTTCCTGCTTTCAAAGCTGGAAAAGGGCTCAGGGATTCCGTTGCTTAACCAATTAGTCATAGCAATCACCATGGCCGCCTTGGGGCATGTTCTGAAAATTGGCTGAACCTGCCTCAAGGAAGCCCTAGTGGTCGTTTCCCCTACCGTTTACCTCCCCGTTATACTTCTCTCCAATCATAACCGGCAAGCGAAACCTCTCCAAAAACGCTGAACATCCACTCACTTTATCTCTTGATTTCAATGCCCTAAGCACAAATCTGCAAATAAGAAAATGACAGTGAGAAGAGTTATTTTGCGCATTCCCTCATGGAGTCCAAAAGCAATCCTTGACGCCGTGTCATAAAATAGGCTACACTTATAGACGAACCTCAAGCGTACTGAGTAGAGCCGGGCAAACTCTCAGATGGAGCCCTAACGTGCGTGTTCGCTTAGATAGCCGAACTGTGACAAAGTTAGTAAGCCATGGAGAACAAACAGTTGAACAATACCAATTCCGTTGACGTACCAGACGCAGATTTAGAAGCCGCAGAATTTCTGAAAAATGCGCGTGAGTCAATTTTGAATGAACTGAAGAAACGAATCGTTGGCCAACAAGCAGTAATTGATGAATTGTTGATCGCGCTTTTTTCGCAAGGGCACTGTTTACTTGTGGGGGTGCCCGGTCTAGCAAAGACCCTGCTCATTAATAGTCTAGCTCAGATTTTAGACCTTGATTTTAGTCGCGTCCAATTTACACCGGATTTGATGCCCTCCGACATCATCGGCACTGATATCATTCAGGACGATGTGGAAACCGGCAGGCGCTTCTTTCGCTTTATCAAGGGTCCGGTTTTCGCCAATATCGTGCTAGCGGATGAAATAAATCGGACACCACCCAAAACCCAAGCGGCGTTGTTGCAAGCCATGCAGGAGTACAAAGTCTCAGCGGGCGGCACAACCTATGAACTGGATCGTCCGTTTTTTGTTTTAGCCACGCAAAATCCGATTGAGCAGGAAGGAACATATCCGCTGCCTGAAGCGCAACTGGATCGATTTATGTTCAACATTTACCTAGATTACCCCAATCCCGCCGATGAAAAACAGGTTGTGATGACGACGACTTCCGCATATGAACCGCAGTTAAACGCCGTCATTACAAGCGAGGAGATTCTGCGTCTGCAGCAGGTCGTTCGGAAGGTTCCAATTGCGGAGTCGATTGTTGATTACGCGGTTGCATTAAGTCACCGCTCGCGTCCAAACGCGCCGGCCGCACCCGATTTTATCAAGGATTGGGTGAATTGGGGGGCGGGTCCCAGAGCTTCGCAATACCTTGTGCTCGGAGCAAAAGCGCGAGCAATTACGCATGGTCGTTATCATGTCTCTTACGATGATATACGCGCTGTTGCGAAACCGGTGCTGCGACACCGCATCCTCACGAACTTCAACGCCGAAGCCGATGGGATATCGAGTCTTGATATCATCGATCGATTGCTAGAATTAGTCGAACCTTCGGAAGCTTAGGCAGCAGTAAACAGATGAGTAGAGAGCTGTTTTCCCATGATTATGTCTACCCCTCACAAAATTTCATGCCTGTGGGGTAAAAATTCTAAACCTGAATATTGGAGGAAACTTATATGCGCCCTAACAAACTACGAGAGTTGTTGAACGCGGGGAAACCGACGCTTGGCACTCACATCCACAGCACTTGGCCCTCCCTCATCGAAGCGATTGGGCACACCGGGTTGTACGACTATGTTGAATTTGTGGCAGAGTATGGTCCCTTCGATTTGCACGATCTCGACAACTTAGGACGAGCAGCTGATTTATACGGCATGTCTAGCATGATCAAGGTTGACCAAGAACCACGCGGCTTTATTGCGCAACGTGCAATCGGCTCCGGATTCCAGAGCGTATTGTTCGCCGACTGCCATTCAGTAGAAGATGTCAAGGAATGTGTACGTATCTCACGCCCGGATACCCCTGAAGATGGTGGCTCTTATGGTGTTGCAACTCGCCGTTTTTCATACATGGGTTACGGAGGCTCCCAAAAATATGTTGAAGCAATTCGGGAGGTCGTTGTTGTAATTATGATTGAGAAGGCGGGTACTGTCGATAACCTAGAGGAAGTCCTTTCGATCGAAGGGGTTGACATGATCCAGTGGGGTGGGTCTGACTACTCGATGAATATCGGCAAAGCCGGTGAACGGGGTTCGCCCGAAATCCAAGCTGCTGAGCGCAAAGTATTTGAAACTGCCTTGAAGATGGGGGTACCTCCGCGTGCTGAAGTCAATACTGTAGATTCGGCAAAAGCCTACCTTGATATGGGCGTGCGTCACTTCTGCATAGGCACCGATATTTCAATCCTTTTCGATTGGTGGAAGAGCCACGGTGACGATTTTCGGAAAGCACTTGACGGATGATGCCATTTAATCTTCAAGATGCGACTAGTGCACAAACAAAATAGCCGCATTTTTAACGATAGATGATATGATCAGGACTTACGCAAATTTGGCACACGGGGATAGATTTTTAATTTTTAACCCCCTAAATCCCCCTTATCAGGGGGACTTATGAACGCGCTGCGTAAGTCCTAATGATGTTACTTTTGAAACAGATGTAGCATTGGAGAGGAAGGATGGCGCACTTCCATTCTTCCTTCCAAAGACTATGCTTGATCGCGAGTGAGAATCTTATCCGCGATCGCGAGGATTTCGACATAGCAGTGCTAGCGAATTCGGCTCCACACTTGAGCACGGAATTAGAAGGAGACGTGGTTATAGCCACGAAGACGGTGTGAAACGGAAAGCTGAAGTTGTCCGCGAAACGCGGGAGACGCAAATTACGCTCAAACTTAATATCGATGGTTCGGGGAAATCCAATATCAGTACCGGCGTTGGGTTTCTCGATCACCTGCTTGAACTCTTTGCCAAACACGGTTTCTTTGATCTCGAAGTAAATGCGACTGGCGATCTGCATGTTGATGCGCACCATACCGTTGAAGATGTGGGTATCTGCTTAGGGGACGCTTTCAGGGAGGCAGTCGGAGACAAGGCAGGAATGCGTCGATTTGGCAGTTTCACCGTTCCGATGTATGAGGCCCTTGCACAGATTGATCTGGATCTTTGCGGCCGTTCCTACCTTCACTACCAAACACCCCTCAGTTATGGAAAGGTCGGCACCTTTGATGTGGAACTCGCTGAGGAATTTTTCCACGGGTTTGCCAACCATAGCGGGACGACGTTGCACATCAATGTCCCCTACGGCACCAATCGCCACCATATAATAGAAGCGATCTTTAAAGGAGTTGCGAAAGCACTTGATATTTCTACAAGTATCGATGATCGCGTCAGTGGAGTGCTTTCAACCAAAGGCACTTTATAGAAAAATAACGAGTAACGAGTAATACGTAAGGGGTTATCTGTCTAACGACGTTCTCTTTGAAGGGGGCCGTTATTTGACTAGTGTGCTCTTACGCATTATTTATTGTACCAATCAATTTGAGCAGGGGAATTGACAAACTCCCAAACTTAAAGCATTTTGTTGTAAACTAGCACTTCCCCTTCTGCGTTTATCTCCAAATCATGGTAAGCCGTTATGAAAGATACCTGCCGTGCATTTTAATTTCCTTATGGAGTCGGCAGATGTCTTTCGGAGATCTTCCAGATTAGTGAACGGTTTATCTGATTCCAGATCTGACGGAGAGACGCATTGAACTTCATCGTCACAAAAATTTCCCGCCCCCCTTCCCTCTTCATCCTTGCACTTATTTTTTCCGCATTACATCCCCCCGCTGCTCACGCAGAACCTGTGCTCAAAGACGCCTCGTTGACGGAATACTACATAAAACGGCGCGCTATTGCACTCAATAGGGAAGAAACCGAACCTTTATCCGAAGTTACTAAAGCATCGAAGGCACAGGATTTTTGGGCACCTCCAGCAGATTCGGACACTGATCCATGGAAAGTCCAGCCGCCCCCGACGGATGAGGAAACAGAAGAAAAGGATACCCGCTTGGAGATGTTGACGCCCTACTTTGAGTCGTTGCGCCGGTGGAAGAATCCCCCCTTCCTCCTCGATCTCCGCGAACTTGGTGACTGGCGTGAGGGAAAACAGAAAGAGGAGGAGAAGGGCATTGCGCTCCCTCTCCAGTCTAACCTCCAAATTACTGGACATAAATCGGTGACAGTTGAATTGAACAAAACACACTACTTTGGCGAAGGCGATATTAACCGTTATGGCGGCAGTTATGGAGGGGGTAGTTTTGGCTCCGGACTCGATCTTGGTCTCACTTCCTCCTACACCTATGATAGCTTTGGCAGTGGTTCAGGCGGAGGGTATGGCAGCAGTTTCGGCGGTGGATATGGCGGATATGGTGGGGGCGGTGGATACGGCAGCGGTTTTGGAAGGGGTAGCTACGGCGTCCCCCGCGACACTGGAATAAACATCCGGCAAACCCTTGAAGTAGGTTTGCATGGACGGGTCGGAGAACATACTCACGTTGAGATTGACTATAGCGATTCCGGCGGTGGATATGGGGGTGGATATGGTGGTGGATATGGTGGTGGATACGGTGGTTATAGCAGCGGTTATAGTGGTGGATACGGCGGCGCGAAAGAGCAGAGAATTCGTGTTTGGTATGAAGGAACGGAAACGAGTATTCTCAAAACCCTCTCTTTTGGCGACCTGACACTTAATCTACCCAACACCCGCTTCCTGAACGTCAACCGGAACCTATTTGGGCTTGAGGCGGTCGCCCAACTTGGTGGAGCGAAATTGACAGCATTCGGCTCCCGCAGCAAGGGTATCTCTGATATACGTCGTTTCAGTGGCGAATCGCGCCGCGCCGCCGGTGGCAGAGGTCTCCAAATTCCCGATGCAAATTATGTTAAAGAGCGCTTTTACCTTATTCAACTCGGCGAAGATGAGCTTCTCCACGATTCCTACCTTCCGATACAGCGAGGCAGTGAGGAGATCTATATTGACGATAACGTCGCTAGCAACAATCAGGGTGGAATCCGGACGGTGCGCGGATACTTCAATCTTCAGCAAGGGGGCCAAGATTATAATATCAATTACGAAACAGGTGAAATCGAGTTCTTGTCGTCGATTTCTGCTAGCTACGAAATCGTTGTCGCTTATGAATATCTCGGCGAAGGCGGCGGTGTGGTTGGAAATCCGGGGAATGTCTTTGAGGACGAGAACGGCGACGATGCTATTGACGAAGAGGGGGAGGAAATCGGCTACGTTACCATCAAAGGGAAAAGCCTGCGTGGCACGGAATCACGGCGCGTGTATAGCGTCGGCAACCGGAATATTAGCCCACGGGATTATCGGATTGCCATTGTGCGTCAGGGGAGCGGCGAGTCATTTGATACAGGGACCGAAGAGATCTCGTATATCCAGATTTTCGGACTAGACCAAAACGGAGATGGTATTGTGGATCCAGAGTTTATCGATTTTGACCGCGGTCTTCTGACATTTCCTGATTTACGTCCTTTTGTCATCGATGATCCCGAAAGTCCTTACTTTCAATTTCGCGATCGGTTAAGCAACGAAGCAATTTACCTCGAAAATCCACGGACTACCGATGCCGCCTACACGATCATCGCAGATTACTCCTTCCAATCGGAGACGTATAACGTCGGACTGTTTGTGATACCGGGCAGCGAGAAGGTAAGACTCAACGGACGATTGCTGCAACGCGATGTTGATTATACAATGATTTATGAGGTAGGAAGTATTCGCTTTTTTACTGATCTTGATGAGTTCGACGAAATCGTGGTTGAATTTGAAAGAACCCCATTCGGTGGTTCACTGCAGCAAACGGTTGCCGGACTATGGCTGGAATATTCCTACATTCCCAAACCAAAAACAGAGCAGAAAGAGCAGAAATTGGATCGGTTTGAAAGGCTTACCGGCAAGAGCGATCGTCTGGAAACAGACGATGGATTTGAAGCTGAGGACCGCTCTTTCGGACGAAGATCCTCCGGCGGTTTTGGGGGTAGTCGCTTTGGCGGCGGTAGGTCTGGCGGCTTTGGGGGTGGATTCGGCGGGGGTTATGGCGGATACTCAAGTTTAGGTGGTCGATCCAGGCGAGGACTGCGTACCGGCGGGAGCAGCTATTTCAACCCCACATTCCAAAAAGGATTTAGCTTTGCAACTGGTTACATCCTGAACACTGGACAAAAACCGGCTCGTATTCCCGACGTCAACGGTGCGCCGAGTCGCTTGCAAGCTGTCAACCTCAACACCACCTTTGGGAGAGATTTTAATTTGGCGTGGCTATTGAATCCGCTGCCGTTTGTCGCAATGCGTAATTTTCCGCTGTCAATAAATTTCAGCGGGGAGACAGCATTCTCGCACAATAATCCAAACAGCGTCGGGTTTGCCTTAATCGATAGCATGGAAGGCACAAGGGAAGCGTCAAACACCCCCACCTTCAAACATCATTGGCGCGTGAGCAGTCTCCCTGTTGCAGATGGGGTAACCCTAGATAATCGCGCACTTTTTCGCGTGCTAGCGCGGGACCGCAACGAATCGCAAGCCATCGGCAATTATATGCGTAATCGTGAGGTGCCTGCCTCCGTGATTAATCCGTTGGCAAACTCCACAGAAGAACGCCTCGTTATGGAGGTCGGTTACGATCTGACAGACGTTATTGAGGAGTGGGGCGGTTTCTCGTATGGTCTGTCCGCCTCCGGAGAGGATTTCTCGGAACGCCAATTCCTCGAAATCTGGTTTCGGGTGCGCGGCGACTCCGATGTGACGTTGCATATAAACCTCGGCGTCGTGAGTGAGGATAGCGATTTGGATAACCGCCTTGACACCGAAGATTTGCCCCCAGAGCTGGAAGACATCAATGGAGATGGCAAGATTGATACGTTGGATCTGGATTTAGAAAACCTGCCTACCTCCCAAAAGTTCCGTGCAAATGGTTCGTTAGACACAGGCGAGGATGTAGGCTGGGAGTATAGTGCCGGGTTTCAGCCGATGAAAGTCGGTCCCGACAACACGGTTTTGGACACAGAAGATCTTAACGGAGACGGCGTCCTAGACACTATCGACGCTTACCTCGAGATCAAAATTCCGCTTAATGATATTCCTGAAGAGTGGCTAAAAAGTCAAAATTCAAACGGCTGGACATTTCTGAGCATCCCCCTCAGCGCAGCGACATCTGAAGGCAGCCGTCTGCCGAATCTTGGATTTATCCAGCATATGCGTTTTTGGCTACAGAAGAACAGATCCGGCGCTGTCACCGGTAAATTTGAATGGGCATCAATTGAAGTCGTTGGGGTACAGTGGGAACGTGGTGTGGTGACGCAGAATGACACAATTACCAACGATGCAGCCGAGCGATTTACCGTTGGCACCAAAGATAACTTCAATTTCAATGATTATCAGGCTGCCTATGAACAGATTAAGGATGAAGATAATTTCAGAAAGTTGCATCCCTTTACGGATTCGACATATGGGTTCCAACAAAGGCAACAGCGTGAACAGACAATGACATTGAACTATGTGCTTTTGCCGGAATCCTTCGGCGTGACATCGCGGGTACTACGCGGTCTCCAACAGGGCGAAGGACAAGATTTTTCAAAACATGATACACTCAGGTTCTGGATTTACGGCGACAGAAGCGAGACGACATTTGTGTTACGCCTCGCACCGAGCATCCGCACCGGATTTCGATCTACCTATTATTCTGCGGGTCCCTTTGATGATCCACAGGACCAAGAAGAGGATATCAACATTTTTGAGAATCTGAGGGATTTTTACGAATACACGCGCGTAATCGATTTTGACGGCTGGAAACTGATTGAAATTGAGCTGAGCGATTTGAAACGTAATGAATATCCTGACGCCGACACGCTAACTGCGCTAGGCGGTGTTGTAGATCCACTGGACCCAACAACTTCCCCGGATTCATCAACGGAGCAGGAAGAAAATCTCGACGAACCGGATGGGCATCCGGATGGCCTTGTTGTGCGGGGACCAAATAGTTCGCAGCTTTCGATAAAGAACGTTGGAGGCATCCTGATCGGCCTCCGCAATGACACGGATCGGGAGATTGGCGGTGAAGTATGGGTCAACGAGATCCACCTAAGTAATCCGCTCGTACGCTCAGGTTGGGCACGGCGTGCCAACATGAATGTTAAACTTGGCAACCTGCTCAAGGTCAACGGTGGATATGCGAAGCAAGACAAAGATTTTGAGAGTTCTGCCGGCGATACAGGCCGCCAACGCCGACAAGATCTAGGATATAGCACCACTAGCAATGACTTCAATATCGATACCGAGCTCACCCTTTTCTCTTGGCTTCCCATCCGCTACACTGTCCGAGACGAGGAAGCTGAAACAGAAAGCCGGCGTGGGTCGTTCAGCTCCTTCCAAAGTGGACAGAGCAAAACAAAGACTCGGGGTTTTTCGGCGAGTTTGAATTTACGTCCACTCCCAGTGTTGGGGTTTGCGCTCAATCGTGAGGACTTTTGGAATGAACGCCAAGGCACAGTGTTAAGCGATCTTTACACCGGCTCTTTTGAGTTTGGCCTCGGCTCGGTTTTTGGGCTTGACGTTCAGTATCATCACGAGGATGTTGAGACAGATCCATTGACGGCGACAGATACCTCCAGCGGAGGCACTTCTTCGTTTGGGAGCTACTATGGACGCAACCGAGATGAAAAGGTCGATAGCGGAAGCATCTCGATCGACATCAGTCCATTTGAGAGTTTCAGCCTGAATCCGCAGTATGAGATTCGTCGCACACTTGAGAAGCGGGATCCCAACAATCAAGGTGTAGGTAGTTTTAGTAGCTTTACGGAATCAATAGAGGCGCCAACAGAAGAGACAGAAGAAGAGGCATTAACACCGGTGTTCACTATTGCAGCACGGGAGCATCGACTTGCTCTAAATCCGCGTCTGAATCGCGATTTGCTAGGCATCCGTCCAACCATTAATAACCGAGTCACCCTAAGCGAGAATTGGTTTGGCGATAGAAAGGATGCCCGGATCAGTGCGGATGTTAGGTTGGGGCTCAATATCCGTCCGCGGGCGTGGTTCGGTTGGTTGTTCCAGGAACCAGAACCTGAAGTATCTCCTGAAGAAGGAACTGAGCAGGGAGCAGAAGCAGAAGAACAGACAGAAAACGCGGAACAGGGTGACCCACAATCTAAACCGCCCCCTGAGTTTGACAGCTTTGAGGCAGAGACACAATTTGAAGAGAACCGTCAACGTGAGCTGGATCGGCTCGAACGCATGGGAATTGATCGAGAAACTATTGAAGAGGCGGAGAGTCAGCGCGGAGACTGGATACGTCGGGACAAGGCAGAACTGCAACGAAAGGTGATGGAACGAGAGAGTCAGTCAGAGAAAAAGGAAGCGGGCATCATTCAGCGGAGCATCGAAAGCCTTGGGCTGAATACGAATATCAACTTCAATACCCAAGATTCTCTACGAGGGTTGGATCCGGGCATGCGGATTGCGGACATCTTACAACTCCCGGATGAAGCAGAAGAACGCACCCAATCACGTCAGGGGACGCGCTACGGCTTTCGCACATCGGTCGATCCGTGGAGTTGGACATCGCTCGGCAGCAGTGTTGACTTCAGCGACAACTTCACCAAATCATCAAGTACCTCCTACCGCACCAAATCCAGACGTTATGAAGGAGATATTAAGATCTTCAACGAGAAAAACACATCGAGCCTTCAGTTGAGATACGGCTATACGCTACAAGATCGGAGCAATATCAATACCCAAACGGGCCAGAGTGCCGCTCACGAGCCTTCGATCAGCTGGAGTCATACATGGAAACAGACAACAAAGACCGCGCTCGGTATTCGCCTCACGCAACGCGAGGAGGAACGGGCTGGGATTGATACGAGTTCGTTCATTATCACACCGAACATCAGCATCGACTACCGGGTGCGGATAGAAGGTGGAATTCGCCTCCCCTTTATCGGCACGATTCCCCTCCAGCACGACTTAGATCTCAGTAACACCCTCTCCACAGTCCTCCGTCGTGAACGGTTCGGTGCGAATCGGGAGGAACGGTCTGAGCGATATGAAACATCTCTGCGGATTGGATACAGGTTGAGCGAGAAACTCACTGCTGATATGAATCTCGGCTTGAGCTACAATAATGACCGTGTGGAAGAGGGACGAGATTTTATTTCCGTTGCAAGTGCGTTGACGGTTCGTGGGGAGTTTGAGTGATTATAAGGGATTGATTCGGTTTCACTGCAACAAGCTGATCGGTAGTTCCACTGGGCCACTTCACCGTAATCGAATCGATTAGGGTGTCATCCCCAATTCCAAAGATAGTAGCGAGCTCGCTCTGGGAGCAATAGCTTGCCCCACTTTTCAACGTGCGTATCTGTGTACCAGACTTCGACTGTACGATAACTTTGGCACCGATCCCACTCCTATTGCTTTTGGTCCCGATCAATTTCAACTTAATCCAATTGTTTCGATTCCCGCCATCGTTACGATATAGATGTGCTGCTCCATTGGAAGTATTCACCAGTACATCCCAATCACCATCGTTATCAATATCCCCATACGCTGCACCGCGTCCCACGATTGGCTTTTGAAGGTCTGAACCAACCTTTGGGGCAATGTCTTCAAACCGGCCATCACCGATGTTGTGGAATAGATGTGGCGGTTGAGCATAAGTCACTTCGCTCTGTACGGCGTTGATATCGTTTTCAATGTGACCATTGGCTGCGAAAATATCAAGTTTTCCATCTAGGTCGAAATCGAAGAAGAAACAGCCAAACGTCAACGTTAGCAAGCTGGCATATCCGACGTTGGCAATGGGGGCATCATCGATAAAAAAGTCCCCTTCGTTGTGATAAAGATTCATCATCTCATTGGAGAAATTGCCGATCACGAGGCTTTCTCGACCATTGCCATCATAGTCTCCGGCGTCAATCCCCATCGCTCCCCTCGCAACACCTCTTTCATCGTAAGCGATGCCGGCGAGCATCCCTCTTTCAATAAAGGTCCCGTCCCCGTTGTTCTGATAGAGTTTATTCGGTTGTGTGTCATTTGCCTCGAAGATGTCGGGAAAACCGTCGTCGTTATAGTCGAACACGCAGACACCGAGCGACTTACTGGTCGGATCCTCGATTAGGGCAATCCGCGAGACATCGGTGAACGTCCCATCTCCACGATTTCTGAATAGTTTGCTCGCCTGCCCCGGATATGATCTGGGACCGCAGTACGATTGATTGACCCCGTCTAACGTGCAGAAAAGGTTTGTCTCAGGCGTCCATTCTACGTAGTTAGCAACAAAGAGATCGAGGTTGCCATCCCTATCGTAATCCAACCAAGCGCAGCTTGTCCCGAAACCGGGGTTATGGATTCCCGCCGGCTTCGTTGCATCGACAAAGGTTCCATCTCCCTGATTCTGGAACAACCGATCCGCCCCCAGAGAGCTTATATACAGGTCTTCATCACCGTCGTTATCGTAGTCGGCAACGGCAACGCCGAGCCCGTAGACTTCCAGAGCAAGTCCGGCGGTTTCTGTGACATCCGTGAAAGTCCAGTCCCGATTGTTTCGATAGAGGCCCATTGTCTGCCGCTTACCGGTTGAGTGCCCCTGCCAATCTTTACCGTTCACCAACAGAATGTCCTGCCATCCATCGTTGTCGTAGTCGATAAACGCGCAGCCAGAAGCTATCTCTTCCGGAAGGTATTTTTCACCAAACGCACCGGTATTGTGGACAAAATCAATCCCTGCCTCCCTCGTAATATCGACAAATTGCGGGAGCGTTTCTGCGGCGATTGTGTTCTGAATCCAGACCAGAGCTATGAAGATGAAAATCCATTTTGTTACTGACGTAGCTTTCATTATTGGCTCACAAGAAATAAAGTGCAAAACGTAAAGAGCATGAAACGTGATGCGTGAAACGTGAAAACAATTCGTTCGTTAGTTCATCGGTGCAGTCGGATTAGGAAGCCCGACCTACGGAGCTCATAAAAAAGAGTGCAAAACGCTAAGAGAAAACGAGTTTTTGGCAACTACGGGCGGGGCAACCCCGCCCATACGGTTTCCGTTACACGATTTCTTAACATAAGGATCATTATTTATGGATTCAAGTGCCCACTTTAACTTTCGTGTTATGCATCATCGCTGCCTCAATGGCTAGACAGGTTTCAACTGTCGCAACGCCTTCGGACAGCGAACAGGCCAGCACCGCATCCCCCAAGATGCTATCGACAAAGTTCTCCATTTCGTATACCCATTCAGGGGAACCGCGCCCGTGTAGCGGCGTTGCTGTCAATCGCTCTGGGTTCCATTCGGCTGACTTGTGCAGATAGCCTTGCAGTATCTCTTCCTCCCACCAACAGACGACTGTCCCTTCGTCCCCATACACGGAAAGCGACATAATGTATGGGCGCACCACCGATGCGCTGGTAAATACCTTGCCCATCGCACCATTTTTGAATTTCAGGATTGCGAGTCGCGCATGTTCCGTGTAATCACCGGAGACCTCCTCAATGTCGCCTGCAATCCAGCGCAATAGGTCCACGGAATGATAGGCGATGCCCAGCCGCACCCGCGCCTGTGGGCTACGTCCCCAGGTAAGACGGCTTGGATATTCACCCGGATCTGGCTTATGTGCGTAGTTGGACGAGAGGTAGAAGACATCACCGATATTGCCGCCGGAGACAAGCTCCTTCGCATGTGCATAGGTGGGCCAAGAACGGCATATATGCCCCGTGGCAGCCTTCTGGTTTGGATGCTCGAACATGGCGACGTGAAGTGCCCGGCACTCTTGAATCGTGAGGCATGCAGGCGTCTCGCCGAGGACGTGCTTACCCGCTTGTAGGCACGCAAGCAGCTGTTCGGCGTGAAGGTAGTGCGGCGTGCACAGATTGAATGCATCGATCTCGTCATCTTTCAATGCCTCGCCGAATGAACGATAGATTTTCGGAACGCCCCACGTTTCCGCTTTCGCCTTTGAAGCGTCTGAATGTGCTACCACAGCGGCAACCGTCGCTTTTTCAGGAATCGCCTTGTAGCCATTAAAATGGTTGGTGCCTGTCCAACCCGTACCAACTATACAAACGTTGACTTTCTCCATCGCTTAGATCTCCTTGGTTCTGGCAAACCCTTCCGCGTATAAAAACTGACTGGCTACTGGATTTTTTTAGAAAAAATTTGACACTCACTTCGGAGGTTCTGTGATATAATACCGTTAGCTGTCCTTTATTATAAGAGGAACAAACGCGGATCTTCGGACTGTGTTTGCTATTCCAGTCGGCTTGTCCATCGCTTGACATTAAGGGTAGTGAAAAAGTTGACGCGTGTCAAGCGTAAAAAGCCCATTTACCAAAGGAAGGCAGAAGGCGTTAAGCACTAACCCTCTGCATTAAAAGGACAAGCGTAACTCACAACCGAACATCGGAGGTATATAAACTATGCCCAAACTGGTTGACCCCGTCATTGCGGATCCGGACGATATTGCAGCGCAGACCGAATGCTTCAAAGCCCATGGTTATGTTATTCTACCAGACCTGCTTTCGCCCGATGAAGTCAAAACGCTTAACGATGCTATCGACCGAGATCGAGAGACAAACCCTTTTATGTGGTTTTCTGGAACGGCACCCGACTACAACTGTAATCTCCTGTTGACAGAGCCTGCCTTTGAGATGACTATCCGCCACGAAAGGTTGCTCCCACTTATCGGAGAATTGATGGGTGGTCCCATCTGTTTTGAGGAGCTCGCTGTGCGGCATCGCGGTGGTGAGGATGAGACACTTGACACAGGGTGGCACAGAGATCGCGGCTATTGGCCCGAACATCCCCTGAACCTCGATTACCCACAGGTTATTTACTACCTGAACGATGTGAACGAGAGCACCCACTGCTTTTCCATTAGCCCGGAACCTGCCGGTGGGGAAATCCTCGATGACAGAGACGCACATCTTGAACGCGGTGGCGCCCTCCATTTTTATGGCACAGCAGGTTCAGCAATCCTTTTCAACTGCGCCACTTTGCACGGCGTTACACTACGGAGGACCGATAAGGTGCGCCGCACCATTCAGGTCTATTATGGACATCCTAATCGCCGCTCCTTGAGCGAAGTGACGCTGATGCCACCGAGTCTGTGGCGCGATCACGCAGATCCAGAAGTTCGCCGTTTCTATAGCAAGTTCAATCGATATACGCGAGTCATGATGGGTGGTCTCAATCTTCGGGATGATAGAGAATACTCGCTTCCAAAACTGTAGGTAAAAATTATGCAATTCAAAGAACATCTTGTTGATGATAGGATCAGAAGTGTTTACGGGCTGGAAGTCGCCGACATGAACGGTGACGGAAAGAAGGATATTATCATGGGCTCGACCGGGGAACCGATTATTGCCTGGTATGAAGCACCTGATTGGAAAAGGCATCTAATCTCAGACCAGCACCCCGGCAATATCACCATCGCCGCTCAGGATTTGACGGGGAATGGTATGGCGGATCTGATAGTTGGAAGCGCATTTGGTCGAGGCGACCGTTCTATCATTGAATATCTGCATTGGCTCGAAGCACCTACGGATGGAGGGCAGTGGAAGAGCCATTTCATCGAAGAAATCCCATATCTTCACCGGATTGCGGTTGCTGATATCAACGGCGATGGTCAACCCCTCCTGTTTGCGGCATCGATTCAGGGCCCCGAAGGTGGGTTAGATGATTGGTATGATCCGGGCAGTCTCTGGTGTTATCCACTCCCAACCGATCCGGTTAATGGACCGTGGGAACGCCACTTAGTCGATGGTGAGTTGCACCTCAACCACGGGTTAAGCATCGGCGATGTGGACGGGGATGGCAGGCTCGATATCCTGATTGGATGCCGGGACGGGGTCATTTGGCTTGAACCCCCTTCGGACCCACTGACAGGGGAATGGAGTCGATGGGTAATTAGCGACCAAGAAAGCAGCGAGGTTTTCACAGTCGATCTGGATGGGGATGGGGTCAACGAGATTTTATCCATTGAACCATGGCACGGGAATACATTATCGTGGTATAAGGCATCGGGGGATTTGCGGACAGGGAAATGGACACGACACCAGATCGATGACACGCTGAATCGTGGACATTCGTTGCACGGGATCGACGTTGATGGCGATGGGAGGGTGGAAATTATCTCTGGGTATAACGGCGAAGGCAAGAGCCTCCAACTCTATCGTCCTGAAAATCTTGACCAAAACCGGTGGACGAAGGAACTTATCGACGACGGCGACTTGGGGGTCGGTAACATGCACGTGCTTGACCTGAACGACGACGGACGAGTGGACATCATCGCAGGGGGTTTGAGTACGGGTAATGTGAAGTGGTATGAGAATGTGGGCGCGTAGTTTTTTGGGGCAAAGACACGAAAAATAGGGATTGGAGACATCTCAATCCTTTCCATTCCTTAACCGTTTAGCAGAGGTAGGCCCTAACGACTCATGGTTGCCTTTGCGAGCAGTCGGGCAGAGGAGTTTAATATCGATTATGCTTATACTCTGTGCCAATGTTGGCAGCACGTCATTCAAATACCAAATTATTGATGTCGAAACATCAGCCTCGTTGGTCACGGGGGGTGTTGAGCGGGTCGGCAACTCTCCATCGCCGTTCACACACGCTGTCCCCGGCAAACCAACTGTGGACGGAGAAATCGACGCGCCAAACCATAACGCTGCGATTGTGCACGCGATGAATCTTATTACCTCCTCGGAAACAGGGGTAATGGCAAATCTCAGCGACCTCGTGGCAATAGGCTTTAAGACCATTCTCGCCAGAGGGATTTGGCGTTCCGCATTGATAACAGAGGAGGTAGTCAACGCCCTAGAAGCTGATATTCCATTTGCCCCGACCCATAATCCCGCTTATATCGCCTCGATCCGTGCCTTTCAGGAGCGACTGCCGAACACACCGTTGGTCGCCGTTTTCGAGACTTGGTTCCACCAAACGATGCCGGACTACGCCTCCGAATTTGGGGTACCGCGGGAGTGGGTTGAGAAGCATCATATCCGTCGCTACGGCTTCCACGGCGCATCACATCGCTACATCTCAGAACGTGTCCCTCAACTGCTCGGTGATTCACCGGTGAATCTACGGATTATCTCCTGTCATCTTGGTGGGAGTTCATCGTTGTGCGCTATCCGCGATGGTCGGTCAATTGATACAACGATGGGAGTTTCGCCGCAATACGGTCCTATTCAGTCGTCTCGGAGCGGCGATCTGGACCCGTTTGCGGTGCTTTACTTGATGGATGCGGAGGGGTGGGATACAGACGAAATTCGCCGCCAGCTGATCGAGGAATCAGGGTTGCGAGGAATCTCAGGCGTCAGCGGCGATTTGCGCGATGTCGAAGCAGCAGCAACGGAAGGCAGCGATAATGCGCGACTAGCGATGGACACTTTTTTCTATCAAGTCAAGAAGCACATCGGTTCCTACATCGCTGCGCTCAGTGGGGTGGACGTGATCGCGTTCACCGGTGGGATTGGCGAAAAGAGTTCTACCGCGCGTGCGGCAATTTGCGATGGATTGGAATGGCAGGGTATCCTGTTAGATCCACAACGGAATGAGAGTCATACCGGCGAAGGGGAAATCTCCGCCGCCGATAGCCGGGCGAAGATTCTCGTTGTACCAGCAGATGAGGAGATTATTGTCGCACGGGAAACGGCAAACGTTATCACACAACACCGCACCCCGTAAAAGGGTAGGTAGACAACGCCACTCATTTTCTACGGACCATCGTCAAAAAGATAGGTCAATAGCTGAGCCCCGTCCCGAAAATCGGGAATTAGAATATCCGCACCGGCACGAAGCAGTCTGCCCCGTTTATCGGCATTCATCTGGTAACGATTGTTTTCCGCGGAGGTCACACCAACAGCGATTGCGCCGACAGCCTTCGCATTTTCGATTTCCACTGAACCGTCACCGACGACCAGAAGCTCGCTCCCAGTCAAGCTGAAGTCATCAAGGATTTGCTGGATGACCATCGCCTTTGAGAAGTTTTGATATTCCCGCAACGCTCCGAAGATACCTCCATCAAAGTAGGAGGCAGCGCCTAGCAGCTCTGCTTCACGCCGAACAAATTCAACATCGGTCCCGCTCGCGAGGTAGCGTTTCACACCGCGTTTTTGCAAAGACTGTAAGAACTCAAGCGACATCGGCACACGCAGATCCGCGGCTTCAATCTCTCCAGTCTCCAGCTTGGCGATGCGTTCATCCACGGCTGGTAGGAGGAGGCTGTTATACAGATCCTTGTATTCCAATGGTTGCTTCGGAACTCCGCCCCGCTTCTCAACCTCTTCGCATAGTTGGATCATTTGGTAAATGGTCTGCTTTCCGGTCAACGTATCGACAAATTCAACAACAACTCGCTCTAATTCTTCCGGCGTTTCCTCCGTCTGCGTTTCCGCAAGCAGGATGTCAACCATCATGGGCACCATGATGCTCTGCCAACCGTCACGAACGAGCGAAATCGTTCCGTCGAAATCAAACAGCGCGTGCTGAACCTGGGCCCGCTCAATCTCGCGAATAATCTCAATTGATGTATTCTCTAAGGTCTGTGATCCTGCCACGGGTTGGAAGCTCCCAATTTGTAAAGATGTGGGCGAGCATCAAGCTAAATCTTGTGCCCAATAATACTGTCCATGCAGTTGAATCAGATTTTTCGGATTGTCAGCTAGCAGGTCGCCAAAGGTTATCTTTTGGATCTCCCGCTTCGGTCCCGGCGCATCGTCTCGATACGCCGAACGTCGCGCTTGTCCCTCAGTAGGGAAAGCGATCCACTGTCCCTGATCGTCTCGGAAGGCGTATACCGTCCCGCTTGTCGGCGTGTGGACATCAACGTTCGCATCTTGGAAAGGGCGAATGCGCGTTTCGAGGGCACCGTGATTTTCCAAAAATTCAATCCAAGCACAGCGCATTCGTTCAGCCACATCGGGATGGGCATCAACGAGGTTATGTCTCTGTTCGGGGTCAGTCTTCAGGTTATAGAGTTCGGAGGGCAGCCCTTGCGGTGCGCATAGGTAAGCCCACTCGTCGTTGGTGATAGTACTGGGTTCAACGTTTCGATCGGAACCGACCCAACCGTCGAAGGTAGCACCCTCTACCGGCGTATAGCCGGTCGTCCCCGCGCTGGGTGGGAATCGACTGGAGAAGGCATAATCGCGTGTCTTTTCCTCGTTCCCTGTCATCAAGGGCAGGAAGGAAGCACCTTGGACCTGCACTGGCGTAGAGATACTAAGGAAGTCCAAGATTGAAGGCAAGATATCAGGGGGTTGGACAAAACCGTGAACCCGCTCGCCTGCCCCCAATCCTTCCGGATGATGAACTAGGAGTGGGATTCGGATGGTAACTTCGTAGAGCTTGCCGAGCTCCGCCCCTGGTTTGCCTTGTAGGTCATGGTCTCCAAACAGATGCCCGTGGTCGGAAGCCCAGATGATGAGCGTATTTTTGAAGAGTCCCAGCCGTTCTGCCAAATCTAGGAATGCACCTATCCACCGATCCGTCAGGGTAACGTTGCCGGCATAAAGTGCGCGGAGATGCGCTGCCTCCGCTTCAGTCATATACGTTGGGCGACCATATTCCGGGTACAGCATTTGGTCCCCATCGTAATCGGGATCGGCATATAACGCGTAGTCGTACCAAGGGCAGTCGAACGGTTCATGGGGATCCCACATATCAACATAGAGGAAAAACGACTCTTGGTTGTAGTTGGTTTCCAGCCAATCCATTGCCTCCGACATCCCCCGTCCAATGCAGAATTCGCGATCAAACTGACGGGCAGCGTGGTTGCGGAGGTAGCCTTGTAGGCTGTGGATGTTGCGGATTTTATGGGGCTGCGCCCCTAGCTGAACTTCGAGAGAGGGGTCGGTTATCCATGGATCGCCTTTCTGACTATGCACAAAACCGAGTCCCCCAAAGCCGCGCGTGTAGTTATAATCGTGCATCGCAAGCATTGGAGTATCCCAGATCATTTGGGTATGCACACCGTTCGCAGACAGAATTTGTCCACACGTCACATCTCCAGGACTCAGCGGTTGCCACCCACGAAAAGGGAAACCGAAACGTCCGGTCGCCAAGTCCCACCGGTTGGGCACCGTCGGATAGGAAGCCGCGTAGAACTGCTCAAACAGGGCTGCGTGTTGGGCAAACCCATCCAGATTGGGTGTTTGAATCCAAGTGTTTCCATAACACCCTAAGTGGTCCCTGCGAAAGGTATCGTTCATAATAAAGATGACGTTCATGGATATGAAAACTCCTTGTTATTGACCTTCCGAGCCGAGCCGTACTCGCCCCTGTGCAGTGGATTTGTCAATCCACTGCGAGCATTGATTTTCTGACTTTGGTTCTCATTCGCCCAAATGGTGACCTACCCTATAAATAGCAGCTTGCATTGCCATTATGAAGGTCTTGTCAATACGGCGTTAATCTTTTCAACAATACCATCCGCACGACTGCGAATTTGATCGGGTGTTAGACTCTGGATTGGGTGATCAACGGTGGTCGGATGGAAATCGCGGTAACCAAGCGATTTCGCTTGAACTTCTCCGGCGGCAAAAAACACCTCTGAGCAGATCGATACGCTGGGGATGCCACGTTCTTCTAAAGCGGTTCCGTCGTGCACACTGCACGATATACAGGAACCTCAGTCCGCAAGCCCTTCAACTACGAAGTCGCACTGATCGGCAAGCTCCGTGATCAGGTCTTGTGGCGCGGGACGTGCAAAGGTCGGTTTTGTTACACGAACGACATCTACAAGGTCGAAATGCTCACGCATGAGCTCTTCGACACGGTCAAGGAAGATGTCGCTGCCGTTTTTACTGATGTTGAGCAAACCCATCACCTTGCCGTCGAGGTCGTCAAGGCGAGGCGCGAGAAATTTTTCGGATGCGCTGTTTGGCGCGATAGGATCGAGTAAAATTGTGTTTGCCATTGGAAACCTCCTGTGGGTTCAAAAAAATCTATTCAGATAGAATAGCATTGCCGACCGCTTCTGTCAACACCTATTTCGATTGAACTTTTTTGGCCATGTGATATAATAACGTGAGACTAACAGCGACTTCGGAGTCCGTTTCTGTAGAAATGATTACAACAAACGATTTGACCAAACGTTTCGGCAAACTTGCCGCCGTGGATAGCCTGAACATGCAGGTCGAAGCGGGTGAGCTTTTCGGCTTCCTCGGTCCCAACGGTGCCGGAAAGACCACAACTATCAATATGCTAACCGGCTTAATCCGTCCAACCTCCGGTACAGCGACGGTTTGCGGCTATGATGTCCGGGCGGAGGCATCGCAGGTGAAAGCGATAACGGGACTGATGCCCGATACCCCACACCTCTATGAGACATTGACAGGGAGGCAGTTCGTCCACTTCATTGCGGATCTCTATGAAATTGACCCTAAACGGTCAGAGCGGCAGATGGAAGAATTGCTGGAGGCGTTTGACCTCACGGACACCGCCGACGCACTGATTAAAAGTTATTCCTACGGTATGCAGAAAAAGATTCTTTTGATAGCGGTGTTGATACATGAGCCGCGTGTCCTGTTTCTCGATGAACCGACAAGCGGTCTTGATCCCAAAAGTGCTCGCACCGCAAAGGAACTCTTACGCGCGTGCTGTGACCGTGGGTGTACGGTTTTCATGACCACACACATCCTTGAGATTGCAGAGCGGGTGTGTGATCGGATTGGTATCATTAACGACGGAAAACTTGTTGCGGTAGGAACAATGAATGAGCTGCGTCAGAGCCGCACAGCGACGGGTCTAAGCTTGGAGGACATCTTTCTGGAACTAACGGAAAACGTCGAGGACAAGATTGTTTGATGGGGTGTTCAAAAGTACATTGGTTCATTGGTTCATTAATGAACCAATAATGAACCAATGCGGTTGGGCGGGACGTGTTAATTTAATGGAGAGGTATCGGGATCTGTCAAGCGGTGTGCTTTTCGCACCAAATCTGGATTAATAGAAAACCGTTTGGCAGCATCAATCAGATGACTCACGTGGTCGTGCATATCCTTTTCCATCTGGGAGATACGGTTCAACAGATACGGTCGATCGCTCTGATAAATTGCGTCTTTGATGGTCGAAACCAACTCTGCATAGATTGCATCAGACTCACCGGTCTCAAGCGCGATGGCAATCTCAAATGCGTCGTTGAGAGTGACCTGCTTTGCACGCACACGCTCTTCATACTCACTCAATGTCTCGTTAATCCGTTCGATAGATACGTCAGCAAATTGAGGGGCGGGACCATCCAGTCCGAAAGTCTGGGCACAAAGCGAGCGTCCAAAGCCAACAAGGAGATGGTGTTGCCACTCCTCCGCGCTCATTTCCTGCCAAAACCGGGCAATTCGTTCATCAACATCGCCCAATCTAACAGATAGCGTAGCATATAGCTTTGCATGTCTTAGTTCAATCTCTTGACATAAATCAAAGGTTTCTGCTAAAGTCACAGCCAATTCACCTTCTTTCAATCTCAATTCGATCTGTCAACGGATTTACTTCCGATTTTGTATCCATGGGGTTTTACCCTGCTGCATCCTTTTCGAGAGCCGCCTGGTATCGCAGGGGATAGGTGGTGTGGGACGATGGTAAGTTTTCATCAAATCGCAGCTCCAACGCTTCCAGACTGTCTAGTGACCCAACGACCGTCACCCAATCACCAATTTGTAGATCTGTATAACCGTGTGTGATTATAATATGCCCAGCGCGGCGAACTGATAGGATTAATGCATCCGATGGCAAGTGCAAATCTCGCACCGCCATACCCGCCAGATTGGGATTACGAACCTCCAAATCGATAATATCGTGGTTCTCTTCCATTCCAAGCAGCAGTGATACCGATGATGGTGCCCGCACGAAATGGTCCAGTAGACTAATAATTGCGGTAGAAGGTCTCACAGTAAAGGCACCCAGTTCACGGAAACGATCATAATTGGCTAAATCGTTCAACTGCACAACGAGGTTGTCCGTTCCAAAATGCTCATAGGCAAGTTCACAGATACGGTAATTTTCTTCGTCAGAAAGCATGACAACAATGGCACCGGCTTCTCCTACACCAAACGCTTGTAATTCGTTCAACGAAAAGCCGGGCATCGGTTGAACATCAAAATACGAACTTTCCACACTTTTTATTTCTCGCGTTTGCCTGTATGCGACCTTTACCTCCCAGTTATGCGCTCGCAACTGCCGAGCGAGTGCCAGTGATTGGCTGTCAGCCCCAAAAATGATGGCACTGTGTATCTGATCCAGCTCGGATTTTTTGGCACGAGGACGTGCCTCTTTTACCCAAACGAGTGCCCCCTTAAAAAAGGCAGGTCCGACAACCTGATTCACCACGATGATGGAAATCATGAGCGTAGCGAAAGCCGGGCCCCACGCCGGAAATGTCCCTCCGACCTCTTTAGCCAGTCCCAATCCAACGCCAGCCTGCGTGATATAAGCCATCCAACTGACTTTGTTGTAGGTCATCGAGTCTCCAGCCAACACGCCGCCGGTAAAAGAGCCGATGAATATTCCCCCCAAACGGACCGCAACCAACAGTAACGTAATTGGCCAAATGTCTGCTAAAATATCCAAAGTGAGTGAAGCGCCGGTCAGTGTGAAAAAGGCAATATAAACTACCGGTCCAATGTCGTGGAGTATTTTCAGGAACTCATCACGAAAGTCGGTTCTATTAATCAGCCAGAAACTCCCAATCATACAAACGAGCAGGGGTTCAACAAACACTTCAAAAGGCAATCTGTCATGGGTGAAATGGCGAATCTCAGCGAATACGGCAAAAACCGTATAGCCCGTTAGTAAAATCCCTACTATCTTTGCGATGTGATTGATTCGGCTTGATAGAATCCGTTGTAAGACTTTTCCAACGACATACCCGCTTGCCAATGCCGCTGTCAACTCGACAAATAGCAAAATGATGAAAGTCAGATTAAACCGAAGTCCGGTTAAGAGGGCATCCGCGATAGAGGAATTGACAGAGAACAAAATGATGACAAGGACATCCATAACGACAGTGACGCCCATAACCGTTTGCGTAAATGGACCTTTGGCACGAAGTTCCTTTATAATCGCAACGGCGGAGGAAGGAGACCGTGCGACTAAAATCGCACCGGCGAGAATAGCGATGGCAATTCGGCTTACCACTGGAAGTCTTTGCATAAACGGTATAAAATCCGCTAACGCAAAAACGGTCAAGCTGCCCAACATGAAGGTGCTGATGACAATGCCAATACTTACCAATTTAATACTCTTGAATCGGCTTCTCAGCTCCTTTAAGTACAATTCACTTCCAGCAACAAAGGCGATAAATGCCAAGGAGAGCTCATCCACAAAGCGTAACCGCTCGGTCGCCTCTACTGAAATGAAATCGAATATAAAGGGCCCTGCGATTATGCCGGCAAAAAGAAAGCCACTAATCAAGGGGAGTTTAAATCTGGTGAAAAGCTGTCCAATCTGTTTTGAAGCCAACGCGATGAGGGTAAAACCGGCGACAAACATGAACAGGCTTTGATAGGCTGCCATAGTTACCTCGCCTCAATGGGGTCAACTAAAGCATTAGCCAGCACCGTTAACTCCAATGTCCTGGATGATCCCGGAGTACGTCCGGAGGAGTGTGAGAGACGAAGGTAGGAACCGAACTTGGCTCGGGCTTTCTCCACTTCTTCACTTCTGTATCGCTTTGCATCTCAGCTTCCTGACTACGGACAGCGGCGATGATGATTTTTGTCGCGTGTTCGTCCCTCACTGATGCGGTATTTAACACGACGTCGTAGTGCTTTGTATCCGCCCAATCGGCATCGTAGCAATGTCTGATATATTGAGCGTGTTGCTTGTCGACAGCTTCAATCTCTCTCTCAGCTAAGGGATAAACAATTCCTTGATCCTCCATGACCCGTTCAATACGGTCTTCAAGAGGCGCAACACAGCGCACGTGAAGTGTGTTTGGTCTATTGGCGAGAATCATCTGGCTGCCGCGTCCGACAATGACAACATTGTCCATTTTCCACAGCTTTTCGATGATATGCTGGAAGAATCCTAACACCTCCGTCTCAGTGGGAATCAGTTCATCCCCAAAGGCCGCATCCCTCTCAACAGGATAGCTATCCATCAGAAATTCAGATGGGTAGTAATAGTAGGGAAAATCAAGGTATCGTGAGAACTCCGGCACAAAGAGTTTCTTGAGGAACCCCTTCAACCCATTCTCGCACCTCTCGTCATAACGGCTAATCTGTTTCGCGGTCGTGTTGGCGACACGTGCCACCTCGGTGAGGATATTTTTATTAAAATAGTTATACCCCAAGTCCTGGGCAGCTTGCCGGGCAATCTGTGTACCGCGGCTGTAGTATTCTCTGGAAACTGTGATGACTGCCATGATTGTTTACCTCCTTCATAATGTTAGGACGCGATAGATGTTGCGTCTAGATACTGCGATTTGATTTCTTTTTAGTTTTTTCTTGGAATTATGCCTATTACTTAGGTAACTCCATCCGATTCGTACCTGTGATCGTCCAACCGAGTCGCTGCAGAATTGAGGGTTTCCCACAATGGAGGCTCCATCAACTGCTGAGCCATATCAACCCCTTCACGATACTCTTGAAGGATTTCATAGGTCAGTCGATCTATCGTGTGGTTTAGTCCATCCTCAAAACCGTTGAGTTTGAGCCTTAAAGACGCTTCACTCCGGAGCATATCGATTTCCTCCATATTTTTATTGATATATTTCTTCAGTTCATCGTTTCTCAACAAGTAGATCGACGCGCTTGACAAGTTCTTTGTAATCAAAGGGCTTATCAAGGTAGCCCGCACAACCGGTGCGCATGAGCTCAAGCACCATTGACTGATCCCTATAGGCGGTGATTACCAGAACGGGGATTTTTATCTTCAGGTAATTCAGTTCATCAATCAATTGAAGCCCAGTTAAACCGGGTAGCCGAATATCCGTGATGAGTAGATCTATCGGACAGCCACGCTCTCGTGCCGCCAACATCTCCTCCAAAGCCTCTCGCCCTTCTGTTGCGGTTGTGACCCTATAATTCGCTGCTTCCAGAATAAATGCAAGGGTATTAAGCATGTTTTGTTCGTCATCAACAATGAGGATATGTTCTTTTGCCATGTTTTCTATATAGGTTGTTACAGGCAAAGGACACGGTTGGGCAGTGGTTTGCGTTGAAGTCACCATAATTCTCCCTGTGTTGTCTGAATATTCCCGATTCAAAAAGCCACGTTTAGTCATCGTCCTGGGGTTCACCTAACTTCTTGTCCAACAGGTGCAAGCCATCTCTTGATCGTCATCTTCAGCTGGTCAAGTATCTGACGGGCTTGCCTCTCCTCTTCAACCTATCCTGATATGAGCAAAACTTATGCCATAGTGTGTAGCGGGAACACATGAGGCTTCTTAGCCTCGATATCACATTGGAAACAAGCAGGTGAGAAATGGCTCTATCCTGCTTCCTGACTACCTCCTTCACGCACTTCGCAAAATTACTTTTAACTTCCACAGGTGTCTCCACTTGTATGAAATGCAACAGGGAAAAAAACTGAAAGGGGTGAAACGGATGGAAGGTCAATTTTGGGGTGGATGCCTTGCGAACCCTTTCAAATTCAAGGTTCGGGACGCTAGAAACGGATGTTGACAAAAGACACAAATGTTTCACCCCTTTTAGAGATAGAAATATAGACCCATAGAAAAAGAAAGTGCAAAACGATAAGAGTGTGAAACGTGATACGTAAAACGTGAAAACCAATTTGTTCACCGGTTCATCGGTAGATAGTAAAAAAATATATGCCTTCACAATCAAATCGTGTTATAATCGGTCTTTACAAGTTTTGTATTCCGCATTTTGACAGTACCCGCAGGGAGGGATCTATGAATTCGGTCCAAACGATTTCATCTGAAGAGTTAGAACTTCTTAAGGTCGCAGATACACCTACAATTTGTAACGTTATCGAACTGTTCGATGTCCGTCCACGAAACACCGGCTATATGGATGCCCGTATCCAAGCGTGTTTCCCAGAAATGCCACCGATGGTCGGCTATGCGACAACAGCGGCGCTCTCTACCGGCAATCCACCGCGTGAAGGGGATACCTATGCTGGTATGGAGGGACAGCTTGCACAGTTAGATTCAATTCCTGAACCCCGCGTTGTTGTCTTCCAAGATCTCGACGTTCCGTCTGCGGCGGCAACATTCGGCGAAGTGATGTGCATGACCTATCAAACCTTTGGTTGCGTAGGACTAATCACAAGTGGCACCGGACGAGACTTAGACCAGGTGCGGGAGATCAACTTCCCGACCTTCACAGACGGGACCATCTGCTCTCACGGCTACCACCAAATTACCGATGTGAACGTCCCAGTGCATGTCGGCGGGATCACGGTGTATCCTGGGGATTTGATACATGGGGATTGCAACGGTGTAACAACGATTCCAAATCGTATTGCGGGCAGTGTTGCCCGTCTGTGCGCGGAATATATGGAAGCCGAAGGCTATGTGCTTGACTTCTTGAAAACGGGTAAGCGCGACTTGGCGGGGTTGCAGGCAGCGCGGGCCGCGTGCGCTGGGAAATTCGCCGAACTCCAAAAACGTGCACTTGATTCATTATGAAAATTGGATTGCTCTACGAACCCGCCTATTGGTTTCTGTTGGAGGATGTGGTTCGGGGGCTCGAGGACGAAATCAGGCTTGTTGGTGGACAGAGTTATCGATTGACAATGGACACGCTCGATCAGACAGACGTAGATCTGGTTTATGTGTTACCTTGCGAGGAACAGGAGAAGCTGAAACGGATTGAAGCAGAGCGACTGGTCATCAATTCAGTGCGATCACAGGAGATCGCCATTGATAAAATTGCGACCTCTCGACTTATGGTTGAAAACAACCTACCGACACCTGACACGGTTATCTCCCAGACACCCGATGCTGTGGTGGAGATATTGGATCGTTACGGAATCGCCTTATTGAAGTCAACAAACCTATGTGGCGGCATGGGGCATCGGATCTTACGGTGTGAGGGAGGAACGATAACTACGCGGAGGCGCGATCAGATCTATCAGGTCATTTTTGGGGAACGCAACCGCATCTTTGATCAGACGCTTGTGCTTGCACCGCCCTACTATGTGCAACAGTTCATCGGCACGGCAGCACAAACCAATGACCGTGTGTATCGTATGTATGTGGTTGGGGATAGGGTTGTTATGGGTACAATGCGCGTGAAGGAGGGTGTTGATACGGCTGAAAAGTCGATTATCAATGTTGCAATGGGAGCGCGTTACGAATTTTTACAAACCCTTGATGAGGAGATGGTATCACTTGCCCTGCGTTTGGCCGATTTGATTGGATTTGAGATTGGTGTCGTTGATTTCTTACGCGAATCCTCCGGACGTCCACTGCTCATCGAAGCGGATTGCGATGGTTGCCATCTTTTCATTTGCCGAAAATTTCAAGAGGCATCCGGGTACGGCACTCCTTACAATTTTAACGCGCATCTTGTGAAACGGCTTGCAGAGATTGTGGGAGGTGCGCCACACCGTCGATAATCAACTAAAGCCAAGGAGATCGATATGACTCAGCAAGACCAGAAAACCTTCTTTGAAGAAGAGGGCTATCTCGTTGTAGACAATCTACTATCGCCCCAAGAATTGGCGGAATGTCAGGCGGAAATTGTGCGCCTGCACAAACTTGCTGCCGAACTCGAAGCAAAGGGCGAAAACGGTCACTTTCAGCGTGAACCGTACGCCAAAGATGAGTCGCAGGCACTGGCATCCCGCAGTATTGAAGATGATAGGCTTCCGGTACTCAGAAAGGCTGAAAACACCCGTCAATATTCGGAGGTATTTCGGCGGATCTCAGTCCATCCGCAGCTGATCCGAGTTGTGCAGAATCTCATCGGTCACGACCTGTTACTGTTCAGAAGCACCCTAATGTTCAAGCCAGCATTTCACGGCTCAGCACACGGCATCCATCAAGATTCGGCGTATTGGCCTATGGAGCCGCCGATGTTGGTAACGGTCAGCATTGCGCTCAACGACGCTACACCTGAAAACGGATGCTTTAAGGTGATTCCGCAAAGCCACAAATGGGGACTTCAATCTTGGGGCCATATCGCTCGCAAGCAGGATGAATCCTTGACAGACCACGAGGAACGCGATTTCTCAAGGCGGGTTGATGTGCCCTTGTCTGCGGGCAGCGCGCTATTTTTCCACAGCCTCATGGCGCACGGTTCTGGTCCGAATCAGTCGCCGGATCCACGGAACACTGCACTTTACGCATATTTTTCGCCGCAAGTCCGTTATGTGCCATCCAACGGTCAGCCGGCGCGAAAGTCATTTCCGGTCGCTGCCGGGCTTGGCGGCAGAGAGGAAATGACCCTCGTGGCTGAAGGTGCTGAGTAGACACAGATCAATTAACCAGCTGCAAACCGAAAAGGCTCATAAAAAAAAGTGTAATACGTGAAACGTGAAAACAATTGGTTCATGGGTTCATTGATGTAGTTGGGCAAGATGCCCAACCTACGGTCTTATAAAAAAAGTTAAAACGCAAAGAGAGCTAAGAACCTGTTTTAAAAAGCAAGGAATGATCCCACGGTGCTGTGGATTTGCCAATCCACAGCGAGCGGTATCGCAGGGTAGGGGTTGGGTCTGCCAACCCGTTGGGCGAGGGGACCTCGCCCCTACGAAACCCAACCTCTACCATTGGGTTTCCTAAATTATAGTGAGAATGTGCGGTTGAATAGTGGATTATGGAAGAAACCGAGTTTTGAAGAAAAAACTCGGTTTCAGGGCAAATAATTTTACCCAAAATGACTTTTCAAACAGGCTCTAAGTTTTTGGCAAAAATTCGGTTTTTGTTGCACGATTTCTTAGCATGAGCCACAGACAAAAGGGAGAAATAGGACAATCTATGGCGAATTGGGAAAACTATCTAGAAAACCACAAGTCTCGATTCTTGGACGAGATGTTAGACTTTATTCGTATTCCGAGCATCTCAGCACTATCCGAGCACGCCGGTGATATTCAGCGGGCAGCCGAATGGGTTGCAGATCGCATGAACGCCGCCGATATTGAGGAGGTACGCATCCTACCAACCAGTGGGCCTCCGGTGGTCTACGGTGAATGGCTGCACGCCCCCGACAAACCGACTATCTTGATCTACGGGCACTTTGATACGCAGCCTGTTGACCCGGTGGATCTTTGGTCTAACCCACCTTTTGAGCCAGTTGTGCGGGAAGGGAAGGTGTACGCCCGCGGTGCCTCAGACGACAAAGGAAACATGCTTATCCCCATCCTCGCCACCGAAGCAATGCTGAAAACAGACGGAAGCTTACCGGTTAACCTGAAATTCTTATTTGAGGGCGAGGAGGAGATCGGTAGTGGCCATCTCCCGGACCTGATAGACTCCTATAAAGAATTGTTGGCTTGCGATCTAGTGGTCAGCGCCGATGGGTTGCAGTGGCGCGAAGACCAACCCTCCCTGCTTGTTGGGTTTAAGGGACTATGTGCATTACAGATTGATGTGAAGGGCCCCAATGTAGATCTACACTCCGGCATCTATGGCGGCACAGTCCAAAACCCGATTCACGCTCTAGTGCGCCTCTTGGATTCTATGCGCAGCCCAGCGGGCGATGTATTGATTGACGGCTTCTACGACGATGTCATCCCGCTCTCCGCAGCGGATCGAGATCAGATTGCCGCTATCGGTCACAACGAAATAGAGTATAGGGAGCAACTCGGTGTGAATCACCTTTTTGGCGAGCCCGGTTATACGGCACTTGAACGGGCATGGGTTCGTCCGACACTTGAGCTGAATGGAATCTGGGGCGGCTTCCAAGGGGAAGGCAGCAAAACTGTCATTCCGAGTGAAGCCCATGCCAAAATCACCTGTCGTCTCGTGCCCGACCAAAACCCCAACAAGATTTTGGAACAACTCGCCACCCATATCGAAAAGCATACGCCTCCGGGGGTAGAGATAGGGACCACTCCAAAGGCCGCGCCGTCCCCGGCATATCGAATCCCCGATGATCATCCGGGGAACCAAGCTGCCTACGCTGTGCTCGAGGAGGTATACGGAAAAACGCCGTACTACACCCGGTTAGGCGGTACCCTTCCGGTATGCCGTCTTCTCCTAGATAAACTGGGCGTCTACACAGTGACCTTTGCTTTCGCTTTGGAAGATGAAAATGCACACGCTCCGGACGAATTTTTCCGGCTTAGCAGCTTTGAACAAGGGCAGAAAGCGTATTGCAAGCTGTTGCAGCGACTCAGCCAGCAGGAAGGGCTATAAGCTGCGGCACTCAGTCGTGCTCGATTACGGTAGGAAGGAGCAAAAACTGTGCAATTAGCAGATCGAACAGTGATTATAACAGGGGCTGGATCAGGCATAGGCCGCGCAACCGCTCGCCGCTTCGCCGCTGAAGGAGCTAGCGTCGTAGTAGGGGACATTAATGACGCTGCCGGAATGGAAACCGTTGCGGCAATCGAAAGCGAGGGTGGAACTGGTCGGTTTGTGCATACCGATGTAACGGTCGCCGCTGAGGTCGAGGCGATAACCTCTCAGGCAATTGATGCCTACGGCGGCATTGATATTTTGGTGAACAACGCTTATTTCTGCGATGGAGACGACATTCTCACCGTTGATGAGGAATTGTGGAACAGAAATATCAGCGGCTGCTTGTCAAGTGCTTTCCTCTGTTGTAAGACTGTATTGCCGCACATGATTGGTCAGAGCAAAGGGGCGATTGTCAACATCGCTTCGGTGAATGGGTTGCTCGGACTCGGCCAGGAGGCGTACAGTGCTGCCAAAGCGGGGGTCATCTCTCTGACGCAAAACATCGCTGTCCGCTACGGAGAAGATGGTGTCCGCGCCAATTCGATCTGCCCGGGATCCATCCAAACGCCTGCATGGACGGCAGTGCTTGAAAAAGATCCGGATCTCTTTAATCGTCTGTCGAAATGGTATCCGCTCAAGCGGGTTGGCAAACCCGAAGAAATCGCTGCTGCCGCCCTGTTTCTGGCGTCAGACCAAGCATCTTTCGTCACTGGGACAAACCTCATCGTTGATGGAGGACTAACCGCCGGCTTGAAGCGTATGGGCGAGGAGCTCGTGGGAGAAGGAGATTCATAAGAGGTAAAATGTGAAACGGGCAGGTAGCAGAGAGGTCACCAATTTTGGGTATTAAAGTGACGACTGGAGTTGTTCGGCGTATTGCGAGAAGACGAGGAGATTCCGCTACAGGTGTAATAGCGTAATAGGCGGTCTACAATGAATGATGACAATGCTTTTAGATTCTTACCTCCCGGGCGATTAGTCGATGGCGACCTGGAACTCATTTTGGTTGAAAAGCATCTCGGGGATTCCTCAAGGGGATATGCCCCGGCTTATGAGTTTGCAATGAGACCTGTCGGTCAAAATATGAATATAGGGAACATCTCGCTGAGAATTGGGAACGATGAGAACCTCGAAAAATACGCAGGACATATCGGTTACAACGTTACGCTAGCATACAGAGGGAATCGATACGCCGCGAGAAGCTGCCAACTCATCTTGCCTCTCGCACTCTGCCATGGGATTAATCCGATCTGGATTACGTGTAATCCCGACAATATAGCTTCGAGGAGAACGTGCGAAATTGTGGGAGCCAGGTTTGTTGAAACCGTGGAGGTTCCCCGGAAATTCTATCATCTATACAAAAAGAGCGATCGAATTAAGCGTCGCTACCGTATAGATTTTTAACAATTCCTCGACGGTCACGCTATTGAGGAAATGCAGAACGTTGAACGGACGCTGCATCCACCAAATTGGAGACTCGACAATGACATCAACACGACTCAACGACCAGCAGATGGCATTCTTTGATACGTTTGGCTTTTTGTCCTTTCCGGGATTGTTGGCTGACTGCGCCGATAAGATTATTGAGGAGTTTGAAGCTATCTGGGTTTCCCACGGTGGCGGGCACCATGGCGCACTACACGATGGGGTAAATCGTTCTTGCATTTTCCCGTTCCCGGATCGCAGCGATTACCTCAGCTCCCTATTAGATGATCCGCGTATCCACGACATCGCCGCCGGCATCTGTGATGATGACTTTAATTACACAAGTGGCGATGGCAATTTCTATGCCGGTAACACCCGTTGGCACTCCGATGGCTACGACGGAAATCGACCAATGAGTATCAAGATTGCTTTCTACCTCGATCCACTGACCCGCGACACGGGCGCACTCCGCATTATCCCCGGTAGCCATCGTGTTGGTGAACCTTACGCCGACACTATTGAACGTGATATCCGTGAGAGCGGGCAGATTTGGGGGATGTCCGGTCCTGAGGTTCCTGCGCTCATTTTGGAGACGAACCCCGGCGATATTGTTGTCTTCAACCATAATCTCAAGCACGCTGCGTTTGGAGGGACTGAACGGCGACGGATGTATACGATGAACTTCTGCCGCCGCTACCCCGAAGAACGCCTTGGGGAGTTGCGCGATAAACTTGGCAACGAGGCGCGGTTTTGGATTGATCGCATCCACGGCGAAGCGATGATCCGCACCGCAGGACCCGAGCGGATGGTGCACTTGGAACAGGTGATGGAAAATGACATCCATCTCGCTGAATTGCATCAAGAACTCAGAAAGACGATGGCAGAGCCGTCGCGGGGTTGATGACTCAATTGGTCTTGGCTGAGGTTATGCTGTCGACAGAGTTCTGATAGAAAAAGAAAGTGCAAAACGCTAAGAGAAACCGAGTTTTTAGCAGTAAGGAACAACGATCGTTGTTCCCTACGGTTACTGTTGCACGATTTCTTAACATGAGCCAATAGAGATTGGAGACGCAACAATGGGGTCAACACGACTTAACGACCAACAGATGGCATTCTTTGATACGTTTGGGTTCCTGTCCTTTCCTGGATTATTGGCTGACTGCGCTGATAAGATTATTGACGAGTTTGAAGCAATTTGGGCTGCCCACGGTGGCGGACACAACGGCACGTTGCACGACGGGGTGAATCGTTCTTGCATCTGCCCGTTCCCGGATCTCAGCGAGTACCTCAGTTCCCTGTTAGACGATCCGCGCATCCACGACATCGCTGCTAGTATTTGTGGTGATGACTTTAACTATACAAGCGGCGACGGGAATCTCTACGCCGCGGACACCCGTTGGCACTCCGACGGATACAACGGAAACCGGCTGATGGATATCAAGATCCCTTTCTACCTCGATCCGCTCACCCGTGATACGGGTGCACTTCGTGTGATCCCCGGCAGCCACCGCGTTGGCGAGCCTTATGCCGACACGATTGAACGCGATATCCGTGAGAGCGGACGGATCTGGGGGATGTCTGGTCCTGAAGTCCCGGCACTCATTCTGGAGACGAATCCCGGCGATATTGTGGTCTTCAACCAAAACCTCAAGCACGCTGCGTTTGGGGGGGCTAAGCGACGACGGATGTACACAATGAACTTTTGCTGTCGTTACCCCGAGGGGCGACTTGGGGAATTGCGTGACATGTTCGGTAAAGAAGCACGGTTCTGGATCGATCACATCCTCGGCGAAGCGATGATCCACACCGCAGGTCCAGAACGGATGGTGCACTTGGAGCAGGTGATGGAAAATGACACCCACCTCGCTGAATTACACCGGGAACTCAGAAAGACAATGACAGAGCCATCGCGCGGCTGATGGCTTAATAAAAATAACTCAGATTATTTGACCAGTATGTATGAGTCAAAGCATAATAGGTGAAATAGCAAGCAAATATGCAAAAAATGCTCTCCCCATGACAAGGGGGATCAAAGGGGGTTAGATCACTAGAAAATGAAAAAGACAGCAATTTCAATAAAACGACAACTCTCCCTGCTCATTGTGGCTTTCGTAGCGTTGGTAGGTATCTGGGACGCTTCGGCTGCTATCACCGGGAAGATTTCAGGTGTAGTCACCGCCGAGGCGACGAGTGCACCGTTGGCAAATGTTACGGTAACAATTGTCGGGACAAGTAGCACTACAACGACAAACGACGCAGGCTATTATGTGATCGTCAATATCCCACCGGGGGGATATGATGTGAAGGTGGAACTCACTGGCTACGGTTCGGAGACTGTGGCGGGTGCGAAGGTTTTCGCCGGGCTCACCACAACTCTAAACTTCGCCCTAAAGACCGATGATATTATCACGCTTGGGGAGGTAACGGTGACGGCTAGCAAACCGCTGATTAAGCGGGATGTTACACAAACCACAAGGATTATTGAAGCGGAGGATATCGCTGCCATGCCCCGTGATACCGTGAATGGGATTATCCAAACGCAGGCTGGTGTGGCGGTGAATAACGCCTCCGGCGCACTCCATATTCGCGGCGGTCGTTCTATGGAGGTTAAATATTTGATTGACGGTCTTCCAATCAATGACCCGATTGGCAGCAGCTTGGGTGTGCATATCAGCACCAACGCTCTTGAACAGATGGAAGTCATCACAGGTGGATTCAATGCTGAACACGGTGATGCACAATCCGGTGTGATTAACCTTATCACGAAAGCCGGTACGCAGAAGTTTTCTGGTCGATTCCGGTATCGAGTTGGGCAGTGGGCAACACATCACGGCGACCCGTTATACGGTCCTTGGTTCGATCCAGACAACGGTTTCCGACCGGTGGCACTCGAACCTTTCCGGGGGATCTTCGTCGGTAAACCTTATGACTATCAAGCCCCCTACCGAGGAGAGGCTGCCACGATTGGCGAGCTAGCAAATCGAGAGGGCGATGGGCAGGTTGTTTTCACGGAGATTCTGCCCGGCGTGTATGCGGACAGGACAGAAAACCCGTTGTTGCCTGTTATCGATTCCACTATAGGCGAACCCTTGGTGGATGCGGCAGGCGAAATCGTTATGGAACGCCAACCCTACCAAGACACCGATGGCACGGTTATTGACTATGAGAAGAGACAGGTAACGCTGTTAGATGGCTACGTTGTAGATTTGAACCAGTATAGAGGGTTATTCAACGATACGAAAAATTATGATCTGAGTCCGAGCCATATTGGCGAATTCGCGCTCAACGGGCCGATATTGGGCAATCGCTTGACCTTCTCGATCGCCAGTCAGCTGCGACAAAATGAAAGTTATCTACCCAATGATGATGCAACGGGATACACCTTTCAGGGAAAACTCCGGTTTGAAGTAACACCTCAACTCAAACTTACCGCAAGTGGGCTTTTCGACCAGCGGGAATCCACCTCCTATGGGGGTAGCCTGCGCTTTTTACCGAACGCAATTCCGGTCGGAAACAGGGATGGACGGGGCCTTTCCGTGCAACTCTCACATAACCTTAACTCGGGCACTTTCTATACGTTGACGCTTGGGCAGTTTCATCGTTCCTTGACGAGCCATCAGCCGGAGAAATTGTGGGACCCGTTGAATAAAACGTTTGATGAAAACGCCTGGGACCCCGAAAAGTCGTTTGAGGAAAACCAAGCAGAAGGCAGAATAAGAAACCCGACCCAACAGGCGTACAACGACACAACCTACTACATTGCAGGGGATGACAATTCTTGGACTGACCGCAATTCGACGACATCGATACTAAAAGCAGATTTCGCCAGCCAAGTCACGGAAAATCACCAGATTCAGACAGGTGTTGGCTTTACGGCACAAGATATTTATAATCTCGGTACAACCAATTGGGGGAGTTCAAACCTCTACATGGAGTATTATGATGTCGCGCCTAGCTCCCTGAGTGCATACCTACAAGACAAGATGGAGTATGCGGGAATGATTGTCAACGCGGGGTTGCGGTATGATCTATATAATCCAGACGGGGTCTCACCCGCCGATCCATTGGATCCGCTTGAACTGAACCCTGATGGAACAATCAAGCTGGATAAAAGCGTCTACACAGTTGGACTGCCCGTTATCAAGGACCCGGTTGAGGCCTCCGCCAAACAGAGAATCTCCCCACGCCTCGGCATCTCGTTCCCGGTAACAGATCGGGCGAAGCTGCACTTCACGTATGGACATTACTACCAGATGCCGCGGGGTGACGATCTCTACGAAAATCTTAACTTTGATATGCGGGGGGCAATCCGCAGAAGAGGTAATCCTGACTTAGAGCCGGAGAAAACTATCGCTTATGAGGTCGGAGTGGCGCAGCAGTTCACCGATGATCTAACAGCTGACATTACTGGATTTACCAAAGATATCGACAATCTGGTGAGTAGCGTGCATGTCGATATTGCCAACGATTACAGCTATTTCATCAATGACATCTACGGACGGGTCCAAGGATTTGAGCTGACGGTTCGCAAGTGGCGCACCGGGAATAGTCCAGTTTCTGGGAGGCTCAGTTATACCTACTCCATTGCGAAGGGAAAAGGTTCCAGTCGAAATCTGGGCTACCTAACCTATTATCGGGCACAACCTGAAGTGACTGAAAGCCATCCCCTAGATTGGGATCAGCGGCACGTTGTCTCAGGAACATTGGACATTCAATTGCCCTTTGCCAGCGCTATCAACCTGATTGGTCGATACAGCAGCGGCTTGCCTTATACGCCAAACCCGAGCGCGCCAATTAAACCTGACGTGAACTCGAAGCGGTATCCGCCGACCTACAATGTTGACGTGCTACTTAGCAAGCGAAGCCGGGTTAGTGGGATAACGTATACCCTCTTTGCGGATATTCGGAATATCTTCAACACGAGAAATCTATACGATCTGCTCGATCCGGTGACATATGACCGATATGGCATCCCGCTTACTGCCAGAAAGCATTCTACTCCCCTTTCGTGGAGTTCGCCACGGTTGGTTATGGTTGGCGTGAGTTTGGATTTTTAGAACCTGTTTGTAGCAATGGAATTCATTGCGCGAGGGTTAGAAATTAGGAAACGAGATCCTAAATGAAAAAAATCAACATCACGGAATCTGATATTGCCGCTGTAGCGACTAGACTAGAGCAAATTGCACCTGATATTCCTGCAACAGTGACAGAGGGTCCTGGGTGGTCACACCCGCCCGCTGTTAAAATCATCGACTGTGTTCTTTCACTCAACCGGAATTATGATAAGTTCCTATATCCCCGATTGAAAACCTTCATGAACAATCATCCTGATACACAACGGGTAGTTGAATTAGCAAATCTCATGGATAGCTATCCAACACCCCATGTGTTCGTGAAACAAGAACTTAACTATAATCACGAGAATCGCGCAAATATTCTTCGGTCTGTCGTAAGGTATGTTTGCACAATTGTTGAGGGAGCACCAACAGCTTCTGAGGAAGATGTTCTCAAACAATGGGCAATTCACGCCAAGCCTCAAGATTATCGAACACCGAATATCAAAGGTTTTGCGCTTGCTGGCTTTCAGTACCTCCGAATGCTCTTTGGCGCACAAACCACGAAACCCGACAAACACATTATCAGATTTGTATCTGACATTTTAAACCGAAAAGTTTCAGATGTTAAATCGCTTTACCTTCTGGAAGCAGCCTCAAAACGTGTAGGTCTCCCTATCCGAACTGCTGACAATTTCATTTGGAATAGGGGTGCTCGCGGTAAGAGTACAGATTGAAGTCATACATCAAGAAAGGAAAATATACGAAAATGGCTGAAATAACTACACCTAATGACGAATTGCGTCCCGAGTATGACGAAACATCCCTGAAAAATGGAATTCGTGGGAAATATGCCCAGCAATATGCTGCTGGTACAAACATTGTCCGTCTCGCACCAGACGTTGCTGCCGCTTTTCCTAACGAAGAAGCTGTTAACGGATGATCACCCTCAACTATCTATAAAAATATTGTCGAGATGGACATAAAAAAAATCACAACACTCGTATCTGTATTAGCAATTGCTATTCTCGTTGTGGGGCTTTCCGCTTGTGAACAACTTCAGCAAATTCTTCAACCCACTACGCCATTGCATGCCTGCACAGACGGCACCCGAGCCCTCAATGTGGGTTTTTACGCGTATTTTTCACCTGTGAGTTATAGTGCCGACGAAGACCCCACTTCCGAGGCTTTCAACACGCATCTTGGCTATGAAGCGGACCTGTTGACAGCACTCGAGGCTATGCAAGGCGCGGGATTGTCCTTTGTCCGCCACCCCATCACGGTCTGGCCGGATATCTGGCTCAAGTCCGCCGAGCCGGAATACGATATTGTCGGCGGCGGCATCACGATTCTCGATGCCCGGACCCGAGATGGGACCGGCAACAAAGTCGTCAATTTTACGTCGGGGCATATCAAGTTTCGCCAGTCGCTTTTGGTACGCGCCACAGATGTAGAACGCTTCGCTACTCATGCGGATCTGACTAGCGATGTGCGCGTTGGTGTGCTTCCTTCTACGACCGGAGAAGCACGCTTGCTGGAGCTGACGAGGCTCGTTGATGTCAACGATGTCCTCGCCGAGGGGACGCGCGTTGAGACAACGCTAGGCACCGTCGTTGCCGATGGCACTGCGGCGTACATAATTACCGCCGCCGGCACCACCCCGAATTTGGCAGAACGGAGTCATCTCTATCCACCTTCGGAAAATATGCCGCAAGTCATTTATCTTGGAGATGAGGTTGGGGAATCGGAACTTCTCGATGCCCTCGCTTCAGGGAGGATTGACGCAATAGCAAGGGGAGAGGTCGGAAACCGTGATGTCGCCCAGGCCTCCAATAGCATGTTCGCCATCACCGCCCTTGATGAGCAGTTTGAACTCGGTGGATTTACCCTAGCGGTGGAAGATGCAGCACTCGCTACTTGCATTGATGAAAAGCTGAACTATCTGACGGATAACAGGAATATTGGCTATGCAGAATGGGCGGCAGACCCCTCGGTATTTATGCGCCGCGCCCAGATGTGGAACTATAGGTAGCCTGACATGCAGCGACACAGATTTTGAAAGGAGAGCTATGGAATGGGTTGCAGTTATAGTAGTTGTGGTGCTTCTCACTGGTCTAGGCATAGTTACAGGCCATGCCATAAAACATGCCAAAAAATCTTAACACCAATCCGCCATCTCCGTTGATGACGGAGCCTCTCTCATTTTTACACTTCGTTGAGGTAGTTATCAACATACTCTCTCTAAGTTTGACTGCGTAAGTATGTTATCAGTTGATTCACCTATTGTAGGGTAAGACCCCTTATCTTATTTTTTTAGGAGGAAAGATGAAACACGCCAAACCGGGCAGACATTCAGCACTGCCTCGGCTAGCATTACTCATATCTGGGCTACTGATTATAGCAATCCTGCCGGTGATGGCTGCCGTGGATTGGAAGGCACTTGATGTCGGCAATCTGTCGTCTGCTGTCTTTAACACCGCAGTCGTCGGCTACCCCAGCAACCCGACCGCAAACCCTTCAGGGTGGTGGCCCGCGGGGACAAACGATTCCTATATCTATGAAGGCGATATCTGGATCGGTGCCAGAAAAGGTGGGGAGATTGGTGTCTCTACGTCAGATGGCAGGTCAAGCGAAATTTGGCCCACCGACGATGTGCCCGAAGTGATTTCAAGCAAGCCCGGTGTGACGACAAAAGGAACACCCACGAGCCAAGCGATTATGTTCAGATGCAGTGACACGAACCCTGAGGCGAATCAGGGATTGATTCTCGGCTTAGAACTTGAGGTCAACGGCTTTCAGTGGAGTTATGCACCACTCTACGATTTCTTTATTTTAGAATACAAGGTCAAAAATGTTAGCGGTGAGATGCTTGAAGACCTGTTTATGGCGTTCCGATATGACGTAGATGTTTCCAGCAATGAGACAGGTACAGCAAGCTACTCGGCTGATGATTTTATTGCATTGGATGAGACGCCGGACGGTCTCAATCCCGATGCACACCCGAACCGTTATCTCTCTTACGGGTTCTCCAACGCTTCTGCCCCCGGGTATATTGGTTTGCGGGTTTTGGATGCGTATGTGGGGAATGACCCACAGGCTGCCGGGGCAAAAATTCCTTTTACGGCGCACAAACGGATTACCATATCTACCGACCCAACGACCGATGCGGAGATGTACGCTTTAATCAGCACCCCCGGTGTCGACCCACTTCCCGCAAACTACGACGATCAACGTTTTATTCAGTCCTACGGGCCCGTGGCATCGCTCGCCCCCGGACAGGAGTTCACCTTCGTAACAGCGGTAGCTATCGGTGAAGGACTTGCCGGTTTACAAGCAGCTGCGGACTGGGCGCAGAAGTTGTATGATGATGCGTACGTTGCACCTGCCCCGCCGCCGTCCCCACTGGTAGACGCTTATCCCGCCAATGGACAGGTAACGCTCGTCTGGGAAAGTGCAGGACGCTGGGTGGATCAGGGTGTGAATAAAAATATCGAGGAGTATGTCGATGCAACGGACCCTGAGAAAATTTTTGAGGGTTACAGAGTATATCGGCGGGAGGCATCGTACGATCCAGCGACCGGGCAGCCTGTGGAAGATTGGACGATGCTAATGGAGTTTGACAAACCGAGCGCGACCGGTAATTTCTTCACGGTCGCACATGTTGGTAAACAGTCAGACGCTACTATTGCAGGCGAGGGTGATGAACCGTTTTTTGCCGACTTTTTCAAAAATGCTGTCTATGCAATCAAATTCAATTCCAGCACCACTTTCGAGATAGTTAACACGACGCTGTGGGAGGTTATGGCGCATAACCCCCAATTCCCAGCGAACGGCGAGGGATATGTTGTCGTAAAAGATCCGAATACGGGTGAAGCGTATCCTGATGGAACCTATCGTTCCGGTGCGCTAATCTACTTCGGGGGATTGTATGTAGCAATTACCGATGGTCCTTCGGGCCCTCCTGTAGCTGGTGATATCTTTCGCGTCGTTTCCACGCCTTCACGGGCACTCGGTAAAGATGCAGGTATCAAGAACTTCTATACCGACACAGGATTGACCAATGGGCTTCAATACACCTATGCGGTGACCTCATTCGATACTGGCAACCCGAGAACGGGGCTTATCGCAATGGAGAGCAGCCAGATTGAGACGATGGTTCACGTTGTTCCACGCGCTCAACCCGCTGGATATCGAGAGGCAACTGCTGACGTGGAGGGCAAAGGGGTCGGAACTGTCACCGTTGAGCCGATGGTGCTTGCGCCAAACAAGGTGACGGGGCACCAATATAAAATCGTCTGGCGGGGCGCTAAACAGATAGGGCCTGCTGCGTATATCACAGGTCCCGGATATCAACCACCCGCTTATGAAATTATCGACATGACAACAAATCAAACGGTAGTAGAGCAGCAACTGTTTGAGTGGTATGACCCCGAGCACGGCGAAGCTGTTGAGGTACTCTCGCCGATGTTTGATGGCGTCGTCTTGAAGATAACGGGGGTTGATGTGACTTACGGAAGTCCAGCCGAAAACCCGATCAACAACGTCGAATTGACTGGCGGTTCCGTACCGGGATGGACGGTGGATATCCAATCTCCCGGTGCCGGCGGGAACACCTGGCCTAATATCTTTTGGGCAACATATTACCGCCCACATAGGTATTCAATCACGTTCATCGACGATACACACGTCAGAGTGGTGGACGAAGATACGGGTGAAGAGATTCCATTCAACGATCAGCGTGCCGAGGGATATGCAATCCTAGGGGCAGGCTGGGTTGATACATATAGCAGGGAAGCCACACCGGACTTTTTTCGGATTTATATTCGGGGTGGGTACGTCTACATCAACGATCCCAACCACGAAATCTCCGCTGGAGATGTATTCATGGTTGAGATGGGGGGGATCAGTGCACCGCGGGACGGTGACGAGTTTTTGCTGATGACACAGGGCGAGTCACTCGCCGCTGAAGACATCAAAGCAGATTTAGAACGAATCCGCGTCGTGCCCAATCCCTACTTCATCACTAACAGGGCTGTGACTGCCGCGGGAACGGACAAGATCTTCTTCACGCACCTTCCCCCACGGTGTACCATCCGGGTTTATACGCTAGCGGGTGAATTGGTGCGGGAGATTGAACATGAAAGTTTCGCGCCCTTCAACGCAGATGAACGTTTGGCACAGGGCGACAAGGGTGGGACAGAAACATTTGCTCTCCTTAACCTCTACAACCAAGCCCTTGCGAGTGGAGTCTATATCTATCATGTTGAAGCCCGAGATGATAGCAACGACGTCATCGGGAATAAGATCGGTCGATTTGCGATAATTCGATAAAGGGGGACGCGCTCTAGAAGCGAACTTTTCAGGATAAGCACATGCACAATACCACCATTAAGAATCAAACAATACGGCGATTCGCCTCGATAGTTTCCATTCTGTTAGTTACCGTTATGTTTTTATGGGCAGTTCCAAGTGATGCGACCACCAATGTTGGGACTGCCGGCGCACAGTTTCTGAAAATTGGGCCTGGGGCACGTGTGGACAGTTTAGGAGGCGCATTTGGCGGGCTTGCCAACGATGTGACCAGCATGTATTGGAATCCAGCCGGGCTCAGCCAGCTCAAACAGACTAGCTTTTCGGACACCCATACAATATGGCTTGCTGACACCCGATACAACTACCTTGCGTTCGCCACGCCGGTAGAAAAGGTAGGCACCTTGGGCGCGAGTGTGACATTCCTCAACGTCCCTGATACAGAAATCACGACGCTTGCAAAACCAGATGGGACGGGTCTTTGGTTCTCGGCATGGGATGCGGCGGTATCGGTAGCGTATTCTAGACAGCTATACGAAAAAGAGTCGGGGGTCAATCTCTCCTTCGGCATCAATGCCAAATACATCCATCAACAGATCCATCGGGAAAGTGCCACAGGGGTTGCCCTTGATGTTGGAACCTTATACCATACAGGGTGGAGAAGTTTACGCATCGGGATGTGTTTCTCGAACTTCGGTCCTGAGATGCGTTTCAGCGGTCCAGACCTTGTGACCGGTGCCGAAGAAGCGGGGGATTCCAGAAACGCGGACTATCGTCCATATCCAGACACGACGAATCCGACACGAAAGGCTGAACTAGAAACCGTAGAGTTTCCATTGCCGTCCAATTTCCGGCTCGGCGTGGCCTATGATCTGGTTGATACCGGCGACAACCTCCTGACCGTCGCGCTTGATGCCAACCATCCGAACGACAACAGCGAACGACTACACCTTGGATTAGAATACTGGTATAGAAAGATGGCGGCGATTCGTGGGGGCTATAAATTGCGCTTGGGTCCCGACCGAAGCGATGATGAAGAGGGACTGACGCTCGGCTTGGGTATCCACATGAATTTTGCCGCAACAATGCTGTCTCTGGATTATGCGTTTGCTGATTTTGGGTATCTGCAACAGGCGCACCGTGTGAGCCTAGGCTTGAAATTCTAGGAAGTTCGCAAAAAAAGAAAGTACAACACACTAAGAGCGTGAAACGTGAAAACCATTTGTTCATTGATACAGTCGGGCAAGATGCCCGACCTACGGGCTCCTAGAAAAAGAAAGCGAGAAACGCAAAGAGAAACCGAGTTTTTGTCAAAAACTCGGTTTCTGCCGGATGACTTCTTAATATCGTCATCTAAGAGCTGTTGATAAAAACCTGCCGTCGGAGCAAAGGAGTAATATTGTGCTTTTCAACAAAACCCGTGCACAGGAGTATATGCGTCGTTGCGGAGTAGATGTCTTAGTGGCGACCTCACCGGTCAACATTACCTATTTTTCGGATTATCGGTGCTGGATTGATCCGTTGTTCAAAGCGTATATGATGGTGCCAGGCGCACCAAGCGATCCCGATCCGACCGCCGCTTATGCAATCTTTCCGCTAGATGCTGACCCCGCACTTGTGGCAAGTCCGACATTCGCGGTGAACGCTTCTGAATTGTGGGTGCGAGACGTGCATATTTTCGGAGACCACGGACTGGACGATTCGATGCCGGTGCCGGCGTTATCCGATGCGGAGCAACGTATCTTTGACCTACTCCACAGGCCACAGCAAAATGCCACGCCGACTGATGCACTGTTGAGTGTTCTTAAGGCACGAGGTTTGGCCAACGCTCGAATCGGAATCGAGATGGAGGGGTTATCATCGAAAATAAAAGACACAATCGAGGCAGGACTGCCAAAGGCACAGCTTAAAGATTGCTCAAACCTTATTCGCCTGGTTCGGATGGTCAAGACCGAAGATGAACTGTCGCGGCTGATTCGTTCGGCGGAAATTAGCGAGACGGCAGCGATGGAAGCACTCGCGCTTGCTCGGCCGGGGCAGCCGATTGCCGAGGTAGTTCAACACTATCGGCAGCAGATTTCCAAGGAGGGTGCTGATTTCGATCACTTTGCGTTCGGTGTCCGCGGCTTGGGCCTTGCTACGGAGCCAAACTACATCCTGACTGACGACGATATACTCTATGTAGATTTTGGCTGCATTTATGAAGGGTGTTTCTCCGACAGTGGCACGACATTAACGATGCGCGAGCCGTCAACGGCGCTGGTTGACAGGCACAGGGCATTGCGGGAATGCGTTGAGGCAGGAGTGGAGATGATGACACCGGGAGCGCCGGCATCGGCCGCCCAAGCTGCCATGTGGGAAACGCTCAACGCACACGGCATCACAGCTTCATCTCCTCATGGACATGGGTTGGGCTTGGAAGTCCGCGATTATCCGATTATCGTCGCAGACAATGGGCAACGGATTTATGATGATTGTGTGGACATCCCTTCAGATCTGCCGCTTGAGGTGGACATGGTCCTCAATCTGGAAGCAATGATTTCGATGCCGGGGATTGGGTCGCTACATATTGAGAAATCATTCGTTGTAACACCCAACGGTAGCCGTCCGCTGATTCCACAGGATCGAACGCGACCTGTGCAACCGGATCAAGCAATGGCATAGATAACAAAGCTCATAGAAAAAAGTACAAAAAGAAACCGAGCTTTTGGCAAGCAAGGGCGGGATTACCCCGCCCCTACGGTTTCGGTTGCACGATTTCTTAACATGAGTGAACCAATTTAGACGCGGGCAAACTTCTGAAACCGCTGTCCGCGACCTGCTTCGCCGATTTCAGCAACATAGATGCTGCCTTCGTCGTCAACACAAAGTCCATGCGCAGACTGGATGATACCGTTGTTTTCGGCACCGGAGAACCGACTCAACCGCTCTCCTTCCGGGGTCCAGACGCTGACACGTGAGCCCGCCCCCTGTTCGACCACATAAATCATATTATCATCAGTTATCCACACATCGCCGGGGGCAACTACATCCGTCCACGTTTCCATGTGTTTCCCATCCGGATCGAAAATTTGGATGCGATTGTTCTCACGGTCACATACAATGACGCGCCCCGTTTTATCACACCCGATGTTATGAACCACTGCGAATTCGCCTGGGCCGCTTCCCGCCTCGCCCCATGCTAGAAGATGTTCACCCTCTTTGGAATACTTGTGCACAAGGCGATTGCCGTATCCGTCCCCGACGTAGATTTCCCCTTCAGGACCAAGTGCTACGCCGGTGGGCATGTTATACTCGCGTTTATGGTATGTCACACCGGCAACGCCGCGTGTTCCCCATTCGCGCTCCAAGTCACCGAGCAGCGTGTAACGGCGCACGATATGCTGCCACGCATCGGTCAGATAGACTTCATCGTCGGGTCCGATGAAGATTCCGTGTGATTGGCTAATGAGGTGCGGCGAAACGCCGAAATCCCCATATCCCCACGAGGTAACGAAGTTTCCCTCTTTGTCAAAAACAATGACCGGATGTATACCGCGGGTAAAGGCAAAGATCCGTCCTTTGGAATCAACTGCGGCATCTGATACCATAGAGAAAACCCAGCCCTCCGGCAGCTTTGGCCATCCGTCAACTAACTCATATTTATAATCTCCCTCTCCTAATGCCATGTTGCACCTCCAGAATTGAAGTTTGAAATGATGCTTCTTTATTTTAGCACGTTCACCGGTTAGGATCAACAGGAAAGCGGAGCTCCTTAAAAAAAAGGTTCACACGGGAATGAAAAAACTTCATTACTCTTCCATGTGAACCCTTCCAAACTAAGATAGTGATAGTTATTTTTTTGAGAGTCCCTCTTCGAGTGGCGCGGGAGCCCCGGCTTCTAGGGAGGCAAGACCGTTAAGCGGAAATGCCCTCGCCATCGGAGGTAATATGACTTGACTGGGCAATGGATTTATAACCCCTCTTCCGTCTCCTCCGGATCTGTCACCTCGTTTTCTTCATGGTATTCCTCGGTTGGCTGAGATTCTTCCGATCCCTCTTCCTTCTCACTATCCATGACACCTAATGGAGCATCATCCATAGGCTCTTCCGGTTGATCTAGCTCCTCGTACTCAATCTGTCCTGATTTAAGCTCATCAATTGCAGCCGTTACAGGTTTTTCGGCATTCGGGATCAACATAGGCAGACTGTTCTCAGCATTGATTTCACGTGCCCGTTTCGCTGCGATATTCACAGCTAGATACTTGTTACCGCCATGTTCCAAAATGTCCTCAAGATAGATAAGTGGCATTCTGAGCAACCTCGCAATTTATGGGTAATTTGGGCAAACTAAATTTGGAGGATATATATTATCAGGGGTTGCCCGAATTGTCAAGGCAATTTCTGCCGATTCGATCCGTTAAGCGCTTCAGATTCCGAGATTGTGTGTCTATATTGGGGCATAACAACACCGCAGATTTACCATCATTTGCTTTATCATTCATCTGCTTAAGTGGAAATTTTTAACGTCGCCGCTGCATTTTCCTAAATGGATAAACCAATTTCATGGCATTTCGTCCAATTATGGCGACAAGAATTATGACAAATAGGAGGGATACCATTGAAAATAACTGAAGGATTTACAGTAGGATTTGCAGCGATTCGCGCAAATAAAATGCGATCGCTCTTGACGATGCTTGGGATTGTCATCGGCATTGCTTCCGTACTAGCGATGATTGCCATCGGTGATGGGGCAAAGCTGCTTATACTTCAGGATGCCCAAAAAATTGGCGGTGCCAATCAAGTCACGCTATATCGGAGCAGCCATATCCGTAAAGGCAATCGCTGGGTGCGGAATCGCAGCAACGAATACTTTGAGTATGGAGATGTGCTGGCGATTGAAGCCGAATGTCCTTCCGTTGAGGGAGTCATCCCCCGTATTCCTCAGTGGCGCGGGGTGCTTGTCCAAGCGGAAGGCGGTGCCGAAAAACGGACAAGGTATGAAGGCATCACCGCTTTCTACCAAATTGGGATGAACTGGGAGTCTGCAAGGGGGCGTTTTATCACAGAGGAAGATGTTGCCGATCGGACCAAAGTTTGTGTCCTTGGGGCGGAGGTGGCGAGCGAGCTCTTTGATAATCAAGATCCAGTCGGTAAAACAATTAAAATCTCACGCGGTGCTGGCAACAGATTTCGTCGCGGGAAGCAACGTAGTCAGGACAGAAGTATGGAACGGTTCACCATTGTGGGCGTGATGAAGCCGCGCGGGAGAAGTCTCCGTTTTGGGTGGAATCTGGATGACCGCGTCTTCTTCCCCTTGACAACTGTTCAGGAACGATTTACCGGTAATGACCGGGTGACAATGATTTCCGTGCAAGCAAAGAGTATGGAATTGGTTGAAAAAGCCAAGGAAGAGGTTACAGCGGTAATCCGGAAACGGCATCGTAACCTAGACAATTTCTTTAATGTCTGGGAGATGAGGGCGGGCATGGAGCAACTGTTCAAAATTAGTCTGATTATCAAAATTGTGCTCGGTGTCATCGCTGGATTCTCATTACTTGTAGGTGGCATTGGTATCATGAACATGATGTTGGTGTCTGTAACGGAACGGACCCGAGAAATTGGCTTGCGAAAAGCAATTGGTGCCAAAAAGCAGGACATCCTCCTCCAATTCTTGGTTGAAGCGATTACGATGTGCAGTGTGGGTGGGATCATCGGTATTGGGTTGGGCGTTGCTGCCGGGCATGGGATGGCAAGTATTGCGGTAAATATTGTTAAGATTGTCCCCGAGTGGCCCGCTATTGTCTCGACGCAATGGATGATTATCTCGGTTGCCTTTTCGGCACTTATTGGTATTGTCTTCGGTGTCTATCCTGCGGTAAAAGCGGCACAACTTTCGCCCATCGAAGCATTGCGGACCGAATAGAAACGTTAGTAAATTAGCATTAATGAACTGGTGAACAATCGAAGGAGTCGACTAAAGGAGCGAATCGCATGAATCTCATCGAATGTCTTATGCTTGGGCTGACTAGTTTACGTCGCAATCCGCTGCGTTCCGGATTGACTATTTTGGGCATTGCCATCGGTGTGGGTGCGGTGGTGAGCATGGTTTCAGTCGGTGATGGCTCACGCGCGTTGGTTTTAGGCGAAATTGAACGCACCGGTGGATTGACCATGATAGAGGTATATAAAGACGATTGGGATCGACAATCAGGAACACTGAGCAGAAGGGCAGGACGTACCCTGAGACGCTGGCGTAGAAACCGTGCAGAACACATGGAAACAGCGGATATATACGAGATCATAGAAAAAGCGAGGGGCGTTGTTCATGCAGTCGGTGAAGATGACTCGGGCGGTTGGAACGTATATCATGAAGGAATCAGTAGGAACTCCAGGGTAATTGCAGGAACAGCCGGTTATGATCGATCGCACAATTGGTATCCAATCCTGGGACGCTTTTTTACTGAAGAGGAGGTTGAAAACGCGAGCGCGGTTAGCGTTATCGGCTATAAACTCTACGATGAGGTCTTCAAAGGTGAGGACCCAGTCGGCAAGGAGATAAAGGCGACACGGACGACGAGCTGGGGACCCCGATATGACGTGCGCTTGACGGTGATCGGTGTGATGGAAGAAAAAGGCGATGCGATGGACACTGAAGGTTGGGATGAGCGTTTTATCATCCCTCTTACAACATTTCAGCAGCGGTTTACCGGACGGAAAGAGGTCGAACGCATCCGTGTGGAGGCGGCAAGCCTCGATGACGTTGAACTCGCCAAAGAAGAGACGAAACGAATCTTGGGAAGGCTGCACAACAATTCGGGAGAGGAGTATCAATACTGGACGGCACAGGAAGAGCTAGCGACCGCCGAGAAAATCGGGAATACGATGAAATACCTAATGGGCGGAATCGCGCTGATTGCGCTCTTTGTGGCAGGAATCGGTATCATGAATATAATGCTGGTCTCGGTCACAGAACGAACAAAGGAGATTGGCTTACGCAAAGCACTTGGGGCAAAGCGTCGGGATATTTTGATGCAGTTTCTGATTGAGGCGTTGGTCTTGAGTATAACGGGCGGTATCTTCGGTGCAATCCTCGGTATTTTTCTGGGGAAGGGTAGTGCGGCGTTAATCGCCAACTTTGTGTGGGAAGGCAGCAATTGGCCCTCGGTCATTTCCTACTCCACCATGCTCATCGCTATAGGTGTCTCTTTAACTATTGGGGTTATCTTCGGATTGTATCCGGCCTATAGGGCAGCAATTCTGATGCCGATAGAGGCGTTACGGGAGGTGCCGGGAGACGAAGCTCTCAAGATTGCCGGACAAGAATTTAAGCTTGCGCCGCTTTCCGGAAGATTTTGCGCCCAGTTATTGGACAGCTTGGTCTACGCTGCCATTGTCGCTATTCCGTTCGGCGTATGGACGCGCATAGGATTAGAAGGTTCCACTATTGTGCTCTGGGTTGCTGTTTCGCTTGCGCTACTGTATTTACTCTTTCAAGATGCTCTAAACGGACGAAGCCTTGGAAAAAGACTTATGAAGACCCAAGTCATTGATTCAGAGAGTGGGTCACCTTGCAATTTGTGGCAATCTATTCTTCGCAACCTGTCACTGCCAATACTTAGCGTGATTGATTGTATCTTTATCTTAGGCGAGAAAAAGCAGCGGCTAGGCGATAAACTTTCAAAGACACTGGTGATCAGGGTTACATAAGGTGTTACATCTAAGTTTCAATCATCAACAAAGGAGTGGTCAAATAGTGAAAAAGATAGTAGGAACTGTTGCGATTTTCATTTTAGCGACGACTCTCGTGTCATGTGGCTGGCTTGGAGGACGCGGGAAAAAAGACGCGACAGATGAAAAGCGGGTTGAGGTTGTGAGGAGGGAAGATTTCCAGAAGCTGATTAGCGCGACGGGAAATCTCGAAGCACTGATTGATGTCGAAGTCAAAGCAAACGTTGCAGGCGAGATTATTAGGCTGTATGTGAATGATGGAGACTATGTTGAGAAGGACCAAGTATTGTTGGAGATAGATCCGGAACAGTACGTGGAAGAAAGGAAGCAGGCTAAAGCGGATGTCGATGCTGCTCAAGCACAACTCATGCAGGCGCAACTCGGCATTATATTGAAAAATGAAGAGCTTGAGAGTGCGTACCAACAGGCGGAAGATAGTGTCAAAATCGCCGAATCGAATTTGAGAACAACCGTAGCCACTTCACAAACACAGATTACTTCGCTAGAGACGGACATCCAAACCACGCTGAACCAGTTGGCTCAAGATAACATTGCGCTGGAACAGGCGAAGATCGAACTCAACCGGGCAAACATAAGGCTCGCAGAGCTTGAGACAGAAGTTGAGTCTATCAAAGTGGAGCGGGATAACGCCGAATCTGAACGGAATCGGAACAACGAATTGTTTGATAAGAAACTAGTTTCTAAGAAATCATTGGAGGAGGCACAATCGAGATATGCAAGTGCAGAATCGCAATATAAGACGGCTCTTAACCGATTAGACTCTCAGAAGCAAACTGTACAGTCTCAAGAGAAAACTGTCGATACAAGAAAGAGTGCAATCGCAAACCGTGAGTTAACCACGAAGTATCAAGAACTGAATTTGCAGGAACTCCGTAAAATGAGACAGGCGGGAGAGGAGGAGAAAAGACTCCAACTGCAAATCTCCCAAACCCGGCTTAGGGAGATTCAGGAGACCCTCGAAAATGAAAAAACCGTTACCAAGCAAGGAGCAGTGAGTGCGCAAGCGAATCTTCTACGACGCGAGAGCAGTCTGAAGAACCAACAGGAATTTCTGGAATGGACAACCATTAAGGCACCGATGGCTGGCACTGTGACCCTCCTCGAAATTGAAGAGGGTGAGATTGTGACCTCCGGTCGCTCAGCATTCTCGCAGAGTCCACCGTTGATGACAATTGCGGACCTGTCAAAAATGGTGGTGAAAACTTACATCAACGAAGTCGATATGGAACGACTCAGGATGGATCAGACGGCCGCAATCAAAGCTGACGCATATAAGAACAAAACGTATGAGGGCCGCGTCGCCGAAATCTCACCGAGCGGAGAGGAACGGGATAACATTATCACCTTTGAGGTAATGATCGAGGTGATCGGTTCACCCCCTGAGCTGCGCCCTGGCATGAGTGCCGATGTCGATGTCATCACCTACGAGGAGAAAAGCGTCTTGATGCTGCCGATTGATGCAATCCGAGAGGAGACATCGGTAATCGCCACAGCCCAAGTCGGTGCAGATGCAGACGCTTTCAAAACAGATCAGGATGTCGAGCTCAAAGCTTTAAGCGGCAAGATTTTCAACGGAAAGGTAACTAGCATCAGCGGTGACCGATTGACAATCAGTCTTGATAGCTCACAGCGAGGCTTACGTGATGGTGACCTCACCTTCACCCTTCTTGTGAACGGTAAGCAGAAGGCGGACGGGGTTTCGACAAATATTAAAATCACTAAAGATAAGTACGTCATGCTTGATACAGGGGACGGCTCTGAACGGGACGCCTCCAAAGCTCAGCAGGGCAAGCGCGTTTCTATCGAGACGGGCGAGCAGAACGAGACCGACGTCACTATCAAGGGCGGATTGGTAGAAGGTGACCGGGTGATTCTACCTGCGCGACAGCAACCTGCAGGAGGTCCAGGGAGACCGTCCTAATCGATTAGTTTAAGATATAAGCGTCTCGGGCAACCGAGGCGCTTTTTTTTTGCCTTTTTGCATCTTTTTACATGACCCGTTTTAGCTTTGACAGTGGATTCCATCCGTGATAAAATGCCGGAGGATAGTATACGGACTGAAAAAGGCGGGTACGATAGTATGAAATTGCAACTCGCTTTGGACTCAAGTAATGGTCAGGAAGCCAGACGTATCCTTGAGAACGTTAGCGATCTCGTGGATATTGTCGAGATTGGCACACCTCTGATCATGAAAGAGGGCGTAAAGGTTGTTGCGGAGATTAAGCATGTTTACCCAGAGCTTGAGGTGCTCGCAGATCTCAAAATCATGGATGCCGGCGATATTGAGGCAAAAATTGGGTTTGAGGCGGGCGCCGATATTGTAACTGTGCTAGGGGTAGCGCATGACGTTACGATCCGCCGTGCTGTGAACCAAGCTCGTATCCTCAGTAAAAAGGTAATGGTAGATCTGATAGCGGTCGGCGATGTTCGGAAGCGCATCGATCAGATCGAGGTTATCGCTCCAGACTATTGCTGTGTCCACACAGCCTTTGACCTCCAAGACCACGGTGTGCATCCCCTGCGAGAAATCCAGCTTGTGCAATCTGCCCTGAAGCGGGCTCAGATGGCGGTGGCGGGCGGGATAAATCCGCAGATCTTGCCAGACCTCCTCGCTTACCGTCCGGCAATCGTCATTGTAGGTGGTTTCATCACAAACCATCCAGAACCCCGTCAGGCGGCCCTCGAAATCAGAGAATTATTGGCTTAAAGAAGGGGGATCGGTGAATATACAGGCATATATCAGCCAGATACTTGACGAGCTGCGCGGGACCATGCGGCATGTCTGCAACGATTCGGCGGAAAAATTGGTTGATGCGATTATAGATGCCCAAAGAATCTTTGTCGCCGGCGCTGGACGATCCGGTCTAGCGATGAAGAGTTTTGCTATGCGCTTGATGCACCTAGGCTTCGATACTTATGTCGTGGGAGAGACCGTAACCCCTAGTATCACAGAAAAAGATGTGCTGCTGATTGGTTCTGGTTCGGGTTCAACCAGCAGCTCGGTGAGTAGTGCGAACAAAGCTGATGCAATCGGTGCGACTATCTACCTCATCACCATTGATGAAAACTCACCGATTGCTCAAGTAGCAGAGGTGATTCTCACCCTCCCTGCCCCTACACCAAAGATTGACAGAGATCTCGGCTTTCGTTCAGCACAGCCAATGGGGTCTTTGTTTGAGCAGAGTCTTCTGTTGACCTTGGATGCGATCATCCTCCTACTGATGGAAAGAACGGAGAAGACCCCGGAGTCGATGTTTACTAGACATGCTAATTTGGAGTAAAAGCAAGGATAGACTTGCCCATGATTATTGACGCGCATTCTCACATATTTCCTGAAGTCCGCGGTGCGACAGGTGCGGGGCCCAGTCGTGGATTGAGTTATGGCCGCATTGCTGTCGGTAATGAAGAAACCCAACTGTTGCCACCGTATAATGAAACAACCGTATTCACACCTGAAATGCTTATAGCAAATATGGATTGGGCGGGTGTTGACAAGGCGGTGTTGCTCCAGGGACCGTTTTATGGGGAATGTAATTCGTATGTCCTTGAGGCACTGAACCGCTATCCGAATCGTCTAGCCGGCGCAGCGTATTTCGATCCATGGGAAACGAACAATCGCCAAGAATTTGAGACTCTCATAGCATCTTCGGGCTTTCGGACAGTCAAACTAGAATGCTCTGAGGCGACTGGACTGTGTGGCTTACACCCCAACGCTAGGCTTGATACCCCCGATATCGCTTGGCTCTGGGCTGCGCTTGAACGGCGCGGATTGGTGCTGACGCTCGATTTGGGCGCAATAGGCAGCCGTTCTTATCAGACCGATGCCGTGCGTGCCATTGCACAAGGGCATCCGGATCTGCGGATCGTTATCGCACATCTGGGACAGCCAAATCCGTCGGCGGAAGCGGAGGTAGAACGCTGGGACTTATGGCTGGAGCAGATCGACCTCGGACAGCTGTCCAATGTGTGGTTTGATACCGCGGCTTTGCCAGCCTATCTGCCGGATGAGGATTTCCCCTATCCGACTGCGGAGCGATATCTTCAGCTCGCGGTTGAACAGATTGGACCATCGAAAATCTTATGGGGTACGGACCTGCCGGGACTACTGCGCCACCTAAACTATCCACAACTAGTGAAGTTGGCAAAACTGCACACACAGTCTCTCTCCCGCGATGAACAAGCGATGATCCTCGGTGAAAATGCGATGTGTGTCTACGGTGTTGATTAAATCGGTTAGTAGGACAGGTAAGGGGAAGGAGGGTCAAAAAATGCACCAAGATGCAGACATTCTGGTCGTCGGTTTGGGAGCGATGGGGAGTGCCGCCCTCTATCATCTCGCGCGCCAAGGTGCGGCACCGGTTGGGATAGAGCAATACCCCGTCGGTCATACACATGGCAGTTCTCATGGCCACTCAAGAGCGTTCCGAGTTTTCTATAATGACGCCGTATACGTGACCTTAGTAAAAGCCGCGTTTCCGCTGTGGCAGGAATTAGAGACGCTTTCTGGCGAACAGCTGCTTACACCCAACGGCATGTTAGCCTTCGCCAAGCTGGGGAATGAACGGTTAGATGAAAATATCCGTGTCATGCAGGAAACGCGAACGTCACACGAAGTGTTAACGGCTGAAGAGGTTGCCACCCGATTTCCAGCACTTCAACTCCCGGCGGACAGCGTCGCCTGCTACACACCGGACTCTGGTTTCCTAAACGCAAGCCGTTGTGTTCGGACGCATGTGTCACAAGCTGAGCGTTTCGGGGCAACAGTTCACAGCGGAGTTAGCGTCCACCACATTGACATCGCCAAGGAACGTCCTGAAGTTGAAACGTCAGCAGGCAGTTATCGTTGCAGACGACTTATCGTTGCCCCTGGACCGTGGGCTTCGCAGCTTCTCAAGAATCTCTCGCTGCCGCTTCAGGTGACACGACAGCAGAAATTTTACTTCCAGCCGCCAGATGAGGCAACGTTGTACCAGCCAGACCGTTTGCCTGTCTACGCAGACTATGACCGGCACTACTACGGCTTCCCCTGCTATGGTCCCGGAATCAAGGTGGCTGATGACGGGCATGGACCGGTGACCTCCCCTGAAACAGTCGATAGGGCACTAGACTTGAACGTACAGAATGCGTTGGAGCAGTGGCTGGAAACGATTATGCCCGGAGTCAACCCTTCCTTCGTCGAAGGTGCAACCTGCATGTATACGCTCACGCCAGACCACGACTTTCTCATCGGGCATCATCCGCTGAATTCAAACATCTTCGTCGGGGCAGGGTTCTCCGGACACGGCTTTAAGTTTTCAACCATTGTCGGCAAGATCCTCGCTGAGCTCGCCGCTGATGGCAAAACAGATTATCCAATCGAGAAATTCCAGCTGGACCGCTTCGGATAGATAGACTAACCTTCGGAAGAGGGTATTCAATATCTGGATAGAGAAAGTAGATATTTTTTTGGGGGAAATTTTAACGAACAATTACTAAGAAATGAGGAGAACCAATGGCTAAAACTTATCGAACTGGTGTTATTGGCTGTGGCGGGATGGGACGTCATCATTCAAATGCTTACACCCAAAATCCGGCAACAGAGTTGGTCGCAGCGATGGATGTGAACGTGGAATCGGCGAAACGCCTTTCTGATGAATTCTCTGTTCCCGCTGTGTATACTGACTATAACCAGATGTTAGAGAAAGAAGCACTCGATATTGTGAGCATTACGACATGGCAGGGAGTTCGCGCTGAGATTACGATTGCTGCGACAAAGGCAGGAGTCAAAGGTATCATCGGCGAAAAACCGATGGCGGCCTCCCTAGGGGAAGTGGATGCTATGATTGCAGCATGTGATGAGCATGGTGCCAAGCTAGTCATCGGACATAATGGGCGCTTCAACCCAGCAAACACCGAGATCCGGAGGCTTATCCAAGACGGTGCTATCGGACAACCAACGCTGCTCCACCGAAGGTCGAAGCCGAATGCCGGTTTGCTCAATATCGGCACACACGCCATTGATGGGATGCGATACCATCTGTCGGACCCGGAAACCCTCTGGGTGATTGGTCAGGTCTCCCGTACAACTAACCGATGGGAACGTCGCACACTGTGTGAAGATCTATGTATGGGATTGATCTGCTTTGAAGGCGGTGCGCGCGGCATCTATGAAAGTGACCTGCCCGAACCCACAGTCTCGGCAGCGATAGTCTCCGGTACAGATGGACAAATCAAAATGGGAGAAGATGGGGCTGTGCTGCTTCAGAACAATCAAGCGAGCGGTTGGCAGGAGATTCAGCCTCGTCCGGAGCCGATCGATCAGTACCAAGAACTGATTGACTGGATGGAGGGAAAGATTGCTGAACATCGAAGCCCGGGACGACAAGCGCGGTACACGATGGAAATCATGATGGCGATCTACGAGTCGCTGCGGATCAAAAATGTGGTCACGATGCCGCTCGAAATCAGGGAATCGCCACTTGAGCTGCTGCTGGAGGAGGGTGTTTTCCCTACGCTGACGGAGGGACGTTACGATATTCGGAGACCTTTCCCAGAACAAGGCAAACGCACATAAACCGGTCAATTTCATCTAATCTGGAGGGGATTCCATGACACTCACCGAACAACAGGTCAATTTTTTCAACACCTTTGGCTACCTAGCGTTTCCTAGCCTCTTTTCGCCCGACGAGGTTGCCTGGATTATCGAAGAATTTGACTTCTCGATCCAAAACTTCGGTGAAGGTAAGGCACACGATGGCTCAAAGCGAACTATGTTTGGGGGTCCGATTGAGCATCGTCCAAGGCTTTGCTCATTGCTAGATGATCCGCGTGTTCTAGGTGTTGCGGGTGGGGTTTTGGGTGAGGATTTCAACTACGCCAGCGGCGACGGTAATTATTATGCCGGCGATACGGGTTGGCACCCGGATGGAAATTGGGGACAACTCTTTTCCTGCAAGATCGCATTCTACCTCGATTCACTGACAGCCGACACCGGCTGTCTGCGAGTGATACCCGGTAGCCAACGTCCAGAACATTTTGTGAGAGCAGAAGAGATAAATCCGAATCAATCGGAAGAACTTTTTGGCGTTCCACCGCAGGAGTTTCCCGGTAGCGTTGCGTTGGAAACGAATCCGGGTGATTTGGTCATCTTTAATCACGACACCTATCACGCTTCCTTCGGTGGTGGTAGACGGCGACGGATGTTCACCATGAATCTAACCCGCCACTGCACGACCGAGCCAGACCTAGAGACCTTGCGCAAATACCTGAGCATTCACTCCCCCGGTGGCTACAACATCGACACCGGTGCCAGTATGTACTATCCGACTATACTCGATACCGCCGATAAGGAGCGGTTGATTCATCTTTGGCAATGTGTCGAGATCCACGATGAACTATTTCCACAACACGCTCGGGAGGCCTATTCAAACCTTCGCGCAATTTCTTGAGGAACCAACACAGCATCTCAAGCGGCTTTTAGGAGGTATTGAGACAATAGTTTATCAATGTCTTCGCGTTGATCCCGTTGAAACTTGTACCGCTCAAGCCACTGTGGGAAGCTGTCACCTAGCACATTTAAGCCGAGAATATACGCCTCTTTGCCCAAGCCGAGTTTATATTCCCCTTCCTCTTTCCATTGGAAGGCGTGTAGGTCTTTCCACTCTATAAAGCGTCCTTGGCAGTAGAGGCCCGCATCTGTGATTACAAAATGGCCTACGGAGGACAGAAGAAACAGGAAAAATATTAACCCTGGCATTAACAACATCTGCGATAAAGATGTCCAGCCGTTCTTTATCACCAACATGATTTGGGCAAGTATAGCGCAGGCAGAAAAAACGGTGCCAAGTCCCAAAGATACCTTGTAGAGTCTTGGGTAGAGTTTTGATGTGGGCAGATAGTAAAGGATCTGTCCTTTTGCTTTCCGCTGCCAGATTCGATAGCTAGGTGCTGTTACCAAGATATCAAGCAAACGATCAACTGACACTGCTTGCACCTCCTTTAGCGATTGCCATTAGAGTTCTGCTGCCATAGGTTTCAAATTAGGCACAACTTCTTCCATTTATCAATTGATTTTAGTATATCATAGAATTGGCTCAAACAGAACTAAAAAAGAGTCTGAATAAGAAGTCGGGATTCGGAGATCCCTCCTACAGGAGAACTAAATGCCCCTAAGTCTGAAGAATAGCAGCAGCCGATCATGTAGACACAATGAAAAGAAAGGAGACGCAGTTCTCTCCCCAGGAGATACCCAGCGATTGGTATTTCATGGGGTCTCCACTGCGAAGACTGTAATGAATTTTGAAAACATCAAGCAGCGTCTGTTGGCACTCGACACTGCCTGCGTATGCGATGGTAATAAAGCGATGAGAGCTGCGGATCCTACGGTTAAAGAATTAAGGGTTATCGATCCCTCCATCCGTCCTATCCGAACCGGACTCAAACTTGTTGGGCGGGCACACACAGTGACCTGTCATGAAGACTTTCTCACGGTCATCAAAGGGTTGCGGGATGCTGAACCGGGGGAGGTCCTTGTGATTGATACTCAAGGGAGTCGTCGTGCGGTGGCGGGTGAACTGTTTCCGACAGAGGCAGCGCGGAAGGGGTTAGCGGGCATCGTCATAGATGGTCCTTGCCGCGATACCAAAACGATCCGAACTTTAGATGTACCCTACTATGCGCGGTCCTTCAACCCGATAGCGGGGACAACTGCTAAGATCTTTGAGACGCAAATCCCGATTACCTGTGGCGGCATTATCGTGAATCCGGGGGATATTATCTTCGGCGACGATGATGGGCTTATTGTAGGCTCCATTGATGAATTGGCGGCAGCAATTCCAGTTGCCGAGGAAATCCAACGAAAGGAAGATCTGATGCTAGAGCAGATGGCAGCAGGTGTAAGTCTGTTTGAGATGTTGAATTTCGAGGAGCATTACGCAGCGGTACGTGCTGGAGAAGAGAGTAAGCTAGAATTTACAGTTTAGGTAAAGCTGCCCAATCAGTAGCTATAGAGTCACAACTGTATCGGTCTGGAACGATTTAATCGCTGCTTCGATGATTTCTTGCGCCGCAAGCCCCGCGGCACCAGAAGCATCAATTTCATCGGGTGAATCTCCATCAACAAGTTGTTGAATCCACACGCCAATTCGTGTTGAGAAGGTATCTGTGAACGAGTCCATGTGTCCTTCTGCTCCCGGCGGCGGGTTGAAATACTCCTCGACCTCATCACCTTGTCGGGGGTAGAAGGTTAGCTTCTCAAACACCCCATTAAGGATAAACTGCCCATTCGTTCCCGCAACCTCACATCGCTCATTCAGACGTCCCGCATCGTAGCTACCGCTGAGGTGTCCAACTATACCGTTCTTAAACTTGAGGTTAATCGACGCGTTGCTCCAATTCTGTCGTCCCGGCGCACGTACTGCAAACGCGTGTACCTTCTCCACCTCACCGCAGAAATACATCATCACATCGAGCGAGTGCGGGTGCAAGGCTCTGAGATGGAAGAACGGCGAGGTCTCATTCGGATTTTCGATCCAGAGTGCCATATTGATAAAGAGCAGGTCCCCTAGCTTGCCGTTCGTTACCCATTCCTTCGCTTGCATCGCTAACGGTGTGAAACGGTGATTGAGATTCGTTCCCAAGCAGACGTTCTTCTCACGCGCTTTGTTCACCATCTCTCGTGCGCGAGCGACATCGTTTGATAGCGGTTTTTCACACAGCACATGAAGTCCCGCTTCAAGTGCCTGCATTGTCGGTTCAAAATGAGCCCCACCATTTTCAAAACCCCCCGTCGCAACACTGACAGCATCGAGCACTTCATTTTCCAAGAGCGATGAAACGCTATAATATGCCTTTACTCCAAGCCGTTGCGCCGATTCGTCCGCACGCTCTTTGACCATATCACAGACAGCAACCAATGATGTCGCCGCGTGTTCATGATAGATGTTGGCATGTGTGTTTCCAATCCCCCGCATCCCAATAACTGCCACGCGCAATGCCATATGAACCCTCCTTTTTCGGCTTACCGGACGCCGTATGAAGTTCATAATTCCGATATAGATAATATCGCAGCAAGTTTACCATCTTTTGATCTCACAGCGCAAGGTCTTGGTTACAATTTCCCGTTCAAATTAAGCAAACCTGCCAATTGACAAGAGCCGTAAATCGTGCTATAATCGGAGCTTGCAACCCATGGATTTATAAGGCGGGTTCAGCACTTTGCAATTGTAGGAGATAATAATATGCCACTTGGAAGAAAAACACGTTATGGAATGGTCGGCGGTGGACCGGATGCGTTCATCGGCGCTGTTCATCGAAAGGCTGCGGCACTCGATGGGGAAATCGAACTTGTTGCCGGTGCATTTTCTGCATCGCCTGAAAAATCGCAGCAACAGGGTGCGGAGTTGCTACTTGATCCTAACCGCGTGTACGACTCATATCAGGAGATGGCGGAAAAAGAGAGTGCCTTGCCAGAGGGGGAGCGTATCGACTTCGTGTCCATTGTGACACCAAACCACGTTCATTTTGAGGTCGCTAAAACGTTCATCCAATCAGGATTTCATATTATTTGTGATAAGCCGATGACAACGACGCTAGAGGACGCGGAAGCACTTTGTGATCTAGTGAAGCAGCACGATGTGGTCTTTGCGTTGACCCATAATTATACAGGCTACCCGATGGTCAAGCAAGCCCGTGAACTGGTATCGCAGGGGTTGCTTGGATCGGTTCGGAAAATTGTTGTCGAATATCCGCAGGGTTGGTTGGCAACGTTCTTGGAGGGAGAAGGTGCAAAGCAGGCAGTTTGGCGGACAGATCCAACCCAAGCAGGGGTTTCATCATGCATCGGGGATATTGGGTCACACGCAGAAAATCTTGCTCACTACATCACTGGCTTAGAGTTAGAAGAGATCTGCGCGGACCTGACCACCTTCGTTGAAGGACGACAGCTCGAAGATGATGGGAATATCCTAGTCCACTATAAAGATGGTGCGCGGGGAGTGCTATACGCCTCCCAGATTGCTATCGGCGAAGAGAATAATCTTCGTATCCGTGTCTATGGCACGGCGGCTTCGCTTGAATGGCATCAGGAGAATCCGAATTATCTTTATGTCCGCTTCCCAGATGGTCCTGAGCATGTGTATAAGCGCGGCAACGACTACGTTGCCCCAATCGCAGGGCACAATTCACGGCTCCCCTTTGGGCACCCGGAAGCGTTCATAGAAGCGTTTGCGAACGTTTATGTCAACGCTGCACGCACGATCGCTGCAAAACTTACAGTCGAAACCCCAGATGCGTTCGATACAGATTTTCCAACGGTGCAGGATGGTGCACGGGGTGTTCACTTTATCCATAAGGCAGTGGAAAGCGGAAATAAGCGGGGATGGGTAGACGCAAGTTATACACCACCGGCATAACAAGAAATGTAAAGCAGATCACCCTTTGGGATTGGTAGATCCCTTACTTTTTATGACCTAATACAAGGAGGAATGAGATGGGAAGACCTGTAACATTATTTACGGGGCAGTGGGCAGATTTATCACTCGAAGACCTAGCACAAAAAGCCAGCGATTGGGGCTATGACGGACTGGAATTGGCATGCTGGGGAGATCACTTTGAGGTTGATAAAGCCCTGGAAGACGATGGCTATTGTCAAGGACGGCATGACCTTTTAGCGAAATACGGACTGAAGGTCTGGTCAATTAGTAATCACCTTGTCGGACAGGCGGTCTGCGACAATATTGATAGCCGCCACGAAGCTATCGTGTCACCCGCTATCTGGGGCGATGGCGATCCCGAGGGGGTTCGTGGACGTGCTGCTGACGAGATGAAAAAGACCGCGCGCGCCGCAGCAAAACTGGGTGTGAGTGTCGTTAACGGATTTACGGGTAGCAGCATTTGGCACCTGCTCTATTCTTTCCCGCCTAACGATCCTGCACAAATTGATGCAGGCTTTGAGGACTTCGCCAACCGTTGGAACCCAATTTTCGATGTATTTGATGAGGTTGGGATTAAGTTCGGGCTTGAGGTCCATCCGACCGAAATTGCCTTCGATATCGTGAGTTCGGAACGCGCCATTGAAGCGGTCGACGGACGTGAAACGTTCGGGTTCAACTACGATCCAAGTCATCTTGGCTATCAAGGCGTTGATTATGTTGCATTTATTGAACGGTTTAGCGACCGCATCTACCATGCCCATATGAAGGATGTGTGGTGGTCGTCAACGCCGCGTCTCTCTGGTGTTTTTGGTGGACATCTTGATTTTGGTGACACCCGGCGGTATTGGGATTTTCGGTCAATCGGTCGCGGCAACATTGATTTCGAGGAAATCATCCGCGCGCTCAATAACATTGACTATGACGGTCCGCTTTCTATTGAATGGGAGGACAGCGGCATGGATCGGGAACATGGGGCACGCGAAGCGTGCGCCAAAGTCAAAGGCTACGACTTTGAGCCGTCCGCTCGCGCGTTTGATTCGGCGTTTGAAGAGTAGTTTCGCGCTGTAACTAACTTTGGAAACAGACTTTATGTTTCGGCAGAAGAGAGGGGAGGGATGGAGGTAACAAAGACCTTCCATCCCAAATCCTTTACATCATCGTGATTGATAATCAATAAACAAGGGCAAGTCGGAAAATGGAAAATATCAAGCAGCGCAGCAGACGCAAAGAGAACGATACGGGGACGTTTCAGGAGATTCATCAAACTGTTCACTGGGATCCACGGCAGACAGCAATCATTATCTGTGATATGTGGAATGACCATACGTGTAAAAGTGCTGCCCAGCGGGTCGCAGAGATGGTGCCAACGGTGAATCGAATGATCTCAGCAGCACGGGAGAAAGGTGTGTTAATTATTCATGCACCGAGTGGTACGATGTCGTTTTATGACGAGACACCGCAACGCCGTCGTGCCATTGAAGCACTATTCACTGAATCGCCGGTAGAAATTAAGTGGAATTATTGGGACCCTGAACGTGAAGGAGAACCGCTGCCCTTTATACGGAATGGTGGGTGTGGCTGTAGCGAGCCTTGTCCCGGTTGGATCGCCGACGACCAAGGCGTTCGACAGTGGAAGGGGGGAGAGGTGCCTTGGACCCGGCAGATTCCGACCATCGACATTGCTGCCGAGGATGCAATCAGCGACGACGGTCAAGAGGTTTATAACTTGATGCAGGAACATGGCATTGACAATGTAGTTCTGATGGGTGTCCACACCAATATTTGCGTTTCTGGACGTCCGTTTGGCCTGAGGCAGATGGCCTACCACGGAAAAAATGTTGTGCTATGCCGCGATCTAACGGATTCACTGTTTCAGCCCATGTCACTAGAGTTTAGCCACTTTCGCGGAACAGACCTGATAGTGGAGCACATCGAAACACATTTGTGCCCGACAATTACTTCCACAGCATTTACAAAAGAAGCGGCATTTCGTTTCAAGGATGATACCACCGCTTAGGCGCAAAAGGTGAATTACTTGTATTTTATTTCGTTTCGGGCGGCTCCGGCTCCGGCAAGCGATGAACCTCGTTGCCATCCACATTGGTTCCCAGCATGATTAGTTCACAAGGCTCCGTCCCGAAGTTTCTAAAAATATGATAGGCGCCTGTTGGCTTAAAAACGGAATCCCCTTGTTCAATGTGATACCACTCTCCTTCAATGTGGATGTGGCATGAACCGCTTAGCACGTAGAACCACTCTTCCTCTTTTGTATGGGTATGGTATTTAGTGTTTGTTCCGCCGGGCGGAATTCGCGTCAATCGGACTTCAAACTGCTCCGTGGCGTGTTCTTGCCATAGTGGCTTAAATTCGCCATATTGTTGCTCTTCGCCGGGAAAGAACTTGGGTTGCCACGGCATCTCTTGGGTTTTTACGATGTATTTCATGGAATGGCTCCTCACAAAGTTATTGGTTGTTCCTTATCGAGTTAGGTTATACAGCCCTCGTCGGGCACCACTTCGGTCTTAACAAACCTTTCACATCCATTCGGATAGGTCAACACGCTCCCCGGTTTCCGCTGCAATATAAGCCCCGTAACACACCGCGAGGATGTCTCGTCCCAACTCCACTGTGCTTTTGGGCGGTCGTCCATAAGCGATCGCCTCGCAGAAGTCAGTAAGTTCATGCGGGAAACCGTTCATCCAATCCTCGTCGGGATTGGTGAGTTGCCAACCGGCGCGGGTTTCCACTTTTTCCCGAATGTAGGTATCACCCAAAACGTGATCGCTCGGTGTGTATGTTAGCATTCCCGTGTTCGGGTTGATGTTGCATTGCACCACAGCTTTGCTCGAATAGACGGTTAAGACGTTCTGGATACCACCAAGCACAATATCTGACGCGGTAATCTGCGCGACGGAGTCGTCGTCAAACGTAATAATCATCGATCCCCAATCCTCGCAATCCTTCCAACCTTCCTTAATCCACTTTTCGTCCTCATTGACAAAGCTTTCAAGATGCGTCAGGTTTGCGACCTCCGCGACAACGCTCTTGGGTTTGATAGGTTTCCCATACTTCCGCTCCCCTTCGCTGTATTTCAGGTAGAGCGTCCCGCCAACGGGATGACAACCCTTATTAAAAAGCGCGCCGCCCCCGGAGTATCGCCATTCCTTTGCGTAATCGGAATGCGAACCGCTGTGTGATTCTTCGGCGATGATGCGGAGGATGGTGTTGTCGCTTTGCGCGAGGATGTCGTTTGCCTTTTGCACGCTTGGTGCGTGCACCCAGTTCTCCCCATAGCAGAATGTCACACCGTTGCGTTTAACAACGTCCACCATTTCATCGGCTGCCTTTAGTGCGGCTTCAAACATCTTGCGCCGGGGTGTCTCGCGTCCCACAAGCGTCTCCCCACCATCACCAAAATAGCCCGTCAACGGCTTTTCACAGATAATGTGTTTGCCAGCTTCGGCTGCCTGAACGGTTAGCGGATAGTGGAGGTAGTTGGGGACGCAGAGATCGACGATAGTTATTTCTTCGTCCGCAAAAAGGGCTTCCGCTGTAGGATAAACTGTCTCCAGATTATGTTCTTCGGCAAAAGCACTAGCACTCTCTTGGCTCCTAGCAGTGACTCCCTTGATTCGGATGTCGAGACCAGGGACAAGTCGATAGTTGTGGACGTGAAACGTCGCGGAAAAACCGGCACCGACCATGCCGATGACAATAGGATTGGTATTCATAGCATTTCTTTTTCCTCACTTGAGTTATTTGACTGCTCCCAAACCTGAAGGCTTGGGATTCTTATGATAGACTGAACAGTAGCAGTTGCTCTGTGCTATTCATCATTTTTTATATCATGGCTTCGATTTGGAGTCAACAGAAAACTTCATGGTGTTACCCGAATGGCACGGACTTCACGATCTAACCAAAATCACATGCCTAAGACTAGCGTGAATCGCTGAAGCAACTTCCATGAACAATAGGTGTTTTGCACACTAATTTTTTTATTTACTTAAACACCCTTCAACACCTCCTGCCGTAACATTGCTTCAACAATTCGAGCTTCGTAACATGAGTTCGGCGTAAGCATGCGGAATCCTTTCAATTAACTACAAAGACACAGGGCGGGAAGGGCAGGTACAAGATCAGCCCCAACAAGGGAAGATCCAACGAGAAGATGGGGATGGGTTTCTCAATTCGCAATTTACGATTTGTAATTCTTCCCGCTCCCTTGACGTTTCGTAGTATCGCTGTTTCGGCTTGACTTACGAATTTTCGCATGTTATTATTTAGCATGCTAAACAAATAGCAAAACCTTTACTCCGTATAATTTCGTTGCATATTCTTTCTTTATAGGAAGGACTCACAATGGCTCTCGATCGAAAAGATATACGGGATGAAGTGCTTATGCCACTCAGATGCATCATGCGGGCAATCGATCTCCATTCGAGTCATCTCGCGCGCTATCACGGGTTGACAGCACCTCAACTTATCGTCTTGGGTGAAATTTCACGGTCGGGGAAGATAACAGCAGGTCAATTGGCGGAAAACGTCAGCCTTAGCAATGCAACGGTCACCGGAATACTCAATCGGCTTTCAAAGCGCGGCTTGATAGAGCGAAGACGCGCCGACGAGGATAAGCGCCGTGTTCTCGTAAAACTCACCGATTTGGGCAAAAGGGCACTCGCGAATGCCCCATCGCTACTCCATGACCGTTTCGTGACGGAATTTGAGAAACTTGAGAATTGGGAACAAACATCATTACTTTCATCCCTTCAAAGAATTGCTTCGATGATGGAGGTGAAAAACCTTGATGCCGCGCCAACGCTTGTCAGCAGGGAAACCTCTGAGGTCACCGAAGATCCCCTTGCCGATCCAGTTCAAGATGATTCAGAGTAAACCCGAAATACGGAGATCAAAATGTCAGTTGTTTATCTTGAAGATATCGTTAAGATTGCTGGTAACAAATACCTAGCGATTCATATTGCCGGCCTACGTGCGCATCAACTGAATAAAAAAGGAGGTTCTCCTCTTTACTGTGGTTGCACCCCGGAAACCGGCGTCAGAAGCCATCGAAGAACTCGTTGAGGGGAAAATTGAGTACAATCAATCGGATTCAGGCCCGGAAAACCTAGATGATCCGTTTGATGTCTTGGTGGATCAGGCAAGGGATTCAAGGGGCATTGGCTCAACAAAGCCACACGATTCGGATTCCCGACTACATTGAATCTACACGGCAATCGATCACGAGAACGGAGACCCGACTCGCCAGAGAGCTCGAACGTGAACCCAGCATCAGGGAGACAGCTTTGGCAATGGGGATCGATGAAGACCGTGTCGTCGAAATTCTTCAGAGCGCAAAGGCTACGATTTCACTGACTTCGCCGTTCTTTGATTTAACTGATACGACCTTCTCTGACATGCTGGCGGATGACTCACATGTCACTCCTGAAGAGGAATTGCTCTGTATAGGCAAGAAAGAGTCACTTGAAAAGGTACTAGACACATTAACACCCCGCGAAAAACTCGTGATTCAACTCCGTTATGGTTTAACTGACGGTACAGAGCATACCCTAGCGGAGGTTGGACACCAATTGGCGATTAGCCGCGAGCGGGTGCGCCAGATTCAAGAGGAAGTCCTGCGCAAACTCCGCCAAACGCCTCGTTCACAATCCCTCAAAGAATTGCTTTGAGTCGCCCTGACGGGTGAATAACGAAAGCGTTAAAGATATTCAATGAAAAGTATAAAAATCAGTGCAGCGAAACGGATATTTGGTGAGAACACGGAAAGTAAGCACCTCGTACGCATAGCTCATAAATTCCAGTGCGATCGTATCTACAAATATGTCAACGACTGCAGGGATAGTGTAATTCTGCTCATATCAGCCGTAATTCTCTTACCAATACGGTTAAGCATTAGCAAAGATTCGCACTTCTGAAGCCCTAATCGCTGTTAAAAATGCCCGATAAGCCCTGATAGCATTAGTTCAACGTCAGCCAAAAGGTCCTGTTTGTGCGAACGATTGATTGGCGACATAATTAGCAAAACATCATCGAGCTGAGAGTACGACTTGGCTCAACAGACTCAAGGAGTACTTCCAGTGAATTTTGAACAATTTTCTTTTGACCGGCACATTGTCGCCGGAATTAAAGCAGTCAATTACACCACACCTACCCCGATTCAGCAGCAAGCTATCCCTATGGTGCTCGAAGGGCATGATGTGATGGGCTTAGCCCATACCGGCACCGGTAAAACTGCAGCCTTCATGCTGCCTATTCTACAGCGGTTAACCAAAGGCCCGTTCCGTCGCGTGCGTGCCCTCATCGTTGCGCCCACACGCGAACTCGCTGAACAAATTTACCAGATGGGTCTTGATCTTGGCAAAAATACCAAAGTGAACAGCGTACCCATCTACGGCGGTGTGAGCAAAGTTTCTCAGGTCTCACGGCTGCGGAGGGGCGTAGAAATTGTTATTGCTTGTCCTGGTCGCCTGCTTGACCTCGTTTACGATGGCGAGATCGATCTATCGCACGTTGATGTGCTGGTGTTGGACGAAGCTGATCGCATGTGCGATATGGGCTTCCTCCCCGATATTCGCCGCATCCTCAGGCTACTGCCGGCGCAACGCCAGACACTTTTCTTCTCAGCCACAATGCCAGAGGATATCCGCAAACTGGCAGATAATATCCTCAAAGATCCGGTCATAGTTCAAATCGGTAAGAGTGCTCCGGTGGAGACCGTTTCACACGCACTCTATCCGGTGCCCGATAGCCTCAAGAAAGATCTTCTGCTGGCAATGCTGCAACAGACACCCACCGGCCGAGTTTTGATCTTTACCCGCACCAAGTATCGCGCCCGTAACCTAGCACGCGACATGGAAAAGGGTGGTTATTACGCGGCAGCACTGCAAGGTAACATGTCGCAGAGTCAGCGGCAGAAAGCGATCAATGGCTTTCGCGATGGGAGATACGACATTCTCGTCGCCACGGACGTTGCTGCGCGCGGCATAGACGTGTCGGAAATATCGCATGTGATCAACTTCGATATCCCTGATACTGTCGATGCCTACACCCACCGGATTGGTCGCACCGGTCGCGCCCACCGGTCTGGTGAAGCATTCACGCTTGCCGGACGAGCGGATGAGCAGATGATACGAGACATTGAAAAACTGCTGGGGGCACGAATCGAACAGCGGCGGTTACCTGATTTTGATTACGGTAGTTTCGTACCGGAAAGCCAATTTCAGAAGAACCATTCAAAGCCGCTACGAAAGGCACTATCACACCACAAGCGAAACCATATTCGCGGCAATAAAGGTGGGAATAGCCCACGTCGCCGCTCGCCTTGATAAAAATTCTATGCGGAATTTGTTCTCGCCAATCAAGAGATCGCTTAAGATGCACACGTTACTTGGAAACACTCGGGCGATGTTGACCCTCGCCATCCTGCTCTCGATCCTTGATAGCCCAGAATTGCGGTGGCGTATCCACTCACAACAGACAAAGAAAGGAATATAACTGCAAGTGTCTTTCCCTGATACTACACGTCACGCCGATGAGCCTGACATCATTTACCCCGGAGCCATCCCCTTCGCACTCATTCATCTTGTCTGTTTTGCGGTCATCTGGACCGGTTTTCAGGCTTCAGACCTTATGCTTTGTGGCGTATTGTACGCCATCCGCATGTTTGCCATTACGGGTGGCTATCATCGATATTTTTCACATCGTTCCTTCAAAACCAGCCGTGTATTCCAATTCTTGCTCGCGTTCGTTGCACAGTCGTCCGCGCAACAGGGCGCGCTTTGGTGGGCTGCCCACCACCGCAAACATCATAAATACTCCGACACCCCACAAGACGTACACTCACCACTTCAAAGCGGTTTCTGGTTTGCCCACTTCGGTTGGATTTTTTCGGCAACCAAGAGTCAAGCGGATTACGACCTGATGAAGGATTTCATGAAATTTCCCGAGCTCGTTTGGCTCAACAAGTACAAACACGTACCACCAGCACTGTTGGGAGTCGGGGTGTGGTTGGTTTCCGGTTGGTCTGGACTGGTGGTCGGTTTCTTCATCAGTACGATGCTCCTCTTTCACTGCACATTTGCGATTAACTCGCTGGCTCACCTTATCGGCAAACAGTCTTACGTCACCGGGGATGACTCGCGCAACAACTGGTTTCTGGCACTCGCCACCTTTGGTGAAGGGTGGCACAACAACCATCACTACTTTCAAGGTTCAACCCGACAAGGGTTCCATTGGTGGCAGATCGATTTCACATATTACGTTTTGAAGTTCTTGGCGTTTTTTAGAATTGTTTGGGACCTTCGCGCCCCACCTGCTACCGTAGTTCAAGGGATACGCGGGATGCCACGAAACGTCATCGAACGAGTCGCCCAACGGTTGGCGACGAGTTTCCCGATTGAAACTATCAGTGAGCAAATTCGCCAAGCGTGGGCACACACACCTAGATTCGAAGAGCTACGCCAACATGTCCGCCAATCTCGACCATCCGCTCACGCTTTTCTCATCGAGATTTGTCGTTCCGATCTGCCAACAATGGCATCTCTGAAACATCACGCGCAAGAGATGTTTGCTCATAGCCAACATATGGATCTGATTGTTGTCCGAGCCCACGAGATGGTCGTTGAGGCTATTTTAAAGCATCTGTTCCACGATTTACCATCGCCTATGCCACAGGCTAGACATCTTTCGTAATAACAAAGCCCCAGCAATCCGAGACCTCTCCTGAGTTTTATCTCTTGAACGAATCATAATAACGATTGGTTTTCAGCAATTTTCTCTCACAACAAAACCCTTAAGTCCGTGCTATTCTGGTGTTGCCCAGTCTCAGTCCAGCAGTCCCCAGAGTTGTTTTCGTCCGTCACTCCAACTTTCCCATTCGTTGGGGAAAATGTACTTCAACGCCTCTACATCGCGTTTTCTGCCGCCGACGGGAAAGTAGTTCCAACCCATCGCCCGGCGAGGACCGGCAGCCGTTTTGACGCCCGTGGCGTGCCAGCAGCTCGGTGTCCAAATCAGCGTCCAGCGTGGATCGAGGAGGACCTCAACCTCGGCAGGGTGCTTCGCATAAAGCTCCTTCGGCGAAAGATCGTGCTGCCCTGTAGCGATTTCCAACTGTAACAGTTCTTCCCAGATCTCTTCCCTCGCTCTCAGATGGCTGCCCGGCAAAATGCGTAGTGGTGCATTCGTCGGATCGTGTCGGTCTAGTCCCGTTCGGAACGAAACCTGTTTGACATCGGGACCTCCATCGGCGTGCCAATAAACTTGCCGGTGTAGACCTTGACTCTCGGAGATAGCCTTCAGCGCATCTCCCAATCCGCAGGCTCCTACATGTACCTGCTCGCAGTTTAGCAAGCGTTTAGCAGTCTCAACGAGTTGTGGGTGCTCCACTATCTGGAGGATTGGCTCTCCTACCGTAAGAAATTGGCAGGCAAGCTTGTTGAGTCCATTGGGCCAATCTGTGCTCGCCCACCTTTCCTCATTTTCTACAGTGCCCCCCTCAATTTCGCGCATCCGTTCTTCGCCAAAAGGATTGGATACAAAGAAGAATCCGTGCGTGTGAAAATGATCCACCTGTGCTGTGGTAATCTCCATGATTGTTTCATCTCCCTTTGCAAATTGGACTGTCTATTTTATTCTCCTCACTACGAGCAACAAATCCGAAGACAATACAACTGAGTCTTCGATTCCGTAAGTTCGGCATGGTAGCCTTTGGGCAGTGCGAGTACATTATTGTGACGGAGGCTCACGGATTGCTCGAACGAATCCACTTCGCTGTAGATACGTTGAGAGGCGTGTCCTTCCGTGGGCGTAAGACGGTAGAAGCAAATCGCTTCGCCAGAGATTGAGCGAATAGGGGTTTCACCGACAATCAGCGTATGTTCGCCACGGTTGAAATCGTCGCCCGGTTCGAGGATAACAGCCGCCGTTTCGAGAAAGGAGGGTGCTTTACACACCGCGACCTCAACAGGTTCGTCGTGTGCGAGAATTTCGTATGTTGTCCGGTAAGGGATAGATGCACGATACGCTTCGCCGCCAAAGACATTTACACGTTCACCGATGAGTCCATGAGCTTTATTTCCGTTATGCCCGACAAGTAATTCACATTGACCTCCGAGTAGAACGAGCACAACTTCGTTATCTCCGGTGTCTTCAAAGAAAGATTCACCGATACCGAGGTTGAGGATACCAAAATTAAGCCCCGTTATTCCCATTTCACCGCTCTCAATAATTCGGGTATATCCTTTATCGGGTTCGTATTTTTTGTATAGGTTCATTTCTGATCTGCCCATCTAGACGGACTCGATTGGTGGTATGTATATTTTAATTGCATTATATCATCAAAGTCATTCGTGAACAATCGAAAATAGAATTTGCTACCAGTTGCCCTATTTTTGAGCGACGTGTCGGGATTCGGAGATCCCTCCTACGGGAGGATTAAATGCCCCTAACCTCTAAGAATTGTCGATTGACAATTCTTCCACGACTCGCTATAATTGACGCACGAATTCGGGATGTGATAGGAGTAGAGAAAAAAAATAAAATATTTACCCAATGGAGAACTGTGATGAAACAGATTGATGGTGGGATGACCGCAGTACCGGGGTTAAGAGCGACCGGTGTCCATGCAGGATTGAAGCCGGATAATGAAAAGGATCTCGCCTTGATAGCAGCGGAGGCGCCAGCGGTTGCGGCGGGTGTCTTCACAAAAAATCGCGTTTGCGCCCCAGTCGTTTTGGTGTGCCGTGAAAATCTCAGTGACAATGCAGGTCAAGCGATTGTCGTCAACAGCAAGAACGCCAACGCATGTACGGGCGAGATCGGCATGAAGAACGCACGACAGATGACTTCACTGGTGGGGGAAGCACTCGGCATCGACCCAAGCCTCGTATTAGTAGCTTCGACGGGAGTCATCGGGCAGCAGTTGCCGATGGATAAAATTACTAACGGCATCCATCTCGCTGCGCCGGCTTTGGAACCGGATGGTGGACATGACGCGGCCCTTGCAATCATGACGACGGATACCGTCCCCAAAGAGATTGCCGTGGAGTTTGAAGTTGGGGGGAAAACAGCTAGGATTGGTGGCATGACGAAAGGAGCGGGGATGATTGCTCCGAACCTTGCCACGATGCTCGCCTTCCTAGCAACGGATGTGAATATCGCTAGTGAGCCGCTACAGCAGGCGTTACGCGAGTCGGCTGTGAAGTCTTTCAATCGTATGACCGTCGATACCGATAGTAGCACAAATGATACAGTTCTGATCATGGCGACGGGCACCGCGGGAAACCCAGAAATCGCCGCAACAACTGACGATGACTACGAGGCGTTCTGTGAGGCACTGGACTTTGCTTGTATTGAGTTGGCAAAGAAGATTGCGCGAGATGGAGAGGGCGCAACAAAATTAGTCGAAGTGGTTGTAAACGGTGCGAAGAACGAAGTGGAAGGGGAAATGGCAGCCCGCGCAATCGCAGAGTCGCCTCTCGTGAAGACTGCTGTTTTCGGGGCGGATGCAAATTGGGGGCGCATCATGATGGCGGCTGGAAAATCGGGAGCGGAATTCGATCAGTATCACGTCAATGTCTGGCTCAACGACTATCAACTGGTCAAGGATGGAATGGACGCCGGGTTTGATGAGGATAAAGCAACAGAACTCTTTTCCAAAGATACCGTAACGATTACTGTCGATCTGAATGCTGGCGATGCAGCGGTTACCATGTGGACATGTGACTATTCCTACGATTATATTAGCATTAACGCGGATTACCGGACATAGTATCAGTGGCTCATGTCAAAAGAGAGTGCAAAACGCTACGAGTGTGAAACGTGATGCCCCGATCCGATCGGAGTCTACGGTCTCGTAAGTCTTTGGAAACGAAAGCCAACGATACCGGGACGTGAAGCGTGAAAACCATTTGTTCATTGGTACAGTCGGGTGAGGAAATTCCGCCCCCGATAAATCGGGATGTTAGAATACCTATCTTGCTGAGAATTCAGGCCAAGGAGAAATAACGCTTATGCTCACACCTGACGAAAAGCAATTCTACGACGAGAATGGTTATGTTCTGAAGCAAGGGCTTGTCTCGTCTAGGGAGATAGAAAAGGTTCAAACGGAGATCCATGACATCCACAGTCGGATGGCAAAACAACCGATTAAGGATGTCGAAGTGGCGTGGGAAGAGTTCAACGATTCAAATACACCGCCGCGGATTAAACAACTGATGCAGAGTGAACTGGTCAGTCCAACCCTGAACAAAACCTTACGTTCGGACGTAATGCTGGATATTATCGAGCAACTGATTGGTCCTGATATTTCATTGTTTCATAGCAAACTGCTTCCCAAAGACGCCAAAGACGGCACGGCGATTCCTTGGCATCAGGATTATGCCTACTGGCATCTGGACGATAACCGTCCACTGATGGTAAACTGCCAACTAGCAATTGACGCAACAACACAGGAGAACGGCTGTATCCAGTTTGTCCCTGGCAGCCATAAATGGGGGTTACAGGAACATGAACGGGGACACGAGAAGTTTCGCCTGTTTCTGCCGGGACACTACCATGAACGTGATGATGCCGTCCCAGTAGAGATAGAGCCGGGGGCTGGCGTTTTTTTCAATGCACTAATTATTCACGGCTCTGCTGCCAACACATCAACCCATCCTCGACGAATGAATACGTTCGCCTATAATGTTACAGGTAACGGCGTGACCCAGTGCAGCGAGGCACTTCGGGGTAAACCCCTTTGAAATGTTGAGCAATAAGACTTGAGGCATTCGAGCCTTGAAAGGTTCAGGGCTTAGAGCCATGGTGTAGTGGCAACTGCCGCTTCCAGTCGCATGACACCAAGCACCGTCTACATCCTTACCAAACTCACGTTAATATACGAGGGCTTTGAAAATGCAATCCATCGCACGGGCATGGATGATTGGGTGTGTGCTCATCGTCATGAATTGTTATTGGCTCATACAGATGGAGAGTCTCCGGAGTGCTTTTGGCGCGACGTTTTTTTCCTTGTTCTTTAATGCCGTCTTTACGCTCTGGATGCTCTTTTTATTAAATCGGCTGCTGCGCCGATTTACGCCTAAACTCGCCTTTGACAACAGGGAGCTATTGACCATTTATATCATGGTCAACATGGTGTCATCACTCTGCTCCTATACCGCCCAGCTGACAGTCATACCCCAGGCCATCACCTATCCCTTTTGGGGAGCGACGCCAGAAAATGACTGGCGACAACTGTTCCACAAAGATCTCCCTGAATGGCTTGTTGTTAAAGAGCCGTCTGTTCTAATAGGGTATTACCGTGGCGAAGCCAACTTGTATACAGCACATCATTTGGCAGCATGGCTACCTCCACTGCTTTGGTGGTCGTTTTTTACCTTTGTCCTCGTCTTTGTCATGTTGTGCATTAATATCATAGTCCGCAGGCAGTGGATTGAACACGAGAAACTCGCTTATCCGATAGCTGAGATTCCGCTGACTCTAGTCCAGTCAGGTGGGTATAGCCGATTGATGTGGATCGGATTTGCGATTGCCGCAGGGATTAATATTATAAATGGACTCCACTTTTTGTATCCGAGCGTCCCGGGATTAACATTTGTCAAATTTAGACATATCGGTTACATCTTTACAGAGGAACCGTGGAACGCGCTCAGGGCAATGCGAGTCTCGTTTATTCCCTCGATCATTGGATTAAGTTTCTTCATGCCACTTGATGTTCTGTTTTCGTGTTGGTTCTTCTATCTTTATTGGCAAGGGATGCGGGTTGTGGGTGCTTTCGCGGGTTGGCACACATATCCGGGATATGGTCGGCACGCCTATATTGTGCAAGAATCGGTTGGGGCATATTGTGCCGTTTTGGCGATTGCGATTTGGCGAGCAATACGACACGTGGTTCAATCCCGGAAGCAATCTGTCATCAGAAATAAAGAGGTAGAGCCGGCTGATGCCCCAATGTCGTATGGAATGGCATGGGGTGGAATGATTTGCGGGATGATCATTCTTATGTTATTTTGCTATAAGGCTGGCATGACAATGGGCGTGGCAATAGGCTTTGTTCTTTTTTACTACTACCTCTCGACATGTATTACTCGACTTCGCGCGGAATTTGGCTTTCCACTCCACGACGTTCACTTTGGCGGTCCGATTCAGATGATCACTTCCGCGTTCGGAACTGCGAATTTGTCGCAACGGACGCTTGTCGCCATGCCGTTCTTCTGGCATATCAGTCGAATCTACCTGAGCCATATCATGCCGCATCAATTGGAAGGGTTTAAAATTGCCTCAAGAAGCCGGATGAGTCCCAAAAGAGCATTCTGGTCAATGCTATTAGCGTGTGCTTTTGGAATCGTAGTAGTTTTCTGGCTCCTACTCCACCTCAGTTATCACTACGGTCTTGAGAACACTCCCTATCCACGTTGGGGACAAGAGGTATGGTTTTACTTACAAGACTGGTTACGCAATCCGACAGAAGTGGATTATTATCACATGGCTCTGATGGGGTTAGGGGCTGTGGTCGCGTCCCTCTTGACGTTCATGAGAGCGCGATTTGTCTGGTGGCCTCTGCATCCGATGGGCTATGCGCTGGGAGGAAGTTTTGGGATGAGCTTTTTGTGGACCTGCTTGCTAGTGGCTTGGGTGTTGAAATGGCTTATTCTACGATATGGGGGGATTATGCGATATAGGCAAATTGCGCCTTTGTTCCTCGGATTGATACTAGGGGAATTCACAGTGGCTGCCATCTGGACAATTCTTGGCATCTGTCTCAATTGGCCCGAACTATTTAATTTTTGGCATTAATTTTTGGCATCCCTGACAGGCGTGATCTACTGTCACTTAAATAGTCTCAACATGGTCTCGCAAACATCAAGGGAGTCAGATCAATTCGCGGAGGTAGATTGAGTTTCGCCGTCTAGCTCCTGCAATTCCCCGTTCCTCAAAAAATCCGATCAGAAGTAGGAAAGCACGGGGCAATCCATTTTTCTTTGTATTTTTTTCTCTACGACGTTTGACGCTCCTTCCTCAACTCCAGCGATACGCGGTATCCTTCCAAGCCCGGATCCGTGTCGAGGAGCGCCTGGACGGCTTCAGCACTCTGGCGTTGGGCGGGAAAGTCATCAGCGTTGGCGATCCGCAATGCCAGCCGTGCCGCCACCGCACTCCCTTTTTGCAGATTTTCCAATTCCACTTTGTCCAGCGTATCATAGGCTGTGTGTCCGAAGCCTCTGCCCGAAGGCGGGGCTTCGGGGTCACCCATGTGACCTGTTGGAACGCCTTTTAGGACGAAGGGGAAGTGATCGGAATACGGATGGATCTGCTGACCGACAGGAACGTTAGCTGCAAGCTCTTTTGCGGCATCTCGGAAGAACGGTGCTAAGTCTGGCCAACGATGCAGCACCACACCTTTTCGGCTCGAACCACCCGCCGCATCAAGATTATACATGAAACGGACGCTATCCAGTTCACCTTCATGGGCGTCCGCATAGCGAAATGCGCCGGTTAACCCAATTTCCTCGGTGCCGAAGCCGACAAATCGAACCGTTCGCTTGAGTTGTTCACCGGCATACAGAGCGAGCACTCGTGCGGCTTCGATGACGAGTACCATACCCGACGCCGGATCAACGGCACCCTGTGAGATGTCGTGACCGTCGTAGTGACAACCCAAAATTACCATCTCATCGGGATTTTCCTTTCCCGGCAGATCGGCGACGACGTTCCACGAGGTTCGGGGTTCGTTGACGTCGGTCGTGTGAAGACGTAGTTTAACTGTGCCCTTCCGCTCCATCAGCCGCGTCAGAAATTCACCATCCTCCTTGCATATCGAGATGCCCGGAATCGGGGCAGGTTGGTCGTTTTGTAGACTTCCCGTTTCGGGCCCGACGCCGGGGCTTTCGCTGATAAAAATAAAGGCACTGGCACCGCCCAAGACGGAGCGTTCATATTTTTCCTTGCGATGCACCCATCGTCCCAGATCAGGGGGAGATGCGCTGCCCGCCATCACGATTCGGTCTTTCATCTCATCACCTAAGTCCTCGTACTCTGCAGGACTGCCATAGCCGGCAGAGATTAATTCTGCCGTAGTATCGTCAGTAGGACAGTAGGGTAGTGAGATGCAGTGAAGGGACCTTTGGATGGGCTCGACGATTTCCAACGTTGCCGGTCCTCGTGACCAGCCTGCGTAGGAATAGGACTCCAACCGAGCGTCTTTGAGCCCGTAACAGTTAAAAGTCTCGCAGATGAAGTCTGCAGCCTTGCGCTCCTCTGGCGTACCTGCGAACCGTGATCCGAAGTCGTCGCACAACACGGTGAGGTTGTCCATCACCTCCCGCGATGTATAAATGTTGCCAACCATCTGTTGATCCATTTGTAAATATGGATTTTTTCACTCATATCAACTCCTGATAATGGTTTTGTGTCTTTCAGACGCTAACCCAACTGATAGCTGCTGGTGTTCTAATAGTGCTAGCAAAACAACGTAGGATTCGCTTGCCATCATTGGTCCTCCCGCACGGCTGCCAGCGGCGGTTGTCCTTCCCATACCCGCTGAAGATTCTGGAACACAAATTCCCCCCTTCGCGTCCACGTATCGTAGGTTACACCCGCGACATGCGGCGTGAGCAGCACATTATCCAACTTCAGAAGGGGATTGTCCGGGGCTGGTGGTTCTTGCCCCAGGACATCAAGGGCGGCTCCGAGGATGTGCCCTTCACTCAGCACTTCTGTCAAAGCAACTTCGTCCACGATGGGACCTCGACAAGTATTGACGAGTACGGCTGTAGGCTTCAGCAGAGAAAGTTCATGTTTGCCAATAATGCCACGGGTTTCGTGTGTAAGGGGCAGATGCACCGTCACAATGTCTGACTCTCGAAGCAGGTCTCCCAATGCCATGCGAGTTACGCCAAGCTCCGACGCTACACTCTGTGCAGGTGGATACTGATCATAGTAGAGGATGCGCGCCCCAAAGGCACGCAATAAATGAGCGACACGCTTTCCGATGCTCCCAAGCCCTACAATTCCGACTATTTTTCCGTTGATGGTGTATGTTGAAAATCCGGTGTCAATATCACGCCATCGGTCTGTCCGAACATTGCGATCCAACTCTATCAGGCGGCGATAAAAGCCTAGTATGAGGCCGATAGTATGCTCTGCGACATCAATGGAATTCGCGCCCCCATTGTTGGCGACAGGAATGCCAAGTTCTCGGCACAGGCTCACATCCATGCTATCATAGCCCGCGGCGACTAACTGAATTAGTTTGATGCGAGGAGCGGATCGTAGGACCCGTTCCGAGATTTGGCCGGGGAAAAGAATCAGAAAGTCCGCATCCTGTACGAGGGCGATTTTCTCCTCATCTGGCAGATCGCTCGTGTGTATGCTGACCTCAAAACCCGGTGGGGCATATTGGGTAAGGAGGGGTGTTATTTCTGGAGATAGAAAAGTAAAGAATCTGACTTTGGGCATATTCAATTAATAGACGATAATGACGCTTTGAGCGCGACAGGAAATTAAGGATGGTAATGCCTAGTACAGGTGGCGTCATACAACGCGCAGTACGATCTACGTGACGCTGTCACGGACATAGTTAGGCGTTAGTGAGAAGTAATCGCCGGATTGTCCAGCGAGTAATTGGGTGTAGCCGATTCGTGCGATGCTTCCGCCACGTGGCACGTTAAAGATTGGATCGGCAAAGGGTACATCATCGCCAAATTGCTCCTGAACAACGGGGGCGTATCGCTGCAAACCATCTCCAACAAAAATTGCATCGTCGTCGATATGACTCAAAAGTGCCTCAATCGGCACACACAGATCATCAGACTTTCGCAGGAGATTTTGTCCCCCACGAAATACTGCACCGTACACTTCGTCTTTCCGTGCATCGAGGATTGGACAGATCAATCGGTCTGTATAGCGAAGGCTGTATGCGATTGCCTTCAGCGTCGAGACACCGGTAATCGGTTTCTTGAGGGCGTAGCAGAGCGATTTGATTGTGCCGACCCCAATTCGAATGCCCGTAAATGACCCCGGACCTATCCCAACAGCACATGCGTCGAGGTCATGTACAGTCAGATCCGCCCACTTTAAGATCTGGTCTATAGCGGGCATCAGTCTAGATGAATGGGCTTTGACAATGCTAAGGGTATGTTCAGCAACGAAATGTTCTCCATCAATCAGGCCGACACTGCCGATAGGAGTTGATGTATCAACGCCAAGAATTTTCATGCTTGGAGACCGCTACGTTCTTTCTGAGGACTGGAATTACCTTTTCGGTTCATCACTTGTTTACACGAGGATTTTAGCGAACCACAGCGTGTCGCCTGCTACTTTTTTTGGGCAGATCGGTTAGTTAATCTTTTGAATCGATTTCAAGCTGGTTCCAAAGCTGCACCATCAAACTCGCCAATGGAAGCCCCACCACGTTAAAGTAGCACCCCTCGATTCGCTCGACAAAAGCCCCAGCTTTCCCTTGTATTCCGTAAGCACCCGCCTTATCTGACGATTCGCCGCTGCGGACATAACCCAAGATCTCTGACTGACGTAAGTTTCTAAAATAGACTGTTGTTTTTTCCGTCCATGCCACTTCGTTTTTCCGTTCGATATCAATTAACGCAACGCCGGTGATTACTTCATGTCGGTTTCCGCTGAGGCGCGTTAAAATTTCGATGGCATGCGTATCGTTCTCCGGTTTACCGATTGGCTCCCCATCAATAACCACAAGGGTATCTGCACCGATAACAAGCCCTACATTGAACTTGGCAGCGACCGTTCTCGCCTTTGTAAGAGCGAGTTTTTGGACAGCAATTGTCGGAGATACATGTGTAATCTTTGGTTCGTCTACTTCACTGGGGCACACCTGAAATGGGAGATCAATCTGCTTGAGTAAATCTGCACGGCGTGGCGATTTTGAGGCAAGGATAATATTGGGCAGGGCGTTGTACAAGTGGAGGCTTTCAATCATTTAAGTTGAAACCACCGGGTATTGCGTTCAGTCCGTATCTTTAACAATCCGGCATCTATCAGTTCCGCAAACCCCTTCTGAATTTCCCACTTGGATAAATTAATCTGTTGAAGCCGTTTATCCAACCGAGGTGCCCGGAACCAGCCCTCCTCCATTGGGGATTGGTCAGTATCCCTAAAAACCTCTAGCGCACCATACAAACGCAAGGCTGTTGAGGAAAGCCCTGCTAAAGGATTGACTGCGGCGTAGCATGATAATGTTGCTTGTGTCAAAGACATCGTTCTCTCCTAGCGTTAAACCGATGTTCGGCCAACCTTTGTAAGCCGTTAATGCCGGTCGGCACTATGCGGGTGCACAAAGAGTTTCCAAGAAGATAATACGTTCAGCTAGAGAGAATCGTTTCAAAAACAGGTACTTCACCCGTTTCGTTACCTGTCTTCAACCGTCACAATCTCCTCCTGTGTCTGATCAAGTGTTAAAAAGGGAATCAACCGCAAAATCACCGGTCGTCCACGTAGAGCGGTTTCTATTTCGAGAATGGCTAGCTATTCTCGACACGAACTATGCCATCTGCGTCCACCGTCAACGCGGTGGCATGGAGCGATGAGCATGGTCCATGCATAACAGCGCGCTCCTCCTCTGTCATACCTTCGACAAGCTCTTCACCCCAATAGATTTCTGGGGGCGCGATTTCTCTTGAGACACCCGCCCGCACGGATGTCCGGTCAGCATATTTGAAAAGGATCGATCGACGAGGATGTTCGCCACGCCACGGGAGGGTGCCGTGTGTTTGGGCACCGTCCATGAAGAAAATCACATCGCCTGCCTTCATCTCCGGTTGGCTGACCACACCCATATCGTCGTCACAGGTTCGCACGCCGTGAGGCATACGAAATCTAGACTTGTGGCTGCCGGGTACGCAGGCGAATCCACCATCACCTGCGTTGGTATCAGATAACTGCCAAGTAACAGTCACCCCGCCGCAGTGCATCTTGTTGTTCTGATGATGATAAGCAACGTAGGGTCTATGAGGTTCGCCCTGTCCGTGCAACGTCAAACCTTCGGTGCCTTTCACACTATCGGTCACCCAGGGACCGTGATCGAATCGGAAACCCGTTCCACACATCACATTGAGACGCATGATAATTTGCGGGTGCACTAGCATCTTGCGGAAAGGCACACAATATGGTTCTTCTAATTCAAGTAGGCCGTGGAGGACGCGGTGTTCGGTGCCTTTTAGGCTCTGAGAACCCCGAGCCCCCTCATCGGGCTTGCCAACATAAATTCGATCTGCATAGTGGTCAATTGCTTCATTGGCTGCCGCAATTTCATCGGCTGTCAGTACGTCTCTAAGGATAAGGTATCCAGTGATGTCCCAGAAGTAACGGTCACGCTTGTCCATTGTGTATATCTCCATTTCGCAGGTCATACCGATTCTGATTGTTAATAGTCCATAAGACTCCGCCCCATCCGATGCGGTCTATAGCAGGCGTCAAGCTAATGTTGGTCGGACTTTACTCCACAACCCAAGTTTTCTTTCCGTCGGATTCGAGCAAGGGAAGTTCGCCGCCCGTATGAACGCCTGGACCGTAAAGCACAGCATATTGTTCAGGTGAGAGGGTTTTCGTCCATTGGCCGAAACGTGCTTCGGGTGCAAAGAAACGCCCCACCGAGCGGGCAACGCCGCGGGAAGCGTATTTGTAAAGGATAGAACGTCGTTGACCTTTTCCCTTCCAAGGGAGTGTGCCGTGTGTGGCAGTCTCTGCAAAGAAGAGGACATCCCCCGCCTTCATCACTGGCTGTACAGTCAATCCCATGTCGTCCTCCACAGTCCGGACACCAGCGGGTGTCGGTTCACAGGCCTTGTGGCTGCCGGGAACAACCGCAAACCCGCCATCGCCTTCGTTGACATCGGTGAGCTGCCATGCCACAGTAACCCCTCGGCAGTAGATAGCTCCGTTCTGCTGATGATACCATACAGCGGGACTGAAAGGTTCTCCTGCTCCGTGCAATTGGTGTCCTTCCGTTCCAGCTGTCGCTCCAATCATTAACGGTCCATGGTCGAGACGGAATCCCTTTCCACACATCCCGTTTAGGCGAGAGACGAGCACTGGATGGACTAGGAGGTCGCGAAACGGTTCGCGATAGGGCTTCTCCCATCCCAACATCCCCGTCAGTTCCAATCGTCCTGTTTGCCCCTGAAGCGTTGACGATCCACGAGCCAAGCCCCCGTCGTCAACCGAACGGGCGCGGACTTTATCGGCATAGTAATCAATCACTGCATTACATTTGTCAACTTCCTCTGATGTCAACGCACCGCGAACGACGAGATAGCCTGTGAGATCAAAAAAGTACTTTTCTTCGTCGGACATGACATATTTATTGTTGTCCATGGAATTTTCTCCTAAGTCTCAAAGATGTAAGTGAAATCCCGAACCGCTGAGGGACCGAAACCGAGATGAGATTAGCTTTGAGGCGTTGTATTGGTCAGCAAATGTCCAATATGGTCCATGAGGAGTGTTGTAAGCGTATTAATCTCCTCCTCACCCGAAACGACTACGTCTGCAAACGCTTTACTTGGCTCAACCCAAGCAAAGTGCATAGGGCGAGTCGTCGCGTAGTATTGCTGGATGCATAAATCCACCGTGCGTCCACGCTCCTGAATATCCCGCATCAACCGACGGATGAAACGGATATCGGCAGGCGCGTCAACGAATACTTTCAGGTCAAGTAGCGATCGGATAGGTTCAAGTGCAAGTAGTAGAATGCCTTCGACTAGCACAACTGCCTTGGGTTGAAGCGTACGAGCTCTAGGGCGGCGAGAATGCGCCGTGAAATCGTAGCAGGGCACCTCAACGGCTTCCCCACATCTGAGTTCACGTATCTGTTGGGTCAATAATTGGACATCCAGCGCATCAGGATGATCGAAATTCACCCCAGCTCGTTCGTCAAGGCGGAGATGACTAAGGTCTTTGTAATAGGAGTCAAGGCTTAATACAGCGGATCTGCGGCTGCCTAGTCGTTCATGAACGGCTGTGGCAAGCGTTGTTTTGCCAGATCCACTTCCCCCTGAAAATCCGATGAGGGTGGGTGTCAATCCGATTGCGGTAGTCATAAAATCATCATCAACACCTAGACTAGGTAGCATGGCTTTCGCAGGCAATAGCGTACAACAACATTGACCATCGAAACCAAGTTACACGCCTGTCTCCCTGTTTAACTCATAGTCTGCGAGTGCATCTCTTTCGTTTTGGTAGATAAACTTCTCAAGGCTTGCCGCTCCCAACTGCTCGAAAATGCGGGTCAGCGTTGTCGACAGTCCATAGACCTTGAGGTCGCCGCCGTTCTGTCTCAATTCACTTGCTTTGCTGACCAATGCACCTAATCCCGAACTATCAATCCGACGAGTCCTGCTGAGATTTACAATGACTTTCATCGTGTTTTGGCTGATAAGCTGCTCGAGTATTTGGCGTAACTGAACCGATGAAAGTGCGATCAGGTCGGTGTCAACGTCAATGATTTGAATCGTCGCCTTCTGACGTTGAATCTGACGCCACGTATCAACGGCGATTTGTACCTCCGCACTTGACAAGGGATCTGCTAACCCCATCACTTTGTAAGAGGCGATGTCATCCGGTGCCTCAGCCGATAAATCCAGATCGTGTTCTGGTGGAAGGTATTCACGAATTGTTATTGATCTTGTTGCCATGAGAGAATCCTTTCTCATATTAAAAAAAATCTATCTCACTTCAACCCACCAATGGGCGAAGCCCGATTCTTTTTATTTTACCTTAGTTTCTCCCAACAGGTCAAATAAAATCCCTTTGTCCTTGAACCAAACCGTGTTACAATGTTGACATTACAGTAGGGAAGAACCGAGTGTTCATCCCTGATTCCAATTATAAAGGAGCGCTTTCATGAACACCTCAGATCTGCCCAATATTTTGCTTATTATGTCTGACGAACATGCCCCGATGTACAGTGGACCATATGGACACCCTTTGGTTAAGACCCCGCATATGGATCGTCTCGCTGCCGACGGCGTGACATTTAGTAATGCCTACTGTAACTCGCCCCTTTGTGCGCCTTCGCGGATGTCTTTCATGACAGGTCGCTATATTCATCACATCGGTGCTTGGGACAACGCTACTCCCATCCCCACTGATACGGTTACTTGGGCACATCTCTTACGCGGAGTCGGTTACGATGCAGTCCTCTCTGGCAAACAGCACTTCGAGGGACCGGACCAACTTCACGGGTTCCGCGCCCAACTCGCTCGTGACCTCCACGCTGAGAACAATCACGGGATCATTGATTGGGAAAATGGCACACCTGCCGCAGACCGCCCTTGGTCCGGGCTCGATCAGGCGGGGCCCGGAACCACTACGGAAATTGAAGTTGATGATCTAGCAGAGGAACAGGCGTTAGCTTACCTTCGCGAGCCGGCACGTAAAGATCAGCCTTGGGCACTCAACGTCTCTTTTATCGCACCACACTTCCCCCTCGTTGTGCCGCAACGATTCTGGGATCTTTATCCCCTGGATGAAATTGATATGCCGGAGATTCCGCAGGGGCACTTGGAGAATCAACATCCGGTCTTCAAGCGGATGCGAAGCATGTTTGGTTGTGTTGACTTCCCGGAAGAGCTGGTGCGGAGAGGACGTGCGGGGTATTACGGTCTTATCACCTATCTCGACGAAAAAATCGGTCGTCTCCTTCAAACCCTTGAAGAGACCGGACAGCTGGATAACACCGTAGTTGTGCATACCAGTGACCACGGCGAAATGAATGGGGAGCACGGTATGTGGCGGAAATCCAACTTCTATGAAGCCTCCGTCCGTGTGCCGCTTCAAATTGTTTGGCCTGGACACCTTCCCGCCGGACGTCGGGTTGATGAGGTTGTTTCGCTTGTAGATCTTATCGCCACGGTCGCTGACATCGCGGAGGCGACGCCAATTACCCCATTGGACGGCGACAGTTTGATACCTCTGATGCAGGGAGAAGGGGAAGGCTGGAAGGACGAAGCGTTTTCCGAATACTTAGCGCACGGTGTGGCACGCCCGGTTGCGATGCTCCGGCGAGGTAGACACAAACTCATCTACAGTTTGGGCGACTCGCCGCAACTCTACGACGTTCAGAGCGATCCAAATGAATTCAATGACCTCGCTGGGGATGCTGCATATCAGTCAATTCTCAATGACCTCCAAGCGGAACTGCTATCTCACTGGGATCCGGTTGACTTAGAACAACGCGTGCGACGGAGTCAGAAGGAACGGATGCTCATTGAAGCTGCAACTGACGGGGCATGGCGTGGGCTTAAGGTGTCTTGAAGGAGTTGCGGCAGGGAAATCCTTCCACCGTAAGCGAGGATCTGAGGACTGAACAACTATTCCTACCTGTTTAGCCCTGACTTACTAGCGGGCAGCGGGATCTTCAAGCCCTAGAAGACCGAGCGTGTCACGATGTAAGATTTGGGCGGGCAAATCGTCCGGCAGCGGCGGAAGTCGCATTTCTTGGGAGAGTTGAACGATATCGTGTAGTCCCTTGACCGATTCATCGAAAGTGGTTATCGGATAATCGGTGCCGAAAAGCAGCTTGTCAGTGACGCCATATTCAACCGCTAATCGTAGCGAATTGTAGTATTGCCAAGGGCGGTAGAACAGGGCAGAGATGTCTGCAAAAACGTTGGGTTGCTTTCGGATAAGGACAATCGCTTCCTCTTCCCAAGGGTGTCCGATGTGGGCGATGATCATCTTTAGGTCAGGGAAACGGAGCGCGGTATCTTCGAGCAAAACCGGATTGGCGTACTTTAGGGGTGCCTTGCGAGGATAGGTCGTGCCTTGATGGAACATGATTGGCAATCCAAGCTCCTCTGCCCGCGCGAAGATTTGTATGGCGCGCGGGTCTAGCGGATCCCAACCTCCATAGATTGGACTCATCTTCAGTCCACGAAGTCCGAGCTCCTGAACAGCGCGATCTACCTCCGCGAGGGCATTGTTTTCAGTCGGGCAGATTGCGGCAAAACCGATTAGTTTCTTCGGGTCTGTGCGAATATATTCGGCAACAGTATCGTTGACTGTAAGGAATCCTGTAAGCGGTGCACGCAATCCAAACACAATCGCACGGTCTACTTTCGCTACAGCCGAAGCGTGCATCTCCGGTGTGATGTCAAGGTCGACCTCTTGCCGACGCATGATGAAGGTTTCGCGGGCGAGTTCCTCGGTTAACTCCCCCGGATATCGCCAGAAATGGGTGTGGCAGTCAATAATCATGGGTATTCCAACCTTTTAGGGTAAGTAACCGCGCAGCGATTTAGCGAGTCAACCCCTGTTAATCTGAGCTGAGCTGCAAGGGGGTGTTGACCAGCTTTCAGCTACCTGTCGTCCCATGTCGCACTTAGCTGGATTGGCACATCGATACAACAGATATTAATCCGCTTCTCTCGTAGCTTGAGAATATTCAACAGCAAATGCAATCATCGCTTCTGCGACTTTGATTCCTGTAACCGCTTCAATTTCTTCGAACCCTGGTGAAGGATTAACCTCTAGCACCATTGGACCGGCTAGCGTCTCCAACAGATCTACCCCCGCAATATTCAATTCCATCGCTTCAGCAGCCCGGAGGGCTGTGTCGATATATTCGCTGTGGAGCTCGACAGGCTGCCCTTGCCCTCCGCGGTGGATGTTTGATCGAAACTCACCTGCCTGCGCAGTTCTTTTCATCGCAGCAACAACTTTTCCGCCGACGATAATTACTCGTATGTCATTCCCCGCAGATTCGTTGATGAAGGACTGAGTGACATAATCCTGATGGAGGTCGCACATCGCTCCAATCGCTGATTTGAGCGATGTCGGGGTGTCAAGCAGCAAAATTGCGTTGCCGTGAGTCCCCGCAAAGGGTTTCATAATAAAAGGGTACTCGCCAGTCTGATGCACAGCTCTATCCACATAGCGGGCTGAACCGGCAGCAAAACTGGGTGGGACAGGTATGTCGTGCTGGACAAGGATGCGGAGGGCGCGGAATTTATTTCGGGCATTCGCAATTGCGTAAGATTGATTGATTACCGGCGTACCAGTCCATTCAAAATGCGCCACTACTTCTTCGCCGTATTGCGCTGTTGCCGCACTTAAACGCGGGAGAACCACATCGAAATCTGTAGCGGGGAGGTCTTCGTAATAAATAGGAGCTCCCGAACTGCCGATATGGAGATAGAATCCAAATGGGTTGAGAACTGTCGGGGTGTGACCGATTGCGAGGGTAGCTTCAACCAATCGTCGGGTGGCGTGGTTTTGCGTACCGAGAGAGATGATACCGATTTTCATTCTGGTATAGACTCAAGTCTCGATGTTTTTGTATCTTTCCAATTCGTACAATATCGCGCTCGATTCGGTAATGCCCGCACAAGCAAACAGAACCGGAGCCCGTATACTAAATTCCTAAATACCCGGCATGTCGTGTATCTGGCTCAACTCCCTCAACAAGATTGCTCAACAGTGCCGGTAGTTCTCCATCAAAAAGGTTTCGAGTTCCTCAATGGTGTCAAAAATCCGTTCACATAAATGCTCAAAAAACGGACTACGTGCATGGGAGTATACGGCATAAACCGGTTTGTTATAACGGGAAGCAAAGTTCATCTCACTCAAGACACCGGGAGAAAGTTTGTCAGTTGGATAGATAACAATAATAAAATCGCTCTGGTGAATGAATTGGTAATCTCTGGAGATGGTGCGAGTCTTAATCTGCACCTCGAAATTTCGATCGATTTCACTAACAGTTGTGATTTCGCTGTTATCTGCCTCCTCCTGAGAGGAATCCGCCGAATGGATTAGATCCATATCTTTAACGTCGAGCGGATCAAACATGATAAAATCTTTCCGCATCTTTGAACCAAACGCGCGGATGCTTTCAATTTGATTCGGTGCCTCTCGGCGGATAAGCGTGATTGGATAACTCAGGTAAAATTTCTTCTTCTTTGAAAAGAGCAGATCGTAGAAATTTTCCAGATCGTGCTGCCGAGCGACGGTATAGTGAATTTTTCCTTTGAGATTAGCGAATTGTTTGGTCAAAAATTCTTCTTCATCGAGCCAAACGTTGATTTCGTCGCGTCGCATACCTGTCCACTGTGGATTATCCCCTATACGCTGAGCGATGTCGGCTAGATTATCCACCACATTGATGAAAACATCAGCCGGCAAGTGCTCCATATCTCGAAACGAGATCCCTTCAACCAGTTTTCCATTCCAGCGAAAGCAAGCGTGCAAACCGACGAAGGTGTGCTCATAGTCATGTGCAGTGTTGGCGATCTCATAGAAGGCCGATCTGCGCGCCAACGAGAGGACAGCGGGATCGGAGTCGAGCACCTTGTCAGTGAATTTAACTCCGGCTGCTGCAGCCGCGCTGTGCATAAAATCCCCGACGTTAAAAAACCCAATCCGCATCCCTTTATCCCGGCAGAGTGCTTCAAACTCTTGCATCAGTTCTTTTCGCCCCGAACAACTAATTCCTGTGCAGATGATGTTCATAGGAATGCTCCGGTTTGGGTGAGTACATCTAAGTTTGTTTAGCTAGCGCACCTGATTTAAGCTCAGAATCGCAGGAGGAGAGAGATTCGGTGGGCGTTACCGACGGCTTGGTCTGGAACAAAGGCATAGTCAAATTGGAAATTGACGTTTTCTAGAGAAGCATCCCCGATTCGGCGAATCCCAAACCCGGCAGTCGGCCCATTTTTGGGGTTGTCTCCTTGGCTAAAGCTATATCCAACACGCAGGGCAAGCATACCGTAGAACCAATTCTCCGCACCCAGATGGAAGGTTGGAAACCCAGCAACGATTGGGTAATTGACATCAGCAGCCAACGCGAACATATCTTGCGGGTGCCTCGTACTGTCAGCATTAGGCTTAGTGCGGACATGGTAAGCGATGCCACCACGCACATTCATCGGTAGATTTTCACCTGTATCTAGAAAACCCAAGTTTTGTGCTGCGATTCCCACGCCAAGCCGATTGTCTAGGATTCGTAAAAGCATCCCGACATCGGCAGCAGCGCCAATTGAGTCCTCAACATCAAGTTGTTGAGAAATTGTTTTCGCTGTTGCTCCAACGGACAATTCCGGGGATAAAGCATGTGCGATAGACAAGCCCGCAGCAAAGCCTCCGACCGTGACGGTGCTATCCGGTTCCTCCGTTGGTCTACGACGGCGCTCAATCTCTGTAAACGCACCGAGGAAGCTCGCCCCCCAAGTGCTTTTATCACTGAGACGTTGTGCATAACCGAGGAATTGGTTACTAATATCCGCAATCGAGAAGTTCTGCATTGCAGTAAATTGGCGTTCACCCACCGCTGTCAAGCCAGCGGGATTCCAATATATCGTATTGACATCGTTAGCCAAGCCTGCGAACGCCCCACCCATCCCAGCAGGGCGGCTGCCGGCTTCAATTTTAAGGAACGCGGCACCCGTTGTGCCGGCGTCCTCATGAATATCCGCAGCAAAAGCGGGAAAAGCGATGATTGCAAAAAATATGGCACAGAATAACTTGAGTTTTAAGGGCATCTGTTTCTCCAATTCTTTAATTTAGTTCATTGGTTCATAAATGAACGTCTGAGCTTTTGATCTATATTCAGAAGGGTTGCTCGCACTTACTCCACCACGACAATCTTCCCGACTGCATTTGTGCGGTTACTCGTCACCACATCCTCTGCTTCCAAACGGAAAATATAGATTCCGCGGGCGACATCGACGCCGGACTGATTGGTTAGATCCCACATCACTTCATCGTCGCTCCTGCCAACGCTCAGTTCACTATAGCTCTGTTCGTAGACTAAGTCACCGGCGAAATCATAGATACTTAGGACGATCCGTGCCCCTTCGCCGCCAGGGACATTGACCTCAAAGGAGAAGTGAGCAACCTCGGCACTTGAACGCCTTGAGAGGCTAAGTGGGTTGGGCCAAACATAGGTTGGACCTTTGAAAATCAGCGACACTGAGAAATTGACAGTTGCAGCATCGTAAAGACCGATATTGCCGGCGCGATCGGTGACGCGAATATCAAGGTTGTATTCACCGGATTGAGAAGGCAGAAAATCGACGGTCCAGCGACTCCAAGGGTCCTCCTCCTCTTCACTGTCATCTTTTGCAGCGACCGGATCGATCGGTAGGCCATCGGGACCGGTACCGACTACCTCGACTAGTGCGACTTCAGACGCAGGGATATCATCCTCTGACGGGTCACGTGCGGTGCCTTGTAATGGCAACGGTTCATCTTCAAAGGTTGTTTCTCCCACTAAATCTGTTAGTTCAACAACCGGCTTTGTCGTTTCAAATAGGAACTGTGTCGTGATAGAGTCGGTCGGCTGAACGCCAAGGCCACCAGCGTCCAAACCGACACTGGTAATAGTCACCTGATAAAATCCCTGTTCATCAAGCGGTCCAGATTTGAAGCGGATGCTGTCGGTACCGTCCTGCGTCGTGGTACCGCTGATAGTGTTTCCAGAAGGAGAGCGCACGGTAATTGACGAGTTGACCAGATCGGCACCAAGACCGAAACTGCCATCCGGATTGATATCGGAGAACTTTGCGTCAATAATAATGCCACCGTTCTTGCTGGTCGCCGAAGGGTAATATGGATCATTTGAATCAGTCAGCAACGGTTGTCCATCAATGAACAACGAATCGGTAACGATCATCGGTGCACGTGTATCGTAGAAGAAGAGGTACTGAATGGGTTCAGTGGCATTCCCCGCACGGTCCTTCGGAGCGATTATTAATCGATATACGCCATCTTGACTTCCATCACTGGCGAGTGGCATAATCAGGTTTAGCAAAAGCACTTGGTCTTCATCGGTGGCAAGCGTTCCATCAATCTTACGGTTCCGTCTGACATCATCAAGCGCAATCCATGACTCATCAAGGTTATCCCAATCCACCCCGGAACCCGGTTCGTCATCTGTAATAAGCGCACCGACCGAAACCAACGAATTATTGACATCCGGTTCGGCGACGAGCAGTTGAATTGAGGTCGGAACCACTTCGGGTGCAACAGTATCATAGACAAAGGTAAACTGCTCAAGCACTCCTTGTCGCCCCGCACTATTGACAGGCACTACTACGATGGTATAAGTACCATCGTCTGAGCCATCGGTAGCGAGTTCCCGCAAGAGTCGATAAATTAATAATTTTCCTCGACGCACCTGCTGTCCTGGGACTGTTGTGCCATCAGGAGCAAGCAGCGCGATCGTAGAACGGTCAGCCCCTTCATCCTCCGATTGAAGTTCAACCGAGACCTGACGGAGCGGTTCATTTGTGAACGCTTCTTCTGCAGGCGCGGTTTGGGGAACGGTTGAAACGACAACTGGCATACCGGATGAAAAGGTGAACTGTGTCTCAAACGGGGTATTTAATCCGTTGCCCGCGCGATCGATTGCCTCCACACGGATTGTGTAATTGCCGTCTGTCGCAAGACCATTAATTTGTAATGTCAGCCTTCGATTCCCATCGTTGCTCCGTACACCGCTAATTGGAGTGCCGGTTGGATCCAGCAGCGTCAACGTTGATTCGGCAAAATCAATACCGCTACCGCCAAGGTCGTTCAGACGCGCTGTAATTAACGTAATATCGTCACTACGGAGACTACCATCGGTTGGATTCGTGCTGACAAGTGTTGGGGCTTGCGTATCATAAACGAGTTGATGTGAAAGCGGGTTAAGGTTACCAGCCTTGTCTGTCAAATCTAGACTGACCGTGTATATCCCATCGTCACTCCCATCGGCTGTAAGCGGCTGTGAAAGCGTCAGAAAAATTTGAGATTCCCCATCATCGGATTGAATCGCTGGTAGGGGATTGCCCCCGGCATCAAGCAATTGAAGGCGTTGGTCTTCAACCTCCAAACCCGCCGGCCCCACATCTTCAACTTGAGCAGCGATTTGAATAATCTGCCGACCAATGTAGGACAGCGGCTGCGTCAGATCGATTGGTGTCACCGAAGCCACTTCAGGCTCCTGTGTATCAAGCGTGAATTGATACCGAGCAGGTATTCCCAATCTACCGCCACTATTGACAGGGGTAACTGTCGCGGTGTAAACACCATCCGCTGAACCATCTGTGGCGAGTTGTAGAGGTCTCCACACAATCTGGTTCCCTCCGTGCGAGGTCTGAACCCCTTCAACCTCACCATGGGGCCCCGTTACGGCGATTGTTGAACCATCCGACGTTAAATTCAAACCGGTGGCACTGACATCTTCAAGTGTTGCGACGATTTCATCCAGCCGGTTCACAAACTCGGCTGGCGCCATTCTGCCACCAATCGTCACAGTAGAAACAGTACTGTACCCAAGTTCCAAACCGAATTCGTACTCAATGGCGTGGCTTGAGGTATTGCCCGCCATGTCCTGTGGTGTGATTTCAAGCGTGTAAGTCCCCGGCTGATACAGCGAGGCAAAGCTGGCGATGATGGTGTCTATCCCATCATCGCGGGTGTTGATGCCCAGCGACGTGTTCCCTGGACCGATCAATTGGACATCGGTGCCAGTCAAATCTATCCCACTCACCGGTGTCGTTTCGCCATTTGTATCAGAAAGCTTGATAGTCAATCTATCAAACGAACTCTCAATAGCTGCCAATCTGTTTGATGGGATGACTGTTGGTGGACTGGTATTTGCCGTTACGGAAAAGACGGTTGGGATAAGTGTGTCGTAGACGAATGTGTGCTCAACACCCGCACTGTTTCCCGCTTTATCGACCAGTAACAGTTGGATGGTGTATTCGCCATCCACTGAACCGTCCCGTGATAGCGGTTGATTCAAGTCCCAAGTAACCGATGATTGCGCTTCCTCTGCCGTTTGGTAACCAAGAACTGATGATTGGTCTGGAGCTTTTAAGAGAATTGTCGTGCGATCAAAATCGATGCCTTTGCTGCTGTGGTCTTGCAATATCGCACTGATTTCGGTGAGTCGGGTAACGGCTGCAAATTCAGCCGGTGTTGTGGAAATAACTTCTGGTTTGCGTGTGCCGTAGAAAAATGGGAGCTCAACCGGGCTTGTGAGCGTGTTGCCCGCTAAATCGGAGGGAGTTACCTGAATCCGGTAGGACCCATCGTCAGATCCATCTCCGCGCAACGGATTGAACGAAAGGTAAACTGTATCTACCCCATTATTACTCTGGTTTGTGCCAACTGGCGTCCCTTCGGGTCCGATGAGGCTTATGGTCGTCCGCAAAACATCCATACCGCTGCCCGCTCCATCAGAGAACCTCACAGTAATCCGATTGATTGGAGATGTAACCAGTTGAGCCTCTACTCCGGACAGTTCTATAGGTGTCCCATCGTTTTTTGTAGCAAAAGCAGTACGGATAGTGGGCACCTGCGTGTCGTAGCGCAGTGCAAAGGTTTTTTCTTTGACGTACCCAGTTTTATCGGCAGCACTGACACGGAGTGAGTATAGACCATCAAAGTTACCTTCGCGGGTGAGCGGGGTTGCTAGCTCCCACCCAATTGTCGCTTCATCATCGTGATATGGTGTACCGGGGACTACCTCACCTGCAGCATTCAGCAACTGAATCAATGACCGATTGAAATCAATGCCGGTGCCAATATCGCTAACAGTCGCTTCCACTCGCTTCAGAAATTCACTCACATTAGAGACAGTTGCGGTCAGATCAATGTGACTTACTGCCTCAATGGTTGGTTCTTCGGCATCGTAGATAAGCGGCAGTGGGATACTGCGGTTGCCCACCCGATCCACTAGCGTAACAACGAGGGTATACATGCCACCCTCTGGCAGCACACTAGAGCGAAACGTAAATCTACCGATACCGTCGCTTGTTTGCGCACCGTTAACCATAGCACCGTTTATATCAAACAACTCAAAGGTTGATGCGGCAGCGTCAAATCCACTTCCCTGCACACCTGCAAAATCGTCAGTCACTTCAAGTTGAACTTCAATTCGCTCTGTAGTAAGGGGATTTGCAATCTGCGGACGAGAACCAACGGTGATTGTTGGGGGCTGGCTGTCGAAAGTCAGAATAAAATCTTCTGTGACCGCTTCGCCGATGAGATCTGTATATTGAACGCTGGCAGTGTATTCGCCATCCGCTGAACCATCTCGAGAAAGGGACCTGTCAATCGTCCAGATAAGACGCATATTATCTTCATCTGCTATCACGGGTTTTGCTTCCACAATTACCCCGTTCCTGCTGACTGTTATCGTTGACTTTGATTCAGAAAAGTCAAGCCCCGGACCAATGTAGTCAAACAGTTGGGCATCAATTGTTGTCAGGTTATCGATTCGGGTTTCAGTGGGGGTATTCAGACGAATTTCCGGCAGCCTCGATGCGACGAAAAATTGGCGGCGAATGGTTGCCCCAGCATTGTCCGCGCCGTCTACGGGAGTGATTTCGATGGTATATTCGCCGTCCTCTGATCCGTCAATTGCTAGGGATTGTGCTAATGTCAGGGAAACTGTATCTCTACCGTTATCGTGTACTTGGGTATTCACTTCACTTCCGTCCGCTCGGAGTAACTTCACGCTGGTGGCAGAAAAATCAACCCCACTGACGGCATTCAGGACAACCGACACTTGTGAGAGGGAAGAAACGGTTTCATTTTCAGCCGGGGTTGTTGAAACAATGGCAGGAACTTGTGTATCGTAAACGATATCAAAGTTCTCCGTCTCCGTATTGCCTGCTTTGTCCACAAACCCAACTATAATGCGATAGGTGCCGTCCTGACTTCCATTGCGGCGTTCTAGTGGCTGAGTCAGTCGAAATTCTAGCGTGTCATTATCCTCATCAGGTGTTAGTGTCCCTTGAACTGGGATTGGTATTCCACCCACTCGGACCAAACGAACCATCCCAATGGTTGTTTTGCTGAAGTCAACGCCGCCGCCGTTTTCATCGTCAAAAGTTGCTGTTATTATAGATAGAGAGCTGTTAAGGAAGGTTTTCGTGCCCACCGAAGGGTTCAGCTGAACCCCCGTCTCCGATATGAGTGAAACTAGCTCAGGGATTTGGGTATCATAGATGAAAGGGATTTGGATCTCAACCTCATTTCCTGCACGATCTCGAGACTGCACCGTGATGATGTAACCCCCATCGTCAGAACCATCTGTCGCCAGCGGAAATCCCGGTGTCCAACGGATACCGTTTTCTCCAAATTGATGCTGGATTCCAGCGACTGCAGCTCCCTCAAGCCCACTCAAGCGAATCGTTGAAGTATTATTCACCATAGAATCAATGTTATCCGCCAAGATCACATCAACGAAAGTGAATTTTGTGGTGGTAATCGTATCGGGAGTCAACTCACCGGCATCGGTTGCAATGCTTGTGACCGTCGGTGCAACATTATCAAAGGTGAAACTGACTTCATCTCGGACGATATTGCCCGCTTTGTCTGCTCCAGAAACACTGATTGTGTAAACGCCGTTTTCATCACTGGAATCAAGTGATTGATCAAGCGTCAGCGTGATGCGACCTGCCTCATCATCATGACTAAGAATTCCATTAATTTGTATACCGTTCGCATTTTCTAAGTCAATCTTCGTGAAGGTCGATTCAACATCAATAAGACTCCCATCATCTACATCGAATATTGCCTCAATCTGTTCAACAGGTGCGTTCCGAAGCGAGTTCCGATTCGGCGTTAGTTGAGCAATCATAGGAGGCTCTGTGTCAATTTGGATAGTATCGATTCCAAAAGTCCCCACGTTACCACCCTTGTCAGTTCCATGTAGTTGAGCGGTGTACGCCCCGTCAGTTAGTATCGTACCTAAGCCATCAGTCCCACCCCACGTAAATGAGTGATCTCCTTCCGTAAGTCCCGTCAGTGAAACTGCCGGTCGACCTGATGGGTTGGTAAACTGCAACTCAAGCTCCTCCAAATCCTCGGAAAGGCGGTAGTCAACTTGTACTTCGTCTATGATATTGTCCCCATTCGGCGACAAATCCAGCTGGGAAGTGATGCTTGATAGTTCTGGAGGGGTATTGTCAACTATTGCTGAGAGTCGAACTGAAAGGTATCCTGATTCCGTACGATTCACCTCCCCGTTGGGAGCATCATCAATTTCGACTTGAATCCGATACCGCCCATCTTTGAGAAGACGTGGATTTTTATCCTCTTGCTGTCTGGAAAAATCATTTCCGTCCCATGCCTCGCGGATTGCTCTTGGAAGGTCTTCCTCATCAATTCCAGGACCGAGCTCTCCTGTTATTACCCAATCCTCGTCAAAACGAAATTGACCATCAGGTGAACCAACCCCGCTTGGACCATGTGTATCAATAATAATACGGAAATCACCGAAATCACCATCGGTAATAAAGCTGATAAGGAGGGTATCTTGCACACCATCTCCATTTGGACTAAAGACAGTATCCTCATTGATATCATCAATTGCCCGCGGTGGAGTTGGAAAGCGTAGCGCCCAAACGAGCGATCCACCTTGGGTTAAGAAAAAGGACGGGAAAAATTGGAACAGAAGAATAAGGATAAGTAAGCAGCACCCGTTTTTAGAAAATAGTGCAGAAAGAGCCTGTTTTTTCCGGTACGGACGGTGTTGTTTTACAGTTTTGATAATTCGCACGCATTTCCCCCTACGATTGCTTGAATATTATTTGGAATTTTTTAACATTTCAGACAAATGGCAATGAACCCGTTAACCCACCAACGACGGAACACAAATTGATTCATTGGACTCGATCTGTGTTAGACGCAAAAATATCAGTTTGGTTGAGAGATAGACTAGGCTATGGAAAGGAGATTGTTTTGGGGTGGATAATTGAGTTGTATTTGACAACAGCCAAGGGTGGGCAGGTTCATATTTGCGATTTTGGTGGCGTTAATTTCCCTCTCGCGCTGTTTGATATTGCTTTTGAGTGAGCGATTTGAGACGCAGATTTCGCGTTTCTAGACACTGCGGACATCTCAATGCAATGTAATACTCTTCACTGAACATCTCATCGAGCCAATCGTCTCCAATCGGCGATTCATCCGTCTTCGCTAGAAACTCCTCCATCACCTCATATTCTCGGTCGCAGTCAGGACACACCTTCAAATCGTGTCCAATTTGGATAACATCTAGCCAACTCATATCTATCCTTTCAAAGAGATTTCTAGTTCGATACTTATGAGGCTCTCATTCAGCATCTGCACACAGCTGCGCAGCGTGCTGGACCCGGCGCATCACATCAACATTCGCACGGGGGCTAGCCTCCGTGTGGATGGTATCAAAGAACCCCCGTAGGCTTTCACGCATGCCCACGAATCCGTAAGCGGGTGTGGAGGCGGGTGCGTGTTCAGGATGCCAATCGCCTGTTTCACCACGCCATCGCCACGTCCCTGTTTGTAAATTCGCGACAACCTCTCCTGACTGACAGGCGACAGCCAATTCAATGACGGTCTCCTGTGGTATTACCAAGTTAAATTCAAGCTGACCGATTTTCCCGCCGGTGTAAACCAGCGATGCCCACCCGGCATCCATCAGTATGCCGTTACTGTGGCGGCCTCCCACAACAGACGCATCAATCGCAGACTCTTTGAAGATGCAGTCGAGAGCATCGAGATACCAACAACCCAGCCAAAGGAAGAAACTTTGTCCCTGAACTTCGTCATACCATTCACCACCCCCGTACCCCCAATTACACCATAGGCGGATCTTCGCCATCAACGGCTCGCCTACCCTACCGGACTGGATACACGCCAATATAGCGTCCATCACCGGCAGGTATCGGAGTTCCAAATCGGCTTGAACCACCCCTTCGCTTGCTGCCAGTGCGTGTAGTACATGCGTGGCTGTTTCCGAATCTTCTGCAACGGGTGGTTCAAAAAATAGATGCTTACCCGATGTTGCCGCGGCTTGCAGGACCGGCGCGTGCAGGGAATTGGGCAGCGCAATCAAGACAGCGTCAACGGTTGCATCGTTCAACAGATCGTGATAGTCCGCAAACGTTTTCGTTTCTGTGCCGAATGTCCCCTTTGCTAGCGCTCTTGTGGTATGACTCCGAGCAGAGACAGCGACAACTCGAACCTGTGGCATCTCGCCAAGCAACGGTGCGTAGGCTTGGCGAGCCCATTGACCAAACCCGATGATTCCAACATTTGTCATGGTAGCATTCTACTTTGCGCTTTTCTGTAATTATGGTAGATTTTAGAATTACTGAGACATCCCCAATGCACAGCCAACCCCCTAAATCCCCCTTATCAGGGGGACTTGATAGTTACCCCCCCAACTCCCCTGACAAGGGGACTCCCCCTGATAAGGGGGCAGGGGGGTTAGGGGATCTTCTCCCCTTGTCTTTCCCCTCTTATCAGAGGGGTTCAGGGGGACTTTGGAAACTTCGCTAAGGGAAACTACTGGGCAACGTCTACTTATTTATATCATTCACCATAGCCCCCGACAGGCTTCACCCCTATTGTATCGGTGAGAAGGAGGTCGGAATGAGGGTGTCCGAGAGGACTTCGGCGACGATTGGTCCATTCGCTTCGGTTTGTTCTTTGGCTTTAAGCCATTCGGGATCCGCGCGGAAGGCATCCCATGCGGCTTCCATCGCTGCTTCGCTTTCATATCTGCAGATATATACCAGTTCATTGGCATCTGACTGTGTCCAGAATCCAACAACTTCTACGCCATGCTTTTCAAACAGACCAAAGGTGATATTTTCAAATCGACTAAGGATGTCCGGCATTCGACCTTCCGGAATTTTATAGGTGCGAAGTTCATAAACCATTGTTATTCTCCTTATGTACTACGTGGGTTGTCCAACGGTGTGGAAATTGAAGGCCGTCGGTTAAAACGTCGTCTCAATGCGACGAATATTTAGTGCAAAAAGCTCAAACAAATCTAACCCAGCAGGGTCACCATAACCCAGAACGGCTGGCTTCCAACAGCATAGTCTTTAAGTGCATGCAACTCGCCGGTTGCGGCATCCACACGATAGCAGGTCATTGTATCCGCAGCTTCACCGGCACCGTACAGATAGGTGCCCGTCGGGTCAATATTGAACGACCGTGGACTCTCCGAAATCGAAAAATGTCCAAACGGACTGAGCGACCCGTCGGTGTCAATGTTAAATCCGACAATGCTGTCATGTCCCCGATTGGATGCATAAGCCCACTTTCCGTTCGGATGTACTTCCACATGGGCAGTCGCCCCACCTTCTGTGTAGTCGGCTGGCAAGGTCGAAATATTCTGGAAGATTTCGAGCGTGCCCTTTTCGGGGTCATAGCGGTGCGCAGTCACGGTGTTGCCCTGCTCATTGACGATATAGGCGACATCCCCTTGGGGCCGAAAACAGATATGGCGAGGACCTGTTTGGTCGTCGGGCGGTGTAAGCTCAGCGGGATCATTGGGTGCAAGCTGCCCTGACTCGCTATCGAATCGAAATTGGCAGGTCCGATTATTCGGGCAGACATGCGGCACAAAAACGAACTGATCCTCGGTCATTGAAAGGATTGCGTGCGCTTTCTCGCCGGTATCGACATACTGAACCAGTTCTCCGATTGCGCCATCGTCCCCTAGTCGGTGCACGGTAACGCCACCCCCACCGTAGTAGGCGGTGAGCAGGAAGCGACCCTCTCTGTCGGTGGTAAGATGGGCGGGAATGTCGATGCCGGTGTCCACCTTATTGATGAGGGTGAGTTCACCCGAGTCGGTATCAAGACGAAAACTTGCCAACGTAGTGGACCCCACATGACTATCATACATTATCTCTCCGGACGGGTGCAGGCAGAGGGCACCTGAGGGCCCGTGGGCGTTACTGGTTGAGCGCAGCTGTAATGCGCCCGAATCGGGGTCCATATCGTAGCATTTTATCTGTTCGTCCCCGGTAAGCGAAACAAATACAACACAACGGTTTTTATCGGTTTGCATATATAATAAACTCCTATCTTGTAGCGATTTTACTGAAATCTATACGAATTTATTCAGGCGAGGAAGCTCAGCGCAAAGATTGCCTGCTGCATCATTATAGACACTAACTGAACTTACCTCACACTCTAATTTTGTACCCGAACAGTGGTCAAATTCTACCATTTAAGATCAGCCGAATGCCAATCGAATTTTATGCGAACCCAGTACGCCCCGCAGCCGCAACTTGAATGCCGTACAGTCGCGGATAGGTCTATTCGGGGACTGACTGTGAGCGAACCTGCCACATCGTAACCTCCGGTGGATCTAGAGTCAAGGAGTAGAGTTTGGTCCCCGGGGAAATATAAAACCGCAACTTGATGTAAAATTCCCTTTTGGGAAGATTGGGGTAGCTTGATTGGCGTTCCTCGCTTACACCAGGCCAGCCGGGAATGCCATTCCACGATAGCACGCTGTCAAGGGTATCACCGCGGATAGGATCGCAATCGGCGGCGGTGAAACCGGGGATGGGCACGCCGGTATCTTCTAACACTTCATATCGTAGTTCACCTGTTGTGGCGTCTACGTTAACCGTCACTGTTCCCCCTGATTCTTGGCGGAAGCGATGAGTGGTCAGAATCCCCGGCGCATATGAATCCGCTTCCACGCTGACATAGCCATCGGACCGGAGTTGCGCAACCCCGATTCCTGTCTGATGCTGTTTTGGGTTACGCGCATAGTGCAGCTGTGGTGTACGGTTGTTGTGGGTTACACCAACCCCGTTGTAGTGAAACCAAAGCTCCCCATTGTGGTGAATAGGACCAGAGACGTACATAGATCCCCAATCCCATGCACCGGGTTTGCCACGAGGAATAAATGGCTCGCGGTAACGCTTCCATGAGACAGTATCACGACTTACCGCCAGTTGTGGCTCAACGACCCCGTCCACTCGCGCTGGCAGTGCTGGCGATCCCGCGGTGTTGCCCCAGTAAAGTTCCGGTTGTTCGATCGCGTATGGTTCTGCCAAATCAGTAAAAAAGACATTGAGCATGATGATATGTAATCCGCCGTCAGCGCGGTTTGCCATATCATGTCCTGCAGCATAAAACTCCGTCCCCGGCGGGTCATCGAGGTCTTGATCAATGACTGTGCGTAAGCCGGACCAATTGAGGAAGTCCTGACTGTCACGCCGTCCGAGAACACGAGTTCGACGGCTTGAACCGCGCTGGCTATAGAGTATGTAAGGCGCGTCAGGGTCAATGGATCCGCCGAAGGTTTCCGCGGGAGATCCGAAAGCGAAGAGCTGTTTCTGATGATTGTGGGGACCGGAGGGATAGTGGTACCAGTTGTATCCATCCGCCGAGTAGAGCGCCTGCCAGACGCCTTGATGGGGCATATTGGTTATCCGCTTCCACCGATAGGTTTCATCCGTTTCATGAGGATCGTACAGGATGTTCCCAAGTGATGGGCAGTCACTGGGCCAATTGATGATGTTGTTGCCTTTGGAGGCTTCAAACTCGACGATACCCAAATTAGGACGTGCCCAATGAACCCCATCACTGGACTCTAGGACGCACATCACGGAGTTTACGCCCGAATAGTACATCCGAAAGATGTGATTTTTCTCATCGTAGATGACTGGTCCTTGAGTGGCTTTGCTTTCCCACGACCGATCTGGGTTAACCGTGTGAAGCGGCTCATCAATAGTGATTTTCTCTGGACGATTGAGTACGCGATGCGCTCCAATCATCGATTCGATGAAGAAATCGTCTATAAACATCTGCTTTCCTGGATACATGTCCACGTTGTTTTCCTCTTGCTCAATTGTAAGCGCCGGTATGTAGTGTTAAATCCGTTGACAGGTTGTCTAGAGCTGTGCTATGATGACGGCGTTTTTTGAGAAGCTGCCCCATTTTCCCCTTACAAAGTGTACAGAACCGGAGGATAAAGAGGCAATGAAGAACTCAGGCAAACAGAAACATACTGACGGTCCCGTGCGAACAGCCCGCGTGGACAATCTGCTGCGCCCGGAGGTTTTGGCTGCCTTTGACCGCAAGACCTTCGAGCACGATGGATATTGGGTGTGGGAAGGCATACTGACCGGCGCCGGCAGAGAGCAATTCGCCGCAAGTCTACAGAAACTGCAGCACATGAACGACGGCCTCCTTATGGACACCGATTGGGCTGCCATCGATTTTGAGGGACGTGGATTGGCACCACCGCCGTCAGAGCAGATTACCCCAGAGTTTTTGGCATCTTGCTGTGGCGGATCAGAGCAGATGCCCAGCTTTCTCAGATCAGAGATACGCCAATACATGCACGACCATGGGCTCTTCGGTCCGGGTCCAGCGTTAGTCACACACGGATTCGAGTCGCTAGGGGTTATGCCGGAATATTTCCCAGCTGGATACGATGACTTTATTATGGATGTCACCACAGCTCATCCGCAGATGATGGAACTATTCAGGAAACTCTTCGGCGATCGCTTCGTGCTTGATCACTGCTTAATGCTCAACCGGGCGGCTAGCTCACGAGGGAGACGTTGGCACGCTCACCAGTATAGGGACGGACAGTACGAGGTGGAAGACCCTATCGGCACCGGCAAGGCATTGACCCCTGAGTTCCTACAGCAGCAGTGCATCCGGACGCTGTGCTATCCAGAAGGGGCAGAGAGTGGAGACGGTGCGGAACTTGGGGTTATCCCAGGCTCCCATCTTTACCGCATTCCGTTCAAGTGGAACACGGACCGACCGGATGATGATGCCGCTATACAAGCAAACTGGCTAAAGGGAAAGACCCACGCCATCACAGGGGTGCCGTTGGAAATTGTACATCTATCGCTACCCCCCGGAAGCATGGTTTCGTTTGTCCATCATATGCCTCATCACGTCCAACACCGTCCGCCGGAGGCACCCACTCGGTGGGGGCTGTTGATGGCGTATCGGACTCCAGATCCCGCAGCCGCGCCAGACAAATGGACAAAGGGTGTGCCAACCCATTGGGTAGAGCGTACTGCAGCGGCGGGAAAACTACCTGATGCGGCACGCCGCGTGTTCGAGGCAGACAACCCTCTTAACTAACGTGTCAAGACTGTGAATCCACAGTCCGTCCGCCCGTCAACTCCTCATCGTAGCTCGGCCGAAACAGCTCGGTGAGGACAGCTGGCAGCTCGCCCCGTTGTGCCTTCATCGCCCATACCGGCGGGATTGAGTGTGACGGCTGGGCATGACCGGTTACATCGCTTGGTTTTTTGTAGCAATAGAGTGAGCACCAACGAGTCTGCCTGCCCAAAGCTTTGGGAGCCACTGCATGTGCGGCGTGCGATAGACAGCAAACGACCGATCCCGGAGGCAGCGAGATGTATTCGATTTGAAGCGGCTCTAAAGTGACGGGATGGACCCGTCCCGCCAACCAACCCTGCCGCATTTCTTCGTCGGTGTCAGCCCAGCACCCCGCTGGATCTCGAAAGAGGTGGCTGCCCCGAATGATTTTCAGTCCCCCGTCGTCCTCGGCTTCAAAGCCTTGGGGATAGCAGAGCGTGAGATTGAAATTTGGTTGTGCTTGGTACTCTGACAAATTCGCCGCGCCGCAGTTGTCTGCACCAGCACCGACTTTATGGCTGTGCCACGCGCCACCGGGATAGCCTGGGGGCCTCGTCAATAGCTGATTATGATCGAAATAGATGGCATCGCTGCCGAGGCTCATCCGTTGTAGCTGGAGCATCTGCGGGTGTGTGAGGACGTTCATTAAGTAAGGAACGTGACCTGCTGGAAAATACTCAGCGAACACGCTGTGCTGCCGCAACGTCTTCACGCCAGTGGCATCGTCCGATTGTGGTGCCTTCTGGCTCCCTCCGATGGCATTATTAATCTGTTGAACGGTGAGAGATTGTGTCGGCGGTGTTCTACCAAGGATTTGCCAGTCGATTTGTGTCCAGTCTGACTCCAGCAATCTGTCGTTGAGTTGCTGACCATATTTCAGCGCCGCAGTCCACTTCTCGACAGTTTCGGGGGTCATGACTTCTCTCAGAACGGCATATCCATCCCTTGAAAAGCTGGCGTGGTCGAATTGTGCAGCAACCGCCGACATGCCGAATAGAGATTCGCGATTCGCTTCTAACCGGTCCCAATCGCTACGAGACCACTGCACAGGGGAGTGGTCATTGGCGAGGAAGCTGGGGCGGGTGGCATCTGCAAGTTCGCTGGTTGAGCGCAGCAGGAGCCGGGCTAGCGTCGGATCTGACGCTTCAGGAACAAGGAGTGGGTTCTGTGGCATTGTGGGGGCAGAATCAGGAGATGACACGCTTTTCTTCATAACTGATCTCTCTTCCCAAAAGTTACGGGCGGATTTTTTGAGAAAATCCAATTGTTCGCGGATTGACCTTACAGTTTACATCACCCAAAAAGATAATGAGCTTTTCCTTGATTTGTTGGACCGACAGTGATAGTATCTCTGTGCAGTTTAGCAGCCTGCGGATAGACTGTCAAGCGGAAAAAGTCACACGATATAACGGGCACCCGAGTTGGTATAACTTATCTCTCCAAGGTACGGCCTTTCCGGATCAGTTTGGAGGCCAATGCTTGCATCCCCTGACATATAGAGAGACCAGGTAATCCAGCTCATACCGATAAAAACTTTACAGCCCGCCGAACACGTGAGAGTTTGAACAACTCCTTAAATTCTACCGAATTCAGTTACGTCCAAATCAAGAAGGGAGCAGATCAGGATCCGATGATGATAAACATTGTAATGGTCGGCGCTGGAGGGATTGCTAGAACACATGGCAGCTCACTGATGCGCATCCCTAGTGCAAACATCGTTGGCGTCGTTGATCCAAATAAGGAGCGCGCTGAAACCCTTGCAAGTACGGTAGGGGCGCCGGTTTGTGAGCACTTAGAAGATTGTATGGACGGAGCCGATGTGGTATACATCCTCACGCCTCCTTCTACCCATCGGGAATTGGCGTTGAAGGCGATTCAGGCTGGAAAGCATGTCGTTTGTGAAAAGCCGATCTCTATCTCCGTGGACGATGCTGTGACCATGGTGCAAGCCGCCAAACAGGCGGATGTGAAACTGATGGTCGCCTTCAACAATCGGTTTAGAAAGGGGTTTAAGCGTCTCAAGGAAATGGTTAATGCTGGCACATTGGGCAAACTCGTTAATATGTGGAGTCAACGGATCGGCCGGGGCATTCCTCAAGGGTACAATTGGCGGACAGATCCGCAACTGATGTGCGGTATGAGTATTGAATCTCTTTCGCACGATATTGATCTCATCCGATGGATAGCGGGAGAAATAGTCGATGTCCGCGCAAATATTGTTGTCTCCAATCCAGATTTAAAGGGTTTCGATGACAACGCGCATGTGGTTCTGACCCTATCCAATGGAGGCACAGCGGTAATTCATGCCAGTTGGTCCTCTCACCTCGGCATGAATGCCCGAGGGGTCATTGGAACTCTAGGTACGGCGGTTGTGGAGGGTTCGGGACTCTGGAACGGAAAGCATATCCGTTGGCAGACCTGCGAGATGGAACAGGAGTGCATCGAAGTGATCGATGATTCCTATGCCACCTCAAATTGCTACGAGATGGAAAACCGACATTTTATTGATTGTATAGCCAACGATCTGCCCCCGTCGATTACGGGTACCGACGGCCTGGCAGCCCTCAAAGTCTCGCACGCCATACTCGATTCTCACCACAAAAAAGAGGTGATTCGTTTGTGATTGTGGAGAATCGGTGAACCGTCGGGTCCGTCAAGTTTAGTGATGGAGGCTATCCCGATGTCGAGCCTTTCGCTGGAAGCATGTTCCCGGCTAAAGCTTCGGCAATCCCATCCATCAAACCAAATCTGACAGAACAGGATATGACGTCAATCATCTTGTGAGAAGGCATACGCGGAGAGAAAAAATGCTCACCAAACAGCAGCAACAACACTTTGATGTATTTGGGTTTGTCGTGCTTCGGCAACTGTTCTCCCCCGACGAGATGGCTATTATCATCCGTGACTTTGAAGCGGCGATGCTCGAAGACCGCGATGGTAAACTCTTCGATGGCAAGACGCGCCAACAGGTGAATGACTGGTTTCTTGAACGACCTTGTGCTGAGTTGCTGATCGATAGTGAGCGTATCGAGAGACCCATTGAGGAATTGCTGGGGCCCGGTTACACGTTCAAACAGGGGAACGACGGCAACTTCTACGTAGGAGATACCAGCTGGCCTCCGGATATGGGGTGGGATCCACACATTCCGGAGGGGGAAAGCGATCCCAATCGCAACATTGCACAGTGGCGGTATCATTACCATCCAAGCATCAAGGTTGCGTTCTATCTGGATTCGGTCAGCAAGGACACCGGTTGCCTTCGCGTTATACCGGGTGCACATCGGAATCCGTACCACGATCAGCTGTGGTCACTCCATCTTAACGTCCCTTCCGCTGTGTCGGAGGATGACTCCTACAGGTTCGAGAATGTACGTCCGAAACTCCTTGAAATGTGGGAACAGGCGACCGGCGATAAGGAGGGTGGACAACGCTTCCTATCGGATCCCGATATGAACCACTTCGGACTAGCGCCACGTGACATGCCGAGTTTCCCCATTGAGTCTGAGCCGGGTGATGCCGTCTTCTTCAGCCATCAGCTTTGGCATGCGTCGTTCGGAGGACATGTGGGCAGACGGATGTTCACGTTAAACTTCCGAGGCGGGGAAACTGACGATGATGGATAGTGTATAGTATTTTCTTCAGAAGAATTTTATCAGAAAGGTATGTCATGGAATATCGTGAATTTGGAAGGACAGGAATGCGGTTGAGCGTTATAGGGACGGGAGGTCTCCTAGCACACTATTGGGAAGGAGAGTCCGGTCATCCACCACCCGAAGAGAAGCGGCGGATTTACTTGCGGGCAGCCGAAGCTGGGATAAACCTATTTGACATGGGCTACGGGGATGAGGTCCATATCCCGGAAGAGTTGAAGGGCAACACAGACGAACGTCACTTCTCCCTGAAAGTGGGTGCTCCCGCAGCGGCAGATTTAGAGGGGATTGTCGACAAGCACCTTGTAAATCTGCGTAGAGATGCGATTGACATCCTCCGGGTGCACTATTATGGCTACATGAAGGACGCCCAGTTGAGGAGACAAATCACCGATCTCAAGCAGATGGGTAAGGTGCGATCGCTCTGTCTGATACGCCACTTTGAGGAGGACCAAGATGCCTATGTAACGCGTGGGCCAGAAAAGGGGGCAGACGCAGACTTGGTCATCTACAATTACGTTTGCCGTGGTCAGGCACCGGGGATTCGGGCAGCGTCCAAAGCTGGAAAGGGAGTTTTGGTAATGAAGGCGCTCGGTGGACAGTATTTGAGTTGGCAGCATAAAACGGGGACAGACTGGACCAAAGCGACGGAGGAGACTCTAGTGAAGCTCTCACCCCTCGGTGAAAGTATGCGCAGTGAACTGTCGCTTGTCTACTCTTTTACGACCGGTCCCTGGAACGAGTTGGCTGAGTCCGAGGAAAAGATTTCGCCGACCGGTCAGGCGGTGTCATGGGTGCTTGAAAATCAAGGCGTGAGCAGTGCGTTGGTTGCAGTTGCTAGTGTCGCAGAACTTGAGGCTGTTCTGGAGGGTTTATAGAAGATCTCTCATATCAATTATGAGATTGTTGAGTGAGGTTTTTATGGATATACAATTGACATCGGTTCAAAAAGAAGAGTACCAACGCGATGGCTATACTATCGCCAAAGGTGCGTTCAATTCAGACGAGTGCGATCGGTTTATCGAGTATATGATGGATCTACATGCCGGGCGCAAGACCGTCGAAGGCTACCCCCCACGGGAACCGGACGACTGGGGACGGACGCATAACCGGTCGCTTCACGAACCGGTGGAACTAGAATGGATGCTGGACAGTAGACTGTACCAACCGTTGCGGACGCTCCTCGGCGATGAGCCTGATGCGGTGCAAAGTATGTATTTTTATAAAGGTTCAGAACAGCGTCGGCATCAAGATGCGTACCATCTCCCGGGCTGTATGTCGGCGTGGATTGCCCTTCAGGAGGTTGGTGCGTGGAACGGAAGCATCCACATCCAGCTTGGTTCTCATAAAGGACCGATTATTGATAAGAAGGATTTTAGAGCCGACGAAGATGGCAACCGAGGTCCTTGGTACGACTGGGATCCCGAAGACGCATTCGAGGCTTTGTTCGAGCGTAACGGACTTCCAGAAATCGCTGTTGAAGCCTCAAAGGGGGACGTGGTATTCTTCGACGGCAGGCTCATCCATCGCGGCGGTCCCATTTTGGAGGAGGGAGCATTTCGCCACAGTTTCGCGTGCCACTATATCCCTCAGTCTTTTAATCCTTGGCCCTATGAAGCGCTGCCGAGGTTACGGATCTCATTCGATAGGATTTGCCGATTTACGCCGACGCACTGAGCGCATCGGGAAAGGGATTTCCCTCCCACAGTGGGAGAGGCCCCCCTGCCTCGTCGAGTCTACACCCTACAGAGCTTCTAGAAACCGAGTTTTGCCAAAAAACTCTGTTTCTCTGCCCTTTCTACTTCTTCATTGTTGTAAGCACAAGCTGTATCTCGCTCTGTTGGGCATCGGGCCGTTTCTGTTTCTTTTTCATACCGCGGAAATCACGCGCTGCCTGTCCAGCATCCTTGGCACTCAAGAAGTGATACCCGTCGCTTTCATACGTTTGAATCGCTGGAAACGCCTCAGTCCGCGCCGCGACAACCAACAACTCCGCACCAAACGGCGGGGCACACTCAAACCCGTCCGAAATCTCGACAACGCGATTTACCTTCGACTGGTCAATGTAATGGCTGTCGTGGAGAAGCGTACGCCTGCCATCGGCAAGGATATAGAGCAACCGGATGTAGGCTTTTCGATTGACGCGGACGAAAACCTTCATCTCCTCGCCTTCAGTGTAAAGCAGGTGCTCGCTTCCTTTGTTTGTCCAGACTTCAACCTGTAATCCGCTGCTAGCGAACTCTCCTTCAGTGAAAGCGTGCTGCTCAATGAGTGCCTGCTTATAATTTTGTGGTTTGAAGTTGAGGATTTTCATGTCCCGGTCAAATGACACAACAGTCCCCGCCCTGATCTCACCTGTTGTCACATCCCGTAATGTCGCCCGGAGGGTAATTCGATCGCCATTTTCCCAATATGTACCAGAAAGGAGCAGTGTCGCACCCGCATCTTTTGCAAAGTCGCGCATCACCTGCGACGAACGAGGCGAGAAGTCTCCGCGTGAACGGCGCGTCTGATTGACAGTCTTCCATTTGACTATCTGCCCCAGTTGCGCCTCAAGCGCGGCGAGGAGCTGACGGGAAAAACGACTGGTCATCTGGGTATCTTGATAGGTGAACGGTGCTAACAGGACTTTGCCCTCTGGTTGTTTGACCTGCTTTGAGAGTTGATACACGACAGCGCGGGCGATGCCATCAACGGAAGTAATCGATTCTGACACGAGTTGTTCAACGCGATTGATAACCTCTGTGTGCGACGGGATTGGTGGGCTATCAGATTCAGGAGAGAGTTTTTTTGTAGCTCTTTCCAATTCATCGAAGGCGACATCGCTCGGACCGCTGTAATGTTTCGCCACCAATAGAACGATCTCTGCCTCTTTTAACGCCTCGTAAAGCGGATAGGTGCTCAGGTATTTTTCCAAAGCTATATCCATTTTTGAAGCGTTCTCTGCTTCTGCAGCATCCGCAAAGACTTGCCGAATCTCCTCGCGAAGTGCTGATGCCCGTGCAGTATAGATGCGTTTGAGTTCGGCGCGACTGGTATAGGCAAGAACGTACGTAGTCGGATTGCGCCCAGAATCAACGTACTGTTCCGTTTCAAGTCCTAAGAGTTGCAGTGCTGTCTCACTCTGGGTGACTCCGCTATACTGCTGAGATAGGGTGCCTTTCGTCTCCGATTCGGAGGTGCGAATCACGCTCTTGACCTTTGTGACGATATGGCGGGATACATCTGCTCGTGCGTTGTCCGCAGCGATTTGGCGAGGTTCGGCACCGTGTCCCCAAGCACTCCCGAAGCCAACGAGGTAGATGTGAATAGGCAGCTCTTCAGAACGCCCATAGTTTTTGACCCAATCGGGTTTTGCGGCGTGGACGGTTGTTGTAACCAGAATCAAAAAACAAACAAGCAGGTTTCGCATGGTTAAGTAATCTTTTCGTTTAAGAGACGGGCCCAGGGGTTGAGTCGCGATTCGGATATCGCTCCTACCGTCTGTGTCGTAGGAGGGAATTCCGATTCCCGACTATTACGTTGGTTGCTGACGCTTAGTTTATCAACTAGGGCGTGTTGACATTTGTGTCATAATAGTCATATGTCAACCCTCACCCTATCCGATACGCAATGGTCAAAAATAGTTTCATTCCTTAACACCTGTCCTGATATCTATACCGGACAACAAACAGACTTAAAACGCTTTATCAATGCGGTGCTTTGGATAACTTGCAGTGGCAGTCAATGGCGACTATTACCTAAACCATACGGCAATTGGAACAGCGTCTATAAACGATTCGCAAGATGGTGCGATAAAGATATCTTTCAACGCATGCACCAACACTTTGTCAAAGACCCTATGGAGTGGCTCATCATTGACACCATTATCATTCGCGTATCATTCGCGCACACCCATGTGCTGGGGGTGCATTGAAAACAAGTGGGGGTCAAGCCTCACAAGCCCTTGGACGCAGCCGAGGTGGATTCTCAACCAAGATTCATATCGCTGTTGACGGCTTAGGCAATCCCTTACATTTTATGCTGACAGCGGGTCAACGGCACGACATCACTTGTGCTGAAGCGCTAACCTCTGGCTATAACAGTGAGTATGTGATAGCTGACGCATCATATGACTCGATGGCATTCATTGAGTCGATAACCGAAAGCGGCGCGGTGCCGGTGATACCGCCACGTGCCAACCGTCGTGATTCACGCACTTATGATGTGCATCTGTATAAAGAGAGACATTTAGTCGAATGTTTCATCAACAAAATGAAGCAGTATCGTCGTATTTCCTCTCGTTTTGATAAGTTAGCGGTTCGATATATGGGATTTCTGAGTTTCGTTGCCACAATTATCTGGTTACGATGAAATGGCAACAGAACCTAGTACGCTGTCATATAAGTTTTAAATTTTTATGTTGTTATGGTATCATTGGATTCCAATGTATTGGTTCTGATTCAATTGGCTCTCAACTCATGGAGTATCCAATGCCTGCTTACAAACATCAAGTGGTTTTATCCCCCAATCAACGGAAGCGTCTCAAAGCCCTCTCGCAGCGTGGCAAAGTCTCCGCCCGAAAGTTAACTCGCGCCCACCCCCAAGGCGCGATGAATGATAATCAGATTCATCAAATTCTTAATGTGAGTCAATCAACGGTCATCCGGGTGCGAAAAAGATTTGCCACCTGTGGATTAGAGGCTGCTATTGAGGAGTTGTCTCGTTGTGGCAGACCGCTGACATTCGATGGCTACCAGCGTGCGCAAGTCACCGCCTTAGCTGGTAGCACTCCCCCAGAAGGACACAGCCACTGGTCTCTGCGGTTGATAGCAGACCGATTAGTGGAGTTAGATTTATGGTAGATTTCAGAATTACTTAGACACTCCCAATGCACAGTCAACCCCCTAAATCCCCCTTGTCAGGGGGACTTTGGAAACTTCGTGAAGTTCGGAGTTATTGGTAAATGTCTACTTATTTCTCTAATTCACTATAGTTGAAGCTATCTCCCATGAAACGGTGGGGGTCATCTTAAAAAAAATCAATTGAAGCCTCACCTCAAAAAGCAATGGTGTATTGGGGAGATGACTCCCCACTTCTTGTGGCAGATGGAAACCATCTTGCATCTATATCACCTCCCTTATGACCCGATGTATCCGCTGGTCTGTTTCGATGAGAGACCTTGCCAGTTAATTGATGAGGTGAATGTCCCCATACCGATGGAACCGGGCAAACCCAAAAAAGAGGACTACCATTACAAGCGTAACGGTGTGGCAAGCCTGTTCATCGCCTTTGAGCCACTCACCGGCAAACGTATCGTGCAAGTGCGAACCCATCGAACCAAGACCGATTATGCCCACTTTTTGAAGCAGGTGGCTCAACATTACCCAAACGCTACCACGATTCGGGTGGTTCAGGATAATCTCAACACCCATAATCCGTCGGCATTCTATCAAACCTTTGAGGCATCTGCGGCATTTGAACTAACTCAACGGTTTGAGATGTGTTATACCCCAAAAAAGGGGTCGTGGTTGAATATGGTAGAGATTGAACTCTCGGTGCTTTCAAAACAGTGTCTGTCTCGCCGCATCGGTGAACTTTCGGAGTTGGCACCAGAAGTCAAGGCTTGGGCTGAAGCACGGAATCGAAAAAAAGCGAGCGTCAAGTGGCAGTTTAGTCTCAATCAGGCGCGACAGAAGTTCAAACGATTTTATCCTAATACAAAAGCATAATTTATATGACAAGGTACTAGCTATGGTGAGCTAGATGATAAATGCCCCATGGGGTCTTGTGTACTCCATGGGGCATTTTTATCTCAACAAAATATATCAGATGAGAATCCCACCTGTCGATCAGAAACGATCTAATACAACAAAATACAACACTTGACAACATATTGGGGTAATTGGTATAATCATATCAACCTGTAAACCTATACAGGACACAAACACAGGCTAAATAAAAAGCCACAACCGCGTAAACACGCAAAGGAGTAACATCACAATGAGAACAAAAGAGGTAACTTACAGGGAAATATACAAGCCCATTAGTACCTCTCACGCAACAGAAAGCACAGCACACCTAGTAACACTCGCCAGAAAAGCAGTCTCAATAATACTCAAAAAGAATCTAGTCAAACAGCCTACAAAAGCTGAGAAACTCCCGTACCACTACTGGAAAGACGAATTAATGTTTCTCGGATACCTCGTTGATTATCCAGACTATTGGACTCAAGGAGTAAACCTAGCAGAATTAGAAAAGAATCTTGAAGGACTTTACGACGACATACAAAGCGGAGTCCTCGAACAAGATATTTGACACACTACTAGCAACACAACACATGAGAGAACCAGATCTAACCAAGAAAAGAAACCTAATCAAGGTCTTAGAAGATATGGACTGTATCAAAATCCGATCAAACAAGCATGAATGGTGGGCTAACCCAAGAACAGGGGCAAGGCAAGCAGTACCACACAGCAGAAAGATAAACAAACACCTTGCCGAAAGTATTATCAAGAAACTCAGCGACGAGAGATAAAAGGCAAACAAACCAATCCCACATAAACCCTTACCAACACTGGCTTCCCCCCAAATCATAGACTTTTATCGAACCGGCCCAAAAGCCTGATACTTAACAATTCCAATCTGTCTACTCACAAGCCTGTAACTGAGCAACGCCTATACATATATCGTCCCGCTGGCTGCGGGTCGGGCAAGATGCCCGACCTACGGAGAGGGGATATTGTTGGATTTCACGGTTCCCCCGTTCAACCCAACCTACGTGCTGCCAAATGTCAACACTCCTTGATAGTGGTAACAAAAGTAATTATCTGTTTCGTTTTATTATCAGCACCATCGTTGACATCAATTTCAATCTTGTAGGTTCTCCCACCGACAAGTTCCTTCCCCGGAACCACAGTCAGTGTTGCTGTTTGACCCAACACGTTTGCAATCCAATTAAGGTTCACTCCCGCCTCATTAGTCAGCTTTATGCTTCCGATGATAGGTTCGTCGAAATCGAATCTGAAACCGCCGGCATTGATTGGCCCAATATCGATCTTGATGTCTCCATGTGACACCGTCCCGTTTACAACTGATGGCCCCGTCGTATCTGGGACGGTGATGGTAACAGTATGTGAAAGGCCGCCTGCGCTCACTATGATAGTCGTTTGACCATTACTACGGGCGGTGACAAGCCCTGTTGGACTGATACCTGCTACAGACGGATTACTACTTCTCCAATTGATCTCCGCGCCTGCGATGGGATTGTTGTTGGGATCGCGCACGGTGGCACTCAGCTGCAAGGTCTGTCCCGTAACAATCGAAAGTGCATTGGCTGGGGTGATTTCGATTGTGGTCGTTAACTGTTCCACGGTTATGACAGCGGTTAAGGATTTGGCACCTGATGTCGCTGTGATAGTAACCTCCCCGTTACCCCGGGCAGTAACGAGTCCCCGAGGACTCACGCTTACCACAACGGAATTGCTGCTCGACCAACTCACAATCGCGTTCGATATGGGTTGGTTTTTCCCGTCTTTCACCGTAGCACTAAGTTGAATAGTGTCTCCAAGTGCTGTCAACGTCACCGATGCGGGGGTGATGTTGATTGCAGCTGATCTCTGCGCCACCGTTATTTCCACCTTGTTTGATGCACCCCCAGATGTCGCTGTGATAGTAGCGTCTCCGTTACCCCGGGCGGTAACAAGTCCATCTGCACTGACACTCGCCACAGACGAGCTGCTGCTTGACCAACTCATAGTCGCGCCCGGTACGGGCTGATTTTTCCGGTCTGCCACCGTAGCACTAAGTTGAAGAGTGTCTCCAAGTGCCGTCAGCAGTGCCGATACGGGGGTGATGTTGATTATAACAGGCGGTCCGATAATTATCAGTTGGAGGGTATCATTGCCACTACCTGCTGCTGTCCACGCGATGTTTAGAGCAGTCGCGCCCGCAGCTAAACCGGACGCCGTCCAGAGGGCAGTGTACCCTTGCACTACAGCTTGTGTACCATTTACCGTTACAACACCCGGTGGCGCATTAAAATTGAGAGTCAACAACTCACTACTAAGCATCTGGGCTCCCGCCTCCGGCTCACTGCCGAGAAATTCTGCGACTTTTTCTAGTCTCATAGCAAGCTGATTCTCACCGCTTGAAATATTAACCGTGCCGGAACCCACGAATAAACGGTTCCCCGTCTTAAAGACCTCTGCTTTGACCTCCCTCCGGTTGCCAACCGGGATATTATTAACCGTTATCTCGTAAGTTTGGTTGCGTCCTTCGACAATCGTAAGATCTTGTTCCTTTATAATCTGATTTGGGATATCGGCTGCTGTTATTGTTATTTTGACAGTATAATCTCCCGCTGCCATTGGACTCAGAAAGGCGAGGGGAATATCTATTGAAGGGGGATCCTCCATATCGTCGCCACCGCAGCTTGAGAAAAATAGAGTTAACCCCACAGCAAACCCTATCATCAAAACCAAACTTTTTGACATGGTCTATATTCTTCTCCTTTGTTATTCACCGAATGTTCATCCACGAGATTGATTTCCTATCCATCTGAGAACTTGTCGCTGCGCAATTCATCACACGATTTGTAGTTGCGCAATTGATTGCGTGTCTTGAAAAAGCAGACAATGTATCAACAGACCACAAACGGGTGAGCAATTGCTCTAGTGCGAGCCTCGACTGATACAGTTGCCCAATTTATTGTGAGTATCGGCCAGCACGGAACTGGCAAACTATAAACTTTCAACACACAATACCCGCACCATTGGAAAGAGATCGCCCTTCACGGAATGCTTATTGAAATTTTTAGATCCCCGGTTTGTGGCTGGCTTGTCTGGTCGCTCCCGCCGTCGTTAAGGAGTACAAACGCAGCGACACCGGCTCCAGATGCTGCAACAACCCCTCCGATGATAAAAGGCCACTTCGATCCGCCTTTGCGAGTCGCTGTCAACCGTCGGAGCGTGGGGTTGACTTGTACCTCTCGTCCCGCTTCAACAGTAATTTGCTGCGTATAACCCTCGTAATCTTCAAGGGTTAATTTCAACATGTGCGTTCCAGCCATCACATCTTGAATCCGCACCGGTGTGGGTCGTGCTTGCAAAATACCGGCGAGCATCACTTGCGCCCCGGCGGGTTGGGAGGTGACAAAAATCGAGCCAGTTTGCCTCAATAGTGATGCATCCCTAGGAAGCACGAAAACAAAATCCCCTTTGTTCAGCTGCGGATCTATGATTTTACCGTGCTGTGGATGTTGCGCTCCGTTGTTGTATTCAGGCACTTTCGTTGCTAGGTGTGCTCCCAACTCCTCTCCCGTTATGTAACCATCAGGAAATAGATCTTTTGCCTTACCTTGAATAAGGTCTAAGAACTCCTGCTTGAAAACACTATGGCCAGGGACCTGTTCATTAGCACGGCCCGCAGTGATGAACTGCCGTACCGGTTGTTTGACACGGCCTGAAATATGTTCGGGAGTTACCCCGGCTTGCAAGTTGAGAATTGTGTCGGAGAGGCAGCTGTCAAACATAAACAGCACATGCCGTGATTGCACCGACCTCGCCTGCATAATCAGCGATGCTATATCCGTAGCTTTGAGTTTGAAGTTGATTGCGTCTTTTTCTGGCAACGGTGCGTCAACCATTACCAGATACCCAAGATCTTCGCCGGTTGCCATCTTCTGGGTGTAACCATGTCCTGCATAATAAAACAGGAGGCGGTTGTATGGATCTCCACCGGCGTTGACGACGAAATCAGTGAACGCTTTTTCAAATTCAGGCTTTGTCAAATCTTTTTTCAATGTCACGGAGAAGCCTTGTTCTTCAAGGGCATCTGCGACTTCATCCACCTCCTGAAGCACGCCTGAAAGCTGCGACCAACCCTTGGTGTAGCTTCCGTTGCCGACGATGAGGGCGTAGGAATCTTTATACAGTTCGATCTCTTTGCCCTGCTGCGTACGGACGGTGATAGTTTTCATTCCACGGTCTGTCTGTGCAAACAGATCTCTAGCAGCGAGCAAACATAAACAAAAACAAAGCATCGCAACACGTCGGAAAATCAGATGTTTTGTCATGGTAATCTCCTTTGAAGAAAGGGGTAAAAATTTAAGGGGAGACACTCTTCGCACAACGAAAACCGAAGTAGGAGTTCGTGAACGTTGGAGCATTCCCGCGGCGATCAGCGACGCGCAGGGACCTCCGATTACCGTCCCACGAGCCACCGCGCAACACACGCTTACTCTTAATATTTGTGAAATTATTTGTAATATGTATAATACTATTCACCCTTGCAATCGGATTGCGACGCGGTGAGATTTTATAGTAATCCCCTTGATATTCGTCTAAGCACCACTCCCACACATTGCCCGCCATATCGTAGAGCCCGTAATTGTTGGGCGGATATGTCCCCACATCAGTCGTGCCTCCAACGTCGTATGCTGCCTTGCTGGAATTTATCGAATCCCCCCACGGATACTTTTTACCCGACAATCCACCCCGTGCCCCCCTTTCCCACTCCGCTTCTGTCGGCAATCGCTTGCCTGCCCACTCTGCATACGCCATCGCAGCATACCAACTCACATACACAACGGGGTCGTTTCCGCTGCCGTAACTGTTCCTAGTCCAGTGTTTTAGGTAGTTCCCATCGTGGTATCTGCTAGGTATATCGTCTTTCCCCCATTGCGGGTTGGCATCGACAAAGTCCTTATATTGGGCATTGGTCACCTCGTATGCGTCCATATAGAACGCATCGACATAGACGGTATGCACCGGCCTTTCGTCAAAATTACCATCGTTGCTTCCCATCCGAAAGTCTCCTGCGAGAATCAAGACCATACCTTCAGGGGCAAAACCATTTGGGACAGTTTCCTTTTGTATTTCTAGTATTTTCTCCAGGCGAACATCCCACGACGTTTGTTGGTCCCCTTTCAACGTCAATGGCGCGACACGGCTCTTGTAACCCGCAAGTTCTAAGCCTACCTCAACCTGCTTTTCACGCGCTGCACCGGTATCAATCTCATAATCGCGTAACGGCGTTGGTCCAATCAGATCACCGTCAATATAGACAGACGCACCGCTCGGTGTGCTAGTAACCGTCAACGTCCCAGTTCGAGAGATGAACTTCTCTAAACCGACATCCAACGGTGTTTGTTGACCACCTTTCAGGGTTGCCTTCGCCCCGTGGGTCTTGTAACCTGACAGCTCTATGCGTATCTCAACCTGTTTTTCACGCTGCGACCCGGTGTCAATCTCATAATCCGGTAACGGCGTTTGTCCAATAACCTCGCCGTCAATGTAGACAGATGCACCACTCGGTATGCTAGTCACCGTCAATGTCCCAGTTCGAGAGATGAACTTCTCTAAGCCGACATCCAACGGTGTTTGTTGACCACCTCTTAACGTTAACTGCTCCACACGGTTCTTGTAGCCTGAAAGCACTAAGCCCACTGTCACCTGTTTTTCGTGCCGTACACCTGTGTCCACCTCATAGCTCGTCAGCGGAGTCTTTCCAATCCAAGTATTGTCAACGTAAATATCAGCACCGCTCGGTGTGCTGGTCACCGTCAACGTCCCAGTTCGAGGGCTGAACTTCTCTAAACCGACATCCAACGGTGTTTGTTGCCCACCTCTCAACGTTAACTGTGCCACACGGTTTTTGTAGCCTGAAAGTTCCAAGCGGACTTCAATCTGTTTTTCACGCTGCGACCCGGTGTCAATCGCATAATCGTGTAGAGGCGTTTGCCCAATAAAGTCACCGTCAATGTAGACAGATGCACCGCTCGGTATGCTAGTAACCGTTAACGTCGCCACCGTCGGCAAAACCTCCTCTTTTGGCAGTACAAACACAAAATCACCTTTGTCCAGCTTCGGATTGCGAATTGTGCCATACTGTGGGTGTTGTGCAGGATTATACACAGGCACCTGATTTTTCAGATAGAATCCCAACTCCTCACCAGTTATGTACCCATCACGAAACGGCTCGTCCGCGCGTCCCTCAAGCAAATCTAAGAACGCCTGCTTAAAATCGCTGTAGTCTGGCACGACTTCCCCCGCTCGACCTGCTGTAATAAACTGACGAACTGGATACTTGATGCTGTCCGAAATGCTTTCAGGAGGGGAGAGTCGGTCCCGTGCATTGAGAATTGTCCCAGAGAAGCAGCTATCAAATATAAATAGCACATGCCGTGCCAAGATTTTTTCCGCCTGCGCCACCAGCGATTCCATAGAGATACTCTCAAGTTCAAAACCGATCTTATCTATCTCCGGTGCAGGTGCGCCCACCATGACAAGATATCCAAGGTCTTCACCGGTTGCACTTTTACGGGTGCAGCCGTGCCCGGCGTAGTAAAAGAGGAGCCGATTGTTCGCATCTGCACCGGATTCTAGGACAAACTCCGCAAACGCTCGCCTAAACCCAACCTCAGTCAGGTCAGTTTTCAGGGTTATATTGAAGCCGTGTTCTTTGAGGACAGTTTCAACTTCCTTCACATCCTTGAGGGCGCCCTCCAGCGGATCCCAGCCATTTGTGTAGGTTCCGTTGCCAACAACGAGAGCGTAGGAATCTTTATACAGTTGAATTTCGCCAGTCCTTGTGCGGACGGTGATGGCTTTCATGCCGCGGGTTGTCTGTGAAAACAGACCTTCGGTGGTGAGCAAACATAACGAAAAACAGAGCATAGTAAAAAGTAGGAGAATCAGATGTTTTTTTATGGAAAGGTCCTTAATATACCCATCGGTGCGATACGGAACTTCACGGTTTCTATTCTATAAATCCTTTAATCCAGAATATCCTGATTCAGACAAGTGTTCAGCAGTTTATTGAGCCAATGACGCATGTTAAGAACTCGGGCAGCAGAAACCGAGTTTTGAAGAAAAAACTCGGTTTCTCTTTGCGTTTTGCACTTTCTTTTGACATGAGCCGAACCAATGAGCCAACACAGTCCCCACGGGGCAACACGTAGCAACTTACATTATAAAACCTGAACTTGGATTGAAGAGTCATTCTTTGTTCTGGGTGATTGGGGCGCGGAGAAGGACATGGCAAACGCGTTTCCGCGCATCATACCATCGTTCAACCGTCTCTATTCCTGTCAAGGTGACATCAGTATGAGTCCTAGCGATTATCCTGAGAAATCCTCTATGCAATTTTTTTAGAATAGAAACGTTTGATTCAATGGCAAGTGCCAGATTGATTCGCGCTCGGTGTTCTGCTCTCGCCCACACTTTGTCGGGCTATCGCCCGGTCAATGCGTATCCTACAGCGGTGGGAAACAGAAGGCCAAGTGGCGGTTGCCAGAACCAATGAGGCTACGCGATGTTTGCGTTTTCAACGCTGGCTGCGGCTAAGAAGCACTGAAAGTCATCACTGACGCATCCCAAAAACTTTTGAGGACTGGCAACTCACGAACAGAAATATAAAAAAACGGACAAATGTCTGTATTTTCTCATAAATCCATGTTTTTTTGGGAGTTGCCCGATTCACCCGATGTTGGAACATAACGCAAGTCGCGATTCGGAGATCGTTCCTACCGTCTGTTTTATGTAGTAGAAAGGAGTTCCAATTCTCGACTATTGCATTGGTCTCTGAGGCTTGGTTTATCAACCAGCAATTTGCGTTAGATTAAAGCGGCGAGCCTATGCAACGGAGTAGGGAACGCAGATCTGCGTTCCCTACTGCTTTTTCATTGCTGTCCTTCCGGCTCGCGGAGATCGTTAATTTTCTCTGCTAGTCCGTTGGGGCCTTGCCAAGCTTGGAACTCTTGATATAAGGTTTCATCCTCGCCGATCTCCGCAACGAGCGGATTTTCAATATTGCTCTTTATGGGCATTCCCAACATGAGTTGGATACTGTACAACCCATTCTTTTCCGTTGCTTTTGTTGTGACAACGATAGTTCCAGTTAACGTTGCAGCAGCAATACTTTGGGAGACTTGCCTAAAAACAGTATCGATTTTCGCTTTAGCATCTGCGCGGAGTTGTTGCTGAAAATCCTCGGATAGTGCAATGACGAGGACCTGAGCTTTCTGTGCCATAGCTGCCCTTGCCCTTTGAATGGCAATTGATCTTGCTATGCTCAAATCTTGGGATTCGCCGATCCCGATAGTGTAGAGAAAGCCGCGAGTCCCATCGGGGTGGGGTTCAAGTATGTACACATTATATGCTCCTGGGTCAGTAGTTGATTCGGTGCTCGGGGTAGAGATGCCAGTCGTGCTTGATACGACAAGCCCTACGTTAGTAGTGGATCCGGCGCCCCTCTTGGTACCGCCACCACAACCGAGAAAAACTAACCCCGCACCGACGCAGAGGAAAAGTGTCAAAGTCAAAACAGTTTGCTTCATTGTGAAACTCCTTTCTTCGGTAAAAAAAGAAGGCTCATGGAAAAAGAAACCGAGTGTTTAGCAAATCGGGACGGGGCCACCCACCCCTACGGTTTCTGTTGAACAATTTCTTAAAATGAGCCAAAAAGAAACCCAATCAACAAATGAAAAGGGAAATATCAATTGATTTTTTTTATCGCATCAACCAGTTTATCCGCTCCAAAACGGATGACATCCGTGGCGGGTAGACCTGTCTCTCGCTCTGTGTCCTCAACGGCTTGATGGGCTTCGTCTTCGGTGAGATCAAAGCAGTTGAGGGCTATCCCGATGACCTTGGCGGGTTTAATGGGACTGGCAAGCATCTCATACTGACGAATCAACTCCGGCACAGGGGGGAGTGGCACAGTGTACCGAGCGACAATTTTGCGTGAGGGTTGATGGCAAAAGATTATTGCATCGGGCATCAAGCCGTGTAGAGGACTCAACCTAACGCCCGATAAATCGGGCAACTACAGCCAATTCTTAGGTTCCAACTCCGAATTCGCTGGTTGCGGTAGGGTCGGGGGCCCCTCGTCCCTACTGAAGTGCGTCAGTCCCAATGATAATAAACTTGAATTTAGATCAGAACCATGACAGGGACAGATATTCTTTCCGGGGCAGATTCACTTTTCTGAGCCATCGCATCAAGTTGTTCTAAAGTTACCGCCTCATAATACTTTTCTCCACATTCCCGGCATACGCCCACTGGCACCTCCCTAATAATCACCAATTTGCCTTCATACCAGTGTTCTACTGTAACTTTTTTCGCCTGAATAACTCCACCGCAATATTCGCATTCGAGTGCTTTCACTGTTGTTCACCTCTTGTTGCGTAAATTGTTATGATTCTCAGTTTTCCAGAATCTAAGATTCGACAAACCACGTTGATTTCTCTGCCGTCACGGGCAGGACCACGAAGCACATATCGGATGCCCCTGGGATCATGTGTCAATCGCCTGATGAGCCGACTATTCCCAATGACATGCCTCACATCAGCCGTTGATAAAGCGTCATCCCTCATTTCATCTTTCGCATGTTGTGTAATCTGATAGAAATTTTCTCTAACCTTTTGTCGAATTGATTGGAGAACCCTGCTGCTCCTCAAGATAGCTACCTCGTTCCTAAATAGCCCAACTGCAATGCTTAGTCCGAATCAACTGCGTCAACGAATCCTTTCAATCGCATCAACCAACTTATCCGCTCCAAAACGGATGACATCCGTGGCGGGTAGTCCTGTCTCTCGCTCTGTGTCCTCAACAGCTTGATGGGCTTCATCTTCGGTGAGGTCAAAACAGTTGAGACCAATCCCAATCACCTTGGCGGGTTTAATGGGCCTGGCAAGCATTTCATACTGACGAATCAACTCCGGCACAGGGGGGAGTGGCACAGTGTACCGGGCTACAATTTTGCGTGAGGGTTGATGGCAGAAGATTATTGCATCGGGCATCGAGCCGTGCAGTAGACTCAATGTGACACCTGAATAGCCGGGGTGCACTAGCGATCCCTGTCCTTCGATAATAAGGAGGTCACGCGCCTTCGTTGCCCCTTCGAGCACAATCTGTTCTGACGCGCCTGCTGTGAAATCTGACACGACTGCGTCAATGGCGATTCCCCAGCCGGAAATCATGATGCCGTTCTGACCGGTCGCGCAAAATTCGGCGTCCAATCCCCGATTCCTCGCGGTTTCCGCAAGTTCAATCCCCGTCACCATCTTACCGATTCGACAATCCGATCCGACAGTCAGGACAACCGTTTGATCCACCTCGTCGGCTTTGCAGGTGGCAATCGGCAGGTCTGCTGGCGGTTTCCGCACATCCCACAGCGTAACGTTGTGACGTTTGGCGAGATCAGCGAGTTGTGGGTCATCAATCAGGAATCGGTGGAGTCCACTCATGACATGCAGTCCGTGTCCGATAGCTTCCTTCAGAATCGCTATCCACGTTTCGGGTAGTTGGCCTCCCGGCGGCGCAATTCCAATTGCGAGCATCGTTGGGTTCAGTTCCATCGCCTCCGCAAGGCTGCTAAGGACCGGAATTCCTTCCCCGATTTCGATTACCTCGCTGGCATCTTTCCCGGCTTGTTCGCTGTCGATAACAGCAACGACGTTATCGGTATGGTAGCGGACCAATACTGTCGCCGCTTTTGATTCAAGGATGCCGAATGAACCTTCGGCAAGAATGATCATTCTATGTTCTTTGGGATTGAGTTGTTGCATATACCCTGTCCTTATTCTTTACAAAGAGATTACACGGACCGCTTTTTGCTATAGCATTTTCACCTGATTTTGGACTGAATTCATGTCAATGTGAAGCAATCGCTATCCTTCGCTCACAACGCCACGCATCCGTGAGTTTGCGCCCTTCTTTGTTCCACCACTTCGATTTCCCTGTGCCTCATTCTGTATTCGTCGAGCAATGATTCTGACCGGCGTTGCTTTGGCTGGCACAACATCCGTATTGACGCGGTAGGTTCGGTCATCTGTGCCGCCGGGCAGGGGATGGTTGAAGATCGAATCTGGATCGCGATAAACAGCAATAATATTGTGAAATAGTTGGGTGGTGAACTGGTTACCGAGAAAGCGTCCGCCTGTGAACACCCAGTGGGTTTGCTGCATCGGCTGCTTAGTCATCGCATTCCATACCAGTTCTTCGGCGCGATACCGAACGATCTGATCGCCACGTTCCCATTCAACCCATAGCTTGACCGGATCGCCTTTGGGGAGATGGGGATCCCCTTCCACAGTGAGATTCATGCCTGGATTCAGGTTCAAGCGGAGCAATGCAAGTTGGATGTGCATCGGCTCTGCATCGAGCATAATGAGGCTTTCGTGTGTTTTACCGAGTTTGCCGACCGCGAAAAATTCGAGGATGGTCTCTTGGCTGATAACATTGATTTCACCATTCATGATTATTTCATGTTTATTGACATCAACAGTGACAGCCCCAATTTGATAGACTCCATCACTGATTTTGCGGATATCAGAGGTTGGGGCAATTGCAGCAGCAGACTCCGGGCGAATGGTTAATTGCTGTGATGTGGTATTGTTGCTGCGGCTTAGATCTGCAAACGTTGCATTCGGGTCAACAACGACATAGAGTGTATGATCGCCGTCCTCACTTGGGATCCAATTAATTCCAGTGGTCGTTTCGTCAAGGTTCCTGTTAAAAAGCACCTCTTGAGAATCGATCTTCTTCCCACCCTGAGTTGGGAGTCCGTCGTAAAAATCTACCGGAACTGTTGCTTCAAGCGGCGCGCCGGTATTTGTCAGTGTGACACTAATTCGCACAGGATCACCGACGCGTGGCGAAGGCGGAGAGTATCGAAGACTACGGTCTAGCGCACCGAGGTCTGGCTGAACCGGTTTCGGTAGTGCACGGGTCAGGAACATCAGCGCAAAGCAGGTTGTCGGGAAATAGTCCTCATGATCGATCCAGCGTCCATCGGGTTGCTGCTCGGCAACGAACATACTGGCTATATCCTGATACCAATCATGTCCGACCAGTGTATCCTGTTTCGGGGGGATGTCACAGAAGCGTTGTAATGTCACGAAGTAGTAGTGATGCCAAGAGTTTGCCCCTGGATTTCGGGTGAGCGACCAATGTTTTTTAATCCACTCCAACCCCTCCTGCACCTGTGGATCTTCAACAGGAACGCCAAACGCGCGGAGCGTCCAAAGCCCGGTCGCCGTCATACTGCCGTAGACACCTTCCGCCCAAGGTGAGCCGTGCTCCACGCGATTATAGAGCCAGCCCCCGGTTTCTGTCTGGTTGCTACGAATCCACTCCTCAGCTCGCTTCCAAGTCTCTGAAGGGACGTCGAGTCCCCACTGTTTCGCGGCGTAAAGGGCATAGACAACCCAGTTAAAGTGCGCCCCATCAGCGGTCGCACCGTACCCCCAACCGCCAAAATCTCTTGGATCCGAAAACTCCTCACCACCAAATGGCAGCTGACTCTTAACGAGCTGATTGACAGAAAACTGGGCACGTTTACGGTATTCTGGCTGATTGGCAGCAACGAGTGTTGGCAAAACGATAGAGTGAACGTAGACATCAAAGTTATTCCAATCCTGTGCCATGAGAAAATCTAGTCCTTGTTGCACGGCAGGATCTGAGGCAGGCACTCCCGCCGACGTCAAAGCAAGCAGCGCAAGCGCAGTTTCTTGTTTATCATTTTCCCCCAGGTCCCATGCTGGACCGTGCACAAGATCTTCAGGTAATCCTTTAAGGGTCGCACCGCAGATAACGCAGATTGAGATAAGTTGGTTTTGGGCACCGCATTGTAAGCAGGTGCGGTTATGTCTTCCCTGTTGGGCTCTTACCCACGCTACTCCTCCTTGAATCGCATTTTGGATCTGCTCAGGGGTCGCCTTGGGAAACGTGCGTTGCGTTGCAGTTATTGACGTGTGAACGATATTATTGCTGCGATTGGCTTCTTGAATCTCTTTATCGTCCCCAGCTGGATTGACCACAGCATACACTTCTGTTGTTCCGGGTGGTGGTCGCCACTGCGTTTTGACCCTGTTTGATTCGCCTACTCCCAACCCCAAAATCACATCTCTACACATAATTTGTAGCGGTGTTGTGTCCGGGGCACCTTCATACAGATTGACCACCAGATCCTCATTCATCGTTTGACCTGCCTGCCCCACGTTTTTAACAGTGACGTAAACCGTAATCTCCTCTCCCTCAAGCGGAGAAGGGTTGGAAAACAGAAAACTTGTGCTGTCCACTTCAAAGTCCGGTAGCGGCGTCTGTTGTGCCTGGGTATAAGATGGACCGAGACACAACATCAGAACAAAAAGGAAGCGAAATCTGTACATAACAAGCACCCCTTTTTTGGCTGTTGAGTTCAGAATTAGCTCAGAAGAAAAGTTGAAAAATTGAGAATCGCGGATTAAATATGAGGCAGCAAGCAAATGGGCAAGTCGCTAGCTATGCCCATTTACCTCTACGGTTGTGTGCATGTTACTGTCCCGCCCAGTTTCCAACAGAGACAAAAGAGGGCTGTGGCACCGGATTTTCAAATAACTGCTGCCCATCCGCAGAAAACTTACTGACACCACCTTGAAAAGTCGATCCAAACTGATCTGCAACCCAAACGCTGCCATCTTGAGCACTGACACAAATAGAAAGGATCGCCATCCCAGCGGGTATTTCCATCAGTTTTTGACCATCTGCTGAAAACTTGACAAGGGTATTGGAGTCGGCAACGACCCAAAGATGACCATTTCTCTGGTCGACGCTTGGAGAACTAGGTAGCTTGAGATCGGTAATTCTGAGCATCGCCCGGCCGTCAGCGTACACCACCGCAAAACCTTCCTCATCCTTAATATCGGTAATTCTGAGTATTTCCTGGCCGCTTGGACTCAATTTCACAATAACACCAGCGTGTGGATCTGTCACCCACGCGTTGCCAGATTGGGAATTGACAGCGACATACTTGGGTTCGCTGAGTTCTACCGGGGAGGTCGCAGCCACTGCGCCGGCGGCACTATACCGAGCAATCGTTCCGCGAGAGTCTGTGACCCAACAACTACCGTCGGTAGTATTGACCGCAACTTCAGGTTCGTGAACGCCGGCGATTGATGCAAGAATTTGAGTGCCATCGGCTGAGAACTTCTGGACCGTATTAATCCCACCAATCCAAACGGTCCCGTCGGTTGGGTTGACTGAGATAGCATGTGCACGCTCAATCGGCGTTTCCAGTTGGGGGACTGCTTGTGGATTTGTAATTGGGTCATATCTGAATACTGCATTCGCAGCAGAGACAGCAATCCAAATAACACCGCTTTTCGGATCGACCACAGCAGCTTGCGCCTGAGTGAGACCGGGTATGATTGTTGGCTGCTCCGTCACACTGTTTGGGTTAAGTACATAAACCGTATCTCCGCCGCTGATGGCCCAGCATTCGCCGTTGTAGTTTGCGTGAAGTGGGTTGAGTGAAACCACAATGAGAACAAATATCACTGATAGAATCTGTAGTATACAAAAAACGCGCTTTTTCATCGAAAAACTCCTTTAGGTATGGAAACCCAAACCTTATAGGTTTGGGAGAAAATACTTGCTTTAGCAAATTGAAAAAGGGTTCCGTTAATTACGGCACGGTTTCCTGACCGACAAGATTCAGGTGAGCTGCTTCTGACTATCTCAACTCGCACTTTGAAAATGTCAGATCTGACTCAATATCTACGCTTGCAGATGGTGATTGTAACCCATCGTCTCTGAGTATGTACTCCCCATCGCTATCACAATCCAGAGCGGATACAGGCTTGGGAAGTACCCCTACCATCTTTTCTACCGCTACGTAGAGGGTTGCGATTACTAGATAGTCAACGGTTTAATTTGTAAGGGAGTGACTAGGCGACCCCTACAACGTCCCGATAGGATTGGGACATTGCATGGCAGACACTATCACACGCCCAATGCTTTCGCTTTGGGTAGTTGACCTGACTTAATCTCCTTTGACAACTCTCCGCCCTAAAGAACGGAGATTCTTTTGTTCGTCTAGCGAACATTCTCCGCTCAAGCGGAGCAACATCGGGATTCTAACCGAATCCCAACGGGCGGTGCCATAGCCACCTCTACAGGGACACCGAAGCACCCCTGATACTTTTTACGAATATTGATTGCACCAACGCCGTCTCGATGGTATTCAAAACCACACTCACATTTGTAGTTGCGGTTGGACGGTTTGTGGCGTTGCCCACATGATGGGCATGTCTGTGAGGTGTACTCCTCATCAATCTGTTTAACCTTGATACCAACAGCCTCACACTTAGCAACAATCATGTCTGTCAACTTTGCAAATGGCCATTGATGCAACTTCTGATTGGACTTCTTACCATAGTTGATGTTATCACGAATGCCTGTGAGATTACCAATAACAACTGTCCCAACATTGTTGCTTTGACATAGTTTTAAAAAGGTTGCGGTGTGTTTATGGAGGGCATCGTTGATTTGATTGTCAATACGGTTGGTACGCTTCCATTTCCGCTTGACTAAATGCCACCAACGTTTGGAGCCGCGTTGACACCTATCAATTTTTGCATTGAAGTTAGCAATCACCTTATTCCGCAGTCGGTATAGCGACCGGGTATACCGTCCATTGAGGATATAGGTGTGCAACCCATCATGACAGGTGATTAGGTGTATTTCACCCACATCCACACCCATGACATTAGTGCCGGATTGCATGATTTCTCGTTCAAGATTATAGGTGAAATGCAGCTCCTATTGTCCATGTTTGTAGCAAAGATCGACCGTGGCAATAGCATCTACCTTCGACATATCAAAACCACTTGGAAGTGGGATAGCCAAAGCAGGTCTGCCTTTTCCCATAGACAGGACAACCCGTTTGCCAAGGACCGTTCCATCTTGAAAGCGGATGGCTGATTTCAACCAACGGGTTGTCAGGTATACCTTCTTTTTAGTGGGAGGCTTAGGATTTTCAATACCTCCACTCTGTTTGAGTGACCAAAAAGACTTCCAAGACTTGAAATACTGTTTACGAATAGATTGAATGCTTTGGGAATGCAAGGGTTGAGATTTTGATAGATGTTTGTCTATCCACCCTTCACAGTCGCTGCCTATCCAAAAATCTCGTGTGCGTGTGGATAGCCCCGTTGCCATTGATACCACTCCATTAACTCGATACATTCATTCCAAACAGAAGCCGACGCTGCGTTGATTTCAGAGAAGATAGGCTGTGTTTGAATCTTCAACACGCCAGTTCTAACCAGTTTCACGGTCAAACTCCTTTCTCATCTTCAACATACTGCTTGAGCACTTGCAATGTCACACCACTAGCCAATCTGTATCTCCGCCTTAAAAGACGGAGTTTTAGATCGGAAGATTTTGGTAAGAACTAGTTGTGCCAAAGCAACAAGATATCAATAGATTAACACATCTACTCTTAATGTTCAAGCATTTTTGGCTGACTCAATAGCTTAACCTTGCTCATGGGATGTGAATCGGTTATAATTATTGTCAGCTAAATTGTGACAAACGGTATAGCACCTTTCACGGTTCCGCGGAATATGCCACAAAGACATGATTGCCTTAATCCTTAAAGAGCTGCGTTGCTACGCGCACCAACCAAAGTATCGCCGCACACAATTTATTATTTTATGCACACTTGCTTTCGCCCTATTTGCCACAGCATTTGAACAATTCGCGTTAAGCCGTGGACGACCACAAATTCTTGTCGGCGAAAGCATTTACGCTCTCCTAATACCACTCTTTTTTTGTCTCTTACTTGGCTTATCAATCCCGCTTCAAGCTATTGAATCATTTCAGATTGAACGACACGGATCGAATTGGGATTTACTCAATCTCACACCCATCGGTCACCGAAGGTTGCTGCTTGGCAAACTGATGGGGGCAGTTTTAGGATTATTGTGGTGTATTGGGTTAACGATTCCACTCTTTGTGATTTCGGTTTATACAGGCGGATTGGAGATTCATCAACTGCTTCAGTGCGGGTTGGTATCTATCGTTGGATTTATAGCTTTTTCTTTAATAGGGACCTGTTTTACCTTGTTGGGGCAGCCAAACCACGCAAGCGCACGGAGTTATGCTGTTGTGTTGTCCTTGACTTTTATTCCTCTTATCGCTCCCGCATTGACCCCGCTGGTGGACATCCCGACGATTCTACTAGAACTACTGCGGGTGTTGAGTCCCTTGTGTATACTAGTCGCTATCGCAAAGGCTGACACCCACACTGCCTTTGGTATTGCACCGGTTTGGGTGTGGATGGTAATTTATCATATAATTCTATCTGCGATACTGTTTGGAATTTTGAGTTGGCAACTTGAAAAGCGTGCTCTGTTATCATAAAGATGAAGCGATTAATTTCTAAGTATTAACGCCCACATTAATCGTCTGGTACGTTATCAAGAAACGACTGGATTGGTCGCAGCAAACATAAGTCTGTTTTTCTACCAAATTTGTGATGTCTTTTCATCATTTGCGTTTAACATATGACAGAAAGGAAGCAAATAAAAAAATATGAACTTTCACTTCCAAGATGGTTACCTTTATTGCGAAAAGTTAAGAATTAAAGCTATTCAAGATCAGATTCCAGAGAGTCCATTTTACCTCTACAGCCACACGCAGATAACAGAGAATTATAAGGCTTATGAAACCGCGCTTGAAGGCATTGAGTCTATTATCGGTTACGCAATTAAAGCAAATAACAACCTGACGATCCTCAAGCATTTGTGTGAATTGGGAAGCGGTGCAGTGCTGGTGAGTGGGAACGAACTGCGGATTGCCCTTGCTGCAGGATTCGATCCAAAACGCACTGTGTTGAACGGGAACGGCAAAACGATCTCGGAACTGATCCTTGCAGCGGAGCACGGGGTGATGATCAATATCGATAGCGAGTTTGATCTGGAGCATGTCCGCACAGCTACCAGAGAGGTTGGCAAAGTTGCGGATGTTCTCATCCGCATTAATCCCGATGTTGATCCCGAAGTTCACGCCTACGTTTCAACCGGAATTAAGAACTCTAAATTTGGCATTCGAAATGAACGGTTGAATTGGTTTCTTGATCAGATCAAAGCCGAACCCCTGCTTAACCTCGTCGGCGTTCACTGTCATCTCGGATCAACGATCAAGAAGGTACAAATCTTCCGCGATGCTACCATCTTGATGATGGAGTTCATTGAAAAGATTAGAGACGCAGGATTTGATCTAAAATATCTGAATATCGGCGGCGGGTTGGGTATCGATTACGAAAAAACGGGGGAATCGATACCAACGCCTTCTCATCTGATTGATTCGATTAGGAACGTGTTGACCGATGGCATCGCATTGATTATCGAGCCGGGGCGGTCAATTATTGGAAACTCAGCGGTGCTCGTTAATCGGGTCACCGGGGTGAAAACAAATGGCAACAAACATTTCATCGTGATTGACGGGAGCATGGCGGAACTCATCCGGCCGAGTCTATACGATGCCTACCAACATATCGACTTTATTGAACCCATTGATGGCGAAGTGGTAACTTATGACGTCGTGGGACCTGTCTGTGAATCGGCGGATTTTCTCGGCAAAGATCGGGCATTACCAACGCCTCATGAAGGTGCAGGGCTGGTTGTCCATGATGCTGGAGCGTACTGCTACGCAATGAGCTCAAATTATAATCTCAAGATGCATCCCCCGGAATATCTCGTTGATAATGATCGCTTAATCCAGATCCGTCGTTCGGAAACGTTTGAAGAGCACATGCGGTTATTTGAAGTGTAGTACGGCGATTCTCGGTAAAACTTTGGAACTCAGAAAGTGCTGTCTTGACAAAAGACAAACGATGAATGTGTCAATTTGGCATAGAGAAGCTGAGCAAACTTTCATCCTTTTCGGTCTTTATATCGACCGAAAAATTTGCTCAGAGATGCCTGGTGTGCATTTGCAGCGAAATCGGAGCAAGGAGAATTGTTTTGGCACGCCATTTGCTGATTCAATTACGACTGACATTTCACACAATACACATCAGGAGGAACAGTTATGCGTATCGATAAATTTACACAAAAAGGTCAAGAGGCACTCCTAGAAGCGCAGAATTTGGCACAGAAATACAATCATCCAGCGGTCAAACCGGAACATCTGCTCAAGGTATTGGTTGAGCAAGAAGGTGGGGTCGTATCGTCTGTCCTCAAACGGATTGGCGTGGATATAGATGTGCTACAACAGCGCATTGATGAGACGCTGGATCGTCTGCCCCGCGCTACGGGTGCATCGGTTCAAGTCGGAATGGACCAGGATCTGGCTAGCCTTATTGATGAGGCAGAAGCAATCGTCGATAAGATGAAGGATGACTACACGTCGACTGAGCATATTCTGCTAGCGATGGTGCAGTCGAAATCGGCTACGGTTCGCGAATTACTAGCGTCCTTCGGTGTCAACGAAAAGAGTATTATGAGCGCTTTGATGGGCATCCGGGGCTCCCAACGGGTCAGCAGCCAAACACCCGAAGATCAGTATGAGGCATTGGTCAAGTATGGTCGAGACTTGACGCAAGAAGCCCGTAAAGGGAAACTCGATCCGGTGATTGGTCGTGACGAGGAGATTCGGCGCACGATTCAGATTCTGAACCGGCGCACGAAAAATAATCCGGTACTCATCGGCGAGCCGGGTGTGGGTAAAACCGCTATCGTTGAGGGTCTCGCACAACGAATCGTGCGGGGGGATGTGCCGCTCGGTCTGAAGGAGAAAAAGGTTGTTGCGCTTGATCTTGGCGCATTGGTCGCCGGTGCTAAATACCGTGGTGAATTTGAGGAACGCCTGAAGGCAGTGCTGCAAGAGATTCAGAGTGCCGAAGGGCAAATTCTTCTTTTTATTGATGAAATGCACACCCTCGTTGGTGCAGGGGCAGCCGAAGGTGCGATGGATGCGTCCAATATGCTCAAGCCGATGCTTGCCCGCGGTGAACTCCACGCCATCGGTGCAACTACGCTCGACGAATACCGCAAACATATCGAAAAAGATGCTGCGCTTGAACGCCGTTTCCAGCCGGTCTATGTCGATGAACCTTCCGCTGAAGATACTATCAGCATCCTGCGCGGTCTCAAAGAGCGGTACGAAGTACATCACGGCGTCCGTATTACCGATAGCGCAGTGATTTCCGCTGCAACGCTGAGCGATCGCTACATCAGTGATCGCTTTTTACCAGATAAGGCAATTGACCTTGTGGATGAAGCTGCAAGCCGGCTCCGCACCGAAATTGATAGCAAACCGGCGGAATTAGATACGGTTGACCGCGAGGTCATGCAGTTACAGATTGAGCGGGAAGCCTTGAAAAAGGAGAAGGACACAGGAAGCAAAGAACGGTTGGAAAAGATTGAAGAACAACTTGCCAACCTCGAAGAGAAAAGCACACAGCTGTCTATCCGCTGGCAAGCTGAAACGAATGCTATTGAGAAGGTGCGCGGCATCCGCGAGCAGATCGACCAAGCAAACCAACAAATTGAGGAAGCGGAACGTCAGACCGATTTACAACGAGCCGCAGAACTCCGCTACGGTCATCTCCGTCAGTTAGAGAGTGATCTTGCTGACGCAGAAGCAGCACTCGCTCAGCTTCAGCGTGGTGGCGCATTGCTGAAGGAGGAGGTAGACTCTGAAGACATCGCCGCCATTATCAGTAAATGGACGGGGATTCCAGCGAGCAAACTGCTAGAGGGTGAGATTGAAAAGCTGGTTCAGATGGAAAAACGGCTTCACAACCGAGTTGTGGGACAGGATGCCGCTGTCGAATCGGTGGCGCGCGCGGTACGGCGAAGTCGTTCGGGTTTGCAAGACCCTAATCGTCCGATCGGTTCGTTTATCTTCTTGGGACCGACGGGTGTCGGGAAAACTGAACTCGCCCGTGCGTTGGCGGAGTTTCTGTTCGATGACGAGCAGAACATAGTGCGGATTGACATGAGTGAGTATCAGGAACGACACACCGTGGCACGCTTAATCGGTGCACCGCCGGGATATGTGGGATACGATGAGGGCGGTCAGTTGACCGAAGCCATTCGACGTCATCCCTACAGCGTTGTGCTGTTCGACGAAATTGAGAAGGCGCACCCGGAAGTGTTCAACGTATTCCTACAGGTGCTCGATGACGGTCGGCTCACCGATGGCCAAGGGCGTACCGTTGATTTCCGTAATACGGTCATCATCATGACTAGTAATATTGGCAGCGACTCGATTCTGAACATCACGGATGACCAAGCGATGCGTGAGCGGGTGACGGTCGCACTTCGTGAGCATTTCCGTCCGGAGTTTCTAAACCGGATTGACGAAATGGTATTTTTCCATCGTCTGGAAAGCGAACATATTCGTCAAATCGCCGAGATTCAGCTTGGCAACGTTCGTCAGTTGCTCGCCGAACGAAATATCTCAATCGAGATGACAGATGCAGCGATGGACCTCCTCATTGAGGAAGGTTATGACCCGGCTTACGGTGCACGTCCCCTGAAGCGGGTAATTCAGCAGCGCGTCATTGATCCGCTAGCGTTGCAGGTTATCCAGAACGAGGTGCGTGATAGCGATCTCCTGCTTGTTGATGCGAAGGATGATGAGCTCACATTCACAGTAACCGAGTCAGCTGTGGAAGATAGAGTTGCTGCGGATTAAACATAATATATTGGTAAATATACACAATAAACATGAACGCTGCCATTCCGAATGTGAGGGTCGCTATATATGTTCTCAAAAAATCTGCTACCCAACGCCAGTTTTGAGCTCGACTTCGGTGACACTGTGCCGACGAACTGGGGGGATACACAAAATGAGTTGACGTTGCAGCTGCACCTCGATTTGAAGCCCGATGAAGCCGGGACGACTCAGGTGCCACGGGTGCCGCCCCGCAGTGAAGCCATCGGTGAAACGGTTGGTGGTGAACGAGCGGCGCGGGTTGAGACGGAAGCTGCGCTGAACCCCGATGAAATGGGTGAAAGTGGCAGCACTGCCGTTGGGCACCTACTCTCCCCAATGGTGAGCGTCGCACCTTGCACACCCCATACAATTTCGGTCTATGCGCGGAGTGATGACGCGTCGGCGAAACTGGAGATTGGCTTGTGGACGCGTCCAGTGGACTTTACGCAGTCCCCCGATTCGCTCAGCTATGCGATGCGGCTTTCAACGGAATGGCAGCGTTTTACATTTACCTGCTGCACAGATGAACTAGAAGAACGCGCCGTCGTTGACTTTAGGATTACGGCAGATAGAGCGGGAGCAGTTGTTTGGTTCGACGCAGCACAGTTGGAACAGGGGTCCGGAGCGACGGAGTTCAAAACACGCCGGAGCGTCGAGGCGGCAGTCGCGGGATACCCCGAAGCCCGTCCTAATCAGGGACGGCGGGATAGTTCGCTGATTCACCTCAATGACGGACCTCTCAAACTGTCTCTGACGACATACAATTATGCATCCGAAACGGGCAACGAACCGATCATATTAGAGGTCAGAGAACTTGTTGGAGGACGTATAATTTTTGCCCATACAGTTACTGATCCTATTGTCTCCGGTCGAAGCGAACATAGACTCTCGCTGAACTTTCCGTTCATCGGTGAGTTCTGTGCCCGGCTTATCGCGGGAGATGGCGAACAGATCAGCGCGGAGGATTACATCTTTGTTAATTACCCGGTGTTTGAGGAAACATATCAGGGGGTGATGTACACGAAGCAGAGTGCTGTGCACGAAATACCGGCTGAACGGAGTGTGTTGCCGTGGACCAACGACCGGAACTGGTATGCTGACACACAATCAACGCTGATCGTTACCGACGACGACGCGATCCACGCACAGATGAGCGATGGCCACACAGTGATGCGTACCTGTGACGGCGGACGAACTTGGGACAATTTACAGGTGACCAAGTCGGTCAATGCGGTGTTGCACGATGGAAGATTTCTAGCAGTGGAGTCCGAAGACGAGATGTTGCGCGTATCGAGGTCAAGTGATCAGGGGAGGACATGGCAGCCACTTGGACAGATTGAGGTATCGGAACATCCACAAGTCGGGCAGATTGAACAGCTGCGCGATGGGTCGCTGATCATACCGGTCGGTATTATCAGCCCTCATACGGCGGTGGGTCCGCTTACTGTACATACGTTTCGTTCAACCGATGGTGGCATGACATGGTCGGCGGGTTCTCCAATCTGTCCGGGAGGTGAGCCGCAAATCCTTGAATTGCAGTCGGGACGACTACTCGCTTTCTGCCGCAACAATCCACGGGTGCCACCTAGCGATTTCCAACGTCCGTTTCGCAACGCAGGTCCTTGGCGGTTGTGGCAGCGTTTTCAAGGCGCTCGCAATCTCTCCTCTTATACGAAACGGATCACGATGGCTGAATCGGATGATGGTGGGAGCACGTGGCATAACCAACGTCCAGCGACGTTTCTGTTCGAAGAAATGCACGGAGGTGGCGTACAATTACCGGACGGTCGAGTTGTCTTTCTTTATACGCACCGTGGACCAACGTATCGCGGTGGCGAACGAGCGAAAGTAAGTTGTGATGAAGGAAGAACATGGCGCGATGAGTTGTATTTCATGACTGCAACGCCTGCGTACCCGGGTTACTCCGGTAGCTGCGTACTGCCGCCTGATCTGGCAGATGGCAGACCGGGGATGATTCTGTCGCTCGTCGGTGAGCGATCGGAAAGCAACTGGGGCAGTGAAGGTCCAGCGACACCGGAAGGCTTTCAGTATATGCCACGTATCCAAGCAATTCGTTGGCGACCTGTAGAATGAGCAAGAAGAGAAAAATTATCCATAGTGCACCACATCAATCTGATAATCGCCACTACCATGCTGGACTGGGTCGATGGGGCGTTAATTTATTTTTCTTAAAAAAAGTGCGAACTTAATCCAAACTTGTCTGCCCAAAGGAGCAGAAACACAAGTTCGCAGCCGAAACCTACATATTATTGATGATAAATCCGTGGTTCGGCACTATTCCAACATTCATTTGAACGAAAGAAGGAGAGTTTACCATGAAACGCAGATGGTTCGTACTAACCGCCATTCTGGCAATGGCAGCAGTTACCGTTTTCCTCACAAATCAAGTTACCCAAGCCCAACGTCCAGATCGAGGCGAAAGGCGTGATAGAGCCGGCGGTGAAAGGCGTGGTGGTGCCGCTGGAATGCGCGGGATGAATCCCACCTCAATTATTGACAGCTCATGGACAGACCTCACATTTGCGGTCAAGGTCGATGATGACACACTCATCAAAGCCCGTCCAGTTTATCAGAAACATCGTGATAGTCTTGAGAAAGCTGTCAAAGAAGCTAGTAGCTCCGGGAATTTCGCAGGAGTACGCGCAGCCATGACGGAAATTCGCGATGGGTTCCAAACAGATTTGAAGTCGGTTTTGACCACAGATCAGGTAGCCCAACTCGACTCGCTGCAACAGGAACGGATGCAGCAGATGATGAATCGAGGCGGGGGCAGAGGTGGTGGCGGTGGCAACAGGGGCCGCTAAGTCACAATACAGAGATCTGGGGAGATATGGATTCGTCCATTCTCCCCAGATCTCTGTCTCGGCGACAAAGGAGGATAACTGATGCAGAAAAGATGGATCATTGTCATAGCGATTGCTGTCGTGGTCCTCGTATCCGGTGGTTTGCTGCTGTGGAATCAACGCGCCAAGGCAACCAAAGAGGAAGCCAGCAATATGCCTGAAATCAAGACAGCTACGGTTGAGCGGGGCGATATTGAGGTAACAATTGACGCCACCGGAACCATTGAGCCACTTAACATTGTCGAAGTGAGCTCCAAAGCCAGCGGTAAAATTTTAGAACTCATTGTTGAAGAAGGGGATTACGTGGAACAAGACGCCGTGATTGCGCGTATTGAAACCACCTATGTTTCAGCGGACCTGAATCAGGCAAAAGCAGACTTTAACGCCGCCCAAGCACGCCTTGAGCAATCGAAGATTAATATTGAATTGCAAAAGGAACAAACCGCAAGTCAGATTCAACAAGCGGAAGAAAAGCTGGCTGAATCAAAAAAACAGTTGGAACAACTCAGAGAACAGATAGAAATAGAAAAAATAACCAACCAACGCCAGTTTTCGGATGCACAAAACAGCCACGAGATGGCGCAGTTAAGACACAATCTCCTGACCTCTGAGACAGTACGGGAGGAGGATAAAAAGCGAGCAGAGGCAAGTGTGAGCCAAGCGCAAGCCAACCTTGATCTTGCCAAAAAGGAGTATAATCGAAAACAGAAACTTTTCGAGAAGAAGTACATCTCAACATCAGATCTCGACGCCGCCGCGACGCAACAGCGATCGGCACAAGCGCAATACGACTCGGCTATGGAGCAAGCCAAGCTAGTTAAACAACCAGCAAGTCCAGAGGAGTTAGAACTCTCACAGGCTGAGATTAAGAGGGCAGCGTACGCGGTTGATGCGGCGAAAGAACAGATCCAAAAAGAAAAGTATCGGGACATGGAGATAGAGATTCAGCAACATCGTGTCACCCAAGCCGAGGACGCTTTGAAGTTGGCGCATGCTAACAAAAAACAAATCAATCTGAAGGAAGAAGAGCTTAAAAGTTCTACTGCACAACTCATGCGCAGTGAGAGTGCTTTGCAACTCGCACAAGAAAGTTATGACGACACAGTTATTCGCGCTCCCATCTCCGGAACGATCCTCGAAAGAAGGGTGGAGGAAGGGCAAGTAATTGTCTCCAGCTTTGGCGGGGGAGGCAGGGGTGGTTCTGTATCGTCCGAAGGTCAGGTGCTGGTAACGATGGCAGACCTCGAAAAGGTTTATGTGGCAACAGAGGTGGATGAAACCGATATCGGCAAGGTGAAGGTCGGTCAACCGGTGGTCATCACTATCGAAGCCCATCCTGATCAGCCGCTGCAAGGGGAGGTACTTCGCATTGCGCCACAAGGACAGGTGGTTCAAAACGTAACGACGTTCAAAGTCATCATTGAGATTACAAATAATCGTCCAAGAGGACGAGGACGTTGGGGGAGAGGTAGCGAATTATCGGGTCGCGGTGGTGGCGGCGATAATTTTCGCCAAGGCGAAGGCGGGGGCGAATTCACGCCGGAGCAGCGAGAAGGTTTTCGGCGGATGCGTCCGCAGCGACAAGGAGAACCGACAGCGTCAGAGAACACCCAAACTCCCGACGAAAATTCAGCGACTGCTGAACCCACAGAGGCACCGGATCCGTGGATGGCGATGGCGGATAATTTCTCCGGCGATCGAGGGACAGGAGATTGGGCGCGTGAGGAGAGCCCATCTGAAGATACGGATACGCCTTTCTTGAAACCGGGGATGAATGCGACCGTTGAAATTTCCGCCACGAGCAAGTGGAATATATTGGTTCTTCCTAATGAAGCGATTCTGAATTTCGGGAACCGAAAAATGGTCCGTGTCATCGGTGAAGACGGTCAACCGGGCCGTCCACAGCCTATTGAGGCCGGCGTGAGCAGTTTCGACAGAACGGAAATCATCTCTGGCTTAAACGAAGGGCAGGCCGTCGCCCTCGGCGGTTTCCAACGCGGCGGCGGGGACATGGAGCGGTTTAGACGCATGATGGGAAATCCCGCTTCTACGATGAGACGGATGCAGCGAAACGCCGGCGGTGGTGGTCGAGGGGGCCGTTGATAAACAAGGGAGGGAGTCATATAGATGGGAATACTCGAAAGTTTAGCGAACGCGTTACGTAGTTTATTAGCGAACAAACTTCGATCAGCGTTGACGATGCTTGGCGTGATTATCGGCGTGGGAGCGATTATGACCACAACCTCAATCGGCGAGGGAGCAAAAGCAGATATCACGGCGCGTATCCAGACGCTTGGGGCGAATATCCTAGCAGTCCGTCCAGGCCAGAGTCGTTTTCGTGGACGGAGCTCAGGGCAGGACCGTCAGAGCCTGAAGTATGAAGATGCCATGGTATTGAGGGAACGCGCAAAGAATATTCTCTACGTCTCACCGGAAATATCTTCGCGCACCCAAGTCAAGCATGGAAACAAGAACCACAATACTACGGTTGTCGGTACAACCCCGGAGTATCAGGTTACGGCGAATTTCCCTGTTGAGAAAGGTGCGTTTTTCACGGAGAACGATGTGCGTTCTCGGCGTCGGGTGTGCACGTTAGGAAAGACAGTTGTTGATGAACTGTTCGACGAGCGGGAAGATCCGATCGGCAAGACAGTGAAGATTCGCGGACTTAACTTCCGGGTACTTGGTATAATGAAGGAGAAAGGCGCGAGCGGCTGGCGAAATCCGGATGACCAGATCTTTATTCCGGTGTCAACGGCGATGAAACGGGTTTTTGGCAGAGATTCTCTATCAAGTATTAGCGCACAGGCAATAAGTAGCGAGGCGATGGAACCGGCTGAAGCCGAAATCGAGAACCTTTTGCGGAAACAACACAAACTCCCCGCTAACAAGGAACTCGATTTTAACGTGCGGAATCAAGCGGAGTTCCTTGAGACCCTAGAAGAATCGGGGCAGACGTTCACCTATATGATTATGGGTATTGCAATCGTGTCCCTGATTGTCGGTGGGATTGGGATTATGAACATCATGTTGGTGTCGGTGACAGAGCGCACAAGGGAGATAGGTTTACGGAAGGCGGTCGGTGCCAAACGTCATGACATCCTGATCCAGTTTCTGATAGAGGCGATGACGCTGTCAATCCTCGGTGGACTGATTGGGATTGGCGTTGGGGTATTCGGAGCGCGGGCCGTGCCATCGCTTTGGGGGTGGCGGACGATCATTTCGCCAATGTACACGGCATTGGCGTTTTTTGTTGCTGCGTGGATTGGTGTCTTCTTTGGTGCGTATCCGGCATGGAAGGCTGCGAAGTTGTCTCCGATTGACGCACTAAGACACGAATAAACAAATTCAGCACAAATGCGTCAAACAGGCATTCTGGGCACTTGGGCTAAATTTATCTCGCCTCAACTGACTACACATCTCGTTTTGGGTGTCCTTCCACAAGTTTGAGGTCGGAGGAAGGAGGAAAAGCAGACGATTTCACGTTTTATGTACTACGCATCACGCCTCACGTTCCGTGCATTATGTCGCACTTTTCTACCCCTCCTATTTCTCATCGGCTGTGACGGGACAGACGAATCCCTGCAACAGAGTGAGGAACTCATCCGTTCAGGCAGGTATGATGAAGCGACTACTTTGCTAGCGCAGGTCATTGCAGCGGACGATCGGAATCCGAAAGCCCGGATTTTGATGGGGCAGGCTCATGAAGCATTAGAAAACTACGATCGTGCGATTCCTCAGTTCAAAGCTGCAATTCGATTGTACGTCGCTCACCCCGAAGACCGGGCGATGGTCCGACTCCAGCTAGCAAAAATCTACCTGAGATTGGGGGTTCGTGAGGAAGGGGTCAATCAACTGCGGGCGATTGTTCATTCCACATCGGATAACGCGATGATACAACAGGTCGCAGGACTTGTCAGCGATGCCTACCAAGTGGTTCAGGTTATAAAGGAGAACCCAGACAACTACTCGCCAAGTTTCTCTCCCAATGGCAAACAGATTGCCTTTGCATCCTCCCGGTCAGGTAATAGTGAAATCTATTTGATGGATGTGACCGGCAGCAATCTCCGTCAGGTAACGTTCACACCGGATTTTAATGAAGATACGCCGCGATTTCTGGGTGATACACTTTATCTAGTGCATAGCCGCGAACCGAAAAGTGCCGGCGAAGCCCATATTGTCCTCCAGAGTGATGGAACAACGCCGGTCTATACAGGGATTTATGCCACTCACCTCGATAGAGAAGTAACACAGGAACTGTTACCCCTTGGATTGGGTGTGCGTGCACCATGTTTATCGCCAGATTGGAAGCGCGTGGTTTATGAGGCAAGTCGGGCTAGAACCTTAGACCTCTACACGCTAGATTTGCACGGCATCGATCTGGAAGACATGGACGGACGCACAATCGTTCCTACACCCATCACCGATAGCGAGGCAGATGAGGGCAGCCCGACTTTTTTCCCGGATGGAAAACGGATTGCGTTTGTGTCTGCAGGACCAGAAGGTACGGGACCACGTCGTGCCGCGCCCGGTCGTAGCAAACCACTCCATCAGATTTATACTATCAATATTGATGGCAGCGATGAAAAACATCTGAATCCTAACCCCTATGACTGTTACAGCCCGGTGATTGCGCCTGACGGAAAAACCATTGCCTTTGTATCCGGACGGATGGATGACATTGAGATCTATCTGATGGATATAGATGGAACGAATGAACGACGCATCACCAGCGGCATCGGTGTCTCAGTACAGCCTGCCTTTTCGCCAGACGGGCAAAAACTTGTGTTTGTCTCTGACCGGAGCGGCAACCTCCAAATCTACCTGATGTCCTTTGACCAGCCGGTAACACGAGAGATGTTGATCCAACACCTGCAAGGGGAGTAGTCTCTCGACCGGAACCACCAGCCTCGAATATATGACCGCATATTCAAGAGATCTGAAAACGAAAGGAAGGATGTGTATGGATTGTCAATCACAAAGATGTTCCCCTTCTCAGAGGAAAGAATCTTACAAAATCTATCTGCTCATTTGCTTATTTGTATATCTGTTCGGTGTCACGCCCCTTATGGTCAACGCGGCCGTAGACAACAGTGCATATCAGGCGAAGGCGCACCGGACCTTTGGCAGTATCGAGATTGACGGCGATTTTAATGAGCCGGATTGGCAGGACGCCAAACCTGTCGGGCAATTTAGCCAAGTCGAACCGGATGCGGGTGAGCCAATGACCCTACCGACCGAAGTCCGCGTTCTCTATGATGAAGAGAATATCTACTTCGGCTTTACCTGCTTTGATTCAGATATTTCCAAGCTAATCGCTAACGACATGCGACGCGACGCGCGTGAGTTACATGAAAACGACTATGTTTTTCTCATCCTCGACACCTATAACGATAAACGGAGCGGCGTTGCGTTCCGCGTTAATGCGTTGGGAGCGGTGCAGGATACCGCAATAAGCAACAGCGGAGATAGCTTCAACCGAAATTGGGATGCGGTGGTAGATTGTCAAAGCCAAATCCATTCCGACCGCTGGACATCAGAAATTTCCATCCCCTTCGGTCAACTCCGTTTCAAAGAGAGCGAACAGATGACGTGGGGGATGAATTTGTCGCGTGGCATCCGCCGAACCAATGAGGAAGGGACATGGGCACCGGTCCCCTCATCGTATGGTGGTCGCGCGAAATACCGCACTGCTTACCTAGGCAGTCTGGTGGGATTAGAAGGGATTAAACCGAAAAGACAGATTGAGTTTCTGCCGTACGTTTTACCCGGTGTGAGCCGAATCGAAGATGACGATGAAACGGATGGAGAATTCGAGATCGGATTGGATCTCAAGTACGGAGTGACCACGAATCTCATCGCTGACCTGACATTTAACACGGATTTTGCACAGGTCGAAGCCGACGAGGAAGAGGTCAACCTCACCCGCTACAGTCTGTTCTTTCCAGAGAAACGTCCGTTCTTTTTGGAGGGGGCAGGACTTTTTGAGTTTGGCGTTCCACGCCCTAGCTTTCGTCGCCCACCTCCGTTCCTCCTTTTCTACAGTCGTCGTATCGGCATTGAAGACGGATACCCCATTCCAATCATGGGGGGTGGCAAGATTACGGGAAAAATGGGCCCCTACGGCGTAGGACTACTCAACGTGTTCACCGATGAATTTCACACAGATAAATCAATTACCGCCCCCGATGATATTGTCGATGTGTCACACACCAACTACTCTGTGCTAAGACTGACACGCGATCTTTTCAGTGGTTCTCGTGTCGGGTTAATCAGTATCAACAAGCAGGATTCAGATGATTACAATCGTGCTGGTGGACTTGACTTCTCGTATCGTCCAGCGGACAGATTAGAAATTCGTGGACTGTGGGCACGGACAGCGGATTCAGAGGATTTAGAGGAGGACGTTGGACAAGGGGATGCGTGGTACATCGGTTCGAATTGGCGTGATGACCACTTTGATCTGTCAGCTGGATACACCGACACCGGTGATAACTTCAACCCAGAAGTTGGATATGTCCGGCGGACGGGCAGCCGTCGATTCCGTAGCGAGGCGCAATATACGCCTCGGCCTCGCAAATTTGGAATCCGCGAAATTCAGGTGGGCCCGGAGGTAGACTATATCGTAACTCAGGAGAATGAGTTGGAAACTCGTGACATCACACTCGGTGGGCGGATTGAACTCAACAATGGTGGGCGGATTAACCTGCAAACTCAACTCACGAAAGAACGGCTTGAGGAAGATTTTGATGTCTACGATGATATCATTATTCCCATCGGCGAGTATGAATTTACTACCTACCGCGCAATGATTGAAACCGATGAAAGTAGGATGTTCGCCGGACGGTTTGGGGTGGAGGTCGGAGATTTCTACGATGGAACGAGCCGGGGTTTCGACATTGATGCCGGCTTCAAACCGAGCGGACGGTTTGTGCTCGAAACGCAGTATGAATTTGCCCGGGTCGAACTTCCCGTAGGGTCTTTCAATGCACATGTATTGGCAAGTCGGGCTGTCTACTCTTTCTCTACTCGTTTCTTTGCAAAACTGTTTGCACAGTGGAATAGCGCGGACGATGTAGTTTCAACCAACTTTCTGCTCAACTATATCTATCGCCCCGGTAGCGACTTCTATCTTGTGTTTAACCAAGTTTATGACGAGGACGGTGGGACGATTGGCCTCTCGGAATCAACGCTTGTCGGAAAGATGACGTATTGGTGGAATCCGTAACACAATCAATGAGTGATAAACGACGAATAGGAAACACAGGAGTTTTTATGAAACGATTCTTGGCTTGGCTACTTGGATTTGGCTTGGCGCTAAGTGGACTATTGACGATCTCTTCGATGGGCATAGCGGAAGAGGGAGAATGGTTGGAAAGAGCCGGCATGCCTTTTCCGAGACTTTTTTTCTCGGTTAGTGCAGCGGGTGAGCTAGTTTACGTCATCGGTGGTACGCTTGCTGCACCGATCGCGAGGGTTGATACCTACGACCCTGCAGCAGACAGATGGACCCAGAAAGCTGACATGCCCTCTGCACGCGCAGGGGTCGCGACCTCCGTTATTGATGGGAAGGTGTATGCTATCGGTGGCTGGAGCAACCAAGCACCTGCACTTTCGACCGTAGAAGAATACGACCCGGCAACCAATACGTGGACACGGAAAACCGACATGCCAACGCCGCGGGTGTTTTTTACCACTGCTGTCGTGAACGGAAAAATCTATGCCATTGGTGGGGTTGCTACAAACTTCGGTCCGGTGCTCCCTGCTGTTGAAGAATACGATCCAGCGACTGACAAATGGACACGGAACGCTGACATGCCAAATCCTCGATCAGGAATGTCTGCCGCAACTGTGGGTGGAAAAATCTATTTGCTCGGCGGCGTGTCTAACATACAAGGTCCTACACTTGCGGACGTTGAGGAGTACGATCCTATAACCGAAGATTGGACACCAAAAGCAAACATGCCAACGAAAAGGACTGCCTTGGCAGCAGGCGTGATTGGGACACAAATCTACGCGATTGGTGGTACTGACGCCGTGCAAGGTCCGGGGCTATCCACAGTTGAAGGGTATAATCCTGTGAACAATACCTGGTTGAGGGAAACAGATATGCCAACTGCAAGAGTGTTCTTGGGAGCGGGTGTTGTGAACAATAAAATCTATGCCGTCGGTGGGGCGGCAGAAGGGTTAGGACCAGCCATTCTACCCGCTATGGAAGAATTTGATGTTGGCGAGTTGCGCGTCGAAGCAAAAGAAAAGTTACCAACACTGTGGGGGCAAATCAAGGGAAGGCATTTGAGACAGTGATGTTGAACGAAATGGGAGAGAAAACCGATGTTTCCAAGAAATGGGTGAAAGATCTCTTTGTTGCCCAGTTTGCCAAGCCATCGGACCTCGAGGAGATTAACCTGAGTCAATTGACACCATTTCAGCGGGCACTATTGGTCACCGATGGGACCGTTACACGGTTCATCGAAGCGTATACGCTCTCTCCGGTCGAAGTTGTGCTGCTCCACCAAGAGACGCAAATCCTACCTACAAATCATGTTTGGCTTGAAGTCGCAAAAGGAACGGAGATAGTTGCCCGTCGAGTGATGCTGCAAACGGGACCCAGAGGCGGTCAGCAGCCCACTGTCCATGCCTATGCGACTTCATTCATTGTGCTGAAACGGATCCCACAAGTCATCAGGGACGGCTTGACCCTCAAGGGTAGAGGTTTGGGGCAGCTCCTACAGCACAGCGGTTTAGAAACCCGGCGCGACCTGCTGTGGTGGGGGCTCGAACGTCCGAGAGATTTGCCGGAAACACTCCTTCATTTGGAAGGTGAACCGTTTCTCAGTCGTACCTATCGCATTGTCACTGAAGGACAACCGATTATGTTAATCAACGAACAGTTTCCGCTTAACGAATACGCCTGAGAAAACGATCCTCTTGTAGAATATCGACCTTCTCGCCGTCCCCTATTGCAGCCGTCCACGTCCTAGAATTGGCCACACCGTCTCGACGATACCATCGCGGATGCCGTAAATTTCGTCGTGTAGCGCAACGGTAACATCTGAGTAGCCGATAACAAACTCAATTTTGTCTCCGACGCGCGGTGTTTCGCTCGGTTCGGCGACTTCGACCTTCCCATGCTCTGCTGAGAGCCCCACTGATTCTACGCCCGAAATTCCAATGGGAGCAGGATCTGCCGCGCCTTCACTCATGGTCTTTCTCCCGGCATCGCAGATAATCCGCGTCGGAGCGGGTCGACTGGTAACGGTGGCAAGAACAGTAAGGGCGTACGGGTGTTCAACGCCAAACTGATTCCGATAGATAACGTCGCAGAAGATGCCACCACCCGCTTGAATCTCTGTGATCCCCGGCTGGAAGGCACTGATCCAGTAAGTTCCTGTTCCTCCACAACTGATGATGTCGATCGGGATTCCTTCGTTTCGGCACTTCTGTGCCGTGTCGGTAACGGATGTGAGTGCATCATCAATCATCCGTTTTTTCTCCCCCGGATCTTGGATACGGAGCGCAATTGACTCCCATGTAAAGAGTCCCGCAAGTTGCACCCCTTCCCTACCTTGGATTTTGCGAGCCAAGGCGAGCGCAGGTTCTCCAGGATCTACACCAGCCCGGTTCATCCCCGTGTTAATTTCAATGACGATGCGAATACGCACCCCCTTCTCACGGGCTGCATGGTCAATGGCTTCTACGTGCTCCTCACAGTCTACAGCGACCATGACATCCGCATGTCGGCGTAAATTGACTAGACGGGCAACCTTCTGTGGTCCAACAACTTGGTTGGCGATCAGGATGTCTTTTACACCGCCGGCAGCCATAACTTCCGCTTCACCGAGCTTGGCACAGGTAACACCGATGGCACCTGCATCAAGGAGTTTATGGGCGAGTGCTGGGCTTTTCATCCCTTTCGTATGGGGTCGCCAATTGACCTCTGCTTCATGAATAATGGTAGACGCCATCCGGTCAATGTTACGCTCCATCGTCGGCAAATCAACTAGGAGCACCGGCGTGTCCAATTCTTCTTTGCGACAACCGATGAGATTCGTGTGTGCTATCATAACAAACCCGCTGTCCTCAGCCTTGAATAATCGAGGTGAGACGTGCGGACTCCTTTCTGCTCAATGCTTGCCCCGTTTCTAATTCGGGCGTTGAATATTTAAAATGTAAGTTCTTCTTACGTTTTACGTTCCGCTCTTAATACCGGCTTCAAGTGTTTCGATAATCGTATCTACATCGTAAACACATCCGCCCCACGTCCCTCCACCAACGCTCTGAAGAGCCGCCCACAGACGCGTATCGTCCGGTAGCAGCTCGTCAGGGGAAAGGTCCGGACGTGGAGATCTCTCCGCTAAGACGTGTCTACCTGCTTCAGCACCGAAGATCTGGTCTCCATGACCGACCAAGTCAACCCTCCCTTCAAGTCGATTCCGATCGACATGGATCTGGATCTGATCGCCGTCAATCAACTTGCCGACGGGTCCTCCCGCCAACGCTTCTGGTCCAACGTGTCCAATGCATGCACCGGTCGATACGCCAGAGAACCGTGCATCGGTGATTAGGGCGACATGCTTACCAAACGAAAGATGCTTGAGTGCGGCAGTGATTTGGTAGACCTCCTCCATGCCGGAGCCCATTGGACCGCGGGAGCAAAGCACCATTACCTCCCCCGGCTTAATTTGGTCGTCGCCGTGACTTTTGAGAGACCGAATTGCGTCTCGTTCGCTCACAAACACACGTGCCCGCCCGGTCATGCGATAGACACCATCCTCATCAACAACGCTGGGATCAATTGCAGTGCTTTTGATGACAGAACCTTCTGGCGCAAGGTTCCCACGTGGAAAGGTGACCGTGCTGGTCAATCCCCGTGCTTTTGCGGCTTCCGGGGTCATGATCACGTCGTCCGGATCGATTCCATCTCGTTCCATCAAGAGATCTCGTACCCGTTGGCGGCGTTCCGATTTCTCCCACCAATCGAGGTTTCGTCCAAGGGGTTCGCCTGAGGCGGTAATAACATCTTCGTTCAACAGTCCTAGTGCTCGTAAGTGCAGCATCACTTCAGGGACACCACCGGCTAGAAAGACTTGAACAGTCGGGTGACCGACAGGGCCATTGGGGAGGACATCAACGAGGCGAGGCACGCGCCAATTGATCTCGATCCAATCCTCAACGGTTGGGCGGTGGAGTTTTGCGGCGTGTGCGATGGCAGGGATATGCAGGAGTAGGTTGGTCGAACCCCCACAGGCGGCGTGGATAACCATAGCGTTGCGAACGGCTTCGTCGGTCAAAATATCGCTCATCTTGAGACCTTTTGCATCAAGGTTGACCAGAGCACGGGCAGACCGCTTTGCCATATCGGACCAGATTGGTTGACCTGACGGCGCAAGCCCGGAGTGTGGTAGCGTCATCCCTAGTCCCTCTGCAACAACCTGCGATGTTCCAGCGGTTCCAAGAAATTGGCATCCACCCCCCGGACTCGCACAGGCTTTGCAGCCGAGGTCAGAGGCATCCTGCAAGGAGATCTCCCCATGTGCAAAACGGGCACCGATGGATTGAATCTTACCTGCATCCTCACCTTCGGTGGGTGGCAACGTCACACCGCCGGGGACTAGCACGCACGGCAGATCGCGCATAGCAGCGATTGCAATCATCGCCGCGGGCAACCCTTTGTCACAGGTTGCGACCATCATCACCCCTTTGCGCGTCGGCAAGGACCGGATGAGCCGTCTAAAAATCATTGCGGCGTCGTTGCGGTAGGCGAGGCTATCCATCATACCGGGGGTGCCTTGGGTACGCCCATCGCACGGATCCGAACAGAACCCAGCAAATGGGATCATGCCAAGTGCTTTAAATTCTTCCGCGGCAGCCTGCATCAACAAGCCAACCTCCCAATGACCGGTGTGGTAGCCAAGTGCGATTGGGCTCCCGTCCGGCGCGCGGATACCTCCTTGTGTACTCAGGATGAGGAACTCTCTTCGATTGAGTTCACCGGGTGCCCATCCCATACCTGTATTATGGCTCCAACCGAAGACATCCCCGCTCGGCAAATCGAGCAGCATTTCGGAGGTCAGTGGCAAGCTGCCTTCAGGACCGGGTGAATGGGTTTCCAAATCATAAATTGTGGAATCGTTAGAATCCAGAAGTTCGTCGAAATCAACAGTTTTCTTAGAAGCCATATCATACCTACTTTCGTATCGAAACAGGGAAATGTGCAATCATGTTGCACGCATCACAGCGGCTTACCACGCAACGCTTGCCGGCACTGCATCAGACCGTTGCCGGTGACGTTATACGCAAAGGTGTTCATCCGTCGAGGCAGGTCAGAGGTGTTGGCGTCAGAGCCGTGAATAATTAGCGCGTTGAAAAAGACCCCATCGCCCGGATCCATCTCTACTCGAACTGCATCCTCGCGTTCCTGGTAGTGTCCCGGCAAGAATACGCCAAATGTCTGCTGACGCCGTTGGTGCTCCTGTAACCCCCACTTATGGCTGCCGGGGACAAACTGGATGCAGCCATTCTCTCGTGTTGTCGCATCAATTGCGAGTTGGCAATTTACCATCAGTGGGCGGTTATCGTCCCGATTCCAATAGGCATAATCCTGATGCCACGGAATCGCTGTGCCATCTTTGGCGTCTTTGGGCAGCAGCTTGCTGTGATACAGTGAAACATCGGGACCAATCATCTGTTCGATAATATCTAACATTGTATCTGAACGCAAGATTTTGTTCAGGGTTGGGCTTATCAACTCACTGTTCATCAACTGCTTAAGACGTGGGGGTAGGGCAGGATCATCGAATTCTTCCCACGAGGGACCAACCCCCTCGACCGGCTGTTCCGCCATGCGATTGTGAATATCTTCGATATCTTCACGGATTTTTTCTATCTCTTCAGGCGAAGCAAGGGCTTTTTTCAGAATAAAACCGTTCTCATCATAAGATTGTTTTTCTTCGGGGGTGAGCATCAGATTCATTCCTTTCATAGTAGGGAAGGCAGACCTGCCTTCCTTACGAGGTTTGGAGGAACTGAAGATAAACAGCATAGATCGCCAGTCCGATCATCGCAAGGAAGCAGAACCAAAGCACAACATCAGATTTCCCTCCCGGCGCAATGCGACGGTCAGTGCGAAAATATCTTAGATAAATTGTATTGCCCGCAACGAGCGGCATCATCATCGCCCCAACCGTGCCGCTGACAGTGAGCATCCAGACTGGATTCTTGATAAAGAAATAGCACAACGACTGGATAGCTGGTGCAGTCACTGCCCAGATTTGTCGGACGCGGACTCTCTTTTTGTAGTCATTGGGGTCTATCACACCAATGACACCCATTACATCGGCGATCATTCGTGAACCACCACCAAGCCCCGAAACCACCGTTGAAAACAGTACAAAGAATCCGCCGACCATGAACAGCCACCATGCCCATTGACCTAACGTCTGTGTGTACATGTTAGACAGAATACTGAGCGTATCCAACCCATCGGGCATCTGCCCCATGCGATTCAGTACACCGGCACCCAGCATGTAAAAAGGAATTGTTGCAAAAGTTAGGACAAGTAAGGTCAGCACCACATCGGTCTGCATAACGCGGATCCAGCCACGCGCCCGGTTTACCCAGCCTTCGCTGCCGTCGGTCGGTCCGGTGAAACGAGCGTAGCCCTTTTCGGTGCACCAATAAGTATACGCCATCGACTCACCGGCGTTGACGCCGGTGCCGCCATAAGCCGCCAACGCAGCTGCAATTGCAAAGGCGGGGAAATCAAATCGCAGCCCTGCCCCCACGTCTGACCACGTGATAGCAAACTCTGTGAACTGTAACAAAACCGCACATGCCAACGTGATGAGGGTGAAGGTCACAACCATAAAGGTGAGTAACTTTTCAAGAAAGCGATAGGTGCCGCTCAGAATCAACGCCGCCGTCACTATGGCAACGATAATTGTCCAATATCTTGAATCCAGAAACGGCATCATCATGCTCATCGCCTGTCCTGCCCCCCCATAAATCCCACCACCGCCCATGAGACCGGGAATCTGTTGAAGGAACCATAGCAAAATAAACCAAGAAATTTTGCTGCGGAAAAAGGGAATCTTGCCGGGGATGTCATTGAACGCAGCGAGAGCAGTTTGGCCCGATGAGACAGCATAACGTCCTAGCTCTGCCTGTACGATGCTCTTACCCCAACAACTGAGTAGCATCCACCAGAGCATCACAAAACCGACCGTTGCGCCGAGCGTTGTGGTAAGAATAATCTCTCCCGACCCAACCACGGAACCCACCAGAATCAACCCCGGTCCGAGAAACTTGACTGTATTCCAAAAACCGACAGGAGGATCTTGGATATGCTCGGTCCGAAGGGCATAAGGATCGTCAGCGTGCCTCTCTACATCTGTATCTTCGTTTTCTGTCATAAATCATTCCTTTCAATTTAGGGTAGCGGCATGGTAGAGAACACAGATTTGCGTTTCCTATGTCTACCTAGCATCCCTCGATCAGCCGATGGATGCCATTTTCAAATGCCCCGCCCACTGCGTCTGTAACACATTCTTCAGCACCTGATGCGCGGGTTGACTCAGGTTTGGGTCCATCTTAACAAGCCGATTAGCCTCTGACTTTGCAACTTCAAGCAACGACCCATCCCTGAGGATATTGGCGATTTTGAAATCTGGCAGCCCGGATTGGCGGGTCCCAAAAAATTCGCCGGGACCTCGGATTTCCAAATCTGCCTCTGCAAGCTCGAAGCCATCATTGGTTCGTGTCATCGCTTTGATTCGGCTTATCCCATCGTCCGTCCTTGGGCTGCCAATCAGATGACATGAGGATTTGTGTGTGCCACGTCCGACACGCCCACGTAGCTGATGCATTTGTGACAACCCAAATCGTTCCGCGTTTTCAATGACCATGAGCGAGGCGTTTGGCACGTCAATCCCGACCTCAATGACGGTGGTGGACACCAAAATATCGATTTGTTTATTTTTGAAGTGCCCCATCACTCCCTGCTTCTCTAGCGATCGCATCCGTCCATGTAGCAATCCGACCCGCAAGTCCGGAAACACATGGCTTTGAAAGTGATCTGCCATCTCCGTTGCGGCTTTAATTTCTTCTAACTTCTCCGACTCCTCAACGAGTGGATAAACGATGTACGCCTGTCGTCCACGCTGGATCTCCTTCTCTATTTGCGCGTACAGTTTTTCGCGGTCTTTTTCCCTCACCCATCTTGTCGTTATCTTTCGTCGTCCCGGTGGGAGTTCATCGATCACAGAAACGTTGAGATCGCCATAAATGGTCAGGGCGAGTGTCCGTGGGATGGGGGTCGCTGTCATGACCAAGACATCCGGGGTTGTTCCTTTGTCCCGGAGCGTCGCCCGTTGCATCACACCGAAACGGTGTTGCTCGTCAATAATTACAAGGCCAAGCTGATGAAACTCCACACCCTCTTGAATCAGGGCATGCGTCCCGACAACGATATGAGCTGAGCCATCGGCAATGGCGGCGAGCGCTTCATCACGTTCCGCCTTGGGCAGATCGCTTTTGAGTAGGACGACTTTCAGTCCCAGCGGTTCAAGCAACTCCGAAAGGTTGTAGGTGTGTTGTTCGGCAAGGATTTCTGTGGGCACCATCAGCGCACCTTGATATCCGCTCTGAATCGCGCACAGGGCGGCAACCGCTCCAACGATTGTCTTTCCGGACCCGACATCCCCTTGCAGCAACCGATTCATTGCCTGCACGTTTGCCATATCCAACTTAATCTCTTCAATGACCCGTTTCTGCGCGGTAGTCAGTCGAAAGGGTAACGCCTCAATAAACCGATTGAGCAATTCACCTTCAACTTGGAAAGCGATCCCCTTCTCCTCCGTTTCCCAACGTTGCTTTTTGATCTCAAGCCCCAATTCCAGTAGGAAGAATTCATCGAACGCCAGCCTCCTTCGTGCTGCGTCTTTATAACCTTCTGATGAAGGGAAATGGATTTCTTGGATCGCCGTGCACCGATCTATCAACTGATTTTGCTGCCGGATGTCCAGTGGCAAAATTTCTGGATAATCCCCTGCGTAATTGTCTAGGACCGTCTTGGTCCACTGTCGAAGCATCCGTTGGGTCAGTTTCGCCGTCAATGCGTACTTCGGCACAATTCTGCCTGTATGGATGAGGTCTGCATCTTCCGCTTCAAGTACCTCGAATTCAAAATCGGTGGTTTGGATTTCGTTGTTGCGGCGGGTAAATTTACCGCTCACGACAACCTGCGTGCCGACCTTCAGTAGGCCTTTGAGATAACCGACACGCCGCCCAAAGTTGACTAACTGCGCCACACCGGTTTGGTCATAGATAGCAATCTTCCCGACAGCTTTGGCACCCTTGCGGTTCGGCGTGAACTGGCTTTGATTGACCACCGCGCCTTGAATAGTCTCATATTCGCCGGTACGCCCCACCTCATAAATCGAGCGGAAATGCCCACGATCGAGGTAGTCACGCGGGTAGTATTCCAGCAAATCGCGGACATTGCGGATGTTGAGTTCCGTTATCAGTTTCGCCGCCCGGCGTGGACCGATGCCACTTGCATACTGAATCTCTGTCTCCAAGAATTTCAGCGACGCCGGATCGGTTGAGATGGGTACCTCGTTAATCGATATCTTTTCTGGAGGTGCAGGTTGTGAATCAGAATATGGAACGTCAGATTCCGATGGATTGGTGGGAGCTGCGAAACGTGGAGGGGATGATTTGACCACCTCTGACCTTGCATCACCCTTTGAATCAACAGGGAAAAGCGGTTGTTGACCTTTACTCTTCCTGGCTGGTTTCACCAAAGCGGCAGACGTTTTCGGTGATTGGCTAGGCAACGATTGAAATAAGGGAAGATCATCTACTGTCTTCGTTGCTGCAGGTTTTCTGGTGGGCAATGCTTTCTGATCTCCCGATGCCATCTCGTCGATCTGTTTCATAGCAGCTTGCACGACATTTCGACGCTCTTTCGGCGAGGATGTTTCATAACCTGAGAACAGTTCTGCAAGTGAATCCAACAGCTGCTTCTCAGCGGGGTTGAGCGTCAACCGCTCGGCATTCCTAACCCAGAGTTGGACATAGGCACCCAATCCGTTAATCACCACACTGTCCTGACAACCGTTCCGTATCTCCTGCTGAAATGGACGTCGGATCGTCGTTAGAATTTTGGCAAGCTCATTCATTGAGCTTTCTTTCAAAGTTTGCATAAGGGATTCCGTCTTGGAATTGTAGGAGATTGCCCGGCACGGTTAAGCCTCAACAAGCGCGTCTTTGACAAGCGGCATCAACCAGCGATTCATACAGAAGCAGTACCAACGGATCGACTCCTTCTCAGCGATGAGCGTATGATGCACGCCCGGCGCATGTCCGATGAGATCCCCTGCCGAAACCTCAAAGATGCGCCCGTTTTGTTCGACATGCCCTGAACCTTCATGGATATACCAGAACTCCTCGTGGCTGTCGTGGACATGGTTGGCGGCACGCGCCCCGGGCTCACTGCTATTCTGATCCCAATGATCCAACGTCGAATGCGGTCGGGCATGTGGATACCGGTAGCAGGAGTCCCCCTCCTGTGGCGGCAGCTCTTCGCCTCTTACCAGTGATGGTTTCCCTTTGACATGCTCGCCGTGCGAATCTCCAATACCGTCTTCCAACTCATCAGCAGCAATCTTCCAAGTGGCGGAATGGAAAGCAACATCAAACCATTTGACGGGCGTATCCCCAGCGGTGAGCGAATGGACAACCCCCGGCGGGGTGATGATCAGGTCTCGCGGTTGGATTTGGCTGGTTTCGTCACCACGCGTCATCGTCCCCTCTCCACTAATGATAATCCAAAATGATTCACGCGATTCATCGATAATCTCTGGAGTACGCATCCCTGGATCGAGAATGCGGATAGCGAACCGCTCAAGAGAACGACAATCCTGATCCAGTGTCGCGTACTCAACCGTTGTCCCTTCGTGGAGGGATTTTGGTTCGGGTAGGTCTGTATACTGAATGTGCATGTTTCGCTCCATGACTAAGCATAAATGTTTCCTCTGTGTTTTAGAGGGATCCAAAATGTGACTAGAAGTAGGAATGTAGAGGAAAAATTATTCATCCTTGGTTCTAAATGTAATAGTAAACTCAGTTTTAGCATCAACATTATTTATGACTTCGATATGGATGACATAAACAACACCGTGCTGGAGTTCTTCACCCCATACGGCGGTGAGTGTCGCTGTAGCACCACCGAAGGTGGCGATCCAATTCAGCGGTTCCCCATCTTTCGGCTGGATTGTAATGTTCCCCCTAACTTCCCTATCAAAATCAAAACGGAATCCGGCTGCATTCAGAAGTTCGGGGTCAAGGTCTGAGTCGCCATCTGCAACCGTACCAGAGAATATCTCAGCTTGCTCTCCTACGAACCCTATTCTAAACGTAAGTGTGGCTTCTCCATCAGAACCATCCCGATTTACCCAAGTTACTGGTAAGTCCGCGCCTTTGATTGCGTTTGGCTCCAACGCATCCAATAATTGTTGGGTGCTAACTTCCCAAACAGCATGATCACCATCAAGTTGAGCCCAAATTCCGCCCACAGAAACATAGGCGGGAGGGTGGTCGAAAAATAATTCAATTGCTACAGGAGTATCTAAAGCATCTATAACCCAAATAACGCCACCGTTTGGTGGTTCGCTCCTAACGAGATTCGTCACTGGCGGGGGCGGTATGTCGGGTTTATCTTTAGTTACGATCTCATCACCGCCGCAACTAACCATGAGTAGACTCATAACAAAACATATCAGATAACACATCAGTTTCATAATATTACACCTCCGAAATTGAATTGAGATTATCTGAGATGAGGATCCCTCACACGATTTTCTTCAATTTATCTTTAGGAAGTTTAATACTGAACCACCAATTTTCAAATTTTGCAAAATCTTTGTTGGCTGACACATTATCTGATGATACAGCAATTAGGTCACGTATCAATTCCCCGGCGGTAGCGGTAAGTCTACACGCACATTTCCGCGCTCTTGTGACTTGAGGAATCCGACGATAATCTGGACCACTTTCTTAGCTTCCGACGCAGGAGAGAGCAGTTCGCCACCGTTCTCTATCACTCCAATGAGCTCTTCAATGTAGGCGGGGATACCGGTTATCATGTGTGGTGGTAGGTCAAGCAACTCAGATCTGCCGGCACCGGATGACAAAGTTACGGTGTTTTCTACATCTATCCGTCCCTCCTCGCCGATGATCTCAAGGCAAAAACCGCTCGCCTGTCCCTTCGACGCGTTAACGAGTGCACGGACACCGTTCTTAAAATGGACATATCCGCTTCCGCCGGGGTCGCCAGCCGGGCTACGTCCACCATCTCCACGGTAGGAAAAGTAGTCTTCAAAACCCTCATCCAATTCGGCAAACACCCATTCCGGTTCGGATTCAGCAAAAAAACAGACACCGTCAATCAGGTGCGTGCCGTTGCGGAACAACATGGCTCTGGGACCGCCCATGTGTGCCACAACGCGACGCACACCACCGATTGCCCCTTCACGGATTGCCTTGCGTGCGCGATGATAGGCGGGCCACCATCTTCGGGTGTGGTCAATCGAAATCGGCACACCGTTTGCTTCGCACGCAGCGATCATGCGGTTGCAGTCGTCAATCGTTGTGGCAAGCGGTTTTTCACAGGCTATACCCTTTATTCCTGCATTCGCTGCGTCAACCACAATATCGGTGTGGCGGTTGTCGGAGGTGACAACGCTGAGGATATCGAGGTTCTCTTTTTCAAGCATCTCGCGATAGTCTGTATAGGTGCACACGTCAGGAAGTACATCGCCCCATCGTTCCCTAAACTGGTCAAACAGCTCTGTTTTCAAGTCGCAGACTGCGACCAGATCTGTATGCGGAAGTGCTGCGTAAGATGCAACATGGGAACCGGGCATCGGGGTGTTGAGCACCATCCGTGAATCCGCCTCTAAGCGATTTGCCCCAATCCCCGTTAGTCCTACCACGCCGACTCGGTATCTCTTTTCTGCCATCGCTGATTCTCCTTATCAGTTTGAGTAGAGTACATCCCCTTCATTATACGTAATTGAGAAATGTTGGTCAATACAAAAACAATCTTCAAAGCGTGGAGCCAACGTTTGAACATTGGAACCTGTCTTAGATTATAAACGCTCTTAAGTAAGTTATCTCTTCACTTTTTATGTTCGAGACTACTTAATCCCTCCGGTTCTCTTATAACGGTAACCATTCAAACTAACGTCTGACACATATCAGTAACAAAGCCCCATCCATTTGATTCGGTTGGGGCTTTTTTTATGCGAGAAAATGGCTTTGATTTTTCAGCGAAATTTGATACACTTGAACAGGATTGAAGGATTTTTCCGATTATCTAGAAAATCGTGTTACCACTAACCGATATTGAAAATTGGAGGAAAATGATGAGTTTTGCTATCTACGATTATCACAAGGACGAGGACATTCGTAACGTATTAATTACCCCACAGATCCGCTCCCGCTTTTTGCGGATGGAGCCCGGTAGTGTCGCTGATATTCACAGCCACGACTTGGGACATGAAATTTTCCTAATCCTCGAAGGGCGGGTCATATTTGAGATTGGTGATGGGGTTGAGAAACTGGGGCCCGGTCAAATGTGCGTTGCGCTATCTGACGAGGTCCACCGAGTGCGCGTAATCGGAGACGAACCGATGATCATGTACCTCTCGGTGACACCCCATATTCATCCGACCCATACCCCGCGGACGGAGGACGGAGAACGACTGCCGCATCGGTTCGCATCGCCCAACGCCTACGACCTAGATGAGGACCCAAACAAACCGATCGAAGAATTGATTGACCACCACGTTGAGGTTGCTGAAAGTCTTGCGGAAGCAGCGCAAGCCTGCGCTCGCGTTCAGAAAGAGATGGGAGCCAAGCTCAAGGAAATTCACGGTGACGGAGATAATCCTGCTGCCGTTGCGGCACGGAAAGCGATGTGGGAAGGGGTCTACACGATGTTCAAGAAGGTTTATGAATTTGGCGAAGTGTGGAATGAGCTCGCGCCACGGGCGGCGGAGAATGAACCAGAATAGTAGGATTTTCGTGTAGGGGGGAATGTTTTGCTCCAGTGCCCTATCCGACAGCGGAGTTGGATTTGGTAATATGAACAGAGCGAAGTGCAAAATTAGTTTTATTCAAGGTTGTCCGCAGATTTTGTATCGGCACCAACAGTGAGCACGCCCTCTGTTAGATTCCCATGACAATGATTGGCAACGATGAGGTTTTTATTGCTCGCTCCACTTTCTTCAACCCCGTAGGCTTGCGTCTGTACGTCCTGATCGTCGAGACATCTATTGCTGGTGACCGTCATCCCGGTGACATCCATAAGGGCAATTCCGCTATATCTGCCGGGTTCCTCTTGTGAGTTGTTCAAGCAGATATTGCTGTTGATTGTATTGTCTCTTCCACGAGAGGCTTCGATACCGTGACGGGCATTGTTGACACAGGTGTTGTTAGCGACCACGTTGTATCGATCACCGCCATCAGCCAGACCGCCGATGCCATGCCGACCATTGCCATAAAAAGTGCTTTCGCTGACAACGGAGTGGCGGACGTTCATACAGAAATAGAGTCCATCACGACCATTATCCCGTCCGATGTTGTTCGTCCAGAGGCTGTGCTGGACGGATGTACCGGGGTGGAAACCGTGTCCCAAACAACCTTCGCCAAGGCAATCGCTGACAATCGCTCCGGCGCCTCCCTGAACGCTTACGCCGTCTGCGGGCCAATGCTGCACGACGCATCCTCTCACGCGGGCATCTATCGTTCGTACTAGATGAACCGCAGACACGGTAAAGTCAACGAAAACGTTTTGACCGATTGCGTTGCCCCCATCAATACAAAGCGATTCCAATTCACAGCCGCGCTCTTCCCACCCTACGAATGCCGAGAAAGCGTGAGCGACCATACCATTTCGGTCTGGGAGGCAGGGTCGATTGATTGGTCGATCTAGATGGAGTCTGTTTTTGTTGACCTCCACAATGAAAGCGTGCGTGGCGTACCAACCGTGTTGTGCCTTGTCGAACACACTGACTTCCATGCCAACGGCGAATTCCAACTCGCTTTCGACGTGGACCGAGGTATCACCTGCCTGAGCTTCACTTACAAGCGGCGAAGATACTTCCGGCGTACGGGTGATGCAGCTAGATTGACCTGCGCCACGGATAGTAACGTTATGACGCAGCCTTACATGGCGATGCAAAGTATAAACCCCTGGGGGCACCCAGACCATACCCCCAGTCTTGGGGAGGGCATCAATCGCCTCCTGAAACCCGGAAGTGAAAGAGTCTTTCTCGTTAAAATCGGTCACATTTTGAATGGCTTCTGTCATGGTCCTTGCGCCTGCCCTTTCCTAGACAATCGATACACCCTTACGCATCAGAGCTGCTCGTCGCCAACTTCCTGAATCCAGCCCCGTGTCCACTCAACGGTTTCAAATTCCAAATCGCAGATACAACTGGCGAGGAAAATCATGCCGTCAATACGACTGTCACGGAGCCATTGCAGCCCGATTTCACACTGATGTTGCATCAAATCAACCGGCATCGGTTGATGGTTCCCGTAGTCGTACATGTAGCAGCCGAGTATTTTACGAGGGGATGGTGCGATCTCTTCGGCACGTTGGAAGTTTTTCTCTAAATCCGGCAATTGCTCGGAAGTCCACGTCCAGAAGGTAACGATATCACACGTTTCCAGATGCGGACCGACAGGGTGTTCAAGCTGGTGGTTATAAAGGACAACCCACAGATCTAACTTCCGATCCGCTACGGTCAGTTGTTTTTGAATGGCATTCAGCGATTCGACATCATGGACAGCGACCTTGCCCGTTGCCGGATCGCTGAAGAAATCGTCCATCATCACACCGGTAAAATTTGGGAATTTTGCTGCCAGATTTCGCGCTGCTTCCACTTCGTAATTCTCGGTGGCACCGGCTGCCCCGACGATAGACCATACTACCTGCTTTAGCGGACGAAACGCTAGTGCATACTGTTCAAACGGCGGTTGCGGCAGATCATGATAACGCACCAATATGATATTGGGCACATTAAGATAGAAAGCACCTTCTACCGGCGTCATTCGTGAGGTAGCGGTCAATCCATATTGATTATTGTGACTACTGGCATCGTGTCCCCAGATCCAAAACTTATCCCTCACAATACCATTTTCCATTACGTCGTCTCCTTAGGTCGCTGGCTCTTACTTCTCGTCCTCTCTTGAGGGATGATACTGTTTATTGGGCTTTCTTCTGCGCAAAGATGGGATTTTCCAGCAGCGTTTGAACTTCGTAAATTGACCCTCCTCGCCCAGCATACGGCTGAGGGATGCGAATGGGAGCGGGGACGACGCGCGGTTGATTCGTGGGTTCGCCACGCAGAACGAGGGATTTGAAAGCATCCCAAGTTGCGCCGGCTATTGGCCAGGCGTCAAGCGCGCAATACTGGAGCAACAGTAGACGGCGGGGTTTACTGGAGTTATTGGGTGCGGACCCGTGCAGCATACGGACGTGGTGAATCGAGATGCCGCCGGCTTTGACTTCGACAGGAACGGCATTATCTGCACTAAAATTGGGATCCGTTACCGCACCGACGAACACACCATTTTGGTGATGATCATAGGTTGGTCCCTTATGGGAGCCGGGAACAACCATCAGACAACCGTTTTCTAGCGACATATCGTCAATTGCTACACCAACTGCCAGCAGGTCGTCGTTGGTATAGGGATAGAACGCCCAATCCTGATGCCATTCGACGGGGCTGCCAAATTCGGGGTATTTCATGTTCAGCTTGTGACCGTTATGGCTGACCCCAGGTCCAATCAACTGTTCGACGATGTCGAGGATGCGGTCATGGCGTAGCGTTTGGTCATAGACGATATGGTGCATGGTGGGATTTTTGATCCGGCGCACACGGGGGGTTTCTGAGGTATGCCCCGGTTCAAGGTCAAATATATCGGTATGTTCAGTGACCTCACGGGATTTCTCAACAAATTCAGCTGTGGTACGCCGGAGGTCAGCAACCTCTTCCGTCGAAAGCACATTTTCGACACCGAGATAACCATTTTCATGGTAAAAATCGATCTGTCCTTGGGTTAACATTGGTAACTCCTTTCAGATCAGAAATGTAGAGCGTAACCGTTCAGTTAAGAGATAGAGACGGTCAGCTCTGAGCGGTTATATTGCGGTTTCAATCTACCTGACGTCTTACGTTTCACGCATCAGCTCTGGTTGTAAGCTCAACCGCGCTGCCCGTTCGAGCGGATGCCATGCCAGCCAACAAAATCTCAGTGACATGACGTGCTGCATAAACGTGCGACAGCGGTGGCTGCTTACCATCACGGATGCATTCTGCAAAATGTGTGTGCATGTCACCGAAATCAGCGTCTAAACAATCAATCGCCTTCACGTCCACAGGTGCTGTTTCGCGGGTGTAGGATGTCGGCGTCCATTGACTTAGCGCAGCTCCATCCTCGCCCGGCAGTGTGAGTTTGCCTGCAGTGCCGTGAATACTTGCGCCCCACGTCCGAGCGGGGTCACACCAGCTTGTTTCAGCGGTAACGATGCCTCCTGATTCCATTTCGAGAACGAGGGTCGCCACATCTTCCAACTCAGTTGGCTTATCAAAGGTGGTTACGAAACCGGTGACACGCTTGAAAGTTCCTAACATTGCAACCAACCCGGAAACGGCATAGACACCCATATCGAACAGTGCCCCGACGCTCGCTCGTTTGGCGTCAAAGAACCAGAGATCGTCATCCTTTTCACCAAAAATGTCTCGAATCTCTGCGTAGTAGATTTCGGGACCGCCGTGACTGCTTCGGAATCGAGCTCCCGAAACTCTGCCAATCGCATCTTCTACCAACAATTGACGTGCCTTGTGGATGGAGGCACTTACGTGCGGCAGGCACATCACTGTCAAGCGACTCTTTTCTGTCGCTTCCACAAATTGATTAGCTTCGTCCATCTCCCCGCACAGCGGTTTTTGCATCAGGACATGCTTCCCTGCCTCCAGTGCTTTGACTCCCCAAGACACATGGAGTGGGTGCGGTGTACCAACCAAGATAGCATCGAGTGAATCATCTGCGATAATCGAATCGTAGTCCTGCGTCCAATGGGGAATGCTGAACCCTTCACACTGATGCTTCAGTCGGTGCTCCCGCCGACCACCAAGCACGGCAACCTCAAAGTCTTCCCCGTCAACAAGAGCAGGAAGATGCAGCCGACAAACAATGCCGCCGGCACCGATGACACCCAATCTGATTTTCGCCATATCTACTTTCCCCTAATTATCGAAAAAGTCTTCGTCGCCTTCAGGGAGATACTGCTTTGTGGCTTCCTCATTAAGATCAACACCCATACCGGGTCTGTCCCAAACCGTAATGAATCCATCCTCAACGATGGGATCTGGCAGCCCTTCGACTATATCGTACCACCACTCGGGATTTCCAGTTGGATACTCGAACGCGATATAATTCTGGGGCAAGGTCGCCGACACCTGAACGAGGGCAGCAAGACCAATAAGTCCATCAAGTACACCGTGGGGTGCCATAAGAATGCCGTGCATGTCTGCGTATTCTGCGACCCACTTTAGCTCCGCGATACCGCCGATGTCACATGGATCGGGACCGATTACATCCACAGCTCGCTTCTCGATTAGGTCCTTGAAGTTCTGTCGGAGGTAGATCTGTTCGCCGGTGTGGATGGGTGTCGATGTGCTTTGCGTTACGTCCCGGTAAAGGTCTGCTAAGACGTACGGCACGTAGTCTCCGGTGATCATGTCTTCAAGCCACATCACGTTCAGTGGCTCCAAAGCCTTTGCAAGCCGTATTGCATCAGGAACTGTCATGCCGGGCCCACAATCCAAAGCCAAACCAACCTCATCTCCCAGAGCATCCTTCATCGCCTCAACACAGGCAATCGTATGTTTCAGCCCGCGCTCAGTCAAGACACCACTAGTCCTTGTAAAACGCCCTGGCTGCACTTCACCGTAGAAGTAGTCCGGGAATTGATTTGGCATTCCGCTATGAAATGCAATTCCCTGCTTAATAATGGTGAAACCTTCGGGGGAGGCTTTCATCTTTTCCATATTCGCAGCGTGGGCTTCCGGAGAATTTCCGTCCATTGGATACCTAACCGCGCCATTATAGACCCGAACTTTGTCCCGGATTTTACCTCCTAGCAGCTTGTAGACCGGAAGGCCTGCTGCTTTGCCGGCAATATCCCAAAGTGCCATTTCTATCGCACTTACTGAGCTGCCCCACGGCTTAAAACTACCGCCTTTGCGGATCCTCATCATTACCCGTTCTACATCGGTGGGGTCTTCTCCGACTATGAAGTCCTTGTAAAACATAATATGAGGTTTCAGGTAGTGTTTACTAGCCTCCACCTCTCCCAGCCCACTGATTCCTTCGTCGGTTGTTATGCGAATCACGGGGTTGTTGCCCAAAACAGTGCATTTTAAGTCCGTAATTTTCATTGATATAAATTGTCCTTTGGATTTAGTCTGGCCTTGCAAGGCAAGGTTGAATCGATATTGCCAATCCTGCCAGTCACTCGGAATGCGTGCATGTTCGTGTAGGACTTGACCATGTTGATAATCAGTGCAATGTCGTTACGCACATCAATGACCGATGTTCAACAGGGAATTCTCTCGGTGAGGACAGGAAGATGTAGCCGACAAACGATGCCACCGGCACCGATGACACCTAATCTGATTTTCGCCATATCCGTTCCCCTAATTATCGAAAAAGTCTTCGTCGCCTTCAGGGAGATACTGTCTTGTGGCTTCTTCGTTGAGCTTGACACCCATGCCGGGCGTGTCCCAAACCGTGATGAATCCATCCTCAACGATGGGATCTGGCAGCCCTTCGACTATATCGTACCACCACTCGGGATCTCCAGTTGGGTACTCGAACGCGATATAATTCTGGGGCAAGGTCGCCGACACCTGAACAAGGGCAGCAAGACCGATGAGTCCATCGCCTATGCCGTGGGGTGCCATAAGAATGCCGTGCATGTCTGCGTATTCTGCGACCCACTTTAGTTCTGCGATACCACCGATGTCGCCCGGATCGGGACCGATTACATCCACAGCTCGCTTCTCGATTAGGTCTTTGAAGTTCTGTCGGAGGTAGATCTGTTCGCCGGTGTGGATGGGTGTCGATGTGCTTTGTGTTACGTCCCGGTAAAGATCCGCTAAAACATACGGCACGTAGTCTCCGGTGATCATGTCTTCAAGCCACATCACGTTTAACGGTTCCACAGCCTTTGCAAGTCTTATTGCGTCGGGAACTGTCAACCCTGGACCACAATCCAGAGCCAGACCGACCTCGTCGCCTAAGGCCTCCTTCATCGCCTGAATGCAATCGATCGTATATTTCAGCCCACGCTCAGTCAAGGGACCGCTAGTCCTTGCAAAACGCCCTGTTTGGACTTCACCGTAGAAGTAGTCCGGGAATTGATTTGGCATTCCGCTATGAAATGCAATTCCCTGCTTAATAATGGTGAAACCTTCGGGGGAGGCTTTCATCTTTTCCATATTTGCAGCGTAGGCTTCCGGGGAATTTCCGTCCATTGGATACCTGACCGCACCATTGTAAACCCGAACTTTATCGCGGATTTTACCTCCTAGCAGCTTGTAGACCGGAAGTCCCGCTGCCTTGCCGGCGATGTCCCAAAGCGCCATCTCTATCACACTTACTGCGCTGCCCCACGGCTTAAAACCACCGCCTTTACGGATCCTCATCATTACTCGTTCTACGTCGGTGGGATCTTCCCCGACTATGAGGTCCTTGTAAAACATAATATGAGGTTTCAGGTAGCGTTTCCTAGCCGGCACCTCCGCCAGCCCGCTGATTCCCTCATCGGTTGTTATGCGAATCACAGGGTTGACACCCAAGACAATGCATTTTAAGTCCGTAATTTTCATTGGTATGAGTTGTCCTTTGGATTTGGTCTAACCCTCTGCAACCCTACCAGTCACTCGGAATGCGCGCGTGTTCAGTGTAGGATTTAACGATATTAATAATAAGCGCAATGTCGTTGCGTGCATCAATGACCGATGTACGACAGGGAATGCCCTCGGTGATGCAAGCGTGGAAGTGGCGAATTTCTCGACTGAAGGCACTCTCCCACACTATCGCTGGCTCCTTGAGAACCGTTGTGCCGTCCGCCTCAATCTCATGCACCGTGACCGTAGAGAGGATACCGCGCGAAAATCCTGTGGGGTATTTGACAATCACGCGTTTGGTATCGCCGTAAACCTCTAGCGTTTCCTTGAAGTCCCACAAGCCGGGGATGGCTGCCCATGTATAAACGAGGCGTACCTCGTTTGGATACTCAAGAATCGTGGTGATGCCACGCCCGCCATTCCACAACTCGGTGCTGGCTACCGCCTCCGGCACACCAAGCAGGGCACGGAAACCGTAGAGATCGTGGATGCCGCTGCCTGAGAGTGTGGAGAAAGCACTCCCAGCAGCACCAGATATATCTCCAATAGCATCGTGGCGTGCTTTTGCTCCATCTTCACCCGCCTCAACCATCGCATCTGGCGGAATGTCATCGAACCGCTTAATCCGAAAATTAAGGAGATGCAGTTCATTACCACAATGCAGGTGATTTGCCTGAACGAACCGGATGTCATCCATTGCATCAACTTCACGCTTTGCCAACTCAAACGCGGGGTCGTGCACTTTCATGTATCCCGCTTGGCCAACCTTGCCCGACGCTTGGCACGCAGCACCGATAGCATCTGCTTCCTGAATGGAAAAACACATCGGTTTCTCAATGAAGACATGCTTGCCTGCGTTGAACGCAGCCACAGCGACCCTTGTCTTCGGATCAGAGTGGCAGAGCAGGACTGCGTCCACATCAGATGCAAGGAGGTCGCGGTAATCCGTCACATAGCGAGGGATATTGAAGGTTTCGGCAACATATGCTGCAGCACCCGGCGACACATCGCAGACGATTGGCACCTCAAATTCGTCCTGAAGTGCTGTCAAGTTGGGCATATGATGGACCTGAGCAATTGCGCCACAGCCAATGACGCCGATACGTACTTTTTTCATATAATTCTCCCATTGAAGGTTTTCCGATTTAGCACCGTAAGAACCGTTATACGGCACCGCACGCAGCAAAGAAGTCCGCGTTCGATGCAGTGAAACCACACTGCTGCTCAACTTCTCGGATGGTAATTTCAGTAGTGAAAAGCTGGTCGAGCGTATCGGGGAACTCCACACCCGTGGTTGCGTCACGAAGGAGGATGATGTTATATCCGCGACGAGACATTGCCCGGATACCGTAGTCTCGACCGACGACACACCAATTGGTCGCGAAACCGACATAGATCAAGTGCAGGATACCGCGCTCCTTCGAGAGTTCGTGCAGTTGTTCCCCCGTTGCGATTACAAAGTCCTCGTCTTGCACCTCGATTGCTGGTGACATCGCCAATTTTTCCGCGAGGTTGTTCCAATGGATCCCAATACTCGGAGGCTGATTGCGCGGTCCCCGGTAGGGGGCGTATTCACCAGTCCGACTCCGAAATTCTGGTGGGGGCCAATCGGGCGGAGGCTGGACTTCAGGAGGGGTATGCCGACCAAGCTGTGGAAATTGCCCGGCGACCTCTGGGCAGGGGGCGTGCACGATTGTGAGTCCCGCGTCACGCGCGGCGTTCAATGCAGGAATGATAGCGTTGACGGTTACGTCCTTTGCACGTTCGATCCAACTCTCAATGAAATGTACGTTCCAGACATCAACCAGTACAAACGCAGTTTGCTCAATAGGCAAGGGCATCGTGATTTCGCGTCGGATAAAGTTTTCCTCACGACATGGCACATCTACGGGGGTGCTGTCCTGAAAATACCGGACACGCAGATCTAGCGTTCGCATATTTGATTTCCTTTTTGGGGTTCGCTAGGCAAACAACTTTACCCCGATACAAGATCGGGATTAAGAAACATATGCTCACTCCAAGCGGCGGGTGGTTCGGGAGGGTGAAGTTCGGAGGTGGGGGATGGTTAAATAGATACATTAAGTAACCTTGCGAAGGTTTAGAGCCCTCGCAAGGTTTGAGTTAATCCAAAACTTTAATAGCGTGTTACCGACTAAAATTTTCTCGGGTATTTCTGCTCTTGAGGGCACCCCAAGTTGTGGCAGCTTTTCCTTGCGGGCTAACAGCAAGTGCACCTGCCTCAAGTCCATCGTCCATGATGGTCTTAATTTCATCTTCACTCAATGCACGATCGAGCAGCGCGACATCGTCAATGAGCCCGTTAAAATTGCCGGTGTCATTCGGACGGGTAGCTATGATGAATGGATCGCCAGCGGCTTTGAGGTCTGGCAGTGCGTTACACGGATCGTCTCCGTTCGGGCTGTCTCCATCGAAACATTTGTCCTGCCCTTTTCTTCCATCGGTATATACAAGCAGGGACGGTTGTTTCCAGAGTCCGACGACATGATGCCACACGTCATCCGTTAGGAGATCACGTGGTGCTTGAGCATCAGCCCACTTGCAGCATCCATCGGCACCAAAAACGATACGCCCCGTATCTCCTGCACCACCGTTAAGTTCCCAGACGATATTCCGGCTGCCATCTCCGCCCGGAAAAGATTCATTTGAAAACATACGTTGATTCCCACCTGTGGTTGTTGCTTTAACCCACATGGATATGGTAAACTCGTCGAAGGAGTTATAGTTCTGAGGATTCGGAATGGTGACGTTATTAAGTTTTCCATCTACAGCGGGAAACCTCAACGCTCCACCAAACTTACCTTCTTCCCTTACCACACCGTCTGCGGTGAAGTTATTGATTTTACCGTCTGCGTGGTGGCCACTTGCATCAACGATTGCATCGCCATCTGCCTCATCAAAGAGCCATATCCCTACGATATCCTCGTCTGCAAGCTCAATTTTGGTATACCCTGAATGAGTGAAAATCAGCCCAAGAGCAATAAGGCTAACACACACCAAGGTCGATTTTAACACCGTGTTCATTCGTGAACCTCCTGATATTTACTAGTCGATGCTGAGTCGTTCCAGCAGAGTCAAGAATTTGGCGGCACACTGCCGCTCTGTCTAATTTATAATATTAGCATTTTTTGGAAATTATTGCAACCATTTTTTGATTTCATTTCTCGTTGGGTTCTGTAATTTCGATAATTTGATTGATTGGAACCGCTGCCATTTTATAAACACGCCCGCTCGGAAACGTTACGATGATTTTATCAATGACCGTATGATCCCCTAAACCGAAATGAAGAGCAAGCGCATTTTGGCAAAGGTAACCGGAGCCACTTTTCACTTCAGCCACCTGTGAAACCTCCCCGGTAACGACTTCGACCCGCGCCCCGATTCCCGCCCGGTTACTTGTAGTTCCACGGAGGTGCACTTTCACCCAATGGTTCCGGTTTCCACCATCGTTCCTGAGCAGTTGTGGTTTTCCATCGCTGTTGGTAACTAATATATCTATGTCACCGTCATTATCATAATCTCCAAATGCAGCCCCCCGGCTCGGTGCCTTTTGGGATAGATCGAGGCCGGTATTGGCAGTGACCTCTTGAAGAACGCCACCTCTTAGATTCCTGAAAAGGTGATTGACCTGCGCGTAAGTCGTTTCCGAGTTGAACTCCTCGACATTGCCAAAGATGTGCCCGTTGGCGATAAATATATCCTTGGCACCGTCGTTGTCATAGTCGAAGAAGCAGACACCCCACCCCAAAGACGCGTAGGTACTTTCGCCTGTCCCAGAGATATAAGAAGCGTCAGAGAAAAAACCATCTCCGTCATTGTGGTATAGGGTCGCCACTTCATCCTGAAAATTAGTCACCATAATATCTAAACGACCATCGTTGTCGTAATCACCAAAATCAACGCCCATGCCGCTCCCCATTTCGCCATTTTCGCTCAATGCAACGCCCGCAAAAAAAGCCATGTCGGAGAATGTCCCATCGCGGTTATTGTGAAAAAGGTGGTTCTCATTCGTGTCGTTTGCCACATATAAGTCAACGTAGCCATCGCTGTCGTAGTCGCCCCAGACAACCCCGAGTCCTCTGCTCCGCGGCTGATAAACGCCCGCCCCTTGAGTAACTTCCATATATGTTCCGTCGCCAAGGTTTCGATAGAGAATATCCGCTTCGCCCACATATTCCTGTGGGTTGCAATACGTACGCACTCCCTTATTCTTGCAGATTTTGTTTTTGTCCAGTTGATACTGAATATAGTTGGTCACATAGAGATCAAGATGTCCATCGTTGTCATAGTCTGCAAAGGCGCAAGAAGCACCCCAACGCCTATCTCCAACATTGGCTCGGTCTGCGACATCGGTGAAAGTCCCGTCTCCATTGTTGCGGAAGAGGCGATTCTTTCCAAAATTGGTCACATACAGATCAAGATACCCATCGTTGTCATAATCTCCAACACAGCAGCCAACACCGTAACTTTTGCCTCCCACTCCGGCAAAATCTGTTACATCGGTAAAAGTCCCGTCTCCGTTGTTTCGATAGAGGCGATTTGTTGGTGGCTTCTCCGATTGAAAACCGGGGAGGTCCGCTCCATTGACGAAGTAGATATCGAGATCGTCATCGTTATCATAATCGAGAAATGCTGCCCCTGAACCGAGTTGTTCTACGAAGTAAAACTGCCCACTTCTGCCATTTGTATGCTTAAAATCAATGCCAGCTTCTGCCGTTACATCGGTGAAGGTTGGTGTTTGGGCTGCGAGAGCTAGAGACGCAAATAGTGAGAAGATCAGAACGTGAAACGTGAAACGTGATGCGCAAAACGTAAAACGTGAAATGTAATATCTATTGCGTATTACGTAAAGTAACCTTCCTTCCATTCTGCCTTTCCTCATTTCTTCTGTTCGGCAATTGCTTTTTGGATTGATTTCTGACGTACTGTATAGTCTGGATCGTTCGGTTGTAAGTCAAGGGCTTTGGCAATCGCATCGGTGGCTTCTTCGTACCTTCGCGTTTTATAGAGGGCGTAAGCGAGGGTATCCCAGTGGGAAGCAATCGGCTTCAACTTAACAGCCTTTCTCGCAAGTGTAATCGCTTCATCTATATTCTTCCCGCCCTCGGCATAGAGCCAAGCGAGCGCGTTACAGGCCGATGCAAAATTGGGTTTAAGCGTGAGGGCAGCCTCAAATGACTCAATTGCTTTCTCGATTTCACCCTGCTTGTGGTAGATACTGCCCAATTGATAGTGACCCGCAGCGAAATTGGGTCTAATCTCCAGTGCTCGTTGGAGATACTCCACTGCGGTTTCCAAATCATTCTGCTGGAGAGCAATGGCACTGAGTCGAGCGTACGCGGGCGCAAAGGCGGCATCCATGTCAAGTGTCCGCTGAAATGCTGTCAGTGCTTCGTCGATCTCTCCCTTTTTCAGCGATCGCTCTGCGAGATTAAACCGTTCCTTCGCTTTAATTTCCCGAAACTTCTCTAACTGACGTTTCCCCTCGTCCTGATTTCCCAGCCGGAAATAGGCATTCGCCAGTTGATAGTAGGCCCCTGTGTGATTTGGATAAAGCGCTATCGCCTTCTGATAGAAGGGAATAGCTTCCTCAAACTGCCCCTGTTGGGTCAAGAGGTAACCGAGTTGGAAATGCGGCAAGGATAGCTCCGGATCTAATTGGAGAGCGAGTTGATATTGAGTTTTCGCCTTTTCAAAAGCCCCTTTCCTCGCATGGATTAAACCGAGTTGATAACGTCCGAGCACTTTTAACCCGTATTGTGCACTCGGTGAGTTGGGATCAAGATGCAGCACAATGGCGTAAGATTCAACCGCCTTGTCGATCCATCCCAATCTGCTGCAGGCAATCGCAAGCTGAGCATGCACCTCAACGTCTAGCGGGTGAATATTGAGTGCCTTTGAGAGATGTTCGACTGCTTTGAAAAACTCGCGTTGACTTGCGTACAGGTTCGCCTTTTGGAGATGTGTCTGAAATTCGGACTCTGAATAGAGCGGGAAACTGCACAGACTCAGAAAAACGATCGGCAGGAAAAAGGAAACCCACCCCTTATGTAAATTGACCATCTGATGTCACCTCAGTACGATTGCTTATTTTTTGTAGACAATTGCGTGATTTTTTGTTAAACTTGTATTAAGTGTTATTCAGATTCTATTGCGCGGATTCCGCAACAAGAATCGCACAAGTTATCGATTGCTAAACAGGGAGGGTATAAAACCCTCCTCTACTAGACTTCAGAAGGAGAGTACAATATGAAATTGTCTAACAGAGCTGTCCTTGTCCTCACGCTTATTATGGTACTGACATCTTCCATAGCGTTTGCCGTGAGTCCGGTGAAGGGACCTGTGCTTTACTTTAACCCCTTAGAAACTCGTCAAGAAAAGGGTGACAACTCTTGGAAAAATGCCGGCACAGCTGGCGGGGAAATTGAAAAGGGTGAAGGCAAACCAACCCTTGAAGCGGGTCCCCTTGAAATTCCATCAATCGGTCTTAAGGCGGACGATGCTGCGTGGTATACCGCAACTCGGTCTAAGGCAGTTTTCGCCAATGAAGCGGAGGACGCTAAAGCGCCTGTTGTTAATCTTGAAAGCTTCACCATCGGGCTCCTTATGCGGGTGAATGGTCCATTTTTCGCAGAGGAGAACATCATTATAGGCATACAAACCGAGGAGGTAATACCGCCTCGGGCACGAGAACAGGTTGTTCGGATATGGCTGGATGTCGCCGGCAAAGGCATAGTCCAAAATGTAAGTATCGCCCAGAACGTAATACAAGCCCGGCACGACTTCTCGAACAGGAAAAACAAGCTGAAGCTTGGAGAAAACGAATGGCACTGGATTCATGTTGCCTTTGAGAGTGGTGCAAGTGTGACGACCTATCTCGATGGGACAGAGGCAGCCTCCCACGCGACAGAAGTCACGTGGGATCCAGCGCACAATCTGAAGCTTCACGGCATCTTTACCTCTGATTTCGAGGTGCAGCAGCGAACCTGCAACTGCTCCATTGCTATCTATCGCGTCTATGACCGGGTGCTAAGCGCAGACGAAATTAGCAAAAATGTGAGAAATTCGCTGGCGGTCGATCCCGCTGGCAAGCTCGCCGTCACTTGGGCTAAGATGAAACGTGGATTTTAGTTTGGAGCTTTTCCAGCAGATTATCCCTAAAAGTTTTTGATGCTTGTCTTATCAAGCGGGTAACTTAACTGAGGGGTGCTCATAAATCAAATTATCGAAATACAGCGATGACATGTGTGACATTTCTCAGCGGGAGTCCCCAAATAGAATTGACCAACATTGCCACCTGAAGCAAAACTACACCGAGCATCAAAAACGTGACCACATTCGGTTTGCCACAGACCGGTAGCTGTTTGTGGTTGGTATGTGTCGATAGCAGTTGCTTGAGCAATTCAAATATCGGTTCAATGGCGACGTTGCGCTTCTGCTGATAGGTATGCAACAGTGTTGATTGGTTAATAGTTTCGACATACCGCTGGGCTTGAGGTCGCTTGGCACCTATCACCGGGGTGATAAGCAACAATCCTTCGTTTGCCAGTTTCTCGGTTCGCTTGAGGTCAGTGTAACCGGCATCGGCGACGATATATCCGACATTTTGTGCAAGCATTTTGTTGACTTGTTGGTCAAGTATTGCTTTCTCACTCACACACGCAGTATCAACGGCACTCATCAAAGGCACTCCCTGTTGGGTGACCGTTAGATGCAGTCCATAGCCATAAACCCAGCCATGGTACTTACTGACAGACCAACTCGCGTCTGTATCAACGGCACGCAGTCCCGTTGGAATGCGATTGGCCTTTTTGTCTTTCTGATGCCAGACCGGACCTTTTGCCTTAAACAGACTTTTATCTTGGTAAACCACCTCCAAAGACGCATCGGCAATCAAAGTCATACCAACATCACCTAAAAACTCAATGAACGCCTCAAGCCGACAAGCAAGTTGTTTGTACCGGCGTGCCAGCGTCGCACGAGAGGGTACAGTTTGTAGATTGAACCGTGGCACCCCCGGCACGTGTATCTCCAACCATCTGTGTTGTGCCTTAAAGCAATAGATACCCTTGAGTGTCAGGACGGCGAAAAGCACAATCAGACAGTCGTCTGTATACGACTTAGGGCGTCCGAGAGTCGGTGTCAACGCCGACGCGACGGAGGTGTTGAAAGTTTCAAGCTGTTCAAACAAAAACGTGATATAATAATCACTGTCAGGATAACCCATGTTATAATCCTCTCTTTCTTGCAAGGTTAGATTAGATTATAACCGTTATCCTGACTCAATTGCAATTATGAGCACTCCTCAGATATAATAGCATACAACCGATGCATCGTCAATCGGGTTGCTTTCCGCGCTCAAATTAATTGCTGTGGAGACTTCTGTGCAATGTGCAAAAGTTGTTGCCACTCAGCTCCGGTTGCGTTAAAATACGGTCATTTCGACATAAAGATTGATTCAGAGAAGGGGTGCGATTGTGAAAATCACTAGAATTGAGACACTTCGGGCGAGCCGATTCATGTACGTCAAAGTTGAAACGGATGAGGGCATCACGGGAGTGGGTGAGCTCCATCCCGCTAGCGGCACCGGCGGCACACCATTTTTGCCAATCGCCGGGGTAGAATATTGCGCTGAATACCTCGTCGACAAGAATCCATTGCATATCGAACGTCACTGGCAGCATACATTCCGTCGCTGTTTATTCCGTGGCGGCGCAGATGTGATGGCTGCCATCGGTGCAATCGACATCGCCTTGTGGGACATCAAAGGCAAAGTGCTCGGGGCACCGGTTTATGAACTGATCGGCGGACCCACGCGGGAGAAGGTTCGCCTTTATACGCATCTGGGCGGTACTACGCCCGAAGCATTGGCGGAACAAGCAGCAGCGTGTGTTGAAGAAGGGTTCACTGCCGTTAGATTATATCCGTTCGGGGATTTTGGTGCATTCGATTTCGAGGAGGGACGCGGTCTGGAAAACATGAGCTATACAGCGATGGTTCGCAACGCAGAGCAGCGGGTCGCAGCGGTTCGAGATGCCGTGGGTCCGGATGTAGATCTCATGATTGATGTCGTCAACCGGCTTACCCCAGCGGAAGCCATCGCAGTAGGGCGTGCACTTGAACCATATAACCTATACTTCTTCGAGGATCCAATTGAACCTGAAAACATGGATGCGTGGGAATATGTCGCAGCTAGCGTTCCGATGCCGCTTGCGATGGGAGAGCGACTCTACACAATTTACCAGTTCCGAGATCTGTTGAATCACAACGGCGCTGCATTTGTCCGTCCGGATCTGTCGCTCGCCGGTGGCATCACAAATGTCAAAAAAATCGCAACGCTTGCAGAGGCAAGTTACGTTGGTGTGGTGCCTCACAATCCGTTGAGCTGTGTCCTCACTGCCGCGTGCGTACAAATCGATGCAGCCATTCACAATCTCGCCGTGCAGGAATATCCGTTGGGTGAAGACAAAGCTCCGAAACGCGACCTTGTCAAGGAACCAATCAAGCGGGAAGGCGGCTATTTAATCCGTCCAGATACGCCGGGAATCGGGATTGAGCTCAACGAAGAGGCTTTCAAACATTACCCCCCAGAGCCCTATGTGCGTCCACCGCTCATTGCGCCGGATGGTGGCTTGAGGGAATATTAAACGGGTAGCTCAATTTCTTGGTATCGGGAACCATGCGCCCCCAGTTTTTCTCGCTAGTGCCTTTTGCTCACGTTCGGCTTTGAGTGGGTCATCGGCTTCGGTTCTGTCAGTTACGCCCCCAATGATGTCCAACGTTATTCCGGCTTCCCAGCATCGTTGCAGGACCTCTTGAATTGTATAGGGTCCTGTGCATGGTGCATCGGTGACAAGGATAAAACGCCGTCGAGCCCCCGGGCGGAATTTTATCCTCGTAATCGATTTGACAATTGCATTATAAGCCCGTTCAGCCCCGCTACACTCGACGTTTTCGAGAAGGCGTACATACTTCTGATAGTCCTTCGTTGGCTGGTGAAAGTGTTGTGCCAAATACTTAAACGGCACCACTGCCATCGTGAAATCCAGCTGCTCTGCTTGGAAGATGTCTACCATATTAACCAAATGTCTTCCCACCGCGCGAATGTTATCTTCCATGCTACCACTAGTATCCAACAAGAAGACAATATCTATGACGGGCGAACTTTCCCCGCTCGCAATACCGCTGGCGATTGTCTGAAGAAGCGATCCAACCTGTGCATCGCGGTTAGCCGTTGATCTCTCAACACTGTCAGTTTGTGGTTTTTGCGTTGGTGAAAGATTGCGCTCGACTTCGGTGGACATTGATTGCGGAATCTCGGTTACGGCTTCTAGAGGCTCGCTGATCGATTCCCTCAAACGTTGGTCGTTTTCAGATGCGTCTACAAACGGAGTATCTGATGTAGGTAGTAAGTGGGCTGTTGTACTCAGCGGTTTCAATTCCATCTGAACCTGTGGGTTCACTTGATTCACCTGCATTGCTAACGCTCTGGAAGATGTCAGTGGTGTAGAAGGGGTAACGCTTACGTGAGGTTGGGTTGGGGTGTTAGCATGAAAGGTTGGCTTTTTAACATCTACAGGGTGGAGGCGTTGGGCGTGAAGTTCGACCTCAATAAGCTCTGCAATAATTGACTCTGGTAGCGGAGGTGGTTGATACCATCGCGGCAAATTGATGCTCACTATAAGAAGTGCCATCAGGTGTAGCACCAAGGAGATAGCAAACGAGAAGCGTGTGTGGCGGCTGGCTCGGACTCGATTGTGGATCGGGGACCATCGGTGGCTGTCAGGCGTGGGGTGGGAAGCATGAGATTTAGAACGTTGAAAGTCAGGTAGGGCAATTCCTCTGTAAAACTTGAATCCTGATGTGCGATGCGTAAATATGGTTCGCCAATTCATTAGATCTCCTCATTCGCTGGTGTGCTGCTGCGATTTTATCATTAAGCGTTCTGTATGTCAAAGAAAACCCTCTTGAGGTCAAGCTAGTCAAGGGATGGAGAAAAGATATTTTGCTTGCAGGTTCAAAGAGAGGTGTGTTACAATAAATTGGATTTTCATGTTTTCGGGAATTTGGGCTTCATGATTGGGGCGGGAACCATGGACGCAAATGTACTGGTATTAAATGCAAGCTATGAAGCGATCAACGTTTGCAACTTAAGGCGTGCGATGAAGATGCTTGTCAAGGGTGTGGCGTGCATGGAGGAAGTCTCTGATCTCGAAATTCGTTCGCCGACTATTTCGATGAAGATACCATTAGTAATCCGCTTGGTGAACTATGTTCATATCCCTCACTGCGTTGTGAAGTTTTCACGTAAAAATGTTTTGGTTCGAGATCAGTATACATGTCAATATTGCGATGAACATTTTCCGCCATCAACGCTAACAATTGATCACGTCAAACCTCGTTCAAGAGGAGGAACGACCGTGTGGGAAAATGTGGCGACAGCGTGTAAAAAATGTAATGCCGAGAAGGGGGATCGTACGCCTCATGAAGCGCACATGTTCCCTAAGCATTCGCCCAAGGCACCCTCGATTATTTCCTATCTCCACTTGAGTCGCAATGGTCGATCCTATGATGACTCTTGGAAAAAGTACCTGTACATCAACTGACTTAGTGAGACCTCTAGTCAACTAAAGCCTGTGTCTTGCTAGAAGATTGATAAAGCGAGTTGAAAACGACATTTGTCATCTCAGTGGAGGCAAAAATTGTATCTATTGAGAAAATTCTCAAAAAACCGCAAATGCTTTTCTGTCTATGCTCATGGGCATATTTTTAATATCTTAATATTGAGTCTTCCATTCCTATTGTCGGCTTGTACGATACAAGCCCCGGAGGATTATTACTATGAGTTTGCCCTGATGGAAGGGTGGGGCAAAACGAACCGACAGAAAACCGGACGACAGCTTCATGAAGTCATACGCCATCCAGAAAACAGCGAACCACTTGTGATAGCGTTTGAAGTTGGCAAACCGCCGGCAGCGTTACTCGGGTTTGTTCCATATGATGTTCCAGATTTACCGGAGATAGATCAACCATCTGACATTACGACTCCCAAGGTGCCAATTTCACTGCGACAAGAGGTATTGCGGCAGCTTTTTAGTGAGAAACAGATTCGAGTTGTTCATTGGCGGTTGAAGAATGGTCGTCTGAAGGACGATCAGAACGTTGTGCTGCTCAACTTCATTCCCCGTGCATTATCCGAACGCGCAATCAAGGAAGAATTCCTGATGATCTTTGCGATTGTGCATGCGGTGCAAACACAGACGGATACAATTGATGCAATACGGTGCGTGGCAGAGGACGAGAACGGTACACCGCAGATGAGTTTGGAGGCTCAAGTCGCAAATTATACTGCCTATCTGGAAGAAAAAATTGACGGGCAGCAGTGGGAGCAGCGACTTCGGCTCCAGAGATTTTGATATGGCGCGTAAAGTTCATCCGGACAGACTGACGCAACCTTGGGAATTTCAACGGGGGTATAAAAAAGGGAAAAAGTACTGGAATCGCCATCTTGTTATCTACGTTTTCAGACAGTCTCTATACTCCACTCGTCTGGGTATCACTGTCAGTAAAAAAGTCGGGAACAGTGTCAAACGGAACCGCCTCAAACGCCTGATCCGGGAATCCTTTAGACTCTCACAACGGCAGATATATCAAGGATATGATATTATCGCTGTTGGTAGGTCTGCGGCAATCGGTGAGAAATGCCAGCAAATTCAAGTGTCATTCTTGCAACTTCTCCAACGCGCCAAGGTTTGCAAACCCGAGTAATTCGGCGCGTATGTAAGCCGGGCGTGTCTGCGATTTGAGTTGTACTGTCAGTGCCATGAAAATCTTACTCATTTACGCCATACTCTGCTATCGCAAACTGATTTCGCCGCTCTTTCCGCCAACCTGCCGTTTTTATCCATCGTGCTCTCAATACGCCCTTGAAGCAATTACAAAGTATGGGGTTTTAAAAGGAGGGTGGCTTGCACTTAAACGGCTTTCTAAATGTCACCCTTATCACCCCGGTGGTTATCATCCCCTTAAATAAAATTTATCGTCGAGACAATCGCCATGAGGAGATTCTTTAAATGGAGAAACGTTATGTCTTAGCGCTTGTACTCATGGTTGCTGTGATGTTTGGTTGGAGTTGGTTTTACGGTCGAAATCTCCCCGAACCTACACAGACAACTGAACAAGCGACTGAGCAATCGAGGGGGGGCTCACCCCTCTCACCAGATGCATCGTCATCTTCCAGTGAAGCAACAATTGATACAAATCAATCTGTGGAAATAGAGGCACCATCGCGTCCCCGACAACCGGTTAAGGAGAATGAAACAGTTCGGGTTGAAACCGGAAGGTATTATATTACATTTTCAGTTGGGCGGTTCACGTACGCACATCAATGGATGCTTAAAGAATATCCAGACAGATCCGGTATAGATGAATCGTTGTTTAACCTGATTCCAGAAACAGCCCAAAATTGCCTGTCGATTCATTTTTTTAATCAGGACTTGACAAACGATGCCATAGATACATTTTGGGAGGTCGACAAAACGCAGCTTGTTCTCACAGACCGAAATCCACAAGATACCCTAACGTTCAGCAAGCAGATTGGAGAAAATCTCAAGGTCCTCAAGCGACTCACGTTTTACAATGATACATATTACATTGACCTCGAATTAACGTTCCAAAATTTGTCCAATCAACCATTAATTTCCCTTGATGCGATGAGCGATGCCCGTAATGGGTATAAACTCCGCTGGGGTCCTGGGATGAATGCAGATTTGCTTGCACATGAACGCAAAGGGGGTAAACGTGCGCGGCACAATCCGAAAAGCGAGGGTGCCAGAGCCTTGAGCAGTGGTGCTAGCAAACCCGTTAAAGAATTTGATGACACTCAAAGTACGGATACGGTCTTGTGGGCAGGTATGAATAATAAGTATTTTGCTGTGATCATGATTCCAGATGGAGTGCTTGGCGCAAAATACGAACTTGAAACCCTCTCAGACAATGGTACAACGCCGCCAGCGGATATTACTGCCCCATCGGAAGCTGCAAGCCTCATTATCCCTGGATTTTCATTGGATTCCAGCCAAAGCCGGGCTGACCAATTCCGCATCTATGTCGGTCCAAAGGAGTACAAAGTTCTAAAGACAATCGAGCCGCCGGGAACTCAGGAGGAAGATCTCCAACTTGCTGATGTTATCGACCTCGGTTTCTTTTGGTATATTGCTTGGGTAATGCTTTGGCTCCTGAACTTCTTCTATAGTATCATCAAAAATTATGGGGTTGCCATTATTCTGCTGACTTTATTAGTAAAGGTGATTTCATACCCGCTGACTCGTAAGGGTTACAAATCCATGCAGGCGATGCAGAAACTCCAGCCCTTACTTACGGAGATTCGTGAAAAGCATCGAGATGATCCGCAGAAACTCAATAAAGCGACAATGCAATTATACAAAGAACATGGTGTGAATCCGTTCGGTGGCTGCATTCCTTGGATCCCGCAAATCCCGGTCTTCATTGCACTATTTGCACTCCTTGGCAATGCAGTTGAACTACGAGGCGAGCCTTTCTTTTTATGGATAGATGATCTTGCCGCCCCCGATGTCCTATTCACCCTGCCCTTTACAATCCCATTTCTTGGAGATGCGGTGCGACTTTTACCAATTATCAACGGTGTGACGACTTGGTTACAACAGAAGACGTCGGGCAGTATGACGCCTGTGACCGACAATACACAAGCAAAGATTATGCAATTTATGCCTTTACTCTTCGTTTTTATTCTGTATAACTTTGCATCGGGGTTGGCGCTCTATTGGCTATGCAACAATATTTTTACCATCGGACAGCAGTATCTGCCCAAATTATGGCAATCCGATGATACAGAAGAAGCCGCACTTGTTAGTGCTCCATCCATAAAAAAACAGCCTCAATCTAGGAAGCGACGGTCCCCAAACGCGAACCGCACGAAATGAGATGCGGAATGCGAATCATAAATTCCGATGATACCATTCAAATGACTATAGATATTATGCAGTTGTCAGGAGGATACTGAATCGTGCACCAATATATTGAAGTTGAAGAAAATACAACAGAAGAAGCTTTGGAATCTGCCCTTAAAGAACTTGGCGTCAGTCGTGAGCAAGTTAGTGTAAAGGTTCTACACGAACCGACGAAAGGTATCCTTGGCTTAGGAGCAAAACTCGCTAGAATCCGCGTGACTCTAAAAGAGGATGTTTCTTCGACACCAGAGGTGGTGCTTCATGAAATTCTAAGTCATATGGGGCTTGATGCGCAGATTGAATCTCGAATCGTCAATGGAAGTGTACATCTTACAGTAAGTTCTGATAACCCCGGGATATTGATTGGTAAACATGGGCAGACACTCAATGCCGTTGAATATTTGCTGAATTGTATATTAAATAGGTCATCTCTTGTAAAGAAAAAGGTCTTCGTTGATGCGGAAGGCTATCGTGAACGCCGTGAGCAGATGCTGGCTGATTTGGCTTATCGTGCTGCTGCAAAGGTCAAGCAAACCCATCAAGAAATCGTTCTAGACCCAATGCCTCCTCGTGACCGTCGAATCATTCACGTTACCTTACAGTCGGATGAGCAGATTCGCACGTATAGCCGAGGTGAGGGAATGATGCGGCGCGTTGCTGTCACTACACGCGAAAGGGATGAGACAAACTCAAAGCAGTATGATTGAATGGGATACAATTGCAGCCATCGCAACACCGCGAGGTGAAGGTGGCGTCGGTATTGTCCGAGTGAGCGGTAGTCTCGCTATCCCCATTGCCTGCCAGATTTTTCGTTCGCCTCGCCGCACTTCCCCGGCTGAGTTGCCGACCCATACGCTGCAGTATGGGCATATCGTCCAGGCATCATCAGGGGAGGTTATCGATGAAGTTATGCTCGGTATCATGCGGGCACCAAGATCATATACAGCAGAGGATGTCGTTGAATTTAACTGTCACGGTGGTATTGTACCTCTCAGAGGTGTGCTTGAACTGACTTTGAAAGCTGGAGCACGTCTCGCGGCACCAGGGGAATTTACCAAACGCGCTTTTCTAAACGGACGGCTAGACCTCGCACAAGCAGAAGCGGTTGGAGATCTTATTCGGTCGAAGACAGACCTCACCCGTCGGGTTGCGATAGATCAGTTGTCCGGTAGGCTGTCCCAAGCGATTAATACGCTTAACGATCGGCTTGCAAATCTGCTCGCGGAAGTCGAAGCGTCTATCGATTTCCCTGAAGAAGAGCTCGATTTCATGGATTTAACAGCGATGAAGCAAACTGCCCAAGACATCCGTGATGACTTGGACCTGTTGATTGCGACTGCATCGGACGGGAGGCTCCTGCGGGAAGGCATCAGCATCGCAATACTCGGACGACCTAACGTTGGGAAATCGAGCTTGCTAAACACTCTGTTGCAGGAAGATCGGGCGATAGTCACTGAAATACCGGGTACGACACGAGATACAATCGAAGCATCGCTGAACCTTGGTGGAATTCCGCTCAAGCTGATAGACACTGCCGGGATACACCAAACAGCGGATATCGTTGAACAGCAAGGGGTCGCGCGGAGTAAATCCTATCTTGACCGTGCTGATTTGCTCTTAATAATGTTTGATTCATCTCGGTCCTTAACTGAGGAAGATCGAGAACTACTTCGCGCGGCGAACGTCCGTAAATCAATCCTGATTTTGAACAAAGTTGACCTACCTATCGTAACGACTCCTGCAGACCTGCACACCGATGCGCCTCAGAAGCCGGTGGTTCAGACCTCTCTCCTCGACGGCAAAGGGGTTGAAGAACTGAAATCGGCAGTTCACCAAGAACTCCTTGAAGGCGATGCGATATGGGGTGATTCTCCAATTGTTACAAATGTCCGTCACCACGATGCGTTGCGTCGAGGAAGGCTTGCGCTTGGCCATGCAATAGAGAGTTTCGCCCAGCAGATGCCTCCAGACCTCGTGGCGGTTGATTTGCGCAGCAGCTTAGATTGTCTCGGCGAAATCGTTGGCAAAACAACGACGGAAGATATTTTGGACAGGATTTTCTCGCAATTCTGTGTCGGTAAATGACATGATGGACCATCAACCGTGCTATAGATCATCACGGCAGGCATCAAGCTGCGATCTTCTGACATTCGGTTGAGCATATTTGAAAAACCTATCTCTGATTAAAAATGGTGAAGGAGGGATATAAAATGTTGACACAGCAACAACAGTGGTGCCCTCAATGCAAGCGCTACGTCGAGGCGGAACAGAAGCAGAATAAATTGGGTAGACGCGGCAATCTGATAAAGCTTGTTATGACCTGTCAGAAGTGTCGAACAACATTGGGTAGCAAAACAGTTAGTGCCTCAACTCTTGAACAGATGCAGGTAGAGTCTGCTGCTGATCGGTCGACCTCTGAAGAATAATTAGCAGCTAATTTGGAACGCAAATTACACCTTTTTTGAGTTAATTCGTTTAGAATAGTGATGGATTTATTAAGTTTTCTATTTTTAAATTCCGTTAAAGGAGAAAAATGATGTTAAATTTTGTTTGGAGCCAAGGACAGCGCATCGCGCTTGCCATCATGCTGCTGGTTATTGTTACAAGCCCGGTGGTACTGGCAAAGGAGACAATTCAGTGGGAAGAGTCAATCGAGAAAGGGTTGGCAGACGCCCAAAAAACAGGCAAGCCAATCATGATGGATTTCTACACCGAGTGGTGAAGCTGGTGTAAACGGCTGGATGCCGAAACGTTTACGGATGCAAAAGTTGTTGCTCTATCGAAAAAATTTGTCAATCTCAAAGTCAATCCTGAAGATACAGACCACCCTGAAAATGAGGAGGCCCGTATCAAATACGGTGTCACTGGATTTCCGGCGGTTGCGTTTCTCAATCCCGAGGGGGATTTAATCCATCTCAGTCCCGGCTATGTTCCTCCAGAGGAATTTTTCGCAGTGATGGAGAACACCTTCAAGGAGGAAGAGGCATTTAAAGAGTTGAAGGTAGCGGTTCAGAAAAATCCAAACGATCCAAAAACTAACGCTGGACTCGCCCTGATTTACATCAAGCGCGGCAAATTTGAGCAGGGGAAACCCCTATTCGATAAAGCTGTGAAACAAGATCCAAATAACGAGATGGGTCTTTTGCCCGAGTTGTATGTGAATATTGCGCTCCATTACGGTCAAAACGCTACCGGCGACAATGAGAAGGATTATTTTCAGAAATCCGAGAAGTATTTCCAGAAGGTTATCGACACCTATCCCGACAGCAAGTTTTATGAAGACGCACAATTTTACTTGGGGATTACCTACGCGATTCAAGAGAAATCCGAATTGGCGATTGCAACGCTTGAGCGGCTAAGAGACGCGAAAAATGAAGAGATTCGACAGCAGACGGTACTCTTGCTGGATCGTCTCAAAAGCACGATGAAGTAGTGCCTCGTCAACTTGCGTGTGAGAGTGCAGCAGTTACCTTGAGCGCATTTGCGAAAAAAGCCCATATCCAATGAGAATTGGTGTGGGCTTTTTTTACTTTCGCTGAAGATGAAATCCTGCTAACCAGACGCACACGATTGTGTTGCAGGAGTTGGCATAATCACCGCTTGTCAACCTAGACCGCTTCATGCTATAATACCGCCCAATCCAATGTTGAAAAACGGGGGCTTTACGGACTTCCACAACTGCTTATTTTCAGGAATGATCGATGACAAACACTTCCGCCAAATTATGGGGTGGACGATTTCGCTCCGAGCTGTCAACTGAAACCGAAGACTTTACACAGTCCATTGATGTCGATTCGCGTCTAGTTGCACATGACATCTGGGGCAGCCAAGCCCACGCAATCATGTTAGCGCGACAAGGTATTATCTCTGATGATGACCTCCGACAAATCTTGCACTGGTTGAGCAAGGCGGAATCAGATTTTCACGATGGGAAGTTTGTCCTTACCCCTGAAAAGGAAGATGTCCACATGAATGTGGAGTCCTACCTCATCGAAGGTGCTGGAAGTGAATATGGCGGAAAACTTCACACCGCCCGCTCTCGAAACGATCAGGTGCTTGTCGATGCACATCTCTATATTCGCGAACAGCTCCTCGACACACAGCAAGGTGTATCGCGTTTGTGCCGGGCGTTTCTCTCTATCGCACAAGAGCACACCGAAACGGTAATGCCGGGCTATACGCACACACAGCATGCACAGCCAATCAGCCTCGGGTTTTGGGCGACAGCCTACGTCAGCATGTTCCTCCGCGATCAGAAGCGATTGAATGCCGCTTACGAACTTGCTAATCTTAACCCGCTCGGTGCTTGTGCGCTTGCAGGAACTTCGTTCTCAATTGATCGGAATTTGACAGCTGAGTTACTCGGTTTCGACGCAACCCATGAACATGCGTTGGACGTGATTAGCTCTCGTGATTTTATCGCTGAACCCCTTTTTGCACTGACACTGCTGATGACTACTCTCTCAAGGCTCGGTGAAGAGATTGTGTACTGGACAACCTATGAATTCAACATCGCAACGCTCGATGATGCGTATGCGACGGGCAGCTCAATCATGCCCCAAAAAAAGAACGCAGATATCGCAGAATTGACGCGTGGACGGACGGGCCGGGTTTATGCGGCTCTTATGGACCTCTTAACGAATCTCAAAGGGTTGCCTACAGGATATAATCGCGATCTCCAAGAGGATAAACCGCCGCTGTGGGGCGCGTTTGATGTGGTTCAATCCTGTTTGGGAATCCTACCTGGCTTACTTGAGACACTCGACTTCAACACGGATCGGTTAGAACTGCTTGCCAACGCGAACTTCGCAACGGCAACAGAGCTAGCCAATTTCCTCGTTAGCGAACAAGGCTTGCCATTCCGAAAATGTCATGAAATAGTTGGGAGCGTCGTCGGGGGCTTGGCGAAAATGGGTAAAACCTTTCGGGATTGGGAGGAAACACAAAAACTGTTGCGTTCCGAAGGTATTGACCTATCTGTCCAGCAACTCCAACACATTCTCGACCCGAAACTGTCGCTCCGCAATAACTGTAGCCTTGGCGGCACCTCGCCCGCGGAGGTGAAACGGATGGTCGGTGAGTTTGAGGAGAAACTGAACGGAATCGACAGCCAGATCTGTTCGCGACAGGAGCAGATTAATGGCGCTTATCAGAAAACGCTGCGGGTTATCGAACAGGTGCTAGGTGATAAAGCGATTGCAGAGGTTAATTTTTAATCATGCAGCCGAGGGGTTATTTAGTGTGAGGGCGGAACATAAAGGGACCTACGGCTCATTGTAGTGTAACTCAGCGGAGCGGGGCCAACTGAATTCCAATAAGGAGAAAAAAATGAGGATTGGTATCGCTAGTCTCCATCATGAGACTAACACCTTTGCCCTAGAACAGAACGATACCATGGAGACCGTCGGTATCCAGCGGGGAGAGGGGTTATTTGCGAATGCACACCCTAGGAGTTTTATCGGCGGCTTTGCAGAAGGTGCCAAGCGAGACGATGTAGAATTGGTTCCCACCGTCGGAATCGGCTTCGCCCACGGCGGTATCATCCGTGCCGACGTTTACCAACGCTGCCGTGATATGATTGTGACCGGCTTGCAAGAGGCAGGACCACTGGATGGTGTCTACTTTGCCCTTCATGGGGCGATGGTTGCCGAAGCACCCTATACCGATGCTGAAGGCGAACTAGCGCTGGAAGCACGTCGGGTCCTGGGGAATATACCTATGGTCGGCACTTACGATTTTCACGCCATCATGAGTGATAAAGAGGTTGAGGCACTGGTCCCGTTCCCTAATAACACCAATCCCCATATCGATGGTTATGAGCGCGGATTGGAAGCGGCGAAATGTCTGCTCCAGATGCTGGATGGCAAAATCGATCCGGTCTCCCATCGGGTGTTTGTGCCAATTATTGGTCCTAATATCGGTCAGAGCACTTGGTCACACCTGCCGGAAGAAGAGCGGGGACTGCTGCTCTATCAGTTGAACGAAAAACGCGCGGAGATGGAAAAGATCCCCCAAGTTATCAACATCACCATTCTTGGCGGCTACGGATACGGCGATTCTCCGGATGCCGGTATGTCAATCGTCGCCACGACTGATGGCGACCCGGCACTCGCCAAACAGTTGGCTCAGGCGTTAGCAGAAGATTTGTGGGAGCAACGGGAGCGACTGAAGACGGTGCGACCAATACACTCGATTGATGCGGGGGTGAAAATGGCGATGGCTGACCCACGAAAGCCGATTCTCTTGGTGGATTTAGGTGACGACCCCGGCAGTGCCTGTCCAGCCGATAGTCCGGCGGTGTTGGAAAGTCTCCTACGCTGTGGGGCGCGGGATTGTGCGCTCACTATCCGTGATGCGGAGGTCGTTCGCGCAGGCATAGCAGCCGGCGTGGGCGCGAATCTTGACATCACAGTTGGGGGTAAGATCGATCAACGCTTCTACCAACCGGTAAAAATAACGGCTCAGGTCAAGTCCATTGATGATGGAAGGTACATGATTTGCGGTCCCACCCACGGCGGTTGGGGACGTGAAGTCAACGAAGAAGCATTTCGTGAGGCGAATGTGGGCAAGCGAGTTGTGCTACGCACCGGAAATAAAATCGACGTTATCTTCTCCCAAAGGCGGACTGGCAAGGACCGAGATTTTTTTAAGAGTGCTGGCATTCTGTTGGAGGAGAAACAGATCCTTGTTGTCAAATCCAATCAAGCGCATCGTGCTTCCTTTGATCCGGTCATTGCTGGCACCATTGAACTGAATACCCCCGGCGTTAGTACTGTGGACTACGCCAGTCTCCCCTATCAGCATCTACGCCGCCCAATCTGGCCTATTGATGAGGCGATGCGTTGGACGTCTTCTGCGTAGCGTCTAGAGAACCCCCTGTCATTCAATTTGTTAGCTCCGATAATGATTCTAACAGGTTAGTTGTCGTCCGGAAGGTGAATCCTTCCAGTCGGAATAGGAGATTATTGATGGAACAGCAACCACGAGAGAAATATCAAGTTACCCTTGATCAGCGGCACTTCTTTGGCACACAAGGCTATCTGAAAGCTGAAGGGCTGCTGAGTGACGAAGAGCTGGGCGAACTTGACCGTCATTCGATGGATATGGCGATGGGGCAGGTCGACTTCAGCCAACTAGAAGGGGTTACGCCCAGAAATGAGGGAGATACCCCCGCGGATATGGAGGATAAGTATTTCCGCTTCATCCAATTCCATCGTCATCTAGAGGTTCATGAACGGTTTATGCTACACCTCCGCATCCTTGATGTGCTTGAAACGTTGGTTGGACCCGATGTGATGGCGATGCAGTCAATGCTTTTCCTTAAGCCGCCGGAGAAATCCGGTCAGGCTTATCATCAGGATTCTTTTTACATCAAAACTGCCCCGGATACCCTATGCGGGGCTTGGATAGCCATTGATGACTGTGATGAGGAGAACGGCTGCATGTATGTTGTTCCCGGCTCCCACTTGCACCCGATCTACGATGAGGTGGCGCTACCGGACAATACCGATGATTTTCAGGAAAGGTTGACCGAAATTGTAGGTGTGCAGGAACGCAGCGAGGTGGCGGCGACCGCCAATGCCGGAGATGTCATCTTCTTCCACGGTCACCTCATCCACAGATCTAAGCAGAATCGCTCGACAAACCGATTTCGGCGGTCCTACGTCTGCCATTATGCCAACGCCCGATCTTACACCGAATGGGGTGAAGGCAATCAGAATCATATTCTTGCTCGTGGCGCAACGCATTTGCCGTTTGCGATGCCTCGTTTTGTTACACACGATCCGCTTAGGTAGTGCTTCAATTCGGTTTTTAGGTATATCAGTTGAGTCTTATGTCAAAAGAAAGTACAAAACGCTAAGGGCGTGAAACATGAAAACCATATGTTCATTAGTGTCCGATTCCGTAAATATTGGAAGAACGCAACGAAATTGGGATCTAAAGACTTGGGTTTCCACGCCTAAAGGAGATTTCGATGAAAAATCAAGATTTCAAACTGACGGATCAACAGATTAATTTTTTTCAGACCTTCGGTTATCTGAGTTTTCCCGGGCTTCTAGCAGATCGTAGCGAGGAAATCATTGATGCGTTTGAAGCGGTTTGGGGGGAGCGTGGGGGCGGTCATAACGGAAGACCTCATGAAGGGACAGCGCGCTCCTGCATTGTTCCGTTCATCGATCAGAGCGAATACTTGTCGTCTCTGTTGGACGACCCCCGTATGTTGGGGATAACGACCACTCTGCTCGGCCATGACTTCAACTATATGGGTAGCGATGGAAACTACTATGTTGGAGATACGCGTTGGCACTCTGATGGGGGACATAAACCGGAAGATCCCACCCACATCAAAATTGCGTTTTACCTCGATCCTTTAACCCGTGACACCGGAGCGCTGCGCGTCATCCCCGGCAGCCATCTCTATGGGGATGGTTACGCGGATCGGCTTCAGGAGGAGATTCGGGAGAGTGAGGCGGACTGGGGTGTTCATGGCAAGGATGTACCAGCGATCGCATTCGAGACAGAGCCGGGGGATGTAGTTTGTTTCAATCACAATACCAAGCATGCTGCATTTGGCGGTGGCGCACGCCGGCGGATGTTTACCATGAACCTCTGTGAACGTTATCCTGAAGACCGTTTGGACGATCTACGCACCTACATCGGCAACTCGGCGCGGTTCTGGATTGACCGCAAATATGGACCGAAGATGGTTGGTACTGCGGGCCCGGAACGGATAGTGCACCTAGAACAGGTGATGGCTAACGATGGGCATCTCGCTGAACTGTCTCGGAAAGCGCGGGAAACAATGAGCGAACCTTCGCGTGGGTAAGTTTTCTGCTAGTGTAGCTTGTTCATTCTCTCATTTCACCAAATTTTTAGCAGTGGAAGCCCCGTCCTTTAGGGCGGGGTAACTGACACAACTGCAATTTGCGTTCAGGGGTCCAAGGGTCTAGCAAACCTGTCAATCCCTGAACTTTTCGTAGCATTCACTGGTTGGCTAAAAGGCTGACTGCACCCTTTCTACCTTTCCGCTTCTTGCAGACCGCTCGCACGCATCTAATACAGCGATAACCTTCGTCCCCACCTCTGCGTTGATTAGCGGTTGTTTGTCGTGCTTGAGGCAGTCTTCAAAATGTAACATATAGCGTACCACTTCGCCGATATGCCCGATATCGGCAATCTCATCTGTCCCCATAGAAACGGCATCTTCGACGGGAATGACGCTGCGATGATTATCATCAAAAATCGCCTCCCCATTGACAATACTGCCAGCAGTTCCGTAGACTGATAGTCCCAGCATTGGCATCGGTGCGTGACAGAGACCATACAGCCCAAGTACACGTCCGAGCCGTTCATCCTCATAGATTAAATTGACCATCCAGTTGTCATTGAAACGTCCTTCGCCTGACGGATACCGCGCATCAGTTCCGCTTTCGTGGGCAACTGCGTGTACGGCACTGGGGAAACCGAGAAACCAGATAACGAGATCCATTGGATGACACAGTCCGCCGTAGAGCGTTTTCTGGGGCATCTGATATCTCCAAGGTGTCGCTGTCAGTACGCCGCGCATATCGTGTACATAATGGGCTTCGACTGCGACGATGCTACCAAGTTTGCCAGAGTCCACCAATCGGTGTGTGTGCATAAAATCCGGTCGAAAGCGGCAGGTTTGTCCAACCATGAGTTTCAAACCGGTCTCCCGCGTCCTCTGTAATACACGAACCGCATCGTCGAGACTGTCAACAAAGCCTTTTGTGCAGATTACATGCTTACCACAATCAAGGGCATCAAGGCAGTGCTGCGCATGAAGTGGATCCGGTGTGTAGATACCAACGATGTCAATTTCATCCCGCTGGAGGAGTTCCCGATAATCCGTCGTTGTGAACTGGACGTTATGTTCTGTACGGATGCTTTCGAGCCGATCCGCATCTGTATCGCAAATCCCCCGGATTTCCAGATCGGTATCGGGGATCTGTCGAATCCCAAACATCGACTTTCCCATTCCCAATCCAATAATCCCGACGCCAATTTTCCCCATGTCTCTATCGTCTCCTGTTGTAGGTGTAAAAAATTACCCGTTTTACACGCGAAAATGCGAAAATTATTTCCATCTCAGAATTTAGGATTTTGTCATAGACTGCCAATTGTATTGCAAAACGTTACAAACAATTACATTTTAATTTCATGTTACTGATGTAGATTTGGAATATAGTAACGCAAGTTACTAGACAGCCTGTAGGTCGAATCTCCATACTCAACATCCACTAAAGGTAACCAAATCCGAAACGATATGCCTACTATCAGTGACTTGGGTTAAATTTAATGGATTTTTAGGGAAAACGCAAGGCTACTGAAGCAATTATATCAAACAATAGAATTTTGCTTGTATAAAAATTTGGTTTGTGCTACAATATGGCAAATTTTTGGGTGCGCCCATTCGCACCATTTCGCAGTGTGGGAGTTGTCCCTTATGTAACAATGTTGACACTTGATCCTTCATGTAGTAAAATATCTAGAAAGTTAAATCCTTTTTTCAAGGAGGATTAAAATGTCAACGGGATTGAATCTCAAGGATATATTGTCCATTGTCATTCCGATAGTTGGTGTATTGGGAGGGCAAATGCTGATTCTCTATCGGGCAACCAATAAGAGAATTGATGATATGAACAACAAAATGGACAAGAGGTTTGATGATCTTCATAAGAGGATTGATGATACGCACGGCATGATAAAAGCCAACTCGGATAGAATTGACCAAGTATCTGAAAGGCTTGACAAACTATCTGCCCGTTTCGATGAGTTGCAAAACACGCTACTCTCTATCTTCAAGTCCAACTAAACCCACCACGATTATTTGCATCATGAACCTAACCTTAACTGCGATGTTTGTGTATTGATACACGATTGGTTGATGATTTAGTAGAACGCATGATTCTACAACTTGAATGTTTCAGCAGGAGGTATATCATGCTGACATCTCATTGGGTGGCACTGTCTATAGGGTTATTTGCAGTCTTAGGTGGATTCACTGGTTTGGGGGTTTTGCTATTCAGTCTGCACAAATCAACAACGAGATATTTTGATGCCAAGTTTGAACAAGTTGACATGAGGTTTGAACATATCGAAGTTAGATTCAACAACATTGAAAAGAGGCTATCAGAATTGTCCGACAGTATTGCAGACCTGAATAAAGCCCACATTGACCACTTGAATCATCATATTACCAACTGAAAAGTCATCGTGGGAAGCAAAGGGAAATGACAAATGCAACGAGGGAATGTAGGCCCTCACAGGCATGTCAGGTTAATATACTATGGTCAAATCGAAAGATGAATTGGTGTCGGACGCTTCGTAAATGCCAAACAGGTATAATTGACTATCACCTTTCTATCTGTTATAATACCCACTTAACAAATCAAGAAAGGAGTGATCCAAGTGTTTGATGAGATAACCCAAGCCCATCAATTCCTTTATGATGAATTACAAGGGTTAGAAAGGAACTTACCTAAAATGCCGACACCAGCAAGAGAACATTACCAACCCATTATAGAGGAGTTACGTTTGACCGTGCATTACCTCGCTCAAGCAACTGTGAGCAACACACTGGATCTAAGATCTATCACAGAAGCCAGTGTTCATTTTGAGGAGTTCATGGCTAGACAAACTCATATGGAACGTTCTCCTAAGAAATCGGTTAGGGAGCTATACCTGCGTTATTCAGACATAAGTGATGTTCTTCGTGCATTGACTCAATCAACACTAAACAATCGTGGCTGAGGAGATTAGATAGAGGCGACACAATGCAGAATGAATATCTCAACCTAACAGCTGAACAAATACAATGCCTTATTTTGAATAGGCTTGAATTGATTGATACCAGACTTGAACACAGCATCAATATCCGTGAAATTGAGGATAAACAACTCATTGATAAGTTGGACGGCATAACCAAGAGACTCGAACTTGCTATTCAATGTGTTAATGAACAAACAAGCGTTATGCAGAATAATAGCGAAGCATTTGTTAAAGTGTTGAAAGAAATAGCAGATGCAATCCAGTCATTCCGTTTGCGTATGCCTCAAGCCTAATCACAATTATCCGCTTTGAAAGGATTGAACATGCGACCTAAAACTGCAACCAGTGAAATTGTCGATTCGCTTGACCATGAGAACAGGGAATCTTCTCGCGTAATAATATTCAGAAAATGCGAAAGTCAAGTCCTAAAGTTGCAATATCAGCTTGATAAAGCGGTTGAAAATGATGCATAAACAATGTATAATGCCTTATTTCTGATAATTACGCTGCTTCTACTTACGGGTTGTGGAAGAGCTATCCATCACAATGATGATATAAGGGTTGATACAATAAGCAACCACAAAGTAACAGACATCATTGGAAAATGGAGAGTTGTATATGTCGATTATAAGATGTCAAACAAATACTTCTCCACGAAGGAAAGGTTTGGCATGAACTTCCCCGACTATGAGGGATATACACTTGGCATAACCAAACACAACCTCAGCAGAGGTAACAAGGTATGGTCTATTGACTTTCGTGAGAACAATAAACTAAATCTTGTTGAAACTACCTTGAGGAATCGTTCTGTATACGAAAGGATTTGGTATGGTTCATATACTTGCGATGGAGATAATATCAAAATCTCTGGGAAGAATCTGCACTTCGTTGACAGAACGATAGCGGGAGAAGGAACATACATAAGAAAGGATATAATGTTGTATATCCATTTTCCCAATAGACATCTCACTTTACGTAGTCATCATTGATAACTGGACAGGTCGTGCACGGTGAAAGGCGCATGCACGGTTTAGGGTGAGGGAAAACTTCGTGAGAAGTCTACCTATCACCACAAATTGTCATACCATAAACCATATTCGTTCACTTTAGAATGAATTTTTTTCCGAGGAGGTAACAATGAGAAATATAGCAGGAATAGCGATTGTAAGCATTTTCGTCTTTAGCATCGTCCTCAGTGGCTGCGGCAAGTTGAGTAAAGAGGAGTTTGCTATGGAAATGGACAAATACAACCAACAAAATACAGCGTCACACACTGATTTGAGCAATCAGGTCTCCGAGGTTAGTGGCAAGGTTGATGCTCAAGGCGATGCTTTGAGGTCAGAAGTGTCTATGTCAAAGGAATCTGCCATTACCGCTTCTCAACAAGGTGATGCGGATACAATTACAGCCGCCAAAGAATTCGCTGAAGGCGGGGACGCCAAACTGCGTGAAGAGCTCATGCAGACCGCGGATATGGTTGGGGAAAAGGCACAAGAGTCCGCCATGTCTGGAGATCAGAAACTCCAAGACCAGATTGCTGCCCTTGAAAAGAAGACCGAAATGCAAGCCCAAAATATATCCGATTTGGAATCTGCGATTATGGCGACCAAAGAGGACCTCGCTGAGACGAAAAAGATGTCTGCTAAGCCGATGGCAGCAGCTACGGTTCAGTTCCCCAGCGGGAAAGTCGGCTTAACTTCGGGTGCCATGGAAGCACTTGATAAAGCAGCCGCAATGATCCAATCGAATTCTATGGCGGTGGTACTCGTTAAAGGTCACGCAGATGGTAGCCCCGTGCTAAGGGGAAAATTTCGCAGCAATTGGGATCTTTCTCAAGCCCGTGCGGATTCGGTTGTGAAATATCTCCAGAGCAAAGGCGTAACGAACAAAATTGAATCTCGTGGACTTGGTCATACCGAGCCTATTGCTCCAGTTAATACGACAGCGGGACGCGCCCAAAACCGCCGAGCGGAAGTGATTGTCTATCCGACCGGATCGATGATGTAGCACTTTATACTGCATTGACTTTAAGGGAAATTGGGTGGAATCGGCTTCATCCCAATTTCCCTTTTTTTATGATAACAGTGTGAATTGCTTGCGCCACTTTGATGTTTCTATCTCTAGGTCTTTAAACTGGAACGATTTTCGGAAGCAGAGAATGAAGAATTAGTGCACTGAATCACTGGATTACGAGCGACTGTTTGGAGAGCGTATGGCAAGCAGGAACCAACTATTTGAGGCGAAAACAGAATTTATTGGCACGCGCGGCGTTAAGGAGTACCGTGAGACCATACCCGTTTGGGTGAACCCCGATGATGTTGTGCTAGAGATTGGATGTGAGTGGGGGACGACAACTACGTTGATCGCACCGCATTGTAAGAAGATCATTGGCACTGACATCAGCCCTAAGTGTATTGAGCGTGCACGAGAAATGCATCCTGACTTACACTTTGAAGTCCTAGACGGATTTGATGTCATGGCAGCGCTAGAGCTCGGTGAACAGTTCAACAAGGTCTATATTGATATATCCGGTTTGTCTGGCTACCGATCCCTGCTTGATACGATTTCACTATTGATGATGTACTCAACTGTGTTGCGGCCGGAAGCAATTATCGTTAAAAGCGGCGCGCTCAAACGTTTCGCTGCACACTGTATCCCTTGGCGATCGACATCATCTTAATTGTCATATTTGAGGCGATTTTCCGTCAATCCTCGCCAGATGAACCGATTGCTGTTTCACATGCCATGCACCTCCCACAAGGTCCCGTCACTTACAAATATATAGAGGTTGGCAAGACACTTTATCAAGCGTTGTCAACACGGACTCCACGATTTCCGCCCCGTGTTGCCTATGTGATGCTGAACTCACTATTTGAGAAGGAGCGGGAGGCAGTTACGGTGTATGATCCGTTCTGCGGTAACGGCGTCATTCTTTGTACAGCGTACCTTCTTTTTTCGGAGCAAATAAAAAAAATAATTGGGGCAGATCTGCATCCGGTTGTGTTAGAAACCGCGCGGCGAAATTTTCAGTGGATGAAGGAACAAAACGCGCTTGAGGAACGATTACGCGCAATCGAAGCTTATAAAACTGAAGATGATGAACTGAAAAGATCTTATCAGGAACGGTGCCGGTTGATCTTTAATCGCGCGCAACAGATTCATCTTGATGTGGAACTCTTGCAACGCGACGCAACTCAGATTCAGGAGCACTTGGGTTCGATTGATGGGGATGTTACCCTTGTTACGGATCCGCCTTACGCTCATAATGATCACTGGAATCCGAAGGATGGACTTGAATCAGCGGATTTTGGTCTCCTTGAGCCATTCCTCCAACAGGTCGCAGCAGTGCCGAATGTGGCTACGCTCCTGATCTGTTACCGAGTTGATCAGCCAATTCGCACACTGTTAGAGACATATTTTGCGGTGACGCCGCTCGGCGGAACAAAAGGTAGAGCCATCTACCGATGCGAATCGAGATAAAGTGTAATGCGTGAAACGTAGCAGTAATTAAAAACGGGAGCAATTAACACACTATGGAAAAATCTTATACAGTTCTTTCACTACTGTTTATAGTGTTTATTGGCTGTTTAATGGGAAATATCTCGCTTGGATTGGCAGTTATCTCAGACGCACCGGCCGAAGGCGAGCACCCGAATCCGTTACGTGACCTTGTGGGGCGAGGTGTCGAATCCACATCGTTCCACATCTCCTTCTTTTCCTACAAGCCAAAATTAGAGCAGTTCACAGCCTTGTTAAACAGTCTCGGTGTCCCGGCACTCAACGCCGCGTTGATGCCTATTGCGTCAGTAGAACTGAAACACACGACGGAACTATCGTCCCAAATAGCACTCGGTTATTGGACGAATGGTGCGACATTACCACCGCCGAACGCCGCTGATCTTTCTGCGACTTTTATCCCCATTTCGTTCAGCTTACTCTACTATCCGGTGCTGCTTAGCGACTTCCTTCCACTTTACTTTGGCGGTGGTATTGGGTATTCATACTTGAGTGTTGATGGCAGTGCTCTTGGTCTATTAGCGCAGCAGGGGGTGGCTGTCGATGGTGGAAATTCTGGCTTGACAGGGTATGCACAGATCGGGTTGACATATCTATTTCTCGACGATCAACTTACCCTTACCCTTGAGGCGAAGCGCATCCTCAAAACTTTCAAGGGGGGCGGTGCAGTGCCCTTCGATCTCGATTTTGATGGGACAGCGATTGGTTTGGGAGCTGGGTTCCAGTTCTGAGAATAATAAATTAGAAAATGGAGATTCGAATTGAACGTAGATTTCTTGAAGGATAGAACAGTAGGACAAATTTTACTTTGGTTCGTTTTGGGTTGTCTAATCGCAATTTTAGGTTGTACGACCGGCCTCATAGACAATTTCGCAGGCATCAAAATTGAAACCACTTATCGGCCCAATCAGATTGATTTCGACATATTTCTGCTTAACGAGAGCGGTCGTCCATTAATCCAGACTGGAAGCATTTTGGCGCCGGGAATAGGCGTTAGTACCCTTTCGGACTCCAAATTCACAACGAGTGTCCAAGTCTACTCGATGCAAGATGGTGCTAGAAGTAAAAAAGTCTACGATGGGCGTCTCAGAGATCTGCATTGGGGAGCGGTTGGCGGAAATCGTAGAGTCCTTTTTGGAGAGATACGGCATGCGCTGATTGAAGAAGATGAACAACGCGACACGGAGATGGGTGTGATTGTTCTCACATTGCAGACCGAAAAACAAGGACCATTTCAGGACACACTGGAAAATACACGAATTTATCGGACACCCTAATCGGATCGATGGTCTCCGACATTTTTCCCTCTTATACCAGCCTAATTAACCCACCCGAACGCCTATCACGTAATTTTGGTTAATCCCTTCCTCTCCTTTTTCGTCATTCTAATACCCAAAATATATATATACGCATCCTACCGCCGAGGTATCAATAGCAAAGGGGCAGTATGAGTTTCGATTTACATCAATCACCTGTAATCAGAAGATACCTGCTTCTTTTCGGTTTTGCATTGTTATGCCCGCTCTATGTAAACGCTGCCTCCGGCCCGGTAGAATACCGAGCCGAGGCGTATCGAACTTATCAGAGTATTGAGATCGACGGAGATTTCAGTGAAGCGGATTGGCAGCATGCAAAACCGATAGATCAGTTTGTCCAAACTGAACCCGATGAAGGTGTGCCGATAACTGAATCTACAGAAGTCCGCATCCCTTACGATGAGAAAAACATCTACTTCGGTTTTACCTGTTCAAGCTCGCATGGTAATAACATTGTTGCCAACGAAATGCGTCGAGATTCAGAAAATTTGCGTGAGAACGATAATGTTTTCATCCTTTTGGATACCTACAACGACAAACGGAGTGGGGTTTTCTTCCGTATCAATCCATTAGGTGCGATGCAGGATATAGCGTTGACAAACAGCGGAGATAGCCAGAACGAGAGTTGGGATGCTGTATGGAACTGCCGCTCCAAGATTAATGATACCCACTGGACAACGGAGATCGCCATTCCTTTCAGCCAACTTCGTTTTAACAGGAGCGATCCGATGGTCTGGGGTGTAAATTTCGGACGAACCATCCGGCAGAACAACGAGGACGCGACGTGGGTTCCTGTATCAAGACAGTATGGCAGTCTATCGAAATATCGAACTGCAAACCTCGGTAGCCTTGTTGGTTTGGCAGGCATTACTTCGTCAAGGCGTCTTGAATTTCTGCCTTATGTGTTGCCGGGAGTGAGCCGAACCGCAGAGGATGAGGGCACTGACGGGAAATTTGATGCTGGTTTAGATTTCAAGTACGGTCTAACCTCCAACCTCACCGCCGATCTGACGCTTAACACTGATTTTGCCCAAGTTGAAGCGGATCAGGAACAGGTCAACTTGACGCGCTTCAACCTGTTTTTCCCGGAGAAGCGTCCCTTCTTCTTGGAGGGTGCCGGGCTGTTTGATTTCGGCATTCCCCGTCCCAGTTTCTTTCGCCCTCCCCCGTTGCTCCTCTTTTACAGTCGTCGCATCGGTCTTGAAGAAGGTCACGCCATCCCGATTATCGGCGGAGGCAAGATTACGGGTAAAGTAGGACCTTACGGGGTTGGTCTGCTGAATGTGCTGACAGATAAATTTCACACCGATCCATCGGTTACGGATGAAGACGATATTGTTGACGTGTCTAGGACCAACTACTCCGTGCTGCGCCTAACACGAGATCTCTTCAGCGGCTCCAGCATCGGGGCGATTGCGATTAATAAACAAGACACGGATACATATAACCGCGCAGGAGGATTGGACTTTGCGTATCGTCCAAACGACAGTATCGATGTGCGTGGGTTGTGGGCACGGACCTATGAAGCGGAGGTCTCTAGCAAGAACGATGCAATGTACTTTGGCGGGACTTGGCGAAGCAGTCTGCTCCGATTCAATGGAACGTATACGTTCATTGGTGAGCACTTCAATCCTGAGATCGGATACGTCCGTCGTCAGGGTAGTCGACGCTTCCGTGGACAGATGCGTTTTACGCCGTGGCCCAGAAAATTCGGGATTCGACGCATTTTTATGGGACCGGAGATTGACTATATTCTCAACCAAGACGATGAGCTGGAAACGCGGGAGTTTTCACTCACCAACTGGTTTCAACTTGAGCAGGGGAGTTGGGTCAACGTTGAAATACGGCGAACCTCCGAATTCTTGGACGAGGATTTTGAAATCCGAGATGATGTTATCATACCGATCGGCGATTACAATTTGACCTCTATAAGAACTATGATCGATACAGATGAGGGGCGGAAGATTTCGGGACGATTCGGAGCAAATTACGGCACCTTCTTCAACGGGACAAATCGTGGTTTTGATATCCAAGCAAACTTCAAACCGAGCGGACGCCTTGCTTTTGAAACGCAATATCAATTTAACCGGGTCGAGCTCCCGAGCGAAGATCCTTTCAATGTGAATGTTTTCGGGAGTCGCATTGTCTACTCTTTCACCACAACCCTTTTTGCGAAGTTGTTTGCCCAATGGAACAGCGACGATGAAGTGATATCCACCAACTTTCTGCTCAACTACATCTATCGTCCCGGTAGCGATTTCTACCTCGTTTTCAACCAGACTTACGATAGTGATAGCGCAAAAACAGGGCTTAAGGAATCCACAGTTGTTGCAAAGATGACTTATTGGTGGAACCCGTAACGCGTGAAATATGGTACGTCTTGTAAGATATTGATTTTCTTAGGAGTTACGCACTTGGCCAGTAAATAGGTTATAATATAGATTATGAACCCCCCTAAATGCACAGAATATGACTATATCAACTTTCTGATAGCAACTCCGAGACACTACAGTTGTACCGAAGCTGCCCGAGTCCACCCGGAACCAGACAACCCCCCGGCACATGATTCTTTAAATCGGTTGCTGTATCGATTGAATCCTGATTCGCAGCAACTATGGCAAGAATCAGAGCCTTTTGTGAAAAAAGCACAAGGTATTTTGGTCATAGACGACTCCACCCTTGATAAACCATATGCCCAACAGATGGAACTAGTCACCCGTCATTGGTCAGGTAAACACAAACAAGTGGTGTCAGGGATTAACCTCATTACCCTGATGTGGACTGATGGCGACACTCACATTCCGTGTGATTACCGTTTGTATAATAAACAACATGACCACTTGACTAAAAATGACCACTTTCAATCGCTGATAGCCACCGCTGATGAGAGAGGCTTTCGTCCAGCGTGTGTCGTGTTTGACAGTTGGTATAGTAGCTTAAAGAATCTGAAGACCATTCGGAAGTATCAATGGCATTGGCTGACCCGATTGAAGTCAAATAGACAGGTCAATTTGGATAGGCAAGGCAATCAGCCGGTTAGTCAACTACCACTTAGTGAAAAAGGCACCATCGTTCATCTGAAGGGATATGGATTGATTAAGGTTTTCAAGATAGTTTCCAAAAACGGCAACAGTGAATACTGGGCAAGTAGCAACCTCTCAATGAACGAACTGTATCGACTCAAGTATGCTGAGTTGGCTTGGTCAATCGAAGAGTATCATCGAGGTATCAAGCAATTGGTCGGTGTTGAAAGGTGCACAGCACGCAAGGAAATTGCACAACGGAATCATATTGGTCTGGCGTTACGAGCCTTTCTACGCATAGAGCAACACTGTTTCTTGACAGGTATCAGTTGGTTTGAAGCCAAAGCCTCGATTATCAGACACGCCGTGCGTGCTTATCTCGCTAAGCCCATTTACACCTTAAATCCAACTGCGTAAGTCCTATTTCTTAAAGGAGGTTGTCTATGATTTGCCATTTCTGCAGAATATCCACAACGTTGCAATGTGGAAAAACTTTTTTTATTCTGTTTATGTGCTGTCTGCTGTTTCCGTTCATTGTGAGCGCAGATCCGGACTCTATGGAATACCGAGCCGAGGCATACCGAACTTATCAGAGTATTGAGATTGATGGAGAATTCAACGAGGAAGACTGGCAGAACGCAAAAACCATCACTCGACTCGTCCAATATGAACCCGTCGAGGGAGAGTTAATCTCGCAACCTACAGAGATACGTATTCTTTATGATGCTGAAGAGATTTACTTCGGTTTTACCTGTTTTGACACTGATATCTCCAAAATGGTCGCCAACGAGATGCGCCGCGATGGCAGCGGTCAGGACGGGTTGCGTGAAAACGACCATGTTTCTATCCTTCTGGATACCTATAACGATCGGCGTAACGGATTTTTCTTCCGTGTCAATCCGTTGGGAGCAATGGAAGACATGGCTTTAATAAACAGCGGAGAGAGTCGAAATCAGGCTTGGGATGCAGTCTGGACATGTCGCACCAAAATCAATGAGAACCATTGGACGGCAGAGATAGGCATTCCTTTCAGCCAACTTCGTTTCAGTAAGAGCGACGATATGACATGGGGACTGAATCTAGGACGGAGCCTCATGCGAAACCAGGAGGACGCAACATGGGCACCACTTTCCAAAGCACATGGGTTCTTTGCGAGATATCGTACCGATGTCATCGGCGATTTGGTTGGTTTGAAAGGAATTACTCCCCCTCGGAATCTGGAGCTGCTGCCCTATATTTTGCCGGGGGTGAATCGTATCGAAGAAGAAAATACAACCGATGGTGTGTTCGACATCGGCTTGGACCTCAAGTACGGTATTACCTCCAATCTCACAACGGATGTGACGTTTAACACCGATTTTGCCCAAGTCGAGGCAGATCAGGAGCAGGTCAACCTCACCCGTTTCAGCTTGTTTTTCCCTGAGAAGCGTCCATTCTTCTTAGAAGGGGCAGGGCTGTTTGATTTTGGCATTCCACGCACTAGCTTCCGCCGTCCACCGCCGCTGCTTCTGTTTTATAGCCGCCGCATCGGTCTTGAGGAGGGACGTGCTGTCCCGATTCTCGGTGGGGGTAAGATTACGGGCAAAGCGGGACCTTACGGCATCGGTATGCTGAATGTGTTGACGAATGAATTTCACGATGAGACGGATCCGGATGAAATTATTGATGTGTCGCGCACCAATTATTCTGTGCTAAGGTTGACGCGGGACCTTTTCAGTGGCTCGCGCATCGGGTTAATCGGCATCAACAAACAAGATGCTAATACATATAACCGAGCGACCGGACTTGACTTCACATATCGTCCAACCGATAGCCTCGATGTACGGGGGCTCTGGGCTCGCACGTTTGAAGCGGATGTCTCCGGTCAAAACAGCGCCTTATACCTCGGCAGCACTTGGCGGAACAGGGATCTTCGCTTGGAGGGTTCATATACGGATATTGATGAGAACTTTAACCCTGAAGTCGGATTTATCCAGCGAGAGGGAGTCCGTCGAATCAATGGTCAAATGCGTTACAGTCCCCGGCTCGGCAAATTTGGGATTCGCCAAATCTATACAGGACCGGAGTTTGATTTTATCCTCAATCAAGACAACCAGCTGGAAACTCAAGAAATCACATTGACCAACTATTTTCGATTTGAAAGTGGAGGCTACATCGGCTTTCTACCTAAACGAACCATAGAACGCCTTAACGAGGATTTTGAAATCCGAGAGGGGATCATTATCCCTCCGGGCGAATACAGTTTCACTGAAATGATGATTAGAGGTTCTACAGATGATACGAAAGTGCTTGCAGGGCAGTATAGTGTAAATTATGGGAATTTCTACAATGGAAAGAGGTGGGGATTTACCCTCAATGCAGGTTTTAAACCGAACGGACGTTTCAGTATTGAGCCTATATTTCAATTTAACCGTGTAACCCTTCCCAGCGACGCATTCAATGCGAGCATTTTCGGCGCTCGTGCGGGGTACTCTTTTTCGACAACGCTTTTTGCAAAAATCTTCGCTCAATGGAGCAGCGACGATGACATAATCTCTACCAACTTTTTGCTTAACTACATCTACCGTCCCGGCAGCGATTTCTACCTCGTTTTCAATCAGATCTATGATAGTGGTGGTATAAGAACGGGACTTAACGAATCCACGGTAGTAGCAAAGATGACTTACTGGTGGAATCCGTAGCTCGTGAAATGTAAAACGTGAAACGTATAATCAGTACGCCATGTCCCGATTAAGCGGCTTCAGACGACTGATATACTCAGCATAGATCCCTTACCCGGTGTTGTAATGCTTGCGAGCAAGCAAACAACATCGTCGCCCAGTAGAATCAATCTTGGAGCCATTTTGAAAGGAGACCGTTTGTGATTTATCACCTCAGTTTTTGGCATCAGTTTTCAAGTGGTAGCATTTCGCGGCATATAAGCTATTTTTTCCTGTTGGCTATTTGCTGTTTGTTTTTTCCGCTCACTGTGTGCGCAGACTCTGGTTCCATAGAGTACAAGATTGAAGCATACCGAACATTTCAGAGCATTGAAATAGATGGTGATTTTAATGAGTCTGATTGGCAGCAAGCGAGTCCGATTAATCAGTTTTTCCAAATTGAGCCTGATGAGGGTAAGCCGATAAGCGAACCGACGGAAGTCCGCATCTTATACGATGACAAGAATATCTACTTCGGTTTTACCTGTTTTGAATCACAGATGTCGAAACTGGTAGCCAACGACATGCGTCATGACGCACAAGACCTGCATGAAAACGACAATGTCTTTCTGACATTGGACACTTACAACGATAAACGCAACGGGTTTTCCTTCCGCATCAACCCGTTGGGGGCATACCAAGACAGAGCCGTAACGAACGGCGGAGACAGCTTGAATCGGAGTTGGGATGCAGTTGTGGCGTGTCAGGCTAAGATTAATGGGGACCATTGGACAGCGGAACTCGGTATTCCGTTCAGCCAACTCCGTTTTGATAAAAGCGACAAGATGACTTGGGGAATGAATGTGGGACGGGGAGTCCGTAAGAACAATGAGGAAGCGATATGGGTGCCGGTGCCTAGGCAGTATGGGGGAATGGCGAAATACCGTCTCGGTCATCTCGGCAGCCTTACTGGTTTAGAAGGGATTGCTCCATCTCGGCGTCTGGAGCTGCTGCCTTATATTTTGCCCGGAGTTAGTCGCACCGAAGGGGATGCGGGCACCGACGGAGTGTTAGACGTCGGCTTGGATGTCAAGTACGGTATCAACTCTAATCTTACCGCAGATCTGACCTTTAACACTGACTTTGCCCAGGTTGAAGCTGACGAAGAACAGGTCAACCTCAGCCGCTTCAGCCTATTCTTTCCTGAGAAGCGCCCGTTCTTCCTAGAAGGGGCAGGGTTGTTTGATTTCGGTATTGGTCGCACCAGCTTCCGCCGTCCGCCGCCGTTGCTTCTGTTTTATAGCCGTCGCATCGGTCTTGAAGAGGAACGTGCCATCCCAATTATCACAGGTGGCAAAATCACGGGCAAAATGGGACCTTATGGCGTCGGTATGCTGAATGTGCTGACGAGCGAATTTCACGATGAGACAGATCCGGATGACATTGTTGATGTGCCGCGCACCAATTACTCCGTGCTAAGGTTGACGCGGGACCTTTTCAGCGGCTCGCGCATCGGATTAATCGGTATCAATAAGCAAGATGGAGATGCCTACAATCGCGCCGGCGGATTCGATTTTTCATATCGTCCGGTAGACAATTTTGATGTGCGTGGGCTGTGGGCGTATACTTCCGATTCGGATGAGGCGGATGGGAGTGGTAATGCATGGTATATCGGCAGCACTTGGCGAAATGACCGGTTTCGACTAGGTGGTTCATATACTGACATTGGCGAGCACTTCAACCCCAAAGTTGGATACATCCGGCGGGAGGGTGTGCGTCAAATTCGGAGCGACATACGTTATACTCCTTGGCTCGGAAGATTTGGGATTCGCCGCATCTGGACGGGTCCGGAATTTGATCTTGTCCTCAATCGGGATGGTGGCTTAGAGACCCGTTCCATCCGGTTCAGCAACTGGTTTGAACTGGAAAGAGGTGGTCGCCTACAATTTGAAATTCGGCAAACTGCTGAGCACCTTGATGAGGATTTCGAGGTCCGAGATGATATCATCATACCCATTGATGAATATAATTTTATATCTGCTAGAGCAGGGATTCAAACCGATGAAAGTAAAATGCTTGCCGGGGAATTTGACGTGAATGCTGGTGAGTTCTATAACGGTAATAGGCGGGGGTTTGATATTGGAACAACCTTCAAACCGAGCGGACGTTTCGCCTTGGAATCTCAATATCAATTTAACCGGATAACCCTCCCCGGGGAAGAACCCTTCAATGTGAATGTATTTGGAGGTCGCTTCGCCTATTCCTTCTCGACCCAACTCTTTGCGAAACTGTTTGCCCAGTGGAATAGCGATGATAATGTGGTTTCCACCAACTTCCTACTTAACTATATCTATCGCCCTGGCAGTGATTTCTACCTCGTTTTCAACCAGATTTATGACGGCAACGGCGGGGGTGTCAACCTTGAGGAATCCACACTTGTTGGAAAGCTAACGTATTGGTGGAATCCGTAAATTGGTACATTGGTTCATTATGGGTTTCGGAATTAATGAACTAGTGAACTCATACACTCTTAAACTCAAAAGAGGCACGGAGAACACAGAGATTTTTTGGTTCATTGGTACATTAATAACGAATGTACTAATGAACTAACATATTTCGAGAAAGGAGCATTTCCCATGAGTCAAGAGACGGTTTGGCTACTCTCAGAAGAGGGCATCTTAGACTTCAGCGGTGATCCGATCTATGATGTCCCATTTCAACCTGCATCGGTCATTGCGGGAGATGCAGGTCAAGATCGGCTATCGGTTATCGCTAACGACCATGAGGTGTGGACGTATGCGTCGGGGACGTGGGATCAGCAGGTATCAACGGACATCACCCTGAACTGCGTTTGTTGGACGCCTGATAATCGGCTATTGGTGGGCACGGAGCGAGCCCGGCTTGCATGGGTCGCCGATGGTGAATTGGATTTTATTAACGGTTTTGATACAGTACCAGAACGCAAGCTTTGGAAAACCCCGTGGGGAGGTCCTCCGGATGTACGCTCTTTAGCGGTCTCTACAGATGGCACAATTTATGCGAACATTCATGTCGGTTGGGTAGTCCGTTCGCGTGATGGTGGGAAGACGTGGGAGAACCTTCGGGAGGGATTGGAGATGGATGTGCATCAGGTTGCTACGCACCCCTCCGATCCAGCGATGGTCTTCGCCGCGACTGCTAGGGGGTTTTATATTAGCCGCAATCACGGCGATACGTTTGTGCGCCAGCGGAGTGGCATGCCCTACTATTATCAGCGGGCGTGTGCTTGCTTTCCTGAAAGCGATGTCTATCTGGTTTCCACGTCACGAGGTCCGCATAGTAGAGTAGATGCCCAGCTTTACCGAAGTGACGACGCGGGTGAAAACTGGGCGTTGGTCAATGGCCTACCGGAACAGATTGGTGAGAACATTGACACCTTTCAGATTGTTACCGTTGGCGGAGCAAATGCGTTGGTAGTTGTGGACAACACCACTCTGTACCAGACCGATGATTGGGGACTAAATTGGCAAAGGGTCGCCGATTATCCGAGGTTGTTCGGGGGACTTGTCGTACAAATGCCGCAGGCTGCCTGAGACCTTGGCTGGTTCATGTAAAAAGAAATTGCAAAATGCTAAGAGCATGAAATCCCGCAAGGCGAGGATCCTTGATGTATCGGGACGTGATGTGTGAAACGTGAAAACCATTAGTTTATTGGTGCCTGACCTAAGGGGTTCAAAAAAAATCCAAAGAGAAACTGAATTTTTTTTCACAAACTCGATTTATGTTGTACGCTTTCTTAAAATGAGCCCCCTCAGTTGTCTTTTGCTTGGCAGCCACAAACCCACCCGTAGGAGAAATTAATACTGTTGGCAAATCAAGAAATGTTAGATACGTTACCTACTTCAATAGAAGCAGCTTTAAGAGCGGCGGACATTTCCTCCGAAAAGGTAAGGTTCGCCGCGCAGAGCGATCTCAATCCCGACGGTCTGTTTGGTGAAAGCTGGTTCATCCTGACTGATACGGAAATCTTGGCGCTCAATGTGGAAGGTGCTGTTCTCCATCGTGTACCGTATAGCGAAGTGGTAGAAGTGCGTTCAGAAGTGGTTGTTGACGGGGGGATTCTTGTGCTGGAGATGATGGGAGATACCCTTGATCTCATCCGTTACTCAAACGGACTGATGCCGAAGTTTGGGTATATAGCGAAGTTTCTCAGTGAAGAGATCGAGCACCGTCAAGGGAAACGCGACGAAGCGCCAATGTGGGAATACGAAGAAGATCAGAAGTTCTGCAAGGCATGTGGTTTGCCGCTGCCCGATGAATTTTTGCCCTGTCCGGCCTGCACCAAAAAGCATCGTGTCATGTTACGTGTTCTCTCTTATCTCAAGCCGCATAAGAAGCGGGCGGCCGTGGTGGTGTTGCTCATGCTTATCTCGACGCTGATTGCCCTTGTGCCCCCCTATTTTACACGCATCCTTATTGACGATGTGTTGAAGTTAAACGAAGGTCTCGCTACGGCACAGGGTTCAGCAGAAACGGCGTTGGGTCGAGTCTTCCGGTCGCTTGAGACAGCGGCACTTGCGTTGGCGATTGCCATGGGTTGTCTCGTGACGGCACATATTCTCACCCATGTCCTCGACATTTTTCGTGGGCGCTTAGCCGCGTGGTTGACCTTCCGCATGACAGCGGACATCCGTGACCAAATTTATGAGCGACTGCACGGGCTTTCTCTTCGATTTTTCGATAAGCGCAAGACTGGGACCGTCATCTCCCACATCACAGAGGACAGTACGCGCCTACAGTGGTTTCTGTTGGATGGACTTCAATTCCTTGTTATTGACCTGTTGATGCTTTTTGGGATTGGTGCCTTCCTATTTTCAATGAACTGGCGACTGGCGTGCTTTATCCTAATCCCAATTCCGTTGATTATCATTGGCGCGAGATGGTTCTGGAAAAAGGTTCGTGGGCTCTGGCACCGGGCGTGGCGGCGAAGATCGAAGTTGTATGATATCGTGAACGACTCGGTCTCTGGTATCCGTGTTGTTCGAGCATTCGGTCAGCAGAAGAGCGAGGTCGGACGGTTTTCCTTTACAAACGAAGATGCCCGGAATTACGATACGGTTGCTGAGAAGGTTTGGGCGACTTATTATCCGCTGCTAGGGTTTTCTGTTCAGTTAGGGACGCTTATCGTCTGGTATGCCGGTGGTCTGCAGGTTATCACGGGCGAGATGACGCTCGGTACGTTGATGGCGTTTCACAGTTTTCTGGCAATGTTCTACGGTCCGTTACGGCATCTGAGTCCAATGATTAACTGGGCATCGCGAGCGATGACCGCGGCAGAGCGGATTTTTGAAGTCATCGACTCCGAGCCAGAGCAGTTAGATGACAGTACCCTCGTCTCGAAATCGGAGCTCATGGGAGAGGTCAAATTTCACAATATGACCTTCGGCTATGATCCGCATAAGCCTGTCCTCCGAGACATCAACCTCCACGTCAAACCGGGTGAGATGATCGGCTTAGTTGGACATTCTGGGGCAGGAAAATCCACACTGATTAACCTCATTTGCCGGTTTTACACACCGGATTCGGGGAGTCTTACCATTGATGGTATCGAGATAACGGACCTTCGCCTTGAGGACCTGCGAAAGCAGATTGGGGTCGTGCTCCAAGAACCGTACCTTTTCAATGGAACGATTGCGGAGAACATCGCCTACGCAAAGCCGGGGGCAGGGATGGAGGCGGTGATTGCCGCTGCAAAGGCTGCCAACGCCCATGAATTCATTGTGAAGTTTCCCGATGGATATGACACGGAGGTTGGTGAGCGGGGTGGCAGGTTGTCCGGCGGGGAACGACAGCGAATATCAATTGCACGGGCAATCCTGCATAATCCGCGCATCCTGATTCTCGATGAAGCGACCTCGTCGGTTGACGTTCAGACGGAGCGCAAAATCCAGCAGGCGATTGATCGACTTATCCAGGATCGAACCACTTTTGCCATTGCCCATCGGCTCTCCACGCTGCGAAATGCGGATCGCCTCTTTGTCATAGACAAGGGGCGGGGTGTGGAATGTGGGTCCCATGAAGAATTGATGGAGAAGAAGGGAATTTACTACAACCTCGTTGAGACACAACGGCAGGCTTCCGAGATTCGTTCAGAAGCGCAGGTTATCGAGGGATAAATATGAACACGGAAAAAGGAAAAATGTCTAAAGGTATTGCCGCTCTTGAGTCGGGACCACCTCTTCCGGTCGCGCTTGAGGATAATGATTTCACACCTCGATACTTGGATCCGGAAAAGATACGGCTGTTTCGATCGCCGATGGGTGCTCCCCGTCTGGAGATTCTAGAGGAGGTCTGCTACACTCGTGTGGCAGTACGCCGTATTCTTCCGTTGAGTGATCCCGATCACTACATCTCGCTCGGGGTCGGGGAGGAGATGGAAATCGGTATCATCGAGGACCCATCACGGCTTGACCCCGAAAGCCGGGAAATCCTTCGTGATGAGCTCGATAAGCGATATTTCACACCGATTATTGAGAAGATTCACCGTGTCAAGGAGCGATTCGGCATCCATGACTGGGAGGTCGAAACATCGCGCGGCCGGATCACTTTCGCTGTACAGGGTCTTCATCAGAACGTTAGACAGGTTCCACCTGCGCGGCTTCTTATAACGGATGTCCGTGGAAATCGGTACGACATTCCGGACTATCACAGACTAGATGCGCACAGTTTTAATCAGATACAACGACATCTGTAAGGACGACAATACACCAAAAAGCGATGTGAATCCTACAATTTTCAAGCAGTCGAAATGTAGGTGTTTATTATAGGAGATAATCTATGACCTATCATTTTGGTCTTTGGAATCGATTTTTACTATGTAGAATCGCTCAAAACGGAGGGTTGTTTTCCCCGATGAGATTGGGGTTCAAAGCAATCTGTTTGACTATTTGTTATCTGTTATTTCCGCTGATTGTGAGTGCGAACCCGGACTTTATAGAGTACAAAGCGGAAGCGTATCGGACCTTTCAAGCTATTGAGATCGACGGCGATCTTACCGAAGCTGATTGGCAAAACGCCAAGCGCATCGGTCAGTTTGTCCAAATGGAGCCGAACGAGGGGCAGCCGATGACGGAGACAACAGATGTTCGCATCCTTTATGATGAGACAAACATCTATTTCGGTTTTACCTGCTTTGACTCGGATATTTCCAAAGTTGCTGCCAATGAGATGCGCCGCGATGGAAATTTATGGGACAACGACAGCGTCTATGTGCTTTTGGATACCTATAACGATCAGCGAAGTGGGTTTTTCTTCCGTGTCAATCCGTTGGGCGCAATGGAAGATGTCGCTATAATGGACAGCGGAGACAGCCGAAACGAGAACTGGGATGCGGTCTGGGACTGTCGTGCCAAAATCAATGAGAAGTACTGGACGGCGGAGATTGGGATTCCGTTCAGTCAACTCCGTTTCAATCGAAGCGATATGATGACGTGGGGATTGAATATGGGACGGAGTCTCATGCGAAACCAGGAGGAGGGGATGTGGAGGCCGGTCTCTAGAGCGTACGGCTGGCGAGCCAGATATCGCACTGCCAGCCTCGGCAGTCTGGTGGGTTTGGAAGGAATTACCCCTTCTCGGAATCTGGAATTATTGCCTTACATTTTACCGGGGGTGAGTCGAATCGAGGCAGATGATGATACGAATGGAGAGTTTGAGCTCGGTCTTGATGTCAAGTATGGACTTACTTCAAATCTGACCACTGATCTCACCTTCAACACGGATTTCGCGCAAGTCGAAGCTGATGAGGAACAGGTGAACTTAAGCCGTTTTAGTCTGTTTTTTCCTGAGAAGCGTCCTTTCTTTTTAGAGGGTGCCGGACTTTTTGATGTCGGTATTCCACGCACTAGTTTCCGCCGACCGCCCCCACTGCTCCTCTTTTATAGCCGCCGCATCGGTCTTGCGGAGGAACATGCTGTCCCGATTATTACCGGTGGCAAGATTACGGGTAAAATGGGCCCTTACGGTATCGGTTTGTTAAATGTGTTTACGGACAAATTTCAGACTGATGCCTCCGTCACCGATCCAGATGAAATTGTTGATGAGCCTCGCACTAACTACTCGGTGCTGCGTATGCGGCGAGATTTCTTCAGTAGTTCCACTGTCGGACTGATTGCCGTCAATAAACAAAACGCTGACACATACAACCGAGCCGGTGGATTTGACTTTGCGTACCGTCCGTCCGATAATATCAATGTGCGTGGGCTCTGGGCTCGCACGTATGAAGATGGAGTGTCAGAGCAGCGGGACGCTTGGTACTTTGGGGGTAATTGGCAGAATGGGGATTTACGGTTATCGGGTTCATACATGGATATCGGCGAGAACTTTGACCCCGAAGTCGGATTTGTTCAGCGGCAGGATGTCCGCCGCTTCCGCAGTGAGGCTCGTTTTACACCCATACTTGGTAAATTTGGGATACGTGGAATCTGGGCGGGCCCGGAATTTGATTTAATCCTCAATCGAGATAACGAATTGGCGACCCGAGAGTTTAGGTACATGAACTGGTTTGAGCTTGAGGGTGGGGGCTGGGCTGGTTTTCAGGCACAACGAACCTTTGAACGCCTCGACGAGGACTTTGAGATTCGAGATGACATCACAATTCCGACTGGCGAATATCATTTCAATTCCTTCAGGGCTTCAATTAACACCGACGATACGAAAATAGTTTCCATCCAGTTAGGCACAAATTTTGGTGATTTCTTCGATGGGGAAAGAGTGGGTTTTGACATCGGGCCCGACTTCAAGCCAAATGGGCACTTCAGTTTTGAACCGCGTTTCCAATTCAATCGGGTCACCCTTCCGGAGGGTTCATTCGATGCAAGCATTTTCGGCACGCGTGTAAGCTATGCCTTTTCTACAAGATTCTTTACCAAGCTATTTGCCCAATGGAACACCGACGATGGAGTGATTTCCACGAACTTTTTGCTCAACTACATCTACCGTCCCGGCAGCAATTTCTATCTTGTCTTTAACCAAATCTATGATAGCAGCGACTCAGGAGCTAAGCTAGAGGAATCTACATTTGTCGGAAAGATGACTTATTGGTGGAATCCGTAACCTGAAATTTGATAGTTGGTAGACTGTCACGTTCAAGCCGGCGGTCCTCCTTTCAGACTCACAAATTCCTGATACCTCCTCGGCGCATTTTTACGGTTGACAATTTACGTTGGCATAAATCGTGCGTCTCTTACAGAGCCGTATTTTTATGTCTGACGTTTCCGGGGGATACCATGAAACGCTTGGTTTTACTGTTTCCACTCTTTCTCGCTGCCCTTTTCTGTGTAAGCGGCTATGCCGAATTTCCTCACCAATTTCTGATCGGGCACACCGGCCGTGCGCTTGCGGTTGCATTCAGCCTCAATGGGAGGTGGCTCGCCTCCGGCAGTGCGAATGAGATTCTCATCTGGGAGGTCGGTGCCGATGAGTCGACCTACACCCTCACTGGACACACAGGAAAAATCCAAGACCTCGCTTTTCGTTCCAATGGCGATTTAGTCTCAGCCTCCGTCGATGGGACTGTGCGGTTGTGGGATGTATCGACACAACAAGAAATTCGTGCGTTTGAAGGGCATGTTGGACAAGTCACGTCTGTGGATTTTAATCCCGATGGAAGCCACATCATTTCTGGTTCGCGAGATCGGACGCTCAAGTTGTGGGAAGCCGACACCAGTGAACTTCTGGGAACCTTTGAAGGGCATACAGACGTTGTCTGGTCGGTTGCATTTAGTCCGGATGGCAGCCTAATCGTCTCCGGATCAGAAGACGGCACTGTTCGCCTTTGGGATGCCTCGGATGGGTCACAACTCCATAGCTTGACTGGACATACGCAAGGGGTTCTGTCTGTTGCGTTCCATCCCGATGGCGACCGCATCGCATCGGGGGCTAGAGATGGAACTGTCCAGCTCTGGAACATCAATCCGGCAGACCCCGGGGCGGCTATTGAGGAGCCAGAGCTGTTTGCGACTTATGACCGCCAGGTGATGTCGGTTCTTTTTAATCCTAACGGGCGAATCCTCGCCGTTGGGCTGCTGGATTCACTGACCGACCATACCCTCAAGCTGTGGGATGTCTTTACCCGCTCTGAACTCCAATTTTTCGACAGGCAAATCGTCCATGATCTGTCTTTCAGCCCGACTCGACCCCAGCTTGCCGTCGCGGGTGCAGCTGCCGGAACGATTACTATTTGGAATTCGAGTCATCTAAGGCCGGTACTCCTTGAACCACAAGGGGGCGAGTTTGTCAAACCGTCGCAAATCAACTTGAAATGGGAAACCGTTGAAAATGCAGTCTACTACGATGTCCAGATTTCAAGCGATTCGAACTTTCCCACAGCGAACACACAGTTTATAACTACTACCGTCAACGAGTTATTCTTTGAGGTTGAGAACAATATCTCCCACTATTGGTGGCGTGTTCGTACCGGTAGTTTCAGTAGAGTTAGTGATTGGTCTGAAGCCCGGGATTTCCGAGCTCCAGGTTGCGTGGTCAGGATAGTATCGCCGGTTCGACGGATCAAATTAGGAGAGGAGTTTGCCGTCGATGTTTCCGTCGAGTCTGTGATCGACTTGCAAGGGTTTGAGTTCGATCTGCAATGGGCTAATCCCGATGTGCTTACATTTGTAACTGTCACCGAGTTCCGAAATATTTTTGGGGAGGCTGGGATTGGGCATCAGCCGACAGAACCGCCAGACCAGATAAATGGAATATACAAGGATATCAGCGCTGCCAAAACCGGAGATAGCGGGGTAACTGGTAGTGGCATCATGTTAGGTGCCTCATTTCGGGCGAAAGCCGCTGGATTGAGCAAGATTCAATTGCAAAATCTCATTCTTGTTGATTCAAATCAAGAGCGGATCGATTGTGAAATTCACGAATTCAAGGTGTTGGTCGAGGAACTTGTTCGTCCTTGGGATGTGAATGTTGATGGAGTTGTAAACATTTTTGATCTCAGCACTGTGGCGCGACACTTAGGGAAACCAATTCCGACAGATTTGGATATCTATCCAGATGCCAACGGTGACGGTGTTATCGATCTCAATGACTTTACGCTAGTTGGTTCACATTTTGGCGAATCTTATCAGACTGATGAAACCCCTGCTGCTCCGCAATCCGCCGGTGAATCCCTGCACTTAATCCCACCGACAGTACGCAGGCAGCTTGAATCGATTTACCGCGAACTCCTGTTTGCGCCTGAAGATTCCCCGGAATTTATTCGGACTCGACAAGTTTTGCGATACCTGCTTTTTCCACCGGTTCCGACGCATAATCTGTTGCTGCAAAACTATCCCAATCCATTCAACCCGGAGACATGGATTCCTTTCCACATTGCTTCGCCCGGTCAAGTTACTATCAAGATTTATAATGCCGCTGGAACGCTTGTCCGTCAGATTGACTTAGGATACCTGATGCCCGGACGTTATCTGACTCGAGGAGACGCAGCATACTGGGATGGGACGAATATATATGGTGAGTCTGTCGCCAGTGGGATCTATTTCTACACACTTTCCACAGCGTCCTTCCGTACAACCCGAAAAATGATTATCAGCAAATAGGAAGGACGTAGTGGCTCAGCCAGCTACCACACCCTAAAACCCAAATGGATGTGACGAACAGTGAAATCCCTACAGCTGTCGACTTTCAAGAACAGTGGTTCGATTATGAAATTCTTCGGACGCGCACCTCAAGCTACTGTTGACCAAGACAACAAATGCTAACAACACGATCAGCGTTGTTAATTTGGACATCTATACGATGAGCGCATTTCTTTATTTTCTTCTTTTTCGATTGCTTCGCCTATACATCGCCTTATTTGCCAAATATACTTTACGCTTTTCACTTCTTACGCTTTTCCTGATTCTTTTTTTCCTGCGGTGTGACACCGTATCTGCCCAGCAAAACTTCCAATGGCGCAACTTCACGAGACTCGGCGATCGTCTGAGCAGCAACAATGTTAGAGCTATCACTGAAGATCGATTTGGGCAAATCTGGTTGGGGACAGACAAAGGGTTAAACCGTCTGGACGGTTTCTGGTACGAAGCCGGCAAATCGGATGGCGGACCCCAAGGGGCTGATGTTTTCGAGGTTTTTGAAGATAGAGCTGGATTCATCTGGGTGGCGACGAATGCAGGGGTTTATCAAGGAGTGTGGGACGGTTCGCGCAGTCAGGTGGATTGGCTACAGTATTATGCCCAAGGAACGGGACTGATTGGTATCGGTGGGCGCGTTGTGACGATGATTCAACGTCAAAATGGTGAAATCTGGATCGGGACGCCACTTGGGGCTAACTGGTTTGATGGTGGAGTCTGGCACCCTGTGGAGAGCGCAGAAATTGGACAACTTAATCAGGGGGTACAGGTCATCTACGAGGATGAGGTTGGAAATCTTTGGTTTGGGCTATCACAGAGCAATCGCCTTCAAAGCGGCAACCTTATCAGTCATTTCAACGGCGTTGAGTGGGAAATTTTTAGCGTGAACGATGGCTTGCCGAATGGTGATGTGCAGACAATTTTGGAGGACAACCTCGGCAATCTCTGGATTGGTACAACGGCTGGCGTGGCGGTTTACGACGGTTCAACTTGGCATGCTGTAACGACGCAGGATAGACTTCTAATCGGGAACAATGTGCAATCCATAATGAGTGATCGGGAGGGAACAATCTGGATTGGTACTACCACCGGTATCAGCCAATTTCGCCCGCCGTCACAATTTTCCGCCACAGCACTCCGTGATTTGGGTCGTTGGCATCATCTGACACGAGCAAACGGTTTGGCAAGCAACAACATTCAGACGCTCTTTGAAACACAGACCGGCGAAATCTGGATTGGGACACGCGATAATGGGGTCAATTTTTCAGACCGATCATGGAGATCTGTCACCACAGATAACGGATTGAGTCACAACAGTGTGACAGCGATGCTGAAAGACCGGCAGGATAGGCTTTGGATCGGCACGCGCAAGGGGTTGAGCTACTATACACAGAATGGGATTGAGTTGGTCAACGGGACTCCGGGCGATGAGATTCGCGCGTTAGCCGAAGATTTTCGGGGGCGGGTCTGGGTTGGAACAAACGCCGGCATTGGTGTCTTCGATGGAGTATCATGGGAAATTTTCCGGATTCCAGATATTAACGTCAATAGTGTTCAATCCATTGTTGTCGATTCAGCTGGCGATGTTTGGGTTGGAACCGGTTTTTTGCCGACAGATGACCTCCCCGGTTTAGACCGTTATGACGGGGGGCGGTGGGAAGGGAATCAATTCTTGGAGATTAGCCGGACAGTCGTCCTTATGTTCACAGACTCGCGAGGGCGAATCTACTTCGGCACGGTTGGCAACGAAGAAGGTGGGAGCGATTTATGGGTTTATGACGGATTCGATTTGACCCCAATCTACAAGCTAGTTGAGCAGTTCTCGATTCACGCGATTTTAGAAGTGCCTAGCGGTGAGATCTGGGTTGGCACAGATACTGGCATTCAGATTTTTGACACAGAAACGCTGAGTCTGACGACTTCACTCACAACTGCTGATGGACTGACGGATAACCGTGTGCAGGTCCTTTACCGCGATGGAGATAATCGGATCTGGATCGGAACCGCAGATGGTGTCAATCTGTTCCAAAACGGCCGGTTTGAGCGGATACTGACAGCAAGTCATGGACTCAACAGCAACAACATTTCTGCAATCGCTGAATTAAGTGGAATACTCTGGTTTGGCAGTGGGGATAATGGCGGGTTAAGCATCTTCAGGCCGGAGAAGGCTCCACCTCGTACGAAAATTACCGATGATAGTCCGCAAAACGGCGAAATTGTCGGAGAGACAAGTGTTGTCTTTAAGTTTGAAGGAGGCGATGCCAGTACGCCAACTGGGGAACTTCGTTATGTCTACCAACTTGACGATGGACCGCTGATCCCCACTGACTATGGGGGCGAGGATAAGCGGGCGGTATTATCAGGGCTCACAGAGGGACCACATCGTTTTACGGTTTATGCCATTGATAGAGAAGACAACCAGGATTTGACGGGGGCAAACAGGGAATTTGTGGTTGATTCCCTTGCTCCAATTGTGAGCATCACCGCGCCAAAAGCAAACGCTGTGATTGGCGGCGTTTATGAAATCAAAGGTACTGCGACGGATGCAACGGATTTTCTGGATTACGAGATTCGTATCTTTCCCGGTGATTCAGTTGCAGGTGAACCCCTGCCTCCTTTCGTTTCGACGGTGCATGTCACAGGAGACACACTTTATCGTTGGGATACACGAACAGTCACCGCCGGTTTATATACGATTGAGTTAATAACACGGGATACTCCGAATGGCAGTTACGATAAGCAACATCTTGCCACCACATCGGTTACGGTTGAAGTTGATGGACTCCGCCCGCAAGTCGAAATTCTTTCTCCCGCTGAGAACGAACAAGTGCGGCAGCGAATTGAGATTCGCGGCACCGCAGATGACCGAAATTTCAAGGAATATATCATTGAATACGGGATCGGCGAATCTCCTGATACTTGGCTGCCCATCTCCAAACCGCCGGCGTTTTCAAGTCCTGTTACTCGCGATATCTTGGCATTATGGGACGCACCGAACTTAACAGGACGATACACATTGCGGTTGATCGTGGAAGATATAGCGGGGCATAGAGAAGTTGTTCAGGTGCATGTATTCTTCAATCCGAGTGTCAATCGTGAAACTGGTGGCGTGGTGGAAAGCCATGACAATCGCGCCAAAATCATCTTTCCGCCCAACAGCTTACCACGGACAACCGTCGTGACAATAAACCCGACGACAGAGGGATCAACGCCCCCTATTTCCTCCCTTCCATTTCAGGGTTATGATTTTGCACCTGCGGATCTGCGGCTACACCGGCTAAAGCCGGCAACCATCGAATTTACTATCGAAGATGCGGAAACAACGCTTTCGCGCTCTGAAGTGAGGGAAACCTTAAAAATTGCTCGCTGGAATGGCAGAACATGGCTCCCTATTGGGGGGACGATTAATGCACGGCACGGAACAATCTCGACGGTGATTTCGATGCTCGGACGGTACGCTATCACGACAGTCCCTGTTGTAGAAACGGAGGAGAAAACAACCATCTCCGATTTGACGTGCCAGCCGCGCGTGTTCTCACCCAGCCGGGAATCGACGTGGATCTCGTTTCGACTAAATCGTCCTGACGAAATAACGATTAAAATCTATAATGAAGCCGGACGATTACAACGGTTACTAAAAGAATCGGAACCTTTGTCAATCGGTGGACATGTTTTTGAGTGGGATGGACGTGATGATGAAAATCAGCGGGTTGTCAGCAATTTTTACATCGTCACGGTTGAGGGGGAGGGCGCGTTAGGGACGAAAGTCGTTGTGGTGCAGAATAACTAAGGATTTATTTCTATCCTTTGTGAATTTTTAATGTTAAAATTGTGGAATCAAAGTTACCCCTGTCAAAATCTCTTAAAGAATTTCATGTATCGATGATATGGATTACCAAAACAGTCTTGACAAAATTGAGCGCGCTTCGCATGGGCTTTGGAATGCAGTGCTGCCTTTCAATAATTATTATGCTATGTGCCACGACCGTAATATATGGCGTCGAAGAACAGGCCGCAACAGGGGCCCGTGCTATCGGTATAGGAGGAGCATTCATCGGCGTTGCGGATGACGAAAACGCTGTGCGGCGAAATCCCGCTGGACTTACCCGTTTGGACAGGTATGCCGTAGGCTTCGAGCAGACGCCATCTGGATTGTTTAATGCGTTAGAAACGAGCTATCTCAGCGCGGTTCTGCCTACATCGGAGAAAATGGCGTTGGGAATCGATTGGCTGCAGGTTGGCATTGAAGACGAAGAGCTTAACTCGAATCGTAGCAGTTTTAATTTCGCTTATAGTTATGCTCCATTTTCTCTGCTATCCCTTGGGGCGAATCTGAAATACTTTACATGGTCAATCGCACTAGATGGCAGATCGAGGGGGGCAGCAACGGGTTGGGGTACGGATATCGGCATTCTATTCCACCCTCATCCCCGCTGGAAGTTGGGAGTGGTTGCACAAGATTTCGTCGGTTTTGGATCTGGAGAAGGATTGAGCACCGGCACTTGGATACGCCACGATTCAGATATCAGCGAAAAGATTTTTCCGACTGCATATAAACTTGGAATTGCTTATCGTCCCGTCTCGGATTGGCTGATCTCGGCAGACCTGACAGACCGGTTGCAGCTCGGCACAGAATTTTTGCCGAATCGAAATTTTGCCATCCGTGCGGGGTTGCAGAAAGATTTGTATACGTCCGAACCGCCGACCTATTCGCTGGGTGGAAGTGTAAGGTATAAATGGATGGATTTTAACGTTGCCTATCTTATTCCGCCGACCTTGCCTTCAACTGCCTATGCCGGGCTTTCGCTCAACTTCGATTTTCGGAAGTTGCCGGTGCTTATTGAAGAGGTTCGCATAAGAGATCTCTATCCTGTTCTTTATCGCTACTATGCCAGACTGAATCGAGAAGTCAAGACGGAAGTTTTACCGGATGCTGCCACGCCGCCGGTATTTACTGAAGCAGATCGAGAATATTACTATCCACTTGAACGAGCGAATCCAATCGGAAGAATTTGGCTCAAAAACGAGAGCAACAAACCGATAACCGTTCATATTAAGCTCTTTATTCCTGAGTTTGTCAGCAAAAAAGGCACAGAAGTTGCTTCTAGTGATATTGATGTGCCGCCGTTGACGCGGAAATCCGTGCCAATACAGCGGCTCGTCCTATCGCAGAAGGCGTTGGAATTGTCTCAAAGCCGACCTGTTGAAGCACAAATTCGAGTGATTGAGAGCGGGGGTTCCGCCTACCGAACTTTTCCTGTAACATTTTTGTTACACGATAACCATTCAATTCAGTTGGATGATGTTGCTAAACTTGCTTGTTTCATTTCTTCGGAAGGTTCGGCGAAGGATTCGGCGATTGGTGTGTTCATCAATCAGGTGCGTACCGCATTTCAGACGGAGATTGATAGTGCGGATATGCCAGAGAACTTGTATGTCGCCATGTTGTTGTTTAATGTTCTGCACGGCGTCTCGTATGCGCCGGATCCAAATATACCGCGGGAAAGTGGGACAATTGATGAGATTAAGTATCCCCATGAAATGTTAGAGAGCCTCATGGGACCGCACTCAGGGGACGACGGTAAATCCACTTTTGGCGACTGCGATGATAGCACGGTTCTCTACTGCTCTCTGCTTGAATCGGTCGGTATCAAAACGGCACTCATTCAACTAACAAGTCATGTGTTAATGGCGTTCGATCTGGGCAATATTTCCGTTGAACAAGCGCAAGAAATGGGCTTACCCAACGATTACTATAAGACAGTCAACGGACAGGCTTGGATTCCGATTGAGACAACCCTTATCGACCAAGGTTTTGCGGCTGCATGGCAGTGGGGGGCTGAGTCGCTCCAAGCGGTAAATATCCGGGCTGAAACTGTTGAGGACGCATGGGAAGAATATGGTGAGAGTTCCCTTCCGGGGCAGCCTGCCCGGTTTTCTATCCCGAAAGACCGCATCCAGAACCGAATCGATGCGGACCTTGCTACCCCATGGATACGTGAATTTTTTAACGCGCTCTCCGATTCAGCAATAGAGCGATGAATGGTAAGAAGAAGTCAAGAGAATATTTAAATCTCACATAGCAACTTGGGTTATTATAGCAAAAAATCGGTATAACATAATACACAACCTGCAATAGGTCACACTAGGAGGAAAATCAATGATAGCACACAACAAAACCCTAATCTCTACGATCTGTTTGCTCTCCATGGTCTTGGCGTACGCCTCGTATGCCGAATTGGAAGAGTCAACGGCAACATTTACGTTTGGTAAGATCGAAATTCTAAAAACTGGTGAGCAAGAATGGCGTTTTCTGGAAAAAGGTATGGTGTTGACTGCAAGCGATTTGGTGCGGATGCCTCCTTTTTCGCTAATGCGATTAAAAATGGCTGATGACACTCACCTGCCAACTCTCTCCGGCGGACGTGAAGCGGTTGTTCGCACTTTAATTGATGAAGGGCTTCAGCGCAGAGATGCCAAAATAGGACGGCGAATTAATGAAGATTTTGATGAGCGTCCTGCAATCGATGCGCTACCCGTTGGTACTAGGCCGAAAACTCGGAATCGCGCTTCGATTTCTGAAAAGACACCCGCAATCAGGATAAGCGAGAGTGAGCTGGAAAACCTGCGCCACAAAATCAATCTGCTTCCTGACGAGATTGCATCTTTGGTCTCTTCTTTCCTCGTCACCCCTGCCCGAGACATTGGGGAGGATTCTGCATATCCCGCGCCTAATTTCGACTTAGCTCGAAAACTCTACGATATACTCAACACAATTGAGTCAGAACCGTCACTTCGTCCTTTGTTGTATGCCCAACTGCTTTATTATGCCGGCCTCAATGTCGATCTTGACGTAAATGAAAATGGGAAGTTGTTCGTTATTTTCGATAGTGATATTTCCTTCGATTATGCCAAACAGATTGCCGCAAATCAGCAGTTAGTTCATAAGAAGCGAGGGACAGCTACTGTCTGGATTTCTGTGCAGATCCAATCATATCAGCAGAACTTCACGACAGCGTGGTATCACGGAAGCAAACAGTGAGCAGAAAATCGAGGAAATGAGTCCATGGGCAAATGATGAGATTACGCATTTTACGCTTTGCGAAACCTTATGCTCTCAAGACAAGTGCAACCTCAGAAAGTATATCTCCTGATTGTTACTGTGAGTCTGCTGCCATTTGTAGTAGTTGGGTTTCTGCGCGATCTGGGTGCCTTTGAGTTTATTGAATTGCAATCACTAGATGCCCGACTACATTGGACAGCACCTCCTTCTCCGCAAATATCCTCTCAGATGGCACTGATTACGATTGATGCCAAAAGCGAGGGTGAGGAAAAGCTCGGACTACTGCCATGGGACTCTTACGTTTACACTTCTCTGATACATTCTCTCCAACAGATAGACCCGAAGGCAATTGGCTTAGTTGTATGGTTCAATCGTGAGTTGGAGGATGAGCTCCCCGGCGAAAAGCTGTTTGTTCTCCGCCCCTATTCTAAGGTAGAAACTGTAGATCGTCATTCCCTGCCAGAAGTTACGGATTGGCATACCTTGCCTGACAGCTTGAGACAAGCGCAGGGCTGGGGCTTCAGCTATTTTCCGTTGAGCGATTCCGACGGTATTTCGCGCTCCGCCCAGCTTGTGGTGAAAGACCGTGACACAAATACCGACCGCTATTCCTTTGCCATGTTAATCCTGTGCCAAATTTATGGTATTTCGCCGGCGTCAATACAGCTGCAGGAAGGATTTTGGAGTGGTAAATTTCTCGAATTCAACACGCCGGCGGAAGGGACTGTCCGCATTCCTATTGACTCACAGGGGCAGCTATTCATTCGATTTGCAGGGAATGAGGCGTTGTTTCAACCTACTTCCTTTGTTGATGCGCTGTTAATGTCAGAAAGCGAGACTTACCATTTTCTGCAAAAATTTAACGATAAGGGCGTATTGATTGGGATCACGACGGCAGGGGTCAACAAGAGAGCGACCCCCTTGGGCGAACTATCGGCGCTGACTTTGCGTGCGAATCTGCTCAACAATTTGTTGAATCGAGATTTTGTTTGGCAGCTGAGTCGAGGCGGAAATCTCCTCTATATTGCCTGCCTCGCAATCCTTTCCGCCGCTATAACAATGTTAATCTACCGGACCGGACATAGCTACCGATCTATGCTACTCTTCGGCAGCGGATTGATACTATGTCACCTTCTTTTCGTCTGTGGGATGTTCGTTCTCTTCGACCTTTGGATTGAGGTCACTGGATCGACGCTAGCATTACTTCTCAGCGGTGTGATCGGTAGCTTACTCCTAGCGCACCTTCGGCTGCGGCACTTGCTTCAGCAGTTGCAAACCACACAAGATCAGCTAGTCAGATCGGAGAAGGAGGCAGTGTTTGGTGTGATGTCCGCGCGGGTGCGCCATGAGTTACGAAATGCCCTGAACTTGATTCGTGCGCCCGCAGAAATGATCCGGGTGAATTTCCAAAAGCAGGACCCTCTCAAGCTGCGAGAACAACCCGAAGAGATTGTTAGTGAAATGGGCCAAATCATCGGTTGGGTGACGAAGCTGGATGAAATGATCGAAGATGAATTCAGTTTTTTCCAAGATTCCCACATGAATTTCCAACAGCAAGCACTTGAACCCATTCTGAAATCTGCGGTGGAAATGGTACAACCGGTGATTGATGAGAATGAAATTAACGTTCGGTTGAGCCTCCCGCCGGAAATTCCGCCCCTTCTTCTTGATGCTGATAAAATGCGGATTGTCTTTACGAATCTAATCAAAAATGCTTGTCAAGCGATGCCGTCGGGAGGGACGTTAGAAATCGTCGTAGAGGTGGAAACATCTCAGCAGAACGGAGTCACTGTCATTGTGAAGGACATGGGAACGGGGATCCCTGCGGACGAACTCTATCGAATTTTTGAACCTTTTTATACGACTAAACCTCGTGGGTTGGGACTTGGTCTAGTCAATGTAAAAAACATCGTCGAGGGGCATAACGGAACAGTACGGGTCGAGAGCGAGATTGGCGTTGGAACGACGTTTTTCGTTAGGCTTTAGCTGGTCTCTATTGTTTTCTCAAGCAATATATTTTAACCTAGGCTACTAGTTATCAAAGCCGTACTCGCACGTGCGCAGTGGATTTGGCAATCTACTGCGAGCGGTGATTGATTTTAGGCAATTACACATTAACGGGCACGAACCATGAAACAGGCACGAATTTTAATCGCAGACGACGAACAGGCGACCTGTAAATACATTGATAAACAACTCAAGATGGAGGCGTCGATTGATGTCTCTGTCGATTTTGCCTATGATCGGGATGCGGCAATCGCACGATTAGACGAAAATCCGCCCTATGATTTGATTCTAGTTGATCTCTGGATGCCGGATGCACGGGGAATTTTAGATAGAGAAGCAGGGCTAAAAGTCCTTAAGCGGAGCAAGCAGCAACACCCAATACCACAAGCCGTAGTAATCACTGCTAACAGTTCTTCGGAAACCGCGCTTGAAGCCAGTGGATTAGGGATTTATGACTATATCAGCAAGCCGATAAACTACATCCGTCTGATCGAAGTAGTCAAAGAGGTGTTGAGCCAGCGCAACCAGGAGCTGCCTGCTCAAGATGCCAATGTAGGTTCTGCGGACGACTATGAAATTATCGGCAAGAGTCCTACCATGATTGAGGTGATGACAACGGTCGGACGAGTCGCGCGATCAGAGACGGATGTCTTACTCTATGGCGAAAGCGGCACCGGAAAAGATTTTGTTGCACGTGCTATCCATAAGCATAGTCCGCGTTGCAAGGGTCCCTTTGAGGTCGTTAATTGCAGCGCAATTCCAACGGAGTTAATTGAGGCGGAGCTATTTGGAATCGGTAGACGGGTAGCGACATCGGTTGACCAACGTCTGGGCAAATTTCAACAGGCACACGGTGGGACCATTTTCCTTGATGAGATTGGTGATTTGAGTCTGGAGATGCAGCCGAAATTGCTGCGTGTACTGGATTATAAAGAGATTCAGGGCGTTGGGGTAAGGGTGCAACGGGTCGACGTTCGGATTATTGCTGCAACCAATCGTGATCTTGAGGCGGCTGTGGCTGCAGGAACGTTTCGCAGCGATCTCTATTATCGTTTGAAACCGATAATCGCTTTACCACCATTGCGTGAACGTGAAGGAGATATCGAGTTGCTGGCTTGGCATTTTCTTCGCAAATATTCCTATGCGCTCGAACAGAAAGGGCCCGTTGGTTTTGACGAGGCGGTGCTTTCAGCATTTGAGCAGTATCATTGGCCAGGGAATGTGCGGGAGCTGGAAAAAGCAATCGAATATGCAACCCTCACCTGTGCAGGGCAGCAGATATCCACACGCGATTTGGTGCCGGAGATCTTTGATAGGGGTGCGAAATCTGTCCCCGAACTCTTTAATCAAGGGATGACCGGAGGGGACGCCAACGTTGATTTGCAGGCAGCAGATTTTCGCAGTTTACTTGACGCTGCAACGATTAAGGAAGCTTCGCACGGATTTGAGCGAATTTTCCTGACGCATAAACTCAAGCAAAACCGCTGGAACATTCAAGCAACGGCGGAACAGATTGGCATTCGTCGCCAATCGTTGCACCGTAAGATTAACGAACTGGGTTTGGAGCGCGAAGATCCGAGCAACCTGTAGCGTTATTTGTGTCACGTTCGTGTGACACCGTCACATTCAGATGACGTTTGCGTGATGCTTAAACCGTCTTGGAATTGCCGATTGAATGCGATTATTAAAAAAAATGACATTTTTTAATTGATAACCGTCAATCTTCCCTCCTTCCGCTTTCCTAATTGCGTTATTTCTGGTGTCCCTTTCCCGTTTCACCCTAATTTCCAACTTTTCGCAGTATGGCACATATATTGCCTCAGATAAGGGAAGGCAATCAAAAATTTGAGTGTTGGGGGAAAGAATGGCTCGACAGATAAGTGAGGTTACACGGCTGAAAGATACTACTGAAACACCCATTGAAGATTCAACAATCCCGAAGCTGCGTTCTGTGCCCACCGATGCACAGATACACGAGTCGCCTGAAGAATATCTGATTGACGCAGCCAATGATAGCACCAAGGCCTTGGAAACTATCTATTCAGATCGGGAGGACGGTTTATTAAGGACTTACCTTCACCAGATTGGAAAAATCTCACGCTTAACTCAAGAAGAAGAAACAAATCTGTTCATCAAAATCGAAAAGCGTCAGGTGCAAATTGATGAACTCTATCAGGAGTTGGCAACCTACCTGCCCGACATCTCTTTGGACACTCCGCCCTCTACTGCTATCCTGAATCGGAGAATTATAGCAGAATCCGTCCCACGTCCTACAGAAAAGTACCTTTTAGACCTGGTGCGACACATAAAATTATGCAATACAGAAATCCACACTGCTAAGAATCGCATTGTTGAGGCGAATTTAAGACTAGCGGTTTGCATCGCGAAAAAATATCGCGAACGAGGACTTGATTTACTCGATTTGGTTCAGGAGGCGAGCCTTGGACTCCTCCAGGCCGTAGATCACTTTGATTGGCAGCGAGGTGTCAAATTTGGGGCGTATGCTTCGTGGTGGATGCAGCAGGCAGTTGGCTATAGCATCGCCAATCATGGACGGACGATTCGTCTGCCAGCCTATATTCTCAATGAGATTCGGAAAGTAAATCGAGTCGAAGCCGATCTGCATCAACAGGCGAACCGTGAGCCGAGTCGAGAAGAGATTGCCGAGGCATCGGGACTTACTGTAAACCGACTCTTACTATTAGACCAAATAACTGCTAATACGGTATCCCTTGAGAGTTATACTCGTTCAGGTCAAGGTGGAATTGAGGATTTTGTTGCGTGTGAAAAGACCCCGAATCCGCTGACGGAAATGACGCGACAAGGTTTGACGGACGAGGTGAAAATAGCCCTAACTACGTTACCACCACGAGAACAGCGGATTGTTTCCCTAAGATATGGACTAGAAGATGGCGAAGAACATAGCTTACAGGAGATTGGTACACTGCTGAATCTTTCTCGGGAGCGGATTCGACAGCTTGAGGCGAGAGCCTTGAATCGCCTACGTCACCCGACCCGATGCGAACGCTTCCAGGATTTTGTGGGTGTATAGCCTAAGAGGAAGGCGGATTCGCCCCTTCCCGGCGCGAATCTGGTGGTTCAGAAGGATTGAGGATGTAGTCGAGGCTCAACCACAGACTGCGAGAGTAACGAAAGAAGACGACGGGGAAAAGGGCACTGAAAACTATCCACAGAATGAAGTTCTGAAGAAAAGAGATAGGCGTGAAATAGTCCAACGCAAAATATCCTGCAAATGCAATGAGAACGGTCATGCCGTAGTTGATATACATTGCCCCAACAAAATATCCCGCCTCGCGTTCAAACCTGAAGTGGCAATTCCCACACTCCGAACGCATTTTGAACATACCTGAAAACATTTGACCTTCACCACACCTTGGGCACTTTAAGCGCAGCCCGTCTATGAGAATCTGACGCTTGCTCCGTTTCCGCATCTACTGTTTTCCCTCCTTGAACTCCTACCTTTAATAAGTTATAATTTCCAATCGAGAGCCTAATTTTAGCACAGCTTATTAGAGATGTCAATTTAGCCGCGGTTTCGCGCGGGTATTGATTCCACATCAGCAAATCCAAGCAATCGATCGTTGTGGAACCAGAGGTGTACACTATGGATTATCGCATAGCAGCCAATCGAAGGAACTGGAATGAGCGTACTCCTGTTCATGCAGCCTCTCAATTCTACGATGTGGCGGGGTTTCGCAATGGTCGGATAACGCTGAGCGACATAGAAAGAGCTGAAGTAGGTTGTGTTGAAGGCAAGTCCCTGCTGCATCTTCAGTGCCACTTTGGTATGGACACTATGTCGTGGGCGCGCTTGGGTGCACAGGCGACAGGGGTTGACATCTCAGATGCCGCAATTGACTTAGCGAAGGCATTGAACGATGAGCTGCGATTGGATACCAGATTTATCTGTTCCAACCTCTACGATTTGTCCGATGTGTTGAATGAAGAATTCGATATTGTATACACAGCTATGGGCGTGCTGTGCTGGTTGCCCGATTTGTCTGAGTGGGCGAATATTGTTGCTAGGCTTCTTAAACCCAACGGCATTTTCTACATTTTAGATGGTCACCCATTCTCGCATGTATTTGAGTCTGAAGAGAATCAAGCTGGGGTTCAAGAGCTACGAGTACAATACCCATACTTCAAAAAATCCGACGGCGAGTTCTACGAGGGTGGTCAACACACCTACGCAGGTTCGGACATCATAGAAGCAGGATGTTACGAGTGGCAGCACAGCGTCGGTGAGATACTGAATGCCATCTTGGGTGCTGGATTGCGAATTCAGCTCTTCCACGAGTTTGCGTGTAGTGGCTATAAAGCTTTTTCGTGCATGGAAAAAGACAAGGATGGCTGGTGGCGGCTCACATCGCACAACGACTCAGTCCCACAACTGTTCTCGCTGAAGGCGACTAAGTAAGATATCTTTTCCTTTAAGATGGGGCGAAGCTGAAAATGCTCGCCTCTTTTTTTATTTCTTGAAAATCGTGTCACGATTTGATAACATGGTGTTATAAGGAGCATAGGAAATTAGTTGATGACCCAATTCACCGTGCTAGCAGTTATACTTCTGTTTATCACCGCTGTCACTGTTTCTGCCTCCGATCCTGCGCTTGACCTTGGTGAGCACCTCTTTGCGTTGGGAGACTATGACACGGCGATTACGGAATATAAGCGGTTTCTATTCTTCAATGCTGGACATCCATGGTCGAGTGAGGTGCAGTTCAAAGTTGGCTTGGCATACCGCGCTCAGAAATGGTGGGCGGAAGCGGTTGAAGCGATGACCGCGGCTGTCCAGCGGACGACAGAGACCGAATTGCAGGCAGAAATGCGGGCTGAACTTGCTGTGACGTTGATTGCCAGTGGTGCCTATGACCTCGCTCTGCTTGAACTCATCAAGATTGATATCCAGAGTCAATCGGCACAATTACGTCAACGCGCTCGTTTTTTGCGGGGGGTTGCCTATCTGTATCAGTTCAAGTGGGAACAGGCGCGATCGGTGTTTCAGGCATATTTCGATGCTACCCCCGGTGCAGCAGGGGCTGCTGCCGAGATCGACGCACTCTTTTCGGAGGCACTCGATCTGCCACGGAAATCGGAAAAGGCGGCAAGGCTGCTTTCCACCTTTCTGCCAGGATTGGGACAGACTTACGCTGGAGATTGGAAAAGCGGGTTGAATGCCCTAGTTCTCAACGGACTTCTCGGTTACGTTACCCTCGACGCTGCAATTGAACGGGACTACGACGATGCGCTGCTTTCGTTCTTTTTTCTTTTTTACCGCTATTATGGGGGGAATCGCTATCACGCAGCAGAGGCGGCACAAACGTTCAACGATCGGGAAAGTCGTCAGCACGTGAATACGATTTTGCAAGCTCTGACAACCCAATTTGCCGAAGGTAAGCGTGGGGAATGAAGCAAGCCCTTGATTCCTGAATTTTGTTTCCAGATTAAGATGAGAAGATTGGACAGTTTGTCATGCTCATAGATTCGCATGCTCACATTCAGCTGGATCGATTTGATGCAGATCAGGAGGCCGTTTTAGAGCGGGCTCAAATAGCCGGGGTGCACGCGATTTTGGTCATCGGATTCGATCTGGAGACCAGCCGTGGAGCGATTGTGCTCGCGGAACAACATGATCGGATCTACGCGACCGTTGGTATGCATCCACACGACGCGAAAGATTTGGATGACGAAACTGTATGTATCTTTCGTGATCTTGCCTCCCATCCGAAGGTGGTGGCACTTGGCGAGATGGGTCTCGATTATTACCGGGACCTCTCACCCCGTCCGATTCAGAAGGTGGCGTTTGAACGTCAACTGGATCTGGCAGAGGAGTTAAATCTCCCTATTGTTATCCATAACCGTGAAGCCTACCACGACATCCTTCCAATTTTGGGTGCGCGGCGCGGCAGGGTGCGCGGTGTGATGCACTGCTTCTCAGGTGATGCTGAAATCATGCACCAGAGCCTCGCACTCGGATTTCATATCGGCATCGGTGGTCCGGTGACCTACCGCAAATCAGACGCTTTGCAGGAAGTCGCACGGAAAGTCCCTGCGGATGCCTTGTTGGTAGAAACAGATTGTCCGTGGTTAGCACCACAATTTCGACGCGGAAAGCGCAACGAGCCTGCGTATGTTCGTGCGACGGCGGAGAAAATTGCCGAACTGCGCGGCGTTTCGTTGGAAGAAATTGGTGAAATGACGACACAAAATTTTGAGGATTTATTTATTAAATCGTAGGTTCAACATAGTGCGTGGTATGAGTTTTTTGAAACATCGGTATTGTCACAGATTTGATTCACGCCAGACGTTTTAGAGGAGAAATATTTGATGAAAATCACAAAGGTCGAGACATTTTTAGTTAAGCCTCGTTGGCTCTTTTTGAAAATTCACACTGATGAGGGTTTGGTAGGACTTGGGGAACCGATCCTCGAAGGACGCGCCAAGACCTGTGCACAGGCTGTTGGTGAGCTCACACCCTACCTGATTGGGAAAGATCCACGGCGGGTTGTTCATCACTGGCAGGCAATGTATCGCCATGCCTTCTATCGTGGCGGTCCTATCATGACAAGTGCCTTAAGTGGCGTGGATCAAGCCCTCTGGGATCTTGCTGGGAAATCGCTTGGCGTTCCTGTCTACCAATTGTTGGGCGGCCCGACGCGCGATCGCATCCGTCTGTATAAAGGTGGTGGCGATCCGGAGACTATCAAAGAGTGGGTTGATAAGGGGTTCACAGCGTTTAAGACGGGTGTCTCCGGTGGGAGACCCGCCCGACTGATCGAATCGAAGGGATTCGTAGACAGGGCGGCTGAACGATTTGCTGCATTGCGCGAAGCTGCTGGACCTGATGTGGATATTGGCATCGACTTCCACGGCGCAATCAGTCCGCAGACGGCGAAACTACTGATTCGTGCGCTCGAGCCTTATCAACCGATGTTTGTCGAAGAGCCGTGTCAGTGCCAGAATGTGGATGTGATGGCGGAGATTGCGCGTGGTACACATCTGCCGATTGCTACCGGGGAACGGGTTTTCACGAAGTGGGGTTTCCGTGAAATATTGGAGAAAGGCGCTGCTTCTATTCTGCAACCTGACTTGTGTCATGCGGGCGGAATCAGTGAAGTCCGAACCATTGCGGGCATGGCGGAGGCATACTACGCAGGCATTGCACCTCACAATCCACTGGGACCAATTTCGCTTGCGGCGTGCATTCAGCTAGATGCGTCAATTCCCAACTTCCTCGCGCAAGAGCATACAACGTTAGGCGAAGGTTACCTCAAGAACCCGTTTGTTTTCAAGGACGGCTTCGTGGAGTTACCGACAGGTCCGGGCTTGGGAATTGAGCTCGATGAGGATGCGATGGAGGATAAGATTGACCACGATTGGCAGAACGGTCAGACCTATGATCCAGATGATGGGTCGGTGATCGATTGGTAGCTTGACTCAGTTAAACGACGGACCTATTGAGTTACTATAATTCCTAACACGAGCTAGTAACCGAAACTAAGGAGGCGTGTAATGCTAACAGTGGAACAGGAATCGTATTTTGACACCTTCGGTTTTCTCTTTATGCGGCAGCATTTTTCGCCGGAGGAGATGGGCGAGATTACTCATGAGTTCGACAAAGTGCTGACCGAAGAGCGTAGTGGCAAACCCTTCACCGGAGAGGAACAGAGTACGACAACTATTGTTGAGCACAGTTCCTTTTTTACACAACTTGTCGAAAACGATCGCATCTATAAGATCATTGAACAGTTGATGCCGGGTGAGTTTATCTGGTCCGGTTCCGAGGGCAACCTTACCGCTCACAGCGAGCACCGATGGCATGCAGATCGACAAGGTGTGGCGGAGGTTGATTATTTACGCATCAAGGTGATGATCTATCTCGACCCGGTGACAAAAGAACGGGGCTGCTTACGGATTATTCCCGGTTCACATCGGCTGCCGCTCCACATGGATCTTGAACCGCTAATCGGCCAGAAACCGAATTCGAGCCCAACGACCTTCGGGGTTTCCGGCTCCGACTTGCCGTGCTTTCCCGTCGAAGCCCAGCCGGGCGATGTTGTGTTCTTCAATCACTGCCTGTGGCACGGGATGTTTGGCGGTTGGGCGGGTCGTCGCTATGTCGCACTGAAATTTGCCGCTAAGCCGACAACTGAGGCGCACATGGCTTCTTTGCGGCGTTGGTCACCCTACGCGCTGAAACCCAATGCGGCGTTTGTGAAGAGCGATCGGGCGCGAATTCAAAGCATGATGGAAGGCGTTCCAGAAGCTGAATCGGTTGGCTAATCATGGGGACTGATGTGCCCTAGTTTCGCATTGGGTACGATCATCACAAAGGTCAGTTGAGAATCTGTTGCGAATATTTCTGCTTATATCTCGGCCTGTTTCGGGTCACGGATGAAAAGTGCGGTCAAGATGGTCGCGAGCGTTGAGGTGATAAGGACAAAGAGCCAGGGATAGGTGGGGTCTTGGGCGTAGAGGTAACCGCCCGCAAGAGATGCGAGCATCAACGGCAGGGTGATGAGAAAGCCGGTACCAGGTCCACCAGTTCCACCTCCTGCGGCACCAATCATGACTCCGCCTTGTCCCAACGCCGCCATCACCCGTCCCCGAATCTCTCGTGGTGCGGCGTCTGCCATCAGTGCACTGCACGCAGGGAGAGCAATGGCAGATGCCACTGCAATCACTGACCGTATCAAAAAAACAGCGGTGAAACCTTTCGCAAGAATGAAAAGCGGCATTGCCACGGTCGAAAGGAGCAAGGCTACCAACAGTGAGGTCGTCCTGCCCCAACGATCAACGACAACGCCTGCTGGGATAAGTATCAAGAGTCGCAACGCTGCCTCACAGAGCAAGATCAGCCCCCACCGCGATGAAGATAGTCCAATTTCTTCTATAGCGTAGACCACCCAGAAGGGACTCGCTACTCCATTGGCCATAAAGCCGAGGATGATGACGCCCGCTAGTGCTTTCAGAGAGAGGGGTAACCCTCGCAACAGTGTGGGAATTCCGCCATACACTTCGGTAATCAATCTTGGGAGGGCAGAAGCTGTCAGGCGAGTATGAAGTTTCGGTATAGATTCCTTGAGGAAGCGGACATATATAATGGTGGACGCTAGATATAACACCAGCATCGCTCCATACAGCGTCCGGACACCGGTATTTGGGCCAGAGAACTCTACAACGATACCAGCAATGTAAGGCGCGAAAATGGAAAGGCCACTCGAAATGGTGTTCATCGTCGCAATGCCTCGACCACGGTCCTCTGGTGACAGCGAGTCGGCGATCAGTGCGGACCGGGGTGGAAACCCCAAAACCACCAAACCACTCATAAGTGAAGCAATAGCAACTACTTGCCATCTGAATGCAAGGACGTATATTAGGACAAAGGCGACAGAGAGGTAGCTACTCAGCACAATGAGTTTGACCCGGTTGGCGCGATCGGTGAGATAGCCGGCGATGGGGAACACAATCAACCCGGCCAGTGGTCTGAGAAAGTTCACCCAACCTATGATTTTGGCATCCCCACCGAGGGCAAGGACATATAGCGATGCGTAAGGAAAAACCATTGCACGGGCGAAGTTACCCAGCAGCCCGGTGATGGAAAAGACCATGATGTTGCCGGACATTAACCTTTTAGCGTTGCCGATAATGCTGTTGTTAGGCACAATGTGCTTCCTTCTCTTTTTGCGTGTGTAAGGTAGTCCTATCTTTCCTTAAAGGTAACGACTTCTGGCAATGGCATATAGTTCTGTTTTTTAAGTAGGGCGAGGAGCTCCTTAGATTGCTGACGCGATACCACGAAATCGATCGGGGAAATCTTGCCGAGAATATATCTTCCAATCTGTGTGGAGGCTTTGATTTCTTGAGCGATACGTTCGTTTTTGCAACGTAGCAGCATCACGTCCATCAAGTAGATTTGACCATATCGTTCCGCCCAATCTTTGATTGAGATCTCAACATTCTGTGGGATGCCGGTTCTGGAATGGGTTTTCAAAAACGCCAAGATTTCATCAAGGGAAAACCCCGAGCCCAAGCCTTTGTAGATTGATTCCGCGGAGAATTTGTAGGTAGACATCTGATCCGCTTGACGGAGTTCCGCAATATGATTGAGTTTCCAACGGAGTTCGGGGGCTAGATAGCTTGATGCAAGCACTTCATGATTGGGTTGAATAATGAAGGATGACTCGAACTTGTAACTCTTAATCGGTTCACCATAGAAAAGGTGTTGTCCGAGATCTGTCACCCGAACCGCAACATCGTCTCCCAGATGGGCAAATGCAACTCCTCCCATATAGGTCAGGTGACTAACAAAAGAACGTTCAAGCTGGGAGTAGAGCGTCTGCATCCAAGTGGTGCTCACTGAGAATTTGGAGACCTGTTCTTGAATCGAGGAAAGCAGTATCCACCGTTCCAGTGGGAGAGTGCGTACAATGGATAGCGCGATTGACACTGGTGGTTCTTTCAACATGTTGTGTCTTAGCCAGTGACGATATATGTCCACGAGCTTTTCCGAATCGGTTTTTTGAATCCATTCCCGCCCGGCTTCACTACATAGTAGGTTGGAATCTTTTTGACGAATGAGTTTTTGGTGCCGGCAAAAATGAAAGATAAAGGCTAAGCGATCCGGATCTCCTACTATTGGGTTGATGTTGTCATAGACCTTTGGTGTATCGTCCGGTGCTTCAAAACGTCTGAGAAGCCCTTTCTGTATGCGCTTGTAGATGCTGCCTTGTTGTGTCTGCTGTATTCCATATTGGGAAGCAAAGCAGAGGAAGGAGAAAACATCACGGACCAGTGCGAAACCGTCGTCGCGAAAATTTTTGGGCGGTTGTTTGGGGGACTTGATGGCTTTATTTATATCCGTCGCGAAAATTTCCTGCAGCAGCGAACGAAGGTCAGCTGGGACGATGTAGTGATATTGTATACTGCCCCTTGCAAACGAAAAAATCAATCCCGATTTGGCAAGCGTGTGCAGAATTTCGCTACCTCTGCTAGGCCAGCCACGGCTCATTTGATTGATCTTTCGATTGAATAGATGAAATGGAACCCCCGTATCACCGCAGGAAAAGGTAAGAATTCTCAGGACTAAACGCTCGTAAGAGTTGAGGCGTGCCACTGCATTTTTCAAGGATACTGGATTAAGAAATATCTCAACAATTTGCTGGTGCAGCTTTGATGCTGGCAGTCGATCAGTTAATCCCATCCGGCGTGCGATCCCTTGACAATATACTTTGGAGGCGTTGTTAAGGAAGTCTCTGTAATTCATTGTGTGTTCAGACACTCCTATCAGAGATTGAGTGAAGAGTAAATTATAGCATATTAGCAGGACAAAACAAGCCCTATTTCCGGGTTTCGTTCTGTGAAAAAATTAGCGAACAGGTCGCAGACACCCAAAATACCGGACGGGTTCATCTTCGAGGTTGTCGTTTCACGCTTTATCACACTGACATGGAGAGAATCAATGAAATTACCTAAACATCAGATTTGGAAGTGGCGGATTGCGTTGATGATACTGGTAGCTTGGATCTGCCTTGATGGCGTAGAGATAATTGCAAGTGCGGAGGTGCGACCTCCCCGTCGAAAAAGAGGATTGATGATCAGTCCAGAGGACTTAAAGAAAAAGGAAGAGATAACAGTTGATATCGGGAAGAGCCTCGTCGAAATTGCGCAGCGGGCAAGTCGTCAGAGCGCGAATCAGATGGTCGATCTGGTACTTGTTATTGATGGAAGTTTGGCGATGAAGGGTCCGGGCACAACTGTTGAGGCACGGATCGTTGATATAGCAAGTGCTTTTGAAGAGTCGATGATTGATTATCAGTTTGGGCTCGTTTGGTTTCAAAATGCCGGTAAGGCATCACGAATCACAGTCAAACCGTTACAGAGTGGGCTCATTGAGGTGGAAGACAACTTTCGCAATGTACCACCACCGAAATTTAAGGGTCGTGTCGCAGGACACGGGCTGGACGCGATTGTGGAAGGGCTCGAAGCTTTACAATTCCGGCCGGATGCCGAAAAGCACGTCGTTGTTGTGACAAATTCAAAACTGAAAACGTCTTGGGGCGGAGGAGACGAACAAAATCAGGTTATCGGGAAGATCCTAGATTGGTGTAAGCGAGACAAGACTCGAATCAACATTATCGGCATCAGCGAAGAGGTACAGTTACAATTAACTGACTACACTGGTGGCAAATGGTACCCAATTGACAAATATCAACGTAAGGTTGACCATGCACCTCTGATAGACAAGTCCATACTCAAGGTTGATGGGATTTTTAGGCGGATTGCTCAACATATCGTTGAGACAGTGAAACAACCGGTCGATATAGTGTTTGTTTATGACTCCAGTTTGAGCATGGACGATAAGGTGGACGAGATCTGCACAGGGTTGGATACATTAGTCAACATTTTGGATATTGAGGGGCTAGATTATCGATTTGGACTCATCCGGTTCTGGGCAAGGTTAGGCGGGGGCGAAAGCTCTATTGTCATAACGAAACCGCCGTTAAATGCGGGGCAGGTCAAGAAACTATTTCAGAGACCTAGACGTGGCGATGAACACCTGCTAGACGCAGTTATGGAAGGCGTCCCCAAAATCCAAACGCCTGACAATCGGAAGCTGGTGCTTTTTATCGTTACTGATGAACCCTCTACCAGTGGGCCAGGGACAAAGCATACATCTGTGAAAGCAGTCGAAATCTGCCGCCGCGCCGACGCACAAGTCTGTGCTATCGGGGGAGTTGGGCAAATGGGTTCTGTACGTTCTTCAGCCGATGCTCATAGCGTTTCCGATGAATTCCAGAGACGTGCCCCTGCAGCCACGAATGGGAAACACTACATCATGCCAGGGCCGGAGGTGCCCTTTCAGAATCGTCTCATCCAGTAAGCAACCCGCATAACTATTTTGATATTCTTGCTTCTAAAGTTTATAGGGATTAAGAGCTTCTGTATACTTACCATACGTGGAAAGAGGAGATACTATGGTGGACGACGGATTGGCTTTTGCTTCAGCAACTGATCTTTTGGAGTTGATCTCAACAAAACAGATTTCTCCGGTGGAGCTGACCGAACTGTACTTTGGCCGCATTGATAGGCTGGACTCACAGCTAAACGCATTCCTGCTCTTGACCCACGACGAGGCGATGGAGACTGCCAAGGATGCTGAAGCGGCAGTTATCCGCGGTGACGAGCTGGGAGCGCTGCACGGGCTGCCCATACCGATTAAGGACACCCAAATGACCAAGGGGATACGGACGACCTCAGGCTCCGTGGTATACAAAGATCGGATACCGGAGCGGGATTCAGCCGTGGTGGAACGGGTGCGTGCGGCTGGAGGCATTATCTTGGGTAAAACCAATGTTCCAGAGTTCGGCATGGTTGGTACTTGCGAGAACAGTCTAGGCATCCCCGGATGTAACCCTTGGAATACCGATCGCACGCCGGGCGGGTCTAGCGGTGGTGCAGCGGCAGCGGTAGCAGCGTACTTGTGCCCCTTTGCTACCGGCAGCGATGGTGGCGGGTCCATCCGCATACCCGCGAACTTATGCGGCGTTTACGGTATCAAACCCACGCAAGGTAGGGTCTCCGGCTACACTGGCTTGCAGGGCCCGGCGATGCCCTACATGTTCTCCCAGAACGGTCCCCTTAGCCGCACCGTGCGGGATTCTGCGTTACTCCTTCAGACACTTGCGGGGCACGATCGCAGAGATCCCACCTCCCTCCGGGAAACACCACCCGATTTCATGGATGCAGTAGATAGAGAGATCACGGGACTACGTATCGCTTGGAGCCCGGATTTCGGCTTCGCTGACGTGGACCCCGATGTTTTGGACGTAACCTCAACGGCAGCACAGTTGTTTGAGAAATTCGGTTGCTACGTTGAAGAGTCAGACCTAGCAATGGATCCACCCTACGATACTTTCGGTGCCATTATAGCGGCGGATTCGTATACTAGCCAAGGCAGGTATCTGGAAACCTATGGCGATCAGATGACCGAGTTTGCCAGATTCCTCCTTGAATACGGTGCGAAAGTCACTGCAGCCGAGTACGCTAGAGCACTCGGTCAGATGGATCTCTTGAAGGCACGTATGACCGACCTGTTTGAAGAATACGACCTGCTGCTTTCGCCGACAGCGTGCTTCCCTGCCTTTCCCAACGGCGAGTATCCCGGCAAGTGGTCACCTGACAGAATCTTCCCGGATCAGTACTGGAACGGCGCGTTTACCTTGCCGATTAATGTGATTGGACACCCTGCTGCCACCGTTCCCGCCGGTTTCTCCTCCGACGGTCTGCCCATCGGTCTCCATCTCGTGGGAAGGAAGGGGGATGAGGAGACAGTCCTTGCCGCGTCGGGAGCATTTGAGCGGGCGCAGCCATGGATACAGCACCGGCCTCAGATGTCCTGAGTGTACACTTAAAAATTGAAGGATTTATATTACTACGCCCCATGTTCGTGCATTTAGGGGCGTTTTTATTTATCCCCTCCGATTGAAACTTTGAGGTAAAAAGTGACAATACTAGGACTTACGCAAAATCGATAGACATAATTGTTGAAACACAGTAGAATGAGTGGCATGGAGGTGAATATGCCCCAACCGACTCGACTCGATTACTGTCAGTATTTGTTAAGTAGCCCCATCAACTATACCTTAACCCATTTGGCTGACCATAGCCAACAGTTCAGTCATGATATGATAAACCGTTATCTTGCCGGTGAGCGTATCCGCCCACGCTTGGTATGGGAAAATGTCAAACCCCACCTTGTGCAAACAGAAGGGGGATATGTCATCTTTGATGACACCGTTTTGGATAAGCGCTACGCTCGGAACATAGCACTAGCGCGTGTTCAGTATAGCGGCAACGCCAAAGGTGTCATTAACGGTATAGGTGTGGTGACTTGTGTCTATGTCAATCCCGACTTAGATCGTTTCTGGGTGATTGACTACCGTATTTACGACCCACAGACAGATGGCAAGCGCAAATTAGATCATGTTAAAGAGATGTTATCCCACTCGGTCTATCACAAGCGGCTTTTGTTCTCAACGGTGTTGATGGATAGCTGGTATGCCGCCAAAGATTTGATGCTATCCATTGAACAGTTAGACAAACATTACTATTGCCCGCTGAAGTCGAATCGTCAGGTAGACGACTCCAATGCCCAAACGCCTTACCAGCGTGTAGATAGCTTGCAGTGGACCGAGTGTGAACGCCGACGCGGGAAACGGATTAAAATCAGAGGCTTTGCCAAGCATCACAAGGTGAAACTTTTCCGGGTTGCGTCCGGTAACGGGCGCACGGATTATGTTGTTACCAACGACTTAGCTCAAAACGACACATCGGTTGCACAACAAGCGTGTAACCGGCGGTGGAAGATTGAGCAGTTTCACCGGGAAGCCAAGCAGTTGACCGGTCTGGAGGGGTGTCAATGTCGCTTGGCACGAATTGTTCGCAATCACATCGGTTGTGCAATGTTGGTTTGGGTGCGACTCAAACAAGTCGCGTATCAGACAGACCAAACCATTTATCAAGTCAAGCACAGTTTATTCTCCCAATACTTGCGACAACAATTGAAATCGCCCGCTATTCAGATGAAACTTGCGTAAGTCCTAAATACGATATTATTTTGCACTTTACGGAGATTAAAGTAAAAAAGTACTAGAAAAAATCTCAGAATTGTGTCTTGGTAAAGTACTGGGGAGAAACGAATGTGGGCTAGGGTGTCAATTGACTTATACGCCGCACGGGATTCATTGAGGGCATAGAGGACACCTGTCACCGTCCCGAAACGGAAGGGATGTCGGCAAAGCTGCTGAAGTTCGGTCACGCATGAGTGCCAAACAAATTCAAGGAGGTTTACACATGTTGAATCAATTCTCAGTGTTTCAGAAGATTCTTAGTTTCATAATACTTTTATTTTCATGGAACCTGTTTATTGAACAAGCTTCCGCCGACGTGCCAACCGGCAGAATTGCATTTGTATCTGATCGAAATCGCCACCCTTTTGAGGATGAGATAGTAGTTCACCTGATTGATGCCGATGGATTAAATGAAAAAAGTTGGAGGATGAGTAATATCAGATATGGTCCAATTGCCTGGTCTCCTGATGGAAAATCTATTGCCTACCACCTGCAGGGTCCCCAATTTGGTGCTCATATATATTTGGAGACTCCTGTTATACTTCCTGAAGATTTGGAGAATATTTGGGAGGCACAAGGCGGAAAGCTGGAATTAGGAGACGACATAGTTCTTGGGGATCCTCGGGAGCAGGAATTCAGCAAAAACATGACCGTACAGTTTGGCGGTCAAAAATACCTATCGCCAAAATGGTCTCCGGATGGGAAGTGGTTAGCCCTCACCAGCCCTGATGGGTCGCCAGATGGCAAGGTTGATGTTTGCATCATGGATATTGGGGGCAACCAGTTCAAGAATTTAACACAGTGGCCAGGAGTAGATGAAGTGGGTTCTTGGTCTCCTGACGGCTCAAAAATTTTGTTCTTTTCCAGTCGGGATGGGAATGGGGAAATCTACGTGATGGGCTCAAATGGAAAAAATCAAGTTAATCTGACCAACCACCCCGCACGCGATGCTGCGCCCACATGGTCTCCCGATGGGACAAAGATAGCGTTTCATTCTAATCGAGAAGGCGATCAGGACGATATCTATGTGATGAACCCGGATGGAGCCAACGTGGTCAACCTGACCCGCCACCCATGGGAAGACCGTACACCTGCGTGGTCTCCCGATGGGAAGTGGATTGCGTTCCACTCATTTCTGATTGGGCAGCGCCCAGATATTAATGTCATGGATGCCAACGGGGATAATCAGAAGCAGCTCACTGGGAATCCGAGGGCGGATACTGACCCGACGTGGGTAATTCGTGACCGTTCTTTGTCGGTGGAGGTTTCAAGTAATCAAACCACCCTTTGGGGACGTATGAAATTGGAGAGGCAGTGACAATTTGAAACACCAGTTATGGAACGGAAGACTCCTTTGATTGGAAGACCCCTTTAGAATTAGGCGAATGGTTCTGTCCATTCGCCTTTTTTATTGTGTACTTTATAAAGAAATAGGTAAAATATTTCTCAAAATAAAAAAGTGCTAGAAAAAATCTCAGAACTGTGTCTTGGTAGGGTGTAAGGGAGGAACGAAGAGCCATGGCTAAGGAGAATACACTCATCCATCGCGCCCAAGATGGCGACGAAGGGGCGTTTGCTGCCCTAATGCGGTCGTACCATGCCTTCGTTTGTGCGATAGTTATCGGCATCGTGGACAATTCTCATGACGCTGAAGAGGTGGTGCAAGATACCTTTCTCAGTGCCTATCGAGGGTTGACACAGCTTGAGGATACCTCCAAGTTCAAAAGCTGGTTGGCGGAGATTGCGCGAAATCGTGCACGAAACTGGCGCCGAAAACGGCAGATCGATACCGTGCCTATCGACGACGTAAGCGAACAGCTGCTTCAAACGCAAGATTCACCCGATGAGCGATTGATACGGGAGGAACAGAGAGAACTAATTCGCCGGATAATGGAGACGCTTCCCCAAAAAGATAGAGAAATTGCCCGCGCCTTCTATCTAGAGGGTGCGAGTTACAATGAACTGACCAGCACGCATGGACTGTCAGACAAGGCGATTTCGTTTCGGCTATCGCGTGCGAGGCAGCAACTCTCCAAACGGTTGCAATACCTGCTGACTGGCATCTTCGTTTCTCCCGGACTGACACTAAAAAAAATCTATTCAGGAGGTTTAGCTGTCATGAAAGTTGGAACGGTGTCTAAAATAACGGTAGGTGCAGCAGCGTTGATTGCGGTCATTTTCATCGGTTATATGGGTGTCCGCCAGATGAATGCGCCCACAGTCGAGGAGCGTGTGTATTTGTCACCATGGGAGGATGGCACTGCACGCAGACCAAACAACCCTGAAGGATTAGCTGCCCAAGCTAATTCTACTCAAGATACGGAAAGCGGGGACACTCAGTCACAAACTGCCGCGGCAGCGTCCGCAGAAGGGAAGGAACCGATTGATAATTTCCTCGGTCAACCCGAAGAAACGGATACGGCACAATTCGCAACAGGCGGGGAATTTGACCCAGACGCAGAGCAAAACCTCTCTACCGACGCATCTGCGTCATCAGAAAGCACAGGTCAGTCTGCTGAAGATGTGATGTATGCTTTCGTGGAGGCGTGGCGGAATTCTGACTTTAAGGCAATGCACCTGTTATCTACAGAGGAGTACATGCGTAGTGGTCATGGTGATCGTGGTGATGGGGATTGGACTTCCATAGAGGCGACACGTGATGATGGGTCTCCGGTTCCACCAGATGAAATATCGGCTGAGACACTCGAGCTTGCTGAAGTAATCGCTGGGTCAATGTCTGAACTGAAAAGTCAAGCGCAGGTTATGAGCAGCGAATATATCGGTTATGAATTTCACTTCCGGTTGAGAATGCCGGCACCAGAGATACCGGATATTTCGGATCCGGACAGAGTGATTTTTGTCTCGCCCTCATATCAGCTTATTAAGATGCGAAAGGAGAATGGCGCGTGGCGAATTTATAACAGTATGTCCGATTTCAACAGTGCAATGTCAGAGCTGCCGGAGATACCCCGCTAGATCGCAAACCTATCCCCAAGATTTCACAAGGCGAATGGTTCATACTATTCGCCTTTTTTATTGCTTGTTTCGGGAAAAGATAGGTAAAATATCTCTTTGGATAGCGTGGATTTGGAGAGGACTTGACGGATAGTCGTATTTTTTTTATTTTAACGCAAAAAAGTGCTAGAAAAAATCTCAGGATTGTATCTTAATAAGGTATTGGGGAAAAACAAATTGACAACTGAACGCTACTACCACAAAGGGGAGAAGATGGGATTTGTAATGGTTAGCCCTATGAACTCAAGCGACATGTGAAAAGCCCTCCGTGAGAATTATAAGGGTTGAATTTAGATAAAAACTCTGAGTTGACTTATAGCAGAGAGGGAAGGGGATATCTCATGAAGCACATGATGGTTATGTTGATACTTACGTTGTTGGTGTCATCAGTACGGACAGAGATATTTCGCGATAATTTTAACGATGGTGACTTACAGGGATGGACGTTTATAAAAGGTGCTGAAGATGGTGGTATTCAAAATGGTGAATTAGTTCTCGGTTCTCCTAAAGTGGTAGATGAAGCTAAAGTAGAGGAGGAAGCGGAGGTTATGATTGCGGTTGATGGTATAATCTCAAGCGACTACGAAGTGTCGGTATCCCTAAAAATCAGCAAGCTAGTTAGGACTGTTGGTGGTGGTCCAGCCATTGGGCTACGCGCTCATATACATCCGCTCCTTGAGCCGTGGATTGTGCATTTGGAGGAGGACGAGAGGAACAAGGATTTCCGAATATATCTGTACGGGCGATCTTACAGGTTCTTCCTAGGTAATGTACATATTGAAGATAATATACATATTCAAGATATAAGAAATTTAAAAAAAGGTGTTGCAGCGATCATTCAACATATGAAGGTTGATATGATAGGGGACGAATTGGAAGACGGCTTGGAAATCTTTTTCGGGAACAAGCTACACATATTTCAGCTATTTGATTTTGAACTGCACAAGTGGTATCGGTTAAAGATCATTGCCAAGGGGAATAGGTTTCAATACTTTATTGATGACAAAAAAATGCTAGATTTTCTTGACGACATCTATACGGAAGGGAGAATTTATCTGTCGTCAGGATGGGGGAACCGTGTCCACTTCGATAACTTTGAGATTCAATACGAGGCTCTTTCAGTGCAGCCCCGCAGGCAACTCACGACCACTTGGGGAGAGATAAAGGGGGACTTCCACTGAAGTCCGGTTACGCATGAGTGCCAAACAAATTCAAGGAGGATTATACATGTTGAAGCAATTCTCAGTGCCTCAGAAGATTTTTGGTGCCATAGTACTGCTATTCGCATGGTTGTCTACTGAGCAGGCTGCCGCCGACACACCGACTGGCAGAATTACATTTCTATCGGGTCGGGATCGAGACCCCCTTTTTCGGATTGATATAATGGTTTATCTGATTGATGCTGATGGACTAAACGAAGGACCTTGGAAGGGTAGTGATCACAGATATGGTCCAATTGCTTGGTCCCCGGATGGAAAATATCTTGCCTACCACATGCATGACCCACAGGATCCATTTATCACTTTTATATATTTGCATACTCCTGTTATTTTTCCTGAATTTTTGGGTCCTCATCCTATAATTCAAATCAAAGAGGTAACCAAACGGTTTGGTGGTCGCACGTACCTATCGCCAAAATGGTCTCCAAATGGGAAGCGGTTAGCTCTCACCAGCACCGACGGGTCGCCAGATGGCATGACTGATGTTTGCGTTATGGATATCGAAGGGAACCAGTTAAAGAATTTAACACAATCACCGGGAAGGGATGAGGTAGGTTCTTGGTCTCCTGATGGCTCAAAAATTGTGTTCTTTTCCAATCGGGATGGGAATGGGGAAATCTATGTGATGGGGTCAAATGGTAAAAAGCAGATTAACTTGACCAACCACCCCGCGCTTGACGCTGCGCCTACATGGTCTCCCGATGGGACAAAGATAGCGTTTCAGTCCAATCGGGAAGGCGGTCAGGACGATATCTATGCCACAACCCCGGATGGAGGCAACGTCGTGAACCTGACCCGCCACCCACGGGAAGACCGTGCGCCTGCGTGGTCTCCCGATGGGAGGTGGATAGCTTACCACGCATTTCAGGTTGGTCTGCGTCCAGATATTTATGTGATGGATGCCAACGGGGGTAATCGGACGCAACTTACTAAGGATCCGGCGTCGGATACTGCCCCGACATGGGTCATTCGTGACCGTTCTCTGTCGGTGGAGGTGTCAGATAATCAAGCCACCCTTTGGGGACGTATGAAATTGGAGAGGCAGTGACAGTTTGAAACACCAATCATGGGACAGAAAACTTCCTTGAGTGGTACTACCCTCTGCTTCAATGCAAAAAAGTGCTAGAAAAATTTCAGAACTGTATCTTGGTAGGATGTAAGGGAGGAATGAGGAGCCGTGGCTAAGGAAAATGCGCTCATCTATCGTGCACAAACTGGGGATGAAGAGGCATTTGCTGACCTGATGCGGGCATATTACCCATTTGTCTATGCGATTGTTATTGGTATGGTGAACAATCCCCATGATGCCGAAGAGGTAGTGCAAGATACCTTCCTCAGTGCTTATCGAGGGTTGACACAGCTTGAGGATACAACCAAATTCAAGAGTTGGTTGGCAGAGATTGCGCGAAACTGTGTGAGACAGTGGTTCCGAAAACAGAGGGGCAAGACCGTCTCCCTTGACGAAGTGAGCGAAGATATGCTTCAAACCCAAGACTCACCCGATGAGCGATTGATACGACAGGAACAGAGGGAACTGATTCGCCGGACAATGGAAACGCTTCCACAAAAAGACAGGGACATTGCCCGCGCTTTCTATCTAGAGGGTGCGAGTTACAATGAACTGACCAGCACGCATGGACTGTCAGACAAAGCGATTTCATTTCGGCTCTCGCGTGCGAGGCGGCAACTCTCCAAACGGTTGCAATATCTTCTGAGAGGCATCTTCGTTTCTCCCGGACTGACGCTGAAAAAGATTTACTCAGAAGGTCTAACCGTTATGAAAGTTGGAACGGTGCCTAAAATAACGGTTGGTACAGCAGCGTTAATTGCGGTCATTTTCATCGGTTTCATCGGAGTCTGGTGGATGAATGCGCCCACAGTCGAAGAACGGGTATATTTGTCTCCATGGGAGGACGGCACTGCACGCCCACGAAACAGTTCTGAAGGATTCCCAGCTAACACCACTCAAGATGCGGAGAGCAGGGGCACTCAGCCACAAATTGCCACGACAGAATCTGCAGCAGGAATGGAGTCAATAGACGATTTCTTCGATCAACTCGAAGAAACGGATACAGCACAGTTTGCAACAGAAACGGAATTTCAGCTAGACGGAGAGCAGGATCTCACTACCGACATATCTACGTCATCAGAAAGCACAAGTCAGTCCGCGGAAGATGTGATGTATGCTTACTTGGAGGCGTATAGGAATTTGGACAGTGACGCGATGTACTCGTTAATGACGGAGGAGTACAGGCATAGCCCCCGTGACAATCGTGGTGATGAACTACCGCTTGAGCTTGTCGAAAAGATGGTTGAATTGATGTCTGAAAGGAACAGTCAAGCGGAGGTTGAAAGCAGCAAATATGTCGGCGATGAATTTCACTTCCGATTAAGAGCACCGGCATCAGAAATACCGGATGTTTCGGATCTGGACACAAAGGTTTTTATGATCGGGCCCTCATATGAGCTTATTAAGATGCGAAGAGAGAATGGGGTGTGGCAAGTTTATGAGACTGTGTTCGATTTCGACAGGATGCAGTCAGAGCTGCCGGAGGTGCCCTACTAACTCGCAAACCTATCTGCAAAGCTGCACGAGGCGAATGGTTCCGTCCATTCGCCTTTTTTATTGCTTACTTTGCAAAAAAATGGGTAAAATATCTCTCAACACAAAAAAGTGGTAAAAAAAATCTTGGAACTGTATCTTGATAGGGTGTAAGGGAGGAATGAAGAACCATGGCTAAGGAGAATACGCTCATCTATCGCGCGCAAACTGGGGATGAAGGGGCATTTGCCGAACTGATGCGGGAATACTTCCCCTTTGTCTATACGATAGTTATCGGCATCGTGAATAATCCCCATGATGCCGAAGAGGTGGTGCAAGATACCTTTCTCAACGCCTATCGAGGCTTGACGCAGCTTGAGGATACAACCAAATTCAAAAGTTGGTTGGCAGAGATTGCGCGAAATTGCGCGCGACAGTGGCTCCGAAAACAGCGGGGTGAGACCGTACCCATTGACGAAGTGAGCGAGGAGATACTTCAAACGGAGGACTCACCTGATGAGCAATTGGTACGACAGGAACAGAGGGAATTGATTCGCCGGACAATGGAGACGCTTCCGCAGAAAGACAGGGATATTGCCCGCGCCTTCTATCTGGAAGGTGCGAGCTATAATGAACTGACTAGTGCGCACGGGCTGTCATACAATGCAATTGCGTTGCGGCTTTTCCGTATCAAGCGGCAACTCTCCAAACGGTTGCAATACCTTCTGACAGGCATCTTCGTTTCTCCCGCGATGACACTAAAAAAAATCTATTCGGGAGGTCTAACTGTCATGAAAGTTGGAACGGTGCCTAAAATAACGGTTGGTGCAGCAGCGTTGATTGCGTTGATTTTCATCGGTTTCGTCGGTGTTCGCGAGATTCGTGCGCCGAAAGTTGAGGAGCGTGTGTATTTGTCGCCGTGGGAGGATGGTACTGCACGCCCACAAAGCAGCCCTGAAGGCTTAGCTAGGCAAACTAATTCTACTCAAGATGCGGAAAACGGGGACACTCAGTTGCAAACTGCCGCGGCGGAGTCCACAGAAGGGAGAAAACTGATTGATGATCTCTTGAGTCAACCTGAAGGAATGGATACAGCACAATTTGCAACAGAAGTAGAATTTGAGCCAGAGGCGGAGGCGGAGCAAAGCGTCCCAGCCAACACATCTACGTTATTAGATGACGAGGGTCGATCCGCTGAAGATGTGATGTATGCTTTTGTGGAGGCGTGGCGGAATTCTGACTTTAAGGCAATGCACCCATTATTGACGGCAGATATGAGACCTGGTGTTCCTAGTGATGACTCTGAGTTTTCCAGGGAAGTACGACATGAGTCATCAGATGACATACCCGATGAGGTCCATGAAGCTATGGTCGAAGAGGAGATGAGGCAGCTTGAACCACTGATGGTTGAGTTGTTCCGTGAAATGCAAAGTCAGTCATCGGTTGTAAGCAGCGAATATGTGGGCGATGAATTTCACTTCCTATTGCGAATGCCTGCACCAAAGATACCAAAGATACCGGATAGTGGAGAACAGGGAGTAGAGATATCTGTATCTGTCACGCCCCCGCCAGATAGTCTGATCAAGATGCGAAAAGAGGAGGGGGTATGGCGAGTTTATGAGGGTGCGATGTTAGAATAGCTCACAATCCTATCTCCAAAAATTCATTAGGCGAATGGTTCTTTCCATTCGCCTTTTTTATTGCTTGTTTCGCAAAAAGATAGGTAAAATATCTTTTGGGATGGCGTGGATTTAGAGAGTGTTTCGACAGGGAGTTATATTTTTTTTCTTAAAAGCAAAAAAGTGCTAGAAAAAATCTCAGGATTGTATCTTAGTAAAGCTTGGGGAGGAACGAATCTGGACTGAACTGATTATGTCAACTATATTTGTGCACCCCCTTACTTTAATTGTAAAGGGGTTGCCAACCCAAGGCGACCTCAATCACCCCAAAGATTAATAAACCGATTTGAAAACAGAGGAGGAATAACAGATGCAAGGAAGATATAATCTCGGACATTTGATTTTAGGTGGCGTAGTAGTCTTAATGCTGACACTGCTGATGGCAAACGTTGATGCACAAGCACGCATTGCCTTTATGTCCCGTAGGGATGGGAAGCCTGAAATCTACGTGATGGATGCCGATGGTGGTAATCCGCGAAACCTGACCAATAATCGCGATGATGACTGGTGGCCCTCAGGATCGCCGGACGGCAAGCGCATTGTCTTTGTTTCGGAACGAGATGGGAATCGTGAAATCTACGTGATGGATTCCGATGGGCGTAATCCTCAAAACCTCACTAACAATCCCAATGAGGACTGGTATCCCTCATGGTCACCCGATGGTGGACGTATTGCCTTCTCGTCTTGGAGGGATGGGGATTCTGAAATCTACGTGATGGATTCCGATGGGCGTAATCCTCAAAACCTCACCAATAATCCCAATGATGACAGGCAGCCCTCATGGTCACCCGACGGTGAACGTATTGCCTTCTCGTCTGATAGGAAGGGCGACTTCGAAAACTTTGAAATCTACGTGATGGACACGGATGGCGGTAATCAACAGAAACTGACCAATCATCGCAGTACTGACGATTCACCTTCATGGTCTCCTGACGGTAAACGTATTGCCTTCTCGTCTTGGAGGGATGGGGATTCTGAAATCTACGTGATGGATGCCGATGGAGGTAATCCCCAAAACCTCACCAATAATCCGCGTGGTGACTTTAGTCCTGCATGGTTGAGCTCACCTTTTTCGGTTTCTCCCGCAGGCAAAAAGTTCACAATGTGGGGACGGCTCAAACGGGTTGACCGGTAACTGCCATTATTGAGAAAATGGTATTTTCTGTGATGTGGAAGTGTGCGGGTGCGTCATGAACGCCAATGAAGGGGGAAGCCTTCACACGGTAATAAACCGAATTTCCCCTTTAGTTGTAAAGGAGTTGCTAACACTAGTTGACCTCTATCAACCCTAAAAGATAAAAAACGCTTTGACAACAGAGGAGGAAAGACAGATGCGACGGAGATATAATCCCGGATATTTGATTTTAGCTATTGTAGTAGTCTCGGGTCTAATGCCGCTGATGGTATGCGTTGATGCACAGGCACAGATTGCCTTCGTGTCTGATAGGGATGAGAACTTGGAAATCTACGTGGTGGACGCCGATGGCGGTAATCTGCGAAGACTCACTAACAATCCCTTGGATGAATCGGAACCGTCATGGTCACCGGACGGTCAACGCATTGTCTTTGTTACCACTAGGGTTGGAGAGGGAGCTAGGGATGAGAACCGGCAAATTTTTGTGATGGACGCCGATGGTGATAATCAGCAAAAACTCACTAACAGTGACTTTTCTGAATGGGAACCCACATGGTCTCCTGACGGTAAACGGATTGCCTTTACTTCTAGTGAGCATTGGAACGTTGCGGGTGGGGTCTGGCAAATCTACGTGATGAACGCCAATGGGGGTAATGTGCAAAACCTCTCTAACGATTCTTTTTCTGATGAATGGAATCCCTCATGGTCTCCTGACGGCAAACGTATTGCCTTTGAGTCCATTAGGGGTGGGAACTTGGAAATCTTAGTGATGGACGCCAATGGGGGTAATAAGCAAAACCTCACCAATAATGGCAGTCATGATCAAAATCCCTCATGGTCTCCTGACGGCAAGCGCATTGCCTTTGATACCTATAGGGCAAAAAGCAGAGATATCTATGTGATGGACGCTGACGGTGGTAATCAGCGCAGAGTGACTCAGAATCCTTTTAAGGATTGGAATCCCTCCTGGTCCCCTGACGGAAACCAGATAGTCTTTGTGTCTAATAGGGAAGATGATGGAAACCGGGAAATCTACGTGATAAACGCCGATGGGAATAACCCTCGCAACCTGACCAATCATCCCGATGATGACACTGTTCCTGCATGGTCTAACCCTGTTCTTTCAGTTGCTGCTGCAGGTAAGATCCTCACGACGTGGGGTTGGCTCAAACAGGTTGACCGATAACTGCCATTGTTGAGAAAACAGTGTTCGCTGAGATGCAGGGGCGTATTGAGGTAGGTCGTAAACGCCGAGGAAGAGGCGGAGACTTCATACAATAATAATCCGAGTTGCCACTTTTTTGGGAACAGAGGAGGAATAGCAGATGGGACGAAAATGCAATTTCGCACATTTGATTTTAGCTAGCGTTATAGGCTCGGTGCTGACACCGCTGATGGTAGTCGTTGACGCACAGGCACAGATTACCTTTGTGTCTAAGAGGGATGGGAACCCTGAAATCTACGTGATGGATGCCGATGGTGACAATCAGCGTAGACTCACCAATAATCGCGATAGCGACTATGCCCCCTCATGGTCTCCTGACGGTAAACGCATTGCCTTCATGTCTAATAGGGATGGGCACGTTAACGTTATACACGGTTGGCCCACTTCTGAAATCTACGTGATGGACGCCGATGGTGGCAATCTTCAAAACCTGACAAACAATCCCAATGATGACACGTCTCCCTCATGGTCACCTGACGGTAAACGGATTGCCTTCTCGTCTTGGGATGGGAAAGTTATAAACTTTGTACTCGATTTTGAAATCTACGTGATGGATGCCGATGGAGGTAATCTTCAAAACCTGACCAATAATCCCAATGATGACAGGTCACCCTCATGGTCACCCGACGGTGAACGGATTGCCTTCGGGTCTGCGAGGGCTGGCCACTTTAAAAGCAAATTTGGAATCACTTCTGAAATCTACGTGATGGACGCCGATGGAGGTAATCAACAAAGGCTGACTGAAAATCAAAAGAATGACTGGAATCCCTCATGGTCCCCTGACGGTGAACAGATTGCCTTCGCGTCTGATAGGAAGGGCGACTTTGAAAACTTTGAAATCTACGTGATGGACGCCGATGGGGGTAATCAACAAAAACTGACCAATAATCGCGGTGATGACACGTCTCCCTCATGGTCACCCGACGGTGAACGTATTGCCTTTTCGTCTAAGAGGGATGGAAACACAGACATTTACGTGATGGACGCCGATGGGGGTAATCCTCAAAACCTCACTAATAATCGCCATGTTGACGTTAGTCCTGCATGGCTTGGTCCTGCTTTTACAGTTGAAGTTGCTCCCGCTGCAGTTGCTCCCACAGGCAAGCAATTCACGATGTGGGGAGGGCTCAAACAGGTAGACCGATAACTGCCATTATCAAGAAGATAGCGTTTGCCACTTCCCGGTTTCACTATTCTGCGTATTCATCAAAATTAGTGACCTTCTACTGTCCATCAATCAATTCAGTGAAAATCACAGTGTTGCGGACCGTATTTGAAAAACTTGTATCCTTGATGGTCAGTTGATATCTGAAGAATACGCGGTTTTCACCTCAACTTTTTTGCCCACCTGCTTATATTCGATGTTCGGTTTTACATGGGATTGATCGCTACCACTTCAGACTTCCCGCAAGAATTCGCTTTCCGTTTCCAGTTTTTCCTTAATGAGCCTGCCGCTCAAGCGTAACGCCATCCCTTGATTTATGTGCAGGTAGTAGTTATAGACAAAATCCCCTGCAACATCTTCAGGTGTCTTCCTATCCGAACAAGCAGATATAATCAATAAAAGACTGAAGCCACCCCATGTCCTTTTCATAGTGTTTCCTTTCACTGAATCATTCAGAAAAGATGGCAATCCGCAATATGCTTGACGCGGATTGGACGAGTTGATATAATGCCCAATGAACCTCTCAATTTGATGGGATGTTCACATAAAGCGCCAGGAAAATCTCACGACTGTATCTTGATAAAATGTTGGGGAAGGACGAAGATCCATGGCTAATGACAATACGCTCATTTATCGCGCCCAAACTGGAGATGAAGGGGCTTTCACCGACCTAATGCGGGAATACTACCCTCTTGTCTATACGATTGTTATAAGAATCGCGGACAATCCCCATGATGCCGAAGAGGTAGTACAAGACACCTTCCTCAATGCCTATCGAGGACTGACGCAGCTTAAGGATGCAGTGAGATTCAAAAGCTGGCTGGCAGAGATTGCGCGGAATTGTGCACGACAGTGGGTCCGAAAACGGAGGATCAACACTGTATCCCTTGATGAGGTGGGCGAAGGGGTACTACAAACGCAAGACTCACCTGATGAGCAATTGGCACGGCAGGAACAGAGGGAATTGATCCACCGGACCATGGAGACGCTTCCGCAGAAAGACAGGGACATTGCCCGCGCTTTCTATCTAGAGGGTGCGAGCTACAATGAACTGACTAGTACATACGGGCTGTCAGACAAGACGATTTCGTTTCGGCTGTCACGTGCGAAGCAACAACTTTCCAAACGATTGCGACACCTTCTCACTGGCGTGTTCGTTTCTCCCGGACTGACGCTGAAAAAACTTTATACGGGCGGCCTAACCGCCATGAAAGTTGGAACTACCCCCAAAATGACGGTTGGAGCGACAGGGCTAATTGCGCTGATTGTCATCGGTTTCATTGGGATACGCCAGATGAGTGCGCCTATAGTCGAGGAGCGTGTGTATCTGTCGCCGTGGGAAGATGGAACGGCACGCCCGCGAAACAACCTCGAAGGATTCCCGACTGATACCGCTCAAGGGACAGAAAACTGGAACAATCTGCCACAAATTGCTGCGACGGCGTCCACAGCAGAAACAGAGCCAATTGACGGTTTGTTCGGTGAACCCGAAGGAACGGATATGGCACAATTCACAACAGACGGGGAATTTAATCTATACACCGTGCGGGGGCTCACAACCGACATATCTGTGTCATCAGAAAGCACAGGTCAGTTCGCTGAAGATGTGATGTATGCTTACTTGGAGGGGTGGCGGAACCTTGATTTTAAGGCAATGGGCTCGTTAATGACAGAGCAGTATAGGCGCGAGGGCCATGAGAATCCTAGTGATGGGGATTCCATAAATATGTCAGATGAATCACCGGATGAGGTCGTTGAAACTATGCATCAGTTTGAACGAATGGAGGTTGAGGAAAGAATCCGTGAAAGACGAAGGCAGTCATTGCTTGTAAGCAGCGAATATGTCGGTGATGAATTTCACTTTCGATTGATAACACCGGGATCAGAGCTACCGGGTGTTACAGATCAGGGAATGCCAGTGTTTTGTTGCACCTCAATTCATCAGATTAAGATGCGGAGAGAGAATAACATGTGGCGAGTTTATGACGCTGTGACGTCAATCGAGAGCGTGATGGCGGAGGTGCCAGCGGCAAATACGAGAAGCGACATGGGACGTAGTAGCCATAATAATCCTGAGACTCCGATAGAGATAAGGGAAGTGCAACAGGAGTCATCAGATCGCATACCGGGTGAAGCCATTGAAGCTATGGCTGAAGGGAAGATAAAACAGCTTGAACGCCTGCCGGTTGAGTCGTTCCGTGAAATGCAAAGTCAGACATCGGCTATAAACAGTGAATATGTCGATTATGAATTGCACTTCCGACTGCGAATGCCGGCCCTAAAAATACCCGAGGGTAGAGAGCAGGGAATAGAAATGTCTGTCACGCTCCCACCAGATACTGTTATCAATAGTAGATTTTAGAATTACTTAGACACTCCTAATGCACAGCCAACCCCCTAAACCCCCAACTCCCCTGACAAGGGGATAAGATGAGAGGGGATCTTCTCCCTTGTCTTTCCCCTCTTATCAGAGGGGTTCAGGGGGACTTTGAAAACCCCGCTAGGGTCGGAGTAGTGGTAGATGTCTACTTATTTCTCTAATTCACCAAAGGTGCGAAAAGAGGAGGGAGTGTGGCGAGTTTATGAAGGTGGGTTGTTAGACTAGCTTACAATCCTATTCCTAAGACTTCACAAGGCGAATGGTTCAGTCCATTCGCCTTTTTCATTTGTTGCCTTTGGATCACTACAAATAGGTCAGGTCAAAACGCTGTGGACATCGCGACCCCAAATGTTTCGAACCAGACGTACATCAGACTGACGCCGTGCTGTTTATAGAAATAGTTGAACATAAGGTGGGGTTCTTTTCCGTCATACATGCCCCGCACGGAGAAACCTTTGCCAAACTCAACGGTGGCACCAAAAGGAAAGTTGAGTCCACCATCCCACTCGGAATAATTCACCGTCCCATACACTGAGACCGGCAGATACGGTAGCCGTTTGGCTGCTGTTAAAAAGTAGGCTTGTTCGCCCGCGGGAGAGCCGATGCGATCGGAGCTTGTTCCAAGGAACAGTGCAGGGCGGATATCTGTTTCCGTAAACAGGAATAGGCTGAAAAGTGGCGATATCTCCGAAGCTGCAGGATTGTACTCGACACCGACTTGCAATCTGTCTATCAAACGGTAATTCAACGTCGTCCGCCAACGTGGTCGTTCCTTCTCCGTATCCACGTAACGCAAAGACACCGCCCATTTTGTCTGAATGCCGCTTCCCCGAAGCGGTGCCCCTTCGCCGGGTCACGCGCTTCAGGTAGGAGCTGTGGAGGTTGGTCGTTTCGGTTGTAACGGTTTGAGTTGAAATTTGTCCTCAGCCGCCCAGCCACTGACCGCCACTGCTAAGAATAAACAGAGAAGTGAATACCGAATAAACATGGGATTTTCCCTTTAATCGAATTCGGACAATTTGACAGGTCGTCCTTCCACTGCTGAGAGGTCTGCAGCAAAAACAACACGATGTGATTCAAACGCGGTGTCAAAATCGGTCAGAGGCATCGGTTCGCCTGTGCCGATACTGTCAATAAATGCTTGGAACTGAGGTTCATACGGGTGATCGCTCACATCGCCTGAATCAATGAGCGAAGTCTCAAGCGTACTCCACCTGCTCTTATCCATGCCCTTCAATTTCGCAGAGTAGATTCGGTTGTCCAACAGACTGCCTTCGCTGCCGACCAGATGAATGTGGAAGTAGTAGGGTTGGAGGCAGTCCACACAGGAAGTTACCTTCGCAATTTTGTTTCCACCCTCAAACTTGAGAATCGTGACGCTAGTTGTCTCGTATTCGTAAGGGACGAAATCTTTCCCCTGCGATTGCGTGTTGTAGCTCGTTACCTCCTCAACCTTCTCATCCATGAAGAATAGTAGGGCATCAAGTGCATGGCAACCCGCCGTCAACAGGCTACTGCCGGCGAAGTCTTTCTTAATATTCCAATCGTACTGACCGTACCAAGGTCCGATGCCGTGGTAGTAGTCCACCTCGCTGTAGTGCAGATCGCCGAGCAAGCCTTCATCAAGGATCGAGCGGATCATCGTGAAGTGCGCACTGTACCGGCACTCGAAGCAGACACATACACCCACGCCTGCTTTTCGTATTGCATCACGCACCCGTTTGGCATCCTGATATGTCAAGCAGATCGGTTTTTCGATGATAAGGTGCTTCCCTGCTTCCGCAGCGGCGATAGCCTGATCCGCGTGAAAAGGATGGGGTGTGCAGATGTCCACGATGTGTATATCTGGGTTCGCTATCATCGCCTCATAGTCTGTATAGGCTTTCAGCGGTGTGCCAAATTCTGCTTCCAATGCCGCTTCATCGTGTTCACGTCGGGAGCAGATCGCTGTAACGTTTCCGCCTTGGACCGTCTTAAAGGTCTCGATGTGCGCTCCGGCAACCCAGCCCAATCCAACAATACCAACATTCATATCACTCATTTTTTACCTCCGAATATCGCTATTTTATTTTTTCTTGTAACACCCTCAACTGACTGTCTGTCTAAATAATCTATACTGATTTTAAGTTGCTGTCAACACATTTTTTCATATGGCGTAACTGTTCGCAATCTGCTATACTGTCGCTCATAGCTATGATGAACGGAGAAAACTTGACGGACGCGTTACTACTCAATTTTCCAGAATCATTTGAATCAGATCGATTGACCATCCGTGCCCCTCGTCTGGGCGATGGTGCCGAGGTAAATGCTGCAGTTCAGGAAACCTTCGATGATCTCAAGCTATGGATGCCGTGGGCGCAGCAGATGCCCACTTTGGAGGAATCGGAGAGCTATGTCCGCCGGGCACAGTGTCAATTTTTAGCGCGGGAGGAACTAACGCTGTTTCTTTTTCTTAAAGGCACAAACACGATGGTTGGTTCCAGCGGCTTGCATCGGGTAGACTGGGATATTCCTAAGTTTGAGATTGGCTATTGGTGTCGAAAGCATTTTCAGGGGCAAGGCTACATCACCGAGTCAACGGAGGCAATCACGAACTTTGCGTTTGAGACCCTTGGGGCGAAGCGGGTGGAAATTCGCTGTGACTCGAAAAACGTCAAGAGCCGGCGCATCCCCGACAGGCTTGGGTTCAAATTAGAAGGCACATTGCGGAATAATTCAATTTCGCCATCAGGGAAATTGCGGGATACACTCGTATTTGCAAAGATAAAACGTAATGTGTAAAGGACGTGGAGAAAGCGGGGCTCATACCAACCCGCATAATTGGGGGGCGCGACATGCAACTGACCGAAGAACAAATAGAGCAATATAGGACCGAGGGGTACGCCGTCGTGCGTGGGTTAATTTCACCCGAAGAGGGTTGTCGTGTGCGCGACCGTCTCATGGATCTGCTGGCTGGCAACCACGATTGGCCCGACACCCATTTTCAGGTACTGGATCCGTCGAAATTCCGAAATAACGAGGACGGAGTCGTCCCGATTGGCGTGCAACGTCCTGCCATGCGGGAGGAGGTTTTCAAAGCTATAGCTGATCACCCAAACCTGTGGAGCGCGATGGAACAACTGCTCGGCGGTCCTGTTGAACGTTTCACCGATCAGGCACTGATTAAGCATCGCGGCATCAGTGGTCAATCGTTCTTCCACCAAGATTCGTTCTATTGGCACTTGGCACCTGAGCAGGGATGTAATTCGTGGATCGCGCTTGATGAGGTGGGGGTGGATGGGTGTGCTTTGGCAATCATGCCCGGCACACAGCAATCGTGGACGTTGATCGAGCACGAAGGTTACTACGATGAGCCAAGCTATCACACCGCTCGAAGCGGCGACGCGTTCAAGCGGTGGCGCATTCCGATAGCGGAGATCGATTTTTCCGGGGAAATGCTGTTGCCTATGTCACCGGGGGATGCGGCATTCTTCACTAATTACACCTGGCATCGTTCCGAACCTAACAACTCTGGGGTTCATAAGTGTGCCTATGCCATCGCGTATCAGTTACGTAAATGACTTATTCCTGACAAAACGCAGCTTCTTGACGTGCACACTACTCCAGATATTCTAAAGTAACCCAATCCATTTTTCGGTGGACTACAATAAAAGGCGGAGGTAAATCATGTTAATTTTTGACGGTGACTATCCGATGGCGTACGGTGCGATTGACCTTAATCGAGATCTAACGCTGCCAATTGAGCAGGTCAGGGCGGTTCAAGAGGGATCGCGCGAAGATAATCGATGGCCTGCTGCTAGAACGATGGCTTCGCTTCCAGAGATGAGACGGGGAAAGATTGCGGCGGCACCGGTTAAAATAGCGGGGCGAATTCAACGAAAAAATAGCCCCATCTGGGGATACAGAAGTGGTGATGTCGCCTATGCCGCAGCACAAGCACACCTCGCCTACTACCGGATCTTGGAGCGTAGAGGTGAGGCGCAGATCTTGAGGACTAGCGGGGATTTCAGGGAGCATATACAAACATGGTCGGAAGCCACGAACTATGAGGATCTGCCAATTGGCATGGTTCTCGGTATGGAGGGGGCAGACCCTATTCTCTGGCCCGAACATGTCCACGAATGGTGGGAGAGTGGACTACGCACAATTAACTTGGCGCATTACGGCATCAGCACCTATTCTCACGGAACGGGCAGACCCGGTGGGTTGTTACCTCCCGCCAAACCACTGCTGCGCGAAATGGATGGGTTGGGGATGGTTCTCGACCTCACCCACACCGCCGATGAAGCGTTTTGGCAGGCACTAGATTTGTTCTCTGGACCGGTGATGGCAAGTCATCAGAACTGCCGTGCATTGGCGCCCGGCGAGCGACAATTTTCCGACGAACAGCTCCAAGCCCTCATCGAACGGGGCGGCGTTATCGGCGCATCAATGGATACGTGGATGATCTACGCAGAAGGGGGCATCGATTGGGGCGGGGATATTCCACCACGTCGCAGCGTTTTCCCAAGAGAGGCAGTTACGTTAGAGCATTTGGTAGATCACATGGATCACGTCTGTCAGTTATCGGGCAATTCGCAGCACGCTGCCATCGGCGGGGACACGGACGGTCAGGGGGGCAATGACGGTGCCCCGTACGAAATCGACACGGTGGCGGATTATCAGAAAATTGCCGGCATCCTTAATGAGCGCGGCTATGCTGAAGAAGACATCGCCAATGTGATGTACCGCAATTGGCAGCGGTTTTATGAACAGTCATTGCCTGAGTGAGGGAACTTACTCAGAAATTGATCGACATTCCAGAACGATTCCACTATTTAGGCGAAAACGGGCCAGTTAATCTGACAAACCGAATGCACAAATTACCGCCTTTCTCGATTGAAGAGATGACACCTGATCATCCGGAGTGGCAGGAATTGGTTGATGTCATCACGCATGAAAACCAAGCAAGATGGGCATTTAATTCCCATTTTGAACAGTTCGCACGTTACTTCTTAGCTACTAAACAGGATGGGGATATTGTTGGATTTCTCATGTTTGTAGTTTGGGATATCGGTCCCAATGACCGCGATCATCCGCCTATTCAGATACACGGAAAGCGGCTGCAAGAAGCGAAAATTATTGCGTTCGGTGTGAAGAAAGCCTATCGGCGGCGAGGCATTGGTAGAGCACTTCAAGAGTATACACTGAAACGCGCGAAGGAACTTGACTGTTACCAAGTTCGGTCCGTCAGTGACATAGACCATCCAGAGAACCATCAACTCAAACTCTCCATGGGTTTTGCCGTAGAGCCAATGGAACGCGATGAACCGAGTTTGGCATTTATCATGCCGCTGAGTCGGATTGAAAAATAATTGTAATTGCTGCCACAACGCGGCAGTTTAATCGGGCTTGAGTTAGTAACCATTTGTCAAAACTTTGTGGTAGGAATAACCGTTTTTTTAGAAAAGGAGTATGAAACCAATGAGAGTCATTACCGGCGCGATTGGTCATGAGACCAGCACTTTTACTACCGTTACTACCACTTGGGCGAGCTACCGTGAGCAGCGATTCGGCTATCTGATTGGAGACGAAATCATCAGCAAGTTTCGCGGCACCAACACAACCACCGGCGGATACATTGCAGGTGCGGAAGCGCATGGATTTGAGTTAATTCCGACAATCTTCGCCAACGCGCATCCGAGTGGACCTACGCCACGATACGTCCTTGATGCCATCCTGAAGGATATGCTGGATCGAATTGCTGAGGCGGGTCCCATTGATGGTGTCCTGCTCGATCTGCACGGCGCGATGGTGGCAGAGGGGATTGACGATGGCGAGGGGCATATTCTGGCAGCTGTCCGAGAATTAGTCGGTCCACAGGTGCCTATCTTGGCGGAGTTGGACATCCATTCCAACGTCTCTCGTCGCATGATCGAGATGGCGGATGTGCTAATTGGCAGGGAGACCTATCCGGAGATCGATCAGGCAGAACGCGCACGCGAATGCGCTGATGTTCTGGTTCGTATGTGGCGAGAGGGGTTGCGCCCCACCATGGCGCTGCACCAAATTCCGCTGGTCTGGGGATTGAATCAGGTCACAGCACACTCGCCGATGCGGGAGGCAATCGCTGAATTGCATAGAATTGAGGCGCAACCGGGCGTGATTTGTGGTTCGATCGCTACCTGCTACCCGTTGGCTGACATCCCGGACATGGGTGCGTCAGTTTACATCGTCACCGACAATGATCCGGACTTGGCGCAGCGGTATGCGGATGAACTAGCGGCATGGATCTGGGAACGTCGTGCGGACTGGCAGGTACCAATGCCACCAACCCGTGAAGCGCTAGCCCAAGCAACAACAGACGGGAAATTTCCGGTGATTTTTGCCGATCGGAACGATAACACCGGTGGCGGTTCGCCGGGCGATAGTACCGGCATATTGCAGACGTTCATCGAGGCAGAGCTAGAGGACGCGTGTATCCTGTATATTGTTGATCCGGAAGCCGTGCGTGCTTGCCAAGAGGCGGGTGCGGGAGCGACGCTAACCTTAGATGTAGGCGCGAAATCAACACCTCTCCAGGGACAACCGATACGCATGACAGCGGAGGTTATCGCGCTTTCAGACGGTGGGTTTCGTTATGATGGACCGAGGAATGCCGGCTTGGAAAGCAGCATGGGGCCCTCGGCGTATATCCGACAGGACGGGATTCATGTCCTACTGGTGACAGAGCGGGAGCAGCCATTCGATACCGCTTTTTCAAGAAGCATGGGCTTAGCCCCACGTCAGATGCGTTACATCGGGGTCAAATCGACGGTGCATTTTCGGGCGGGCTTTGAGTCGTGGGCAGGGGCAATCCACGCGGTGTCCGAGCCGAGTGTGCATGATCCCGTAGGCAAAGAGTTGCCGTTCCACAATCTGGGTCGGCAGTTATATCCGTTTGATGACATATAACAAGAAATTTTACGCTTTATATGAAGCTGAATCCATCTGATAGACCGCACGGTAAATCTTACGTCCTTCCGCCCGATACTTTATCTCAAAGCTGGTTGGGATATGCTCTATCTCAAGCGAGTCAGGTGGTAGGTAGACCAGCGGTGGCGTATGCGTTAAACAGTCGTGGATTTCATAGAAATACTCCGCATAGTCGGTAGCGATGTGGATGCGCCCGCGACTCGGTTTCAGCGTCCGAGTCAATCCGCGCAGCCAGACTTCATTCCGAAAGAGCCGACGCTTGCGATGTCGTTTCTTGGGCCAAGGATCTGGGAAGTAGATGTGATACGCTTCGACAGTGCCTGCCCCGATGTAGCGATCGACGAGGTAGGCGGCATCGCTCCAAATAAGGAAAACCCCCGTGACGTTTCCTTTCAGTAACCGTTCCTTTGTCCACTGAACATATTTCAACGTCCGCTCGACGCCAACGTAGTTGATTTCTGGGTGTTGCCTTGAAGTTTCAAGCAGAAAGCGTCCCTTACCACATCCTATTTCTATCTCCACAGGGTTCTCATTCCCGAAAAGTGCCCCCCAATCAATTGGAGTAGCGATCTCAGCCAGACTGGTCTGCTTACCCTCTCTGAGATCGATTAAAGCGGATCTCTCCGCCATGAGCTCAAAGAATTTTTGATAGTGTGATTTGTTCATACACTTAGCCGAAGGCGCCCTTATTATGTCTTCCCAACAGTCTTTGCATCCGTTCATCTGCTCCCTCAAAGACATGTTCAGGCATCCGGTAGTCGATAAACGGATAGAGTCGCTGTGCAATGATTCGCTGACTGTATGTAACGGCTGCAACGTACCGAATCTGATTTCTATTGTTGGGGTTTCCGCGATGCCAGACTTGGCTGTTGAACATATAGGCACCGCCTGCCTTTGTGAAGAAGCTGACGGGACCCTTCCCTTCAAACGTTGGATTCTCCTCAGCGGGTGGTCTACGGCCTGAATAATGGCTGCCGGGGACAACCTGCGTCGGACCATCGTCTATCGTTTCAATATCGATGAGCGGGATGAGCACGTTGATAACGAAGCAGGGCAAAGTGATACGCGGATCGTGTCGAGGCACATCGTCCGGCAGCGGAAAATGAAGTTTGTCGTCACTATGCCATCCACCGCCCTGTCCGGGCCCGTAACGTAACGCATTTTGGGACATCATGTGGCAGTCCTCGCCCAGAATTGTCTCGGCGAGACTGACATAAGGCTCTCGCACGATAAGATCTCGGAAAGCCTTGTGATATTCAAACATGCGCATCATGCCGACCCCGCGAATATGATCGCCTGCCTCATCGTGCATACGCGGATCGTTATACTTTTGGTCCATTAACGCTTTAAGCGTGGCTGCTTCTTCTTGGGTAAACACCTCGCCGAAGAAATGGTATCCGTCACGGTTGAACTGTTCGACGATCCGTTGTGTTTCTTCCTCGGAAAACGGTTTGCCTTGCTGAATTTCGCTGGTCATTGGTTTTCTCCTTAATACGATAATAAGACTTCGCAAAATAGCGATCTCGTGAAGAAATTCGGCACAATTTCGCCTCTTAAATCCATCTATCCTCTCATTTACTTGATTGCAAATTTCCATCAACCCTATTGACACCGTTTTCCAGATCGGCTAAAATCTTCACCGCAGACGGCTTGATAGCTTTGTCTGCCTTAAACACTGAAAGGAGAACGGATTACAATATATGCGGTCAGCACCTCAAATAACAGTCAGGCACATTGGAGAAATCTCGATTTTTGACATCACCGGTTATTTTACGGAAGACTCAGCAGAAGGGATGAACGCGGCTTATGATCAAAGTGTCGACTCGGCGAAAATTCTACTTTGCTTTGACCAGCAAAGCTTTATCACTAGCAGCGGATTTGGTGTCATCGTCAAGCTGATTTGGAAAACGCGTAACAAACGACAAATTCTACGTGTCGCCCATCCATCAGATCAGGTGCGTCAGATTTTCGATGTGATTGGTCTATCCCAAAGTATCGAAGTCTTTGCTTCAGAAGAGGCAGCGTTGGCAGATTTCTAAGAGATCTGTGATGAATGGTTGACTTTTTCGCACCGCGCAAGACATAATCTAATCACTTCTATGCGAGCTATTCTCTTAAGTGACGGGAAGCCCGGTCATTATAATCAGTCTTTAGGCGTGATTGAGCGGATGCCGGAGTGCAACTATCACTGGATTGACGTAAAGTTTCGCAGTAAGCCGCGAGATAATCTGCTACGGATGTCAACGCGTTTATTGGGTGGATTTAAACTGCCACACCGGCTCATCAGAGCGTGCTTGCACATGGCACTCCAGCGTGATACATTGGATGAAGTTTATGCCGTTGAGCCTGATTTGATTATCTCAACCGGGTCATCTGTCGCTGCGCCGAACTTGCTCATCGGACAACTTTTTAATGCAAAGACAGTTACCTGCCGTCGTCCTTCACCGGTCGGCATTCACCACTTCGATCTTGCTATTCTTCCCCGAATGTATTGGCCCCGTCGCAACAGAGGCAACGTTTGCAAGACGCTTGGTGTTCCCAATCGTGTTTGTCCAGAAAAACTGGAGATGCAACGCAAAGAACTCCGGGCGGATTTAGGTCTTTCGGATCAGAGACGTATCGGGGTCCTAGTTGGCGGTGAAGATCGATACGATACAATCACTGAAACAACCACCGTCCACCTTATTGAAGTTTTGCAGCGGTTTGCGACGAAAAGGGATAACCAGCTTTTGTTGACAACCTCCCGTCGAACACCAATTCCCGTTGAAAATCTGATTAGCAAACAGCTTTCAAACACCCAATCCTGCCCAATCCTTGTCTTGGCACATAGTGAAAATTCACTCACGGATCCGGTCGGGACAATTTTCGCTCTGTCGGACGTAATAATCGTTACGGAAGACAGCTTCTCAATGGTGTGCGAAGCCGCAAGCAGCGGTAAACCGGTGATTATTTTGGAGGTCGATCGCAAAACCCAGCGTCGTCCTAGGCGGGATCAAGTCTATTCAGAGATTATGCGTCATGCCTCAGTGATGCGGTCTGGAGTTGAGGATTTGGAGACGAGCCTTGAGGCTGCCTTGACGGATGAAAGTCCCATCAAGTCGTTGCAGGACACGCAGGTTGCCGCAACAGCGGTCAGACAGCTTCTCAAGGATTAATCTCGTTCCGTTTCACTTCTCATTCCTACCAAGGCATTGTGCGATTGGTGTGTTTGCGCCCAATATTTGCAACTTCCTCGCCGCCTGAACCGATACGAACACCGTTTTCGATTTTCTCAGCGATATTGTCTGGATTCACACCGTCTAGGAACGCGATATTTTCGGCATCGCAAGCAGCCTTTACACGTGCCCGTGCATTTGCCATATCTTCCGCATAAGGCGGGTCGTGTGCATCGCTATAACCGTGCGACATTCCCATATCCCCCGGACCCCATTCAGCGAAGGCAATGCCGGGTACCCGGACCGTTGTCTCAACATTGCTCAGGGCCCGTTTGTTTTCAATCTTCAAGCCGAGAAAGATTTCACCTTCCGGATTTAGGGGCCAAACATCGGCGCGTTTCATGTATTCCGCAGTTGATATGCCCCAAATTGATGCTGCCCCGCCCTGTCCACCTGCACCACGACGTCCCACATCAAGCCCTTCTCCAACGCCGATTGTGTTGAAGGGATAGCGGGCAGATTCAACAAATACCTTCACCGCACCGGGCGTCTCCGCATGGCACAGCAGGATACCGTGAACCCCCCTAGCAAGGACCTGTTTAACCATCCACGCATTTGCACGCATGACATGTTCGTCGGTGCCGTCCGTCGGCAGGGTGGTGATAATCGCTGGTGTGTGATGTCCGCTTTTCGTGGGACCGCTTGCAGCCAGTCCTTTCATAAATGCGTCCAGTGCTGCAAGGTTAAAAAGACCATGTTCCAGTTCAACCACGAGATAATCTGCCCACGCCTGAGAAGCTTTCACGCCCCCTTCGTAGCTGAGCTCTCCAGCACCGGAATAATAGATTGGTTGACCTTGTTCTAGTAGTTCAATTGCTCGATTCACTCTTGCCATCTATGCACCTCTCTGGGTATCGTAAATATTGCTAGGCACGTTCTTGACTGTTACACAAACTCTCAAACTCTGGAAGATATATTTTAACATATCCACTCACCGATTGAAAGTTCCAAATGTCGGGCTTAATATTTCACTTGACCGCTCGGTACGCGTCTGATACTATCTCCTCTAAGCAATTAACGCATGAGGGAGAAGCGATGGAGATTACAATTAGTCATGAAGAGCTCGCCAACGGTGAGATGTCCGAAACTCATCTCAATCAAGCTGTCCACGCGATCCGTGAGGATGGGTATGTCATCTTATCAGACGTTATATCACACGCCCATTTGGATCTGCTCCGCGAAAAGATGGATGAGGATTTATGCACATTGATGACAGCGTCAGTCCTCCCGGTGAATTTTGTTAAGCAACACCTTCAGCAAGACCCACCACCCTTTGCACCTTATGTTTTTCGTGATGTTGTCGCCAATCCGTGGGTAATACAGGTAACCCGAAAAGTCCTCGGTGAAGGGTTATTTAACAGCTGCTATACGGGCAACACAAACTGTCCCGGCAGCGGCACCCAACCGGTGCATGTGGATCTTGGACAATTATGGTCAGGGTTGAAAATGGCACATCCAGCGGTATCTTTGGTTATCAACATCGCACCGATGGATGTCACCGAACATAATGGTAGCATTGAACTCTGGCCCGGATCTCACCTAGACACGAATGTTGCTCTGGATGACGCAACAATTAAGGTCGATGAGCGGATAGTCAAAGCGCGTCGAGAACTTGCGCCGCCGGTGCGTGGCAATATGAAAAAGGGAAGTGTCCTCATCAGGGATATGCGCCTTTGGCACCGGGGTATGCCAAACTCTTCCGATCGTCCACGGCAGATGATTGCGATGGTCCACAATATTCACTGGTTCCGACGCAAGAGACGGGTACCATTCAAAACGGGTTGTGAAGCAGCTTTTGAGAACAGCCAAATCGACCCAAACGTTGAATTTACCGACGAGCCGATTGACTATATTTTTCGGAATCGCCCCTACGATTATCACGAAGATAGTGATGCGAAAATGAGCAGATAACAGCTCTTGCCTCCGCTGCTATTGTTCCCAAGCCCCCATTGGATTATCTGGATTATCAAACTCAATAGCATCCGGGATTTGGTAACCCTGATTGATTGAAAAAAATGGAGCAGACCGGTGTAGGCGGAACGCTTTTTCCTTGACGGCTTAACCTATGTATAGTATATTAAAGGAATCTATACAGACATGAGGAGGCAATCGTGCGAAAATCACTGACCAAAAAACAGGACCGGATCTTTGGGTTTGTGCGAAAGCATGTGCAAGATATAGGCTACCCGCCGACTGTTCGTGAAATTGGGATGGCCTTTAGCATTTCCGAGAAGGGTGCCCATGATCACTTGAATGCGATTGAAAAGAAGGGTTACATACGGCGTATCCCCAAGAAGCCGCGCGCCATCGAAATTTTGGAATTTGTGCCACAAAAACTACCACAGGCGGCAGTCGAGGTCCCGATTGTGGGGCGGGTTGCCGCTGGCGAGCCCGTACTCGCCTCTGAGAATGTTGAAGGCACTTTACCCGTGCCGCGGGAGGTCGTCAAGGAAGATACCTGTTTTGCGCTGCGTATCAACGGGCAGAGCATGATTGAGGCGGGGATTTTTGAAGGTGACCTTGTGATTGTGCGGTCGCAGAATTACGCGGACACCGGAGATATTGTTGTCGCGCTGCTTGATGAGGAAGCAACGGTGAAACGATTCTTCCGTGATGGGAACAGAATTCGTCTGCAACCTGAAAACAGGGTGATGTCTCCGATTATTGTCGATGATGCACAGATTTTGGGAAAGGTTGTTGGGCTTTTTCGCAAGATGTAGAACCCGAAACGTAAAATATGAACCCTCGATAAATCTGCCCATCCAGACATCGGATCGGGTGCACGTCCGATTCTCGAACTCTCGGAATGGAGTTGTGAAACGTCAAACGAATCTCGCCTTTTTCTCCGCCCTTTCCTTTTTCCACTCTTTAATTCTGCCTATTTCTGCTAGCCTTGCATTCTGGTTATTCAGCTTTATCACTCCGCTTGATGCCGCGCCCATTGAAGCGAGAATTGTTCGCCCCTATGCAGGGGATCAATTAAACGGCAAAGTTGACATCTTTGGAGTGGCTCGTGGCACGATGTTCAAGGAATATCGTTTGGACTATGCAGCCGTTTCGACGGGCAAAGGAAGTAATGTCTCGACTGGATGGCGTCAGATTGGTGGCAGAGCGACCGCCCCGGTGACGGAAACCGGTTTTCTTGAGCAGTGGGATGCACAACGGTTGCGTGGAGAATACCTTATACGGCTTGTTGTCGTTTCGACACAGGGCGATGAGATACAGGACCAGATCCATGTTTTTATTGAAAATGAACGCCCACGCCTAGAGGTTTCCGATCCGCCCGAAGATCTGTTGACATTGAAGACACAAATAACGGTGCGGGGGATAACAGAAAAATCGAACGCTGTTATCCTTAAATCTGAGCGGATGGAAATCTCCTTACCTATTGATTTAGAAGGGCGCTTTGTCGCACAGTTGCCGTTGGACGAGGGGGCAAACCGTATCGAGGTTCACGCGACAAACCCAATTGGTTTGGAGACAAGCGTAACCCGAACCGTTGTGCGTGATAGCCAGCCGCCGGAGATAACACTGACAACTCCACTCGATTTTTCTCTGCTTGAGGTGCCTTACGTTACCGTATCCGGTCAGATCGATGATTTGGATGCGCAGCTTTCAATTAACGGCACTGCTGTGCCGCTCAGGGTAGATGGTCGCTTTGAGCGCACACTGCCACTGAAGAGGGGAGATTCCCTTGGCGTTGTCGGTGAGGAGGTGCCCAATCTCATCCGTGTGGTCGCCATCGATCGGTTGGGTCGCAAAACAACCGTGCAGCGCCGTATCAGCTACAAGAAGAGAGATCGACTCCTTGGAATAGACCTTAACCCACCGGCAATAACCGAAGTGTCGCCTCCCGATGGCGTGTCCCTTGACCGCTCGGACCTAAAAATCGCGGGTGTCTTAATTGATGATGTGGAGATCGATCCACGAACGATTCGTTTCAGCTTTGGTGAGGAGACGTTTGTTTTTGATGGGAGTTCGGATGCTGCTAAGTTTGATGGAAGGTTGTTCGATTTTCAACCTGAAACGGGTCGATTCACCTACATCCCGCCGACTGAACTGATCGACGGTGCCTATCGCTTCAAATTGGAGGTGCAAGATACCGCAGGCAATTCGGCGATACCCATTGATTTTACGTTTATCATCGACACACGCCCATTCCAAGCATCAATTTCGGCGGAACGGATTGAAGGGGAAAACCGTACACTCAGAATCACATTAACTACAACGAAGCCATTGGCAGCAACTCCCGTCCTTGAGGTTCTGCCATCTGGCGCGAGGTTGGGGTATACGCCCAACCTTGACCATTTCAGTGTTGCGGATGATCAGCAATCAATCTTTCTATATGCCGTTGACTTTCCAATCTCTTCTTCGCAAACGGGTTTCACCTTTTCTACCCAAGTTCGTTCTCTCAACGGAGAAGTGCTATCTGTGCGTGGCTACTTCACCGATCAGAATCGGCTTCTTGAAGATATTCAATTCCCACGATTTATTCGAGGTGAAGATTCTCCATTGGAGACAGTTCTCCTCTCTGTTGATAACGGACCCAGCGTTCGACTACTCGAAGATGATACAGTGCCTCAAGTTACCTTGCGAAGTCAAGGCGGATCAGATCGACATACAATCCATGCTCAGCAACAAAACGCTAAGGAACGCGGACTTACGATACTTCACCCTGTCTACGTTATTGAATCCCCTGTAGAGACAGCAGAGATTTTATTTCAGATAACACTTCCACTTCCTCTAGGACAAAATAAGGATGGAAGTGGGATTGCGATGTTTCAGTGGGATAGCTTGTTCCAGCAGTGGCTGCCGTTAAATGTCATCAGAGACCGACTCGGTATTTTTGAAGCTACTGCCAATCGCTTCGGAAGCTATGCCCTCCTTGTAGATTGGGTGCCACCTATCATAAATGTCGTTTTTCCCGAAGATTCCGCGGAGGTTCAACCGGAACGCTTTCTCATACTGTATGAGATCACCGACGAAGGGTCGGGCGTTGATACTATTCAATTGTGGGTTGACAATCGATCGGTACAATTCCTTTATGAGGATACGACAGGACAGTTGACCTATCTTCCGAGTAATCTGGAGGCGGGTACGCATACCCTTGAGGTTAGTGCGACAGATCGCGCCGGCAACGAAGCACTCCGGGCAATAGAGTTCTTTACTCAGGACATTTTCGATTTTGCCGATCAAGTTATCGTTTATCCAAACCCCACTTCGCACAATGCCACCATTACCTTCCGGCTCACCAAATCCGCCGATATTAAGCTAGAGATTTATGATGTCACCGGGCATTTACTCTATACGGATATATTGCGTAATGTAGTTGGTCAGCAATCAGCATCACTCGAGGAAGCCTTTGTCTGGGAGTGCAAAAATCAAGCGGGTGAGCCTGTTGCTGGCGGGGTTTATATCTACGTCTTGGAAGCGGAGCGGGATGGAAAGATAGTCCGTAGGTCGGGGAAGGTTGCGGTCCTTCGATAGTCTATTAACAAGTCAAACTTACATTCGTTGGAGTTGTGGGACATCCACACTTCACCTTCACGCATAAAGGAGATTTCGATGGGTAAATTAGATGGACAGGTTGCGCTTGTTACCGGTGCTGGGCGTGGATTAGGTAGGGCTTACGCGCTCCACCTCGCTCAATTGGGAGCGGATGTTGTTATTAACGACATTGATCTCGACGCAGCGAAAGAGTATGACGAAGAGCTGACGGCGGCGACAGTCATGGCAGAGGTCGAGAATTTTGGCTGTCGGTCACTCGGCTTTGAGGTTGATGTTACTCAACGCGATGCCGTTTTTGCGATGGTTGACGAGATTGTCGACAAACTGGGACGGATCGATATCCTCGTCAACAACACCGGCGGTGCACTGGGACGACCTAAATCCTCGATGGCATCCGACACTGAAGAGGAATATTATAACTACATTATGGAGATCAACCTCACCAGTGCGATTTTCTGCTGTCAGGCGGTGAGCACCCCGATGAAGAAAGCCGGTTACGGACGGATTGTCAATGTCAGTTCGCAGGCGGGGTTGTGGAGTGGCTGGAACGGGGGAGGTATGGCGTATAGCGTTTCAAAGGCAGGCGTTGTACAGTACACTCGCCTCCTCGCCGCTGAATTGGGACCATACGGAATTAATGTGAACTGTATTGCACCGGGTTATGTTCTTTCCTCCCGTGGCATCGCCGGCGGCAGGAATAGTCCCGAAACGCGTGAAAGACTATTACCACAAATCCCTCTACGCCGCATGGGGATGCCAGAGGACTGCGCGAAGGTTGTTGAGTTCCTCGTTACAGATCTCTCGGATTATGTGACGGGACAGTGTATTCCTGTTTGTGGTGGATATGTCAGTTTCTAATCAACTATTGAAATATGAGGATGAGCAGGGGATTAAGCCTTAACAGGGCCAGCCGCTGTTGCATCACGTCTCAGGTGTTACCGTTTTTGTTATTGACAGAGGGCTATTTAATCGCTTATACTAAATGACCTTTAGCGGTGAAACGGGGCAATGGCTTATCTACCGGTCCTGATTCAAAGCGGTATCAGGGTGCGGTCACATTCGTGGTGACGAATTTGGTCTACTGAGGCATTGTGATGTTCTCCAATTTGGCTAAAAACGAAGGACGATATGCAGACAATTCGCGATTTCTTTCATGGTAAAGTGATATTGATTGCCGGTGCGACTGGATTCCTGGGGCAAGCACTTGTAACGAAAATGCTCACTGCGCTTCCCGATGTGAAGCGGATCTACCTGCTCATCCGCAGTCAGACTGGCGCCAATGGAGAAGTGCGTACCGCGACGGATCGACTAGAAAATGATGTGTTTACTTCGAGTGCTTTTGCGAAACTTAAACAGATTCATGGGGAACGGTTTGATAGATGGGTTCGTGAAAAGGTCTGCGCGGTAGAAGGCGATATGGCTTACGAGCGACTTGGTCTGTCCGATGCCGATTATGAAACGTTGCAGCGCGAAGTACAAGTCTTCATTAACAGTGGTGGTCTCGTCAAGTTCGACCCGCCCATCGATGCGTCTTTGCAGAGCAATGTACTCGGGGCAAAGTACGCGGTTGAACTGGCAAAAAGCTGTAACGATGCGATTCTTCTGCACGTATCGACAGCTTATGTCCGTGGGGTTCGACCGGGAAAAGTTGCCGAAGAGTTGCACCCGCCTTACGAAACTTATGCTCAACAACATCAAGCGGAAAAGGGAGAAGTAATTCCTGGGACCCTTGATGCCGAAATTGAAGATATCCAGCGACTGAGTGAGCAGGTTAGAAATGAAGCGAATCAACCTGAGAGACTCGATCAGTTCCGCCGTGAAGCCCTACGAAATTTAGGTGCTGTCACAGGAGACAAACTGAACGGGCAGATTGATATCGCACGGGAGAAATGGGTTGAGCAGCGTTTAATTGATGAAGGTTTGAAACGCGCCCATGCGCGGGGTTGGAACGATACCTATACCTATATGAAAGCGCTTGGCGAACAGATGATTACCAAAACGCGGGGAGATCTGCCGACCACAATTATTCGCCAATCAATTATGGAAAGCAGTCTTGAGGACCCTGAACCGGGTTGGCTCGGTGGTGCGCTGCGCATGGCGGATCCACTTATTGTCGGTTTTGGAAAAGGGCGTTTGCCGGACTTTCCCGGCGATCCGGATAGCATCCTTGATATTATCCCTGCTGATTTCGTTATCAACGCTATTTTAGCCGCGACTGTGCAGACCTATTACCGTCGAGGCATAGAGGTCTATCACGTAGCGAGTGGCGCACGCAATCCCCTAACTTTTGGCGATATTGTCAATATAACCCACGACTACTTTACGCGACAGCCATTGCTAGATAACGGCAAACCGATACCTGTTCCTGTGTGGAAGTTTCCAGATGAGGCGAAATTTCAGAGTGATTTGCGCGGTAAGATGCGCCTGCTCGACACAGCCAGTCGTTGGCTCAATCGCATTCCATTGAGATGGGCAAAACGGAAGGCCCGCCGAATCGCGGTCAAAAGGAATGCCATTGAGACCCTACTACACTATGTGCAGATTTATGGTCCCTATGTCCGCCTCAGTTTTGAGTTTGAAATCGGCAAGACAGAAGCACTTTACGATTCCCTTTCGCCTTCGGATCAACAGCACTTCAACTTCGATATTTCACGTGTTGATTGGCGATATTATCTCCAAGAAGTACACATCCCAGGAATCAAACGACACTTTCTCAAGCTAGGTGACGAATCAGAGAGGCAAAGAATCAGCGAACCGATACCTGAACAAATTGACGAACTGCCGGCAGATTCTTCCGCCTCGGAAAGGGAAGTCAGAGCGCATGACGAACCCGGGGATCAATCTATCAATGAATCCTCTAAACCGTCCCAACAGGATCGGGATTCAGAGCAACTTGAAGCTCAGACAATGATAGATTTGGTTGCCCAACAGGCAGAATCCATTCCGGATAAAATTGCGTTGGAGATGAAACGGGGTGGTGAGTGGGTGCGCTATTCTTACCGCCAGCTCTATGAGGTTTCGCGGCAGGTTGCTTTTACGCTGTGGGAACGTGGTTATCGCAAAGGCGATAGGGTAATCCTTTTTGCTGAAAATCAGCCGGAGTGGGGTATCGCTTATTTAGCTGCTGTGCAGATCGGCGTTGTTGTTGTTCCAATTGACCCACAGACCGCTGAAGAAGAGATCTTCGCGCTTTCGGAATATACCGAGGCAAAGGCGATTTTGGCTTCTGAAGCCTGCATTGATCGTTTACACGACACCCAGATTAAGCCAAGTACGGGATCCGCATTACTGAAGTTCTTGAATATCAATCGTTTCTGCCAACCTTTTGAATGGGGACAGGTGGAGAACTCTGTCCCTACGGAGTCGGAACTTCCCGCTGTTCCTGATAATTTTCCCGATGTTGACATCCAGCCAGATACAGTTGCGTCGATCATCTTCACGATGGGTACGACTGTAGATGCACGGGGAGCGATGATCTCGCACAGGGGCTTTATTGCAAACGTTGTTGCTGTTTCAAACGCATTGCCTCCCGAAGACACGGATCGATTCCTTTCAGTCCTGCCGTTGTATCACGCTCTGGGGTTCTCCTGCAATTTCTTGATGTCGATTTATGCCGGTACAACCATCACATACATCAATAGTTTGAGACCGACCACGATTTTGGCAACCATGCGGGAGACCAAGATCACCGTTCTCATTGGGGTGCCACGTTTGTTCCAGCTGCTATACGATGCGATTAAGCGGTATGTCGTAGAGTCTCCAGAGGCAATGGAAGCTCCGCTTGCTCCGGAGGTTGTCGAAGAGATTCAGGCTGCATTGGGAGGGCATATCCGCGTTCTGGTCAGTGGTGGTGCCGCACTGCCGGACGAAATATATGATCTATTTATGGAGCTTGGATTAACAATCTATCAAGGTTATGGCATAACGGAAGCCTCTCCTGTCCTGAGTGTAAATCCTCACCACAAAAGCAAGCGGAGTTCAGTTGGACCGGCGGTTCAGGGGGTGCAGCTCCAGATTATCAACCCCGACGACGATGGCGTTGGTGAGATAGTCGCACACAGTCCAAGCCTGATGCAGGGGTACTATCGGAATCAAGATGTGACAGGGCAGGTGATTCGAGACGGGTTACTCCATACGGGTGACTTGGGCTACTTTGATGAGGAAGGTTACCTGTATCTCACTGGACGTAGCAAAGATGTGATTGTGTCCGGTGCCGGTAAGAATATCTATCCAGTCGAGCTTGAAGCACTCTACCGACACAGCTCCTCGATTTCAGAGATTTGTGTTGTCGGCATGAGTACAGATAACATGTTTGAGGCAGCGCACGCTGTCATTGTGCCAGTTCACGACGACAATCGGGACAGGGCTGAAGTTGAGAGAGCCATCCATCAACATATTCAGGAACGTGCCCAAGATTTGCCCACATATCAGCACATTCAGACAGTGCACTTTTGGGATACGGAATTGCCCAAAACCTCAGATGCAGTGATAAATCGCCAACGTGTTAAAGAGATCTTGCAAGAACAACTCTCTCAGCAAACGCAGGTGGTTCCACAACCCGATCCCGTTAAAGGCAGCCTGGCTGCTGGTGGAAACGAGGGCGCTTTGAAGCTAACGATGCCAACCGACACGGCTTCGGGGGTCGAGGAGGTTATTATTTTCGAGCTCAGTCGTTTGGCGCGCCTACCGGCAGATCAGATTCGCTTGAACAGCAACTTGGGGACAGAGCTCGGGTTGGATTCAATGGCGCGGGTAGAATTGCTACTCCTGCTAGAATCCAGACTGCAACGCTCGATTCCCGATGAGTTGATTGCCAAAATCCAGACGGTTGGCGATGTTACCGAGACAGTCAAAGCGTTGCAATCTGAGTCCACACCGCCTCCCATTGACGAAGAAATATCTGCCCATATTGAGCAATCTGAATCCTCGCATTTGTCCATGACACTTGCAGGGCTATTCCGATTCAGTGTGTGGGCTATCTATCGGTCTTACTTCTCGATTAAGTGCGGTGGACTGGAAAACCTGCCGCGTGAACAACCGTATATCATTGCCGCCAACCATTCAAGTCACCTCGACACCCTTGCAGTCATGACCGTTTTAGGTGATGAGTCCAAACGCTTGAGGGTTCTCGCTGCAAAAGACTACTGGTTTAGCACCCGCTTCAAATCATGGTTCTCCGGCGAATTGCTTAAATTCGTGCCGTTCGATCGGCATGCCAACTTCTTGCAGGGGCTCCGAATTTCGCAGGAGGTGCTGAAACAGAACGAGTGCTTGCTGATCTATCCTGAAGGCACCCGCTCTGTCACCGGGGAACTTCAACCGTTCAAACCCGGGCTCGGCTTGTTGGCTTATGAAAGCGGATCTCCGATTATTCCTGCTTATATTGACGGCACTTATCATGCGCTGCCTAAAGGCAAAAACCTACCACGTAAGAGCCGTATTCAGGTGATTTTCGGCAAGCCCATTGCGCCGTCTAGCGGACACGAAGTGGGAGAAATGGACGCCGCTTCAGGACTGGAACATGAAACTTACAGGAAACTTGCCGACGCTGTCAGATCTGAGATTGAAGCATTGCGAGCGGATTACCTGAATCGTGAGGCGTAAGGTGTGAACGGAGGGGTTCCCTTGGTAAACGAGTCAAAAGATGTTCACCCCGAAGGAAAAAAAACGGCTGCTTTCTTCGATGTTGATGGCACCATCGTGAGCACGACCATCGTCCATTATTACGTTCAATTCCGTTCCCGCTTGCTTCCTACCTTTTTGCGCCCCTTCTGGATTGCTTGGTTTGCGTTGAAAGTGGTCTACTACTTTTTCCTAGATAAAGTAAGTCGCACAAGATTCAACCAAGTTTTCTATCGCAACTATCGAGGACTGAAGGCGGCAGACGTCAAACAGCTTGCTGATGAGCAGTTCGAGACTTATGGGCGCTCAAAGCTATTCCCCACCGCCTTCGATTGCATCCGTGAACATCAAAACCGGGGAGATCTGATTGTGCTTGTGACCGGATCTCTTGATTTTATAGTTCAACCTCTCGCCGATTATCTTCAAGCGGATGCTGCGTTGACTGTGCAACTTGAGGAGGCACACGGCAAATTTACAGGAGAATTGACGACGCTGCCGCTGAGCGAAGCGGAAAAGGTTCGCGCAATCCAAACCTTTGTCGAACAACATAACGTTGACCTCGCCGCAAGCTATGCCTATGGCGATAGCCGTGCTGATCTGCCCATGCTGCAATGCGTTGGTAACCCGATCGTCGTTAATCCGAGCAAAGGGTTACGACAGGTTGCAATAGAATCGGGGTGGGAAATTAGTGAGTGGACGATCGGAGGGAAATAAGAGTGAAAATCATAATGGGAAAATGGAATAACAGAACACTGAAGAGGTCATTTGCTCAAATGAACCAATACTTTCATTTTTACGTCTGTGAATGCAGACTACAGTCGAGCCAAAGAATATAATAATATAAGAGCCACTTGATTATTGGAGAGAGTTATGAAAGTTAATCGCTATTTTGAATCACATCACGAACCGAATGACACCATGTTTGTTGAGATTGATAACCGATACCGTTTTACCGGGCGGGGCACCGATTGGGGAAAGTTCCGGACTCACCTGATCACGGTTATCCAGGATACCATCTCCGATGAGCTTGCTGAGGAATTTGAGAAAAACACGGAGGATTGGGTAGCCGCAAATGCCTAAGATCTGAGGGGACCATCAATGGATCATATTTTCATATTCGACAGAGCGAAAATCCGGGCGGAGTTAGATCGGTTTGTTGATTATGCCCAAACGTTGACGGCACCGAAGGAGCTTTCAACGGCGATCCAAGCGTGGGATACCATTGCGTCTGTTGCTGTCGCGTCGCCGCTTCTCGCGCAGGCGAATTTGTCGCTTGGGCGGATTTATCGGGACTGGGATGAACTCTTTACCGCTCAAAGGTTCCTTGCGAAGGCGCACGAAGTAGATTCTGCCGATCCAACAATCCGATCGGAATTGGAGACCCTTAATCGCCACATAGCTGACAATCAAGCGTCGGTTTTTGATGAAAGGGCTCGAAAAAACAGCGATTCAATCGTCTCGCTTTTCCGAATTGCAACGGGACTCAAGCTGCTTCAGATGGATAAACCGGTACAAGCGTATCCCCTGATGAAGAGCCGTACCAAAATTTACCCGAATGCGGCGGTAGCAAAGCACCTCCTCACAGGCATTATTATTACGGAGGATGAAAAAAACGCGGCAATCGAATTTCTGGAAGCAGGGGAATGGTTGGCGAGCACGCAGCACGAAGTGTACGACATCACCGATCGTGGATTGTATAGGTTTTATATGGAGTTGGCGAAGCTGCACGTTGCCAATGAAGCGTATGATGAAGCGGCTGCCTGTTATGAACAGGCGTATTGGCTCGATGATTCGTCGGCGGATCTGCTGTACCACAAGCTAATTTGTGAGGCAAAATTTCAGGCGTGGAATGTTGGACTTGCACTTCTCGACTGGCTGCCCGATGAACCGCCGAGCGAGATCGAGGCGGTGGATTACAATAGTGCCGCCGCAACAATCTGTGGGCTTGCCTATCAAGAGACACAAGATCCGACGGTTGGACAGCGCGCCGTTGCAATATGCGAAACTATCTTAGAGACCGACAGAAGGAACAAGAAAATATCAAACCTACTCAAATCCCTACGCTCCGAAAAATCCCTCCAGCCCCACCTACCGGAAGCCAAATCTAAGAAAAGGTGGTGGCACCGGTAAGCATGCGGTACCACTCAACTACGCAGTGTTGCCCCTAGCTCCCGTTCTAACTGTTCTAAGATCTTGCCGTGAACCTGATCCACAATTTCATCCGTGAGTGTTTCCGTTGCCGAGCGATATTCAATTGCAAACGCCAAGCTTTTCTTGCCTTCCGGCACCTGCTCACCTGTATAGACATCGAAGAGATGCAATGAAGAAACTAACTCGCTACCAGCGGATTTAATGATTTCTACTGGTCGATTGGCAAGCGTATCAGCGTCTAGCACAATGGCGAGATCCCGATTAACACTGGGGTAAATTGGGATAGGTTCAAATTGTTTTATCGGCTCCACTACGTTGACCAATCCTTCGAAATCGAGTTCGAACAGATATGCCTTGTGGGGCAGATCGTAATTTTCCAGCACTTCCGGATGGGCTTCACCGAAGACACACAGCGTATCGTTTTTAATTTGGATTTCTGCCCGACGTCCGGGATGGAAGGTTGGATGGTCTGTCTGGATGATGGTATAATCTGAGATACCGCATCGATTTAGCAATCCTTCGACAACCCCTTTGATGTCGAAGAAATCCGCTGGACGGAGCGGATCGCCGTATACACCCGCCCCGAGATTGCCTGCGATAATGCCTGCGACACGCTCAGGTTCATTTGGGTATTCACTCGCATCGTTTGGAATGAAGACTTTGCTAAACTCAAAGAATTGTACATCGTTGATCTGATGGTTCCGGTTACGCTGGGCATTTGCAAGCAGGCTCGGAAGCAAGGTTGTTCGCATGAGCGACTGATCTTCGCTCAATGGATTAACAATCGGAATTGCCTGACGGACTGAATCTGTGGGTGCGAGACGGATACGATCAAAAACGTCCGGATGATAGAATGCGTAATTCATCGCCTCCATCATACCGCATTGCAGGAGATATGTTTTCACATCCTCGCGCAGGTTTTCCTTTGGGTCAGCCTTTGGGATAGGGATGTCGCCTCTCGGCAGCGTGGTTGGGATGTTATCGAAGCCGTAAACACGCGCAATTTCTTCGACCAGATCGATTTCCTGTGCTACATCGGGGCGGAAGGTGGGCACCCTAACTTCAAACGTATCGGATAGGATAAATCCGAGGCGGGTTAGGATGTCGCGCATGTCATCGGGCGCGATTTCGGTTCCTAGAACAAAGTTGACACGCTCTGGACGGAGCTTGATATTGGTAGTTTCTCGCTTGCCCGGGTAGACATCAATAGTCCCCGCGCAGATTTCTCCACCGGCAATTTCCACAATAAGTTGTGCTGCACGATTGAGGGCTGGAATAACGCCTTCGGGGTCTGCGCCACGTTCAAACCGGTGAGAGGCTTCGGTGTGCATGCCCAACGCCTTTGACGTTTTCCGAATGCTCGGCGGGTGGAAATATGCACTTTCAAGCAGCACATCAATCGTCTGATCGGTAATCTCCGAATCGAAGCCACCCATCACACCAGCTAACGCGACCGGATTCTCTGCATCAGCGATAACAAGCATATCGGGCGTTAACTCCCGTTCTTCTGCATCGATTGCCTTCAGTGTCTCACCCGGCTTGGCGCGACGGACAACAATCCGGTTCTCAGTGAGTCGATGGTAATCGAAAGCGTGCAAGGGGTGTCCGCATTCCATAAGGACGTAGTTAGTAATATCAACAATGCTGTTAATCGTCCCGACACCAACGGCTTCGAGCCGACGCTGTAGCCAAGTGGGTGACGGCGCGATTTTGACCCCCCGGATAACTTGTGCTGCGTAACGTGGACAGAGGTCTGGTGCCTCAATTGTTACACTAGTGAGATTGTGGATATCTGTCTTCCCCTGTTGCACATTTACTTCGGGCAGCTTGAGTGGATTTCCTGTGGCTACACTAATTTCCCTACCGACCCCGATCATACTGAGGCAATCCGGGCGGTTGGGTGTAATCTCAAGTTCTATCACAGCATCGTCCAAACCGAGAGCCTCGACAATTGGGGTGCCAATTTGTGTGTCCTCGGGAAGTTCCATCAAGCCTGATGCCTCATCTGAAATTGTGAGCTCCTGCTCCGAGCAGAGCATCCCACCCGATTCCTCACCCCGGATTTTTGCCCGCTTGATTGTCAATCCGTTGGGCAACTGTGCGCCGACGAGTGCGACGGGAGCGACCAGACCTTCACGCGCATTCGGGGCACCACAGACGATTTGCGCGTCTACACCCGACCCGACATCAACGTTGCATAGTACCAGTTTGTCTGCCTTTGGGTGCTTTTCGACAGTATTGATTCTGCCAACCACCACCCGATCCAGTCCCTCTCCAAGCTGTTTAATTGATTCGATTTCCATACCTAGCATCAGCAAACGCTCGGCCAGAGCTTCAGGGGATAGATCGAAATTGACATACTCTTTTAGCCATTTGATGCTTACATTCATGATTCATCTTCCTCCACTAATCCTAAAACTGCTGGACGAACCGCATATCATTGTCAAACATCAACCGTAGGTCTGGGATGCCGTATTTCAACGTCGCAATCCGATCAACCCCCATGCCAAACGCAAAGCCGGTGACCTGTTCCGGATCGTAATTGACATAATGGAAGACATTCGGATGCACTGATCCTGCCCCCAAGATCTCAAGCCAACCGGTGCCTGAACAGAGGCGACAGCCTTCGCTATGACAAGTTGTGCAGGAGATATCAACCTCCGCACTCGGTTCTGTGAATGGGAAGAAATGAGGGCGGAAGCGAGTCCGTGTTCCCTCCCCGAACATCTGTTGCACGAATGCGTATAATACCCCTTTCAGCTCACTGAAAGTGACATGTTCGGTAACTAGCAAACCTTCGACCTGATGGAACATCGGCGTGTGAGAGGCATCGGAATCGCAGCGATACACGCGCCCCGGAACGATAATCCGTATGGGAGGCTTCTGTTTTTCCATGTAGCGGATTTGAACGGGTGAAGTATGTGTCCGTAACAGTAAGCTATCAGTGATATAAAATGTATCGTGTGCATCTCGAGCGGGATGCTCTGCCGGTGTGTTTAGCGCATCAAAATTATAATATTCATGCTCGACTTCGGGACCTTCAGCAACCTGAAATCCCATGCCCCGGAAAATCTCTTGAATGCGGTCAAAAGTTTGTGTCACCGGATGCTTTTTTCCAAGCTGCGGAAGGCGACCAGGAAGTGTAATATCCACAGACTCGGCTGCAAGCTGTTGTTCTCGTGCGCGTCGGTTCAAAGTTCCTTCGACCTGATCAAAAGCCTCCGTGAGGCTGGCTCGTACTTCATTCGCGATTTTGCCAACAACCGGTCGTTCCACTTTGGAGAGTTTACCCATCCCTCGCATCACTCCGGAGAGCAAACCTCTGCGTCCAAAATACTTAATCCGTAGAGATTCTAGTTCACGCAAGTCGCCCACAGTTTTGAGTTCTGTCAACCCTTCAGTTTCGATCTGCTGCAACTCTTCCTTCATATCTATCTCCTGTAAAATGCAATAAAAAAACGCCTATCACTTCGTCCAAGGGACGAAAGTGACAGGCGTCAAGACCTTCCGCGGTACCACCCTTATTGGCAGATATAACATCTGCCCACTTCATTAGCTATTTCGGTAACGGTGAAATTTCCGGCACGAACCTACTTGCCTAAATCGGCGTTCAACTCGGCGGCTCCGGGATGAAATTCGGCGACTCGCTCTAAAGATGCGCTTTCAGCCGGTGACGCATCCTCTCTGATTAGAATACTCGAACCGCTTACTTTGTCCTTTCATAGCCTTTACGCAAACTCAATTTTATTACCCTTTCGCAAGCGCCGCGATACGAGCAAATCCCGCCTCATCATGAATAGCGAGGTCAGCGAGGACCTTGCGATTGAGGTCAATTCCCGCCTTTTTCAATCCGTTCATAAACCGGCTGTAAGATAAGCCGTGCAGCCGTGCAGCGGCATTGATACGGGCAATCCATAATTGCCTGAATTCTCTTTTCCGCAGTCGGCGGTGGGCATAGGCATAATTCCAGCCTTTTTCGACAGCCTCCGTCGCAGTCCGCTTCAGATTATTGCGGCCACCGCGATAACCCTTTGAGTGCTTCATGATTCTTTTGCGGCGTCGGCGACGAACACTGCCTGTTTTTACTTTTGGCATTACACTCTCCTTAAAAACGATGTTGACAACTACTTAGTTGGGAAGCAAGCGACGCAGCCTTTTCTCGTTTGTTGCATCCACAAGGGCGCTTTTTCTGAGATTTCGCTTCCGTTTTGTCGTTTTTGATGCAAACAGATGGTTAGAATAAGCCTGCTGCCTACGGATCTTCCCATTTCCTGTGAATTTGAAACGCTTGGATGAACCTTTATGTGTCTTTATTTTCGGCATGTGATTGGTGCTCCTCTACTTATCTGACTTTGGTGTCAAGACCATAAACATGGAGCGACTCTCCATCCGTGGGGGCAACTCTATCTCGCCGACATCTGAGACCTCTGCTGCAAACCGTCGCAGCATTTCGATTCCGAGATCGGTATGCAACATTTCACGCCCACTGAATCTAACACTGGCTTTGACCTTCCAGCCATTCGATAAGAACTCATGGGCATGACGCAGCCTGAATTGAAAGTCGTGATCTGCGGTTCTAACAGACTTAAATTTTATCTCTTTTAGGACAACTTTGACTTGTTTCTTTTTGGCTTCTTTCGCCTGTTTGCTCTTCTCATACTGGAACTTACCGTAGTCCATAATTTTGCAAACCGGCGGATCAGTATTTGGAGAGACCTCTACCAAATCAAGTCCTTCTGCCTGTGCCCGGTCCAGTGCCTCATAAACGGGCATGGGTCCAAGTTTATCGTTTCCGGCAGTGATCAACAAGACTTCCTTTGCTCGAATCTGCCGATTCACTCTATTTTGTTGCTGTTGTGCTTTCTGCTGGTAACGGCGACCTCTGCTTTGAATCTTTGACACCCCTTCTCAATCTGTTGGTGCATATTGTGGCGATTAATTTCTACAATATGCAGTGGATTGCATTTGTTAACCGTGGTCCCGATAAAATAAATTAAAAGCTGAAGTTTTGTTACGGAATATGGTACATTCCCAGACTATTTTAGCACATCCGAATCCATGAATGCAAGTGAAAATTCTCTAATATAGTTATGTTTAATTCTTGGACCTTGCTCTAAAAATAATTAACCGTCCAAAGTGTGCGCAAAACGATTAAGCCGATTCCCATACCGCCGAAGACAAGGATCAGCAGAATACTCACGAGCGTTGCTAGCCGGATGATCTGTTCTCCCAGTGTGGGTTGCTCGACTGACCAAGCATGCGCCAGCCAGAAGGTCAAGGCAACACTGATGAGAATTAAAATAGATGCCCCCAAGACACCGAGCAGAAGCCCTGTGAAGTCAACCATCATCATGCTTTCGATCAAAGAGCCGCTCTGCGACCAGCGCCTGATAACACCGATTAAAATCCCAACCAGGCTTAGAATGAAAATTAAAAAACCGATTAGCGTTTTTTTGAATGCTGTTTTCATGTCAATCAGTTAGAGCGGTATGACCTTGCCAGGGTTCATAATATTTTGTGGGTCTAGGGATTTTTTGATAGCGTGCATTACGGCAACACCTGGTCCGTGTTCCTGCTTGAGTGCCTCAATTTTGCCCAAACCGATGCCGTGTTCACCTGTGCAGGTGCCATCCATCTGGAGCGCGTATTCAACGAAAAGTTGACTGAGCCGTTGTGCCTCTCTCAACTCTTCGGGCCGGTTGGGATCGAGGGGGAACACCACATGAAAATTGCCATCCCCTACGTGTCCAAGCAGCGGTGCGATTAAGCCAGATGCTTGGATTTCTTGTTTGGTTTTCAGGATGCAATCCGCCAAGCGTGAAATGGGAACGCAAACATCCGTGACGTACCCAACCGATCCGGGGCGGAGTGCGAGTGAGGCGTAATAGCTATCATACCGTGCCTGCCAGAGCCGGTTACGCTCTTCCTCCCCAGCTGCCCACTGAAAATCTTCGCCGCCCTGTTCGCGGACGACGGTACCCACCGTTTGCGCTTGCTCGGTCACCGCTGACTCTGAACCGTGAAATTCAAAAAGGAGCGTTGGCGCAACTTTATAATCTAAGCCCGAGTAGGCATTAACCGCGCCCATCTGGATTTCGTCGAGCAACTCCAAGCGAGCCACGGGAATGCCAGCTCCAATCACTTGGACAGCTGTATTTGCCGCTGCTGCAACGTCTGAAAAGGCACAGACTGCTGCGGAAACAGCCTCCGGTGTCTTCACTAACTTCAACGTTACCTCTGTGATAATGCCTAGCGTTCCCTCAGAACCCACAAATAATCGGGTCAAATCATAACCCGCGGAAGACTTGCGGGCGCGACCTCCGGTGCGGATAATGCTCCCATCGGCAGTCACTACCGTCAATCCCAACACGTTTTCTCGCATGGTGCCGTAACGTACTGCGGCGTTGCCCGACGCGCGTGTTGCCGCCATACCGCCCAACGACGCATCAGCCCCCGGATCGACAGGGAAGTAGAGTCCCGTCTTGGTTTCAGAAAGATGGCTATTGAGCTGCTTCCGTGTGACTCCTGCCTGCACTGTCGTATCCATATCGTTCTGACCGACCCGGAGAATTTGGTCCATTTGGGTCAAATCAACGCAGATACCCCCGTGGATGGCGACAACCGCTCCTTCAACACCAGTCCCTGTGCCGAAAGGGACAATCGGAATAGAATACCGGGCACAGATTTTCACAATTTGGGCAACTTCTGTGTTACTGTGGGGAAATGTGACAGCATACGGCAGATGAGGTCGGTGATGAGAAACATCCTTCGCATGAGACTCCCGAACATCCTTCGCGGTGGTCAGGCGGTTACCCAGTAAGCTGCGCAATTCGTCCAACGCTTCAGCATTCATAGCCGAATCCTCACGGTGTTGTGCAGCTGCATAGCCACTCATTCTGTCTGCTCCTCGCACATCGTAGTAGGTCTCCTCTCGGTTTCCCTCACGCAGTAGAGATTAAGACATACCAATCATCGGGAAGAGGTTTCAAGGGTCAAGGGGGAAGTATTTACGCTGGACGTGTACGCGATGCGCCGAAGAGTTCCTCTAACTTCGTCCGCACTTCGGGTAGCACGCTCGGACTAGGTGGAGGATGCGGCGGTCCAAGTAGATTGTTGGGATACAGCCCTTGCAGCTGTACTGTTGATTTCATTACCGCTAGCCAGTTTTTATCAATTGCCCACTTGAGCCACGGTTCTTCATAACGAAAAACCATTTCCCACGCTTGAGCGTAGTCTCCTTCAACCAGTAATTGATAAAACTGCAAGGCAATATCAGGACGGAAAGGTGCAATAGGACACAGGTAGGCAGGCGAGCCAATCTGATGTCCAAACACGAAGTTACGCATTTGCCCACCGCTGATCACGCCAAAGCCTTCATCCTTTGTGGCGCGAATCAGGTCGTAGTAGTCATAGAAGGGATGCGCGTCGTTCTTCATGCCAACGACATTGGGACGTTGCGCCAATTCCGCTACAACCTCAACAGGGAATGGTGGCGGGGCAACACCCCAGAGCAGTAACGGTATGTCGGACGCATCTTCAATCAGGTCAAAGTATCGGACCAACACTTCTGGGGTTTTAGGAAGCCAAGGGTTAATTTGCACCTTGACAGCGTCAACGCCAACAGCGTCAGTGTGTTTCAGGAAATCCCGGGTCTTCGCTGGTTTCCAGTAGCTGGTAGAGGCAATACAGAGCGATCGTCCGGCGTTGGCAGAAGCAACAGTCTCTGTTAATTTCCAGAGTTCTTCATCGCTGATGCTCGTAAACTCGCTGCTCCCGTAAGTTAGCAACAGCACGGGTGTATTCTCTTCACACAGCCAGTTGACATACGCTCCGACAGCGCTATAATTGATTGTGCCGTCTACGTTAAAACAGACGTTGATGGGGACCACGGGTCCTTTCATACGTTCTAACACTTGTGCAGCTCTGTCCATAATTAAGTCTCCCGCAGAGAGATACAAATGAGATGTTTCTACCAGCCTGCCTGTTTCAGAAACTCCAATGCCATCAGTGTATGTCCTTCCGGATTTGGGTGGACGCCATCCTCCGTTGTCCACAACGCTCCCGGCCTCGCAGCCACTGCCCGGTCAAACGCTTCGTTTGTTCGTATCAATCGGGCATCAAATTCGTCGGCGAGTCGATGGATAATCTCATTATAGGCATCAACATCTAGCAGGCGTGGTTGAGCGACATCTTCTTCGATATAAAAAGTTTCAAACATAAAAAGCCCCGCGCCCAATTCATCTCTTGCACGAGTGAGGATGTGTCTATAGCACGCCTCCCATTCTGGGAGATATGTTTCGTTTGGAATACCCGCCCCAAACTGACGTGACGCATTATTGATACCGATCTTCACCGATAGCCAAGCCGGTTTTTCGGCGATGACGTCTGTATCCCATCGCGCTTCGAGCCCTTCGACGACATCGCCGCCGATGCCTTTATTGACATACTCGATTCGCCGCTCTGGATGCTTTGCGGTGATTAACTCGGTAATCTTTTTTACATAACCGCTCCCGAGTGGTGCGTGGTCGCCGCGACGTCCGCAATCGGTGATACTGTCGCCAATAAAAAGCACCTTTTCACCCGATTGAAACAGTAGATTGCTCATAGATTTCCTCTCACTTTGGTTTAATCTATCTGTAGCCGCAACTAAGGTTTAGCAGGGAAACTCCTGCAGCAGCGCGCAGGCTTATTTACAGCTGCTGCTATACAATTGTAGAGGATGGCTCACGGTCTGTCAAGATTAAACCGAATTTTCAAGCTGTTAAACAAATCTCAATATCTGTTACATTTTTGTCCTGTTGTCCGTTTGGTCTAGTGGTATGTGATTGCGAGAGATTATAGGTGCGCTTCACCTTTCATTCCGGTTGACACGGATGCCACGCCGTGATATAATTTTCATATTAAATCTGATTTTTAGGAGTGTAGTATGCCTCGAAAAAGAACGATCACGTTAACAGTGAGTCAAATTGTTTTAGGTAGCTCTATCGGTTTAGCAAGCGGGTGGCTTTGCTTCTTAATTGTTGAACTGCTATTGTGGAAAGGCTTAATCGGTGACCGTGTACAACACGGTTTTTGGGTGAGTTTACTGCTGCTGATCTCGTTTGGCCTAACATACGGGAGTGCTCTCGCCGGTGTTGCTGAAGGTGTTATATTTGCCGGACACCGTTTTGGCGTTGATATAGACCGCAAGCGTACATATCAAGGAGCCTTTCTTGGGGCGCCTGCGATAGTTGCGTTGATGTCGCTGCTGAATATACACTGGGAAGCGTTGGTCGCCTCGAATTTGCTGTTTTACGTGCTCCTAAATATAGCACAATTGCTTGCCGTTATCATATCTCTACCTCTTCGCATTTTGCTAGCGATAAAATGCCCTCCCGAGCTCTTATACATCGTTGCGGCACCAATTGGCGCGATCTTTGGCTACCGGCTTAGTGTGGAGCGAAGGCAGATAGCATCGATTGAGCCCTAGCCCAGATCCAGACTGTCCAGACTTTCAGGCGCCATACAACAGTGTGCCGGTGTGTGGCGAAACACCCGATAAATTGGAGAACCAGCCAAATATGGAATATTTTGACCCGTTTGACGATAAGCCAAGATGTGAATGTGGAGTGTTCGGCATTTTGGGACACCCTAGGGCGGTTGAATTCACTTACTTGGGTTTACGCGCACTTCAGCACCGTGGTCAGGAAAGCGCAGGAATTGCCGCTGCGGACGACAATTTGTTTACATACCATCATGGTATGGGGCTTGTTGCAACCATCTTTGATTCAGATTCCTTGTCAAAGCTGGGGGGTGACCTTGCGCTAGGGCACAACCGGTATTCTACAACCGGGCAAAGCACCCTTCAGAACGCACAACCGCTGGTGCGGGAATACAAGCGGGGTCCCCTTGCGATTGCACACAATGGGAATCTTGTGAACGCCCAGCGTATCCGCAGCGACCTTGAGGACGCTGGTTCAATTTTTAGCACGACTTCCGATACAGAGGTTATCGCTCACCTTATTGCTCGTTCCCGACAGACGCTGCTGGAAGATCGTATCTTGGATGCCCTCAAAGAGATTCGCGGTGCGTATTCACTCGTCTTCATGGGAAAATCCATCCTAATCGGTGTGCGAGATATTTACGGGTTCCGTCCACTCTGGTTAGGTCGTGCTGGCGATGCGTATGTTCTTGCTTCTGAAACGTGTGCCTTCGATGTCGTTGGAGCAGAGCCAATCCGTGAGATTAGTCCTGGCGAAATGGTTATTATTACCGGGACGGATGAAGAGCCCAAATCATTTATGTTTGGGCAGACACTACCTCATCTATCACAATGTATCTTTGAGTATATTTACCTCTCGCGACCAGATAGCGTTGTATTCGGTGAGTTTGTTAACCGTCCGAGGCGTGAACTTGGCCGCCAACTAGCACGTGAGTGTCCCGCGACAGCAGATATCGTCATTCCTGTGCCGGATTCGGCGACACTTTCTGCACTCGGATACTCAGAGGAATCGGGTATTCCGTTTGATGTAGGTCTCTACCGGAACTCTTACGTGGGACGCGCTTTCATGAACCCCTCGCAAGAGGTTCGTGAGCTGATGGTCAAGGTAAAATTAAATCCGATTCGTGATGTGCTTGAAGGCAAGCGCGTTGTGGTCGTAGATGATTCCATTATGCGGGGCACTGAGAGCCGAAAGTTTGTAAAGATGCTACGTCAAGGCGGTGCTACAGAGGTTCATGTCCGCGTCGCTTCTCCACCCAATAAATTTCCTTGTTTTTACGGTATTGATACCCCTACCCGCAAAGAGCTGATCGCTAGCTCGCACACCATCGATGAAACCCGTAAGTACATCCGCGCAGATAGTTTAGGATACCTCAGCATCAATGGTATGCTCAAATGTATGAAGTCGCCCGAAGATTTTTGTACAGCTTGCTTTGATGGCAACTATCCTGTTGAATTTAGTGGACAATCCACTGCCCAACTCCCTATTAGTTTTGTGAATGAAGGGGATTGATGGCTGCACGGAGAGCCTAGTTGATAATCTCATCCAAAGGAGAAATCCGATGCAAAACAGATTAAGAAGAGAGCGTCCTCAGTCCTCCCACCCCTTTCAAAACGTCCGGCGAGGTCTATCCACATCACAGGGGCGATTTACTTTTTACGCCATCCTCTTATGTGCGATTCTTGGCATGGTAGTGTATCAACCGGCAATCTTGCTGGTTCAAAAACTGAATCCAGCCACCTCCCCACAAACCGTCGCAGAAAATGCAATGTTAATCACGATTGGGTTATGTATTGTGATATTGGTTGCTTCCCTATTAAAGATGGATAAGATAATGGCGGTTATTGACAATCGACGCTTGGAATCCTTTAATCGACGGATGGAAAAACGAAAGGAATCTGACAACTCCGATGGCTGAACAAGGATTAACATACGCTAGTGCAGGCGTTTCCATCGACGCCCAAGAGGACGCACTGAAACGCTTAAAACCCCACCTCCAATCGACCCACCGTCCTGAAGTCTTGAGCGAAATCGGTAATTTCGGCGGATTGTTTGCACTTGGCGAGCACGAAAAGCCGGTCTTGGTATCAAGCACCGACAGCGTTGGCACAAAACTCAAAGTTGCTTTTATGACCGGGCGGCACGATACGGTAGGGTTCGATATTGTAGCGCACTGCGGAAATGATATCCTTGTTCAAGGGGCGGAGCCACTCTTTTTCCTAGATTACATCGGCATAAGTAAGCTGTACCCTGAAGTGATTGAGCAGATTGTGAGTGGTGTGGCGGCGGGCTGCCGGGAGATTGGTTGTGCGCTAATCGGTGGGGAAATTGCAGAGCTGTCGGAACTCTACACGATGGGTGAATATGACCTTGCGGGCACAATCGTTGGTGTGGTCGAAGAGTCGCAATTAATCACAGGAAACAGGATTGCGCCGGGGGATGGCTTGGTTGGCTTGGGTTCACTCGGCTTGCACACAAACGGCTTTTCGCTTGCCCGGCGGATTGTGTTTGAGGTTTGTGGCTATGAAGTGGATCAGTACGTCCCCGAACTTGGTACAACGGTTGGTGCGGAGCTGCTCGCGTATCATAAGAGCTATGTAAAAAGTGTGCTTGCCCTACGGGAGCATTGCGATATTAAAGGCATCGCCCACATCACAGGTGGTGGATTGCCAGATAACATCATCCGTATTCTTCCCCCGAATTGCTGCGCGGAGATTCAGAAGGGCACTTGGGAAATACCGTCGATCTTTCCGTTCCTTCAGGAGCAAGGCGGTGTAGATGAAGCCGAGATGTACCATGTGTTTAACATGGGTGTTGGCATGGTACTTATACTACCACCGCACCAAATCGATGCGGCGATTGCTGCGCTCCGAGCGTCCGGCGAATCACCGTCTCTGATTGGTGAAGTTATCCATGGCGAAAAATGCGTCCGAATTACCTGAAAGCCCCTCAGGTTAAAGACTGAGGTAATGTGTTTACTGTTGTTCTTCTGCTGATGCTTCAACACACCTTCCGAATTTGCCTCCGCAAGATGCTCTGCCCACCCATCCTAAGTCTTCCAAAATATCGTCACTTCCCCTTAGCTCCAATTTCCGATCTATCAGCATAAAATCTGTGCGAAGTGTTCACACCTTCACATGGACGAGATTCGTTCTAAGGTAACCGCGCCCCAATACGGTTGTTCAGAGATTCCTTTGTCGCCTGATCAAACTGTTTAATTGACCTTAACAACGCATTTGCCACTTTGTCTTGGTAAGTAGGTGAGCTAAGTTTCTGGTACTCTGCTTTGTTTGTTAGATATCCCAATTCGACCAAAAGGGCTGGCATCTTGGTATCGACAAGCACGCGAAAAGGTGCGCGTCTGACCTCTTTGTCCGGGGCACTTCGATTCCGATTTCGTGCTCCGAGATGGGACGCAAGCACAGATTGCACAATACGGGCGGCTTCCCAACTATATTTTTCGACGCCTCTCTTATGTAGATTGCTGATGATAAAATCGACGGGACTGATGACCTCTTCGTCATTTTCCCATTTGGCTAATTCTGCTGCAAATTTATCAGTCGCTTTTAAGTTAAAGATATAACTCTCCAATCCGTGAACATGGGAATTGGGATGTGAGTTACAGTGGATGCTGATAAACAACGTCTGACTAGATGAAAATTGATTGGCAAAACCGGCACGATCTGTTAATGAAATCCAACGGTCTGTTGATCGGGTGAGATGAACTTCATAGGTTGTTTTTTTCCGAATCAGTGCTGCCAGCTTGTGTGTAATTGCCAAGTTGATGTCTTTTTCATTTTCGCGTCCTTGACCGACATTCCCGGGGTCTCTGCCGCCATGCCCAGCATCAAGCACAATAGTGGTCAAGTGAAATGGAGATTTTATGTTAGTTGTGGGTTCGGCGGTTTTAGACGCGCTTGCTGATTGCCCCGTAGCGGATACAGACAAGAGTACCATCGCCGCAAGGATTAGCGATTTTTGTGTTACAGTCATTTGTTTTCTCCAAGCCAGGTTTTTGATAGATCGTTATGCCGTGCTTATACGCAAGATTTTTGGATTAGTTTCAAAAGATGTGTCTAAATAAAAAATACTGCTGGTAGTTATAGATACAACTATTCCATTGGCAGAGGAGGTAGATCAAGAAAAATCAAATCGTGCAATACAGATATTGGGTTGCGTTCGAATTGAGCTATCGCGCTATATGCCGGTGGGTAAAGGCATTTTGAGTCTATGCGGCGACGGAAAGTTAGGACTGTGAACCGGAAACGGGTTCTTCGGCGGGAGCATCGTCAGGAGAGGGAGGTGGAATGTAAAGAATTAGCCTACAACTTCCACAACGGATGAATTGCCCATACCTACGAGCCTCTTGTAGCGTTTGGGGTGGTATCGTAAGATGGCAATTGCCGCACGCATTTTCAAGGACTAGTGAAACCAGTCCCTTGCGATAACGTTTGAACTGGGCTTGATACTGGTCCATCAACCCCGGATCGATCTGGTGGAAGAAGTCCTGTCGTTTTCCTTGCCATTTCGCAATTTCTGCTTTAAGATCTTTGGCTTCCTGCTCGTATTTGGCTTTCTGTGTGTTATGTTTTTTCTGTTCGGCATTACGTTCCTTTTGTTGTTGAGCAAGTTCGTCATTAAGTTGATCTATTTGCAGCATTGCTGATAGAATTTCATCTTCGATTTCCGCTTCTTTCTTTTCAATAAAACTAATCTCTTTATCCAGTGCTTGATACTCTTTGTTACTCTTCACCTCCCGTAACTGTACTTGATATTTGCTGCGCTGCTCGGCCTCCGTTTCAAGGTCCGCGGTTTTGGACCGTTGCGCTTTTTCGGCATCAGCTAGTTGCGCCTGTTTCGCCTGTAGCTTTTGCTCATGGATCTGAAGCTGTTCACTCGCTTTCTTAATCTTGAGTGGCACTGACTTGAGTTTATTATCCAACCCCAAGATTTCGGCATCAATCTGCTGAAATTCGTACAATAGCCTTAACTGTTCCCGTAAGTCGAGATTAGGCATAGCTGTCAGGCTCCTGTTCTGCAAGAAAGGCGAGGAAGATTCCTAACTGATATAATAAAATAAGTGGAATCGCCATTAATAACATAGACAATACATCTGCCGGCGTCAACAGTGCCGCTGCAACAAAGATAAACATAACGGCATATCGCTGTCGCTCTCGGAAACCTTGGGCATTAATGACGCCGATCCGTGATAGAAACGCCATAACAATCGGGAGCTCAAACGCAACGCCGAAGCCTAGCATCACACCGGCGGCAAAACCCACATACCGATCAATGCTCCATAGGTTGCCGACACCCGACTCAAAGAAGAGTCCCGCGGCAAATTGGACGACAACAGGTAGGACGATGAAGTAAGCAAAAACTGACCCAACAAGGAAGAAGGAGACGATAGTTAGAAATAGTGGGAGCGCAAACTTCCTCTCCTGTTGCGTTAAGGCAGGGAAAACAAATGCCCAAACCTGATAGAGCACAACGGGCGATGCGAGTAATACGCCAAAGGTTACGGCAATCTTGAGAAGCGCCATGATGGCTTCGCCGGGTCCGACTTTATTAAGCTGGACTGTGCTCGCTGCTTCTGCTCTCAGGGCAATTGACAGGAACGCCATGAATGAACCATCTGAATCCACGCTCCGGTCTATCCAATTCGCCAATTGTGCGTTGAGCGGTACGTCTGCGGGTCGCCTTATAATTTCCACTGCCTGATCCCTGAACCACAGGCTTATAAATATGCATATAGCAATCGCAATCAGGGAGATGATAATCCGGCGGCGGAGTTCTTCAAGGTGATCCAAAAAGGACATTGACTCATCAGAAGCCATGCTAATAACTAAACCGTCTTATTCGCAGATTTGGTCGAATCACGCTCATCTTTATCAATTGATTCGACAATGTCGTTCTGAATCTCTTTGCCAGCGTTCCTAAATTCCCGAATCGCCTTTCCAAGTGAACGACCCATATCTGGTAGACGCTTCGGACCGAAAACCACAAGGGCGATGACAAGAATAATAATCAGTTCCATTGGACCAATTGGCATGGTGATTCCTCCGAAAGAATGAAGGTTATGACGCTGAAGATCTGCGGCACCTCACTGTTTTAAGCTGCTCCGACCTGAAACGATGATATTATACTGTATGCTCTTCGGAATTGCAATCGTTTTGTTGTGAACGGTGGTAGTTTTCATCCGCTTGATCTGGATTGCCAAATCGAGCGAGGGCAGGAGACAGGTGCCCCATCTACCATATGAACCGATACATCGGCTTTTCCAACAACACACCAATCAGTGCCCACACACCGCCGACGAGAAATTCACCCAGTATCAATCCGAGAAAGAAGGGTGCTAAGTTACGAAATGTTTTTAAGCCTCCAAAATGGAGGATACACCACTTAATCACCCAACTGATGAATACGGAAAACCAGAAAAAGTTGACTGCCCATGTACCGGAGATACCGTATCCGACCGGATATAGGGGCCACCAGATAAAGCGTGTGCGCACAGCGGTGAGTAGGAAGGTGAAGACCACTCCGAAGCACATCGCCAAGATCGACAGGACATCCACAGGTGCCGGGTTGGTAATCCAGCTTTGGGTGCGTCGAAAGATGGAGCCGTACCAAACCTCCCACGCGCCGGATTTGTAGCCGATATGCAGAGAAAACCAGAACGAAGCCAATGGACTGAGAACAACTGCGAGCAATATGGCGTATCCGACACGACGTGACGACACCCCTGTACGTTCTGCGAGTTTCAACGCCTCTAGCTGGTGCGGCATAGCATTGCCGCGATAGGCACGGTTGAAGCAATACACAAGCGAGAACAGGCTGAGACTTCTTGCTCCCAGTCGCCGCATACCGAATATCTTCGGCAGTAGTACATCGGGCCCCATTGCACGCAGGTCGTGGATGGGCGGTCCTAATTCCGCACGGATGCGGGTGATGACAGTTACCGTTGTGAAATGGATGACCAAAACCAGAACTGCGACCCAGAGTGGTAGTCCTGCTACCGCCCAAAAACCAACCAACAGCATAAAGCCGACAATTAGTCCGAGTACAGCGGTGCGATAGGAGATTGGTTCGTTAGCTTCAACCGCTCTCTCTGATAGATCCTCCTGTTCCGATTCTTTACTCTGGGAACTAGGCAGCCGATGGAGAGCGGGTCCCCGCCATGCACTCACTAGCACAGTTCGCAAATGACGCCGCGCTCCCCACAGTGCGAGAATCAGCACACCAACACAGACGCCGAATGACTGATCGAAGATAAAGGGAAAACCGGCGATCTGCTGAAATCCGAAGATACTTCCCATGATCATTTCAAATTTCCAGAAGACATAGAAGAACCAGAACGTGAAAGAGAGATCGAGGGGTATGAAATATGCCATTCCAATGGCGAAGGGGAAGATAACGACCGGGGTCCAACCGATAGCGTTCCACGGTTTTGTGGTAAAAAATGGGCGAAGGTCAAAGAATTCACCACCGAGCCCGGGGATGATAGGATACAGGAAATGCAGCCCGTTGATGAGATCCATGCCGCCGGCGAGGATGAATCCAGCCCACATTAATCGATTCCGAAAGAAGCCCTTGGTAGCCATTTGCTGCGGGAGTTCGATAATCGGATAGCTGAGCCGCTCTGCTTCGATCCACTGTTTCCGAAGGATGGCGTTGATGCAGAAAGCGGTGAAAAGGAGAACAATAATAAACCCTGACCACGCAATAACCGGCTTCCACCATAACTGAAGATTTTCGGCGAGGTAAAGGCTAGATTCACCGACAAAATAGGGGGTGATGCTGTTTTTGTCGGTCAACGCTAGCCAATCGGGGAGGTAGTGGTGAAACAGTGCTGCCCATTCGTTTTCCTCATTTGCCAGCCAGCCAACGACCGCGATATTAGTGACAACGACTTGGAACAGGTCATGTCCGCCGATTGCGGAGGCGACGGAGAGCATTGCATAGAGTGTCAACAATTCGCCTTGTGTCAATGCTAAGTGTGGCGAAAGCCGAGCGAGCCAAAAGTTGGCTACCACCACAAACACGAAAATGAAAATCACATTGAAGAAGAGCGACATGGTCGTTGGGAGACCTTGTTCCCACCGCAACATCGCGAATAACCAGTAGTTATTGAGGAGAACGAGTCCTAGACCAAGCCAGATTGCACCCCAGCGAATCTCTGGTTGTTGGGATTGGGAGGGCGAATATTCGACTTGGGAGTTCAATGCGATTTCTTTCGGGCTTATGCCGTTTCTCATAGTGCGTTCCTATCACAGATAGAAACCCCTTGAGAATACGTTCCTTGTGGATTATAATAGTCCATATGGTCAGCGAGCGAAGGCTGCGCCGTCTAGGCTATATTATAGCCGTTTGCCTTGCAGTGTCAACATTTTATGGGGAGAGGTCATCTGAAAAGAAGATATGGCAGGTGTTTTTCCCGTGTATTAAGTTGACACAAATTTTTGCACACAAGGTCTGTCAGGTCTCAGAAATCCGGTAATCCTGAAAGTATAAAAGCTGAAGCCAAGTAGTTGCTTCATGTCACTCATCACGCATCACGTTTCACGAAGGAGGTATCGTCATTGAAGCCGAAAATTTTTATTACCCGTCCGATCCCAGAAAAAGCCTTGGAGATGATTGAGGCAGAGTGTGAAGTTGATATATGGCCGACGAGTGAGATCTTGCCCCCGACTGCGGAGCGGCTGCCGGGACTTGATGGTCTAGTCACTTATAGTCACGAGCCGGTGACAGCGGAGATGATTGCTAGTGCTCCTAATCTTAAGGTAATTTCCAACGTCGGTGTTGGATATAATCACATTGACGCGGAGGCAGCGAGGGCACAGGGCGTTGCCGTTGGCAACACGCCCGGCGTGTTAAGCGAAACCACTGCGGATACAACTTTCGCGCAACTCCTTGCGGTGGCACGACACCTCGTCCCCGCCGGTGTCTATGTTCGGGAAAAGTGTTGGACATGCTACGATCCAAATATCTTCCACGGATACGACGTGCATCACGCAACGCTTGGCATCATCGGCATGGGCAGAATCGGTTATGAGGTCGCCAAAAGGGCGTTGGGATTTGATATGCGGGTTCTGTATTACAAACGGAATCGCCGTGAGGACTGGGAAGCGGAGTTGGACATTGAATATGCCAGCTTTGATCGCGTGCTCGAAGAATCTGACTTTATAACCCTACATGTCCCGATGACACCGGAGACCCATCATCTGATTGGCAAGGCGGAGTTTGAAAAGATGAAGTCTACAGCAATCCTTGTGAATATTGCGCGGGGACCGGTGGTGGATCCGGCGGCACTGTACGAGGCATTAAAGACGGGCGAAATCGCGCGTGCTGCACTCGATGTGACAGATCCAGAACCCATCCCAACGGACGATCCACTCTTGACGCTCGACAATGCCCTCATCTTTCCGCATCTTGGTAGTTCGACCTTACAGACCCGCACGCGGATGGCAACGATGGCGGCTGAGAACCTGCTGGCTGGATTACAGGGAGAACCGCTGCCCTATTCTGTGTTTGGCTAACAATTAGGGGGATTTACGACTTGTGGTTCATTCAAAATTAGATCGGAGGCGGTTAAAGATCTTACCGTTGGCTGAACGGGAACATAAAATGACTGTCGCGGATGTCTATCCGTTGGACGCGGAGACGCCGCCATATGAAAACGACGATTTGCGGATAGTAGCGGATCGGATAGTTCAAGCCCATCGAAAAGGGAAACAGGTGATATGGATGATGGGCGCGCACGTCATGCGGCGAGGCAATTCGCAGTATATCATTGATCTGATGGAGCGCGGCGTCCTCACGCATCTGGCAACAAACGGTGCGGGTGCCATCCACGATTTTGAACTTGCCTTAATCGGTGCGACGCTGGAGGATGTGGAGCGATATATCTGGGACGGAAAGTTTGGAAATTGGGAGGAAACTGGACGCTATCTCAACGAGGCAATCACTCGCGGCTATCAAGACAAAATCGGATTTGGCGAGGCGATTGGTCGGTTGATTCAAAATGGGGAGTGCGGTGTCCAATTTCCACACCGGACAATCAGTATGTTTGCTGCGGCATATCGTTTGGACGTACCAATGACTGTGCATAAAGGGATTGGCTACGATATCATCGACCAACACCCCGCCGCTGATTACGCTGCGATGGGCTACACAACCGGCGAGGACTTCCTGCGTTTCGCCCACAGTGTCTCGAAATTAGAGGGAGGCGTGTTTCTGAACTTAGGTTCCGCGGTGATGGGACCGGAGGTTTATCTTAAGAGCCTATCGATGGCGCGAAACATTGCCGCGCAACGTAGTGAAGAAGTCCGACATTTCACCACGGCTAACTTTGATCTGATCGAATTCGCCGATTTCCGGGAGGAAGGCAGTTCAACAGACGCGCACTACTACCACCGTCCCAAGAAGACAATTCTGGTCCGCACCGTGAAAGATGGCGGCGAGAGTTACCATATTTCCGGGGATTTTGATCGCACCGTTCCGAAGCTATATTCCCTTATCACGGAGGGTTTGGGTTAGTGCGTTTGATCTGTATGGACGATAACGCTTCGCGATGAATCAAAGATGGTATAATCCTACCTTTTTCAAAGTGCCGAGTAAAAATGGCATGACACGTCTAAGTCCCTACGTCCCAAGAATTGACACCTCTCATGCTTCACACATAAGGTGGTTCGGTTACATATCCATCGTTCTGATGTGTATCGGCTGCATGGGAAGCAGCAGTAAGGATCAACGTACAGTTTCGATCGCTGATCTGCGAGGGCAGCTTCAGCCATTGAGGCAAATTGGTGTCTATGCCGGTTTTGATCTAAAAACGCGCATACTTTACATGGGGAATGACTCCATAGAACGCTGGATGCGTTTAGATCAGGGTTCACACAAAATTCAGACTATCCGTTACACCCGCAAACCTTCAGGACAAAACTATGTAGATCGACCGAGCGAGGAATTTCGATTTCGGGTTGGCGAGATTGTCTTTTCTGGGAACAGCGATCTGCTGACCTACAACGATTATCAAATTATCCAGAAAATGGGCGGAGGCAAGCGGGTTTCGATTCAATTCACATACACTTCCGACGAGGAGGCAAAACCGACCTTTTATCTGTGGGTTCACTACGAGATTTATCCAGATCTGCCGGTGATTCGCAAATGGCTGACGATTCAGAATCTGACGGATTCAGCGTTTTTTGTGGAGGATATGATAGTTGAGTCTCTGCCTCTCTTCGCAGGGCGAGGGGACAGCCCTCAAATCTGGCGGTACGGACTTTCGGGCGCACTGGAGGCACCACTGCCAACGCCTTGGGAGGGGAGTGCGTCGGAGGTATTTGTTCTGGTGGGTGATGCCGGTATGAATAGCGGTGTGGTGTTGGGAAATGAAAGCCCAGGTCTCCTCAAATATTACACCGTCTATTCAGATCGAGAGACCGCGTCGATTGGCTTAATGCCGACGGCGAATATCAATGGGGTTGAAATCCGGGTACCGCCAAGTCAGTCGGTGGACAGCCCCAAAGTCTGGACGATGCTTGTTGAAGAAGATTTCCAAGCTGCAATTCGAAAGATTACGCAGAACGCCTCGGCGTATGTTCCTCCATATCCTAAAGATGCGAAACTACAACCCCCCCAAATTCAATGGATACCACCAGAGATTGAATGGGAGGCGTCAATAGAATCGATGCGCCCCGGAGATTTAATTGCCGTCGATTATGACTGGAACATTGAAAATCTGCAAACAGTAAAACAGATAGGTCAACGGGTGCATGAAGGTGGGGGCAAGTTCGGAATTCGTCTCCCGATTGCTGAGATTCGCACAGACATTTTAGGCCACCCGGAATGGCAATTAGCACCTGTGCCACTGTTTCAGTGGCAGGCGGCAGCGAAAAATCGTGATGCAGAGGAAGAAGGTGGACGTGGAGGAGAAAAGCCACAGCAACCCACAACTCACGAGGCAGCTCCTGTGATTTATTGTGTTTTGAGTGATTACGGTTACTATTTCACACAGGCGGCAAAAGCGTTGCTTGAAGAAACAGCAGCGGATCTGCTCATCTTGGATCGCCCCATTTTGGGTTCGCAGGGCAACCTCTTAAAGGGTTGCAACGCACTGGGACATCAGCACTATACACGTGCCGAGTCGATCGGGGTGATTTATCAATGGCTTTTTGGGTTTGCCGACCATCTGCATCGGGAATACCCGGCGTTGCAATTGGGGATTACAGCAAGTGCTTATGGCGTCGAGCAGGCAGACGCTGCATGTCTTGCTCACTTCGATTTTTTCTTTGATGATCCGTGAGTAGATCTCCCAGGATCCATCTCATGCGCTACAGTAGGGTGGTGTTAGATGGCAGGGACAGCGTTATTTGGCTGCTAACGTCTTAAACACTGCATCGATTAGTTGAGTTAATTCTGCTGGTGAGATCGTAAAAGCGGGCATGATATAGACGACATCGCTAAACGGTCTGAGCCACACGTCCTCTTCTATGAACCGCTGCCGAAGTGTCAGTATATATTCCCCGTTCGTGTCCGACAACTGAACAACACCGATAGCTCCTTTCACCCTCACATCGGCGACATTTTCCAATTTATGGCACGGTTTCAGTTCTTCCCGTAGCTGCGTCTCGATTGCTTGGATCTGTGCGATTCGGGGTTCCCTTTCAAACAGATCGAGTGAAGCATTGGCGGCGGCACATGCGAGTGGATTCGCCATGAATGTGGGACCGTGCATCAACGCCGTGTCTAGTCTATCTGAGAGAAAAGCTTCAAACACCTCCTCCGTAGCTAGCGTCGCTGCCAACCCCACCATGCCTCCGGTGAGAGCCTTGCCCAGACACATAATATCGGGTGTGATGCCAGCGTCCTCGCAGGCGAACATGGAGCCGGTGCGACCAAACCCGGTGGCAATTTCATCGGCGATGAACAGGATCCGGTGTTGCTTACAAAGTCGATGGATTTCCGCCAACATTTCGGGAGGGTGGAACTTCATTCCACCTGCCGCCTGAACTAATGGTTCCATAACCAGCCCTGCCACTGTTTTCCTGATCTCCTTCAACGATTCTGCGAGCGCAGCCAGATCTGTCCTGTTGTTGGGTATGTCGAAAACATACTGTTCGGGCATATAGTGATTCAATGCCCGGTGCATCCCCGTTTCAGGGTCGGCGAGTGACATACCGCCCATGGTGTCGCCGTGATAACCGTTCCGAAAACAGATAAACTTGCGCTTGTCCGGCTCATTTCGGTTAGACCAAAACTGTGCCGCCATTTTCATCGCCACTTCAACAGCGGTTGAACCGGAGTCAGAAAAGAATACGCGATTTAATCTCTTTGGCGTGATGGAAACGAGGCGGCGTGCAAGTGTGTAAGCCGGTTCATGGGCAAGTCCCGCAAACATGACATGTGACAGCGTATCAAGCTGTCTTGAAATCTGTTTTGTCAGATGGGGATGTTGGTATCCGTGACAGGCACACCACCATGACGCGATGCCGTCAATCAATTCCCTACCATCGGCTAGGGTCAGCCGAACACCGCTGGCAGAAATGACCGGCAGCGGCAACGGTGCTGTCTGCATCTGCGTGTAGGGCAACCAGATGTGGTTGAACCCTGCTGTTTCCCACTCAGGGGCTTTATAAGGTTTAGACATGTCTCGTTTCAAGTAGAGATATACCCACTGATTTCCAAGATATCGCGGGCAATCTTGTTTTGACCGTTAGTGCGGTGTTTTCCTACTAAAAATAAAAAAAGCGGAACCCGGAGGATTACTCCAGATTCCGCTTCTTGGGTTCGGAATTATTGCTACTATCCCTTAATCTTCGCATAGTGAACTGGATGGTCGATAATGAGATCTTCGATCCTACCTGATTTGGGAACAATAATCTGCAGGACCTTATCCCGCAACATTGCTTGGAAGTTTTCGGGCTGACCATTGATGCGAAACATATTACTGAATCCGAGAGGGAACGAGCTAGTACGTCCAACGAATTCGGTAAACCGGGGATCCTCCAATTTGGCTTCCGAAGTGACTGTGCCTTCCCCAAGATTCACCTGATATGTGTAGTCTGGCATCCGATCCGGGAGATTATACTTCCGCTTATATGCGGAGTCAGGCACCCAACGAGGGAATTCAATTTCGATGATGTAACGGTCTACCTTTTCCTCTAGCCGATTTAGCATCCCGTAGCGGCGGTAGCGTTCGCGGACATCTTCTTGATAAATAGGTCCATTGGTGAGGACAGCACCCGGCATGGTTGAACGTGGGGAAGCGGGTTTGGTTGCAATCACCGGTCGCAACACTGGCAACAATAGGCGAGCAATCAGCGATGGGATCCAACCGTATATCGAAGCCCCATATCGAGAGGATTCTTCTGTGTCCGTTGTAGTAAGGTCATCTCTAAATCGATAGAGACCCTCAAGGATTGCTAAGACAACACCGAGAAAAATCGCAAAGTTGCCTTTGCCGGTGAACAGGGCAGATTCTATATTCCCACCAGAAAAAAGGAGGAAAAGCACAAGTGGGTAGAGCGTTAAGTTGATGAGACTGTTAATTCCCGTTGAGACTGCCGCACTGAAGAGGATCGGATTCTGAGCCATCTCTTCAAGTTCGCGCTTAAATTTTGCGTCGAAGGCACCCAACACAAGCTGGGAGAGCATGACAAGCGGGCGGAATATGGGGCGAATCGAAGACGTGGGAGACTCGATGGTTTGTACAAACTCTTCGATTCCAAGCTTATCTTCGTCCGCTGCTGCTACGCCATCTTCCCCTACTGCTGCCCCTGCTTTTGTCGGTTTAACAAAATCTTCAAAGAATTTCTCATTTAATTCAGTATAGGATGTCCACTGTTCTGGTACATCGTCAAGTATGAAAATTGCGGTGACCGGACAAGCGGGTTCGCATGCGGCGCAATCAATACATTCGGTGGGGTTGATATAAAGCTGATTTTCTCCCTCTTTTGTATGAATACAATCGACCGGGCACACATCAACGCACGCCGTATCCATGACGTCAACGCAGGGTTCAGCAATCACGTAAGCCATTTCTATCTCTCCTAGGGCACATCTAGTCTTTTTAGTTATCTATGATTTCGGGAAATTTGTCCACGCAAATTATACCACAGTCCCATAGAAATTTGCAAATGAGGATTTGGAACTGAAGGTAAAGAAATCCTCAGAACTCGGTAGTAGGGAACGCAGATCTGCGTTCCCTACTATAAATTGGCAGTCCTTCAGAACCAACCTCCATTATTCGTCAGTTTCGATTCGCACTTCCTTCCCTGTCTCTGCGCTCAGGAGTAAGGCTTCCATCATTTGTTGCACGATAAGTCCGTGGCGCAGTGGGGCTGCACACGGCTTGCCATCCAAGATGCTGTCGATAAAATGTGCAGCGATGTTATCCCAAGATTCAAGCCCTGCGGGTGGGTCAACATTGATGTCTTGGGTGGCACCGTTGTCCATGCGATAGAGCGTGAGCGGACTGAGTCTAGCACCCGCTTCCGTGCCAAACAACTCCATTTGAAACTCGCCCGGTTGGTGAGATGCCCAGAAACTCTCAATCTGTAAACCGGTGCCGTTCTCAAAGCGGATGAAACCGCCTCCATAATCGTCCGATGCGTACTGCTCGTAGAATGATTTAGGTGGAGTTGTGCCGCTCGAATATCCCAATCCGTAAGGACCAAACTTCGCTCCGGCAGCCCCTAACACGCCAACGGGTTTGGGCATACCCAGCACCCACCACACAGCGTCGAGGGCATGAACGCCCATATCTCGAAAGGCACCGCCACCCTCCTGAATGAACCCTAGACTCCAAGTTGGAATTCCGTTTCTTCGGACGCTGCGGGATCTCGCATAGTAGAGTTCGCCGAAATATCCTTGTTGTTGGAGATTTCCGAGGTATTGACAGTCGCGTCCAAAACGGGTGGAAAGCGACATCATGTTCACGACACCTGCTGCTTCCGCTTCAGAGACTAGCTCCTTCGCTGCTGCTTCTGAATCGGCGAGTGGCTTGGTTACCATAACATGCTTCCCATTCCGCACAGCCTCCAACGCAACAGGAACATGCCATTGATTCGGCGTCCCTACAAAGACGGCATCGATCTCCGGATCTTTGCACATCTGCTTGTAGTCGGTGTAAAATTTGACGTCTTCCGGCAGGTCCTTTGCAAATTCCTGCATACGCTCTTCTAACAGATCACAGAGCGCGACGACCTGCCCACGTGGGTTTGCTGACAAGGCGTGTCCATTAGGTTTGCCGATACCCATACCAACGACTGCGACTCGTACTTTATCGGTAGTTGCCATTCAATTTCCTCCAATCTTATGTGTGCGACTTTTTGATTTTTACCCATTTTACACACAATTTCGTTTCTTCAAGTTCATGCGTATCGAATAGATTAAACTCTAGCATATTGCATGTTCTATTTCAACAAGAATCTTAGAGATACGCAAGTAAGAAATGAAATGCATGATTCGATATTAGTCTTGGGCTGCTATCTATAGAGCAGTTTTCGCAACGATTGCTTGCCGAGTAGATATGATATGACCCACACGCCAAGGAGGATGCTCAGAATCAACGCAATCGTGAGTTGTTGTGGTGCGGAAAGTGAGCCGTTCTGTTCTCCCCCAAAGAGTTCCATTTCTCCGAGGACAACGATTTGCAACACTATGATGGGGCCACTGAGTAGGATTAGGTTAGTGACTATTGTTATTAAAAGCGTCGCTAGTCGGAGGATTGGTTGCTTGCTGGAATTCCGATCTGTTTCTCCGATTTCCGCGACCCAAGGCAGCGTCCCCATTGCTGTGTTGAACGCTGTGGCTGCTGCCATAATCACTGTAGTTATCAATAGGATTGGCAGCCATAGCTGAAGGGGTATTCGAAACAGAATTAATCCTACAAGAAACCACACTTCTGCGTAAGCAATTGCACTGAGGATTCCGATAAAAAATTTACTGTTGAACAGCAACGCCGGCGAAATCGAACTTGATTTTAGTAACCACCACGTTTTTGTTTCCGCTTTGCAGCCTCCCCATGAGAGCCCGGATGTTGCCATTACGCTGTAAATCATGATTTGAACAGCTAGCCCGCCTAAGAGCGGCAGATGTACCCCGTAGTCGCTTTCACCATCGGTTCGTATCTGGTAAGCTGCGGCAAATAGCAGTATCGACTGGATGAGGGTTAGCATTACAATCATTGTCACCCGCCCCTTATGTCGAAGGAAAACGTGAAAATCCTTTGCCATCATTGAGCGGATTTTACCTCGACCTAGGAAGGCAGTTGTCCTCCGTCTCTTGCTGCGCTGTCTTAGATCAACTTCTACACGCCTAGCATATTCCCAGCTCTGGTGGTAGATTTTGGAAGCTAATAGCACGCTTAAGGCTGGTATCGCTATGCTGGCAATGACTAGTTGGATCCCCCACCGTAACGGTTGGATTCCCGATTCAGGGAGCCAACTCATCATCAACTTCGCCGTCCACAGATGCGGATACCAGTCGGAGGTAGGGAGTTTCAAGCGGTTCAAGAGAAATTTGGCAATCTCATCTGCCCACTCAAATGCGAGAAAGCTGACTGAGAGGAAAAATCCGGCAGTTACACCAATCGTTGCGCCAACAATTTTTAGGAGTTGTATCATTCGCTGTGAAGAAAAAAAGCGCGTAACGAACATCGTCATGACCGCAACATTTGTCATGATGATAACGAGTAGGCAGAAGCAGGCTGGGATGAGCCCTAGATAAAAATGCCACGGCAGATCGAAGAGTTGTCCGAATGCTATCCACGGGGGGAACAGCCACATTGCCATACTGGATAAGTTCGATGCAATGAGTTGGGCTAGCTTAAATCCGAAAACGGTTGATGGAGAGAGTGACGACAGCAGCAGCGCTGTATCTGTGGCTTCGTAAAACTGCTTGATCGTGTCCTCCATTGCGTTTTTCACCAGAATAAACACGCCGAGTCCCACACAGATATTGATTGCGGCTAGTATGGTATGTCCATTTGCATTGGGACTCAAAGCAGCCTGCTGCCCTACCGCTTTGAAGATAGCACGTCCCATCAGATATAAAGCAGCCATTAACACTAGAAAACCGATGGTCTCTGCAATCTTTTTTCGTCTCTCCTCTGAGACGTATTGAATGTTATTTAACCAGCCCTGCCAACTGGCTTTGAGTAGGGTTGATAATGTGTGCATAGTTCAGGCGCGTTGGAGAATAAGAGAATAGGGGCAACGATGTCCGATGAATTGTTATTTCATGCGTTCGATTTTTACTTGTCGTAGTATCAATTGATTTTCTGTTGATCCGGCGTATGAAGGATGGTATAGTGGTGACTCGCTTATGGATTAGTTATGTATAAACTGAGAATTGGTCTGAGTTAAGGAGGGGATGCGAATGCAGATTGGAATTATGTCTAGAACCTTTGCCCGTGCGACGCTGGAGGAAGAGTTGGATGCTGTTGCAAACCATAACATAGGCTGCATGCAATTCGGTCTTTCCAGCGCCGGTATGACTGAGCTACCAACGCATATTGATTCGGGATTGTGCGATAAAATCCGTGAAGAGATGACTGCACGTAACATCACAATAACCGCGCTTTCTGGCACCTACAACATGATTCATCCCGATTTGCAGCAGCGCGCCGATGGATTGCACAACCTGCGTGTGTTGGCATCGACTTGTGATAGGCTAAGTACTTCGGTGATTACGCTATGTACGGGTACACGAGATCCCAATAGTATGTGGCGGCGACACCCTGACAATGACTCACCGGAGGCGTGGGACGATTTGCTCGTTTCAATGCGTCAAGCCATACAGGTTGCCGAGGAATACCAAGTCACCCTTGCCTTTGAGCCAGAAGTTGCGAATGTGGTCGATTCTGCAAGCAAAGCCCATCGTTTAATCGACCAGATTGGTTCACCCTATCTGAAGGTGGTTATGGATGGAGCCAATATCTTCCATGCCGGGGAATTGCCGCGTATGCGTGAGATTCTTGATGAAGCCTTCGCGCTACTTAGTGACCACATCGCCTTTGCACACGCGAAAGACCTTGACCGCGATGGCGAAGCGGGCCATCTTGCCGCAGGAAAGGGACTTTTAGATTATGACCAATATCTGTCACTGCTCAACGACGTTGACTCCGACATGCCGATAATTCTTCACGGACTCAGCGAAGCGGAGGTGGATGGGTGTGTCGCTTTCCTACGTGAAAAGATAGAAGCCATCAACGGGTGAAACGTGAATATTGCCTACAAGAGAGGGGCTGATTCAGGAAGATTAATATCGCTGAAGTTCAGCATCAATTTCCCTTGCCCATCGATCGATACCACCAATCAAACTCTTAACTCGCTTGAATCCAAGCTGTTGTAGCAGCTGCGCTGCATCTAAGCTGCGCATCCCTTTGTGGCAGTATACGACAATTTCGGCGTAGGGGTTCAGTAAAGACGCCCGTTGTAGTAGCCCTCCTAGGGGTATCTGCTTTGCATCTTTAAGATGGACAATTTCGTATTCCCACGTTTCACGCACGTCTAATAAAATAATATCGTGCCCGTTATCCATCAGCCGCTTGAGACTCCGAGGTTGGATTGCATATTCAGCAGGATTAAAAGGGATAATTGCTTCTTCGGCACTTGGTACGGCTCGCGGCAAACTGCCTTTGACTGAGGTATTCCTATTAAAGAGCTCCTGTAGTACTTTTTTGATACCGTCTAGCATCGGCTCTCTCCTTATGTGTCATTATATGGTATGAAGCTAAAATGATGAATGCGGGTCCTCACAAAATGGAGAATGCCCCAATTATAATCAAAGTTATTAAAAAATGTCAAGAGTTATACGCAGCTACCGGTCTAAAATGTTGCGCTCACGCCCAATGTTGGCAGAATGGGGAAAAGCGGTTCATCACTCACTTCACATCCGATGAGTTCCCCTGTTACCTCGTCATGGATTTCACTAAACGCACGCTCATGAACGTTTGATCGGTTGTATAAGTTTAGGAGCTGAACATACCAGTTGAGTGTCCAACTCTTGTATTCACTGGTTTTTGTAAGCCTCAAGTCGAGGCTGTGATATGGGGGCAACCGGTCGGTATTGTACTCCCCAAATCCTCGTTCACAGTCCGTGTGACCATCAGAATTGCGCACCAACGTGTGCTCTAGAGGCGTTGTTGGATTACCAGTATGAAAGCGCCATGAGAGGTTTAGATGCCAACGCAGCCCGATCTGATAGCTGCCATTGAGGGTAATCGTGTGGCGTTGGTCAAAATCCCGATAGAATTCCTCACCGAATAGTGGGCGATCATACATCAGATCCTCCTCACTTGCTTTTGTAATTGAAAACGCATACCCTAAACTCCCCGTCAATCGATCCGATAGCGCGTACGCACTAAAAAGGTCAAAGCCCTTTGCATGTCCCGAATCAGCGGGAGGAATAATCTGCGTTTGCCTGCCGAAATCCTGAATCTGCCCGGCGAGATTCGTGAGCACTTTGTAATAACCCTCCGCCCGAACCATAAAATTCTTACCGGAAGCGTATTCCGCCCCGAGGATATAGTGTATTGCTTGACCCGCCCTGCCGACATCTGTGACGAACGTCTCGACAGGAATCGTCATTAGGTCAATCGGTTGATGGTAAAGCCCCCACGCTGCCCGTAACGTCAAGTTTTCGACAGGCTTGACAGCCAACGCGATTCGTGGACTAATCTCATATTTTTGAATATCGTTATGACGATAATTTTGGAGCAGATAGCGTCCGCCAATATTGAGTGCCACTCTGGGATGGAGTTGCCATTCATCTTGCAAGTATCCCTTAACCTCCGAGCCGCTGCCCTCAACTTTTGCACTGATTCCAAAGGTACAAAGCGGGCAACGGCTAGAGATAAACTGCCTTGTGACCTGCTGATCGAAAGGAGCGAAACCGTATTCCACCGTGGACCAACGCCATTCCAATCCGCTCCGAATTGTGTGAGTCTCTCCTAGGTGTGCAGTCAATTCCCCCTTCACACCGAGAAAGCCGAAATCCCGTTTATCCACACTATCATACCCCAACCTGATGCGACGCCCCAAATGATCCCCACCAATCCGCCCTACCCGGCGATCTTGGGTCGCTAGATTGTTGAAGACAAACAGATCTGACCAGACCGACTCGTTGTAGAAATGACGCCATTTCGTCCAGAACATTGCATTGTGATAGGTCGAATCAAGGTCATCTGCATCATCATCCGCATCGATGAAGTTGTCGTCCCAAGCGTAGAGCGCGTTCAAAGTGAGTTTATCTTTATCGGTTAAATCATAGGCGATTTTGCTGTAGAGGTCTGCATACTGTGGTCTGAGATCTTCATCGGCATCCATCAGCGCGAGGATCAGATCGACGTAACCTCGCCGTGCTGAGACAAGCCACGAACCTTTATCCGATAGGGGACCTTCCAACAGCGCGTGTGCGTTGATTAGGTCAATCCCCAGATTCATGGAGAAACCATCTCGATTTCCCGTTTTGGTGGTGATATCGAATACGCCCGACATCTTGTCGCCGTATTCCGCGGGAAAGCCGCCCATCAATAGATCTGCGCGATGGATTAGTCCGAGGTCAACGATGGAAATTGCCCCGCCAAAATCTTGCAAGTGATACGGTTCAAACAGCTCCATCCCGTCCAATCGCACAACGATTTCGTCCTTCTCGCCGCCACGCAGATTGAACCGCGCGCTGAAATCGTTGGAGGTCACGCCGGGAAAGATGTGGGCGGCACGGAAAACGTCGTTGTCAATCAGCGGAAACAGATCTAGCCCCTCCTTTGACAACGAGAGGCTTGCATCCGTTCCACTTTGAACGGTGAACTTGCCGGGGGTCACGACGATCTCTTCAAGTTCTATCGGTTCTGATGCGGTTTGTGCTTGAGCCAGATCGTGAACCCCAATAGACAAAAGGATGAAAAGGGAGGCGAAGATGATCCCGATTAAAATCGGGGTTGAGTTGGAGCGCAAAAGGTAATACATAAGACGTAATACCCATTTTTCCATTTCGGCGATAAAGGTCCTAGCGATATGGGGTCACACAAATATCGTGGTGGAAGATATCCTACCTCAGTCTTCAAAGCCCAAGGATACGTGCGACGGTACCGCCCATAATCATCGCCAAGTCATCTGAGGTAAGGAAGCTACAATACCTCTCAATCCAGTGGCGGGACTGGCGGTATGTGCAGAAACGATTTTGGAACGGCATGTCTGTCCCCCAAAGCAGGTGGTCTGCGCCGATGTGCTCAACCATCGCTTCGAGGGTGTGCCAGACCTCTCGATAGGGGTAATCGAATATGTCACCGATTCGGACAGGAAAGCACACCTCTAGATTGAGATTCGGATTCTGGAAGGGTTCCCAGATGGCTTCTGGCAGCGTGATGCCGTCTCCGTCCAGAAATGCGCGCCAAGGGAAGCCGTGGGTGATATTACAGGTAACCTCCGGATAACGCTCCATCCATCCCATCAGGATGCGAAGTTCATTCAGATAGCCTGTTTGCTGCTCGGCATCGGAAAGGGTATGCTGCTCCGCCTCTGGTCCCGTGCCAAGTGTGAAGAATATAGGGACACCGAGGGAGGTAACTGCCTCCCAGAATGGTCGGTAGACACCATCGTCCCAAGGATCGGGGCTTACTACATATGTCAGTGGATTGAACTTGATAGCGTGCAACTTGTGCACGGTGATAGCGGTGGTGACTTCGTCAATGACAGCATCCATCTCATCACGGATACGCCACTCATCTACATGTGTCATTGAGCGGAGACGGTCTGGAAACCGTTGTACGCATTCCGCTTGATAGGTACTATCCCGCCCTAGCATGGGGTTCGTGTGGAGGAGTGCCATGTCGACCTCCGCGTAATCCATTTCGGCGTTTAAACTGAAAGACGTGAATTCACAACTTCGGAGGTTGGGTGGGTAAAAATGTTTCGTGTACTCTTCGTCTTCGTAGTTCCAGACCACTCTGCCGCGTGGGTGGTTGATCCGAAATCGCACATCGGGAAGGTTGGATAGATCGCGACGACCTTCGGGGGCGAGAACATCCGAGGGACCCGGTGCACGGTCTCGAATCCGAAACGCCGGCTGATGGTGCACTGCATGTGATGCTTGAACCCACTTGAGGTGTTCTTCACTACTACCATATCCGCGTGGACTATCCGCCGGCTCGAAGCAGTATGCGTGGGAGTCGATAATCATTGTACCCTTCCTTTCTTCGGCACTGTTGCCGATGGTTATCTGGGGTGACGCTATGGTTCAATGATAAAAAGAAGGAGGGAGCGCAGATCTGCGCTCCCTGCCAGTCCGTTACCCCGAAGCGTCAGAAACCGATCATTCGTTTCACAAGGTACTATCGTACATACTGTGCTAGGTATTCCTGTGAACGCTTGAGCCCATCGGACTCTGCTTCCCAAGTTTTCCAGTAACGATAGTCTTCGAGTTCAACACTGACGATTCCGTCGAACCCTTCGTCCTCAAGCCGTTGAACGACCTTGAGCCAATCAACAACGCCATCACCGGGTATAGTATATCGCCACCAATCCTCACCGAAACCGCGTGAGGCATGGAAACTCGGTCCCAGATTGCCGTGGAGGTAGAGTGCTTCTTGATCAAAATCAGTATCCTTGCCGTGGACATGCACGACGTGCGCGGCAAATTCATTGAGCATCCGCAGGTAATCGATGCCGATGCGGACTAAGTGTGACGGATCATAGTTCACACCGAGCCCCCTTGGGCACTCCGCAAACATTGCTCGCAACGTCTCAGGGGTGCAACCGAGCGCGGGGCAGTAGGGGGAAGGACCTGGATAACCTTCAACTGAAATGGTAACCCCCTTATCCGCGGCAAACTCTGCGATTGGTGGGACGGTTTCCTTCCACAGGTCGAAGGCTTTCGCCCGCCCAATCGTTGGATCCGCCGGCACGAAAACGCAGAACATAAGATTGACATCGTTATCGGCTGCAGCTTGGATCGCGGCTTTTGCAGCTTCCGCCCCCGCTGCTTGTTGAGATTTATCAACGCTTAACAGGTCGCCAGTGCCAGGCAGATCTACCGTGCCAATTGTCAATCCAGCGTCTCTCGCTGTCCCCACAATTTCGGGTGTGGCACTGCTTATATCAACAGCCTCAAAACCGTTATCTGCACACCAACGGCAGAACTCATCAAAGGGCAGCTCGCGCGCGGTGCCCGGTATACGTAAACCAATTTTCATAGAAATCTCCTCTATTATTTGGATATTTAATTATCCAGATTGTTTTATCAAAATTTTCCTTCTTGCTGAAGCTTATCCTTGGATTAGATGCAAGGTATCGCGAGCAATCATCAACTCCTCGTTGGTTGGAACGACAAGCAGCTTTACAGGAGCGTCTTTCCCATGGATTGCCTTTTCCACCTCGTTTGACTGATTCTGTTTTTCGTCAAGGTGAACCCCCAGAAATCCGAGGTCCTCACAGATTGTGGCACGGATCGATGGGGCGTTTTCGCCAATCCCTGCGGTGAAAATCAGCGCATCTAAACCGCCGAGAACCGCGGCATATTTTCCGATGTATTGTTTCACACGATAAGAGAACATCTTTAGCGCAAGCACCGCCTGCGGATTCCCCTCTGAAATAGCTCGTAACAGATCGCGGACATCTGACCCGACCCCTGAAACACCAAGTAAGCCGCTTTCACGGTTGAGCATCTGATTAATCGCGTCCGCAGACATCTGCTTTTCCTCTATGAGATGGAAGATAATCGCTGGGTCAATGTCGCCAGAACGTGTTCCCATCATTAAGCCTTCGAGCGGGGTCAATCCCATACTGGTATCAACCGATTCTCCCCGGTCGATAGCCGTGATACTACACCCATTTCCGAGATGACAGGTAATCAGCTTGAGCGATGATAGTGGACATCCGAGGATTTCCGCCGCTCGCATTGAGACATATCGATGCGATGTCCCATGAAACCCGTACCGCCGGATACCGTGCTGCTCATAAAGTGAGTAAGGAAGCGCGTACATATAGGCATAGTCCGGCATCGTTTGATGGAACGCTGTATCGAATACGGCGACGTGTGCAGCATTTGGCAGCGCTTGACGACAGGCGCGGATGCCACCCAAATTATACGGGTTATGCAGCGGGGCAAGGGAGATACAATCATTGATCGCCGTTTCGACTTCTGGCGTGATTAATGCGGATTCGGCAAAGCGACTTCCTCCGTGGACAACGCGATGTCCAACAGCGGCAATGTTACTTAGATTTTGGAGGATACCCTTTTCTGTGTCGAGAAGTGTCGCAAAGATCGAATGGAAAACCGCTTCATACTCCATTGGTGGAACATCGGTTTGATATGTGACGCCATCATGCCGCTCATAGACCAGATTCGGAGACGAAGAACCCAATCGATCGACTTGTCCCTTTGCTAGACACACTTCGTCCGCCATCTCAAAGCATTGATACTTAACAGAGGAACTTCCGGCATTGATTATGAGTATTATAGGCATGAGGCGTCGTGTGTAATGCGTGATTAACTGCTAAACTGCCCGAAGTTCTGAACCGCTAGGTGATTCTGTTACCTTTATTCGACCGCTTCATCTGGATCATCAGCAGAGAGATCCTCGCCCCGATGGAGACGCAATGCCAGATTTGCCGTCTGTCGTAACGCACGAGCGGTCGGTGCGTGTGCTGCTAAGTACCGGGCAGCCGCAACTAGCGTCATCTGAGCTTGCGCTTCATCCAACTCCTCCATCTGATGGAGTGCAGCTTCAAGCATCTGGAAGGAGTGGAACTCGACGTCTTCGCGTAATAGGACGTGACCCAGTTTCTGAATGATAGCAGCGCGCGGGTGACCAAGCGAGAGGTAGCGGTAGAGATACATACCTGCCTCATCCGCCTGTGCTTGCGTGTTGAGGAGGGTCACAAGGCCATCGAGCAGTTCATCTGCACCTGTTGGAAGCGTATTGGTCTCCCGTCGATGTTGTGGCAGTCGTGCAGCCGGCATATTGAACCAGCGATCAAAGTAAATTGCAACCGCACCATGAAAAATGCCACGGGCAAGTTCCAGCGATGGCGCACGCTTTGCGCACTGATGAAGGGCATTCGCGTAAGTGTAGGTATGTAGGACTGCGATCCAGTCGCCAAACTCATTTTTTGTGTGGAAACGAGCAATTCGCATCGCTGCCGCATAGGCAAGCGTCTGCGTCAATTCCGTCAGCGTCGCACCTTCCTTGAACGCCGCCTTGAGTGCGTCCACTGTGGCGAAGGGATCATCGCCTAGCAAGACTTCCACGAGCTGTTCAGTGCCATCCCACTGTTTATCTGCCCCTTCTGCTATAAGTGTCTCCAATTCTTCAAAGGCATCGTTGAGTAGAGGAACAAAATCTATCGGGCTACGCCACCGATTCTGTTCTTCAGCCCGCGATGAGCCCGCGAGCCCACTGGCGAGTGTTGGCAGAATTTCAGTCGCCTTATCCCAACCAATACGCTCTAGCAGTTCAAAGCTCTTGTTGATAAAATCTAGGATATGTCCGCCATCCCGGTAGAAGTGATCCGTCGCTGCGGCAACCATCATATCGCAGACTTGGGTAGGTGTCCGGACGAAACCGCTGTTAGCAATGTTCGCTCTGCCCCGTCGGCATTGCGGACTTCAATGAAATATCGGAACCATTCTTTTAGGCGTTCCATTGAGTGCTTATCTGTTTCCAGAGGTGTAAGCTCCACACGTGGCGGGGAAGCTGCTACTTCCTGTGAAACGTGGAGTAGTCCTTGATAGAGCGCAAGCACCCTGTCCTCTTCTGTAAGTTGCGGAACAACATTTGCCATCGCCGTGAGGATGGTCAGACCGGGGCCCCAGCCGGCGCGACGCCCATGTGCGCCATACAGTGCGCCAACCTCGACGATATTGTCTGCGGCGGCGCGATAGGCACGAAGCGCAATAACTGCCTTAGCGATAATCAGGTTGATATTCTGCTCAAGTCCTTCATTCAAACGCCGTTTCCAACGCGCGGTGGGGTCATCCCCGTTTGCGTGGACACTGACATAAACCCTTCCATCCTCGATCTTAACGGGGTACGATTGCACATCATCTGCAAACGGATCGAACGTGCATCCGCTCTCCAAATCGAACCGTGCGTGATGCCAGTGGCAGATTAGAATGCCATTATGGATTGTTCCCTGACTCAGAGGATACCCCATGTGCGGACAGCGATTGTCCACAGCGCGGATCTTTCCCTCGCTATTTGTCAAAGCGACTGAATGACCCTCGACATTGACGGCGATAATCGATCCTTCGGGGATGTCCTCAACACGAGTGCACTGTACGAAATCAGAGGTTATTTCAGCCATTTTGCACACTCCTTTATCTTTGGGGAAGTTACCATCTGTAATGTCCAAATCAGACTAATTTTTTACCAGTCTATGCTAATCATTGCCTGTAAATACGGTTGGCTTCTTGAACAACTAGGACTTTATTAGGTCCATTGTAGGGTAACGAAAATACAAAGTCAAGCGAAAATATCGTTTCGAAGTTAGGCGTTGACACTTTGTGGCTAGGCGTGATAATATGGGAAACCATAATGACAACCGACGACATTCTGTCCGGGCTGCGAAACCAAATCATCGGGCAGCAAATCCAAATCTGCGATCGGGTGAGCTCAACGAACGATTTGGCACTCCAATGCGGTGTTGACGGGGCGCGGGAAGGCACGCTTATCCTAGCGGAGAGCCAAACCCAAGGGCGGGGACGACACGGCAGAAGGTGGCATGCTCCCCCTGGATCGAGTATTCTGGGATCGGCCATCTTGCGACACCGGCTCCGTGCGAATCAGGTGGGTTTACCCAATCTTATCGGTGCGGTCGCCATTGCAACCGCGATTAACGAGTTGACGGATCTTTCGACACAGATTAAGTGGCCCAACGATGTGCTGATTCAAGGGAAAAAAGTGAGCGGTGTCTTAACAGAATTGGAATATGACCGACATCGGCAGCCATTTTTTGTTATGGGATTCGGGGTCAACGTCAATACGACAAGTGCAGATTTGCCGGAGGAACTTCGCGCTTCGGCTACCTCTTTGCGATTGGAAAGCAAGCGGGAAATCTCCCGTGTCGCGCTCCTCCAAGCTATCCTGCATCGGCTTGAGGAAAACTACCTGTGCTTAAAATATGGTGAGACGGATCCGATTATCGCAACTGCAAATAGGCTATTATACCTCTCTGGCGATTGGATCGAGATTAAGATGACCGATGGGGTCTTTCGCGGTCACGCCGAGGCGATTGATCAGGATGGTGGACTGCTGCTCAGGGCTATAAATGGAAAACGACGGAAATTTCTGGTTGGAGAGGTCCTCCAAACCGGGCGGGAAACACCGAGCAATTAATAGATAATAGAAAGGGTTTTTCTATGGCTGTCGGAACGAAAAACAAGGTTATCAAAGGGTGTGGCGCGCATCATATCGCTGTGCATACACGGGATTGGGAAGATTCGCTGCGCCTTTATCGTGATGTGCTGGGTATGGAGATTATCGCGGAATTTGGACCACCAGATCGCAAGATCCTTCTGTTAGATATGGGGGATGGGAGCCACATGGAGCTTTTCCAGCCGACCCCAGATGGTCCCAAACCGGGAGATCCCGCGCCAAACAACCCGGTGCACCATTTCGCATTGACGACAACCGACATCCATGGTGCAGTGGAGCATGTCCGCGAGGCGGGATATGAGATTACGGTTGAACCGCGCGATGTAGACCTTGGAGGATTACACGTGACGATTGCTTTCTTCAGAGGACCCAATGGTGAAAGCGTCGAGTTCTTTCAAACGAATTGAGTGAGGCGTGAAACGTGAGAGTTTATTAGGAGCGATTTATGCAGGTTGAAATTGCCCGACATGCCCTTGACCGTGTGCCGCTGTCGATCATCTTTGATGACTCAACGGTGTTGGTCAATCTGAATTATTTTTTTATGCGAGATCGCAATCTTGTAGACGGGGAGAATCGCCGGTGGCAGGATGTCCCCGTTGTCCATCCGGAGTCGTTCGTCCGCGAATTCGCCGAGTGGTGTCTCGAACACGGTGTCCGGGGAAAGTTTAGCGTTGTTCCATGTCCCGCTGCCCTAGGCCGCATTGACGAGGGATTGCCGCTCTTTAGTAGGGCGCAGCAAGAGAGTTGGTTGCAGATGTGTCGAGAGGTTATCACTCCTGCTTACGACATCACACCTGAGATGATTACACATACCGTTGTGGTCGATCCGAAAACCTGTAAACCCTTGGAATCGGGGATCTGGGAACAGTACAATTGGAACAATCTGCCCGTCGATCAGGAGGAATTGGTGGTCGATTATATCACCACTGCCTGTCAGATATTGGAGAACGTCGGATTAACGCCTGAGGGGGTTACTTCTCCCGGTGGGTTCGGCAACCCGCTCGACTTTTATGCGAAGGTTGTCGGCATCGCAGCACGCGAAGTTACAGGCAATCCCACGCCCTACTTTTTCAAGCGCGTTTCTGCCGATGGTCCGGTCGAAATGCCCGTTTGGTATGCGGATCGGGAGACAGGTACAGCCGTAGGCGAGATTATCGCTTCCACCGGTGACTGGACCGGCTCGTGGACCGGCTATGGCGAGGTCAATGTTGATAAATATATCACCGTAGACTTGGATGGCGGACGCCTGCCTGCCGTCATTGATGCCGGTGATCCGGCGGTGCTAATTAGCCACTGGCAGGGGTTTTATGGCTTGCACAACGACGACCGTCGCGGGTTCAACGCCTTCAAGACCGTCGTCCGCCGTTTGAAAGAGCGCGACCCGAATGGCGAACGGACGCAGTGGCGCAAATGCAGCGAGATCACGAACTACGCCTGCGCTAGGGAGATGGCTGAAATAGTGGTGGAGGAGAATAATATTCGGCTTGATCTACCGGTGTGCGTCCCCGATTTGACACTTCGTTTGACCGGTGTTAATGTGCGAGGTGTTTCCGCAGATGGGGCAGACCTAACTCGCACTAGAAACCGCTCCGCGTTCAAAAGCAACACCTTCTTTGCAGAGAACAACACCACCCTTGTTGCGTTCAATCCAACGCATCGCCAGCCGGTTATTGAAGTTCAGGCATAGGTGAGAAATAGGGCAATGGAAAGGGAGGAACTGGATATAAATTTATCTGTTATCTGTGTTACCTTCACGGAGCCGGGTTAACACATCAACACTATTTTCAACCTCACCGAAGTGAGTGCGAATTCGATTACGCACCGCCTCCAACTGAGTGATAATACTTGCTGCCGGAGTCTGGCGGCTTGCCTGAGACGATTTGCTGGTTTTGATACGATCTGAATTGAAGGTTTTCATATTAGTGAATCCGTTTTTCGGGGTCCTGGCTGTTCCGAAACCCATGAGATGTCAAAACAAAGCATCTGTTATGCACCTGTCGCCCCTTTAGAGTTAGGCTGCTTTGCTATACACATAGTACTCCTCTGGAGCGTAGACATCAGAGGTATCAGCGTTCTATAGACATATCACTCCGCTGGAGCGAAAGGCAAAGCACTTTAATTTTAGCAGAAAATTGATGGATTTTCAATACCTAGTAATTTGGGTTATTATAAAATCGTTAGCAAGGAGTCAATACCCATGAATGTTTCATTTAACAATGCTCCCGTCCTGCTCACTGATGAGCAGATGCGTCAATACATTGTCGATGGCTATGTCATGCTGGAGCCATCTGTTCCCGATGAACTGCATGAAACTATCCGCCGAAAACTTGCAGACGTTCTGGAAGTGGGTAGCAATCCGGGTAACAACGTGCTACCGCGGGTGCCGGAGATGCGGCACATCCTCAACAGTCCTGAAGTGCGCGGCGCATTGATTAGCGCGTTGGGCGAGGGATATATCGAACATCCTCACCGTTACTGTCACCATTTGGGACCGGTCACTGATCCAGATCCGGAACCGGAGATCAAGGTGGCTGCAAACTGCCACCAAGACTCATACACCCCCCTCGGCAGACCCCGTCAGCACTATTCACGTTTCGCTAGGATTATGTACTATCCGCAGGACACGCCGATTGAGCTGGGACCGACCCATGCCATTCCCGGGACGCAATTCCATAAGCGTCTGACCGACGAAGATCGGGCGCAAGCCATTCCGATGGAAGGAAAAGCGGGCACCGTGTCGCTGACGCATTTCGACGTGGGCCATGCCGCAGGCGTCAACCTCCTTGATAAACCCCGCGATATGGTGAAGTTCGTTTATGTTCGGGCATCGGAGCCTACCGCTCCCTCGTGGGATTGTCAAAATCTTCAGTGGCAGAACCCGGCTGCTATCGAAACACCATACAATTTAGAATTGGTATGGTCTCATATGTGGGATTGGCTGTGTGGGAAACGTGACCGTTATGAAAGTTTTCGAAACAATGGACTCCAATCGACAAAAAGCCGTTTATCTCAATACATCGCTGCTTTGGGGAGAGATAAGGATTTGGCTGACCGACTGAGAGCGGTTTATGATCTGGCTGGGCTTGGATCCGACGCCGCCGAAGCTATCCCTGCCCTAATCTCCATGTTGGAGAATGATCATCAGGCAGCGCGCGCAGCTGCAGTCTATGCGCTTGGCGCGATTGGGAAATCTGCCATTGCGCCGCTGATGGAGGAGTTGAGGGCAGCGGGTCACCGGGAAGACGCGCATCCAGTCCCTGAACCTTGGAACGAAGGTGCTATCTCAATGGAGGATGCAGCACACGCTTTGACCGCTATTGGGTCGGCGGCTGTGCCCGCTCTGACCGAAGCCCTTGACTCCCCGAGTGAATGGGTCCGCATTAATGCCAGCTTTGCCTTGGGAGAATTGGATTCCCACGCCGCGAACGCCGTATCAAGATTGACAGAGTGTCTAAGCGATGATTCTCATCGTGTGGTCCGCACAGCGACGGACGCGCTGGGAAGCATCCATCAGGGTGCCCCAACGTTTATCCCGCACATTAGTCGCTTACTGATGGAGAGTCGGGGGAACTGGCACGAGGAAGAACGTCGGGGGTGGACAACTCAAGATCAGGTTCGGACCAACGCTGCGATGGCATTTATACGGTTGGGAAAAGACGCCGCGGGTGCCGAGGATGTTGTGTTCCACGCACTAGACGATTCGTGTGGTCATGTGGGTGCTTTTGCCATGGATGCCTTGAGGCGTATTGATTCACCGGCCGCTAGGCAAGCGGTTATGGCGTACTTGGAAGCCCAACGCTGGGATGAATCTATCACAGCGGACAGACAGTTTTGAAAGAGAGGCTGATAATGATCTTCGCTTTCTATTCTGTATCGCTTGGACGTCAAGTGTCCCTTACATGTGTCATGCTTAGTGCGTGTATCTTATTGATGCTGCTTCTTAGTGGTTACTCAGAATCGGGGGAAGAAGATGAAATCGTAAATTTATTTCCAGCTGACTGGCCAATTACACCGTTAACACCAGCACAAATCAAGGAAGTCTCAAATTGCCCTCTCGAAGAGCTAGCTGCTGAACGCTATCCTAACGATGCATTAAATGCTGAACTACTCGATGCTTACAGTCCTGTATCGGCATGTGATTGGGCAGTCTTAGCAACGGCGTACGCCGAAAGGGGTTCGGACAATGATACCCTACCGGAACCTGCAAAGGAAGCATTTCTAGAAGCGATTTCGCGTAATTACGGTTTTGCGGTGACAACGCCACTGTTCTACCCATATTTTGGCAAGTTTTCCTTGGTGGAGCTGCCTCCGTTTGTAAAACAGGAGATTACCACAGTAAGGATTAATTACACATGGGGAGGCAAGGGTGACCCGGTAGAGTACACCGTAAGAATTGAACAAGCCCACCTCCAACCTATTGTATCTGCTACAGTTATGCCGGAGTCGTCAGCCCCTGATTTAAATTGGAAGGATTAGATAAGGGTAAGGTACAAGCTTTTGGTCCAGCCCTGACAAACTTGCTGCCTATTGAGTCCCAGTTTGGATTTTTTGTCTGTACTGATAACTATCCTGATTGGTCGATTTCCCTGACTTTCAAGGATGGCACTCAACTAGACTTAACAACCAACAGGAGTAACTTCCTATTTATCGGTGGCCCGTGGCAGACGAAAATTGATGACCAGAACTATTTTCAATTTTCATTTGGGTTTGCAAAAACTATCATTGATTTATTTGAAGCCTTAGGTCTACCGTTCGGGAGTCCAGCGGGTATGTATTGTGGAGGCGGTACTCTTTTTGACAAAGCTTTTCCTGTCAACGAAGCTGTTCCTGACTGATGTATTTCTATCACATTTGCTTGCGGACTTTGCTGCTAGATAATTCTGCTATCAATCAAACATATCGCTAGTTGGTCTACTTGCCCTCCTGACCGGCAATCTAATAAGGTCAGATCAGGTTAGGCGAGTCCATAACGGAGGCTGATACATTGACGAAGGAGATTGACAAACATGTGTCGCAATTGAAAGAAGCGGGTTGGTGTGTGGTGGAAGGGGTTATCCCTGAAAACGAAGTGGATACGATTCGCCACCATGTGGAGGTCGCCCATCCGGAGGCTATGGCTGAATATGAGGCTACCGGTGGCTCGCTCGGTCATCAAAGGGACAAAGACGAGGGGCCGGGGAAGAATGTCATTTCCTTCATTCAGCCGTTAGCGCCCTGCTTGGCGGAGAAGCGGGTGCTCGGCGTTATTAGGACGGTGCTTGACCCGCATGTGCGAATTGCCCAAACCGAGTTCAAGACCCGCCCACCGAATGACGAGAACAAGATGTATCGTTCTTACCACTCGGATTGGCCCCACGACCTGTTAGATAGGGACAGAGCGGGTGCCGTCCGTCAACCGTTTCCCGACGTTACGATGGGTCTGACAACGATATGGTTGCTCTCACCGTTTGGACCTGAAAGCGGTGGTACATGGGTGGTGCCGGGCAGTCACAGGGATCGGCGTAATCCGAGAGGACCGGAGGACGGGATTGATGAATTTAAGCCTATCCCCGGCGAAATACAGGTTTCTGGTCCCGCTGGCAGTGTGGTGATAATAGACAGTCGCATCTGGCACTCCAATGCTGCCAACCCCAGCGATAAACCACGAGTAGCGATTGTGGTGCGTTATGTGCCGTGGTGGGTGAGTGTCGAGTTTGGTGGACGTAACAATGCAATCGTCCCATGGCAGGTTTATGAAGCGTTCCCGGAGGATGTGAAACCGTTGTATAGACACCGGGTTGATGGCGTGACGAACAGTATTGCTTGAGGATAGAGGTTGCCTTTGGTTTATCAATAGCGAGATCCGTTTGAGGGGGTATATAGTCGAGGGAGCAGCTGAAGGAAAAAATATTAAATCCACAAGGGAGGTTATCATGAGGGGCAATAATGAGGGCAGACTCGCCGGCAAGGTTGCCATTATAGCCGGTGCAGGCGGAGGCATGGGACGATCTACACCCCTGTGGTTTGCAGCGGAAGGGGCGAAACTGATGCTTGTGGCGCGTCGTGCGGAGCCCTTGGCAGCGATGGTCTCGGACATTGAGGCGAGAGGCGGTGAAGCGGACTATGTGACCGCCGATCTTACCACTACCCAAGGCGGCGTCAAGATGGTAGATGCCACCATAGAACGGTGGGGACAAGTTGATGTGTTGTTCGACAATTTGGGAGACGCTGCTGCGAGCGGATTGCGATTGCATGAAACAGATGAGGAAGCGTGGAAGTACCTCGTAGACATCAACCTCCACACCGGTTACATGTGTACGCAGGCGGCGATCCCGACAATGCAGGAGCAAAAACGAGGTTCGATAATCTTTGTTTCGGCTGCCGGTGAAACCCGACAACGTGCCAACGCCGGGTATGGTGCAGCGAAATGGGGACTTCTGGGACTTACCCGTAATCTCGCCCGCCAATACCGCGATGATGGGATTCGAGTGAATTGTATCTGTCCCGGCGGTATTGGCGACACTCGTGGCGAGGAGGATGCGGGACTACCGCCCCATCAACTGGTTCGCGGGGGTCATCCATCTGACATTGCGATGGCGGCAGTCTTTCTGGCATCGGATGAATCTGCTTGGATTACCGGCGTCAGTATTGACATTGATGGCGGTGAGACAGTGATGTAGCTGAAAGTTGGTTGTTCACCGCCATTCCTAAACGGAAACGCATTCCACGGAGGTTTCCCGCATCAGCCGGAGAACGGTGCTATTGCTTTGCTCCGCAGATAATCGATGTTCATCTCAATTCCCAAGCCGGGACGGTTGGATAAATGCAGACAACCGTCTCTAACGTCTAACGGATGGTCTATCAACACATCATAAGCATTGAGCTTGGCGCGACTGGTCTCCAGCTTGTAGAAGTTCGGAACTGTCATCATCGTATGCGCCCCAGCTAGCACGTTGATGGGTCCGCTAGCGTCGTGTGGGGAGATTGGCACGTAGTAAGCCTCAGCTTGCGTCGCAATCTTCTTCAACTCTGAGATACCACCCGCCCACGTCACGTCTGGCATGATGTAGTCGGCGAGCTCGTTTTCAAGGACTGGCACGAACTCATAACGGGTATGGAGCCGCTCACCGACACAGATTGGCACGCTGACGTTCTGTCTGACCTGTTTCAATGCGTTGTAGCTCTCGACGGGGACCGGCTCTTCAAACCAACCGATGTTGTAAGGTTCCAATCGTTTGGCGAGCCGAATCGCTGTTGCTACATCGAACCGTCCGTGGCAGTCGATGAGAATTTGAATGTTAGGTCCGACCGCCTCTCGAATCGCAGCGATCACATTCGCGCCATGTTCCTCTCCTGCCGCGTCCATCTGCCCACTCAAATAACCGTTGGCTTCTTCCGGATGGTGAGGGAACGGGTCGGTCTTCAAGGCGGTATGCCCCGTTTCTGCGATCGCTTTGCAGTGTGCTGCTGAAGTCTCCGGGTCTCTCCTACCCCCTGGGTGTGTGTAAAGCGATATTGAATCCCGAACGGGTCCCCCTCCAACCAGTTCATAGATTGGTAACCCCAACTGCTTACCGCGAATATCCCACAATGCGATGTCAATGGCACTGACGACGTTTGATGTGGCACCGCGTGTTCCCATGTATGTGAACGCTCGGAAAACCTTGTTCCATATCGTCTCGATGCGCGTTGCGTTGTCGCCTTCAATCAAATTACTGGTTTGTGCTAGCATGGCACAGACCGCTCTATTGGCTATTGAGGATGTGCCGGTAATTTCGCCCCAGCCCGTGATCCCTTCGTCTGTTGAAACTTGAACGAAGACATACTCTCGTTCTCTGCCGGGGGTTTCACCAGCGGTATCAAGGTACGGTGCCTGTGATGTAACGAGCCATGGTGTAACGCCGGTTATCTTCATCGTTTAACTCCTGTTCTCTGGTGAATTTGTGTTACTTTGCCTCCTCGGCGCGGCTGACAAACTCGGCAGCACCTACAGTGATCCACCCACCAACGCTGGTGAATAGGAAGCGGACGCCTGCCGCAGCGTACTTCGCAACGTTGTCGTTGTTGGCGAGCGTACCGGCGACACGTCCCGCAGCTTGGATACGAGCTAATGTGTCATCGATTGTGCGATGTACATCGGGGTGCTGAAGATTACCGATGTGTCCCATTGAGGTTGCCAGATCCGATGGCGCGACGAAGAACACATCAATATGATCTACCGTCAAGATTTCGTCGAGGTTTCTGACAGCGACGATGTCTTCAATCAGGATAATTAGTAGTGTTTCATCGTTGGCAATTTGAAGGTAATCGGGGACGCCAAATCCTTGACGACTAGTATACATGCCCCGGTAACCGATCGGTGCGAACTTGCCGCCATCGACTAGGTTCTGCGCCTCTTCCTTCGTGTTGACGTGTGGGACGACAATGCCCTGAGCACCTCGATCGAGCGTTCGATAGATTAACCCCTGATCATTCTGGTTGATGCGAACCACGGAGGTCATCCCCCATATGTCGCACGCACGGGTGAGGTTGCCGAGTTCGGCAGCATCCACGGGCCCATGTTCGCCCTCCAACCAAACGCCGTCGAAGCCGGCGGGTCCAAAGGCATCAATGTCGTCCGGGTGTGTCATACCCCCAGCCACATAGACGGTGCCACCTTCAGCCAATTTGTGCTTAATTCGATTCGGTCTAAGTTTCATATTCGATTCTCCTTGTTGTTATCGGTTGACATGGTATTTGTAGAATAATTGTCTGAATCAGGATTAACAGGACTAATGTTTGAATCGTGGATTAGTATATTCAAGGGAAGATCGCAATTACGCCCTTGATCTAAAAATCGGGGTGTTATGATGACACACTGCACCACAAGGGTGGATTTATGAATCTATTTGGTAGTCACCTAGCATCTGTATAACCTTTCCTCGTGGTGAGCTTCTGTGCAAGATTCTTGATCTCAGGGTTCGGGTCATAGAGTGCAAGTTCAAAAATTCCCCGGTGTTCGATTGCATCCAGCGTTGGGAGCAGGGCCGCTGTTTCAAGACGCACACATGCTTCACGGTCTTTCAGGCCTCGTTCAAACCAGCGGGGAGCGTCTTCGACAGAGTGTTTGGCGAGCGCCGCAATCGCTGCCGCCCGAATCCGCTTGTTTTGAGATTCGGCGAATGGTCGGAGGACCTCCGGGTCTCCACCGTCGCAATAGACTATCGTTTGTAAGGCGGCAATGCGGACCTCCAATGATTCATCCGAGAGAAAGAGCATGCACCAGTCATAGAGGTCTTCGTTGTCAAGCCGTGTCAGCAGTTTAAGCCCGCGGATGCGTCGCTGCGGTTTCGCTGCCGCGAGATCATCAAGTGCTTTTTCTTCCCGTGAGTTGACCGGCTCTGGCGAAGGTTCTGCTTCAAATTCAACCTGTTCGGGAAAATAGTCGAAGCGCAAATCTTCGGGCGTAACCTCGACCCCTTGGAAAAGGTCGGGCAGCCACTGATGTAGCTTCTGCGAAAGCTCTTCTGGACGGATAGTGCTGCCGGTGCCAGAGTTCGCGCGGTTTTCCATCCAACGCGACAGCCGATCTATTCCAGGGTAGCGTGGGCTAATGCCTTCGTAGGATTTGCGCTGGAGTTTCTGGTTCACCCACTTAGCAATTTGTTCGGGCGAATTGAGTAGTTCCAACGTAAAGTGTGACCGTATTACCGTCCGCGGGACACGCCCCCGGATGGCAAGAACTCCTCCGCCGCGCATAACGAGATTTTTTCCAAGGCGATTATACAATTCTTGGATATTAATCTCACAGGCAAGGACAAACGGCGAGCTACCCGTTCTGCGCGCTTTTTGTTTAGCACGGCCTTGAGCATACTGCTTACTCGTGGTGAACCAGACCGCACCCTTCTTGGGCAAAAAGCCTACCTCCGCAATTCTAATCGCACTTCGTAAGGTTGTGCCGTGATAGAAATTCATAACGCTCTCCTGTTATTCTCGAAATGCAGGTAGAGTCCCTTCACTGAAGCGTTAATTTCATCACCAATTCCTGACCATGGTCATGCGGTGAAGAAGAACGTTCTTGTCCCGCCCGATTTTCGACAAAACGCTTACCTAGCATCTGCATAACCTTTCCCTGTGGTGAGTTTCTCTGCAAGGCTTTTGACCGCGGGGTTCGGGTCATAGAGCGCAAGTTCAAAAATTTCCCGGTGTTTGGTTGCATCCAGCGTTGGAAGTAGGGCTGCTGTTTCAAGGCGCACACATGCTTCACCGTCTTTCAATCCTCGCTCAAACCAACGCGGCGCATCTTCGGCGGAATGCTTGGCAAGCGCGGCAATCGCTGATGCCCGAATCCGTTTATTTTGAGACTCGGTGAACGACAGGATGACCTCCGGATCTCCGTCGTCGCAATGGACTATTGTTTGTAAGGCAGCAATGCGAACCTCTACTGACTCATCCGAGAGCAACAACGTGCACCATTCATATAGATCTTCATGTTCAAGCTGTGCTAGCAGCTCAAGACCTCGGATGCGCCGTTTCGGTTTCGCGTGGGCGAGGGCATCGAGTGCGTTTTCCTCCCGTGAATCGACCGGCTCTAGCGAAGGTTCTGTTTCAAATTCAACGAGTTCAGGTAAATAGTCGAGGCGTAAATCTTCAGGGGTGATCTTTACCCCTCGAAAAAAATTGGGTAGCCATTGCTGCAGCTTCTGTGACAGTTCCTTTGGACGGATTGCGCTGTCCGTGCCGGCCTTCATGCGGTTTTCCACCCAGCGCGACAACCGATTTATTCCGGGGTGATTCGGACTAATGCTCTCATAGGATTCTCCTTGGAGTATCTGGCTTACCCACTTGGCAATTAGTTCGGACGAATTCAGTATCACCGTTGGCGGGACACGCCTCCGAATGGCAAGAAATCCTTTGCTGCGCATGACAAGATGTTTTCCAAGCCGGTTAGACAATTCTCGGACATTGATTTCGCAGACGAAGACAAACGGCGGGCTAGCGGCTTTACGTGCTTTTTGCTTAGCGCGACGTTGGGCGCGGTGCTTACTTGTGGTGAACCAGACTATACCCTTCCTTGGCAGAAAGCCCATCTCGGCAATTTTAATCGCATTCCGCAAGGTTGTGCCGTGATAAAAGTCCATAACGCTCTCCTGCACCTATTCTTAATATTCAGGCAAAGCCATTTCACTGAAGCCTCAATTTCATTACCAACTCTTCACCCGCTTTCTCACCCGTATGTTCAAACCCTAGCTTACGATAGAAACTTTCGGGACTTCTAGGACCGGGAACATGGCTTAGGAAAAGTTCCTTCGCGCTCGGTCGTGTCTTCACATGCTCAATCAGGAGTTCAAGGGCGCGACGGCCATAACCTTTGCCTTGATACTGGGCATCAACCATGAAGCGCCATAAGAAATACTTCCCTTTGTCCGGTTGGTCAGATAGCATTAGGAAACCGACGGGTGTCTCGTCCGCATAGATTGCGCGAAACCATGCCTCCGCTGAGAAATAGGCTTCTGCTATAGAAACTGCGTTTGAAGCGACAAACTGCTCCTGCGCTTTGGTTACACGAAGATTCAGAATAGAATTGACTGTTTCCTTTGTAATCTCGCGCAAACTAACTGTAGCCTCGAGACCAAGGGATCTTTTGGAATCGGGCGTTCTGTTATTTTCCTTTCGTTTGAATCTTCTGGGAATGCACGTTATTGGTTGGTTTGGCAGAATCAACTTTAAACGCTTTACCACTGTATTTCATGAAAACCTTTCCCATCGGTCATTTTCCGCGCTAGACGTTTCATCTCTGGATTTGGATCGAAGCGTACGAGTTCAAAAAGATCGCGATGTTCAGTCGCATCTAGCTGTGGAAGCATTGCCGCTGTTTCAAGACGCACACATGCTTCACGGTCTTTGAGCCCGCGTTCGATCCAGTACAGTACTTCCGGACCTGAATGCTTGGCAAGTGCAGCTATTGCGGCAGCGCGAATTCTTTTATCTACGGAGTTAGCGAGAGGCTTAATGACCTCGGAATCTCCGGCATCGCAACTGAGGATGATTCTCAACGCCGCGATAGTCACCTCCCTGGACTCGTCTTTGAGATACATCGCACACCAGTTGAACAGGTCTGCGTCCCCAAGTTCTTCCAACAACTCGAGCCCCCGAATACGTCGTTTGGGTGTGGAGGCATCTAGACAGTCGAACGTTTCTTCCTCACGTGGGTCGACTTCCTCTACTGGCTCTGGCTCAAGTTTGACGGGCTTAGTACGATGGACAAGAAGTGTTTTGGGTTCAATTTCAACTCCATCGAAATATTCCGGCAGCCACTGACTCGCCACCTGTAAGAGTGCCCCGGGAGGTACACTAGCGGGATTTGCATCGTAATGCTTGATCACCCACTGTGCTAACCTCTCAATCCCCGGATCGCGCTTTTGCACGCCCTTGTAGGGCTTAAGCCTAAGCAAGTCGTTGAGCCATTCGGCAAGTCGTCCAGATACCCATTCAACGCGGTGTTTGGGAGTGGTCCGCAAGGGCAATGGCAACTCTAACGGATTCTGAGCAGAAAACTGTGAGATTATCACGGCGGACGGTACGTGTGCCCGGATTGCAATAATGCTCCCTTTGGAAGCTATTTGATGCCGACTAACCTGTTCGTGGAATTGCTGGACATTGAGATCGCATTTCAGCACAACCGCTTGATCCTTGGACTTGTCCGCCTTGCGTTTCGCACGACTCATCGCGCGGCGCCAGCTTTTTGTGAACCAGACCGCTCGTGACGGAGCCTTCGGTCTGAAGCCTGTTCGGATAATCTGTCTAGCATTCTTTCGTGTCGTGCCATGATAATATATACTCACACCACTATCTTCCTATTCTGCGAAACGTTGTGCTTAACTCCTCTTCCGAAACCTCTCTTCAATGGATCTGAGCAAGGTTCTAGCGTAGTGACAGCTCGTGAAGTATAGTGCTACAAGGAGAGGGAAGAAGATTGATTTCTCTTCCCTCCATAGGTATCGGACTCAAGTTGGAAGGGACCTATAATTGCTGCAGCGCATCCTAGATGACTGACAGCGCAGCGAACAACGCTTTAATATACCCAACGGAATATGCCAATCCGTCGTCACCCTCCATGCGGGGGATGTGGTCGGGGTTTAAGCAACCGTCAAATCCCACCTTACGTAGTTCGAGGACGATTTTGAACATATTCATGTCGCCGTCGTCTAGGAGAACTTCCTCGAAGGCACCGGCAGTCGCAAGGCTTCCTCTGACATTCCGTAAGTGCACCATAAAAATCTTGCCTTTACGACCGTAGTTGTTGATCTCATCGAGAACGAGGGGCGTACTGCCCGCTTCGCCTCTGGTGCCGCAGCAGTAGAGGTATCCAACGTTGCTGCTGGGGAAGGCATCGATCACACGATGGAATCCGAGACTTCCTAAAGGTGTATCGGGGTTAGGGGTGTCAGAGGGATGCATGGCGAGTTTGATATCATATTCTTCGGCAATGGGAACAAGATGTCCATAGACCTCACAGAAGCGTTTCCACCACTCTTCAAGTGCCTCAAAGTTTGGCGTTTCGGGCGGATTCTCCGTCAACCCACGGCTTTCTCCGCGCGATAGGTAGCCGCCGCGATGCTCCGAATTGTAGCGGGTCATTATTTCGTTGAAGGTGTCCCCCCAAAATCGCTGCCTCGCGATGGGCACACCTGCCTCCGCGAAAACCTTTAGGGCATTGCAGGTGTTTTCCAGTTCTTTTTCTGCGCCCGGCAACCCTTTCATAAATGTCTCAGTAATATCGGGCAGGGTTACACGGTTAATATCGAGGCCCCAAGAACGGATTCTCTTTCTGATCTTGATGACCCCATCCAGATCGGGATAGCCCTGTTCTTCGACACCGGGAAAAGCCTGACCACTACCAAAGTCGATGCAATCTGCGCCTAACTGCGTAACCTGCTTCAGATGGCTGTCCGAGAGACCTCCGTCCCAGACGGATATTTTCATCATTGATTTTGCCTCCAATTTATGAAACGTAAAAGATAAATGATACCTCTGAACGAATGAATCCCTAGACGCTTGACTTCCAATACAGCGACGGCCCCGTTATATTTCGCCGCGGTCTACCCTCAATCCGGCGGCAAGACTTGCCTGCGTTCCCATGCACACATTGGGGATATCGACGTGTTCAGGGATGTCTGTTTCTCTGTGATAATTTGGATCGACGTAAGGAAATGAACCCAGATTTGCCACCGCTATCGGATAACCCGCGTTGATGTAAGAGCCGTCATCATCGCCGGGGGATTCTCGCTGAAATTTTTCTTGAATTAATCCGATGTCGTAATTTTTGTTCACATCAGCCATCAGATCTGCAAAGCGCTCGCCTTCAGGTTTCGTGTAGAGGGTTACGTTTGTCCGGCGCCCCGCATCAATATCCGCCTGCGACTTGCCCCCTAGAGAATCCAGATTGAAGATAGCGACTAGATTATCTCCGCGCGCTTTCGCGTTTTGCGCCGCTGTCACGCTGGTCCAGGGCCTATGTTCTTCATTACAGAACAGAAACCAGATGGACCGTTGAGAACGGTAATCTTTCAAAACACGTGCTATTTCCATCGTTCCCACCGTACCAGCCACGTTGTCATAAGCTCCAGGGGAATCCACCCAACTTTGGGAGTCCTTATGCGAAAGGAACAGAATAATCTCTTTAGGATAAACGAATCCCTGCTTTTTCGCATAAAGGTTGTAGGCAGTATACCAAGGCGCATCAGGAGCCGGCGGAGCGTATTGGTGCGCTTTCGGCTTAGACGTATCGCAACCAAATGGTTGGACTTGAACAGCTTCTTTCTCCACCGGATATCCCCACGATTCTAGGTTCTGTTGGATAAAATCGTCGGCTTCGTACAAAGTGTTTTTAGCATGACCGGGGATAGTATAATTCAACTTCCGATAGGGCAAAGGCACTTTCGACAGGTAGAACAGATTGCGCCTTAACTGCTCAGGGTCAACTTGCTTAATCCTGTCCGGGATAATGTCTCGTGTCATACTTGTACTTCCTTTCTATACGCTCCAGCGCGACCACCCTATTTTAGGCGATAACTAGACAAATTGAAAGAAAAAAATAAACTTTTTAAGAAATCGGACACGGTATCGCTTTGCCCTACCGATTGTGATATAATAAGCAGAATTTGAAAAACAATTGTGGGAAGACGTGGAAGGCTGTGAAACCTAGCGAAGGACAAACCGTGAAAGTCAAAGGAAAAATCTCTCAAGATAACAGGGCCCATAGCTATTGTCCCGAATGTTGGAGTGAATGCATCCAACCTTATGCAGCTGAGGGCAGGGAATACTACCGATGCGAGCGTTGCGGGTATGATGACAGCCGCCTCGTCATGCTCTATCCACAGATGCGTTACCGCGTTTTACCCGACAGTGAGCTGCTACACTATTCCGTCGGTGCGGTCATCGAATGGGAGCGGAAGATTCTCTTATTTCACCGGAGATTATTCCCATTTCACTACACGATTGTCGCTGGGCATTGGGACTTGGACGATGCCACACCGGAAGAGGCCGTTGCTCGCGAGATAGCGGAGGAAGCGGGGATTGAGATCTGTCCTGAAAAACCGGTGTTTACCGAAACGCTAAAAGAGCCGTGTCGTCGCGGTGCAGATTTCCATGAATGGCGATTGTACCGAGCGACGGTAGATCGAAATACGGCGACGCTATCCGACGAAGCGGACATCATCGGCTGGTACACCCCTGATGAGATAAGAGGACTTGATTTAACCATTCCGACTGAACACTTCCTAAAGAAGCTAGAGATTATCTGAAGGGATATGCCTGTCAGAGTTCACCGATGCAGAATACTGTGTTCTTTGCTTCCAAGCTTTGAATTTCGGAATAGTGGTACACTTGGGCAACTTCCACCCCATTTTTAATGATTGCGGTCGGCCGCTCGATAACGAAGTCTGCGAAGTGAGGGGCATTAAAGGCAACGTAAGCGAGGCGGAACGTCTCAATCTGTCGATCGTAGCGCTCTGATAGGTCTGGGAATAGGACTATTCCTGTATCGACTTGGTAGATGTCTGCATCTTCATCTATGTTCATCGTTTTAACCGGGCACTCAATAATTGCCCGCTGATTTGTATCGGCCTCCCATATCTCTGTGTGTGTTACGATCGGCAGACATTTCTGCGTCGCCTCAAAAATGGCTGCGTTGCTATCTAGGACCTGGACCGGCGATGCCGCTTGCAGGTCGAACAGAGGTCCTCCCCAATAATCCTCCGCTGGCCTGTACTCGACATAATTATCGTTGCGGTAGGCGTGTCTTCTGAATACCGCTGTGTACTCTTCACTAAAAACGGGGAGGAAGTCGTAGTTTGGATTTACGAAGAGATCTTTCCTTGCAAAGGTGTGTTCACTCTTACACGAACCACACTGGTAATAGTCGTTGAAACTGCCATCCGTGTCATCTATCAAACGACATCGGGATTCGACCCAAAATCGGGGTGCATTCCCATTGCCGACAGAGTTGATAAAAGAGAGTCCATAATCAAGACAATTCATTTGTATTTCCTTTCGGTGTGGTATGCGATCCGTTAAACCCATTTGGCTCATGTCAAAAGAAAGCGCAAACACAAAAAACGTCAAACGTGATGCGTGAAACGTGAAAGCCATTTGTTCATTAGTGCGGACGGGCTAGGAAACCCCGGTCCTGTTGCACGATTCATTAACATGAGCCACATCGTTGATGCAGGTGAGATATAAAAATACGTTCTCACTATACCAACTATCACAGTGTAACACCTTTAATGCAAAAATTCCATTCTTTCACCTCTACTTTTCCTCGCCCTTTTTATCCGCGTTTATCTGCGTCCCTTCCCTAAACCCGATACTGATAGATGTCTATTACAAGCATCGTCCTTTGAAGATAGAAAGAAAAAAATACATAGATGCAAAAAAAATCTTGACAAGGGAAAAGGTATCTGATATAATTAACAGTGTTAAGTTAAAATACTATGTAAATCAGGAGCACAACAATGGGTACTAAAGAACGCAGGACAAGGGAAAAAGAGCAGTTACGGCGTCAAATTCTTTCTGCAGCGCGAGAGTTGTTCGTTAATCAAGGCTACGAGAACGTCTCCATGCGAAAGATTGCTAATAAGATCGAGTATTCGCCGACAACAATCTACCTTTACTTTAAAGACAAGGCAGATCTTTTAGACTCCGTTTGCAAGGAAACTCTCCTGAGCCTGCTGAACACGCTTGAGCTGCTAAAAAGAGATAAAAGCGACCCCATTGAGGTTCTGAGAAAAAGTGGAAAAGCCTATGTCGAATTCGGTCTAAAATATCCGCAAGATTACAAGCTGACGTTTGTCGTCCGTCCCCAGTTCCAGAAGGGTTTAGGTCTGGGAGAAGGATCGGTTGGCGAAAGGGTATTTAATTACCTGCGCGCAACGGTCTCTGAATGTATTCGACAGAAGGCATTCCGCCAAGTGGATGTCGAAATCACCGGTCAGGCACTCTGGTCAGCGGTTCACGGTGTCACATTGCTCCTGATTGATTTTCCCGATTTCCCTTGGACCGAGAAAGACAAATTGATCGATACGGTAATTAATACGATGATCGAGGGTTTGAGGGCATAGATTTTAAATTATTTGGCGAAGGTCGCCATATTTTTTTTGCTAGTGTATTAACACTGTTAAGTTATTTATCTATGTTAATATGTAGAAGATCCTGAAAGGAGAATAAGAATGAAAAAGCAAAACCGATTCTACCCACACTTTCTTTTCGCAAAACTTAGCTTAGCTACTAATCACGCGAGGTACTATCAACTCAGCCGGTTCTTTATGGTGGTTCTTGGAGTTTTCCTATCGGGATGCTCCGGTCTGCTCGGCAAAGAAGCTGATCCGATGTCACCTGCCGCTAGGGAATTTACTTTTGAGCAGTACGAGGTCTTCACCGGTGCCGCGAAACACCAGACCGTTTTGACGGGGTCCCTGCTCGGTGATGCTACCGCGGAACTTGTCGTGGTGAATCTCGACGACGAGGACGATCGCCGCTTGCACATCTACGCGTTCGATGACGATGAATGGACATTGAAACTAGAAGCAACGCTGCGTCCCGAAGTGTCGTTCGTCGACGTAGCTAACATCGGCGGACATGATCGCTTGATTACTTACGAGAATGGTCGCCTGAACTGGTTCGATCCCGAATCCGCAACGGAGCACCCGCTGGTGGTGGCTACCTCCAACACTCCGCCTCCCGACGGCGAAATTCCTCACCTGGATATCACTCATGATCTCAACGACGATAACCGTGATGATCTGGTCGTGCCGGACTTCGATGGCTTCTGGATATTTATTCAGATGAGGGATGGCACGTTCGCCGATCCAGTGAAAATTGGTCCTCCCATTGAGACGGGCAGGATCTACGCAGCCGACGGATACCGATACAACCCGTGGGATGCAGGACGCATCCATGAGATAGACTACAATCGAGATGGGCGCATCGATCTGGTGTTCTGGAACGAGGACCACTTCGAGGTTCATCACCAAGATGAGCGTGGGCTGGTCTCGCCAACGGCTGAGACCTTCACGACTGAGGTTGCTTTCGACTCCGACGACCTCGCCTCGCTTGTCGCTCCTGAAGGGGTTCGCGGCCGGCGTTTCGATCATGGCGCGCCCGGTGTCATGACAGGGAGGGTGCTGCACGCGTTGACCGACATGAATCACGACGGCGTCGCTGACCTCGCGGTCTTCTCATTGCAGGGGGGGACCGGCCGCCTCTTGGGGCAGACCTCCGAACTGTGGGGTATGCACTCCACCTACGAGGTGCACTTCGGCACGCCGACGCCCGGCGGCACTGTGTTCGGGATGGAGGTTGACACCATCATCGGGTCGGACGGTATCCCGTTCGAGATGAAAGCGCACGACTTCGACGACGATGGTCAAATCGACATAATCTTCGCTATCATCGATCCGGGCATCTTCAAAGTCATCGGTATGCTGGCCACCGGGATCATGACGAAGTCCATGTCGCTCGATCTCAATCTCTACAGCATGGCAGACGGCTCGTATCCCGACAAACCCAACACCACCCGCAAGATCAAGACGCATTCCCCCGGAGATTCAGGGGAAAAAGCCATGCACTTCCCGTCGTTGCTATTCGGAGACGTGAACGGCGACGGACGCTCGGACCTACTAGTGCAGAATAAGCAGAAAGAACTGCGCGTCTTTATCGGCGAGCCGGGTCCGGATCTGTTCGCCCGAAAACCTCAAAAGGTAGCAGTCTCCATGCCCTACGAGGAATACACCTGGCTGGTAGACCTCAACAAGGATGGGGTGCAGGACATCCTTATGCACCACCCATCCACCACCGAGCCGCATCGGGTGACGACCCTGATCGCCCAATGAGCGAAATCAGTGGTTTATACCGTTTCTGAATCATTTTGTCGCACGATTCGGACAGAGAGCAGTGGGTATCAACGAGGAGGCACATTCGTTCAAGGGTTCATTAGTTCATGGGTTCAAAAACGCGAGTTTTATTCGTGTTTCACGTTTCACAGCTCAAAAAGGAGAAAAACCATGAAACGCTCAATTTCAATCCTAATCTGTACCTTTTTAGGGGCAACCTTCAGTTTTTCGGCTCAGGCGCAAGCAAATAACCTCACCAAAAATTTCGGCATTGGACTTCAGGGAGCTACACCCGCATATGCTCTCCTTAACCAGCAGCCGCAGCCAGTCATTGGCGGAATCAGTTTTCGCTATAACGGACTGGCACCAGTCTATCTTCAAACCGTTGGTCGTTTTATTATCAGTGATCAGGATAGCGACCATATATTAGGTGCTGGCGTTTCATATGCCATATTCGAGCACCAAAGCGAGTGGACCATAGCCCGACTTTATTTCACCTTAGAAGGCGGTTGGCGATATCAAAAAGAGCAGGAGCTCGATCAAGAGATTGTCAAAACCACGACTCTCGGAGGGGGACTCGCTTTTGGCGGTGAGCTTGTGTTTCCAATTGGGGGGATTCCTCTCGGCTTGAGCGTAAAAATCGGTCAAGGGTTTGGCAGAGAAAAAACGAGTTTTCAATCCAAAGATCACGCTGGCGTTTACGTAGGAACGGGTATACATGCCTATTTTTAGATTCTCTTTTTTGGTTGTCTATATTGAAAAAGAGAGTCAATAAGTCCCGAACCAGCCGTTACATCTGAGATTTCGGGAAATGCAGAAACCTTTGAGAAATGGTCCATGTGGTCATTTTATACCTATGACATTCATCTATGAATCAAGATATCTTGCTTCTCCGGATCATTCTGTTTATCATAGGACAGAGACAGAAACGGTAAGGTTATGGTTCATAAACAGATTAGAGCGATCCTAATCACAATTCTTGTCTGCACGTTATTTTTTTTCAGTCGAGTTTGACTTCCGTTGGATCGAGCGAGGCAGCACAGCTTTATGAGACCGCTTTCAGGCTGATAGTTGAGGGGGATTATGGTGAGGCGTATGATCGGCTCAATAAAGTCATCGACAAATACTCGGATACTGTCTATGCGCGGTTTGCTGAAAAATAGAGGATCCTGAAAGGAAAATAAGAATGAAAAAACAAAACCGATTCTACCCACACTTTCTTTTCGCAAAACTTAGCTTGGCTGCTAATCACACGGGGTACTATCAACTCAGCCGGTTCTTTATGCTGGTTTTTGGAGTCTTCCTATCGGGATGTTCAGGCCTGTTCGGCAAAGATGTCAATCCGACATCGCCTGCCACTAGGGAATCTACCTTCGAGCAGTACGAGATCGTCACCGGCGTCGCAAAACACCAGACCGTTTTGACAGGATTTCTTCTTGGTGGTACTATCGCGGAACTTGTCGTGGTGAGTATTGACGATAACGACGACCGCCGCTTGCACATCTACGCGTTTGACGATGGCAGCTGGGTACTGAGACTGGACGCAACGCTGCGTCCCGAAGTGTTGTTCGTCGACATCGCTAACATCGGCGGACGTGACCGCTTGATTACGTACGAGAACGGTCGCCTGAACTGGTTCGATCCCGAATCGGCAACAGTGCACCCACTGGTAGCGGTTACTTCTAACACTCCGCCTCCCAAAGGCGAAATCCCCCATGTCGATATCACTCACGATCTCAACGGCGACGACCGCGATGATCTGGTCGTGCCGGACTCCGATGGCTTCTGGGTGTTCATCCAGATGGGCGACGGCACGTTCGCCGATCCAGTGAAGATTGGCCCCCCCATTGAGATGGACAGGATCTACGCAGCCGACGGATATCGATACGACCCCTGGGGTGAAGGTCGTGTCCATAAGATGGACTACAACCGAGATGGTCGCAGCGACCTGGTGTTCTGGAACGAGGACCACTTCGAGGTTCATCTCCAGGACGAGCGTGGATTGTTTGCCCCGGTGGTCAAGACCTTCACTACCGATGTGGCATTCGACTCCGACGACCCTGCCTCCCTCGCCGCTCCACAGGAGGTACGCCGCCGCCGTATAGATCACCAACTGACCGGAGCCACGACGGGAAGGGTGCTGCACTCGTTAACCGACATGAACGGCGACGGCGTCGCTGACTTGGTGGTTTTCTCGCTGGAGATCAAGAGCATGTGGAGCGTGCATTTCGCCTACGAGGTGCATTTCGGCGCGCCAACGCCCGATGGCGGCACCGTGTTCGCGCCGGACGTCGGTACCGCCATCCGGTCGGACGGCCTCCCGTTCGGGTTGGGGTCCCACGACTTCGACCACGACGGCCAGGTGGACATGATGTTCACCACCATGAAGTTCGGCATCTTCAAGACTATCGGCATGATTAGCCGCGCGGTGCTGACTCGTTCCCTGCAGATGCATCTTGAGTTCTACCGCATGGAAGGTGGCATCTACCCCGACAAACCGAACGCCACCCGCAAAATCAAAGGGCACGCCCCCGGCGTTTCAGGGGAAAAAGGCATTTTCCACCCGTCGGTGTTGATCGGGGATGTGAGCGGCAACAGCCGCTCGGACCTGCTGGTACAGAATGGCCCGGAAGAACTGCGCGTCTATCTCGGCGTGCCGGAACCGAAGCTGTTCGCCCGGCGGCCTCAAAAGGTGGCGGTCGTCATGCCCTACGAGGAATACACTTGGCTGGTGGACCTTAACAAGGACGGCGTGCAGGACATTCTCATGCACCACCCGTCTACCACTAAGCCACATCGGGTGATGATACTAATCGCTCGATAAACGGTGTCATCAAAGATGACATATCCCTGTTGAGTTTGCACAAGGTGCGGTTTGACATGTTCCCATACCAAGCGAGGCGGGATACGCTCACCAGCGAGGTAACGGTTTATCATATCATGGCTGAACTGGTGGCTATGTTCAGCGAAATGAGTTAAGGTATAGTTGATTGAGCTGCTAAGTAAATACTGACAGCAGTCGAGTCGGTTGGACCATATTCTCCTCCATGCTACTCATTCTACTGCTTTTCAACTACTGCTTTTCAAACCTTATGTCTATGGATTTTGCGTAAGTCCTAAATATATTAACACCGTTAAGTTATTTATATGTTAATACATGGAAGCCCCTGAAAGGAAAATAAAAATGAAAAAGCGAAACCCATCATACAAACGCTGGTTTTCCGCAAAACCGAGATTGGGAGCTGACTGCACAAAGCATTATCGACTCAGCCGGTTCTCCATACTAGTTCTGGGAGTCTTTCTATCGGGCTGTTCAGGTTTGCTCGGCAAAGAGGTCGATCCGATGTCGCCTGCCGCTAGGGAATTTACTTTTGAGCAGTACGAGGTTGTCACCGGTGCCGCGAAACACCAGACCGTTTTGACGGGATTTCTTCTTGGTGGTGCGACAGCGAAACTTGTCGTGGTGAACATCAACGCGGAGGAGGACCGCCGCTTGCATATCTACGCGTTCGACGACGGCAGCTGGTCACCGAGACTGGCAGCAATGCTGCGTCCCGAAGTGTTATTTGTCGACGTTGGTAACATCGGTGGATGTGACCGCTTGATTATGTACGAGAACGGTTACCTGAACTGGTTCGATCCCGAATCCGCAACAGAGCACCCGCTGGTAGCGGTTACTTCCAACACTCCGCCTCCCAAAGGCGAAATCCCCCACCTCGATGTCACTCACGATCTCAACGGCGATGACCGCGATGACCTAGTCGTGCCGGACTCCGATGGTTTCTGGGTATTCAGCCAGATGGACGACGGCACGTTCGCCGATCCGGTGAAGATTGGTCCCCCCATTGAGATGGGTAGGATCTACGCAGCCGACGGATATCGATACGACCCCTGGGATGAGGGCAATGTCCATGAGATGGATTACAACCGAGATGGTCGCAGCGACCTGGTGTTCTGGAACAAGGACCACTTCGAGGTTCATCTCCAGGACGAGCGTGGATTGTTTGCCCCGGTGGCCAAGACCTTCACTACCGATGTGGCATTTGACTCCGACGACCCCGCCTCCCTCGACGCTCCACAGGAGGTGCGCCGCCGACCTATAGATCACCTACCGACCGGAGCCACGACGGGGAGGGTGCTGCACGCGCTGACCGACATGAACGGCGACGATGTCGCTGACCTCGCGGTCTTCTCGTTGGAGGGGGGGAGCAGCCGCCTCTTGGGACAGACCTCCGAGTTGTGGGGTATGGAATCCACCTACGAGGTGCACTTCGGCGCACCGACACCCGAGGGCACCGTGTTCGCAACGGAGGTCAGCACCATGATACGGTCGGGCGGCGTTCCGTTCGAGATGGGCGCGCGCGACTTCGACCACGACGGTCAGGTCGACATGATGTTCGCAATCATTGACCCGGGCATCTTCAAAGCCATCGGTGTGCTGGCTAGCGCGATGCTGACTCGTTCCGTGCGGATGCATCTCAATCTCTACTGCATGGCAGGAGGATCGTACCCCGACGAACCCGATACCACCCGCAAGATCGAGGCGTACTTCCCCGGCGACCCAGGGAAGAAAGCCATGCACTTCCCATCGTTGCTGTTCGGGGATGTGAATGGCGATGGACACTCCGACCTGCTAGTGCAGCATGGGAGCAAAGAACTGCGCGTCTTTATCGGTAAGCCAGGTCCGAATCTGTTTGCCCGGAAACCTCAAAAGGTAGTGGTCGCCATGCCGAACGAGGAATACACTTGGCTGGTGGACCTTAACAAGGATGGCGTGCAGGACATCCTCATGCATCACCCGTCCACCACCGAGCCGCGTCGGGTGACGATGCTGATCGCCCGATGAGTGAAATCGGTGGTTTATACCGTTTTTGAAGGTTTTCAAAAAACGGGGGCTCATGTAAAAAGAAAGTGCAAAGCACCAAGAAAAACCCGGTTTTTGGCAAAAACCGGGTTGCTGTTGCACACTTTCTTAACATTAGCCACTCATTTTATCCCTATGACATTCACCTGCCAATTTAATATCTTGCTTTTCCGGATCATTCTGTTTATCATAGGACAGAGACAGAAAGGGTAAGGTTATGATTCATAAACAGATCGGGGCAGCACTAATCACAATTTTTGTATGCACGTTATTTTCTCCGCCGAGTGCGGCTTCCGCAGAATCGAGCGCGGCAGCGCAGCTTTATGAGACCGCTTTCAGGCTGATAGTTGAAGGAGATTATGGTGAGGCGTATGATCGACTCAATGAAGTCATCGACAAATATCCGGACACCGTCTATGCGCGGTTTGCTGAAAATCGGAAACAGCGGTTGGAACAACTGAATCTGCCAAGCATCCGGCGCAAGAGGATTGACCAGAGCGGCAGAATCGGGACTGTGGTGTTCAGCACCTTATATTCGACGTGGTTAGGAATTGGTACGGCGCGGCTTGTTGATGAAACCGACGGAGCAAAAACCGTTGCCGCGGGTATGATGATAGGTGCCCCGACGGGGCTTTTGACCTCTCTGATTACGACGCGGAACGCTAAATTGACTCGTGGGCAGTCTGCTTTAATCAACTTCAGTGGTTCTTGGGGGACATGGCAGGGATTGGGCTGGGCAATTCTGATCGACGAAGATGATGGCGAAAAGCCGTTGATTGGCGGTGCCATGATCGGTGGGCTATCAGGTATTCTTGCGACCTCTGTTCTCACAAGGAAAATTGACCCGAGTCTGGGAGACATGGGGATTATCAATTATGGTGCGTTTTGGGGTACATGGCTATCTTTGTGTGCAGGACAGGTCGCTGGTGTTGAAGATGGCGATGGGCTGCTTACTTGGACACTCATCGGGGGCAATATAGGCGCGACAGCAATGGCAGCGCTTTCCCCAAAAATTGATATCACGTTGGGACGGGCACATTGGATTAATCTGGGAGGCGTTATCGGCACTATAGTTGCCAGCGGGATAGTGATGATAATCGCTGAAAGCGATATTAGTCCGGAGGCCGCATTTGCCACCTTGATGGTTGGCGGCATCGCTGGGCTTATTACAGGCACCCACACCACCCGTCATGTTCCGCCTCCAGAAGTGGGCGGAAGGCTGAGTCAGCGGAATGATTCGACACTTTGGCATCGTTCCCCTCACGAGTTACAGTTAAGTCCTAACGGTATACACGCTAATTTTTTTAGTATCCGATTTTAATCGCAGGTTTTTATCCATCGAGTCAGCAATTAGAAAGATTATAGATATGCCAAATCAACTCATCAAGACTATCATCGTAACCCTTCTTTTTCTTTGCTCACAGCCGCTGTGGGCGAATGAAATCGAATCGGAGATCAAAACGCTGGAAGCACGCTTAATTTATGAAGAAGCAGTTAATCAGGTTGTCGATAGGGAATACGATAAAGCCCTCAGACAACTGGATTGGATTATCGCTGCGTATCCCGAAACAGCGCACGGGCAATTGGCAACGGACAAAAAGAGGGAAATTACTGTTCTGCTACAACAACCCAAACCGATTAGCGGCTTGAGTAGAGCGGGTTTAGTCGGCTTCGGTACACTCTTTACGACATGGCTAGGCGTCGGGACACTGATACTTTTGGACACGGAGGAACCAGTACCCTATGGTCTCGTTTTCATCGCGGGTCCCTTGAGTGGATTAATCGGTTCTCTAAGTCTCACACGGGAGAGCGAACTGAGTGATGGGCAGGCTTCGCTGATTACCCTCGGGGGGACCTGGGGTATGTGGCAGGCAGTTGGGGCAGCAACGCTTGCCGATGTCGGAGACAAACTGACTGTGGGTGCGAGTATGGCGGGCGGTGCCATTGGATTGGCGTTGGCTAGCGGAATTGTCAAAGGCAGAGACATCAGCCCCGGTGATGCAACGCTGATCAATTTCGGAGGGGTCTGGGGAACGTGGTTTGCGATCTGTGGGGCTATAGCTGCTCGCAACAGGAATAACGATAACAGCGATTTTATTCTGGGCAGTGCGATGATGGGTGGCAACCTTGGGCTATTGACCATGGCGGCGTGGTCAACAAAACTGAACATGAGTCGTGCCCGCGCCCGTCTCATTAACATCGGGGGCATTGTAGGCACACTCTACGGTTTAGGCGCGAATATTCTGCTTGATATTGAGCCGGAGGACCGGACTTTCTGGTCCCTTATGGGGCTTGGTGGTGCGGTCGGGTTGACGGCGGGCGCCTATTTTACCCGGAACTACGACACGCAAACGAGTTATTTCACTGAAAGTGGCGTAGGGTTGCTCAATCTTGAACCGGTTGAAAAAAGATGGAATCTGTCTTTCCCGACCATTACAGTCTCCCCTATCGGTGGTCGAGATGCGCGGATTCCTGATATCGAATTGCGGGCATCGTTGGTTCGTGTTCGGTTCTGATCGCGAAGATTGGAGAGGAGTATGGCAATACAAGCCCAATGAATAAGGTTGAGCAGACGCCCCCCGATTTTCCTGATAGGACTACCATTCGGGCGTACTATGCCAGCATGTTTCTCTATTGGGGCGCGCTATATATCTATTCACCGATTCTATCTGTATACGCTCAGTCGTTGGGCGCCTCATTCACGACTGTGGGTATAGTTGTCGGGGCGTACGGTTTCGTACAGATGTGGCTACGAATTCCGTTGGGGATTTGGTCGGACCGGTTGGGGCGGCGTTTGCCTTTTCTTTATGCCGGACATTTCTTCAACCTCGTCGGGTGTTTAGGACTTGCGATGGCACCGACACCGATGTATCTTGCAATCTTCCGCGGCGTGCTTGGTATTAGTGCCGCCACCTGGGTCGCATTTACCGTGCTTTTCGCCAGCTACTTTCCGCCGAATCAGAGTCCCAAGGCGATGGGTGTTGTTACGGCTATCAACGGCATCTCGCTGATTGCCGTCAACGGGCTCGGCGGTCAAATCGCGCAGATGTGGGGAATGGGGACTACATTCTACGCCGGTGCGGTTCTGGCGGCTATGGGTCTGATAGCAACTGTGCCTATCAAGGAGCATCGGACGCATCGCGAGCCTCCCACATTTCGACAGATATGGCGCATCATCACGCACCCCGCTTTGATGCTTGTTGCGTCTATCACAGCACTGAATCACTACACATTCTGGGCGACTACGTTTGGCTTTATTCCAGTTTATGCGGCGAATCTGGGTGCAAGCAAATTGACGCTCGGCATCATTGGCGTAGCTGCGTTGGTGCCCTATACTTTAACTGCTCCGATGAACCACCGGTTTGCTGCTCGCTTGGGCGAAAATCGCGCTGTCTTTGTCGGTATTCTGGTGATGGCAGTGACAATGTTTGTTGTCCCGCTGATCGACAATATACCACTGCTGGCGATCTCTCAAGGTGCAAGTGGGTTTGGACGTGGTCTCGTATACCCTTTGTTAATGGGACTGAGTATCCGAGAGATATCTGGTGAGGACCGGGCGACCGCGATGGGGGTATATCAGGCGGTATATGCGATAGGTATGTTTTTAGGACCTACGACCGCCGGTGCCGTTGCTGATGCGGTGGGACTGTCTGGAGCATTCATCATTGCCGGCATAGTTTCGGTGATTGCCGCAGTAACAGCTTTATTTTTGCTTGGACGGGCAACCGACCTGTCAAAGCGTGGACGGGCATAAACCTAAATCAGGGCACACTACAGTTTTCCATCTGCCCGCATTCGTGCACCATAGTTCTCGATCTCGGCTTTTTCTTCTGATATTAATGTGTGGTGATCGGACAGTGCGGATGCTATTCGGCGGAAGCGGGGCACGTTTCGCAACCCCATGATTGTCAGACCGACAGACTCATGGCTGAGGACATAGCGGTAGAATTGTTCTTCCGCCGGTGCGCCTGCGCCATCGAAGAGTTTGTCATTGCGCGACGCATTCATAATCACCACGCCGGTGTTATGCTTGTGTGCCGCCGGGAACACGGTTTCTTCAGGCTCCTTCATGGCACAATTGTACCAACATAGCACGGTATCAAAAAATCCGGTCGCAACTGCCTGCTGGATCTGCTCCCAATCGTGGCCCGTCACCCCGATGAAGCGGATTAGTCCTTCCTCTCGCGCTTTTTGAACCGCTTCTAGTGCGCCATCAGCTCCTAAAGCGCGGTTCCGTTCCTCTGCGGTGTTTAGATGGTGGAGTTGGTAGATGTCGATGTAATCTGTTCCGAGTAGGCGCAGCGATGTTTCAAGGTCTTGACGCGCACCTTTAGCATCGCGCTGTTGGGTTTTGGTTGCCAGAATCAATTCGTGACGCCGTCCTTGGATGGCTCCTCCGATGACCCTTTCGTCATCTCCATCCCGATACGCTCGTGCTGTATCCATATAATTGACACCACAGTCTAGCGCGGCTCGATACCCATCGGCGGTTTCGCAATACGCACCGCCGGTACCCAGTCGAGTGACGACCAATCCTGTTCGACCAAGGGTTGTTTGGGGAATCTGATCTGCCATGAGCGTATACCTCCTTGATTTATTGTTGTTGAATCCGCTATACACATTCTGTCCTGCTAGGACGTTGGGTTGTAGCGATTCGGCACTACTATAGATCTATTGTACTCAACTTTAAGTGGTAACTTGCGTTAATTATACCCATTGGTGAGGGGATGTCGATCAAGAAAAGGGACTTGGGATTCCGGCAAATCTGCTTGACATGCCACTTATCAGTCGTTAAAATATATCAAATCCCGATATTTTTCGCAATGTCTGTTAACAATAACAGGGTAAGAGGAGTTTCATTATATGCCGACATACGAATATAAATGCTTAGATTGTGGTATCCAATTTGATCGGTTTCAAAGTATCACCGAAGATCCCATCCAGGAATGTCCCGAATGTTCAGGTCGGACCAAGCGGTTAATTGGTGCTGGTGCCGGGCTAATTTTTAAGGGTTCGGGCTTCTACATCACGGACTATCGCAGTGAAGGGTACAAGGAGAGCGCGAAAAAAGACAAAGATTCATCATCAAGTAGTGACGGGGCGGATAGCAAAAGTGGAGATAGCAAGGGTGGAGATAGCAAAAGCAGCGACTCTAAATCGACCAAGACAGAGAGCGGTAACGCTTCCAAATCGACTTCAGATACAAGTGCTTAAGAGATAGTTCCGAATTTCGTAGCGCACCATCCATCCACGCGATTCGTGGATAGTAGCCTACTTATTCAATCGTTCTTCCTGCGCATACGATTTTCAAATAGCTTGACCGTGTTCATCAGTTGAAAGGGGGAGGCATGGACCACACGCACCACCATCACGATCACGCACATCACCATGATGGGAAGGAAGATGGAGATCAACATGGGCATCAACATCGCCTGCAGCGCAAATTTCGGTTCGCAGTCGTATTGACAGTTTTTGTGCTCGGGATTGAAATAGTAGGGGGGATTCTATCGAACAGTTTGGCATTGTTGAGCGATGCAGCGCATGTCTTCTCGGATTCCCTATCGCTGATTATGAGTTGGCTGGCGATCTATCTATCAACTCGCCCCGCAACTAGCTCGCGCACCTACGGTTATCACCGAACAGAGGTGTTCGCCGCATTCATCAACGGGGTTTCACTGATCGCCATCTCTGGATGGATCTTTTACGAAGCTACCCACCGGTTTATGGAACCTGAACCGGTTAAAAGTAAAGAGATGCTCGTTGTGGCGACTATCGGATTTATTGCGAATATGGTTATTGTTTGGCTGTTTCACGGGGAAGGACATAAGAGTCTCAATGTGCGGAGTGCGGTGCTTCATGTCATTGGGGATGCACTCGCTTCCGTTGGCGTCATCGTGGGCGGGGTAGTGATGTATTGGACCGGCTGGTTCATTGTCGATCCAATTCTGAGCGGTGGGATTGGTATAATAATTTTGATTGGGGCGTTCAGAGTAACGAAAGAAGCGGTTCACATCTTATTGGAGGCGTCCCCGAAACATGCGGATGCTCACAAAGTGGCAGCGTGCATCAATGCTATTGATTCGGTCAAGGATGTCCATGACATGCACATCTGGTCTCTATGTTCCAACTATTTGGCGTTGAGCACGCATGTGTCGATTGATGAGGACGCAAGCAGATCCTCGCACGAATTGCGACAGGAGATTAACGACAAGCTGGAAACCCAATTCGGCATTTTCCATACGACCATTCAGATTGAACAGGTTGGTTGCCCCCACGAGGGAAGCCTGCTGTGTAACGCACCCCACCACTGATTCGACATCTCTCTGTTACAGCGATATTTAACGTCAGAATCATACACGCCAATTTTCACCTATCGCTCTGATGGGGCTTTGCGTGTCGGGCTAGGAAGCCCGACCTACTGTAATAGATTCTAATATGATCGGGGCAGATCCAATACGTGGGTGGCAAGATAGGCGAGCACTAGGTTATTGTTTACCGGTGCGACCTGAAAGAGCCGCGTTTCCCGGAACTTGCGCTCTACATCGTATTCATCTACAAAGCCGTAACCGCCGTGTGTGTCGAGGCAGATATTGGCTGCCTGCCAACTTGCCTCGGAGGCGAGCAGTTTTGCCATATTCGCTTCTGCCCCGCAGGACGTATCGGCATCGAAGAGCCAAGCAGCTTTGTAACGGACCAAATCGGCTGCGACCGTCGCCGCATAAGCGCGGACGATAGGGAACTGCACACCTTGGTTGCGACCAATCGGGGCCCCAAAGACCTCGCGCTCGCGTGCATAGTTGCTAGCCCGATCGATAAACCAGTATCCGTCACCGATAGCTTCTGCTGCCAGCAGAATACGCTCCGCGTTCCAGCCATCAATAACGTAGCGGAAACCTCGTCCTTCCTCACCGATTAGGCTATCGAGTGGCAGCCGTAGATTGTGGAACCGAACTTGGTAGGTTGCATAGTTGAACATGGTGCGGACAGGCTGCACTTCTAATGTCCCTTCACCCCGCCGCGCATCGCGTAAATCAACTAGAAACAGACTGAGCCCCTCCGTCCGCTTTTCGACCGCTTCGCGGGGTGTCGTGCGTGCTAACAGCAGAAGCAGGTCTGATTGTTCGATGCGACTGGTCCAGTTCTTGTGGCCATTGACGATGTATGCCGAGCCTTCACGCCGAGCAAAGGTGCGGATACTGGGAGTGTCGGATCCAGCCTCCGCCTCAGTGACCGAGAATGCTTGTAGCCGCAGTTTGCCACTAGCAATGGCTGGCAGCCAACGCTCCTTTTGTGCATCGCTGCCGTGGCGAAGCAGTGCGCCCATGAGATACATCTGCGCGTGGAACGCCGCCGAATTCCCTCCAGAACGGTTGATCTCCTCCAAGACGATACTCGCCTCTGTTACGCCCAAACCGAGCCCGCCGTATTCTTCGGGAATCAGAATAGAAAGAAAACCAGCCTCTGTCAATGCTTCGACAAAGGCTTGCGGATACGCACGATCGCGGTCGGTTTCGCGCCAGTAGGTATCGGGGAATTGCGCGCAAAAGTCGCGAATGCGTCCCCGGAGTGCGTCGTGTTCGGGGGCGGGTCGAAAATCCATCGTATATCCCTTTCTAGGTGAAGGGGTGTCAACGTTCTGGCAGCCCTTGCGTTACTAGCTTTCATCTTATCACACGGTTCGTGGCATTACAAGATCGAAATCGGCAGCTCTTGGATTTTACAGACGAGTCGTCGGTGCAGCGAAGTCGGTGATATCTGTTGAATTGACGATCGGAGATGCGCTATAATTCAGGGAGAAAATCGACGGGAGAGTTACATATCATGTTCAGACTGTTATCCAAAAACCTTCTCTTTCATTTCATACTCTGGTCGTTGATGATTACGGCCTCACAGCCTGTCCTCTTCGCAGCAGAGAGTCAGTTGATACGCTGGCCCCCAATCATCTGGCCAACGCTGACGGAAAACTTGATTGGTGAAGATGGAAGTAAGATCATTAGAGTATATCTGCCGCCAAGCTACGATTTTACCGAAAAACGCTACCCTGTCATCTATGTGCTGCATGGGTTCGGTGGGAGCTCAAATAGCCTAACCCGGAAGATGAAGTCGGCGATGGACCGTATGATCCTCAGCGAGGAGATTCAGGAAGCTATCGCTGTGTTTGTCGATGGCTCGAATCGGTTTGGCGGGAGCCAGTTTCTCAGTTCTCCAACGATCGGTGATTATGAAACCTACATCAGGAGGGATTTAATCAATTTTATTGATAGGCAGTACCGGACAATACCCCACCGGGACAGTCGCGGAATTACAGGGTTTTCGATGGGCGCGTACGGTTCGATGCACCTCTCGCTAAAATATCCAGAGGTATTTGGCGTAGTTGTTGCCCAGGCAGGTACCTATAAATTTGACGATGATTTGATACGGTCTTTTACAGAAAAGGGTGGCGTTGTATTAACCCTGATGGAGCCACTTAAACAGAAATCTGGAGACGAATTTTGGAATGCACTGGAGGACTTAGCCAATTCTGATGCTTTACGAAGGATTAGCCTACCTTTTCGTAACGGTCTTGCGTATCTGGCGGGAGTCGCCTCCAATCCGGACGAGCCTCCCTGTTATCTTGATTTGCCATATAGATTAAGAGCGGGTATCCCGCCTTGGGAGCGTGATGAAGAAGTTTGGGATCGGATTGTCGAGAATGACATCATTCGAGAGCTAGATCGATACTTCAACAGATTAAAGCAAAATCCACAACAGCCGGTACGGTTGAATGGAATTAAATTAGTCCATGGTCTTGAGGATGAAACGGCATTGCCTAGACAAGCGGAAGCATTGGATCAAAGGTTGACGGCTCTTGGCATTGCACATGAGTTTGTGAAACATGGTGGTGGACACACATTCATCGCAGAGCAGTCGCTACAGTTTATGGCGAAACATCTAGCGTTTGAATCGGCACCGACGACCCCCGATGGTTCTGGTACCGCTTCTGTTTCACCGTATGCTGTCCCCGCATATAGCACTGGCAACGAAGTTGTTATCACTTATACCGCTGAGGGGAGGATACGAGGAGGAACCCTTACCGTTCACGTTCCAGCAGGTTGGACACCTCCACAGAAGGTCCTAGGGCTTCACGGATACACGACTGTAACCTCAACCGGCATCATCGGCGATATAATGTTCACCAACCAACGGATTCAGGTCGAAATTCAGAGCCTCATGCCGGACGACACGATTACGCTTGTTTATGGGAACGGTGGAGGTAATTCAGGAGTGACCGCGCCGGCAGATCAAATTTCCACCTTTATTGTCAGTCTTGCCTCAACGTCGGATGGTACTTTGACGCTGCTTAAACAGAGCCCGGTTCTTGAAGTTTACCTGCACCCATGGGATGTGAATGGCGATGGGATTGTAGGTATTTTCGATTTGGTCATCGTTGGATCTGAGTTCGGACGGGTAATAGACAGAGTAATTTTCGGTCAGAACCCGGACGTGAATCGGGATGGGCTTGTGAACTTATTTGACCTTATCGTTGTTGGCGCTCACTTTGGAGAGACTATCGGCGTTTCACCGGCACCTGAGCGTTCTTCTGCCCCTATATCGGCAACAATTAGATTCGAGAATCCCCGGTTTTCAGGGAATAACCTTCTACTTGACCTGATTATTGACACAGATGTGCCTTTAGTGGGATACTATATCCGGATAGCGCCGGAAGGATTTTTGAAGGTTAATCCAGACAGCAGCGAGAGTGGTGTTTTTCGTTTGGGAGAGATCGCTCAAGCTGGAACGCTCGTGGCTGCCAAACTTGGCGTGGGTCAGCCGTGGCTCGGTCGGGTAAGGCTCGCCACACTGGAATTGGAGGCGAACGGTTCAACAGATTCAGTGCACCCCTCAAATCCCATGGTTTCGGTGGACGCAGCGCATCTCGTTTCGGTGGACGGGCGGTCAATCCGTGTCGGCGTGGAGCCGTTCTTCATAGATAAATTGCGCCCTCGTCAGACGCGTCTGTTTCCCAACTATCCCAATCCCTTTAACCCGGAGACATGGATCCCCTTCCAACTGCGTAAGGATGCATATGTTCGTATCGCCATTTACGATGCTTTAGGGCGTGAGGTTCGGAAGTTCGACTTGGGACCGCAGCCTGCCGGTTACTACACAACGCGGGACCGTGCTGTATATTGGGATGGTCGCAATCACATGAATGACCGGGTCGCTAGCGGGACTTACTTCTATCGTCTCGAAGCGGGTGATTTTGTCGGTACGCACCGGATGGTTGTATTGAAATAGCGTAGGTTGCTAGGATGCGTTGACATTTTGTTGTTACTAATTTGGCAAAGGATTCGGAGATTGGCTGAAACTCGGCAGAATACCCAGTGTGTTGCACAATAATTCGGGCTCATTGAGCCAAGACTATCGCGTTATGTTCTAGGGCGTGTTGACATTTATGTGAGTTCCGTCCGCCATTCGTCGATAAGTGCTTAATCGTAGGGGCGAGGTTGCCTCGCCCAACGGGTTGGGAAACCCAACTCCTATAGGAATAGACCCAATGTAGGGGCAACTCTTGTGGTTACCCAACATACTGCCTCAAGTGCATCAATATTGGCTCAATTTTCAAACGTCAACAGAATCTAGGTCTTTTCGATTTTGAAAAATCGACCTACAAAAGTCGAGAGCCGTCTCTTGTTGCGCTGCCCCGCTAGAGCTTATGGGAGGGGTCATCAGACGGATTTATAGGCTTTTTAGTCCTCATCTTCCGTTGTGCTTAAAGCCAACGGTGTTTTTGCCAATTCTGCGTCTAAGATGCGAATATCAGACGCTGTCTTCTGTTCAGCGAGCCACGCCTTTCTCTGTGCTTGCAGTGCGTCCGCGATAAGTTTGTTCTTAATGCTTTCGCTAACTTCTGGATATGTCTGCTGACGAGACTGCTCTTTTTTAAGAAGCTTAGCGATGAGATATCCTTCAGATATGGAAATGGGCTCGCTCACTTCGTTGACTTGCAGGCTAGCAATTGCTAACCGAGCCTCTGTATTAGCCGGAAGCGTCTGTAGTTCTGCCACAACCCGAAGGAGTGGGTTGTCAGGATACGCCTGCTGAATTGCCTGAAAGGTTACACCGGTTTTTAACTGAGACGATATTCTCTGTGCAAGTGTCTTGGCTTGCGTCTGCAAATCTGTTGCATCGTCAGGTTTTGAGCGGACCATGATATACTGAAATTGAATCTGTGTGGGCGCGACGAATCTTAATCGATGTGTTTCAAAATATTGGGGTGCTTCTTGATTGATCCGTTCTTCTTCGATACTGTTGCGAAATTGACGGACAGTCAGTTCTTTGACGATTAGGTCATCCATCAGCCATTCCTCTAATTCCTGATATTCTAGTCCAATTCGCTTCAGATCCTCAACGAACAGTGCCTCGTCGGTATAGCCGTATTTCAACGCTTGAATTTCTACGTTCACCTTTTTTCCCCAACTCCCGAGCAGGATTCCGATATCGTCCGCCTTCTGTAACATCAACTCTCGCTCGATGAGTCCTTCTAGCGCAGCCCGTCTAACCGTCTTCGGGGGATGCCTAATTTCTTGGCTGGTTAGTTCGCGCTCTAGTTCGCGTATTGTGATTGGCTGATCCCTGACGAAGTTAACAATGACAAAAAGGATGGGTTCGTTCTCCAGTTCGCGTCGCGTGATAGGCTGATCGTTGACGACAGCGATCACATAGTCGATTATTTTTTCCTTGGTCAGTCCGCTTGGTGGGATAGCGGTGAAGGAGAGGCAGAATGAAACGAGAAATGCGATGCGTAAGGCGTAAAACGGGCAACGCAAAGTGTCAGTGTGCTTCCTGCCTTCCATTTCTGTTCTTCTCCTTGTATTTTAACTCAAGTTGCTAGGTGTTGATAATCCGTCGGCTTCCTGTTAAAACTGAAGTGCTGTAAAAAAGGAGGTAAAATCCCCAACTTCCGATGGATAACAACTTAGAGCCTGTTTGAAAAGTCATTTTGGGTAAAACTATTTGCCCTGAAACCGAGTTTTTTCTTTAAAACTCGGTTTCTTCACCAATCCAGAAGGGCGTCCACTATTCAACGGCATACTATCACCATATTCAGCGAACCGTGTCAGATCAATCCATCGGGTTTGGAAACCAAGCCCGATAGATTAGGAGCCCCAACCCCTACCTTGCGATGTGGCTCGCTGTGGATTGACAAATCCACAGCACCCTGGGATCATTCCTTGCTTTTTAAAACAGGTTCTTAGATTAGAATTATATGAGGGGTGCTCATAAATAGCTTTCAATGAGTCCGCGTCTCAGAAGAGGGACCGCCTGCTCACTGTGGGAGAGGCTTCCTAGCCTCGCTGCTTATGCCATTAGTTTAACCGGCGATTTAGACAAATGGCACATGTCGCCCCGCTGGGGCTTGGGGGATTTTGTTACCCTGTGTGCTATAAACATACCGCCCCGCTGGGGCTAAATGAACCCATGTCCCTTTTGCTGCTTTCACGCACCAAGTATTCTATCCTGAAAATCCTTCAATCGTGGAAATCCTGATTCAGCAGATTACACAGAAAACACGGATAAGCAAACAAAGCAGCTACCGAGCCGGCGTATCTTCAGCAAACCAAATACCCAATAAACCCAACGACCCGACGGCTATCTTCGCTCCAGAGGAGCGATATGTCTATAGAATGCCGATACAGCCAATGCCCGCGCTCCAGCGGAGCGCAATGTATATATACAGCTAATAGGATTAATCTGCTCAAGTTATGCGATTATGACCAAGATATCTACGTATGCACACCCCTCAATTATATGCGTTCAAGATCTGTCTGTCAATTAGAAGTTTTCACAGTTGATACAATCCCCCGTCCGTGCTATCATAGTAATATAACGATTTCAGTTTGGAAGCGAGGTGGAAGGTTTTGAAGGACTCTGATCAGCCCATTTCAAAAGAATTATTGGAAACGCTGAATACGATTCAGCAGCGTGTGCTGTGGTTGGCAACGCTTATTATTCATTACGCGAACAACCTGCGTCCCAATTCCGATCAGACAAAAGTTGGCGGACACCAAGCATCTTCGGCGTCGGTGGTTTCAATCCTGACAGCACTCTACTTCCATTTTCTTCAAGCCGGTGACCGTGTCTCAATTAAGCCGCACGCCTCGCCGGTTTTTCATGCAATCCACTATCTACTGGGTCAACTACCAAAAAAATATCTGACCATGTTTCGATCATTTGGAGGGCTGCAGGCTTACCCGAGTCGAACGAAAGATCCGGACACTGTCGATTTTTCAACCGGTTCTGTAGGACTGGGAGCCGTTGCGCCGGCGTTTGGGGCGTTAGCCCATCGCTATGCGTTGTCCCACTTCGGTTACGTAAGTTCACGCCGTTTCGTGGGGGTCATTGGTGATGCTGAGTTGGACGAAGGTAACGTGTGGGAAGCCATCTTGGATCAAGCCCTCACCGGTTTAGATAATCTGCTGTGGATTGTTGATCTGAATCGTCAAAGCCTTGACCGAGTTGTGCCCGGTATTCGTGCGCGACAATTAGAGCGTCTATTTGAGGAGAGTGGCTGGCAGGTGCTTGAAGCGAAGTATGGTCGGCAGCTTCAGGCGCTCTTTGAAAGACCGGGCGGTGCCGCTTTGCGCCGGCGGATCGATGAGATGAGCAATGAGGAGTATCAGGCACTTATTCGTCTCCCCGGTGCGGAACTCCGCTCTCGGATCCTTGATTGTCAGGGGATTGATAAGGCTGAAATCGCCGCAGCGATTCAAGACATCCCGGATGAGACGCTGCCGTCGGTGTTAAGCAACTTGGGTGGACACGACTTGGAGGAACTGCTCGCCATGCTGTCGCAGGCTGAGGCGGAGCCAGAGAAGCCAACCATTATTTTTGCCTATACGATCAAAGGCTGGGGATTACCTATCGCGGGGCACCCGCTGAATCATTCGATGCTCCTGAGCGAAACGCAGATAGCCGATTTGCGCGAGCGCTCGGATGTATCTGCCAGTGACGATTGGGCGCGGTTTGATCCGGGGTCGTCTGCCGGTCAACTTTGTCTCGAAGCTACCGATCGCCTTTTTCCTCACGATCCTGCACCGCCTGTAACCCTGTCCGCCGATGATGTGCCCACAGACCTCTCGCTTCCAACTCAAGGGGTCTTGAGTACGCAGCAGTCTTTGGGTCGGCTGCTTATGCGTCTGACCCGTGTGCCGAAGTTGGCAGATCGGATTGTTACGACTTCGCCGGACGTATCGGTGTCTACCAACCTATCTGGGTGGATTATCAAGACAGGGGTGTTTACGCCGCAAGAATTGCCTGACTATGAAAGCGAAGCGAATCAACTCCGAAGCTGGCGACATGGACCGCAGGGACAGCACATCGAATTGGGAATTTCGGAGATGAATCTCTTTACGTTGTTGGGGATGCTCGGCTTATCGGCTGAACTGTGCGGACAACATGTCATCCCGATTGGCACCGTCTACGATCCGTTTGTGTGCCGCGGTCTTGAAGCACTCATTTATGCCCAGTATTCAGGGGCGAAGTTTATTTTCGTTGGGACACCGTCGGGTATCACGTTATCGCCGGAGGGGGGTGCCCATCAATCCACTGTTACACCCTCACTCGGTGCGGAGATACCGCGACTCAACGCCTATGAGCCGTGTTTTGCACAGGAGCTGGAGTGGATACTGTTGGAAGCACTCCGCCAGTGTTGTGACCGAGATCAAGGACGCTCGACCTATTTACGACTGTCCACCAAGTCGATTGATCAAGTGCTGCTGACGCCGGCTTTGGAGCGTTTGGGGATTGACGAATTACATCGTCAGGTGCTGGCTGGTGGATACCGCTTAGTAGATTGGCGCAATGTCGATCCGGTTGTGCCGAGAGAGCGATTGGTTCATATCGCGACAACCGGCGTCATGATCTCAGAGGCTATCGAGGCTGTGGACATTCTTCGCAAGCAGCGGGTGGCTGCCAATGTGCTGAATATGACCAGTCCCCGCCGGCTATTTGAGGCGTGGCAGGCGATGCAACAGCACCCCGGACACGCACAAAGCGGAGGAACTCCGTTTGACTGGCTGATTCCAACCAACGAGAGGCATGCACCGATTGTTACTGTCCACGATGGCGCCTCCCACGCTTTATCTTGGCTGGGAAGTGTCTATGGGGAGTTGGTTATCCCCCTCGGTGTGGATGAGTTCGGTCAATCCGGTGACCGCGCAGAGCTCTACCGGCACTTCGGGATTGACGCCGAGGGTATCGCTGCGGCGGCGTTAGCCGCATTAAGTCGCTGTGGTATATCGGTTTGACGCTACTGTATCGTCAACGGAACGGCATTCGATTCAAGCGTTGCTACGCCCCGGTACGAATCCAATAGGAGATAGGTTCCGTCCAGTTTTGCTGCTTCTCCGTGCTGCAAGCCTTCAATCTCTCTCTCCAAATTGTGAATCATCCGCTCCTTCATGTCATCGGGCATGCTAGCGTTTTGTTGCACTATCCGAATTTCGCGCTTTATCTCAAGAACATCCGGCGATTCAGGAGAGAAGATCTCCCGATAGACTTTCAAATCCATAACCACCTGCAGCGTATAATCGCCCGGCCCCAGTCTGTAATAGGGCTTCAGGTCTTTCAACTTCGCCTTTCGAATATCCCCTGCCTTGAGGTCGACTCCTTGGATGCAACTCACCACCTTGTCATTCCACATCACGGTTTGGGTCTTTGCCGGGAATGTGATTGGCGGTTTGGGGGCGATAGCTTGCCCCAAGTTATTTTTCACCACCAATTTGGAGAATGCCCCCCTGCTTGTAACTGTGGCATACGGCACAAGCAGATCAAATTTCCCTACCTGCATCGTCAGGTCAAGGGGTATCGGTTCGCTAAGACTGTAACTCGGTTTTGCCAATGATAAACGAAGGTCTGCGAGGGATGCCGGAGTCACTGGTTCCGCCGGTGTAGGGTCGGGTTCGATTTTTCCTGATGTCCCGCTCAAACAGCCGGTAGCGTAGAGAAAACTCCACAGGGTTAGGTATATTAAAAGTCGCGTTGTCATGGTATCCTCCTGTTAGTTTTCATTGGAAGGTTAGAAAAAGACTTATGTTTTCAGTCCCCTTTTCATCGGGATAGCAGTTGTAACTTGGCATACAAGGAAGGCTTATCAGACGCCGGCGTCGCTTTCAGTCCCCTTTTAATCGGGATAGCAATTGTAACTCCGAGACGCGGCATTGATCCGTCTGATGTCGGACTTTCAGTCCCCTTTTAATCGGGATAGCAATTGTAACTCTTATCGAGCTTCAGGACAACCTCAACAAACTCATCCTTTCAGTCCCCTTTTAATCGGGATAGCAATTGTAACTCTCGGTTCACTATCCACGCCTGCTGGCACAGGTGCTTTCAGTCCCCTTTTAATCGGGATAGCAATTGTAACCTGGGCACCGACATCCATGATGCTCTGCCATTCACCACTTTCAGTCCCCTTTTAATCGGGATAGCAATTGTAACTCTCTTAATTGTCAATGGAATTATACCATTTTTGACACTTTCAGTCCCCTTTTAATCGGGATAGCAATTGTAACGAAACACGCCCAAGCTCTTGTGAGACAGAACAAACACTTTCAGTCCCCTTTTAATCGGGATAGCAATTGTAACATTACCCTGACGGATTGAAAAATCCCCAAAAGTTAAACTTTCAGTCCCCTTTTAATCGGGATAGCAATTGTAACTAAATTTGACTGCAATCGGACTCGCAACAGGGGCGATCCTTTCAGTCCCCTTTTAATCGGGATAGCAATTGTAACCAGTGTGACAAAAAAAGCCCCGAAAAGCCATTTTACCTTTCAGTCCCCTTTTAATCGGGATAGCAATTGTAACTCACATAGCGATGGCGTTAGAGAAGGCATAGAAACTTTCAGTCCCCTTTTAATCGGGATAGCAATTGTAACATCGGTTGGCGTTTCGCCAGGACTCAGCCCGAATTTTCTTTCATCCCCTTTTAATCGGGATAGCAATTGTAACGAGCGACGCCGGCGTTGGCGAAGATTGGCATATTGACTTTCAGTCCCCTTTTAATCGGGATAGCAATTGTAACATGGCAGCAGTTATGACAGTGGCAGAGCTCAAATCACCTTTCAGTCCCCTTTTAATCGGGATAGCAATTGTAACAAGAAAGTCGGCACGAAGATGCACGCCTTCATCATCTTTCAGTCCCCTTTTAATCGGGATAGCAATTGTAACATCTGTCACACCGAGACGGGTGGACACGCTCCCGATATTCTTTCAGTCCCCTTTTAATCGGGATAGCAATTGTAACTCGAGATAACATCGATACTCACCTTGTTGTCCGGGCAGCTTTCAGTCCCCTTTTAATCGGGATAGCAATTGTAACAGCGCTGAGCGCATCTTCAGCGAAGCGTCTGTTTCCTTTCAGTCCCCTTTTAATCGGGATAGCAATTGTAACCACCGATTGGAGAGTCGGCAATTTCCTGATAGAATCTTTCAGTCCCCTTTTAATCGGGATAGCAATTGTAACTTGACGTTGCTCGATATAGCAGATACAAATACCGAAACTTTCAGTCCCCTTTTAATCGGGATAGCAATTGTAACGTTGAGTTAAAGTTGTATTAGCCGGTGAGGGTTGCTGAGTGGACTTTCAGTCCCCTTTTAATCGGGATAGCAATTGTAACAATGGGAAATCGATTCTTTCTCATTTCTTTTCAAACCTTTCAGTCCCCTTTTAATCGGGATAGCAATTGTAACGGATCATGGACGCGGACGGCGGTGCAATACCAGCGTCTTTCAGTCCCCTTTTAATCGGGATAGCAATTGTAACCCTCGCTAACCCGTTGGCTGGAATCAACCCCAACGATCCATTTGCCTTTCAGTCCCCTTTTAATCGGGATAGCAATTGTAACCGCTCTGATAACTGCCGGGCGATTAGCGAATACCACTTTCAGTCCCCTTTTAATCGGGATAGCAATTGTAACTAGACTTTGAGCTACAGAACTTCAAAGCATACAACTTTCAGTCCCCTTTTAATCGGGATAGCAATTGTAACTTGTTTGGGATTGGATTGGGATTGGACGATATAGTGACTTTCAGTCCCCTTTTAATCGGGATAGCAATTGTAACGCTCGCTCCGCATCTTAGTTATGTCCCCCACTAAAACTTTCAGTCCCCTTTTAATCGGGATAGCAATTGTAACCAGACGCTGAATCCCATATTCTTCATCCAACTCTTGCTTTCAGTCCCCTTTTAATCGGGATAGCAATTGTAACAGCTGTCCGCGTTCGGTGAGAACTGGAGGCCGTTCTTTAACTTTCAGTCCCCTTTTAATCGGGATAGCAATTGTAACACAATCAACCCCGATATTGACCTCCCTACCCTTACTCTTTCAGTCCCCTTTTAATCGGGATAGCAATTGTAACTGATGAGCCGTGGGTTGGGCGTAGTTTGCCCGTGTTCTTTCAGTCCCCTTTTAATCGGGATAGCAATTGTAACTGAAAGCGTTACGGTATTCGACGGTCGAGGATGTGTTTGCTTTCAGTCCCCTTTTAATCGGGATAGCAATTGTAACTCTGATGGTCTTCGTCCAATCGAGCAAACCGAACAAGCTTTCAGTCCCCTTTTAATCGGGATAGCAATTGTAACAAGAGATCTGCTCATTGATCTGCTCATGTAATTTCGCTTTCAGTCCCCTTTTAATCGGGATAGCAATTGTAACCGTACGGACATGGAGGGGCAGCGTATCGTCGAAAGTGCTTTCAGTCCCCTTTTAATCGGGATAGCAATTGTAACGCCGCATACCGTGAACGCTCATATCCGCCGCCTCCCGGACTTTCAGTCCCCTTTTAATCGGGATAGCAATTGTAACTTGTGCTGCAGCTGCCGGAAGCGGAATCGGCGACGGGCTTTCAGTCCCCTTTTAATCGGGATAGCAATTGTAACGAATTCGTAACACAATTATTGCATTTTCGTATTATACTTTCAGTCCCCTTTTAATCGGGATAGCAATTGTAACTGGGACAGCTGGGCGCAGTTCGTCTCAGTATGTAACTTTCAGTCCCCTTTTAATCGGGATAGCAATTGTAACTCGGCTTGGGGTTCGGGCTGTAAATCGTGAAGTTCTCTTTCAGTCCCCTTTTAATCGGGATAGCAATTGTAACAGCCAAAAAAGGCAAAGAACCGGCGCAGGAGTTACCTTTCAGTCCCCTTTTAATCGGGATAGCAATTGTAACTTCTGATATTGCGATCCATAATACAATCCTTTCGGTTGCTTTCAGTCCCCTTTTAATCGGGATAGCAATTGTAACTGAATGCGTAGATAGGGTAATGCTCTCCTGCGATCCTTTCAGTCCCCTTTTAATCGGGATAGCAATTGTAACCTTGGATTCGGTCATGCGGTGCTTCAGGCGAAGGATCTTTCAGTCCCCTTTTAATCGGGATAGCAATTGTAACTAATACTGCAAGGTGATTTGGAATTGCTGTTTTCGTCTTTCAGTCCCCTTTTAATCGGGATAGCAATTGTAACCGACCACGGGCAGCACTCATGGATCACTCCAAAACAGTCTAAATATCTGAGTTTGTTGAGCTACCTTCTTTATCATCACATGAAACGCCTCAGTTTTCAAGAAAAAAGCGAAGATCCCCATCGCGGCTTGTGTTCATCGCGGTCCGGGGGGTTAGAATCGTTACTTTCGCAAATCCCTTTTACTATCTTCATATAACCTGTTAGGTTGTGTGGATCAGTAGGGGCCGGTCGCAGGTCCAGTCTCCTACAGTCCCCACTTCGATTGGGCAGTGTTGATTCGCAATACGGGCGATGAATCGCTCGACTACAAGCCGGGCGCCGTTGTCTCCATTCGGATTGGAGTGGGGATAGGCTCTGCTTTTTTTCAGTCCCCTCTTTACCCGGTCAATGATTGTAACTCCTTTTCGCAAATTGCCCCACCTTTTCCGCAGAAACTCGATTTGCGATATGCTCACAACACATCGGCACAGAATCGACGAAATTCGCACTCGACGCATTTCCCGCGCTGTGGCGTCGGTGGTGGCATCCACTCGTCTGATAGCATATTCCGTATCTGCTCGATCGCTTGATGGGTCTTGCGCCGAAGTGTCTCTGAAATCGGAACGGCTGTGATGCGCTGTGTGGGGATTCGATAGATAAACCCTTGGGACACCGATTGACCGAGACACTCCTCCACCATCAGCGCATAAGCGGTCAACTGATATTTCGCGTTCAGGTTCAGCCGTTGGGTCGTGGACTTAAATTCGACTGGAAACGCTCCATCTTCGGTCTCAATGAGTAGGTCCAGCACACCGCTCAATCCGAGGGATTCAGCGTGCAGTGCGATGTGGAGTTTACGGCTGCCAGCGTCCAGCCCATAGCGGGAGAGGGTTCGCCGCCGCTCTAGGACGCTCAACACCTCGTGTTGGACCGCGCCGATTTGCATCGGATGCGTCGTTGGACGGGTCACAGGGGTGTAGTAGGTGTGATAGACCACTCGTGGACAGTAGAAATACTGTTTGATGTCGCTAACGCGTATGTTCATGCTTGGCTCCTTATAAAAACAAGGTGCAAAGGACGAAGAGAAACCGAAAACTCGGTTTCTGTTGTACGAGTTCCTAACATGAGTGTCATTCTCCAGTCTCCTCGATAACAGTTCGTTTGTCGAAGTCTTTCGCACAGACGGCGAGGATTTCGATCTTCCCTTCCGCTTTGCCGAGTTGGTCTGTCAGTTTCTCCTCCAATGCCCGCCGCCGTGTGGTGTTGATATCGCCGAGGAACGCGCTGTACTGGATGCGTTTCAAGCCGTAGTCGAGGCAGATGTCGGCGATTTTTTTGCGGATGCGGTCTTTTACGATGTCGTACATAACGTAGGTGTGCATAAATTATAGAAACCGAGTTTTTTCTTGAAAACTCGGTTTCTCTGTCCCCTAATCTAACATCAAATGTTCAATTTGCTTCCTACGGTTTCTTTGCCTTCTAATCTAACATCAAATGTTCAATGAGCTCCCTGTCCGTCTCAGAATATGCACGAACGAATTTGGCATAAGCCTGACGTGAAGGAAATTGGGAGAGTACGACATCAGGTGTGCACAAAGTTCCGTTACGCAAGCCAACGTAGTCCTGATAGCTAGAAAATGTCCAAGTTGCTGGATTATCAGCTATCCCTGCCAATACTGGATTCAGGTGAAGATAGCGTGAAAGATGCAGCAGATACTCGTTTTTGTCTACTAACTTTGCCTTAAAAGCACCTTGGAAAAGTGGTCCCACGCGGTCTTGTTGCCGATTCACAGCTTTGGTGTAGGATACGGTGAATGGTTGCATGATTTTCGTGCTCAGGTTGTCGTCCTTCAGATAAGCAAGAATGTGATAATGATTCGGCATGAGACAATAGGCGATAATTTCAATCAAATCAGGTATGCAGTAGTGGCGTCAGCACTTTATAAAGTATCCCCAGTTTTCCTCATCGAAGAAAATGGGTTGACGATCCACACCGCGGTTGTATAAATGGTAATAATGCCCCGCTCTAAACTGTATGTCTCGCATCTATGGTGTCTCCCAGAAACCGAGTTTTGAGCAAACCGGTGGGGGAACCCCGCCCCTACGGTTTCTAAATAATATCTGGCTTGAAGTTGCATGTTATCCATCTGTCGCCCATGAAGAAACCGAGTTTTGAAGAAAAAACTCGGTTTCTAAACTTTTTACCATGTAGAGGTGAAGGGGTGGTACTCCCGTTCGCGGCGTAGGTGCATGGCGAGGTGACGGGCTTGGAGCTGGATGATGTTGCAGAGTTTCTGTTCCTTGCGCTCGAATCGCTCGGTCTCTTGAAGCCTCGCCAATACCCGATCAGCAAGTGCACGTCGGGTCCCTTGGCTGAGGCGGCGTTGTGTCGAAATTTCGGTCTCCGCATCGGGTTTTGAGGACTGGTGTGCGGCTTTGGCGGCGTCGCTATCAGGGTCTTCCCACTCGACTTTGAATCGTTTGTTAATCATCGCGAACACCACCCGATCCACGATCGGTTGACGAAACTCTTCGATAAAGTCTAGCACCAACGAGGGTTTACCGGGACGATCAACGTGCAGGAATCCGGCGAACGGTTCCAGTCCTGCCAGTATGAGCGCGCTCCAGATTTGCGAGTAGAGTATCCCGTAGCCGTAGTTGAGCAGTGCGTTCACATCATCGACTGCGCCTTGATGGTTCCGGGTGGTGAACCGTCCGGCGGGCAGCAGCCGTTGGACGCATTCCCAGTAGAGGGCACCGGCGCGTCCTTCAAGGTTGAGCAGTGTGCCGCGTGCGCTGTCAATCGGTGGTTCACCGACTGTCGTAACGGTTGGGGATTGGACGGCGTGAATTTCGTCAATGAGCTTCTCAATCTTTGTGAGCCGCTCAATCAGTTCGGCGTATTTTTTGGGCGCCTGTTTCTTGCGGTATTTGCCGAAGTAGCGGACGAGGTTGATCTGGTTGCGTAGCTTGCCGGTCGCGAACTGTTTGGCGATTTCTAAGCCGCGCTCGTCGTGGTAGGCGGCGAGTTGTTCGCGTCGGGAGATTACGGTCGCGGTCAGCGATGGGCTGTTGAGTTTCGCATACGGTTTGCCGTTGAAGCTGAGGAATGAGATTTCGATGCCGCGCTCGGTGCAGGCTTCGATGAGGTCTGAGGACATGCTGACGCCACGTGAGGTGATGACGATCTGGTCAAGGTCCATCAGTGCGTGTTCCTCTTTGTCTCGATCTTTGTCTCGGTATCGGACACTGACCCGTTCGGAGCGTTTGCCGAGGTATGTGCCAAAATCATCAACGATTAGTGATTGCATAGAGATTGTCCTTTCGTGTGTATGTCGCACGGGTGTGTAAAGGTTTTGACAAAGGGATAAACCAGAAACCGAGTTTTTTTATTTTGTTGATGACTGGGCTGGATTTGGCAATCCAGCCCAAGGAAAATCAAAAACAGCCTAATTTTCGCCGGTGGTAGATGGGGTAACCAAGCGTTCGTAGTCGCTAAAACTACGACTCGATCTACGCAATCGGTAGGGAAGCATGGCAAGGAAGGTGTGCCGTTCCTTGCCAACACGGATACTCTTCCCACTGTAAATGTCGGCGTGATCGAAACTCATTTTGGAGTCACAATCATCCAAGTGTTGTAATTGGCTTTCGATATGCCATGGATCTGCTTGTTCAACTAAAGGGGTAAAGTCAGAGGGTAGTGCCTCAACCGGCTGTATCGGCGGAAGAAATTGAAAGAACCCACCACGTTTCCCAAAGTAAGTAATATGAGGCAGTAGACGCTTTAACTGTCTTTCCTGCGAATCGTCGTGAATTTCCAAGCCTAACCTCATTTCGCCAACAAAATGGACGTATTCGCGGTAGCCAATGCTTCTGTCGAACCCTTTCTTTGTGCGATTATGGGGAGGCTTGAGAATACGGGTAAACACGTTGTTGACCATTGCACGTTCTGGCAAATGCACTGCCAATGACAAAGTGCGTATCCATTCCCACACACCCTTGCCGTAGCTAATTCCTTCTGTGCGGATGGCTGCATCTAACAGTCCCATCTTTATTGCGTAGGGTGTTGGTGTCAACAATGTTTTACCACCTGACGATGTGGCATTGCTCGGCTTGAGTGAAAAGAAGGTGGTGGGTTGATAAGTTGCTAAGGCCCACATTTTAATTACCTCCGTTATAGCTAATTTTGTAAGGTACAGTTGTATTGGCTAGGTTTGCCATAACTTCAGCATACTCGCCTAATGAGTCGAATTTCCGGAGTTCAATTGCGCTTGTCTCGATTTGATTGAGTGCGTCTGCGACACGTCTGATTTCCGTCTTGTACTCACCATTGAGTGGACTAATCGTTGGCGCGGGCAAGATCTTTGTGCTGAGACTGACAACCCCGTCGAAGTTGACGAGGTGGGGGTGCTGTGCACTCCGCATTGCGCCGTTTGGCTCGACAAAAGTACACAGTAGACTTTCAATCAGTGCTTTGTATCGTTGCTTACGCTCATCGTCGTCAATCGCATATTTCTGGCTTATGTCGTTGAAACCGAGCCGTGAGACTTCGATGCCTGCAACAATTGCGTAAACGCCTGAACTAGCTGGACGGTGGAAGATATTCTGACCGAGATTGGCACCACTTTCATCTGTCTCCTCACTATTATCTGCATTCTGCTGTCCGCTATCGGATACATATTTGACATGAAAGTAGTTATCGGTTTTAGTCAACTCTGGTATGCCCACCACCCAACCGAACTCCACAATAGATTTACGCGGTGTAGACTTTTTCTTAGCTCGATTTGTGACAAGAATGCCTTCAATGTCATCCATTGCACACATTTCCAACATCGTCGCAATCATTTCACGATCGGGCGTACTTTGTTCGTAACTGTCCTCAAAGGTTGAATCACCAAGGATACGGTTTGCGCTGAACTGTTGGCAGCCCAAACATAGTTTCAGTCCGCTATTTCTGCTCAAGTGGAACAGGTGTTCGGCTTGAATGTGTTTGAACATATCGCCTGAAATTGCATTTACAGCAGCGAGTTTACCCGCTTGGTCATAGATGTTGACCATTCGGGTTGCGATTTGATTTCCTTCACTGCCTTCGTTATTGAGGGAGTGCATGTCGATTGTGGCTCTGCCACAGATGGTGAGAGAGTAAACAGCTTTGCTATCGTTCATTTTCATTCTCCTTTTCGGTGTCAGTGGATGTGGTAGTATTGTTTGTTGGTGTATCATCTCTGCTAGTAGAAGCGTATCCGAATGCCAATAGCAGATGACAAACGGTTTGAGGACCGTGTTCATCAATTAATTGAACGATTTCGGTGATGTCGTCTTCACGGACGCTTTTCCGCCAGTGTCGAGATGAAACTTCGGCTACACGGGCATTTTCGGCGTTGAAAGAGTGAAGAAAATCACCTAATACCTGAATGAACTCGTCCGGGTAGTTTGCCTTGCGTCGTAATTCTTGGCCAAGTCCATACCGGATGTCATACGGAGGCCTACCGCTTTTTACCATGTATTGCAGTGTCACGGTACTTTGGCGGATGGCTCTAGCGATGTTTTGAAAACCATCGCTTTCGATAATTGGTGTGAGCTCTTTTTGCTTGTTCATAAGTAACCTCCTCAAATTGGTTGTGCTCAACGGCTTAACCCAGAAGTTTTCCTTCGCTAAGGCGTTGAGCAGGTAGCTTGGATATTGTGCTGTGAATTCAAAGAACGCTGTAAAATCGTGTGCGGAGAGAAAGTCCCGATAGTGTTGCAGCAGATGGTAGCCCTCACTCCGTTCCTCCTCTAAACTTCCTACGATGTTGAGATGTTCTTCTATTATCTCAAGATACTCCTGCACGTCGTTTGTATTTTCGACGTTCATCCAGTCAGGTAAATTGATAAAGGACAGATTCATCACGGCGGATGAATTGCCGAGATCTTTATAAAATGCGGTGTGCAATCCTGCTACAAAGTTTTGGGGCCCCTCACCCCATAAATCATCAAGTTCTTGTGCTGCTTCGCAGTATTGTAGGAAGCAATCTGTGTAATTGAGTGCAGCAAAGATGTCCGACTTTATAGCGTGATTGCTGCTCACTTTGTCCCGGAAGTCTTTGAAAATATCATTATGTGCTGCGAGTGTCATGTTGATAGGTGCTAGTGCGAAGGTTTTCCGGTCCTTCGGAGGTTGACCTTGTTTGACTAACACAAAGCGTGGCACAGCACAATGGTAGAAACCAACCATCTTCAGATATTCGCATATCCAAAAATTGTCTATGTTCTTCATTGACAGATTATTTGCTTTGGGGGTGTTCTGCCCTTTGCCTGCGTTCGGGTTGAACACTTGGAGCATACTTAAGCGATCTTTGAGATTCCTCTCTTTTTTAAGTTTTTTCCATTCTATCTCGCAGTCAGAAACTGCGTTTGGTGTTTTGGCGTGGAGTGCAAGCAACAACTTGAGCAACTCTGCGAAGTGCTCACGATTTTCGTACCAGTTGGTAACAGCACCATTATAAGCGTCAATCCCTGACATCGTGTTTATTTTCTGCCAAATGCGATAATCAGGGTGAGGTTCACTTTCTTTCAAAGCTGCAAGTGCTTCACTGTCATCGGGGTCCTTCTTTAGTGTCTCGCTTAGAGTCTTGCGTAATTCGTTGTAGGCATCGTAACGTGCCTTTTGCGCGTTGTAATCAATATTGTAAATACTATCTGGTATCGTGCTACTATTCTTTGGTTTCTTAATGAAAGGGATGGGTGCAAAGAAACTTGAATTCTCAACCCATTCTGCTTGTAACGCAGGGGTGAGTTCAATCGCGTAGGTTGTTCCCCGGTCCAAAATTCTGACAATGCGTGCTCCGTGTTCGCCGAGCGCACGTCGCAAAAGTTCGTCTAAGATACTGGCTAATCCGTAAGCCGAACAGACATCAGCAAATGTGCCCGTCTGTTTGTCAACAAAATAGGTCTGTTGGTACATCAGTTTTCACTCCTTATCTGCTGACTTTTGAGGTTGCCTCTTGGTCAGCAAGTCGTAATGCACGGACAATCAGGAAATAGGTCAATAGGGCGAGGGTGTTGTTTGGTTGAATAAAGTAGGAAAATGGCTTGATAGGCTTCGCTTGCTTGCAAAGAGATTCTAAGTGCATTTGGGCCGTTTGTCCTAAATGTCCAATTTTTTGTAAAACCGCTTTGATTTCAGATGGTGCAGCAGTGTGCAAAGTGTAGGGTGAACAAGTCTTAGCTTGCGGGGCGTGATGCCGTCCAATCGCAGTCAAACATGCTTCTGCCAAATCTTTCTGTTCTTTGCCAAAGACCTTAGCCAAAAGTGGAGCGACCGCCCAGACACTTTCAACGGCGTGTCCTGGCCGTTGGATAGGAAATTGCTTTTCCTTTTCACGTTCCGCAAGGTCGTCTCGGTTGTAATCGGTATGCGCCGCCATGTAATTTACATTGATAGATTGACCAACTACTTGTTGCCATTTGTGTGCCCAATTTTGCCACTCAACCGTCAACTTGCCAACATCATGCAAAGCAATGCAGAGTCGAATTGCGTGATCAATTGCGCTCTTGTGTGATCCCAATTTCTGCTCAAGTTGGGAGGCGGCGTAACTTAGTTCAGCTGCTAGCCCAGAATTGTATGCGTTTAGCAGGTGTTCAATATGTTCCGTATATGTCTCACGATAGTAACCTTTGCCGAATTCGCGTTCTTGTGTGGTTTCATCATCAGGGACGCTTAATGCACAAGGTTCTTGCCCCGCCTCAAGCCGGAAGCCCACCTTGGTATCGTATGCGACCAGTCGTGGATGCACAACGAACATTGGTGAAGTGCCCAAAGTTTCCTTGTCTTTTACTTCGCACCAGTTGTAGGTAATTGCAGTGCGGCTGTTTGGTGAATTGTCCTCGACTTCGACAGGATACTTCAGCGACCAACTTAATCCTTGTTCTTGCGCCATTTGTTGAAGTTTATCCCACGCTCCAAACAATGTGCCGCGATAGAGACTGAAACTTTCAACCCGAAACGGTTTATCAAGCGTATCGGGTTTGTCATGCACAAGGAGTGTTCGGGAATCATTCTGACGAATCAACTCACGGGCGAGAGCCAATTCCTGTCCGGCAATCGCTTCTGATATACGGCTGCGTGTTGGGTGTGACTCAAGTTCCGCTAATATCTTTTCATCGCTTTCGCGGTGGACCTCGTTGATAACCTCTTGTTCTGCTGTAAAATCCATCACGTTTTGGTTTCGTTTTCGAAATACCTCCATCGTCGTTTCACAAGTTTCCTTTTCGTAGGGAGCGTAATTTGGTAAACCATCGGTCTTAGACGGAACAAGGTAGATTGTCACCGTTCCTGATTCATTTTCAAACCTAGCACACCGTCCCGCACGTTGAAAAATTGCGCTTGCTGGTGCCAGTTCTGTGTGCAAATTTTCACACGTAATATCTAAGCCAACCTCGATCACCTGTGTAGCAACCAAAATCACGTTATCGGGGCCCGCACCTCGTTTGAAACGCTTGCGTATTATATCCTCTTTGACTTTACGATCTTTCTTCAGAAAACGGGAATGCAATAGCAACACTTCCGTTGTGCCACGCTGTGGGTTATCCTGCAATGATTGATACATCTCTTGTGCTCGTGCTACTGTGTTGCAGATGACAATACTGCGTTGTTGGTGTTGGGCGATAACCACGTCTATGCTGTCCAAAAGCGTCTGATCAACAACTTGATATTCACGGCGTTTTCCACACTGAGAAGGAATTTGTTTCAGTTCCGTATCAGTTACCGGGACGACTTCAGCGTTAAAGCATTCGCTCAAACTCTTGAGTAGCGGTTCTGAAAAGGTGGCTGTCATCAGTAAAAACGGTGTGATACCGTTGAGCATCTTCAGCATTTGAATCACGGTTCCCAGCGAGGTCTCAGGATCAAATAGGTGAAATTCATCAAAGACCAGATACGCGCCAACGACTGCCCCCGCGTTGACGTTGCCCTGACGCTTACCCAACGCATAGGGGATGTTAAGAAAACTACTTAACACTTGATCTATTGTCGTAAAAATCAGGTCGCTACGGAACTGCCGGTCATCCTGATTTTCGCCTGTCTGAATTGCTGCTTTGAGAGTATTCTCTTTTCCTATTGGAGATTCTTTGAAATCGGTGTGAAAACTCTTTGCCAAAACCCGCATTGGCGTAGTATAAAGCAGCTTCCGGGGAAATGGTATATTTTCCTGCTGGGCTAGCAGGAAAGGGAACAATGCGGCTTTCGTCTTGCCTGCGCCCGTTGGGGCTTGTAAAATCACATTGCGCCCGTTTAACAGATGTTGTGCTACCTTGCGTTGAAATGCGAAGGGAGTAAATTCAAACATTCTCTGAAACTGGTTATCCCAATACTGTTTATCTTTTTCAAAATTTGACATTTCAAAACCTCGTTGAGTTTGATACATGATTACGATTACACCCTACATTATACTCCCTATTCCCGTCAGAACACGTCGGTGATCGGAAAATTCTGCGATTTTTCAGGTGCGTGTGGGATTTTTTTATCGCCTTCCCCTATCCCTCCTATACTTCCCTAACCCAAACGTTGTCAACCTGAGTGCTATAGACAACGATTTTCTTGCATTGCAAAACGGCACAAACTCTGATAAAATAGGTGCATAACGATACGGAAGTAGAATCGTTATTGTATTTTATCATATATCCAATACCAAAGGAGTGTACCGTCCTATGAAAGTGATTGAGTATATCGCAGAAGTGTTGCCCAACGGTTCTCTGGCGCTGCCCGACGACATCCGAAAAGAATTGGGATCGCAAAAGCAAGTCAAGGTCAGGTTGGCGGTGGAAACGCCTTCGACACCTGATCTCCAGAAGGGTTGGCAAATTTTCAAGGACCTTGGAAAAGATGCTGTTGCTGGGGAACTGTCCAACACTGCGACCAGACATGATGAATACCTCTACGGTACACAGAAATGAGTGAATCTTCTTACGCTCATGTTAGGAAATCGTGCAAAGAAACCGAGTTTTCAAGAAAAAACTCGGTTTCTCTGAAGTATTCTGCGCTTTCTTTTGATACGAACTTCTTCTTAGAATGGTAGCCACAAGGGCTACTCCTACCTTACCTCCACATCTTATCCAACCTTATACTTTCCCAACCCGAATGTTGCGTTTTTGCCGACATGTAGGAATGCACCTAACGCCACGAATGGTAGGAACACCGCCAAATCGCCCGCATACGTCACATCCCCAATCAATCCACCGAGTTGCATCTTCTGATTTTGGCGCGAGGAATAGCGGGTCCAGTCGTGCCAACGTAATCCGGTCTGAACAGTTTGGACGGTTTCCGCCTGTGCGATGCGTTCCTTAAAATCGAGTTCCAGCGATTCGTCGCAGTGGAAATACGCCAACGCGGAGATGCGTCCAATCAGGCGTCGCCAGAAGAGGTGGAACGGGAGTTCGTCCGTTATTTGCCCCTCGTGTGTGATTCGCGTGGGGGTGAGCAGATGCACGGTCAACTGGTCGGTCGGTAAGGATACCGTTTCCTGTTGGATATCGTCGAAACTGAGAGCGTTATTGCAGTTGTGTACCATCTGGGTATTGCCATCGTAGATTGATTCTTCACCATCGGTCAGGACTTGGGTCAGTTGGAACCGTCCGCGTCCCTTGCCGATGCCGATCTCGCCCAACTCGCGGAAGCTAACCAAAAAATAGGGGAGATAGTCGATAGCACGACCGATGAGGGTGAGACGGAACGCAAAAGATTCGCCTCGGCGGTATTCGCCTCGCGTGTCCAACGGGTCAATCACAAAGGGCCTGGGCACAGCCCCGTAGGTTCGTAGCTGTGTTGCTCCCTCGAATGGAGCGGTCTCGAAGATGTACGGGTATGGACAAACGGCTTTGAGAGTGCAATCGCGGCAGTCAATTGGTCCTTGGGTGCAGACCATCTTTCGGAAGGCGTGTCCGAATCCGCCGCGGAGTGTGGAGCCGGCGTAGGGTGGCATCACAATTGTTGAGCGCGCGGTTAGAATCACATGGTAGCGTGCGAGTCGGAAGTTTTGTAGTGGGTTCATTGGTGTGTCCCTTTTTTATGTTGTCCGCTTTTCATCGCGTCAGATTGGTTACAAAAGTACAACCAATTACAAAATCATCATTTTTCAGTTCCCTTTTCAACGGGAGGCTGGCCCCTCAACGAGGAGCCAATTCACAAATTGCAGACCAGAGAAGCCGATTGGTCCGAAGATTCGCGATTATTCGACGAACTGCTTCTCGAGAAATTCCCAATTTTCGAGCAATAGCTGCGTTGTTCAAGTTACCATTCTTGTGCCAAACATCTTCATCGTTATAAATCAGTCCGAGTATCGCCAACTCTTTTGATTTGCAAAGCGGTGCTAACTCTGATAAAGTAGACTCGTCAAGACACGGAAACCGATCGTTTACCCCAATTTCAGTGGCACCATCAGAATTGACATCCACGACACATTCCTCGGAGGTTTCATACCAATACTTCTCAATACATTCACGTTCTTTAAGATGCCCTCTGATTTTTCGCTTGATCGTATTGTTTAAGCATTGTTTAAGGTAAGCAGAAAATCGGGTATCCTTCGTCCGATCGAATTTTTTCACTGCGTTCCACAATGTCAAACGCACGTCAGACTCCAAATCCGCTTGTAGATGCTTGTAATTGGAAAACGCCATACGTCTCCTCAAGTGACTCAGTGTCGACGGTTCAAATAATCGAAAAATTTTAGTAAATGCCCCTTCACAACCACTTTGAATTTCGCCAAACAACGCCTCCTCTGCTTCTTTTGAAATGGGCTCCATAATTTTCCCTCCCATGATAATTTTGTAGTTAACACTCATTTATATTGTAGTCTTGGATAAGAGGGAATGTCAACTTCAATTTGAGAGAAATCTTCTAGATCTGGTCAAATCTCAAAAAAACAGGTAAAACTTCCGAAAAGAAACCGAGTTTTTTCTTGAAAACTCGGTTTCTTGGTTATTCAGATAACTTCTACTCAAATCTTACCTCAATTATACAGATCAATACCGTCAGAACGTGTCGGTTATCTAAAATTTTTGTTGTTTTTAGTGGCTCCGGTATTTTTTCGTCATTTTCTCGATTTCTTGAGCGAATTCCTCACGAAAATCGGAGGGATCAATTACCTCGGCACAGCTGCCCCACTGCAAAATCTGGCGCATCAACCCTTCTCGTCCTTCGGTATCAAAATGGAGCTCGATTTGATCGTTCCCTTGGTCGATCTGTTTTTGCAGACCAGGCCATTTCTGAGCGCCCACCCAGCGAGAGGCAGGTGGGTTGACACGAATGACCGCCTGCACAGGTTGGTCTTTGATGCCGCCAAACCCTCGTGCGACGTATTCGTTGAGGTCGAAGCCTTCCTGACGTTCAAAGGTTTCGTTGAGGGGTGTCAGTGAGCGCATCCGATCGTCAAACACAAATTCGCGGATCCCTTTTCGGATGTGACAGTAGCCAATCAGCCGTAGCGCGTTGTCCGAATAGGCGATGCCATAAGGGTCGACCTTGCGTTGAAGCGATTCACCCCGACTTGCGGAGTGATAGAGCAAATCAAGTCGTTGCTGTTTTTCACAGGCGATTTGTGCTTGGGTGATGTGTGGGGCGACACTTTGAAAGTCTTTCACGGGCTGGAGTCGAAACGCGAGTATATCTTGAATCGGGGCAAAGTAATCCTGACCTTCAGCCGGCAGGGAGGCGCGAATTTTTGTAATTGCGTCGGTGAGTGCTTCAAAATATGGTGTTCCTTTGAGAAAGGTGGTTATGTCTTGGGCAAGGGTCAACGCTAACCGTTCGGGTACGGACAGATCGAGTGCGGGGAAGCGGTAATCTTCCTTGAATCTATACCGTTTTTGTCGTCCCTCTTGCTCGTCGAGAATGGATGGGAAATACCGCATGAGGATACGGAGATCGCGTTCGATCGTGCGTTCACTGACACCGGTTTCTTTAACCAATTCTTGCTTTGTCACGCCGTAACGTCTGGCGATCTTATGCAAAATGAGCCATTGCCGCTCTATCTGCTTTTCGTCTGCAATTCGTTGAGGCACTATTTGCTCCTTTTTCTAGTTAGGTTCTGTTGACATTTCATCGCAATCAAACAATCAAGAGGTGTGCACACACATGGTCCTTCCTAGGGGCTGGGTTTCCCAACCCTTTGGTCACACATCAGAGACGATTGCGGACTCCTGTAGGTCGATTTTCCAAAATCGACGTTTCGATGTCGAGATATGAATCTCGACCTACAATCAACTCAACCCGTATGGTTTGGGGTTCCAACCCGCGTTGGTCAAGGCGCGAGGTTATCTCGCCCCTACGATTACGGACAGTTTTACATAAATGTCAACACGCCCTGGTATTTTTACGGACCTGTCGCCCTGCTGGGGCTTTGGGTCGGGCAGGATGCCTGACCTACGAGGGTGGACGGATTTGGTATTTATATGAAAGATGAACAAAAGGAACGGAGATCTCCGTTCCCTACGAATTACGCTTTGTTAAGGATTTGGTTTTCCTATAGACATAGTGCTCCTCTGGAGCACGAGGTTGAGATGTATCAGAGATCTATAGACATTTCGCTCCTCTGGAGCGAAAGCGGTCTCTTTGACACCGGGGGGATTAGGTCGAGCTAGAAAACCCGACCTGCTAACTATCGGGGCGGGAGAAGAGACTTGACAAATTGAACCAACCCTATGTACTTGAGACGACTTCGGCCGTCAGTAGGTTGATTGTTCAGAATCGACTGATTAGCTGGAATTTTATAGAATTTTTGTAAAAAGTGTTAGGTTCTGTTGACATTTCCCATCAGATGTGCGTTGAGACGATTTGGGAGAATTGTTATCAGAATCCACAAAATGTAGGGGATGGCAGCCCATATCGGGGCTAGGAAGCCCCTCCTACAAGGACCGCTAGCGGGGGAGCAAGCAATCAATGGCACAACGACGAACCAGGATTCGATGAATCGGGCAACTACATTGTAGGGGCGAGGGAACCTTGCCCCTACGGTAGAGAGTTATCGGCAAATTATGGACACACCTCACATAAATGTCAACACGCCCTAGCTATTGTTAGATTTATGGTAGATTTTAGAATTACTTAGACACTCCTAATGCACAACCAACCCCCTAAATCCCCCAACTCCCCTGACAAGGGGACTCCCCCTGACCCCCCTGACAAGGGGGGAGGCGAAGGGGATCCCCCTTGTCTTTCCCCCCTTCGCAGGGGGGTTGGGGGCAGGGGGGTTAGGGGATCTTCTCTCTTGTCTTTCCCCTCAACCCCCCTGTCAAGGGGGGCAAGAAACCGCCCTCCTTGCCATCCCCCCTTATCATGGGGGGGGGTCAGAGGGGTTCAGGGGGACTTTGGAAACTTCGTAAAGGTCAGAGTATTGGTAGATGTCTACTTATTTCTCTTACTCACCATAGTTAGTTTTGGTGGCAGACGGACTTTCCGAGAAAGCTGAAAACAGACGTTAAGCGTTGCTCCAACTATATTCATGGGCGACCTGCTCTCCCGTGCCAATCTCATTGAGTTCGAGCAAGTTGCCGTCTGGATCATAAAAGAAAAGCACATGCCATTCACCTTCACCGGTGAAACGGACGGGTGGGGAGACAAATTCTACGCCCGCTGCCTTCAACCGTTCGTAGGTCGCTGGGACATCTTCAACGCCAAAACAGATATGTGCACTCGGCACATGGTTGATGGGGTAGCGTTCAACGGGACTGGCAGGATTGAGCCACTGGATGAGATCCAATGTGAAGCCCGGTCCCTCGTTTCGGGTGTGGCCATGGATACCGCCGGGCGCCCGCAGCCGATACTCACGCATGTGCACCTTGGGGATCGCAACCATTTCAGAGATTGCGCCATCGTTGTGTTCCTCAGGAGAGACGACCTCCAGTCCCAGTAGGTCGCGATAGAAGCGCAACGACTTTTCCAAATCGTTGACCATGACTGCGACATGATCAATTTTAATCGAGGTGTTCATAGGATTTTCCTTTCTAATCCGTGTTTAGATCTCTTATTTCTAGTAGGTATGCAGGAGTGAATCTGAGTCTACAGGTGCAACTGACCGATTAACATACCCGTGAGATTTGATAAAATTTTTGTAAAAAGTGTTAGATATTGTTAGATTTTGTTAGGGCATTGTGGATAACTAGGTCCTGTTGACATTTCATCGCAATCAAACAATCAAGAGGTGTGCACACACATGGTCCTTCCTAGGGGCTGGGTTTCCCAACCCTTTGGTCACACATCAGAGACGATTGCGGACTCCTGTAGGTCGATTTTCCAAAATCGACGTTTCGGTGTCGAGATATGAATCTCGACCTACAATCAACTCAACCCGTATGGTTTGGGGTTCCAACCCGCGTTGATCAAGGCGCGAGGTTATCTCGCCCCTACGATTACGGACAGTTTTACATAAATGTCAACACGCCCTAGCCAATTGAACTGCTAATTGCAGCGTTTGCTGAATTGTTAATAGCAAAATGTCAACACACCCTAGCAACTCTGGTCATACTACTTTGTGGTGTATCCACCATCGACCGTCATCACTGAGCCTGTAACATACGACGACTCATCGCTCGCCAAGAATAGGGCGGCATAGGCAACTTCTATCGGTTCCGCAAAACGGCCGAAAAGGTTCGCCTTGCGATACGGCGCCAGATGTTCCTCTGGTATGTTTGCCGCCATCGGTGTGTTCATGGATCCGGGACAGATCGCATTAATCCGAATCTGCTCTTGGGCGTGGTCGCACGCCATGGATCTGACCAGCCCAATGATACCGTGCTTGGAGGCGTTGTAAGACGCCTGATTCGGTTGCCCGACGAGACCCGAAATGGACGAGATACAGATAATACTCCCGCCCGCCTGACGCCGCATCTGCTGAATAGCAGCCCTTGAGCACAGAAAGGTGCCTTTAAGGTTCACACCCAAAACATAGTCCCACTCTTCCTCGGTGGTGTCGGGGACATTCTTCTCAACCTGTACCCCTGCATTATTAACTAAGACATCGACGCGGTCATATGATTCAACGGCTGCGTGGATCATACGTTCAGCATCGTCCCCCCTAGAAACATCCGCTCGGACAAAAATCGCGTCGCCTCCTTCCTTGCGAATAGCGTCCACCGTTTCTTCTCCAGCCGGTGTATTGATATCGGTAACGACAATTTTGGCACCTTCGCGGCTGAACAACAGCGCCATCGCCTGACCTAGTCCCATACCTGAGCCAGTGATGAGGGCAACCTTGTCTTTCAATCGTAACATCGGTTCCTACCTCCTCTCTGTTCAAAAATGATTTGGTTTGATTTAGAAGTTCGCTCATGTCAAAAGAAAGCGCAAGACACGAAAAGAAACCGAGTTTTCAAGAAAAAACTCGGTTTCTGTTGCATGATTTAGAAGTTCGGGAATGTCAGGGGTTGGTCGGTAAACACCTTTTCATCGGTTATCGAAACATCTTCGACAATTGGTTTGAAACCCATCCCATCCAGCACGTCGCGTTGGATGTCAACTCCCGGCGCAACTTCCTTTAATACAACACCGCGATTCGTCAGTTGGAAGGTCGCGCGTTCCGTGACATACAACACCTCCTGTCCCGTTTCGCGGGCATATCTGCCGCTAAAGGTAATCTGTTCAACCTGCTCGACGAACTTGGGTGCCACGCCTTCCTTGAGGACCGTGACCCTGCCATTCTGAATCTCGGTCTCTGCCTTCACGGCGAGCGTACCACAGAAAACGACCTTCTTTGCGTTCTGTGAGATGTCGATGAAACCGCCGCAGCCGGGGATACGGTTCCCAAACTTGCTGACGTTTACGTTGCCGTATCCGTCCACTTGAGCATGCGAGAGGAATGCAATGTCAATGCCGCCACCCTGATATGAATCGAACTGGTACGGCTGATCCAAGATTACCATCGGATAGAACATCGCGCCGGAATCGAGTCCGCCTGCGGGAATGCCGCCCAAGCTGCCCTGTTCGATGCTAAGGGTAATCTGATCTTCAATCCCGCTCTCCTCGGCAATCATCCCGACGCCAAAGGGCATACCAAATCCCAGATTCACGACAGCATTTGGGCGTAATTCCAACGCCGCCCGTTTGACAATGACCTTTCGTTCATCGAGTGAGAGTTTGCCCATACTTAGGTCGCCTTCGCGAGCTTCCCCACACAGTGCTGGATCGTAGTCGATCTGATAGGTCTGTTTCTGGTTTGGGTCGAGGACAAGCGCATCGACAAGGATGCCGGGGATCTTGACCATACGGGGGTCTATACCACGTTTCCCAACCATCCGCTTAACCTGTGCGATGACCTTTCCGCCGGAGTTTCGAGCCGCCTGCGCATCCGAAAGCATCTCGAAATAGGCAGCCTCATCTTCCATTGAGATATTACCATCAGGGTCAGCGGTAGTGCCGCGGATGAAGGCGACATTCACGGGAAAACTGTGGTACAGTAGATATTCCTTGCCCCGCAATGTGACCACTTCGACCAAATCTTCCGTCGCCCGCGTGTTGAGTTTGCCGCCCTCGATTCGGGGGTCTGCGAATGTGTGCAAGCCGACATGGGTCACGTAGCCCGGCGCACCGGCGGCGATGCTCCGCATCAGGCATGACAACGCGCCCTGCGGGAGGTTGTACGCCTCGGTTTTGTTTTCGATGGCGAGTTGTGCCATCGGCGGTGACATCCCCCAATGTCCACCGATGTCCCGTTTAATCAGACGCGGGTCGGCGAGGTGTCCCAAGCCGAGTTCCCCCTGATCTCCCATGCCACTGATGTGAACAACTGTTAGGTCGCGCGGCTGAAGCGTTGACCGGAAGCGTTTTCCCAACGCCTCGATGAGCGATTCGGGGATGGCGTGTCCTGCGCCGCTGCCTCCGATAACGAGGGTATCCCCACTTTGTACCATCTGTACCGCTTCTTCTGCGGTGATAATCGGTTTTATCATTTCATGACTCCTGATAATCGGGGTTAATCGATAATTCCTTAGAACCTGTTTTAAAAAGCAAGGAATGATTCCACGGTGCTGTGGATTTGCCAATCCACAGCGAGCCGTATCACAGGGCAGGGGTTGGGTCTGCCAACCCGTTGGGCGAGGGGACCTCGCCCCTACGAAACCAAGCCCCTACCATTGCGGTTCCCTAAATTATAGTGAGAATGTGCGGTTGAATAGTAGATTACGGAAGAAACCGAGTTTTGAAGAAAAAACTCGGTTTCATGGCAAATCACTTTACCCAAAATAACTTTTCAAACAGGCTTTTAGGACTTACGCACTTCAAGTCTAAAAGCAGATACGGACGCGGATTTCGCAGATTTTCGCAGATAAAAATAAAAAAGATCTGTGTTCATCCGTGTTTATCAGCGTCCATTTGAATCCTTAAATTCTGATGGGATTGATTATAGACCCCCGGTTAATCGGGGGCTTATAGCGATAAATCGCCGAACTACAGGTCTTTGAGTATTCAACTGAGTAAACACTATGGTAGATTTTAGAATTACTTAGACACCTCCAATGCACAGCCAACCCCCTAAATCCCCCTTATCAGGGGGACTTGATACTTAGCCCCCTAAATCCCCAACCCCTCTGATAAGAGGGGAAAGACAAGGGGAGAAGATCCCCAACCCCCCTGCCCCCTTATCAGGGGGAGACCCCTTGTCAGGGGAGTTGCAGGGGGACTTTGGAAACTTCGCGAAGGTCGGAGTTATCCGGTAAATGTTTACTTATTTCTCTAATTCATCATAATTCCTATTGCTTCGTTGTCGTTATGCCTCCGTACAGTGTATAATCGCGACCTCCCAAGGTTCGATGACGAGTTGAAACGCGCCATCTACAATCGGCACGTCACGTTGAGCCAACAGGTCATAGGCGTGGCTTGTATTCCATTTGGGATATAGGGTGACGTGCGCCTGCTGCGGCTCGACGTTAAACGCAAACATCAGCCATCCGCCACGACGCGACTTCCGCGCAATCGGCACCACGCGATCTCCTTCGACTGATACTGCGGGGCGCACTCCAAACTCATTCGTCAGTCCAAGGACCAGTTCGGGCTTTCCCACATCGCCGAATCCTGCTGACAGTGTGAGACCGAACCATGTGAAACGTTGATCGCTCGTCTCCACGGCTACAGTGTCGCCGCCCAAAGACGCAATGGACTGGGTATTATTGCGCGGTTCTAGGATAACATATCCACACGGTGTTTGGATGGCCGCTTGCCCGTAGGGGGTTTCAATGATGTTCCGTCCACCCTCAATGTCGTGTGGCGTTACTGCTGAGAAGTCCGCTACCCGCACGCCGAATCGGTCAGCAAACCCTTCCGGCGGGTGGTAGCTGGACTGGCCATCGGCGGAATACATGCCGAAACTCCCTTCTGCCACGAAATGTGTCTCCGGACTTTCCCGCAACGTCCGTTCAATCCGTTCCTGTGTTTCCCCGTTCATCAGTGTGACATTGGGCAGAAACAGGAGCCGGTATCCCGACCAGTCCATCCGCGGTGTGATAATATCCGCAGAAATACCGTGCGTCCAGAGCGTCCGGTACACACCGCGTAGATCCGCCAAGAAACGGTCGGATTCGTCGTTATAGCTGAAAAGCTCCTGCGATTCAGGGTGGTACACGATGCCTACATCGGCACGTGGGCATTCCAGAGGTAGGTGTTCGGCGAGTCCTGCAATCTGCGCTATCGCACGCGCCGCCGCATCGAAACGGGGTGTCGGCTCGCCGTCTAACGCGACCAAATTATAGCCGGGTGACTCGAAACTGAGATATTCCGGTCGATATTGCCAGAACATTGTTCCCGCGGCACCGCACGCTAAGGTCATCCAGAGCAGCGTGGCCAGTTCTCGCGGATCAGATTGCTTTTTCCATGTGACACCACCCCTCGACATACCTGCGTAGATCTCTTCATTCCACCAACGCCCGTTGCGCCCGGCACTCCGTGACCAATCGAAGCTGAACGCTCGATCCGCAATCTGGTACGGGTCATCCGATGTGAGCAGATTGTTAGACGACATCGACATCCCCCAGCTATCCACAATCCGCGCACACCGCTCATCCCAAGGCCGTGGAGACCAGCCACCGTGTGATCGCACCTCGTGATGGGGGTCAATTTTCTCAACTTCATCCACCATCCAACCCAGATGATCCGCCAAGTTCTCGTAGTGAAATTCGCGGTAGAGCAGCATCTCAACCACATTTTGATCTGATCGAGGCGGTTCCACATCTTCCCAGCGCCGATAGCGACGTGAGAAACGGGTATTGAGCGTATCCAGCGTGAATCGCTCACGCAGCCACTCTTTGTACTTAGCGATTGTGTTTCCGCAGTAGCACGGGTAGCCATCGCTATCTAGGCTCCACACCGATGCCAAATTAACGCCATCCCAGAGTCCCCAAATCAACATGTTGGGACGGTCCTTATAGCGTTGGACTACGTGGCGTAACAGACCACCGCCATACTCACGCCAAGCGGGATGATCGTAGCAGTGGATCATCGCACCTTGGGGATAGGCGGGACCTGCGTGGGACTCCGCGCGTTGGCCACGGCGGTTGACGACCCGCATATCGGGATGCTCACGGGTCAGCCACTCCGGACACGCGCCGTGTGTTCCCAGCACGATGTCGAGCCAGATAGACAATCCGTGTTTTTCTGCCAAGTCGAACATGCGGTCGAAGTCATCGAGTTCATAGATCCCCGGACGCGGTTCCATCCAATTCCAATAAGTAAAACTGCGCACAACCCGGAACCCCGCTGCGCTTAACCGGGCGAAGTCCCCGTTCCAGCAGTCGGGTTTGGGAGCCGGTGCGCGGTAGTACTCTACCCCAACGGGGAATGGGGTCTGCGGATGTTCAAAACGTTTTTCGATAGGCATTTGGTCTTTCCTGTATATATTGTGCTCTTGTGGAGCGTGAGTATTGGACGTATTGTTATTCTTTAGATTTGTCGCACTAATGGGGCGAAGTTAGTTCATTAGTTCATTAATGCATTGGTTCATTGATCGACAGAACGTGAACTAATTTACTTTTGAACCAACTAACTCCGATTGAATTGGTGGTAACCTAGATTATCTAACTCGATTTGCGCTGTTGACGGGAATTCAGATCTCTGCTATACTGAGCCAGACCAACGGTTGAGAACCAGTGCCGACCATCGTCCCATCGGGGTGTTCGGACAGATGGGTCCGGCACCACTTTTAGCTCGCTACCATGTTTGGGAGGACAAACTATGAAACTCATCCTCGTCGGTTGTGAATACGCCGGTAAGACAACGTTAGCCAATGAAATTGTGAAATGGATTGACAACACACTGGGTGGTGCTCGCGGCTTCCATGACCATTTTACCATCCCTTCTAATGAATTAACAGCGGAAGATCAGGATCAATTTATGGCACTGAGTCCGCGGCTCAAGGAGATGTTCCAGCGTTATATCATTGAGTATCACCTTCAGCCCGCGTTCTACAATGACCCTGACCACAACATGACCGGTTTTCATATTGAGGAGGCGGTCTATGCGCCGTTGTATTACGGCTACGGTGGCAAAGGTGAATATGCCGAGCGCACAACGTTAGCACGGGCGGCGGAGAGAACGATTATGGAGGAAGCACCTGACACGGTGCTTATCCTGATCAAAGCGTCAGCTGCAGTCATCGCACAACGGATGCGAGAAAATCCACAACCGCGCGGTGTCCTACAGGAGAAGGATATCGAATATGTCCTGCAACGGTTTGAGGAGGAATACCAAGCCTCGCTGATCCGCAGAAAGTTTATCCTCGATACCACAACGGCGACTGTGGAGGAGACACTCGCTGAATTTGCCGAGCAGATCGAACTATACCTGACGGATACCGATCGTCTGCGGATGTTGGCACATCAGGCTTTACACGCGAAATGAGTTTGAAAGGAAAATCTATGAAACGTCTTGCTTATGCAATCGTTGCGGCGATTGCCGTTCTCTTGTGCATCGCTGCTTGGGCGCAAAGAGATTACGCAAGAATTGAGATCAAAACCACTCACGTTGCCGGCAATATCTATATGTTGGAAGGGGCTGGCGGGAATATTGGTGTATCGGTGGGGCCGGACGGAATTCTGCTCGTCGATGATCAATACGCACCACTAGCGGAAAAGATCAGGAACGCGCTCAAAGAACTGGGTGACGGTCCGTTAAAATTTCTGGTCAACACCCACTTTCACGGCGACCACACCGGCGGCAACGTGGTTTTTGGAAATGAGGCGCACATCGTTGCTCACGCCAATGTCCGAAAACGGCTGCAGATGAAGTCTCCTCCCAAAGAAGCGCTGCCGGTTGTTACATTCGACGATTCGTTGTCTATCCACTTCAACGGTGAAGATGGGCGTGTTATGCACTTCCCGAACGGTCATACGGATGGCGACAGCGTCGTTTTCTTCACTGGTTCAAACGTTGTGCATATGGGCGACCTCTTTTTCTCTGGTCGATTTCCCTATGTTGACTTAGACAGTGGCGGGGATGTGGAGGGATTAATAAAGCATATTGAAAAACTCCTAACCGAGCTCCCGTCTGACGTGAAGCTGATTCCGGGACACGGTCCACTCTCGGATATCGATGACCTCAAGACCTATCACCAAACGCTTGTGGAGACAACAGACTTGATTCGAGATCATATGAAGGCAGGAAAAAGTCTAGATGAAATCAAAGCGGCGGGACTGCCCAAAAAGTGGCGTGCTTGGGGGAGCGGTTTCATTTCTGCGGAACGATGGATTGAAATCGTCCACCGGAGTTTGACAAAAAAGAGTGAAGGATAATAGCGAACGGTAGATTCTAACCTAAGTTGCAACTATGCTATTGTCCAAAATCACTATGATAGTGTCGAGATATGAATCTCGACCTACGGACTACCTGCCGGTATTGGATCGGGTAGGGATCGATCTAGGCAGCCCGACCTACAAATTACAAATTATGGAGGAGGTTGGGACGGGCTAGGCAGCCCGTCCCACAGTTTAAAAGGTTGATTTTTATCGCACCACACACATAGGTGTCAACTTGAGTGATTCTAGAGGTTGTAGCCTCGTTCGTTGTGTAGAGAAAGGTCTAGTCCTTCTCGTTCATCGTTATATTTGACGCGTAAACCAACCGTCCTATCAACAATCTTGAGAATGATGAAGGAACCAATCCCGCTCCAGAGTATAGTCACGATGAGGCTGACAAACTGACTGACAAATTGTGAGCCAATACTACTTTTTGCCAGTCCCAACCCACCTAATCCCTCTGCAGCGAATATGCCGGTCAGCAAGCAGCCGACAATACCACCGATGCCGTGTACGCCAAAGGCATCGAGCGAATCGTCGTATCCCAGTCTGTGCTTGAGGCTGGTTGCGCCCCAGAAGCAGATTACGCCTGAAGCCAACCCGATGACCAACGCGCCTGGCGGTCCAACGCTGCCGGACGCCGGTGTAATTGCCACAAGCCCTGCGACGGCACCGGTGACGATGCCCAATACGCTTGGCTTGCCGTGCTTCAACCACTCAACAAACATCCAAGCCAATGCAGCAGTGCCTGTAGAGATTTGTGTGACTAGCATTGCCATCCCTGCCGCACCATCAGCTGCTAAAGCGCTGCCGGCATTGAAACCGAACCATCCTACCCAGAGCATAGAGGCACCAATGACCGTTAAGGTCAGGTTGTGCGGTGCCATAGGGGTTTCAGGATAGCCGAGCCGTTTGCCAACCATTAGTGCGGCAATCAGTGCCGCAACACCTGCGTTGACGTGCACCACGGTCCCACCCGCAAAATCGAGCGCGCCCAGAATATCTCCAAAGTATGAACCGTCTCCACTCCACGCCATGTGGCAAATTGGCGCATACACAATTATAGACCAAGCTCCCATGAACCAGAGCATAGCGGAGAATTTCATTCGTTCGGCAAAGGCACCTGCGATCAGTGCCGGCGTGATGATGGCAAAAGTCAACTGGAAGCAGATCAATACTGTTTCCGGGATAGTACCTGATAAGCTATCCACGGTCACGCCACTAAGGAAAAGCTTGCCAAGTCCTCCGATAAATGAATGGGCATTGGTCGTCTTCGCAACCATACCGGTTGTATCAAAAGCGAGACTGTAACCAATCACAATCCATATAATGGTAATCAGCCCGGTCAGCGCAAAACATTGCATTAATACCGACAGGACGTTTTTGGTACGCACCAGTCCGCCATAGAAAAGGGCAAGACCGGGAATAGTCATAAACAGAACCAGGGCTGTTGATGTGAGCAGCCACGCGGTGTCACCCGAATCGAGCGAGTCTTGAGCGAGGGCAAGTTTCGGGAGTGCTAAGAACATCAGTACCAACAGCATTCCCAGAATACTTCTGGGCTTACTGTATATTAAAAGCCTTATAGGTTTTGTTGTATACTTCTGCAACCTATACACATTCTGTGATTGTTGGTGCATTTTGACCTCCATTTAGGTTTAGACGATCGCTATCTGCTGGAAAATCCTAGGCAGTATAACACCTTGGATCTCAAAAGTAAACTGAAAATTTCGATTTTATTTTATGTCCAGTTGCAGTTGACGATCCAAGGATATTTATGCCGCTGAACCAAGTGCCTATTGATTTTTCTCGAAAAAAAGGACGTCCACTTCTCGCCGTTTCGGTGACAAGTGGATGCCCTTTACCGCAGGAGAAACTGATGAGTTTGATATATTCGTAAGCGTTCAGATATAGCCTCTACCTGAACGCTTAGCTATCTCCTAACTAATGGAAGAGATTGTGAAATCCGGATACGCACTTGCACCGTGCTCACCGTAATCCAATCCTTCCAACTCTTCTTCTTCGCTGGCGCGCAATCCGACAATCGCTTTGATACCGTAGAACAGGATAAAGCCTGTTACCATGCACCACGCAAAAACGGTAACAACACCAACGAATTGGGCACCGAAGAACTTGAAAGCTGCGCCTGTATCTGCTGCGTAGAAGACGCCTTGTTCTGTGTGGAACAGCCCAAGCAGGAGCGTTCCTAAAGCCCCGCAAACGCCGTGTACAGAAATTGCACCAACTGGGTCATCAATTCTCAGGTTTTCAATTATCAGGACCGAAAATACGACCACAACACCTGCGATTGCCCCAATAATTACTGCCGCTACTGGTGTTACAAACGCACACGGTGCAGTAATGGCAACGAGTCCGGCAAGTGCCCCGTTGAGTGCCATACCGGCATCGGGTTTCTTAAGTTTGAACCAAGCCGTTATCATAGCTAGAATTGCGCCGGCCGCGGCAGCGATGTTTGTCGTTACAGCGATGAGTGCAATCGGTTTGGGGTCTGCTGCCATCTGGCTTCCCGGATTAAAGCCGAACCAACCGAGCCACAGGATAAACACACCGAGTGCCGCCAACGGCAGGTTATGCCCGGGAATCGGACGGGGGCTTCCATTAGCGTCATATTTACCGGTGCGGGCACCTAGTACGATTGCACCTGTTAAGGCGAGCCAGCCACCCGTTGAATGGACGACCGTTGAGCCGGCAAAATCCAACATTCCCAGACTCGACAGCCAACCGCCTCCCCAAATCCAGTGTCCGACGATTGGATAGATTAAGCCGGTAATGAAAATACTATAAATCAGATAGCTTCTAAACTTTGTGCGTTCAGCCATTGCACCGGAAACAATTGTTGCAGCGGTGGCCGCGAAGACCAGTTGGAACAACCATGCAGAGAGCGTTGGGACCGAACTCCACTCGAGTGCGCTGAACCCTTTCGTTTCTGCGGAGACGAACCATCCGCTCAATCCCATGAAGCGATTGCCATCGCCAAACATAATCGCGAATCCGATTGCCCAGTAGGCAATAGATCCCATCGAGAAATCCATTAGGTTTTTCATCAGGATATTGACGGCGTTTTTCGCACGGGTAAACCCCGCTTCGACCATGGAAAAGCCTGCCTGCATAAAGAAAACCAGAAAGGCGGCAACCAATACCCAGATGGTGTCAGCAATATATTTTGAGGTTTCAATTTTTTCACCTTCGACGAAACCGTCCAAGGCGAAAGCGTTTATACCTAGACATAGCGTCAAAACCAGAACAATTCCTACAATCCTGTAACTGCTCAGAAGGAATTTTTTCATTGTTGTCTCCTTATAGTAGGTGGGCATCTGCGTCGACGTATTGTAAATTATCCGTAAAACGGGGAAAAGATTAACGAAAATCTGTAGCTGCTTAGATCGTTTCGCTTTCCTATGCCAAGCCCCAAATCTTTATATTGATGACTGTAGGCAAAAAAGATGCCAGTGGTTAATAGAGGTGTCTTTTGTGGGGTAGAAAATGGTTGGAGGATAGACGTAACAGCCTGACATAGGGATCTTTTGAGATAATTGGTTATAGTATGTTTGTCGTAAAAAGCTGATACGTTTTCAGCAATCTGCTGAAAATTTAGGCAGCGAATCACCTAAATTTCAAGCAAGAAGGATGTACTGGATACCGATACTGGTCTGCTTTATCTTGGCTTTACATTGTGCGCGGTCTTTAGGTATAATTTAACGAAAGTTCTGTGTTTGACAATTAACAATCGGGAGAAGAATTTTCGGCTCTAACTTTAGGAGGAATCATGAGTCAGCCGGTAAAAGTTGGTTTTGTTGGAACAGGCGGTATAGCAAATAGCCATCTTCGCAACCTCGTGGAGATGGAAAATGTGCGTATCGCAGCCCTATGCGATATTGACGAGTCGCGCGTGAACGCCGCCGTCGAAAGATACGGTGGGCAGGCATACACAGATTACCGCGAGATGTTTGATGGGGCAGATCTGGATGCGGTCTATTTCTGCCTACCTCCCTTCGCTCACTCCGACGCAGAAATAATTGCAGTAGAGCGAGGATTTCACCTGCTTGTGCAAAAACCGGTTGTGCTAGAACTTGAGACCGGGATTCGCATTGCAGAAGCGATTGAGAAATCAGGCGTGATTTCCTGTGTGGGCTATCAAGGACGGTACAATAATGTCGCAACCGCTGCGCGTGATTTCCTTAAGGATAAAACGGTTGGCATGGTCGCTTGCCATCGCTGGGGAGGCATTGCAGGGGGACCGAGCCATTGGTGGCGAGTGATGGAGAAATCGGGTGGGATGCTTCATGAGCAAGCGACTCACCAACTCGACATGATTCGGTATATCGCCGGTGAAATTGTTGAGGTTTATAAGATTGATGCCATGAAGATTAATATCGATCAGGAAAACAATACGATTCCTGATGCGGAGGTGGTCACGCTTCAGTTTGAAAGCGGGGCAGTTGGCTACATTTCAACCAGTTCTGCGTTGATTAACGGTGGTGGGGGTTCGCGCACCGATTTTATCGTCGAAGGGCACTACACCGTCCAGCTCGGTTGGGGGGACGTGCGCATTGTTCCCGAGGACGCTGCGACGATTGCAGTGCCCGATAGGGAATCCCTCTCGATTGATGAAGCGTTCATCCAAGCAATTCAGACGGGGGATCAATCGCTTATCCGGTCCTCCTACGCCGACGGGCTCAGATCGGCGGCGGTGTCAATTGCTGCGAACCAATCATCGCGTGAGGGTCGACCGGTGCACGTGCCGTTAATCTCGTAGGAGACAACTAATATAGGCAAAATCAAGAATGGAGAGGACAAATGATTATCGACACGCATACACATTTCTATGATCCAACACGTCCCGCAGGTGTACCTTGGCCCGACCCTAACGATGATGTGCTTTATCGTCCTGTGTACCCGGAGCACCACAAGGCACTTGCCATCCCTGAAGGGGTGACGGGGACCGTTGTCGTTGAGGCGAGCACATGGGTTGAGGATAACCAATGGATACTCGATCTCACAGAAAATGAACCATTTATTGTTGGATTTGTTGGGAATTTAGACATTGAGTCGGCGGATTTTGAGGCGAACCTTGAACGCTATACTGCGAACCCGCTTTTCCGGGGTGTGCGGCTTCGAGGGGTAGATATTGGGAAGGTTGCGAGCGGTGGCAATCTTGAGAATATTGAGCGGTTGGGCGCAAAGGATTTATCGGTAGACCTTTTATCACCGCCGGAGGGTTTGCCAAGTATCGCTGTATTGGCATCGAAAATCCCTGAATTGCGTATTGTCATTAACCATGTTGCCGGTGTCTCTATTGATGGGAAGGCACCAGATGCAGCGTGGGTCGAAGGCATGCAGAGGGCGGCAGCAAACCCCCATGTCTACTGTAAAGTATCGGGGTTGGTGGAAAATACGCAAGACAAGCCTTCACCTACCGATGTGGCGTACTATGCACCGACCGTGGATGTGTTGTGGGATGCATTTGGGGCGGATCGGTTGGTCTACGGAAGTAATTGGCCCGTATCAGAACGCTTTGCGGACTATGCGACGGTGCAGCGCATTGTATCCCAATACTTCAACGTCAAGGGGGTCGTCGCCGCTGAGAAATATTTCTGGCGGAATGCGGTGGCGGCATACAAGTGGTTGGATCGGGGATAACTTGAGACGGCATTTTGATGCTGCTCCACTAGTAATGGTAATAGCGGGTGCGTCGCAGTTGTCTACCCAGCGTCAAGGACTTCCCTCACCCCTGCAACGATATTGTCCCGATCCGGGAATACATGATCTTCGAGCCCGGGACTATACGGTATCGGTACGTGCAGCGCACAGACGCGCTTGGGCGGTGCTTTCAGCTTCGCAAAGGTCTCCCTATCCTCAGTGACCACAGTCACAATCTCTGCCGATGCGCCTGCGGTGGGCCCCGCCTCATCGGCGATAATCAGTCGTCCGGTTTTCTGCACGGAGGCACGGATCGCTGCCTCATCCATAGGCACGAGGCTGCGCGGATCAATGACCTCAACAGAAATGCCCTCTTTCTCAAGTATTTCGGCTGCGGCAAGCCCTTCGTGCACGAGCCAAGCTAGTGCTACCAATGTGACATCACTACCCTCCCGTTTGATGTCAGCGACCCCTAACGGCACGGTGTAGTCCTCCTCGGGCACCTCACCTTCAACGCCCATGAGCCGATTGGATTCAAACGAGATGACAGGGTTGTCGTCGCGGATTGCGGATTTGAGCAGCCCCTTCATATCGTAAGGTGTTGAAGGCAATATCATCTTCAATCCTGCAAGGTTCATAAACATAGAATAAGGACTCTGAGAGTGTTGGGCAGCGACCCGCCTGCCGCCTCCGACCGAGGCACGAAATGTGATGGGAAACTTCGCTTGACCCCCAAACATATAGTGAATTTTTGCCGCTTGATTCACGATCTGATCCATGGCAACAAAGGAGAATGTTATCATGCCCCAGTTGATGATTGGTCGATAGCCCGATCCTGCTGCGCCGATAGCGATGCCTGTAAAAGCGCCTTCGGCGATGGGTGTGGCACGCACTCGATCGGCACCAAATTCATTGACTAGTTCGTCCGCTGCACTAGTTGCAAGGTGAAATGTGGTTGCATCTCGGTGCATCTCCTCGATGAGCGCGTCCATTCCGGCTTGTGCATAAGAGATTTTTCCCATAGTAGGTTGTCCTCATAATTTTCGATCAGGGCTGAAAAGATTTTACGAAAGAAAACGACATTTCTCTTCGGGACTCGGAATCCGACACACATCCCTCTGCCCGAACCATCGGTATCGATTTCGAGCGACGGTTCGATAAACGAAATCCCGAATACCTCGTGGGACAAGGCGCAGCAGGCTCAGGAACCACCATGCCCCTCCCAAATGTCGATATACCTCCAGAAAAGCATCTGACTCTTTGTAAATTCCCCGCTCGTCTAAATAGAACATAGACCACTCTTGAGGTGCCTCGGAGAGTGGTGGTAACAATTGCTTGGCAGTTTCTCCTTGAACTGGTGCGAACCTGAAAACCCCTTTGTTGTCAATCCTCAGGATCAAATCCACGAATCGGTTGCACATACCGCATACACCGTCAAAGAAAATGATAGGTGAGTTTTGTGTGCCCCTTTTTGCTATTTTGTCGGTCTCTGAATTCATGATGGAAATGGGTTATTATTCAGCGAAGACATCTTCGACCGCCGCATCCGGATCCGGGAATGGACTCTCCTCAGAAAATTTGACCGCGTCCTCAATTGCTGCGAGGATTTCAGCGTCCATTTTTTGCCACGCTTCCTCGGTCAGAACTCCTTGATCCATTAGGTTCGTCGCAAAGAGGTTGATTGGATCCCGCTGCCGCCACGTTTCAATTTCGTCTTGTGGACGCGGGTCCTCTTGCCCCGGTCTCTCGGTATGTCCGCGCCAACGATAGGTCTTGCATTCGATGAGGGTGGGCCCCTGACCTGCACGTGCACGGTTGACCGCAGCTTCGGCTGCCTCATAAACCGCCATCACATCGTTGCCGTCAATGACCACCCCCGGAATGCCGTAGCCGGCGGCGCGGGCTGCCACATCGCTGAGGGCTAAGGTTTCGGCTGCGATGGTGCCGGCGGAATAGAGATTGTTTTCGCAGACGTAGAGCATAGGTAGCTTCCACGTTGCTGCGATGTTGATGGATTCGTGGAAGGGGCCCGCGTTGGAGGCACCGTCCCCGAAGAAGGATACGGCGACACGTCCCTTTCCTTCGAGTTGAGCAGCTAGACCGGCACCGGTGACGATAGGAATTCCGCCGGCGACAATGCCGTTGGCTCCCAACATACCGATGCTGAAATCGGCGATGTGCATGGATCCGCCTTTGCCTTTGCAGTAGCCGGCTTGTCTGCCGTACAGTTCAGCCATCATCCGATTCAGATCGGCACCCTTGGCGAGGCAATGCCCGTGACCGCGGTGGGTGCTGATGATCTGATCGTCCCTGTTCAATGCTGAACATATTCCCACTGCAACAGCTTCCTCACCGATGTAGCAATGCACAACGCCATAGATGGCACCTGCCTGATAGTCATCTGATGCACGCTCCTCGAAGCGACGGATGGTCTGCATCGAACGGAGCATCTCAAGCTGTTTCTCTGTTGTGAGCGTCATTTTTATTTCCTCCCAAAAACCACGTTTATCGCCTCAAGTTTCAGCCCTTGCTCGTCGAAACAGCACTGTGCGCCCTAGCACAATAACAGCGATTACGAGAGCAACGATAGGACCGAACCAGGCATGTTCTTTTGGCGCGGTCAATATAAAAATATAAATAAATCCGAGCAGATACCACAGTCTATCCAGCTGCCCTTGCACTAACCGGGCTGCAAGATACGCGCAAGCGAAGGTACTAAACGCAATCCATATCCACGAAAATAGCCACGGTGCCCAGCCATAGAAAGGGATGCCTATAAGCGCGGCTCCCGTCCAACCCCTTGGAAATAGATCAAAGGCGTGGTGGACGGCGAAACCGATGCTGACGCCCATCGCAAATGCGTATAATCCAAAGCCCATCCTTAATGCCAGCAGCAACAGTATAAGGGGAATGAGCGGACTGTGCGTGATGATGGAGCGATGGAGTAGCAGATTGGTCCGTTGGTCAATATCCGGCAGGCCAATTCCGCAGTGTAGTCCCACTAGAACGAATACCGGAGCTACCAAAGTAACTAGCAATTTGCCCACCGACTGCATGTCAGCTCTCCTATTATGCGGGTCTATCGCCCTTCTGCACCGGCGCTGTCCGGCTATCCACGCCGGGCAGCATTTTTGCCGGATCTCGGGTTACAATCACATCGATGATGGTGGGTATATCCCGTTCAGCAATACCTTCGACGAACGCTGCTCCAAGTTTAGACGGCTCTGATACGCGGATACCGTGGCACCCGAGTTCACGAGCCACGTTCGCATAGTGGGTTTCACTCAGGTCACTCGATTGGTAGCGTCCGCCATACAGACTGTGCTGCAGGGCTTTGACGTAGCCGGAGGCGGCATTGTTCACGATGGCGAGGGTGAAGCCGAGACCTAGGCGTCGCGCCGTCTCAAGCTCTCCAAGCATCATGTTGAATCCGGCATCGCCGGTAAGCCCGACCACCGGTGAATCGGGTGCCGCAAGCTGTGCACCGATAGTCCCCGGCAGACCGTAACCGATAGAAGCGAACCCGCGATTTGCGATGTAGGAGCGACCTGCCCGGGTTGAGTCGTAGAGCAGTCCGGTCCAGTGGGCAGCAAATCCGCCGTCAACGACGAGGATACCGTCGTCGGGCATAACGCCTTGAAGCTCCCGAACCAATCGCGCCATGTGAATCGGACGTTCCTCTGAGGCATAGCGCGGTTCTGCCTCTGCCTGCCAAGCGGTCAGCCGCTCTGCCACTTCCGCTAGGTACGCGGCGCGTTGCGCCTGTAGGGTCTCGGCGTCGTCAGATAGACTGACGTGGAGGTCGAGAAGGCCCTCGGCGGCATCCCCCCAGAGTGCGACTTCTGTGGGGGTTGTGCGTCCAATCTCCTCAGCCACGATATCGAGATGGAGGAACGGGACACCTCGTGGCATCAGAGCATAGCGTTTGGTGGCGATCTCGCCCATCTTACAGCCGACGGCGAGGATGCAATCTGAGGTTTCGATCAGGTCGTTGGCAATCCGTGACCACCGGCCGAACAAGCCCACACTCAGCGGATGCGTGCACGGAATGGCACCCTTCCCGCTCAATGTCTGAGCGACCGGAACGCTGAAATCTTCGGCGAACCTGAGTAGTGCTTCATAAGCTCCTGAAAGATGGATACCACCACCCGCAAGTATAATTGGTCGCTTGGAACGGCGGAGCTGTGCTGCGGCTCGGTCAACGACTTCGCGCCCTGGACGAGAACGCTGGGCAGGGATACAGAGGGTTTCTGGATCGGCGTAGAACTCATCGCTCGGATAGTCGTATTCTCCGTGTGCTACGTCTTCGGGAACATCCAGAACGACAGGTCCAGGTCGCCCAGAGGTGGCGATGGCGTAGGCGCGTCGCACCAGTTCGGGGATGCGAAGTCCATCCTCGATCCGGATCAACGCCTTGACCGACGGAGCGAGGATCTCCGACTGACGCGCCTCCTGTGTCATGTTTTTCCAAGAATGGGCACGATTACTATTACCAACGATGACGACGAGGGGCACTCCTGCGTTCAACGACTCAACGAGTCCGGTCACTAGGTTTGTGGCTCCCGGACCGAGCGTGGCGTCGCAGATGCCAGGTCGTCCGGTCACCCGTGCCCATGCGTCGGCGGCGAACACACCGCACCGCTCATCGTTGATAAGCGTATGTTTAAGCCCGAGTTCGCGCACTGCGTCGTAGAAGGGCAACAGCTGAAACCCAGCCATACCAAACATCGGGGCAGGGTTATGGCACTTGAGCATTTCGGCGAGAGCTTGTCCGCCGTTCATCTGTCGAGATAAAGACATAGGTTCTCCTTGCGCCCAGTTAGGGAGTAAGCAATTCGACAAAAGTGGGCACCGTCATGCTGATGGTGACGCCGCGTTTGGCGGCGTGCGTGTTGATGTGTGAGATAATTCCGCTCTCCCACGCGGAAAGTGCATCGCCGATGCGAGCGGTCATTGCGTCAACTGTGACCGCTGGAACGGAGTTCTGGTCTAGAATTTCGAGACGCTGAATCCCAGCCATATCCCTCCCGACACCGGCATCGTTGAACACCGCACCTCGCGCCTGCACTGCAAGTCCATAACCGGGTCTTCCCGCAAGTCTCCCGCCGTGCGAACCCGTAATGATGACAGCGTCGGCATCGTCCGGCTTGACGAGTGATGCCGAGTCGCAGGCGATCACCCTCACCGGTACCTCACGCAGCAACTTACGCGTTTCCTCGTAGGTCGGTGCGTCGCCTTCAAATGCCTTACCACGCTGCATGGTGTCGGCTGCTTCGCGGCAAGTCTGATCCACCGCACAGCCGAGGACGTTGGCAATCGCGTTACAGTGGCTGATTCGCCCGCGTGCGAGCATGTCAGCACCGTCTCCGATGCGCGCCGATGTATGAGCAACCGTCGCGGCGGCCATCCCTAACCGCTGTAAGTAATCGAGTGCTCCGATGCCCGCGTTATCCAATCCAACTCCTGCATCATTGAAGATTACACCCCGCAAGCCTGCAAGTGCAGCTAGATATCCGCAATAACTGCCTCCGTGGGAGCCGGCGACAAGCACCGTTCCCCAAAATTGGGGTCCGAGTTTGGTAATGCTGTCAGCGACTTGAACCGTCCTGATGTCATCGGGATTCAAAGCGACTTGCATTGGATCTCCCTTTCCAGTCAGTCGAGATTCATATCTCAATGCTAGACTAAGATGTTTGCTGAAACCGAGACAGGTGTATCATTATACCACAACCTCGAAAAGGGAGAAACAAAAAATCCACTTGTCGCTGATTTGGCGATTGCTCGTGCAGTCAAATTGTGCTATGCTTTTGCAAAGTCCGTGGACAATTTTTTTTCTTTTCGATTAATCTGCCCGATTGTTCTGACAGACGCTATGCCACATGGGGGGAATATGCTAGGTGCAATTATCGGTGACATTGTTGGGTCTATCTACGAGTGGGACCGAATCAAAACGAAAGATTTTACTTTTTTTAGCCACCGCTGTGATTTCACAGATGATTCGGTTTGCACTGCCGCTGTCGCTGATATTTTGATGCACGACCGCCCACCCGCAGAGACGATGCAAGAGTGGTGTCGCCGTTATCCGGGACGTGGCTACGGCGGAATGTTTGGAGACTGGATTTATTCCAACTCGCCTGTACCCTACGAAAGCTACGGAAACGGTGCAGCGATGCGCGTTTCACCAGCAGCGTTCCTACACCGGGGCGACTTGGAGGCAGCACTCACCGCCTCCGACAAAGTAACCGCCATCACCCACAATCACCCCGAAGGTATCAAAGGTGCGAGAGCGACAACGCACGCCATCTGGCTCGCATATCAAGGCGAAAATGTAACGACCATCCGCGAGGTTATCGCCGCCGAATACCGCTACGATTTGATCCAGACTGTAGACGAGATACGCCCCGATTACTTTTTTAATGAGATCTGCCAAGATACGGTGCCGCAGGCGATTACATGTGCGCTGGAGTCGGATAGTTTTCAGGATGCGGTGCGTAATGCCATTTCTCTAGGGGGTGATGCCGATACCCTGGGTGCCATTGCTGGTCCCATTGCTGAAGCCCTACACGGTATTCCCCAAGATATCAAAGAACAGGCAGAAAATCGCTACCTTGCTAATGCGCCGGACCTCCACGGAGTAATACAGGAGATGTATCAGGCCGTTGGCGAATAATACCAACGGTGCATTACCGCTGTCTTGTGTGGAGGTGTATCAAAAAACTGAGCGTACCAATGACGGTCAGGCTCGCACCCGTCAGGAAAAAACTGCGATAGCCGAGTGACTTGATGATGTAACCGCCTCCCAGTGCCATGGCTGAGAAACTTAGCCCCGATGCCATCTCACCGGCGCCGGACATCGTTCCTCGCCGAGCTGGCGACACCACCTCCATTGTGTAGACCAGAAAGGCCGGATACCGGATCGAAGTTAGGGCAAGTACCCCAATGAAACCGAGTCCGGCGGCACTCCAGTGAGAGAAAAGGATCAGCGGCAACATGCCGATCGCTGTTCCCAGCGACGCCCACGCGGCAGTGCGACCGTTGCCCCACCGTTTCGTTAGCAGAGGTACAATCAACGCTGTCGGAATGGAGAGTAGTCTGCCGATGGCAGATAGCACACCGATGTGAACCGTAGAGATGTGCAAGCCGGCATCCATATAGACGTTAAAGAAGGTAAAGAGCGTGCCCACGCCGGTTACCACGAGGAGCCGAATCAACGTCAAGAATGCGATCAATCGGACGGGGGACGCCTCCTCTTTAGCTTGCCTTTCTTTTGTGGGTTGGGCATGACCTTCGCGGGTCGCTACGATTGCTATAACTGACGGGATCAATAACAGACTCGCAGCCAACAACGAGTATCGGTAAGGTGCGGCTTGGTCGAGCGAAACGCTAAGATATATGGCAAAGATACTTGGCAGGAAACCACCGACCAAACTCCCGGCAAATCCAGCCAACGACCAAAGTGCCGCTTGCACTGAAAAAACGTGGTTGCGTTCACTCTGATGAGTGACCTTCATCGCAAACGGAGCGGTGTTGACAAAGTACATAGCAAAGCCGATGAAGGCGAAGCACCAAGTTATAAACAACCACCCAGCCTGCCAGTTCCCTGTGCGTAATTCAGCGAAGGGTAACAACCCGCAACCTATCACGAGCAGGCTCAACCCGACAATCATCATACGACGATTGCCCCAACGTCCACCGAGCGTTCCGGCGGGCAGGCAAATGAGGGCAAAGACCAGCATCCCAGCCCCGTTGACCAAGCCGACAAATTCGGGTCCATATCCTAGACGCAGCAGGTATAGGTTAAATAAAACGGTGTAGACACCGCCATCAACAGTGAGCCCGATTAACATCGTAGTGAGGAGATACAGGCGCACGTCACGGTTGAAGTCGCGCAGGATATGGAGATAGGTGGGTGCTGCTCTATTCATGCTGTTGGACGTAGCCTATCCCCTCTCGACCAACCGGCGTGTGGCATCCACCACATACGTTACATCTTCGCGTGTGATGTGCCGATGGACAACCAGGCGCGCACCGGCAGGGGGACGTGGATTAGCGAGGATACCGCAAGCTTTCCATTTCTCAATGAGCGATTCAGAGTGCCATCCCAATCCCTCGACGTTCACCATGGCGAAGTTGGTAGGCGTGGGAGGTCGTTGAATCCTTATACCTTCGATTTCCTCCAGCCCCAAACAGAGCAGATGGGCAGTTTCATGGTCGTCCGCTAACCGATCCACCATCTTCTCCAGCGCAACAACCCCCGCTGCCGCGATGATACCGGCTTGCCGCATACCGCCGCCTAAGCGTTTACGCACAGAATCGGCATCGCCGATGAATGACCGGCTGCCACACAGTAACGATCCCACCGGCGCACTCAGGCCTTTTGATACGCAGAACATCGCCGAGTCAATGTGCCGGGTGTAATCCTTCACATCTACCCCGTGTGCCATAACCGCATTAAAAAGCCGAGCACCGTCCATGTGGATTTTCAATCCGTGTGCTCTCGCTGCTTTGGAAACCGTTTCTACCTCTGCGGGTGCCCACGCCGATCCGCCGCTTCCGTTGTGCGTGTTCTCAATGCACAGCAATCTCGGCTGAGAAACATCTTCCGAATCGATGACCTCGTCCAACTGTTGGGGTTGAATCACCCCGAATTCCGCCTGCATCGGGTGTGGTCTTACCCCATTGAGAACCGCAAATTCGCCTCGCGCTCCGGCGAACAGATGGGCGCGTTCCTCGAAAAAGACATCGTCTCCCGAACGGGTATGCGCGAATAACGCACAGGCGTTACCCATGGTTCCGCTAGGAACATAAAGCCCGGCTTCCATTCCGAGTTTTTCTGCAGCCAGTTCTTGGAGCCTATTGACGGTGGTATCCTCGCCGTAGCCGTCATCTCCTAGGGCTGCATCCATCATGGCTTTCTTCATCTCTTGCGTGGGCAAGGTGACGGTATCGCTTCTCAGGTCTACTGTTTTCTCTGGCATTGCGTTATCTCTCTGTGTCTGTCAACGGGTTACCGAATCTCCTTAATGAGGCGCAACCCGGAAGTGTTTTGCCACATCTTCATTCAACTCAAACCCCAATCCCGGACGGTCGGGCACTTGGATAAATCCGTCTGCATCAACCTCTACCGTAGGCATCAGCAGTTCGGAGATGATTGGCGAGTCCGGAAATGCAATAGGTGTCTCGAAATACGGCATATTTGGTAGCACCGCAGCGAGGTGGATTTCTGCTGCCACTCCGACGAGATGACACCACGCATGTGGCACACAAATCAACCCCCTACGATAGGCGGCTTCGGCGATCCGCGCTATCTCTCGAATTCCGCCTGAGCGGACCGAGCTGGGTTGGACCACATCTACCCGTCCTTTCTCCATAATATCCTCAAACTCAAACCGTGTGGTGAAACCCCAGTCGCCTACCGCAATTCGAGTATCTACCGCATCTGCCAACCGGGCATAACCGGCGAGATTGTCCGCTGGAAGGGGTGCTTCGATGAAAAACGGGCGATATTCCTCAATCGCACGGATCGAGGCAATGGCTTGTCCGACCTCGTACCAGCAGTTCTGCACATCAATCAGGATGTCTCTGTCCTCACCGATGGTCTCGCGGACAGCTCCCACAATCTCAGCATCCCGCTGTACACTTACATGCCCGAAACCGCCGGGCCACTCCTCCAGTTTCATTGCGTGGAAGTTCCGTTCCTTCGCCAGCGTAAAACGCTCGACAATCTCTTCTACATCCTCACCCGGTAGGTAGACAGTCGCGTAAGGCATCACCTTCTGTTTGATTTCGCCGGCTTCCCGCACAGTGCAGCAGGCGTGCCAGATCAGCTCGCAGACCGGCTTGCCGAGCGCTTTGCCCGCAATATCCCAGAGCGCGGTCTCCACCGCTCCGATGGCTGCGATGGTGACGCCACGCCTCCCGAATAAGCCGGTAGCGGAGTACATCTTCTGCCAGAGCCGTTCAACTTGCAGCGGATCCTCGCCGCGCAGCAGCCCCTGTAAGCCCCCATCGGCGCGGATGATCGCATCAATCACCAGTGACGGCGATTCCGCCTGCCCAATCCCGGTGATACCCTCATCGGTATGCACCCGCACTAGGGTTTCGTCCGCTTTGCCCGGATCTGTCAACGCAATGGTTTCTATTTCTGTGATTTTCATTTTGGTTTAGCCTCTCATCTCTCGCTAGGAATGCTTTCAACGGCGGATTATAGCACGTTTTTTGAGGTCGAATCAAGTGGATTTGGCTTAATCGGTTCTACGTCTTAGTGGAAACTTTCGTAGGGAACAACGATCGTTGTTCCCTACAGCTTTCGGAATGTCAGTGCGCCCTAGAAAAAAACCCAGGAAGCAATTCTTTTGACGCGAGGAGCAACTCATCAAGCATCGCTTCCGCTTTATCGGGCAGAATTGCCATTTCATCGATCAGCAGTGCCTGAAGCGCGAGGTTGCGATCTCCCTTGACTGCGGCATCGGCGACCAATTCGTGCCATACGAATCGTTTCTCCAGAATACCTTTGAGCACCGGCGGCACTTCACCCATTTGTATCGCTCGTACACCCCCAGAATCGGTTACGCCCTCCAACTCAACTTCAGCCGTGGCGGGAAGGTTGGTGATTGCGCCTTGGTTGGCGACGTTGACAATGTAAATTTCTCGACGACCATTCGCGATGGCACTGATGAGGCTTGCAATGCCTTCGCCGGTGATCGAGTTGTCCTGCATGTCGGGAAGTTGGGTTTCGTCCAGAAGTGCCTGATACTCCTTGAAGAATTCTGCACGGATTTCCGGCGGGGCAGGTCCCGCGGTCGGTTTTCCAGTTTCGTAGCCGTGTCCCAGAAGGCTCTCGTACATACCATAAGGTAAATTCTTCGGTCCCCCATGCACCTGCGTCAAAAACGGGTAAAATTCTATAATGTGATCGTCAGACGGATAAACGATGTGATGCCCATAAATTTGGGATAACCTTGCACTGAGGACTCGTCCTTTCGGTGCTTGGCGTTGGGCCACACGCCGCATCAATTCTGGATGCAGATCTTCTCCCTTGTGCAGGACGCGGGTGAACCAGAAGTAATGGTTAGTGCCGACCCACATGCAATCCAACTCCGTCGGCGGAACACCCAGGATCTCTGCCGCATACGCGATTCCCGCTTGCACCCCGTGGCAGATGCCGATGACGTTTACATCGGTATGCTTGTGCATTGCACGTAATAGCGTTGCCATGGGATTTGAATGGTTAAACATGATAACCTTGGGGCAGCGCTTCTCCATCTCTCGGCAAATGCTGATATAGGCGGGAATTGACCGCAGTGCCATCATCATCCCCGCGGGTCCGCAGGTGTCACCGATAACTTGAGAAATACCGTATTTCTCTGGGATGCGGATATCAGCGTTGTGGAAATACGAATTGTATACATTCCGTGTAATTTCCGCCCCACTTCCGCCGATCGAAGATATAGCGAAATCTACGCCGTCAACGGCATCTGCAAGGTCAATCGTCGAACGAATTTTAAATCCCGTTCCTGCAACTTCGGCTAAACGCCTCCCCATTGCCGCCATTCTTTCGACCTTTTCTTTGTCGATGTCATAGAGAACGAGCTCCGAACCACCCAAATCTTGGCTCAACAGCAAATCTGGTATTGCACGGCGGAAATATAGACTTCCACCGCCGAGACACACGATCTTTTTAGCTGGCACAATAATACCTCCGTGATGATAATGAATTAGAATTTGGGGATGGTTCTTCTACCGTGAGTTTGGTTTGAACGGTCAAAGAATCGTCAATAGGATTTTGAACCAGCCCGGGACTTGTACGCATTTTATGACAGCTTTCAGAGGTTGTCAATACAAAGGAGGCTACCATCTACTGGTTCTCGATCTGTTTTATGAATTGCTTGTGTAGCGTGACGGGTTGGTTTTGATGTTGAGTTTTGCCGACTCCGGTTGTATAATTTACACAAGGGTCAACGATAGTTCAACCAAGCGCATTTTCAAGGAGGAATCACACCGATGAAAAATCGAATAGGTGCATTTTTGGCAGATCGACTGCCTTTCAAAGATGTGGAAAATCACCTTAAAAAACCGCTGCCGAAGCATATCAACTGGCTCTTCTCTTTGGGGGGCATGGCAGCCTTTCTGCTGATTCTTCAAGCTGTCACCGGAGCATTTTTAGCGTTTTACTATTCACCCTCGCCTGACCACGCTTATGACGCGGTGAAGTACATCAGTGGAGAAGTACTTTTCGGTGGCTTTGTGCGCGGCTTGCACCATTGGGGTGCTAGTGCGATGGTGATTGTCGTGTTTTTGCATCTGCTGCGTGTTGTGGTTTACGCCTCCTATAAACCACCAAGAGAATTGACATGGGTGACCGGGGTCTTTATGCTCCTGATCGTGCTGGGATTCGGTTTCACAGGCTACCTACTGCCGTGGGATCAGAAGGCGTATTGGGCAACCGTGGTCGGTGTTAAAATCGCGGGCACCGCCCCTGTGCTAGGGGACTTTGTCGGGAAGGTTCTCCGGGGTGGCGAGGAGATCGGTGCGGTCACCCTCACTCGGTTTTATGCCTTGCATACAATCTGGCTGCCGTGGCTCGCTTTTGGGCTGGTCGGCGTCCATCTGTTTTTCGTGCGCTATTACGGTTCAGCGGGAACCCCCAAAAATACCTCCGAAGATATGCGGTCAGGCAAACCCTTTTATCCGGATCAGCTCTTTGAGGATGCGGTTGCAATCCTTATCCTATTCCTCATTCTGGCTGCGATGGCAATCTTTATTCCTGTGCCGCTCGAGGAACTTGCCGACCCGACCGATGCCAGTTACGACCCGCGTCCGGAGTGGTATTTCCTGTTTCTGTTCCAACTTCTCAAATATTTTGAGGGTCCCCTTGAAGTGGTTGGCACTTTTGTCATTCCCACCGTTGGGTTTATACTACTCCTTTTCCTTCCCTTTTTGGATAAGAAGGAGCGGGCTGCCTTGTGGAAACGTCCTGTCGCGCTCACAGTCACTAGTTTATCCGTGCTACTGATTGTGTTGCTCACTATTCTTGGTGCGATTGCGCCTAGACTGGAGCCTGCTCTTGAGCAAACCCCCGCGGCTGAAGGGACCGCGCCGAGTCAAGGCGAGACTCAGGAGGAGAAGTCAGAGGAGGATGGGGCGGTTTTTGATCTTGGTTTGGATTAGAGATTGTCTGAATCAGGATTTTGGGGATTGAAGGATAAACAGGATAAGGAAAGGATGCGTCCAAGAATCTTGAGAATTCCCTAACTTTGTTGCCGCAATATCCCAAAGTTAAGATGGTCGTTCTTAGTATTTTTTGAGAGATAAAAAAAGAGAATGAACCAAGGAATGAGAAAAGGGAGAGAACCGCAGCCTAACGTATATGCTGCATCAATGTGGCCCGCAGAGGCATGTACATGGATGAATGTGGCAGTGCGTCTAGATCATGAAAGTGGACGAGGAAGGAACAACAATACCGATCATTCCAAGTTAAACGTAGCCCATGTGTGTACAGGGATGGCGTTTGAACTGGCGTACAAATCGCTGTTAGTGGCAGAATTTAAACTGCCAGAAAAAACACATAGCATAGAAAAACTACACAAGATGCTGAAAGCGGAAACACAAAAAATAGTAGAACACTGGATTAAGGAGGCGGGTTGGAAAGAAAGTGGTGACTTGCTGAAATATCTTGACGAGAGGATGGCGCATCCAGACAGAAAATACTGGATGGAGAATCCATGGAAAACGGCAAAAACGGGAGTAAGGTCAGGGACTGGCTTTATAATAGGGATAGGAATAATGACAATACCTGAACTGGCACCAATATTGTACAAGTTAGCAAATCTGGGAGCACAAAATCTGGATAAAGCACGAAAGCAGCTTTACTTGCTTGAGCACATCCAATCCGCCCGAGCGTCCGACCCTAACGCTGATGTTTCTGCCCTTGAAGCTGAGTTGGACGATGTAACTTTAACATTGAAGAAGTAGACCGCCGGACGGAAGAGAAGATGGCTGTATTACGAAATCTTCCATAATCTAAAAGTAATGATGCTTTGCAATATATTATCTATTACTCTTTGACTTATTGTTGCTCGTTATCCAGTGCATAAAAGCGGCGCTCTTACAACTATCGCGAAAGCTCTCAAATGCCACGATAAAAATGACTATCAGCAGATAGTTCTCGCCCAAGTTCAGAAAGATGATCAATTGGCTTGCAAACTCAAAGAGCGTATTGGCCTACTTTCTGAAACACTGGATTCGGTAGAAAATCCGCAAACCGAATAATTGGAATGTTCATTTTTAACCTTGGTTTGGACACCTATTCACCGAAAGATTATTATGGCGCAAAGGAAATCCGCATAGTGAAGGAGAAGAAGTCATGCTAGAAATGGCCCCAGTTCCCGTTAGTTTTGATTACGCTTATGAAAGTGGCCTTAACCAAAATACCACCAAAGCGATAGGCCTGATCTCTAACGATGCAGAGGCACATAATACCCGCGGTATCACTTACAGCGAAAACGGAGATCAGGACAAGGCAATCGCAACCTTTAGCAAAGTGATAGAATTGAATCCCAAACTTGCTGATGCCTATAATAATCGTGGGGTAGCTTACAACATTAAAGGCGATTATGACCGTGCCATCCAAGATTTTAACAAAGCGATACAGCTCCATCCCGATCATGCCAATGCCTATAATAATCGTGGTAATGCTTACAGTGATAAAGGTGAGCACGATCGTGCTATTCAAGACTACAACATGGCGATACAACTGAATCCACAGCCTGTCGAAGCCTATAACAATCGCGGTATTGTTTACTACCATAAACACAATTACGATCATGCAATCGATGATTTTACCAAAGCGATAGAACTCAAACCCGATTATGCCAAGGCCTATAATAATCGCGGGATTGCGTACCGAGATGAGAACGATTATGATCGGGCTATTGATGACTTCAATGTGGCAATAAAACTGAATCCACGAAGTGCTGATCCCTATGGTAATCGGGGGACTGTTTACCACAATAAAGGCGAGGTTGACCGGGCTATTGAAGACTATGACAAAGCATTAAAACTGAACCCAGATTTTGCTGAAGCCTATAACAGTCGTGGAATTGCTCACCGAGATAAAGGCGATTATGACCGTGCCATTGAAGACCATGACAAGGCATTAAAACTGAACCCGGATTTAGTCGAAGCCTATAACAGTCGTGGAATTGCTTACTGCAACAAAGGGGAGTATGATCGAGCTATTGTAGACTGTAACAGAGCGATAAAACTGAACTCGCATTATGCCAATGCCTATAACACTCGTGGGATTGCTTATCGTGATAAAGGCGAGGTTGACCGGGCTATTGAAGACTTTAATATGGCGCTAGAACTGAATACGGATTTTGCCGAAGCCTATAGCAATCGCGGAGTGGCTTACCGGAACAAAGGCGAGGTTGACCGAGCTATTGAAGACTATACTGAGGCTATAAAACTGAAACCGGAAGGGGTTGAACCCTACAACAATCGTGGAATTGCTTACTGCCACAAAGGCAAGTATGATTACGCTATTGAAGACTTCAGCGAGGCGATACAGCTGAAGCCAGGGCTTGCCGTGCCCTATAATAATCGTGGAGCTGCTTACTATAGCAAAGGCGTTTATGATTGTGCCATTGGAGACCTTGACAAGGCACTAGAACTGAATCCGGATTATGCCGATGCCTATTACAATCGCGGCGAGGTGTGGTTACGGCTGGAAGAATGGGATAAAGCCAGAGTGGACCTGACTATTGCAAGAGATTTGGGGTTGGATATAATCGCTTCATTTCATAACGCCCACGAAAACGTTGAGGCGTATGAGCAAAGAAATCGTGTTAAATTGCCTGCAGACATCGCTGAAATGCTGACGGTAAGTACTATGCAAGACAAAGAGGCACTGGAAGGGAGTCACGAATCGGCGGGCGATGCCGAAATTGCCAAGAGTTTAGATCCGAAGCTGGGGGGCAAAAATCCGATGGCGCAACGCATTATTGAAGCTGTCGAAAAATCGTATGACGTGACAATGGAGGATGCGGAAGCATTGCTTCAAGTGATTAAGGAAAATCAAATACCTGTGCGATTCGATTCACCATTCGGAGCAAACGAACAAGAAAATCAATGATGAAATATCTCTTGGAAACATCAACGTGCAGTTACCTGATGGCGAATCGCACACAAGTTAAGAATCGTCTCACATCTGTTCAAGTTACTGATTACCTTTTTATCTGCCCAATTGTGCGTGGGGAAATCCTGTTTGGTATCGAAGTATTGCCCATCGGACGCAGACGGCAATCTCTTGAAAATCAAGCCAACAATCTGTTTTCAGGGTTAATATGTGACCCAATTCCACAAGAAGCGGGTGATTTCTACGCAAGGCTAAAACGTGAGGCTCAGAAACTAGGAAAATCATTAGATGAATGTGACCTTTGGATTGCTGCGACCGCCTTGGCGTTAGAGGCAATTCTGGTAACTTCTGACAGCGATTTCCATCGGGTACAGGGATTGTTGGGGTTACAGTTGGAAGATTGGAATGTCTAGTGGAAGTGGAGCAGTACACAAAGAAACAAGAAAAGATCTGTTCAAAAATCCTGAGAATCCTAAAATCCAGTGGATCCTGATTCAGACAGAGGAAAGAGAATGAGCCGATCACTAAAAGGATTCATTACTTACGCACATAAAAATACAGCAGCTAAGGATGAGTTAATAACATGTCTTGCTGTGATGCAGCAGCGAAATGAGCTAGTGACTTGGCACGATGCCGAAATGATCGGGGGCGACAAGTGGCGTGAAAAAATTTTCAAACACCTTGCCGATTCGGATATACTTCTCTATCTTGTCTCTGCTGCGAGTCTTGCGTCTAAAAACTGTAATAAAGAATTGGCAGAAGCGGTAAGCTCCGACATAAGGATTATCCCGATAATCCTTGAGGATTGTGATTGGCAAAATCATCAACTTAGCGACTTCCAAGCACTCCCAGACAAAGGCACGCCTATTAATGAATGGCAGCCAGAGAGCAGAGGTTGGCAAAGTGTGGTGACTGGTATTCGAGAAGCCGTTGAAGAAATGCAAACTAGTGTTCCAAAAGAAACATTACCTGAGTGGGTGTTTCAACAGGGTAATTTTCTGTTGACCCTTGAGCAAACAGACAAGGCGATAGAAGCCTACTCACATGCGATCACACTCAATCCAAATAATGCCGCTACCTATACCAATCGCGGGGTAGCTTATACCAACAAAGGTGAGTTTGATAAGGCCATCGTGGACTATACCAAAGCGATAAAACTCAATCCTGATTTTATCCAAGCCTATTATAATCGCGGGGTGGCTTACTATGAAGAAGGTGAGTATGATCCTGCTATCAAAGATCTTGGCAAAGCGATAGAACTCAAAAGTGATTTTGCTATCGCTTATAATAATCGCGGGGTTGTCTATCGTGACACGAGGGAGTATGGTCTTGCCATCAAAGACTTTAGCAAAGCGATAGAACTCGATTCTGATCATGCCGAAGCCTATAACAACCGTGGGTTGGTTTACAGTGATAAAGACGAGCATGACCGTGCAATCGTAGACTTTAACAAAGCAATAGAACTGAACCCGCAGCTTACCGAGGCCTATAACAATCGCGGTGCTGCTTATTGCGATAAAAACAAATATGACTGTGCAATTGACGATTTTAACAAAGCAATAGAACTGAACCCAGATTATGTCAGTGCCTATAACAATCGCGGGGTTGCCTACCGAGATAAAAGCGATTATGATCGTGCTATTGTAGACTTCGACAAGGCAACAAAACTAAATCCACGGAATGCCAGTTCTTATGGCAATCGCGGGGTTGCTTACCATAAAAGAGGTGAGATCGACCGCGCTATTGTAGACTATAACATAGCAATAGAACTGAACCCGGATTTTGTCGAAGCTTACAACAGTCGTGGGATTGCTTACCGAGATAAAGGCGAAGTTGATCGTGCCCTTGAAGACCATAACAAGGTGATAGAACTGAATCCACAGCTTGTCGAAGCCTATAACAGTCGAGGGATTGCTTACTGCTACAAAGGCGATTATGATCGCGCTATAGTAGACATTAACAAAGCTATAAAACTGAAACCCAATTATGCCGAAGCTTATAACAGTCGTGGGATTGCTTATCGTGATAAAGGCGAAATAGACCGTGCCCTTGAAGACCTTAACAAGGCGATACAGCTAGACCCACAGCTTGCCGAAGCCTATAGCAATCGCGGAGTTGCTTACCGTAACAAAGGCAAGGTTGACTACGCTATTCAGGATTATAACAAGGCGATAGAACTGAAACCGGAGGCTGTCGAGCCCTATAATAATCGTGGGGTTGCTTACTGTAGTAAAAACGATTATACCTGTGCCATTCACGATTTTAGCAAGGCGATACAATTGAGACCAACACTTGCTGTGCCCTATAATAATCGTGGAGCTGCTTACTATAACAAAGGTGATTATACCCGTGCCATTGAAAACTATGACACGGCAATACAACTGAAACCGGATTATGGTGATGCCTATTACAATCGTGGCGAGGTATGGCTCCACCTAGAAGAGTGGGATAAAGCCAGAACGGACCTGACCGTTGCCAGAGACTTGGAGATGGATATCGTCGCTGCATTTCATAATGCCCACAAAAAGGTAGAGGCGTATCAGCGGGCAAATCGTGTTAAGTTGCCCGGAGACATCGCTGCGATGCTGACACAACGACGGCGGAGCCGTTTTCCCAAGAGGGAGAAATTTATGGGTTCCGACGTTACGACCACTAAATCATCCGATGAATTGAATTTGCTGGCGAAACTTCTCAGCGCAGGCAAACCCCTGTCGCAATATGTCCAAGCGCGCCCCACTTTTGGAATCAAGACAGGGAGGAGCGGAGCCTTTGTCGTAGATAGCGCTACACGGGATCTACTCATTGCAGAGCACCCTGCCTCCGCTGAGATTTTGAAGCCGTTTTTGCACGGACGGAACATCAGACGTTGGCAGGTAGTGAAACCGGACTCATGGTTAATTTTTACCTACCGTCGCATAGAGATAAACCATTATCCTGCCATCCGAAAACACTTGGAAAAATATCGATCCTCCTTGAGCAAAAGGGCGGGTAAACAGAAATGGTATGAACTACCAGCCTCCAAAAGCGACGCCGAATTCTTTACACAAACGAAACTAATTTGCCCAAATCTCTACGACCACCAAACCTTCGCAGTTGATACGGACGGTTTTTACTGTGGGAATACAGGCTACCTTATCCCGACTGAGGAGACATGGTTATGCGGGCTCCTCAATTCCCGGATTGTCGAATGGTTCTATTGGCAGGTGTCAAATCAATCAACAGGTGATTATCTTCGGGCGCGCAGCCGCTATATACAAGAAACTCCTGTTCCCGATCTTACGTCAACACAGAAAGCAGTGATTGACAAAATCGTTGATTACCTCATTTTTCTTCAGGGGCAGCCGACGACGAACAGCGAGGATTTGGCACACGCCCGCGACTTCATAATGCTCAAGTATTTCGAGCGGATCATTGACGGACTGGTTTATGAGTCTTATCTGCGTGAAGAACTTCACCACGGGGATAAACAGTTCTTCAAGCCATTGTTGGATGAACGGTTGCCGCAGCTTGAAGAAATTCGGGGGGACAAGATGTCCGCACTACGGAAGCTCTTCGAGCGACTATATGAAAGAACGCATCCGGTCCGAAGTAACCTTTTCTTTCTTGATAGTGTAAAGTCGGTCCGTATCATTGAGGACAAGGCGTGAGAATTACCGAGATTGAAATCAAAAACTTCAAAGCCTTTTATGGCACCTACCGAATTGACCTACGCAAGACGGGAAAAAACCTACTGGTCTACGGTGAAAATGGGAGCGGAAAATCGTCCCTATATTTTGCATTAAAACTGTTCCTAGAATCCGGCGACGATCCTTCCCATAGATTTGAAAACGATCAGAACATCTTTATCACAGATGCGGGCTATATCAAACTGTGCCTCCGCGCTGATCAGGGGTCAAAGCAGGATACCTACGAATGGTCGGAGAGCGTTAGAGAGACAGATGATCAACTGATTATTGAAGGATCAAGGGCAAAGGGCTTCCTCGACTATAAGTCACTTCTGGAGACACACTACCTGTATCGTGAAAGCAACACCGTGGATGTGTTCAATTTGTTGGTTAAGACACTCTTGGCGAACACCGTCAGCACCCTGACGAATCGGACCCTTGAGGACGATTGGGCTGACATTCAACCACCGTTTCCACGCCGAAATGCAACAGTTCAAATTGCAACCCTTGAAAGCCTAATAGAAATTTTCAACAACGAACTAGCGAACAGATTGGCGAAGCTGCAGCCAAAGGCATCTGAAATCCTTGGCAAGTTTGGACACAACGTTGCCCTTAACTTCGATTTTCCGGGGGTTAAATACAACCGCGAAAATAGAACACTTGATAATCAACAGATTTTTTTAACGGTTGAGCTCTTCGACAGAAATATTCCTGAATATCATCGCTTCCTGAACGAGGCAAGGTTATCAGCAATTGCTATCTCCATCTATTTTTCGGCAATCCTCATTCAACCAGAAAGCGACCTGAAGGTTCTTACTTTAGATGATGTGCTGATCGGTTTGGACATGTCAAACCGCCTGCCGGTGCTTGATATCCTAGATGAGTATTTTTCAGACTACCAAATCTTTTTGACGACGTATGATAAGGCGTGGTATGAGATTGTCAAACAGCGGACATCTGATGCAGAGTGGGAATATGCTGAATTCTATTCCGAGAAAACCGATAAATGCGAGATCCCGATTCACGTGCAAGATAAGCCGTATCTTGACAAAGCGAAAGCGTATTTCGCCGCCAACGACTACAAAGCTTGCGTCATTTATCTTCGCACCGCCTTTGAAGCGGCTATCAAGAAATTCTGTGAAAAGAAGAGGCTCCGGGTTAGGTACAGTGAAAACCCGAAAAATCTGACAAGCGATGATTTCTGGGGACCAATAAAAACGGGAACATTACGCGATGGTACACCCTTTGTAGAAGAGTGCCTCATTAAAAAGATTGAACTGTACCGAAATATTATTCTAAACCCTCTCAGTCATGCTCGTATTGTCCCTGTCGTTAAAAAGGAAGTTTCTGAAGCAATAAAAGCAGTGGAGAAACTTGAAGCAAAATTAAGGAAACGCTAAACACGGGAGACCTGACCAAAATTCTACCTCTTAATTTGTAATATACCAATGAATGAGGTTTTAATTGAAAGGAGGATCCGATGCGAAGAACATCTCTACAACATCAAGCAGTTGAGCTAATAGAACAACTTTCGACAGAAAAGCTGAAAGCGGTCATTGACTATCTGAACTATCTACAAGATAAAGAAGCGTGGGAAGCGACTCAGGAATTGGCGAGTGATCCGGAAATCGCTAAGAGTTTAGAACGTGCAGAAGCAGATGTGAAAGCGGGAAGGCTAAAGCGCTGGGATGATGTTAGACGGGATGTTTGATGTAGAACTCACTGATGATGCAGAGAAGCACTACAACGCGCTTGACGCCAACATGACGCGGCGAGTGAGTCGGGCGATTAATCTCCTAGCCCAGAATCCACTCTTTGGTCCGACATATCACCAAGTTGCAGGGAGAATATGCGGGACAATACCGATACCGCGTCGGAAGTTACCGGATTCTCTACAGTGTGGACACGCAACGTCGGAGATGTATCGTCTCAGGCATTTATCGACGTGGTAGAGCATATCGTCCATAATTTAGCGAATGATATGGATTTGGCGAATTGAATCCGTGTCCATCATTTAATCCGTGATAATCTGTGATTCAGACAATCTTTCTATTCATCATTTTGCCCTCTTAATCCCGCCCAGTGCTCCTTTATATTTTGTATATCCCACCTTTGGTCTAATCCCATCAATACATACATTTGTGAACTGATAGCACCCGCTTAATTCTTGACACGCCTCCTTGTAATATTCTATACTGTCTTGAAAGGAGGCTGTAACGTGGTACAACAGACGACGCCAAAAGTGCCATTCACCGAAACGCCCCGGACTCACATTGAATCCTGTCGCATTTCAGCGATTTTGCTGATAGCGTGGGCGTGTCTGTTGCGACCCGCATTTGCCCAACATACGGATCCGTTAGGGAACCCTGTCTTCGATAAGAGCGGGAAGGAGCTGTATACACTCCAAGCGCGCTTTGGTGTGTTGGGAGGGGACTCGCTCCTGCGCCGTGACTCTGAATTTCGCAGTAAGACGAGCAACCGGAACTTCTTCACCTTCAATATTCCGGGCGAAAATGTGCTCCATCAACTGACAGTCGGTAACTTTCCGACCAAATTTTCGAGTTTCACGCTCAATAAGGAACTCTTTGATGCAGCCCGTTGGAACATAACGGTGCCGAAAGCAGGGGGTAGAGTGTCCGCGTTTGTGGGTCGGGTAACGAACAACACTTTTGCGCTATCCGGGGACCGGGTCAGACCTATTGAGAACAGCGATATTGTGAGTCGATCCGACTGGTTTATGGCGGGCTTACGAGCGGAGGCAAATCTCGGTGCCCACGGCGTCCGGTTGGGAGCCTTACCGGAGTTTACCCTGCCTTTACCCAGAGTCGGGTTTAACTATGCCAACCGATTTTTTACCAACTACGATCTCACCCGCACGACCAATCCATTCCGTGGTGTCACAATCGCCAACCCGCCGCCAGAATTGTTCCTGCGCTTTAGCGATGCCTCGCCGGAGAACCCGGGCGGCTCAAAGGTTTTTCGCGTCCGCGTTTTCATCGATAACGCCTTGGAGTACGACATCATCGCGGGCAGGGAGCTGCCCGGTGTGCTGATGCTGCCAAATAACAGTATGCGGGACGGAGACTCACGGTGGGTAGATGGCGAAGGGGCGTTTACCTATCGATTCTTCCTTTTTAGTCCACAGGCGATCAGCAGTGTGCGGTTTGAGGTTGATATTGCGAACGATTACCAAGTGGAACTTTCAACGGACAATCAGAATTTTCAGGTTGAGTTAAGTGCGCCCGGCAACGTTAAGGACGAATCAAATCGGAAGGTGCATCGGTTTGAATATGGCGAACTAACCGATGAAGCAACGATGGGATTTGATCTCCAAACGACGCTACTCGGATTTTCGATTGAGGCAGAACGTGCATGGTATGTGCAAACGAGACAGTATCCGCTCCTCAGTGGTGAGCGGTCGCACCGCACAACCGGCGCATGGTTTATTGATGTGAATCGTAACTTCGGTCCGGTGACTTGGCGCACCGAAGTTACGCGAATTGCTCCCTTTTACACCGCAAGAAATTTCATAGATGATAACGATGATGACGATCCCTATGCGGATTCCCGTGAGCCTGAGATTCTAATTTCGGGAAATACAAAGGACGATCTGGACGGCGATCGGGTCAAAGATTGGGATGACGATTTTCTGCTGTTCTTCGCGGATCCGCCGAGATTTCGCTTAGGACTCAACCGCGAATCGATCGACTTCAACAATAATGGTCAGCCGGATAACCTCGAAGACGACGATAAACCGAACTATCGTTACGATTACGACGAAGGTTCTTCGGGGCACCACAGCTACCTCAAGGTGGAACTGCCGTACGTGGCAGGGCTTTCGGTGCTGCCCGGATATTATGAGAAACATCTCATTCTTCAGCACAAGAGCGCGAAAGGATGGTATAATGTTCTATCTTACGCACCGAAGTCGATTCCCCATTTTGGGACAATCCTCTTTCGTCATACCTTTCGCCGATCTCGCGATATTATCCCTGATGATGTTGTGATTCGCAGTACAGGCGATCTGATCGAAGACAATTTGGTGCTCCAAAGGTATCTCGGCAACATTTTCACAATGATTGTCGATTACCAAAATATAAAGAACCTTACAATTCGCAGCAAATTCAAATATCAGCGGGATACATTGTTCCACAGCCGTCAGCGGGTTATTGACACTGCGTTGATTAACCAGATCCGCTACGATTATCAAATTCGTGACGACCTCACTATCGCCCCGGCGTTTCGGAGTGATCGAAACATCGGCTATACTTTTCCGTTTGATAAACGGACTGCCTTTGATACGATCCGAAACGCTTATATTTTGACTTTGACCCATCAGGTTGCGGCTCAGTTACAATTGAGTGCCGGCGCGCAATTTTTGACTTGGCGGGACCACAAGGATTCAAAACGGAATTTTAACCGAACCGTTAGTTTTTTGGAACTTGTGCTGCAGGGCGATGCTTTCGGACAGAGAATGGGGCTACTGATGACCGCTGATTATGTTATCCAGAATTTCCTTGAACCGATTGGGGGCGGAGAAAGACACACGAACATTGGGATTTCGCTGTTCTTACTGTAGTACGCTGCCACAATCAAGGACTGAAGATTCAAATAGAAAGGATTAACTACCATGCAAGGACAACCGTGGGATGAGGTGCAGCCGTATTTTCGACTCATTACCCCCAAACGGGTTATTTTAGTAATTGTTATTTTGCTCGCTGTCGCCATGGCTTTGACCAGTATGTACACTGTCGAGGCGGATGAAGTGGCTGTGGTACTTAGGTTTGGCAAGTATATCGACACGACTCAACCTGGTTTGCGCTTCAAGCTACCGTTCGGTATTGACCAAGTCATCGGCGTTCCTGTCCAAAGGGTGTTCAAAGAGGAATTTGGTTTTCGTACGCTGCGCGCAGGGGTTCGTACCCAATATGATCCGAGAGATTATTCTGATGAATCACTCCTGTTGACCGGGGATCTTAATATTGCTGATGTTGAATGGGTAGCTCAATATCAGATCAGTGAGCCACGGAAGTTCCTATTTAACATCCGTGATGCGACTCGCTCCTTGCGCGATCTCTCTGAAGCGGTTATGCGGACTGTCGTCGGTGACCGGACTGTCACAGAGGTGCTAACCGTTGGGCGTATCGAGATCGCCGCCGAAGTGAAGCAACGTCTTCAAGAGTTACTCGATCTGTATAACACCGGTTTACTCCTTGTGAACGTTACCCTGCAAGATGTAAATCCTCCAGAGACAGTGAAGCCCTCTTTCAATGCTGTCAATGAGGCAAAGCAGGAGAAGGAGAAGCTAATTAATGAAGCGCGGACGGATTATAACGAATCGGTCCCGAAAGCTAAAGGTGTTGCGCGGCAACAGATTCTAGAGGCAGAGGGATACGCACTCAAGCGCGTCAACGAAGCCAGAGGAGATGCCGATCGGTTCAACGCGATCCGACAAGAGTATCAAAATGCCAAGGCGGTGACCCGTCGCAGGCTCTATCTAGAAGCGATGAACGCGGTGCTGCCCAAAGTCAAAGAAATCTATGTCATTGACGGTGACTCGAGTGCCCCGCTTCCAATTTTACAACTTGATAGATAGCACTATTCATCTCACGAAAGGATATCCACGATGAATTCCAAAACACTGATATCGATAATCGTTGTTCTCATCATCGCTATTCCCTTAGTCTCAAATGTACTCTACACGGTTCGTGAAGGTGAACAGGTGGTGATTACCCAATTCGGTGAGGCCATCAAAACAACGAATGAAGCCGGGTTGAAGATAAAGACGCCGTTCATCCAGAAAGTCCAGCGTATGGAGAAACGGATCCTCGAATGGGACGGCGCTCCCAACGAGATTACGACTAAGGATAAGCGGTTTATCTGGTTAGATACCACTGCACGTTGGCGCATTATAAATACCCTTGCATTTTACGAAAGATTCCGTGGTGCCAGCCCAGAAGCGCTTGCTCAATCTCGCTTAGATGATATCATCGATTCGGCTGCCCGTGATTTGGTGACGGGTCAGCTGCTAATCGAAGTTGTACGCAACTCAGACCGTATTCTGGATCTCAATCTGGGGGAGTTGGACCAAGACGAAGGGAGCGATGATAGCGAACCGCTAGAGAGCATTTCGGTGGGGCGGGATAAAATTGCGAATATGATCCTTGAAAAGGCTCGACGGAGCACCCCCCAAGACTGGGGAATTGAGCTAATTGATGTGCGGATTAAGCGAATCAACTATGTAGACACAGTCCGTCGGCAGGTCTTTGCCCGAATGATTTCGGAACGGGATCGAATCGCCGCCAAGTACCGGTCAGAAGGTCAAGGTGAGGCAGCAGATATCATGGGACAGAAACAGAAGGAGTTGGAGCGCATTCAGTCTGAAGCCTACAAAACGGCGGAACAGCTTAAAGGTGACGCCGACGCGCAAGCGATTCAGATTTATGCACAATCACACGGCAAAGATCCGGAGTTTTACGCGTTTATCCAAACGCTGGAGACCTATCGTCATACAATCAACTCCAATACCAAGCTGATTTTGTCGACAGATAGCGATCTTTACAACTATCTCAAAGACACCGGACTGGCAAACAGGCGGTAGCATCGGAAAGAGGTAGATGCAAATGATTAAATCACTCCGGCTGTATGAAGAAAACAGCGGTGGTGGTTCATGTGTGACCGGCAAAAAATCCGTTCAATACTCTCCCACCCGCCGTCACCCGCCGTGGATTCGGGCGCGGGTTCCGTCGGGACCCAATTATACCGAACTCAAGCGGTTGATGCGCGATCTTGAGCTGCATACCGTCTGTGAAGAAGCACAGTGTCCAAATATCGGTGAGTGTTGGGAAAGCCGATCCGCTACCTTCATGATTTTGGGCGATGTCTGTACCCGTCGGTGCATGTTTTGTGCGGTCACCAAGGGAAAACCGGAGGGCGTTGATTTCGATGAACCCCGTCGGCTCGGCGAAGCTGTGGGCCATCTAAAGCTGAAGCATGTGGTAATCACTTCCGTCAATCGGGATGAGCTTCCTGACGGTGGCGCAAGTATCTTCGCGGAATGTATCCATGAGTCCCGTCGACATAGCCCCGGCTGCACCGTTGAGGTACTAATCCCGGATCTTGAAGGGAATTGGGACGCGCTTGCCGTGATTGTCGAAGCTAAGCCTGACGTCCTCAATCATAATACAGAGACGGTGCCGCGCCTCTATCGTAGAACTCGACCGCAAGCCAAATACCAGCGAACCTTAGACCTATTGCGTATCGGTAAAGAGATGGATGGGACGGTACTGACCAAGTCTGGCTTGATGGTGGGGTTAGGGGAGAGCACGGCGGAATTGCTGGAAACGATGCAGGATATTCGCGATACGAATTGTGACCTTTTGACAGTTGGACAGTACCTTTCGCCGACATCAAGGCATCTGCCGATTCAGCGATATTACACTCCAGACGAATTTGAAGAGCTGAAAGCAGCCGGCATGGAGATGGGGTTTCGGCATGTGGAATCGGGACCGCTCGTCCGGAGTTCGTATCATGCGCGAGAGCAGGCACAGCTGTGATTATCGCTGCCTCGATTGAGGATTTAGATGTGTAATTGAGATTAGGAGTTGTATACGGAAAGGAAATCCACGATGTCCCTCCAATACAAAATTTTGATAGCCGATGCCCCGTGGTCTATAGAGCCGGAACGGGAGGTCTTCGGGGAGATAGGCGCGGAGCTGATCGTTGCCGAGACAAAAACAGAGGAGGAACTACTTACCCTAGCCCCTCAAGCCGATGGAATACTCACTGATAGACAGTCGATAACCGGCGATATCATAGCGGTTGCACAACGGTGTAAAGCCATCGCTCGGTATGGGGTCGGGTTTGATAACGTGGCACTGGATGCAGCAACAGCTTCAGGAATCGTGGTTACCAACGTCCCGGCCTACTGCATTGATGAGGTCACCGACCACGCCATGGCATTGCTGCTAGCGTGTGCTCGAAAGATTCCGCTATTCCATAAGCACATCAATAGTTGGAATCGGGATGTAGGACCACCGATGCGCCGTATCCGCGGGCAGACGCTAGGGGTCGTCGGGTTTGGTAGGATTGGGCAGGCAATCGCGCCGAAGGCACAAGCCTTTGGATTGGAGGTTATCGTCTTTGATCAGTATCTCACATCGGAAGCTATCCAAGCGGCTGATGCGGTGAAGGTCGAACTCCCTGAACTCCTTGCAAAATCTGATTTTATCTCGATCCATACGCCGCTGACACCCGAGACGCAGAACTTAATCGGTGAAGCCGAGCTGCGTCAGATGAAGCCCAACGCCTATCTTATCAACACCGCGCGAGGGGGTATCATTGATACGGTTGCACTCTATAAGGCGTTAAGCGAGGGTTGGATTGCTGGGGCGGGTCAGGATGTCTTGCCACAGGAGCCCGCGCCCCCTGACGATCCACTACTCAAGCTGGAAAACGTCATTCTAACACCGCACGTTGCGTTCCTCTCGGAAGAGTCAACATACGATGCCCAGAAAACCGCAGCGTCAGAGGTCGCAAGGGTGTTGACGGGACAGATGCCCGAATCGGTAGTAAATCCAGAGGTTCTAGACAGCCCCGCGCTTCGCACTAAAGGACTCGTAGGATAATGGGAAGACGGGAGAACGAGAAAACCGTTTGTCCACAGATAGCAACTTGGATTATACCGTCTCTGCCACGCTAGATGCTGCAGAGCGATAGGCTGCGTCGAGTAGCTCTACCCCTCGCATAGCCGCTTCCCCCGGCGACCAATTCACATCCGTCATTTCGAGAATCAGGTCCACGAAGTTATTGGGAGGACCGTTGCACTCATAGGCACCCCCATCTGGCGCGACGTCGGCAACTTCGTCAACTCCGTTGTGCCGGCGCAGTTCCATGCGAGCGCGTTCGGCATCTAGGAGAAGCATCCCTTCAGTGCCAAAGAAACGGATGTCTACCTGAAATGGTCGATGCGTCGGCACCGTACCTGTACCGCTGACCGTGCCAATCGCACCAGTTGTGAAACGGGTTGTAATCGCATCATACAAATCCACCTGCGCCCCCGGTGCCGTCATCATGCTGAAGACAGTCTCTGCACGTAAACCCGACAACCAGAACATCAATCCCGCTGAATGCGAAATCTGTCCATGCCCATAACCCCCTCCCGCGACTTGGGGATCCGCCCATGTTGCCGGATCTGGACTGAACATTGTCCCCTCGGACTGTCCGCTCACTTCGGCAACGTCCATTCCCTCACCACTGAGTAGCCCACGAATCGGTGAAGCCATATGACACAGCACATACTCTATCGCGCCGATTCCACCGTCGTCCATGAGCCGCTTGGCATGTTGGATGAACGGCTTGTGATGCCAGCCGTAGGGCACCAGTAGTTGGACACCTTTTTCTTGTGCCAACCGTACCAATTCTCGTGCATGTTCGGCACGGGTGGTTAGGGGTTTTTCGCACATAACGTGCAACCCCTTTTCGAGAGCGGCGCGGGCGTGATCGTAGTGGAGTGTGTGGGGTGAAGCTACAATCACACCATCCAGTTCACACTTATCAAGCAGGTCGTGATAGACTTCAGTGGCATACGCAAACCCGAAAGCTTCCTGCACCTGCCGTAATTCTTCAGTCCCCAGACGGCAGACACCTACCAACTCAACATCCTCGCGTGCCGCAAAAACAGGCATATGATTGCTGGTCGCCCACCACCCTGCGCCAATAAACCCCAAGCGCGCTTTTTTCTTTGCACTCATGATGGTTTCTCCATTCTAAGAAAGATGCGTAATACTAACGCCCAACGAGCCAGAATTCACCTTCGCTATGGGTGGCTAACATACCTAGCAACACAGCACCGGGAAAATCTTCCGCCATATCAATCGCCATAGTGAAGATTTGGGTGTCCGTCGTTGTGTGTTGCGCGATAGTTTGAAGGTTGGGAATGCCTGAAGTCAGAATACCATCGCTAAACAGCACCACAATTGTAGGTGCCCTGTTATGCGCCTCTTGTAATGCTTCAAGCATATCTCTGTCTGAATAGCGTGAACTCTTTACAGGCTTTGCGCCCTCAAGATAGTTAATGGTATCAGCAATATTTACATCACTAACAGGGAGGAAGTCGGGCTGGTAGAAGTGGACCTCTTCGCTAAAGGTGCAGACATTGAATTCATCGTGCGGTTCGAGAAATTCCAACGAATTCGACATGATGGAGAGGATTCGCTTCAGCTTCCGCGGCGCCAAGCCGATCATGCTTGACGAGAGATCGATGCAATAGATAATCCGCTGTGGTCCCTCCTGCCTTTCGATAAACCTGACTAGTCGACTTTTGGGACGCGCCTGTGAATCGACTTTTTTGACAGGTCGCGTGATCACCCGTTCCATTTGCGGCATTGCTTGCGGCGTGACGCTGTCTGTCGACAATCCCACATTATCGCTCAGATTCAATGGACCCAGGGTAAACTGCGTCGGCTCCGCTGCTGAAACGACTCCTCGATCTGTGGCGGGCGCGTTGCTTGTCAAAATCTTCAGTGCCGGTTGGTTGGTCTGCACATTTGTTTTCTGTCTCTGTAGAGGTCGTTTAGGGCGATTCATCCGTTTCGTCTTGGGTTCTTCAACCTTCATTAGCACTGCGTTGATAGAGTCTTGATTCGCGACAAATTGTTCTCCGGACCAGAAGAAAAAACCGATGACGCCGGCGATGAGGTGTAGGGTAAAGGAAACAACGAGGGCTTTGCTTGACTTAGATTTTGATTGCATTCTGAAAGACTCTCAAATTAAAGTAATTGTTCAATTTTATGAGCAGTTTTGTCGTTGAACTGCTGCTTGTAGACGCGCCATGCCCAACTTGCGGATTGCGTTACCGCATTGACATCTTCTCGGAATCGCCCTTCCGCCGCAGGACAACACCCCACTGACCAACCACCCATAGCGTGTCATCGTTTGGGGAGCGGACGATGGTATGCAGGTTGTTGGAGATATCCGTATGTTCTTGTTCCCATGTCGTGCCACCATCCATTGAGCGGAGAATTGTGCCGGAGGCACCAACGGCGTAGATCTCCTGCTCCGATAACGCGAGGATACCGTGGAGCACTTTGGTAACACCGCTCGACAAGGCTTCCCACTTAAATCCGCCTCCAGTTGTGCGAAGGATGATGCCGTAATCGCCCACCGCCCAACCCTTCCGCTTTGTGATGAACGAAACACCATACAGGTTATAACCGGTATCGGTTTCGTGATGTTTCCAATATCCGCCGCCATTGATTGTGCGTTGGATAATGCCGCTATGCCCAACTGCCCAACCGAGCGGCGCAAATTTCATTTCGACCCTTTCAAGGTCTTTTCCTGTAGAGGTCCTTTGAGGTGTCCAGATGGGTCCCCCATCTTGGTTATGGATAATCTGACCATCCCTGCCGACCGCCCAACCTTCGGAGAAGTCGCCGAACGCGACATCGTTTACGGCAAATGGCAACGGCGGATCCTCCTCAAATAGCCCTGGGCGCATTGGCGTTTGGCCCGCTGACCATCTCACACCGTTGGTTGTGTACAGCACTGTGCCATCGCGCCGCATTGACCAACCCCATCGCGTTGTGTCTTCGGAGTTTAACCCCGACACATCGGCAAAGTGAACTCCGACAAGATTCTGTTCGGTTCCACTGTGCAGGTGAGTCCAGGTCTTGCCACCATCCCGAGTTTCTAGCAGGATGCCATTATCTCCGGCAAGCCAACCGTGTCTGCTGTCCAAGAACAGAATCTCGCGAAAGTCATCAAGTTGCTCGCCGAGTTGGCGTTCCCACGTTTGCCCGCCATTTTCAGTATGATAAATATGCCCCGCATCACCAACTGCCCACACGTGTTGGTCACCGACGAAATGCACATTTGTGATTGGCAGCCCGGATTGACGAAGTGCCCGACGTTGACGGGCTCTCGGTCTTTCTCGGTTTTCGGCACTTGTGTCTGTTTGTGTTGCAGCCGTATCTTCAGCATCGGCTTCAATTTCGCCTTCAGGTGTGAAACGTCCGGTGCGTGATCGCTGCTCGCTCAAATCCCTCTGAAAGATGTCGGTAAAATTGTCGTCCAGCGGGTTGTCGATAGTTGGCTGGGGTTCTTGATCCTTATCCTCTTCACCCTCTGTATCCACCTGTTCGCTCGCAGCGATTAGCTCAGCCACCGTCTCAAGCCCTACATAGCCCGGTAACCAACTCTCGCCTTGGTCGTTTGTTACCAGAATAGCGCCGTTACGGTCGATTCCCCAAGCACGCTGATGGTCATGGAACTTGATTCGGCGAAGTCCTTCCACCATGTTTTCCGGGAAGAGCTGCTGCCACGTTGCACCGCCATCCTGTGTGATGACAGATTTGCCATCCCTGCCCACAATCCAGCCGGACTTCGCATCGGCGAAATGTACCGCGACGGCAGGCTGATGGGTCTTGTCTTGAATTTCCCAGTAGTCGCCACTGTTGACGGTATGCAGAATCAGACCGCCTTCGACCCGTTGGGGAACAACAGCCCATCCTTCGGTGCTATTGATGAAATGAAACGCTGCGATTGATTGATTCGTCGTCCCGGTTTTCTGAAGTTTCCACGTTACGCCGCCGTCCGTCGTATGGAGTGTTTGTCCCTGATCGACACCGAGCCAACCTTCTTTCGTGTTAATAAACTGCATGGCACCGATCCGACGGAAATTTTGCACAACCTTTTTGATAACCTGCCACTTTTGTCCACCGTTTTCTGTCCGAAGCAGCACACCGCTTCCGGCAATCCATCCATGGTCTTCGTCCACAAAAGTAACACGGCGTAAATCTTCCTGCACGCCACTGTGCTGGGGTAGCCACGTTTTGCCGCCATCCGTCGTGTGTGCGATTGCGCCTCCGGATCCGACCGCCCACCCGCGTAAAGTGGCTGGTTCATCCGTCGTAGGATGAAAATAGGTGTCGGCGAAATCGGTCTGCCAAGTCGCCTGACGGACGATTTCCCAATGATAGGTGACCTCCTCAACAGCTGGCGGTTCCTCGATAGCTTCGGTAGCTTCCGTTCGTTCTGCCATAGGCGGAAGTTCGGGTGGCAATTCTTCTGCGTCAACAGAGTAACGCATTGCAATCCCACCTTTGCCGACAGCGACCATCCCTTCCGGCGAAAGGGCGAATCCGTATAGATCGTTCTCCGTATCGCTCTCCTGCTTCTCCCATTTCGCTCCACCGTTGGTAGTGGTCAGGATAACGCCGCCATCTCCCACAATGAGGCCGTGATTTGCATCAGCGAAGTAGATCTTATTCAGATTTGCCTCTACGCCGCTCCGTTGGAATTTCCACGTTTTTCCCCCATCTTTGGTGTGCAAAATTTCTCCAAACTGCGCGGTCACCCAACCAGTCTTATTGTCGATAAAGTAGATTGCATATAATTCGTTATAGGTAGGTGTCTTTTGTTGCGTCCATGTCAGTCCGCCGTTGGCTGTATGGATGACAATGCCGGGCCAACCGACCGACCAACCTTCCTTATCGTTGAGAAAGAACACCTCTTTGAGCATGTGAAATTCGCCCGGCGTCTGCTGCACCCAAGATTCACCGCCGTCAGCGGTATGCAGGACTGTTCCGAGATCTCCAACGACCCAGCCTTTCTCTGGACTGACGAAGTAGGTGCCCCGAAGCGAATACCACCACCCGCTTTTTTGAGTTTCCCAACTCTGTCCGCCATCAGCGGTGTGGACGATCATGCCGCGATCGCCGACCGCCCAACCCTCTAGGTCTGAGACAAAATAGAGGCTCCGGATATGGTCCCAGATGTCCGTTTGAACCTCAGTCCACGTTTGTCCACCGTCCTGACTCATGGCGATGGTACCTTTTTCGCCGACCGCGATTGCCCGGTTCCCATCAGCAAACTGTATCTCCTCAAGGTTGTTGGCGGTCGTACCGCTGGCTATCGTCCACGTCTCCCCACCGTCCTCTGAGTGCATGATTGTACCTTGCCAGCCGACCGCCCACGCCTCGTTTGGGGTGGTAAATTGAATTCCTGTCAGATTGTTTTCAGTACCACTTTCCAGCAATCGCCAATTGTCTCCGCCATCCTCTGTAAATGTAATGAAACCGATGTCAGCGACCGCTACGCCGCGTTTGTTATCTATGAAATGGATACTGTTGACGGTGTCTCGGACATGTCCGTTAATCAGTGGGATGCGGCTGTCCTGCCGTGTCCATTCGACACCCCCATTTGTCGTGTGAAAGATTGATCCATCGGTCCCGACAAGCCAGCCCTCGGTTTTGCTAATGAAGAAGACCCGCTTGTTGTCGTTGATCATCCGGTCCCGTTCACCCTCGTAACGGTTACTCTGCTCTCTCCACGTCTCCCCACCGTCCTCTGTGAGGAGGATCCGATCGTTTGCGCCGACAGTCCAGCCGCGGCGGTTACTAACAAACCAGATGCCGCTGAGTGGGAATTCGCTGATATATTCATACCGTTCCCACGTTTTCCCGCCGTTGTTTGTATATAGTACGTCGGCATCCTCCCCGACAATCCACCCCTCATCGGAATTTGCGAAGTGGACATCCCTGAGCATCGCTAAGGTGCCACTTTCTTGGAGATGCCAGTGGCGTCCGCCGTCATCGGTGGTAGCAATTAAACCCCGGTCACCAACCGCCCAACCGTAGCGTGGATTGGCGAAATAGATTGCCTTGAAATCACCTTCCGTTCCAACTTCTTGGCGTTCCCACGTTTTTCCGCCATCCTTCGTGTGGATGATGAGTCCCTTTTCGCCAACGATCCATCCGCGTTCGGCATCTGCGAAGTGCAAATCCGTGAAATTGGCTTCCCAATCCGCTTTGCGCGTTACCTCTTGTCTACAACCGATGAGTAAGGTTATGAACGCAAGAGCAACCACTGTCGCTTGGAATATATGTTGGTATGTCTGTTTCATTTGATTTTTTCTCCTTAAAATGTCATAACGTTCTCAGAAACTCGGAAAGCCCGAAATCCGGCGGCGTGCTAAATCGTCTTTGGACCTATCTCAACTCGATGAGAGAGCGGAGAACGGTAGCGAAAACGCCTGCCGAAATTCTTGATTCTTTGGACGTAGCAGCATCCTAAATGTTGAAGTGATTGATCCGTTTCTATCTTACTAAGGTATAACGCAAGTTGCTAGTGTTGAAAGTCTATCGATCTGTTGTTAAGATTGAGAAATTCTGCCTTTCGCTCCAGAGGAGCGATATGTCTATAGCAACGGCGATAAGGTCAATTCCTGCGCTCCAGAGGAGCGCAATGTGTATGACAGGGCAAATCACCTCAGTTTAAGCCTAGCGAGTTGTAGAGAACAACGATCGTTGTTCCATACGATATGCGTAACCGGTCAAAGTCACAATTCGGCAGGTACGCCTCCTACGGTAGGTTCTTAGTAAGAGGGAATTCCAATTCCTAGCTATTGTATCGGTTTCTGTTGTTCTAATAAATCGGAATTTCGCTCACGTTCAATTTGTGGTTTATCAACTAGCAACTTGCGTAAGTATAACATAATTGCCTCCCAAACCCTACACCAAAATTAACTGAAGCAGGAGGCCTGTTTAGACATTCTATCCTGTGGGAGTGTTAGGCATCTGTTGCGCTCTGGCTTTTTGCTTGCATTTGGATAATGGGTATGCTAACATGAACGCACTATTCCCGGACCAAGAATTCATAAAAATATAGTCATGTACATCTCATTGAAATGTGTCTTCCGACAGGATTTATTCAGCTCAAAACTGACAGGGTTGATGATGGAACTGAGGGCCTTTAAGCGTTGATAATTGCGGTTATCAAAGGTGAATGCTGTTTTCGCCTTTCCCCGGTGAAAAAGGAGGCTTTAGGTTTTCTTAGCGATTACATCGAAAATTACAGAGTGAAAAAGAAATATCAAACTTCATTAACATGGAACGGTTGATAAGTTTTCTTATCGGACTTTTCTGATAAGGAGATAATCCAATGAAAATAGTGAACCATTTACCTTTATCTAAATTAGAAAAGGGACTTATAGCAACTTATATTCGAGCAACTGTTCTGGTGGTGCCTTTGGCTGCGATAGCGTTTGTATCGATTGCTGTCCTGTTTGAACACTTTACAATGACACATGCTGCTTGGGGGATAATAATAAGTGCCTTTATATGGATGGCGCTTATTGGACTGAGCGTATTGCTCATGTTATTGCTGCCCCTAGCAGACAAGCTCAATCAATGGATAGCAGGAAACGATGATGAGTTTGATGATACAGAGTGAAAGACACCGTTTTTAACACAGAAAGGCGATTGAAATGGACTTTTCAGCATGGTCGCCAAGCCACACGATTTTGGTTCTTTTCGCAGTCGTGGTATTTATCGGTCAGGTCGCCGTGTATTTCTACCGCACCAAGCAAAACGACAAGAAACTGGACAAGAAAGGCGAAGATTTTCGTCTGGCACTCAAAGAACAAGGTGAGACTTTCTTTCATGCCATCGAACGCCTCGAACAACGGATGGACAAACGATTTGTGGAAGTGAATCAACAAATCGGAGAAGTCCGGCAAGAAATCAGCGGTGTCCGATCTGAAATGAATCAACGCTTGCCTGATATAACAACCGAAATCAGTAAGCTGAACCAGAACCACATTGACCACCTGACGCACCACAAATCGTGAAGTGATAAAAGCCACAAGGGAGGAACACTTCACCACGCCTCCCTTGTGGTTTAGGGGCGTTTATCAAGGAATAAAGGGAGGGGCTATGGATATATTGATGATGGTATTGATAGTTCTTGCATTAATATCCGTGGTGATAGCAGGTGTAGTGCATCGCGCGTATTCTCGGTCGCAAGATCGTTTGCAGGAACTTACTGCGAAAGTGTCAGGTTTGGATGCAAATCTCGAAGATAGAGAGAGTCAATTAAATTCAGTAACCCAAGAAAGAGATGGCTTACGCGATAATGCGAATAAACTTACTGAGCAGTTGGCAAGACTTGAGGCAAGTCTCAAAGCCAAAGAGGAACAACTAGCTGAGCTTGATGCGTTGGAGGAGCGTTCCTTAAATGCGTTCAAAGTGTTATCATCAGAAATAGTGACAGATCAGGGGGAGTTATTGAGATCGAGGACGGTGGATTCCGTTGATAACTTGATTAAACCGCTTTCGGAGAAAATTGATGCGTTGGATAGGGCGCGAGCGCAGGCTGAAGGTTCTCTGAGTGGAGAAATAACAAGGCTTACATCTGAAACAGGCAAATTGGCTTCTGCATTGACGAAGGCACCTCACGTGCGTGGCAGATGGGGTGAAATGCTAGTTGAACGTGCTTTGGAATTGTCAGGGCTTACTAGAGATATCCACTATACGGCGCAAGATGCCGATGGAGCAGGTGGGCGAACTGACTTTATTGTGCGTTTATCCAATGACAGGGAAATCATCATTGATTCAAAGGTGTCTCTAGTTGCCTATTATGATGCCGAAGATGCGACTAATGCAGAAGAACGCACTCGGTTTCTTGAAAATCATGCGAAAGCTGTGAGAAATCAGGTGACCGTTTTAGCGGGAAGGGAGTATCAACAAAACCTGTCAAAAACAGCAGATTTTGTGGTAATGGCGATGCCTGACTTTGCTTTGCCGGCTGCGGTGCAACACGACCATGACCTGATTGATTATGCTTTGCAAAGACAAATAGTCTTAACGACTTTTTCTATGCTGGTGCTGCTGTTAAAATGTATTGCGATGGGTTGGCAACAGAGAAAAGTTGGGGATGAGGCTCAGCAAATTGCTGATTGTGGGAAGGAACTCTACAGGCGTCTAGGTCCCTTCGCTTCTACTCACTTGCGTGATATTGGTGCCTCACTTAGCAAAGCTGTTGAAGCGTATAATGCGAGTGTGGGATCCTTTGATCGAATGGTTATGCCACAAGCCCGGCGTTTTGTGGAATTGGGTATAGAGCCAACAGCAGAATTGGAGGGTCCCGAAGTAATCAATGATTCTGTTCACTCTTTGAAAGATAGTTCTTTAGAAGTAGATGAGCAGGATTAGAGGAGGTGAAGTATGTCTGAAATGGGAAAGATCGCCGTTAGTGATATTGCGACAAGAGAAATAGAAGAAGACGAAGATGGTGATATATCTATTGCAATTAAAGCTCAGGTCCAAAACGGATCTGATGAGACTGAATGTTTTATTGAATTACAGGGATTAGATCGTGATGGTTTTGCAATATATGAAACTTACTTAGAAGGAACGATTCCAATCGGTTCAAGTAAAGTGTTGACTAGGCGAGTGGATTACGTCGATAAAAAGATATTTGAACAAATCAAAAGTTGGCAGCAGAAGTAAATTAGAGAATAAGTATGTGCCTTTCGCCCTGCTGAGGCTCAAGGTGGCAGAAATATCCGATAATATTTCTTACCAGACATTTTAAGCCATTTTTTGGAAAATCCCAAAAACAAGATCCAGTCATAGCGTGGATCTTGGTTGTCTCAATAAGCAAAAAATATGTCCAATGACTTGTACAGGAGAAATCATAAGACTGCGTAAGGATTTTATTTTTATTAAAACACGGTATGATGTCGGGTTTCACTTTATCTATCCTATAAAAAGGTGTTGTTGAAAAGCATACTCGGAGTCCGGAAAGGAGGGCATCATGAAAGCCGCTCAACTATATACGTATGACAAAGAGATGAACGTCGATCTTAAAATTGAGACCGTACCTGATCCAGCGATCAATGATCCCGCTGACGTGATTGTTCGTGTCGGTGCCGCAGGCTTGTGCCGGACCGATCTCCACATCATCGAAGGGGTATGGCAGGACGTGATGGATGCGGAAGGCGCGTTGTTGCCCTACATCATGGGGCATGAAAACGCGGGTTGGGTTGAGGAGGTCGGTACTGGCGTGAAATCGGTGAAGCCCGGCGATGCTGTTATCTGCCATCCTTTGCGGTCATGTGGTATCTGTGCTGGCTGCCGCCGGGGCGAAGATATGTACTGCGAGAACAACATGTTTCCGGGTCTGAGCACCAACGGTGGCTTTGCTGAGTATTTCCTGACCAACGAGCGGGCACTAATCAAACTTAACGAGAATGTGTTGCCAGTGAATGTGGCACCCATGGCAGATGCCGGTATCACTGCCTACCGGGTAGCCAAGCGAGCTGCCAAGATATTGAACCCAGGCAGTTATTGTGTTATCCTCGGTGTGGGTGGATTGGGACACATTGCCCTTCAGTGTTTACATGAGTTGTGCGGTACCCGGACCATTGCCGTTGACCGGAGTGAAGCTGCTCGAAAGCTGGCTAAAGATTTGGGAGCTCACCATGTGCTTGATGGCGGTTCCGATGTCGTTGAAGAGTTGAAAGAACTCACCGGAGGCGGTGCTCATGCCGTCATCGATTTTGTAGGAGAGCTCGGCGCAGAGCAACTCTGCTGGCAGATGTTGCGTCAGGGCGGGACCCACTTCATTGTCGGCTACGGCGGCAAAATTGAAGTCCCCACTGTTCACATGATTATCAATGAAATTGCGATTGTCGGCAGCCTCGTTGGTAACTACACGGAATTGGTCGAGTTGATGGAGCTAAACGCCGAGGGCCGCGTCAACATGCGCGCACAACAGTACTCGCTGAACGACATTAACACTGCTATCACCGACTTTAAAGACCGTCGAATTGTGGGTCGGGGAGTTATTGTTCCTTAGTCCCTTGTCACACATAAATTGATGGGTTCGTCATGACGAGTCTCGCACGGCGTAAATGGAGGGAAAAATGTACGATGATGTACGGTTATCACTTCCTGATTCCTTGGACCGAGAAGCCATCTTCAAACGGTTGGAGAAGGTGCTTGATCCCGAACTTGATGAGCCCATCCTCGGACTCGGCTTCGTCAAGTCAATTGAAGTTGAAAGCGGTCATCTGACAATTGAACTACACCTTCCAACCTACTGGTGTGCACCCAACTTCTCCTACATGATGGCTGAGGATACCCGCCGTGAACTTCTGACGGTGGGAGGGCTCCACGATGTCACGGTTCGTTTGAAAGATCATTTCGCTGCGGGGGAAATCGAGGCGAGTGTGAACGCTGGCAAATCCTTCTTGGAGGCTTTTCCGGATGAGGCATCTGAAAATCTGTGTCAACTCAGCGATCTTTTTCTTCGCAAAGGGTATATCAGACGTCAAGAACGCCTGTTGCAGAATTTGAAAAATGCGGGTCTATCATTTGAGGAAATTGCTACCCGACGCATTGGTGATGTCTCTTTTGAGGACGAATCTTGTCGGATCCAACGTAGCAACCGTCAGATTTGTAATATCGGAGCGGCTGAAGTCGCTCGTCGATACTTCCAACGTCGAGCGGAAATGGACCTTGATTGCTCGCGCACCGCGCCTTTGATAATCGATCTGCGCGGTAGGGAGGTAACTGCCGAACAGTTAGAGGAGTATCTTATACGGGCGCGCACCGTGCGCGTCGCACTGCAAGCCAACGGATCATTCTGTACCGCTGTGTTGGCAGCACGGAAAGGCAAAAACTAAGCCAACCTTTCAAAGGTTTCGTAAGTCATAGATGCCGTTAAGTATACAAGGAGCCTCACAATGTATAAAGAAAATGGGCACGAGATTTTTGTTGTTGACGGGCATATGCACTTTTGGGATGCCAACCCAGAAAACTGGCGCAACGAGTATGGCGAAGGCTGGATCCGATGTTTCTATGATTTCCATACCGCCCTCAGTCCGGAGGAATATGTCTGGTCCTTTGAAAAATATTGCAAATACGGTGAAGAGACGTTAATCAACGATCTCTTCTCGGAGGGATACGTCGATATTGCCATCCTCAACTCAACGTATCTTTACGAGTTTTACAAAAATGGATTTAACACCCACCAACAGAACAACGCGATCAAAGCAAAGTACCCCGATCGTTTCATTCTCTGCGGTTCCTTCGACCCCAGAGCGGAGGAGGCGGGACTGGATGCGTTCCGACAGATGGTGGAGGATTACCCGATTCAGGGGCTCAAGCTCTACACCGCCGAATGGCGGAACGGCTCGAAAGGCTGGCGGCTGAATGATCCATGGGCTTACAAGTATTTTGAGCTCGCTGGCGAACTTGGGGTTAAAAACATCCACGTCCACAAGGGACCAACGGTTTATCCTCTCAATCGTGATGCCTTTGATGTTGCCGATGTGGATTATGCCGCAACCGACTTCCCCAATCTCAATTTTATCATTGAGCATATTGGGCTGCCACGGTTAGACGATTTCTGCTGGATTGCCACGCAGGAAAAGAACGTCTATGCCGGCATGTCGGTAGCTATGGCGTTCATCCATTCACGTCCGAAATATTTCGCCGAGATAGTTGCTAACCTACTGTTTTGGTTAGGCGAGGATAAGATGATTTTCGGCAGCGACTATGCGATCTGGACGCCCAAGTGGTTGATTGAGAAATTTATAGCACTTGAGTTGCCCGACGATATCAAAGAAGAATATGGGGTTGACCTTACGCTAGAAGCCAAACGCAAGGTCTTAGGTGAAAACGCTGCCCGTCTGTATGGGATTGACCTTCCAACCCATCGGGAAAAGCTGAGTCAGGATGAGATCGGTATTAAACTTGCCGAGGGCGCATAAAACAGCACTGGCATCGGGAACCGTGCGACCTGAACCCGACCATTATTGCGAGGAATGCCCATGATCGCGGCACATACCGATGTCGTCGGAAGTTTGCTTCGTCCGCCTGAACTGCTCAAAGCAAGAAGTGAGGTTGCGACGGGCAAGATGACGCAAGCGGCGTTCAAAGCCATCGAGGATCAAGCGGTCGACAAAGCTGTTGCGCTTCAGGAGACGGTGGGCTTGCAGGTTGTTACCGATGGCGAAATGCGCCGGCTATCCTTCCAGAGCCAAATGACGGAAGCGGTCGCAGGTTTTGGCGAATATGACCTCAATGCCTTCCTTTGGGGTGATTGGCGCGGCGACGGAGCTGCAGGGAACTTAAGTCTAGAACGTCCCAAGAACCTGGGCGTTGTAAGCAAACTCACCCGCAAGCGTCACCTCTCAGTGGAGGAGTTCACCTACCTACGAGCGCGGACGACTTGCATACCGAAGATTACGTTGCCCAGTCCCAGTCTGTGGATAAATTTCTGGTCGGCAGAACACTCTCTGTCCGCGTATCCCACGCTCGATAGTTTTCTTACGGATGTCGTTGACATTATGCGGGACGAGATTGCCGAGTTGGTCCGATTGGGTGCAACCTATATTCAACTTGACGCGCCCCACTATCCGTTGCTGCTCAATCCCAAGACTCGAATCCTCTACGAAGAGCAAGGTTGGCGTCTTGATCAGTGGCTTGACCGAGGCATTGAGATGGATAACGCGGTAATTGGCGATTTTCCAGAGGTAACTTTTGGCTTTCATCTCTGACGCGGTAATCAGGGCAGCCGGTGGTTGGTCGAAGGGGGTTATGACCTAATTGCCAAGCCGATCTTCGATGGCATCCGTGCCCAGCGTCTGCTGCTCGAATACGACGATGAACGCTCCGGTTCATTTGAGCCGTTGAAGGTCATTCCCGATGACAAAATTGTCGTTTTGGGGTTGGTCACGACGAAAACGTCGCGCCGGGAAACGCCGGAAACACTCACCGTGCGCATCAAGGAAGCCAGCCAATTTGTGCCGCTAGAACAACTTGCGCTGAGCCCGCAATGTGGCTTTTCAACTTCGGTCGTTGGCAATCGCATTACAGCGGAAGATCAGAGACGTAAGCTATCGGTGATTGTTGAGACTGCTAGAAAGGTATGGGGCTAAACTGGGGAAAACAGACAAGCTATATCTAGCATCGGGGAAAATTGCGCTTTTTGATGCGTAAGCAGATGCATCCAGTAGAACGTGCTGCTAGCTCGTCCCATCAAGACACGGAACAAGCTGGCAGTGTTCGTCCGAGTATCGAACACGTTTTACTTGTCTGACCTACCAAGAAAGTACAATTTTTTGCAGTGCAAAGGATATATAAGGAGAACGTAATCATGAGAAGTCGTTTGGTTGCAGCGAGCGCATTCGCTTTTCTTTTGTTTTTGGCTATTCTGTTTACCCCCATCACAACAAGGGCAGCGGAGGCTTTTAAGTTTGATTGGCCAATACCGGGTCGGGTGCAGGTTACCGATACCGCGTTCAAGAAAGGCAAAACAGCGAAGACTCGATATGTCCTGAAAATATCTAGGATGCCAAATGGTGGTGCAAAGATTGGGTTCACCGACTTTGAATTTCTTGAATTTGAAGGGTTTGATCTAGAATCAGCCGTTATGCGAAAGCATTTAGCCCCAGTCTTGGCAATGACAAAGCTAATTCCAAGTTTCAAAATAGACAGAGCGGGAAATCTCCTTGAAGTTATGGGAATGGAGGAAGCTGTTGAAGAATTATTACAACTAGAGGAAGATGAAGCGGTAAGAGCCCAAATTACCAAGGCTCTCAAGTCACCAGAGTTTGCGGCAACAATGGGTCGGGTATTGGATTGGTCTCGACGTGGCCGCAGGCGAGGCGCGGGATGGTGAACAAGAGTCTACCTTTCTCGGAGTGACGGTTGCTCAATCTGTAACTATTAAGAATTTGGGTGAAAGCTTGAATTACCCTGGAAAAACTCACCTAAAATTAGAGGCGGCTATTGGAGGGGAAGCCCTATTAAAAGCAGCCATAGCGGCTTTACGCGAAGCTGCAACCAGAATGGGGCGCAACCCCGATGAAGTTCCGGTGGATCTGGTCGATCAGGGAGAAAAATCATTAATCGTAGAGCTTGTTACAGATGTACAAACGCTGATGCCTGTCTATGTCAAAACTGAAGAAATCGTCAAACTAAAGCTAAAAGGTGAAGAAGTCGGCACTCAAATTGAAAGACATGAATACAAGTTCGATTGGAGTTTTTAAAGGAGGAAAAATATGGCGCAAACCCCTAAAAATCATCAAACCCGAAATGAATCTATTGGGAAATGGACAATTCGGATTAGATCTTACCAACTCGGCGATGCGTATATCTGTACTGTAGACAATGTGAGCCCCGGTGCCGTTATTGCTCGATCTACAGCCGCGACCCGAGCGGATGCGGAATCCGAAGCGTTGGCGCAAGCAAAAGCTGCTATGGGGACTTGAATCCACGAGGGCAGAATCGCGTTCTACGAAATTAGAGAAACCGAGTCTTTGACAAGAACTCGGTTTCTGGTGTCTTTATAAAAGGTTTGAAAGGTTGGGAGCGATAGGATGAACCTAAATAAGTTGTCACGAAAACATACTCTCACAAGTTTGGCAAAAACGTGTGGGTGAGCGGCGAAGGTCAGTCCAGTTGGACTGGGAGAACTTCTGGCAAAGCTGCCGAAGAAAAATGACCCGAATCTGCTCGTTGGATTTGAAACTAGCGACGACGCCGGCATTTACCGCCTCAATGACGAGATGGCGCTGGTTACGACCGCCGACTTTATCACACCGCCGGTGGATGACCCGTATCTGTTCGGCCAAATCGCTGCAGCCAATTCAATCAGCGATATTTATGCAATGGGTGGCAAGCCTGTGACCTGTCTGAATTTGGTAGGGTTTCCAGCGGACAAATTGGGGCCAGAAATCCTGCACGGAATTGTTGAAGGTGCGTTGAGTAAAATCACTGAATCCGGTGCAGTCTTGGCGGGGGGGCATACAACCGATGATGAGGAACCCAAGTTTGGGCTATCGGTCACTGGAATTGTGCACCCAGAAAATTATTGGCGAAACGTCGGTGCAGAACCGGGGGATGTGTTGATCTTGACGAAACCGATTGGCAGCGGTGTAATTTTTAACGCCAATCTGAAAAATTGGGTGTCAGACCAAGCATTAGATGAATGTATACAGACTATCACGACGCTTAACCAGCAGGCAGCAGCCGTGATGGCTGACTTTGACATCCATGCGGTAACGGACATCACCGGATTCGGATTAGGAGGTCATGCCTTGGAAATGGCAGAAGGGTCAGGTGTAACTTTAGAAATTTGCACCGACGATGTGCCGATTATGCGTGAGGCACTGGAAATGTATCAAAAAGGGATGCGGACGGGCGTCAACGCTGCCAATCGAGCATTGATTGAAGATTCCGCACATTTTGAGAAATCACTCCCTGGGTGGCATGAGGAAATCTTCGTCGATCCGCAGACCAGCGGTGGATTGCTGATGTCCCTACCTGCCTCTCAAAGCGAGTCGCTATTGGAGGCTTTACACAATGGCGGTGTGACAGAAGCACAGATTGTCGGGAATGTGAAATCGTTTGTCGAACCAAACTATCTTGTTTTTATATAAATGATGAAAATCTGCCTAATTACTCCCGCCCCAACATACTCCCGGAAGGGTAACCGTGTAACAGCCCTTCGGTGGGCTCGTATCTTACGAGAACTGGGTCACCGTGTCATTATCGCGGAGGCATATCAGGGAGAGCGATGTGACCTACTGATAGCGCTCCACGCACGTCGTAGCCACGCTGCTATTGCGCGTTTTCGTCACGAATACCCAGAGCTGCCCCTCATCCTTGCCCTAACCGGGACGGACCTCTATGGCGATATCCATACGAACGCGTCGGCCCAAGAATCTCTGGAGATGGCGGATCGTTTCATTCTGTTGCAACCCGCAGGTATTCAGGAACTTTCAGAGCATCTACGTGAGAAAGCGTGGGTAATCTACCAATCGATAACCGCACCACCGGGGAGGTTTTTCCCGAAAAAGAACGTTTTCGAATTATGTGTGTTGGGACATCTGCGTCCCGTGAAGGACCCATTTCGCACTGCGATCGCAGTCCGAAACCTGCCTCCGTCTTCCCGGATTCAGGTGGTACATGTCGGGGGAGCACTCACGGACGATATGAAAACAGAGGCAGACGCTGAAGCCTCCACCAATCCGCGTTACCGCTGGTTAGGGGAACTCCCACGCTGGCGGGCACTCCGCATCCTCGCACGGAGTCGGATGCTTGTACTGACATCGCAAATGGAGGGAGGGGCTAATGCAGTTTCCGAAGCGATTGCGTGTTCCGTACCCGTCATTTCGTCGCGGATATCTGGCTCGATCGGTCTCTTGGAAGAGGACTATCCGGGCTACTTTCCGGTAGGAGATACACAGGCGTTGACGGATCTACTCATACGTGTTGAGACGGATACCGCGTTTTATGAGGCACTCAAAACGTGGTGCGAACGACTAAAGCCGATTGTCGACCCTGACCGTGAGCGTCTGAGTTGGAAGCACCTGCTACAAGATTTAGGGTAAACCTTCAGGGATAACCGTGTTCGATCTCTTCAATTGATGACGACACAAAGAAAGTGAAGATAACTATGAAAAGGGTTGGAGTTGTGGGTGCCGGCGCGTGGGGGACTGCACTCGCGATTACGGCGGCGCGTGCTGGTAGCGAAGTCACCCTATGGGCACGAGAGCCGGAGGTTGTAGCATCTATCAACGCACGGGGGGTAAACGAGATGTTCCTCCCCGGCGTGAAGCTGCCCGACACTATCCATGCGGTCAACGATTTAGCCGCAATGCTAGCACAGGAGGCACTGTTGATGGTGGCACCCGCCCAGTATGTACGGGGCACCTGTGAGGGTCTGGCTTCGGATGGTTTGGACAGCGCGCTCCCGATGGTTATCTGCAGCAAAGGGATAGAACAGGGCAGCTTAATGCTGATGAGTGAAGTTGTGGCGGAGCACTGCTCTAATCCGGTAGCGATACTCAGCGGACCAACCTTTGCGATCGAGGTGGCAAAGGGGCTGCCCGCATCGGTGACACTTGCATGTGGCGATCCAGAACTTGGGCAAGAACTAGCGCGCTTGGTAGTCCATCCGAAATTTAGCGTCCATCATTCTGACGATGTGGTGGGTCCCCAGATCTGTGGCACCATGAAAAATGTTATTGCCATCGCCTGCGGTATTGTGGAAGGAAAAGGGCTAGGAGAAAGCGCGAAAGCCGCACTGATCACTGAAGGTTTGGCGGAGATAAGCCAACTGTGTGTCGCCAAAGACGGAAAACCTGAAACAGCAATGGGGCTATGTGGTCTTGGCGATTTGATCCTGACATGCAACAGTCACACTTCACGTAATATGTCTTTGGGCTATGCCTTGGGGCAGGGAGAGACACTAGAGGCTATTTTGCGCGAACGCAGAAGTGTTGCCGAAGGCGTCGCATCGTCCAACGCTATGGCAGATTTGGCAGCCCAATTGGGCATTCAGCTGCGGATCTGTGGGATTGTCAACCAGATCGTGCGAGGCGATGCGGAGGTAGATCAGGCACTCTCGGCACTTGTTCAGGGTTGAAAACCGAAAATCCTTTTGCACCGCTACGCTGCTATTCAACTGAGACCTTGCCAATATATTGACAAAATGACCGAATATACCCCACTAACCCTTGATGAAATCCCCGAAGATGAGCAGGAAACACTCCTCACAAAGGTTGCGGCGGAGATTGTGAAACGTCGGCTGACTGTGCCCGCGATTTTATTCCTTGAAACTTGTAAACCGCTCAACTTTATCGGCAGTCAGATGCTTATTGCGCTTAACCCTTTTGTGAGTTCAATTTTTAACACCGCTGAATACCAGAAATTTGCCTTGATAATCGAAAAGGATGCAAACGTTGAACTGTTGACTCAACTCATTGAGAAATTAGACGCAGAGGAGAAAAAATAATATGTCGGATCAGGCACAGGAGACACGCTCGATCCTTGCGACAGATTGCGGCAGCACCACCACGAAAGCTATCTTGATCGAGAAACGCGGGGACGAATACCATCTTGTGGTTCGTGGGGAGGCGCCGACGACGGTTGAAGCGCCGGTAGAGGATGTCACCGCTGGGGTAATCAACGCAATTACGGAGGTCGAGGAACTTGCTGGACGCAAACTCCTGAAGGACGGGCAGATCCTCAAGCCACAACAGGGTAATGAAGGCACAGATCTCTATATCTCGACAAGTAGTGCGGGCGGCGGTTTACAGATGATGGTCGCGGGTGTCGTGCGGAACCTGACCGCCGAGAGCGCGGAACGTGCTGCACTAGGCGCAGGTGCGATTGTCATGGACGTAATTGCTTCCAACGACAAGCGACTCCCTCACGAGAAGATTGAGCGTATCCGACACCTGCGTCCAGATATGGTGCTTCTTTCCGGCGGTATTGACGGGGGGACAACCTCCCACGTTGCGGAGTTGGCGGAGATTATCGAGGCAGCAAATCCCAGACCCCGTTTGGGAGTGAGTTATCAATTGCCGGTAATCTATGCCGGAAACAAGGAGGCACGCACGGTCGTCGCTGAACGACTTGGCGATAAAATGGCGTTAGAGACGGTTGATAACCTGCGTCCGGTGTTGGAACGCGAAAATCTGATGCCGACCCGTCTAAAGATTCAAGATCAATTTCTAGAGCATGTTATGGCGCACGCGCCCGGCTACAAAAAACTGATCTCTTGGACGGATGCGCCGATTATGCCAACGCCCGGCGCTGTCGGCGCAATTATGCAAACGATCGCCACTCAGCAGGACATTGAGGTGCTTGGTGTGGACATCGGGGGCGCAACGACGGATGTATTCTCCGTCTTCAAGAATCAGGAGGGTGAAGCGATTTTTAACCGCACGGTGAGCGCGAATCTGGGGATGAGTTACAGTATCTCCAACGTCCTCGCGGAGGCGGGGATGGAGAACGTTTTGCGTTGGGTGCCCTTTGACATTGATGTCAGTGACCTCGGAAATCGGATCAAAAACAAAATGATAAGACCCACGACGATTCCGCAGACATTGGAGGAACTGATTATTGAGGGTGCTATTGCGCGTGAGGCCTTGCGATTGGCATTTGACCAGCACAAGCAGCTTGCGGTCGAGCTGCGTGGGGTGCAGCAGCAGCGCACCATCTCCGAAGCGTTCGCCCAATCTGAGACCGGTGGGACACTTGTAGATATGCTCTCGTTGGACCTGATTGTTGGAAGTGGCGGTGTACTTTCCCACGCACCACGCCGGAATCAAGCGATGTTGATGATGATTGACGCTTTCCAGCCAGAAGGGGTGACCCACCTCGCTGTCGATAGTATTTTTATGATGCCCCAACTTGGTGTGCTTGCTCAGGTCAACGAAACGGCGGCAACACAGGTCTTTGAGCGCGATTGTCTCATCCATTTAGGTACTTGCATCGCACCGGTTGGGGTTGCCTCCTCCGGCGATTCGGGTGTGACAATCACCGGTGATTTGACAGAAACCGTGCCGTTTGGGGAATTGCGTCTCTATCCGTTGGGTGTCGGGGAGAAAGCACGGGTGACAATCCAACCGGAACGCCGTCTCGACATGGGAGCGGGGCGGGGTCAGCCGGTCGAGGCGGAAGTCGAAGGCGGTGTGGTCGGTCTGGTGGTGGACACCCGTGGTCGTCCCCTTGAAGCTTCTAATGCGTCCGCTGAGCGTGTTGCACTGCTCAAGAAATGGTTCCAAGCGTTGGAGGTATATCCAGAGATAGTCAGATAGGAATGATTAGTATAGGAGAAATCGACGATGCCCATAACAGATGCGCTGCCAGATATGAAGCGAGAGCTCAAGTTCTTTCCTGTCGAGAATGAGAATCCCCAAAAACTGACGGTGGAACAGACTCATCAATTTAACGAAAAAGGCTACATCTTTCCGGTAGATGTATTTACGGAAGAAGAGGTGATGGTAAACCGGGAGTATTTTGATCGGATCATGGGGATGGCAAAGGCAGCTGGCTTGAACAGTTATTCAATTAATGGTTGGCATCCCACCTGTCGAGGAATTTACGATCTAGCGATGGACGATCGCATCCTCGATTATGTGCAAGACCTACTCGGCGAGAGCCTAATCTGCACAATGACCCACTATTTCTGTAAGGAGCCGGGTGATACGAAACAGGTCACTTGGCATCAAGATGCATCCTATTGGCCCCTGACCCCCAGTAAAGTCGTTACTGTTTGGTTGGCGATTGATGATGCAGATGAAGAAAATAGTGCGATGAAGGTTATCCCCGGATCCCATCTACACGCACAAATTCCCTTCGAGCACAGTACAGTAGAGGAGAATAACGTCATCGGCCAGTCGGTGCATCAGGCGGAAGATTATGGAGAGCCGCCTGTTGCTTTTGAGATGAAGGCGGGTCAAATTTCGCTACATACCGATCTATTACTACATGGGTCGGAACCAAATACCTCCAATCGGCGGCGTTGCGGGCTCACCCTGCGCTATTTCCCGCCGGATGTGCGTGGGAGAGATCCGAAGCACGGATCGGGTATCATCTGTCGTGGAGACGACAGTGACGGCTATTGGCAGCACATTCCGAGACCTGAGGCAGATCAGATTCGCAAGACGTAGAGTTCGATACCGGACCTATTCTAAGTCGTTCATTGAGATTTTTAACAGATTGTAATATTCAATTGAGGTTCAAATGGGAAGATAGAACTTGAGATTTAAGTCCTTGACCCTAATTAACAAGGAGAGAAATATGCCAGTTTTAAGTGCAGCAGATAGAGATTTTTGGGAAGAGAACGGTTATGTCGTCGTTCACGATGCTGTGCCCATCGAAAACTGCAAGGCAGCCGAGCGTGCCATCTGGGACTTCGTCGAAATGGATACAGACGACCCGGAGACTTGGTATCCAGATCCGCCCCGACGCGGCATTATGGTCGAGATTTATCAGCATCAAGCGTTGTGGGATAATCGGCAATATCCCCGAATCCACCAAGCCTTTTCTGAGATTTGGGGGGATGAGAAACTTTGGGTCAGCTTTGATCGCGGCAGCCTGAACCCGCCGGAGCGACCGGGTTTTAAATTCATGGGTCCCTATCTGCACTGGGATATGTCGTTGGATATGCCGTTTGGTCTCAGGGTGCAAGGGGTGCTGTACCTGACCGATACGCCTGCCAATCAAGGAGCATTCACCTGCATACCGGGTTTCCACCATAAACTAGAGGATTGGCTCAACGATCTGCCTGAAGATGCGGATCCACGACAGCTTATTAAGGAGAGAGATGCCGATGCCGTGCCGGTTGCGGGGAAAGCTGGGGATCTGGTTATTTGGCACAGCGCCTTGCCACACGGTAGCAGTCCAAACGGCAGCGATCGTCCTCGAATCGTGCAATATATCACCATGTCGCCGGCACCGAAGGATAATGGGGAAGCCCGTCAAAACCGAATCACCGGCTGGCAGGAACGGCTGACAGGGTTAGGCAAGGAAGAGAAGGAGAAGGAACACCTCCAAGGCAAGACAGCGGAATTGACCCCGTTGGGACGCAAACTTTTGGGGTTGGACGCTTGGGAAGAATGAAGGTAAGCGGGTGAGAAAGGGTGGAAAGACAAAGGCATTCATTTCTCCTTTTTCCCTTGCTATCAACCCGCTGGGACTTTTTTTAGTTCATAGGAGTTACGTAGTTCAGTTTGTAGTAGCGCAATTCATTGCGCGTCCGGACGGGCGATAAATCACCCTACTACAAACCTAAGACCCTACTGTAGTTACCTGATTCGTCGGACGTTGGAAATGGTATCCTCCGGCGATGAATCGCTGAACTGTAAAGCCTTAAGCGTTCAACTGCGTAAGGTCTAGTTCATTAACCTTATCCTACTTCAAATCATAGTTTATGGAGGTTTATGATGTATAAGTGTGCATTTTTAGGTTGTGGCGGACGGGCGCGTGCCCATGCTCACGCATATCAGTATATCAAGCGCGGTGAAATTGTCGCGCTCTGCGATATGAACGAGGAGCTCCTGAATAGTTTCGGCGATGACTTTGGGATTGAGAAGCGGTACACGGACATCCATGAAATGCTGGATAAGGAACGTCCCGACCTGCTTCATATCGTGACTGCGCCGGTGCTGCGGGAAACGAACCAATTGATCCGCTACCCACTGATGAATATCGCATCAGAACACGAAGTGCCTGCCGCAGTTGTAGAAAAGCCGATTGCAGTGATGGGGGAAGATTGGCGTCAGCTGAGCGAATTATGCCAGAATACCAAGACCAAATTCGCGGTGAACACGCAGCTCAATTTTCATCCGCCGAATCTGACATTAAAAGCAGATGTCTCCGCCGGGGCAATTGGAGACCTTGACTTTATTGATGCCAGTGCCCGTTCAACGCCGATTGATCAGGGACCGCATGTGTTGCAACTAGTCTCCTCGTACATCGACAATTCGCGTCCAGTCAAGGTTTTCGGTCAGGTCTCAGGGGGTGAGCATCTGGATTCCGCTCAACCGTCACCCGACCATGCCACAGCGTCGATTACGTATGCCAATGGGGTTCGGGCATTGGCCACGTTTGGCACCAAAGGTTCGCCCGAAATTAGCGATCACGAATCGGTGTTCCAGCACAAACGGGTCCGTGTTTTTGGGAAGCGCGGATTTGTCCATTGGTGGATGTATGGCTGGGAACGCAACACGCCGACGGACGGCTATAGTCGTGGAGAACACGAGTACGGTGAACAGGATGTCTTAGGACAGGCGGGCCTCACCGAAGCCATGTTCGATTGGCTTGACGATGACGAAAAGGTGCATCCAACCCACTTGGAGCAATCGCTTGCAGAATTTAATGCGATCTTGGGTATCTATTACAGTGCATTGACGCACGAGCCTGTTGAGCTTCCGTTTGATCCGCCGGATGGGTTGATTGAGTCTCTCAAAGAGTTGCTGCTATAAAGCAGGTGAGGCTTATAAAACGATGGTGCTAGTTTGCAGCTGTTGATAACGTGATGCGTGAAACGTGAAAACTATTGGTTCATCGGTACACTTAGCCCCAGCGGGGCGACATGTCTATAGTACACGGGTAAACAAATACCCTAAAGCCCCAGCGGGGCGACATGTGCATCCGAAGGGTGGAACGTAAGAAGAATGAATGAACTAATGAACCGATGAACTCTTGAACAATGTGGAAACGACTTGCTCACTAACTAGCACCAAAGGTTATAAAATGTTCTTCGTAGGGAATAACGATCGTTATTCCCTACAAATTTTCACCCTAAAGAGATGAAGCATGATAGCATTTGAGTATCCATTTATTACGAGCGTATTGCCGGAGGCGGAGGGCGGCGGATATCTAATTGAATATCCTGATCTGCCGGGTTGTATGTCCGATGGGAAGACAGTCCAAGAAGCGATAGAAAACGGCAGAGATGCGGCACGATGTTGGGTAGAGACAGCAAAGGCACATGGGGAGGAAATTCCCGCGCCAGGTTCATCAGTCTGAACTTGAAGCAGATCATCACTTGCTATTGTTGTGTATTTGTGTATAAGCTGAAAGTGTATTAACAGAAATAGGAGGTTTAGAATGGCATATAGTAACGTTCCTATCGGAACATCTAACCCCGGCTGCATTGTCATCTTGATTGATCAATCCTGGTCAATGAGCGAAGATTGGGGAACCGGAACGAAGGCAGAGCGAGCCTCCCTTGCCGTCAATCGTATCCTCGAGGAACTCATTATCGCTGGTCGAGCCGGAGATACGATAAAAGATCGGTGTCACGTCTCTGTAATCGGCTATGGTGAGCAAGTTGAACGTGTCGTTGACGGTATGATATCGGAGGTTGCCTCATCAGTCATTGAATTCAAGAAAATCAAAAAGTCTATTCCTGACGGGGCGGGTGGGATTGTTGAGGTTGAGGTAGAAATGCCTGTCTGGGTGCAACCGGTGGCGAACAATGGCACCCCAATGCACGAGGCGTTTGAACGCGCCGCTGAAATTGTGCAACGCTGGTGTGACGATAACCCCGATAATTTTCCACCAACTGTTATCAACATAACAGACGGTGCTGCCACTCAGCCTGACTTGACAGCAGATGCTGCGCGAAAAGTCATGAATCTCCACACGACAGATGGCAACGTTTTGGTCTTCAACATTCACATTGCTTACAATACACACCAGGTTATTCTCCCAAACAGCCCTGACCAATTAGTGAGTGATAACTTGGCAGAATTTCTCTTCAGTCTATCTAGTGTATTGCCAAATCCCTTGCGTGAGATGGCAAATGAAGTGGGACTTCCGGCGGACTCTGATGCCCGATGTTTTAGCTATAATGCGGATGAAGTAACGATGATTAAAATATTGGAGTTCGGTTCCTTGGGCGTAACACAGGGACGACTTCCAGTTCCTGTTTGAAGATATGATTAGATTAATAGCGAGTTCTTTCATTATCCATAAAAAAGCGGAAAGTCCAGATGATTGTCAAGACGCTTGTGCCCGGAATGATGAAAAGGGGCGCTATGCTATCGCAGATGGCGCAACGCGCTCCTTTTTTCCAAAAGAGTGGGCAACCCTTCTCGTAGAGCACTTCTGCGGAGACCTTGACTTGTCTTTAGCGGGAACGGATTGGCGTGCTTGGATAGCTCCCATTCAAAGAAAATGGTATGCGCAGGTAGAAGAAAAGGTAAACGAGCGAAACCTGTTCTATCTTACGAATTCCTTCAACGCCCAGGAATCTGCAGTTTCTACCTTTATTGGTATTCAATTTAATAAAGATAACGGCACGTGGGAGGCTATGATTGTGGGTGATAGTTGCCTCTTTCATAGGAGCGATTCTGGGTTTAAAAGTTACCTGATAGAGAATTCAGTAGACTTTACAAATCGCCCTGAAATTTTCGCCAGTTTTGCGAAGGACAATCACTCTGAACCGACATTTATACATGGTAACGCCAACCCCGATGATACCCTTATCTTGGCAACGGATGCCTTGGCGAAATGGATTCTTGAACATAAGGAAGTTGGGGAATTCGAGGCGACACTTAATACCCTCAAAGCGATAAAGACGAAAGAACAATTCGACCAGTTTGTCCGTGAAGCACGTGATGACGAAGACATTCGCCTCGCGAATGATGATGTGACGCTTATGTTAATCTCAGTTGAGGAAGTTCAAAAATCAGAAGATACTGAGCTGGAAACACCATCAAAACCACAAAACCAAGAACCAACCCAACAGCAAAAAGATACCTTGTTGCATATTCTTTCTTGGGGGATCTGTGCAGGGGTTTTTGCATTCTTTGTTGGTTTGATCATTCTTCTCTTGATATTACTCGATAAAAAATAGCCAAATCACAAAACTGGAGCAATTCATGCTTTGGCCAAGCCGTATCGATTATACACAGGCGATAGGCTTTTTTCCTGATATCAGCATTTTAGATCCGACACTTAGAGGCGGAAATCCCCGGAGAGGGTCTAACAACTATTTGATAGTTTACTCCGGCGGCTTTTCGACTGTGTTTCCGGTTGAGGTGTTATCGAACACCTATGCGTTGCGGTGTTGGATCGCAGACATTGGGGATGCGGAAACTCGATATAAAGAAATATCAGACTATCTGAAGCAATGCGGTTTACCTTACTTTGTCGATTTCGCTTATGTTCCCGAAGGCATTCTGGTGAATGGCATTAAGTATCCTATCACGCGCATGGAATGGGCAGAAGGAGAAACACTTTGTGACTTTATTAAACAAAATTTGCAAGATGATCAGTGTTTGAAAACTGCTGCGGCAGAATTTCAAAAGATGGTTGAAACCCTCCATACTCACCGGATTTCACACGGCGATCTTCAAGATGGGAATATCCTACTCAAGCGAAACGGTGCTGATGTCGAAATCAAGTTGATAGACTACGACAGTTTGTTCGTTCCGGCGCTTCGCGGGCAACCTGATAACATTGTCGGACTTCCAGAATATCAACACGCCCAAAGAATGGCAGGCGGTGGGAGTGCGAGCGAAAAGGTGGACTACTTTTCGGAGTTGGTAATTTATCTCTCCTTGCTGAGTCTTGCAGAAAAGCCCGATCTCTGGAGTCAGTTTGGAGATCGAACTGAAAGAGGATTATTGTTCACAGCTGGGGATTTCAAAAATTCAGACCAAGCTGACGTTTTCCGAGAACTTGAAAACCTGCCGCCGGATGTGAAACAATTGGCTTTGAAATTAAAAGAATTTTGTGCAAAACCGTCTATCGACCAGTTAGAACCACTGGAAATGGTATTGCCAAAAATCTCGCCTGCCAAGGTCGCCCACGATCAGGGGCTCGCTTACCTTCACGGTAACCAGTATAATGAAGCGATTGTCGAATTTGAAAAGGCGATAGTCCTTGACCCGAATTATAAAGAGGCATACCATGGGCTTGGCCTTGCACACTTTCAGATGAACAATTTTGGTGAAGCAAAAAGGGCGGCGGAAACAGCTTTAAGGATTGATCCGTACTATCAGCCGGCTATCCAACTTTTAGATGCTATCAAATTATCTATAGCTCCTTCTGTAACTCCAACTCCACCGTCTACAGGACAGTCGGGATCAACTGGCACAAAGCCCGTGTCTCATTCGCCTCCACCTGCGGGAACATCGGGACTAGGTGCCACAACTCCAACTTCTCAGCCCTCTCCACCTACCGGATCGCCAAGTCCGTCCCCCACAAATCCAGCTTCGCAGGCATCGTCATCAACGGGACAATCAGGACCAACTAGTCCCACACCTACTTCTCAACCGCCAAAATCGCAGCGTACTTCCTTAAACCGTTGGCAGCTTCTTACCGGCGCTTTAGCTTCTGTCTTAGTGATTTGGATTGTGGTGTTCGCAATGCTGATGCGCGACAAAAATGGAGTCCCACCTAATATCCAACAGTTACAGAACCAACTTGCCGAATTGCGAAACGAAAGAATATTGTTGAGAGATAAAAACCAAAAATTGAACACGGAAATAGTGTCGTTGAAAAACGGCAACCAAAAGTTACGAGTCGAGAACCAAAAGTTGCATAACGAGAATGTGGAGAATCGCGTCCAAGTTCAAGGGCGGCCGAGCCAACCTACCGGAGGAATGGGACTAAATTCGCGGAGGAACGAAAAGAACGAGGGAAATCAAGCTGCTACCACTCGGAAACAGGCAAGCGAAACGGGTTTTGCGGGCCAAAACCGAAATTTGCAAAACTACCTCTCCAAAGGCAGCACTGAACAGGACGAAGAAATTCAATCTCAAATTGCTAGAGCCCAAGACGAAACGGTAGTACTTAGTAGTCAAAACGAAAGATTGCAAGATGAAAATGAAAAACTTCGTAGCGAAACCCTAATGTTGCATAACGACAACCGAGTGCTACATGATGATAACCAAAGGTTGCATAACGAGAACACCGCGTTACAGAGGCGACTGGATGAACTAACACAGAGTGATGTTGAGTCGGCTCCTATACGTAACTACGATCACCTGCGCGCAGCACCACTCCAAGAGATTTCTCATGACAGCCGTCCTCGGGTAAGACCCGCTGCAATGTCTAAGAATAACCAAGGATACATTGCCTTTAACAGGAGCGAATACGACAAAGCGATTGCTCTGTTCCAAGATGGCATGATGAATGATTCAAACGCTACAGTAGTTTATTACAACCTTGGTTGCACTTACTTAGAAAGAACAGAGTATACCAATGCCGTAAATTATTTTTGGGAAGCAGTAGCCCTTGACCCAAATTTTAAAGAGGCGCATTACAACCTTGCCCTTACTTATCTTAAGTGGGGTTACTATCAAGAAGCGATAAAAGCATCTCAAGCAGCCTTAGACATTGATGAAAACTATCCGCTTGCTCGCGAGCTTTTAGAGGCTGTTAAATAAGCTGATTGCAGATAAACAGTTGATTTGGCAGGGTAAGTTCATTACTCATTCGTTAAGTTGTATATACAAAATAATATCTTATTACGGAGGTATTAGATGGCGTTAAAAACGTGTTTGATGATTGGTGGCAGCGGCATGGCAGGCGGCTGGATCCGAAACTTTGTCGATAATTTCGGCGATCGGATAAAAATTATTGGATTGGCAGATGTGCTCCCAGAAGTGCTGGAGGAGCAGGGGACGGCACTCGGCCTCAGCGAAGATCAGTTGTTCACTGATTTTAACGAGGCGTGTGCGACAGTCAAAGCGGACTTCTGCGGCGTTGCGACACCTCCGCCATTCCATAGCCTCGCAGCAATCGCTGCGATGGAGAACGGGCTGCCGGTGATCTGCGAAAAGCCGATCGCTGACACGCTTGAAGCGGCGAAGGCGATGGTGTCTACTTCCCAGAAAACCGGGCTACCGTGTGCGATTATCCAGAATTACCGTTATGCGAGGAACAAGCAGGAATTGGTTCGCATTCGGGAGGAGGGGCGGTTAGGACGACTCCAGCATATCGTGGGACGGTACGCCTGTGACTATCGCCGATATCAATCGTGGGGCAAGGCGTGGCGGCACGATATGGATTTCAGTCTGCTCTTTGAGGGTTCTGTCCACCATCTCGATATGCTGCGGTTCCTCTCCGGCGGTGACTGCAAGACGCTAGTCGGGTTCGGTTGGAATCCGGAGTGGTCCAGTTTTAAGCACTTTTCCAGTGGGTTGTACCTGATGCAGATGGACAACGGGGTGCATACCTGTTACGAGGGGAATAGCTCTGCTGCAGGCATCGTCAACTGTTGGCATAATGAACATTATCGCGCAGAATTTGAGGAGGGGTGTGTCGAAATCGTTGGTGAAGATCAGGTCACGGTTCACCGGGTCGGTCAGGAGCCGGAGATATACGAAGCACCGGAGATACCCCGTTTCGGTCACGAGCATCTGTTCGATGAATTTATCAACTGGCTTGATGGCGGTGCACCTTCTGCCACGCGAATTCAGGATAACATCAAGAGCTTCGCATTGGTGATTGCGGCGATGGAGACCTCCGTTGACGGACAACCAAAACGCATCGCGGACTACTTGGGCGGGCTAGATCTTTGATTCGCCAGAGCAATTGGCTAGCTCAGATTTGGAATGAACTCATACGAGTGCAAGGAGAACGAAAATGGCAAATTTAGCGATCAATGACGGTACATCCGTCCGGACCGAACCCTATCCCTCTTGGCCCACCTTTGATGATAACGACCTCAAAAGTTTTGAAACGATCTATCGGAGCGGGGTATGGGGCACCAACGGGTCAAGGGTTCCTGAGTTTGAGGAGCGTTTCGCTCAATTTCAGGGCACTAAGTATGGTGTCTGCGTGAATAGCGGCACAGCAGCACTATTTGTTGCGCTCAAGGCAGCAGGGGTCGGACTGGGCGATGAAGTCATCACCACGCCGTACACCTTCCAAGCGACTGTCGTTTCAATTCTGATGGCGAATGGGACGCCGGTGTTTGTAGATACACTCCCCGACGGTTTTAACATTGATCCATCAAAAATCGAGGCGGCGATCACACCGAAGACCAAAGCTGTCCTACCTGTTCATATTGCGGGCTATCCCGCCGATATGGATGGAGTTTTGGAGGTTGCCGATCGGAATAACCTCATTGTGGTTGAAGACTGTGCCCAAGCGCACGGTGCGGAGTGGCGCGATAGAGGGGTCGGCGGTTGGGGGCATCTCGGTTGTTTTAGCTTTCAATCCTCCAAGAATCTCTGCGCGGGTGAAGGCGGTATTGTTCTGACCAACGATCGGAAACTGTATGAACGCGCGTGGGCGATTCATAACTGTGGCCGCCCTCCGGCTGAGTCCGAGTTTGAGGCGGAGCCATTCGGTGGAAATTTCCGGATGACAGAGTGGCAAGGCGGATTGCTGCTCTCACGCCTTGAGCGGTTGGATGGCGAGGTCAACCTCCGTAATACAAATATGCGAGTTCTGGATGCCGGATTGGGAGAGATCCCTGGAATCAAAGTGGTGCCACTTGATTCGCGCGCAACCCGCGGCGGTTGCCACGGTTATAAGGCGATTTTCGATTCAGAGGAGTTTGAGGGCATCTCCCGCGAAACATTCCTCAAGGCGATGCGTGCGGAGGGGGTTCCAATAGGGCATTGGTACACAACGCCGATGTACCGGGAACCGTTTATGGAATCGGGACTCTTGAGCGCGAAGCCTGACTATTCAAACGTTTCCTGTTCAGAAACGGAAAAGCTGTGTAAAAGCGGTTTGGCACTCGGTCAAAGCGTTCTGATGGGCACAGAGGAAGATATGGCGGATATTGTCACAGCGGCAACAAAAATTCGTCGTTATGTGGGTGAATTGAAATCGTGAATCCATAGGACCAAGCGGATATAAACCTAGGTTGCAACCTAATAACCTGTTTTAAAAAGTAAGGAATGATCCCACGGTGCTGTGGATTTGTCAATCCACAGCGAGCCGTATCGCAGGGTAGGGGTTGGGTCTGCGAACCCGTTGGGCGAGGGGACCTCGCCCCTACGAAACCAAGCCCCTACCATTGACCTGACACGGTTTCCTAAATTATAGTGAGAATGTGCGATTGAATAGTGGATTACGGAAGAAACCGAGTTTTGAAGAAAAAACTCGGTTTCATGGCAAATAACTTTACCCAAAATGACTTTTCAAACAGGCTCTAAACAGTCACTTACCTCTAGGGGGGTAATCCGTTCTTTCAATACACATGTCGCCCCGCTGGGGCTTTAAGGTCAGAGAGTCGCGATTCGGAGGGTACGCCCCCCACCGGATGTTTTTTTTGTAGGAGGGAATTCTAATTCCCGACTATTACGTGGGTTTCTGACGCTTGGTTTATCAATTATCAACTTGGGTTATAATTAACGGACGCGAAATGCACCAAGAACTCACCTATAAGCTTGCCCAATGTTGTTCACCAGAGGCAGGGGAGGGCATCATCGGGTATTTTAAGGAGGATGGCACGGTTGCTGTCCACCGATCCGATTGTGCTTCCGTTCAGCACCTGCGCCTTGAACGGATCCTTGAGGTGACTTGGAGCGAAATCCGTGCAGCGGAAACACCCGCCGACGTAGAAACGAAAGATTCGACATTTGATCAGCTTGATGAGGTAGATTACCTCATCCTGAAACACCATCAAGAATTTGGACTGGACTATTCGATTGTTGTCTCGGAGATGCTCGGTCTACCCCTTGAAGAGACCCAGAAACGGCATCGGAAATTGCGAGAATTGGGCGGCTTGAAACGTGTGGAGAGGCGGATGATTCAGTATCGCAAGAACATTGTCAAGGGAAAATGGATCAAACACCGCAACCATACCTACTACGAACTGACGCCTAAAGGGAGTCGGTGGATACGCTCGTTTGAGGAAAAGACAGAGGCAATCGCATCGCAAAATTTGTCAGACGCGAAACGCACAGAATAGTTCTAGGAGAGTGGATTGCAACAAAACGTAGAGGTTCGGGGTGTAAAAGGAGGGGTAAAGGGCCCCGGTGGCTACCGAGAGGTCTGGCTATTAGCATATCCGATCGTCATCACTATGTTATCACGCACAGCGATGATGTTTGTGGATTCCGCAATGGTCGGACGTTTGGGAGCGACAGAATTGGCGGCTGTCGGATTGGCGGGGATATTGACATGGACGTTATTCTCTTTTTTCCAAGGATTCCTCGGTAGCGTCAATACCTTCGTCGCGCAACGTAACGGGGCGGGAGATCAACGTGGTGTCACTGTGGCGGCGTGGCAAGGGATTTACCTCGCACTCGGATCGTATCTCGTCATACTGCTGATTACTCAATTCACAGGACCTGCGTTCGCCTTGATGAAACCGTCTCTGGAGGTTCAACGTCTAGGGGGCGTCTACGCGCAAATTCGGTTATACGGCGGAATTACTGTTTTCATCTCTTTTGCGATAGGTAGTTTTCTACGGGGTATCGGTGATACGAAAACACCGATGCGGATTGAGATTATCGCAAATCTGGTTAACCTGCTCCTCGACTATCTACTGATCTTTGGAAAATTTGGCTGTCCGAGGCTTGAAGTCGTTGGCGCGGCTGTTGCCACGTTGATCGCAGGTGCGATCGCAGCCATTGGCTATCTCGCTGTTTTTCTCTCGCGGAAGTCGAATATAGCGTTCCAAACTCGGTCCCATTTCCATATTGATTTCCGTGATCTCCGCCGTATTCTGCGGATTGGTCTGCCGATGGGCGTTCACAATTTGATGGATATGGGGAGTTTTACGGTGTTTGTTGCCTTGGTTGGGCGAATGGGCGATGTCGCACTTGCCGCGAATAATGCTGGAGTTACTTTGATTTCTACATCGTTTATGCCCCTGTATGGGATTTCTATGGCAGCAACGACGCTGGTTGGGCATTACATTGGATCCGGTCAAGTCCATTATGCCCGCAGGAGTGGATACACAGCGATAAAGTTGGGAGTTGTGTATACTTTTCTCGTTGCGATTACATTTTTTGTAGTGCCGGAATTTCTGATCTCGCTGGTTACGCCGGATGCGAAGGTTATTCGTATCGGAACGCGGATTCTGTTTTTTGCAGCACTTTTTCAACTCTCCGACGGGTTTGGCATCTGTGCATCAGGTGCACTCAAGGGGGCCGGCGATACCTTTTTCACAATGTGTGTTAGCATTGGATATGCGTGGCTGCTCTTTCTACCGCTGGCATGCGGTTTGGCATTTTGGTTGGGGTACGGGGTGGCAGGTGCGTGGTGCGGCGCAACAATCTATATCATTTTGGCGGGTATGACCTATTTCCTCCGTTTTCGCAGCGACCGGTGGGAGCGGATTCGGATTTAATAATTAATTTCTAATATCGGGCCCCAACGATGTTATCATCCTTATGTGAATGGGTGGGAGGGATAGACAAATGCTGCAACGATATGCGAAATTTAACAAAATTCGGCGGCGGTCGGCGATACTGGTTGCGTTAATTTTGCACCTGATTATCGGAATTCTTTACGTCTTAACTCCTCGTGATGAAGTAGTCAGAGATAGGGACCATATCTGGGTGGAGTGGGTGAAAGAGCCGCCGAGACCTGAGGTGAAAACAATCAAAACCAAGCCGCCACTGAAGATGCAGGTTCGTAAGCCTGACGAGAATCTAGCTCTTAGGTCGAAAGAAAAACTCCTCGAATCCTCACGCAACAAACTGACAGAGGTTGCCCGTCTCAGTCAACGGATTGTGCGGGAGAATCTCGACGTGACCACAGCACCACTCACTGAGAAGCTGCCGGATGTCATGACAGATGTGGACTTGCGGGAATCTGAAAGGTCGGATATTAGCCGCCCGGTTTCGCTTCGGACGGACGGTCAGGGCAAAGTGACAGGGCGTGTGTGGGTGCGCGGTCAACGCAGCGGGCTTGATATGGTTGATTCATTGGGAGATTCAAAGAAAGGATTGATTGGTGGAGGTGGCTCTCCAGACAATGCGAAAAAGTTGAGTAAAATACCAGAGCCTAAAGACAAATTGGGTATCATCGAATTTATCGAGGAGGCGGAGGGACCCCAACAGGTTGTGTTCTGCCTTGATGTGTCTGCAAGTATGCAGGCGGCGGGATTAAGAAAACTGGAATTGGCAATTGAGGCAATCCGGGAAGCACTGTTTTCGCTTGATGCGGATGACCATTTCAATATCATCACCTTCCACGCGACTGCCAAGCTGGGGAAGCGTAGACTGGCACCGGCAACAGAGAAGAATATCGAAACGGCGTCGAAGTATCTGGATCGGTTCACCCCTGAAAGTATTGCAGAAAATCAAGGAACGAACCTGCTCGAAACCATTGAAACGGCACTGGAAGTCAATCCATCAATTATCGTGCTGGTCACCGACGGTTTACCCGCAGCCAAACCGGATACAGAAGACTTGCTATTTCGCGCAGACGTGAAACTCCAGAATGATTTAAACAAAAACAGTGTCTCAGTGGTGAGGCAGGCTTTTGAAAATAACGGAATTTGGCTTTCGCAGGATATCTTGATTTCGGCTGAGGATCCAGATCTTCAGTGGCGGATAACCGATGGCAATCAGGTATACTACATTCGGAAAAGGGACGTCAGATTAGACATTTACAAAGAAATTCAGAAAGAAGTTCAGACAGAGTCGAAAGGAATTCTTAAAGCCGTTAAGGCGAAAAATGTGAATCGCGCGAGTATATACGTGGTTGGGCTTGAAATTGACTTACAGGGTTTAACTACAAACCATTGGCTTGTGTTGCTGACCAAGCAAAACAACGGTAGGCTTAAAATTGTTGATCGCAAACAACTCGTAAAGTATGTAGAAGAAGACTTAACGACGCCGGATTTTTGACAACAGATCCGGGAAAAGTCTCGAAACCGTTAAGGGATGGAAAGTGTGAATGACCTTGCGGCTACCGGCTTGTGTCACTGGCGAGTACACGTCGGCAAAAATCTTGCACCCCCTCTAACCCCCTCCGGTTCCGGTTCTGTTGGTTTCAGTTTATCAATCTTACAGAACCGTGAATCCACGATTCCGTAAGCATCGGAACGATGTAACGGAATCGGGATCTACAACCGAGAGTCCGAGACATTTGCAAGCACTTACAAAGGGGAGGTTGGGAGGGGGCGAAACTTATGCCCTGCTGTACTAAAAATTTTTAGATTGACTTTTTGTCACACTTTTTGTACCCTATTTAACTGGCAAGTATCCAAAATCGGTAGCACTCCACTAAAGTGTGGAGTTATGACTTGACAAGAAGGGGATCCACTGACTATCTTAATGTATCCCAACAATAAGGAGTCAGCAAATGGATCCCCCACAGATATTTTGTCATAATCCCGACTGCCCGGCAAGCGGAAAAGTTGGCTGGGGGAATATAGGTGTTGATAGTCGCAAGCAACAGCGTTACATCTGTCATGAGTGCAAGACGACATTTACTCAGAGCAAAGGGACACCGTTCTACCGTCTTCGCTATTCGGTTGAGGTTGTCACACAGGTCATCATTGGCTTATGGGTGTCCGCTTCAGGCAATTGTCGCTGCGTTTGGTATAGATGAAAGAACCGTAGGCAGTTGGCAGCAGCGCGCCGGTGCACACTGCCAGCAGGTTCATCAGCATCTGGTACAGCAACCGCGTGACCTGGGTCAGGTACAGGCTGATGAGATACGGGTCAAATACCAAGGTGGCATTGGCTGGATGGCTATGGCGACGGCTGTCCCCACTCGCTTGTGGCTCGCTGGCGTCGTTAGTGTCCGCCGAAATGGTGCATTGATTCGGCGTCTCATTCAACAGGTGCGTCAGTGTGCGTCGATGGCTTGGCTGCCTATGTTTCGACGATTCGGCAAGTTTTTCGCATCTCCATCTTCACTGGCACGACTTCGCCTTTGGCACCATCTGTGTATCGTGCAGGTCATCAAGCAGTGTGCCCAAAAGCAACCCAGGCGAGTAATCGGTATTGTCAGACGCATTGTTTGTGGCACATCATAGCAGGTAGAGACCTTGATAAAACAGACACAACACACCACGACTGCGCATGTGAGCTACATTGAACGGCTTAATGGGACATTTCGCGCTCGTATCAGTGTGCTAATTCGTCGGGGACGGGGCTTGGCACGTCGGCTCCAAACGCTTGAGCGTGCGATGTATCTGATGGGGGGTGTCTACAACTTTTGCACACCTCATCAGGGTCTCCGACGGGAGTTCTACCTGCCGAACAATCGTCGTCAATGGGTAGAAAGAACGCCAGCGATGGCGGCTGGCATCACTGAGCATGTCTGGACGGTGGAACAGTTGCTCTGTTATCAAGTCCCCCTTCCGCCTTGGCAGCCACCTCGACGACGCGGAAGGACTTGTGCGAAAATCAAGGCACTTATTCACCGTTATCTTTTATGACCACACTTAACTGCGGAGCTACCGGTTTTGTTTTATCGAGCGTCTTTGGTAAACCCCCGCCGTGCTCGTCCGAGAATCGGACAACTTAACTTTTTCGTTAGAAGGAGAAACTGACGATGAAATTCAAGCAGAGGTTAGCCTATTTTTACCCCTTCAAGAAAGAAGTTTGTATGATCCAATTAGAAGGTAGAGTACATGCTGTTATGTTCATAGCACTCGCCATCGCTGGAATTTCCAGTTGCGCTCAGATGGCAGGCGAACCAGAAGTGAGGCTGCAAGGAAGATTCTATTCTGGCGGCATGGGGAGGTTTGGGCAGGCACCGGCGTATTTTGTCACGTTTAATGAACCATGCTTTATCAGACGAATCGTGATACATACGAATCGCCCCGTCAAAAACATAGATATCTATGTCCGGGTGGAACCAGAGAACTGGAAACTGGTAGAGCAGTTCAAGAACCCCATAGACGCCGCGACTCGTATCAATATTGCGACGAGAGGGGACGCCATTCGAGTTGTCCAGAAATCTGTCACTGCAGCCGGCAGCTATTGGAGACGCAGCAGTGAAGCGGGGTTTATTCAAGATATTGAAGCATTTGGCTCCTCAAGGTAATAAGGAGGAAATGATGGTGCGTTTCTGCGTAACAAAATACACTGTCGATTAAATTCCGACTTGGGTAACTTACACCCATAAACCTAACCTTAACTGCGTTGGCTGCGGTGCCTTTGAAGAGGATAACAACCAACCGTCAATTGAACCCATAACCGATAAAACACTTGATATCGGCGGCAAGAAGAAGGGAGAAGTGAATATCAACGATGCCGATCTTGACGACACGCATACTATCAGTACATTTTCTGACGATACAACCGTTGCTACTGTCTCAGTGTACGATACAACTCTTTCCGTCACAGGTAAAGCAGCGGGGATAGCAACCATCACAGTTACTGCCACAGATGACAGTGGACACGACAACGCAGCAGCAATACCCGTGACCTTTGAAGTTACAGTCAAGCCACCATCCGCCGGAGTGACTAAGTGGGTCGGCACATGGGCAGTAGAAACCGTTGATGGTCAAACTTGGGAACAAGCTTTTGCAGAAGAGTTTGGGGAAGAAGGAGTAACTGTTTCCATTGTTACCAACGACTGGACGTTTAATGATGATGGAACGATGGAAGTGGAATTCGCTATGAAGTTTGAAGTAAAAGAGGAGGGCTTAACTCTTTCAGGGCAAGGTTCAATGAAAATAATGGGGACTTACGCCCTATCTGGCTCCAACTATACGCTCACACCTACAGAAGTAGAAGGAACCGGTTTATTTGAAGGAGAAGTAGAACCAGTCGATCCCACAGACGAAGGCACCGGTACATGGGTGAGAAAAGGGAATACTCTCACACTTAACAGCGATGATGGTAGTACCCTCGTCCTCAAAAAGAAATAAAGCCTAGCTAATCGGCCACCTTTGGTAGGTAGACCCAAGTTGCTACCCTGATAAGAACGGTAGCAATTCCCTATTGACAAGAGGCTAAAAACGATGTGTACTTCTACTGTCCGCAGACGATTATTCCGCCACACAGAAAATGCTTATCCTCAACTAGGAAAGCAGTTAATATCCTTTCAAGGACCCGCTTGTAGGCGAGACATCTTGCCCCCCACGGAACTACCCCTTGTAGGCGGGGCATCTTGCCCCGCCCTATCTTAACATTGGTTTTATCAATAGGTAAGGTTTCCTGCTCCGCCACGTCGAAAATGCTTATTTTGAAGTAACGGAAGACTAGCAGAAAGGGAGATAGACGTTTGTTATCTGTTTCCCTTCTGGGTCTTCCTCAAAAATGTAAAGCTTATTCTAACTTAAAAGGAAAATAGATGAAAATTTTTCAACAAGTAATCCCTCGTTTGTTTTTGTGGTTAGTTACTTCGATTTCGTCCAATGAACGCGGGGCTCTATACATTTCTCAATCATCCACAAGTGCCTGCCGGCATTGAGCAGAAGCTGGGTCAAAGGGGCGCCAACAGTCTCCAGAGACCTTTTGACCGGAAAAGGGTCGAAATTCGCTCATTTTGCCACTTTTTGTCTCATCAGAGATGAGACAAAAAGTTGGATCCCTGTCGCAGTAAGGATGGAAAAGGCGCGCTGTGGGAATCTCGACCCTTTGAGACCGCTTGATAATGCACCGGCACTGGACTGATTAGCCTTCGACAGATCAATAACCCCCTTACTTGATTGGACGAAAATTAGGTAAGTAACATAAAACAAAAGATAAAGAAGATGACAAGAGTTTCATCTAATGTTGATGCGAAAACCTTAATATCAAACCTTAATCCCATCATCACGGGGTGGGGCAATTACTATCACCATGTAGTATCCAAACATACATTTGCTATCATTAGACACTATGTATGGACTTGGACAACAATATGGTGTGCCAACAAACACCCAAAATATGCAAAAGACCGATGGATTAAGAAATACTATAAGATGGAAAAACAGGATAGATGGACTTTCTACGACAAGGAATCAAACCATTGTATTGCTGAAATGGATAGTATTCCAATAAAAAGGTTCATCAAAGTCCGAAGTGATAAGAGAGTCTATGTATAGCATTGCCTTAAACACAGCTATAAAAGGCAATACAAGAAAAACATACAGAGAATATAAGATAGCCGCTAACACTATTAAGGCTATCTTTTCAGGGGTAGACACAGAGTTAAACGTATCTTTGAAACTGCGTCTGTCTGTCAAGATAAACACCTCCTTTGACAAGCAGACGATCCAAAATTTCAAAGGTTTATTCCTTTTAGTATCATCATTTTTGACTCGGAAAGCCGTGTGCGATGAAAGTCGCACGCACGGTTTGGAAGCAGGGAAAGACTCGTGAGAGTCCTACCTATGCTTACAATATATCTGAAATTATCGTACTATAGATTGGAGGTGCATCGTCATGTTAAAAATGTTCCTGATGATAATTGCTATACTTAGCGTTGTGTGCTTTTCAGCGTGTATTCCCAAGCAATCAGGAGAAGGAGGCATACCCGCTTACAAAGTCCCCCCATTGAAAAATTACGCGCTTGCCAGCAACGGTGCCAAGGTCCGGGCTTCCGGCTCAACACATAGCCATCCGCCGGAGCTCGCTATCAACGGCATTACTGATTCATCGGGGTGGCACAGTGGGGAAGGGTGGGAATGCGAGTTTTCGCTAAAATCGTACTACCGACCCGGGTATGGGTATTACTGGTGGGGGCATGACTATTGGGACAGGCGCTACTGGGATGACTGGGCGGAGGATCTGAGGTATCTTGATGAGTCTGCGTGGATAAAAATTTCGCTTCCGGTGCCCAAAAAAATCAGTAGGGTCGTGGTTCATGCGTATTATTCAAAAAAGCGGGTGCGATATGGACTGGGTGAGGTGCTCATTCAGGGCTGGGACCGCACTCGCTGGCTGAATCTTGCACAAGTGAAAGATGGATTTATTTACTATCCCACGCGCAGCAAACCTGAACAGGGTCAGTATGAATTCACCTTTGTGCCGATAGAAACAGATCAGATTCGGGTGTTCATCCTGCGCGGCGACAAGAAAAGTATGAGAAAACTACAGACGGGCGGCGGACAACATGTTGAAGAACATTGGGCGCGGATTGTAGAAATCGAAGTCACAGGCGATGAAACGTTGAACGAGAAAGACACCATAGAAGAAGATATGCCCGTTTTTTGAGCACGCTTTCTGGGGCGATTCAATCTCTGACTTTGGTAAATAGAGATGAGCCCAAGATTCTATTCCTTCGCTTCGCTCAAGGACGGGCTTTGGTTTTCAGGGATTCGGCTGCAAATTCGTCAATTCTTCACGAAGCCCGCCCGTAGCTTGTTTAATAATCTCGAATTTAACCTTGCGGCAGTTTGGAACCTTCGCAAGGGTGGAAGATTCACAATGGAGGGCGTATGAAAAATGAAAAAAGAAGGATAAGCTTTAGCCTTATCATGTCCATACTTGCCGCTCTTATCTTTACCAAAGTGAGTGATGGTGCCGAGAGTGAAAGTCTCTGGTACCCTGCCTTCCGTCCAAGCAGTGTGCTCTTGACATCAACCCTTCAGGCACCAGTTTTTCATGCCTCGTATCAAGGCAGCGTTGAAAATCGTCACGCAAGCAGGCGGACAGAAACCTATCGGGAAAGAAGAGATATCATTGGAGACCAAATAACCTATGGCTACCTGCACGGCATCGTTCTAGCTATTCCTTTGTCGATAGCCGGAAGGAGTGTGCATAAAAACGGAGCACTCATCGGCGCGGGGTTCGGTATGGCACTTGGCAGTGCGGGAACGGTCTATGCGATCGGTGAAAATCACAGCGACTTTGATCGAGAGAATCTTCTTGAGTTACCCCTCTTTCGAACGTTGGGTGGCGGGCACCTTGGCTTGGCAACGTTTGGCGGTGCCCTCCTCGGAGTTGGGGTATTTTCGCCCATCACGGCAGCTATCGCCTATCATATATTCAAGCCCGAAGCACCTGCGGCCGTTCAAGTCGAGGCGGGGCACGTCCGGTATAGCTTACCCACGATAAGCATCCAAGCGAGCTACCTTTCCCCGTCTCAGCTAGAGACCGATTTCACGGTTCGATTGATGCGTATCCGATTCTAGCTGTCTGAGATTCACGTTCCAATTACCTTCTCCTCTTAACCTCCCCCACCCTCATCTCCAACTTCCCTTTGGAATCAACTGCAAAGCCCTCGTTTTGGTTTGGGTGCAATCGGTTACAGAACAGACTTTCACAAAGATTTATGATTGCACGGATTCAGTAACGTAGCGGACACGTCTACAATATCGTGCTTGCAATCGATTCCGCGTAAGAATTGATACGACGCAAATAATCGACGAGGTCCAGGTGAATCTGGCTGCTATCGACGGAGGCCTGTAGCTCACGCCTGAGTCGTTCGTAATGTGTCTGTCGATAGATATATTCCAATTGATTCAGTTCCGGCTTAATCACTGTCACTGCTTGAGCGATCTCTGAATCGTCGTTTTCAAATGCCTCGATCGCCTGCTCATAACTCTCCAAAACACGTTGATGATATGCGATTAATTCTTCCTGCCCCTCTTCAGAAAACTCGATATTTCCTTCCGCCTTCTTGACGAGAAGTGCAATCAAGCCTCCTGCAATGACATCACCGATGTGTTCCAAGTCGGTGGCAACGTGCAGCAGCCGTACAGTGCGTTCGGACTGCTCTAAATTGAGGTCGCTATGGGCGCTCTGCGTGAGATATTTCGTTATTTCGCGCTGCAGGTAATCCACCTGATCCTCCCGCCGCGAGATGTCCTCTATAATCCGTATGTCATTTGCCATAAAAGCGGGCATGATGTCCGCCAACATCCCCCGATCCACTTCAGCCATTAGCAGAATCGTGCGTCGTACCTGTTCAATCGCCAAACTTGGCACCACAAGCAGTTCTGGGTTTAGGTATTGGGTTGTTAGCGTGGGAGCTGCCTCCGGTTCTGCTTCAACTGCCGGCTTATTAGGTACAAGCCACTCCACTAGGCGTGTGAGGGATCCGGCAAAGGGAAGGAAAATCATAGTGTTGGCAATGTTAAAAATGGTATGTGCGTTCGCAATCTGCCGCGGTGTTTCAGCCGCTAGTTTCGCGCCCCCGGACACTCCTTGAGCCACCGGCGACAACCAAACCACGATTTGGGCCAACTGATTTATGAACCCAATCCAGATGACCACACCAATGATATTGAACAGGATGTGGACGACAGCCGCTCGAACTGCCTCTCTCGGTTTGCCAATAGAAGCCAGAAAAGCGGTAACGCAAGTACCGATGTTGGCACCGAAAATTAAGGCAATGCCGGCAGTCAATGTGATAAACCCTTGGCTTGCCATGACAATGACAATGCCGGTTGTTGCTGATGAAGATTGGACGAGTCCTGTGAAGGACGCAGCAATCAGAATACCGGGGATTGGATTGTCCATGCGCGCCATCAGGGCCAAAAACGGCTGATAACTTCGCAGCGGCGCCATCGCACCACTCATCACGCCCATGCCGAAGAATATCAATCCCAAGCCCATGACCATCGCCCCATATTGCTTCCTCCTTTCTTGGTTTCCAATAAACAGCATGCCGAACCCCACCGCGATCAACAGAAGGGCATACTTGGTAATCTTGAACGCAATGATTTGTGCGGTGATCGTCGTGCCGACGTTCGTGCCAAGGATGACGCCGACCGCTTGGGAGAGGGAAATCACTTCGGCCGTAATGAATCCGACGACTAGTACCGTTATAACCGACGATGACTGAATAATTGCAGTGACAAGGGCACCTGTCAGCGCCCCCGTAAACCGGTTGGTTGTAAGTTTGGCAAGGATGGCTTTCAACCGCTCTCCAGTGGTTGCTTTCAACGCGTCAGCCATCTTCTCCATGCCGTATAGAAAGAGTGCCAACCCGCCGAATAGCCCTATAATCATTGTAAATATGTGCAGATTACTTTTGCCAGACGGAGCAGTGTTTTCTGCGGCAGAAGATAGGGATGCTATTCCCCAGCAGAGAAGGATGCAAACAAATACAGTTCGGCGGTAATGCTGATTTTTCCGATGGTCTAACCACGAATTATTCATGTTTTTCTTTGGTTGCTGTTGGAGTCTAGTGAGCACCGGACAGGCTATGCTACGAATGACCTTATGAGCAATACTACCAAGCGTCAGTCGGTTAATGCTACCCCGTTCATGCGCTCCCACCACAATTAGATCGCTCCGCTCTTTCTCGGCAAAATTGATGATTTGCGCTGCGGGAATGCCGAAAACGAAAAAAGTCTTATGGCATGAACTCTCATAAATATAGTGATAGTACAACTGAACTGTCGCCAATCCTGCTCTGCGCATAGTAGCAAACATAACATCATTATGTCAATCTAAACGCCCTGGAACATTGGAATAAGCTTGACAGTCCATCCGGGCTTCCATATAATTTTAACTGATTTAGGTTCAATGGTGGGCAGCGAGCGTTGTCCTGTAGTCAGAAGATTTTCGTAAATTCTTTGTTGAGGTGTCTTTATGGATAAAAAAAAGTGGATTATTTGTAGTTTAATTTTTCTGTTGTTTGGAGCCACTAGCGGCATGGTTGATGCAGCGGAATTCAAGGTGGCCTTGCTAACACCCGGTTCGATTAGTGACGCGGGTTGGAATGCGCTGGCTTATGAAGGGCTCAAGCGAATTGAAAAACAGCTAGGAGTTGAGGTCAGCCATGTTGAAAGCAAAGCTCCGTCGCAGTGGGAGGAACATTTTCGATTCTATGCGAGTAAGGGTTACGGTCTAGTCTTCGGGCACGGGTTTGAGTATCAAGAGGCCGCAAAAGCGGTTGCGCCCGATTTCCCGGATACGGTGTTTATCACAACCTCCGGGAATACGGTTGCAGATAATGTCGCCTCGATTGTTTTTGAGCTTGAGGAGGTAACATATTTGCTAGGGGTCATTGCCGGCACGATGAGCCAGACGGGCAAGATTGGGCTTATTGGTGGCATGAACATTCCACCGATCAACAGCACCTTTCACGCCCTTGAGGAAGGCGCGAAATCTGTCAATCCAGATATCAAAGTATCCAGTTCCTATGTCGGGGATTGGGAGAACATCGGAAAAGCGAAGGAGTTGGCATTATCTCAAGTGACGGAAGGCGTTGATTTCATCTTCCATAACGCGGATGCTGCCGGACGTGGGGTTTTTCACGCTGTTGAAGAGACTCGCAAAGCGGGTAAGGATGTTTACGCTTTCGGTTCAAATCTGGATCAGAACGACATTGCCCCGGATGCAATACTTGCCAGTGCCGCTATTGATACCAAAGCCTTTGTATACGTCGCTGAGTTGGTGCAGACAGGCAAATTTGAACCCCGGGTGATGTGGATGGGGATGTCGCTTAATGAGACGGTGAAGTTGGTCTACAACCCAAAACTGAAGGATCGCATCCCTGAAGATCTCCGCGCCAAAGTTGAGAAGATTCGTCAGGATATTCTTGCCGGTAAGTTTAAGGCACCTCGCGTGAAATTTTAGAAGCCTATCCTACAATGAACTGAAGCAATACTTTCGCAGTGCGGGTTATGTTGATAGCTCTGTTGTCTTTAACATCCGTGGCAACAGATACAAACTTACTACTGCTATTCACTTCAATCAAAAGAAGGTTTATATTTGGGACATCTTTACGTATCAGAAGTGCGGTAGGAGCAAACGGGTTTCATCTATGAAAATTACCGAAGTTGAGGCCTTGCATCTGCGCTTGCCTGTTGTTCAAGAAGTCGCCGATGGCACCCAAGACTGTCTCATTGTGCGAGTGCACACCGACGCCGGACTCACCGGGTTAGGAGAGGTGGTCTCCTGCTCGTATGTCGCCCGGGCGGTTATTGATGCCCCGCGTTCTGCGCCTTTTCGGCACGGCTTGGCCTCCATTGTTGAGGGCATGGACACGGAAGATATGGACGCCGTTTCACGGGCAATGATCGAAGGTACAGCTTGGTACGGCCCCGGTGGCGTTACCCGACAGGCGATGAGCGGGATCGATATGGCACTGTGGGATCTCCGTGGTAAGGCGATAGACAAGCCCGTCCGTGCCTTACTCAGCGAGACTCCGGTTGACGCAGTACCGTGCTATGCTAGTGTCCTGTGGCCTGAACGTCCAGAGTTGATGGCGGTGTCTGCGCGGGGGTTTTTGGAACAGGGGTACCGGGCAGTGAAATATGGTTGGGCACCGATGGGGCCAGACCCGGACCTCGACGAGGCGTTGGTTGCCGCCGCCCGTGACGCACTGGGACCTGAAATAGACCTGATGGTAGATGCCGGTCGCGCTTGGGATGTACAGACAGCACTGGAGCGCGTCGAGCGGTTTCAGAAATACGATGTTTTCTGGCTTGAAGAGCCATTGAACCCCTACGACACGGTAGGGTACAGGACGCTCTCCGAATCATCGTCGATACCGATTGCCGCCGGCGAGGCGGTGACGTTAATCGAGGAGTACGAGAATTTGCTCAGAGATGGCCGGATACAGGTGGTGCAGCCTGATCTGGGGCGAGTTGGGGGCGTCACCGGGGGTAAGCAGATTGCCGCTTTGGCACAAGATACCGGTGCGTGGGTCGTCCCTCATGCCTTTGGGACCGGTGTCCTACTCGCTGCTTCTGCCCAATGGGCTGCCTCTTCCGAAAAGCCGATGACGGAATTTACTCGCGCTCCGTCTCCGCTGGCGCAAGACCTAGTTCATCACAGTATGAGTTTCCGAGACGGGGAGTTGCACCTAACCGATGCTCCAGGTCTAGGCGTGGAATTGGAGGCGCAGGTTGTGGAAGCGTATCGTGTCAACTAGAGCATCGCGACAGAAGCGATATTTCCGCCGAGCAGCACTCGGGCGCTGAATAAAGGGAAATTCATCCATTGACATCACTTGCGCTTGAACTACGCGGCATCACCAAAACATTCGGGAACAATCTCGCCGTGGATGGCGTGGATTTTTCGTTGGAGCAGGGGGAAATCCATGCCCTGCTCGGTGAAAATGGGGCGGGTAAGTCCACACTAATGAACCTAATCTACGGCTTGTATCAACCCGATGCCGGGGAGATCTTGATAGACGGAAAGCCGAGCGTTGTCGATTCGCCAAAGACAGCGATTGCCTTGGGATTGGGTATGGTGCATCAGCACTTTATGCTTGCTCCTTCATTGAGTGTGGCTGAAAATATTGCCCTCAACTCTGGACGCGGCAAATTCCGGTTTCGGCGGAACGAAGCAGAGGAAGATGTCCAACAGCTTTCCACCCGTTACGGTCTGTCCATCTCACCGCACATGAAGGTCTGGCAGCTTTCGGTAGGGCTTCAGCAGCGGGTTGAGATTCTCAAGGCACTTTCAGCGGAGGCACGAATCCTTGTCCTTGATGAACCGACCGCGGTCCTGTCTCCACAAGAGATTACCGAACTATTCACTATTCTCCGTCGTCTTAAGTCGGATGGGCATTCCATTATCTTCATCAGCCATAAGCTGAGAGAGGTGATGGAAATCAGCGATCGGATTACCGTGCTGCGTCGCGGTAAGCGGGTTGCGACTACGAAAGTCGCTGATACGTCTCCTACCCGCTTAGCAAAACAGATGGTCGGACACGAGTTGCCGCAGATACAGCGAAGCGAGCAAGTCCCCGGTCCCCCAATCCTTGAAATCCAGAATTTAATTGCTGCAGACCACGATGGTCGTCGAGTCGTTAATGGTCCTTCGTTTGATGTTCGTGCCGGCGAAATCGTGGGCATCGCGGGCATTGATGGCAATGGACAGATCGAACTTGCCGAGACGATTGTTGGACTCCGCAAATCCCAAAACGGTGCCCTCCGTTTTAAGGGACAATCAATCACCAATCTTCCGACGAGCAAGAGTCGTCAATTGGGATATGGATATATCCCCGAAGACCGACAGACTGCCGGGCTCATCCTGAGTTTCACGATCGCGGAGAATCTAATCCTCAACGTTCATCGACTCAAGGGGTATCGGTCAAAACTTCTGAAAGGTTGGGGAGCGTTTTTAGATCTTAAACGGATCGACGCCGATAGCGAGGCGCTCGTCCAAAGCTATGACGTGCGAACGACCCACACACATGCACCGACGAGGTCGTTATCCGGAGGCAATCAGCAGAAGGTCGTTATCGCGCGGGAGTTCTCACAGGAGCCACAGCTATTGCTGGCGGTCAATCCGACCCGCGGGCTAGACATCGGTGCCGCCGACTACACACATCGGCAGTTTCTTGAGCAACGGCAGAACCGACGCGCTGTCTTGCTAATCTCAACGGAACTGGATGAGGTCTTGGCACTCAGTGACCGAATCTTTGTCATGTATAGAGGTAGATTGACTGAGGCGACTCAGTTTCGGGATAACCTGTCCAAAATCGGGTTGTTGATGACGGGAAATTAGTGGGATGAATTGCAAGATGTGAAACGTATCGCGGATTGGCTAGGATTCACAGGATCTAGGGAACCAAGGAAGGGGAATATTGAACTCAATTCGGTTAGCATCTGCTGACTCAGCGTTAAAACCCCAGAGAGTTTTCACATAAAGATAGATAAAGCCATTTGCTGATAGCAGAAGCATTTTCAGATGGCTGGAAAAGCAGACTATAACTGGATCTAAATTTCCCGGTTTCTTTCTGTGAGTAGAATTATACTATAAATCTATCTAAAAGTTTACACTCTCAAACCCCAAGAAGGTGATTGCCGTGTATTCCGTTCCTACGGCTCTATTGTCTGCACACCAATCCAGCAAGCAAGTTTGATAGGAGAAATTCTAAATGTTGCTAACACAGAAGATAGCTAGTGAAAACATAGAAATGCAAGCATTTGGGTGGGCGTTACGGTTGACCGCATTTACGATCGGCTATAATTTCCTAGAAGGGACAGTTTCAACCTTGCTAGGATTTCAAGACGAAACGCTCGCACTTTTGGGGTTCGGCGTAGATAGCTTTATTGAGGTAATTTCAGCAATCGGTATCGCCCATATGATTACTCGAATCCGCCGATTTCCAGATGTATCAAGGGATAGATTTGAAATCACTGCGCTACGTATTACGGGAAGCTGTTTTTATCTGCTAACGGTGGGGCTTGTTGTTACTGCGGTTCTCAATATCGTTCAAGGCCATCAACCTGAAACAACTTTCTGGGGGATTGTCATTTCAGCGACTTCAATTATTACCATGTGGATTCTAATCGTTTTGAAGATGAAGGTTGGAAAACAATTAGATTCTCAACCCATCATCGCTGATGCTAAATGTACGAAAGTGTGTCTTTACATGTCGTTTGTCCTATTAGTATCAAGCTTCATCTACGAACTGACGCACATAGGTTACTTAGATAGCATAGCTGCCTTGGGAATTGCCTATTTTTCAGGAAAGGAAGGAAAAGAGTCATTTGAAAAGGCACAAGGTAAAGCCTCATGCTGTGATTGTGAAGAGGATGAAGCGTAATGGCTACGCTGCTGCCAAAATCTGTAACCTCTTCGGCGTTACTTGTCAGTAGGGGAATCCTAACCGTGACATTTTCAAGAAATCTTGAACATAAATCTACAATCGTTGGACCATTGCAGAATAAAATGCGTCTGATCATAAAGAAAGCAATTTATGGTGAATTAGAGAAATAAGTAGACATTACCAATAACCCCGACCTTCGCGAAGTTTCCAAAGTCCCCCTGATAAGGGGGATTTAGGGGGTTGGCTGTGCACTGGGAGTGTCCAAGTAATTCTAAAATCTACCATAGTAGAATCTTACTCGTTTTTTAACAGCACCCTCGTAGAACCAAACCAAAAATGAAAATTAAGCCAATCGTATCTGTCCTTTTCCTCAGTTGCTTTTCAATCTATATCCTCTGTCCAGCCCTGATGCAGGGGAATTGTGAACCTTCTCTCTCGGATTCGAAGCCGACTAAAGGGGATTCACAACACTGCCATAGAGAGACTCTTCTGACCGAACTTCATTGGGACATGAAACAAGTTGCATCGGGACATAAAGCTGCGTGTTGTGTCCCGACAAGTGGCAGAGAAGAAGGGGATTCCGATGCGCCTCAACAGCAAAACCCTCAAGTTGGAAACTGTTGCTTCATTGGATTGGAATTCACCTTCCCAAACGAATTTAATTTGGATTTGAGTCACCTACTTCGCACAGCATTTTCGCTAACTGCTGTGCTTCCCGTTCCTTCTGCGCTCTTTGCTTCTTATGAAACGGTTATACGACCTCCTCCATTCCTAAATCTCTACGAATATTTTCCTGTCTATCAGATTTTCCCTCGTGCACCACCCCATTCATCTCTCCAATTTTCTCATATCTAATTTCTACGATTTCTGAGGCTTTGCCAACCTTTAGTTCTAAGTCGGTGGTCTCGGTTTATCACTCTATTTCTATTCATTTTAGACTTGAGGTGAATGATGAAAACGACAGTCCTTTTAGCCACGCTTCTACTTGGTTTTTTCCATCTTCTGCCGATTGCATTCGGTCAGGAGTCGTGAGGTGCTTGAAGCAATCCTGCAATTCCGCGTAGCGGGATAGGTGAAGTCAGTTCGACTTCAGAAGATACAGGTAAGTTTAGGCTATCGCTTAATATGCTAAGAGGTTTTGATTCTGACGGTGGGCATTTGGAGACGAGGGGACTTTCCCCAACCGGACAAGTAGTCAAATCACCGTTGCACCGACATCTTGTCTCTCTTGACTTTCTTCGTCTGGATTTGGGGCTGCAGTATAGCATGGCTAACAACTGGAAAGTCATGCTAAGTATCCCTTACGCAATTAAGGATCAAGACGCAAGCACTGAGGAAATTGAACCCACGTCGCCCCGCGACCGTGAGGCGATACTTACAAACCAGAATATCCACCACCGCGACGAAACCTATCGCGGATTTTCCGATTTTAGTCTTCTGCTTTCTCACAGAAGGTCTGGCTTCTTGCGTGACAGTGATCATTTAGGTGTATCACTCGGAAGCAGCATTCCAATAGGGAAAACCGAAGAAGACCCTTTCGCGTTGGGTGATGCTGGACTGGAACATCTCCATATCCAGTTTGGAACCGGAACGTTCAACCCATTGGCTGAATTGCATTACGGAACATCGCTCTTTGGCGATTTTTCACTAAATGCCTCTGTCAGAGGACAATTTCCGTTCTATGAAAACAACAAAACCTATCGCGGGTCTGTAGAACTGACCTCGATCGCAGAAGTGAAATATCACCTGTTCGATTGGCTTGCGTTCCACGCCGCCTATCTAGGGTTTTATCAATCCTATGCTCATTGGAACGGTGAGCGAGATATTAACTCAGGTCTGGTTCTCAACGCTGGATTGTTCGGTGCAACGCTCAACACCGCATACGGAGTGCCTGTGCGCTTATCCGTAATGCTCCCATTTCACCGGCGAACATTGTCCGACAAAGGCGATGCCTTTGAACTCGGACCAACTGTTTCGCTCACAATGTCCCGCTCATTCTGACAGGAGAAAGCAAAAAGGAACAACGATCGTTGTTCCTTACACAAAACCGAGCGTCCTCGATTCGGTAGGTCCCAATTAAGCGGTTGTGCTAACGGAATTGGGATTTGTAGTAGGGCGATTTATTGGCTGTCCAAACAGGGATTGAATTGCTTATGCGGGCGGGGTGCCCGCTCCTACGCTGAAGTGCGTAAGTCCTATCCGGCTCAAGCGGTCTTGTCTGTCAGGAATCGGCGGAACCATTCGACCATCCACTCAAAGTATTCGACGAGGAAGCGATGATTGCCCTCCGGCTGATAGACCTTGAATCGCGCCGGATGTCCCAATGATGCGTAGACCGGAGCCACAACCTGAATCAGTTCATCTACCCCCTCGCGGGGCATGTCCTCGTCCTGAGTGGGTGCCACCATCATAAACGGACGGGGCGGCATACACGCAGCGACAACCTCCGGATGATCAAAATAGCGGAGCATGTGGGGGATAAAGAAGTAGGCACTGTGGCGTTCGATGTCCCCTCCGTGGATAAGGGTTGCCATGCGTCCCACACCGCCGCAGATTGGCGCACCCGCTCGAATCCACGGCGCGGCTGCCATCGCATACCATGCCGCATTCCCACCGAGTGACATGCCGGTGATCCCGACCCTATCGGGGTTGACTGCTTCACTTGCTGCGAGGATTCGGGCTGCTCTCAGCGTTTCTTCGACGAGAATCCCCATCTGCGGGCGGCCATACGGTGTGAGAAGCTTTCCTTCAAGATTCCAACTTTCTATGTTAGAGCGTCGGGTGACGCTCCCTTTGGGCGAAATTGCCAACGTCGCGAAGCCGCGTCGTGCCAGTTCGCGTGCCCAACCAACCAGCATACCGCTTGGGGCTTCCGCTAGATAGAACTGCTGGTCCGCGACCATTTCAGCTGAGCCACCCGTTCCGGGTATGCAAACGACGCTAGGCAGTTTCTGGCTCGACAGGTTGGGCGGGGTCATGAGAATCCCCGGAACCGTTTCGCCGAGCGAGTTCGCGTATGTCAACTGCGTGACGCGGATGCCCGCTTCCTCCTGCGTCGTTCCCTCTGCGAAGTCAATCTCTTTCGGAATCTCGTCCAATCCCAGCAGCTCTAATAGCTTTGAGCGCACCTTATCTCTCGGAACATGTATCGGGAACGCCGGTTCGATGTCTTTTGGAATAACGTCAGACATTCGTCCTCTCCTACGAAAATTGCCCTCCCTGATGCGCTACTTCAGTCGGAGAATCTCGCGTTGTGCCTCTGATAGGCCATCCATGACGTGGTCGCTAAAGATTAAGCTCTGACCACCCCAATCGGGCATGTAGCCGATGCTGTAGCAGTAATAAATGGTTCGGCGCGGACGTTTCGAGGTGTTCACCACCGAGCCGTGTGTCAAGGCTTCGGTGAAGATAATGGCGTCACCCGCCTTGGCGGGAATGGGTGTCAATACCGGGTTTTCGTCGGGATGATTGCCCCAGGGCCTGACAAAGTTGCTCTTGTGCGCTCCCGGAATGACGGCGAAACATCCGTCCTCGACATCGCAATCCAGCAACGGAAACACGGCTTTGGTCAGTGTTGAAACCATTTGACCGTTGCGGCAATGGTACTGACATTTGGGGATGATGGGGGTACCGTTCATGTGCATCCCTGTATAACCACCACCCCACCGGTAGATTGTATAGGTGTGGTTGAGTCGGTAAGGTCCACCGGTCACGCCTTCAATTACTTCCAACACTTCGGGAAGATCGATCAACGGATTAAAAACTGGATCGGCTTCGAGGATGTTGGAGATGTAGAGCTCCATTTCTGTCTTGGGTGTGCCGAGACAGAGCGGCGGCGGATAGGCTTCTGGCGGCATATCTTCAAGGGGATCTAATGCCTTGTTACACGCCTTCACCACAGATTGAGGTACCACATCTTCCAAAACAATGTAGCCTTGTAGGTCAAATAGATATTTTTGTTCTTCGGTCACTGTCTCCGTCTCCTTAGTTATGGATCGTTCTGTTTGGAAATTGATATAATCGCGCTTATGGGACGAAAAGTATACTTTTTGGAGCACCGATGATACTAGTGCCATTCCCTCTTAGTCGACGAATTCAAAGCCTAAACCGCATACCGTCCGTCGATAGCATAGTGCCTCAAGGTCAACACCCCCATATTTGGTCGTGATGGTCTGCCCGTCCGGATACCAGCCTAGATTCTCGTAGAAGGCACGGGCACGCGAGTTGTCACGCAGTACCCAAAGTGTTGCTTCACGCATTCCCAGATCGTGTAGTTCGTCCATGGCAGCGTGCATCAACACAGTACCCACACCATGCCCCCATTCTTTAGGAAGTACGTAGAGAAGGTAGACCAAACCAACCACTTCGGTGTCTTCCGGCACACCGACCCGTACAAAACCGAGTATCCGATCGCCTTTGAGCGCAACGATCGCTCGCTTACGTCCAGTCGTCCCATGCTTCAGCAGGTTTTTGTGCCAAACCTCTGTCTTTTCCGCTTGACAGATCTGAGCAAGGAACGGATCTGGCATCAGTCCACGATAGGCCGCCCGCCAGCTCGTGACTTCCACTCCCGCAATCGATGCAGCATCAGATGGTCTCGCTCGTCGGATATAAATCTCCACCACGCCTCTCCTCATCCAATATAGGCTTAGACGGGCTTTTGAACCAAGATTTACTGGAATTGCAGAACATTAAAGCCACATTATACCTGATTCGCACTTATAATATCAGTGAAAGATCGCGTCGGATAATCCAATGTCGCCCGCTTTAGAAAACTGGGGTTGTCTGTGGAACTTTTACAGATTGGGGGCTTTAGCCCGTAAAGCCCAAGTCTTTAGACTTGGGATATAAGCTGTGCTTTAGCCGCTTTTTTTATTAACACTGGAGCTAAAACATGATATAATTATGGCGGCTTTCATGGGGGGAATTCCGCACCACCGCTAGGTGGTGCCTCCCACAGCCTAGGGAACAGGATATGAAAGCTCGAAAGCCGACTCCATGAAAACCTACAAGTTCAAGTTGTATTCCAATCACAGCAACCGCGAATTGCATAAAACGATAGACGGACACGCTTCTGTCTGGAATCACTGTATCGCCCTCCAGCGTCGATACTATGCTATGTGCGGCAAGTATATCAGCAAGTTTCGGTTGATGAGGCACATCACCACCCTGAAGCGTGTGCCTCGGTTCGCCCATTGGCATCAACTGCCAAGCCAAGCGATTCAAGACGTGGTGGCGCGGATAGATAAAGGGTACAAGGCAATGTTTGAAGCGAGAGCCGAAGGTAAAAAGTGGGGCAGGCCTCGGTTCAAGGCGCGTCGTAAATACAAATCGTTCACCTTGACACAGGCAGGCTGGTCGCTTCTATCTGGCAATCAAATCACAGTCGGCAATCGTGTCTACCACTTTTTCAAATCCCGCGCCATAGACGGTAATCCCAAACGTTGCACGATTAAGCGGGATGCCGTCGGCGATGTCTACATCTGTGTTCTGACTGACCATGAAGATGCCGACCTGAACCGAGCCATGACGGATAAAATCGCAGGCTTCGATTTCGGTCTGAAACGCTATCTGACAGGGTCAAACGGACACGACATAGATTCACCTCAGTTTTTCAAACGTAGCATCAACGCTATCAAATGCGCCAGTTGTAAGCACAGCACCAAGCGGAAAGGGTCAAAGAATCGGCACCGGGCACGGCTCAATCTGGCGCGACGGCACAACGATATTGCGAACCGTCGTGCTGATTTCCACTGGAAGTTAGCCCACCACCTGACTGGTGAATATGACGAGATCCGACTCGAAGATTTGAACCTGCAAGGTATGAAAGCCCTGTGGGGTCGCAAGGTCAGCGACCTCGGCTTCGCCGATTTCGTCACGAAGTTGGTGTATATCGCACAAAAGAAGGGCGTTAAAATCACATTCATCGATAGGTGGTATCCTTCAAGTAAAACCTGTTCAGCTTGCAGTGCAGTCAATGAAGCGTTGAATCTACGGGATAGGACTTGGCAGTGTCCGAACTGCCACACGCAGCTGGATAGAGATCGCAACGCAGCGGTCAATATCTATAGGGTTGGGGCATCAACCCTTGCAGGAGAGGACGTAAGTCCCGGTTCGCCGGGCTATCCTTGTTGATAGCACAATTCGACTCCTGAAGGAACGGGTGAGAAGCCCAATCCTTTAGGTTTGGGAGTATGTCACTCTCTGCCATAAAAGCTACGGCCATTGCGTTTCAAAAGCGTCGGTTCCATCGCCGTATACTAGCTTGCCGTAAGCCTCCCAAAGCGGGAGATTTTGTGAGAGGTGTTCCGTGCCCTTCAGAGCGATTAGGTTCTCCTCCAATTGTGCCCGTGTCGTTGGTGCGGTTAATGCCATATGAACGGCGGGATGGTGTAGGACGTATTGATAGCAATTCGCCGCCGTTGGCACGGGACCGTCCCAATCTTGATGGCCACTCAGCAACGATCCCCACCGTGTGCATGTAAATGCGACGACCGGGATCTCAGCGTTAAGTGCCGCGGGAAGCACCTGTTCTTCTGCCCCTCGATGTGCCATGTTGTAGCGGTGCATGAGCATATCAATGCGACCACTCTCGACAAGCTCTACTGCCATCGGTCGGTTGTGTGCTGTGGCACCGACGTAACGGATGAGTCCCTCTGCCTTCCACCGGTGGAGTTCATCAAACACACCTCCTGCACCTAGCAGCGTCTCCATGTCATCCCCAGGCGCGACATACTCTGCGTAGAAGACATCTACTGTGTCTATCTCCAATTGGCGGCGGATTTGGTCGAGGTAGGCACGCAACGTTTCAAGATTACGCGACTCGCTCCCTGTTGCTACAACAATCGACTCCCGATTGTTGTGTGCCAAGGATTTCAGTTCGTTGATAAGTATTGGATACGACTGGTTATAGAAGAAGAAGTAATTGATACCCGCCGCATAAGCTGCGGTAACACAGCCTTCCTCCATATTTGGATTGCCAGCCAGACCAATCGGTTGTACTGGCTTGTTCCGTAGGGTTGTTAGCATAGGCTACTCCCGTGTTTTCTGTTTTCACAATAGCCCCATATCATACGCCCCCATTATACATCTTTGCGTTGCCGTGTCAACCAAATTTTTCTATACATCGACTTGTGATGTGTGATAACATAGCCGGGGTGGAAGCGGAGCCGGGAATGACCCGTATCTCGAATTGAGCGACCTATTCTAATGTAGGTTACTACCTATTTTACGTGGGGTTGATGGCTATCAACTTGTGTAGGGAACGCAGATCTGTCCTCCCTACTATTGTCCAAATCCGCCACATAAAAAACGAGCCCAATCAGAAACCAGAAGATTAACAGGGAGCGTTGATGAAGAATCTGATCTGCGAGCCCGTAGACAAGGGCGGAGATCAGGAAACCGCTGCCGCCGATGAACAAGCCAGAGCACCAAAAATCATCCCTTTTACGCAAGGCAAAAAGCTGACGGAATATGAGAAAAAGTATCGCTAAAAACAGGACAAGCGATGGAATCCCCTGTTCAACGGCGATGTGTAGATAGATGTTATGGGCGTGATACGGTTTGTGATGTGTGCCTGCCGGCGCGTGTAGTTGGTATTCATGGCGGAACCTTCCTAAACCGATGCCAGTGATAGGATACTTCGCTATCAATTGGGCGGACGTTTTCCACCATTGAGGCCGCTCGCTCATAAAGCCCGATGGATGTTGGCGGATCGTCTCAAATCGATCCTTGACCGTCTGGGGCATTAGGAAGGGGGATAGGAGCACAAGGGCTAGCAATCCCCAAAGTAGTTTCCGCTGAAAGTAGATTGCGATATAAATTGTTGCCACAAACACCCCAATCCATGCAGCCCGCGTGAGTGTGAGGGCGAGGTTAGCTCCCATCACGCACAAGAGAACCCCTAACACAGCGATGAATTTCCAGTTTTGGGGCGCGCGCCAGCTTACAACAAAGTATCCTATCGCTATCGGTAGCACGAGTACGAGGTAAGCCCCTAGGTCATTAGGCATCTTGAAGGTGCCCGCGAGTCGTGGTTCAATCATGTAAACTTTGAGCTGCTCCTCGCTTTTCCTGACAGCGTATTTGCGGTTGTTATGCTTGTCCACTATCAGCCAGTCACCCTGTTTTTTTGAGGGGAAAATAGTCGCATTTTGAGAGAGTTTTCTGTTATTTTTCTGATAAACTTGCCGCAAATCGTTGGGAACCTTAACCCCTTCGCTACGCTGGGCTGTATCGCTGAAATGGCTTTCTAACCTTGCTTCTATATCGAACATATAAGCGGTTCCCATGTGTGTGCCGGTTGCATAGTAATATAGACCAAGGACAGCGGAGAAACCTCCGGCAAACACGAAGGCAATGATAATGTGCCGCCAACGATGGCCCAACCCACTGTGAATGACTGCATAAAACAGTAACACGGCTCGGAGCAGTTTCCAGAAATATCCCAAGCTACTTGTTGCTCGGTGTGGCGCAAAGAGTGAAGCGACAAGTGCAAGAAGCAGAAAAACAGCAATCGGGATGTCTAGCGGTGTCTTGTTCCATTCAAATCGGCGCTCGTAGCAGATACGCCCTACCCACCCAAACAGTACGAGCAGTAGGCTCGCGTTCAGGATTGCCGTTGCGTAGCCAAATGGCAGGATAAGCACGAAAAGAAGAAAGCCAACGTAGATAGCAAGATCGAAAAACTCGCTTGGGCGGCGATAGTATTGAATTGCAGTTTGTCGAATTTTGTCTAACATGATGTGTGGAGTTTTTAGGATGCGTCTCAGAACATAAGTGTTGCCCATAAATGTAACATATCAGTTGTCGAAAGAACGAGCAAAAATGACACAGATGGCTGGAAAAGCGCGAATGGTTCATAACGTCATCTCCCACTGCCGTGTAACCCGTCAGGCAGATGTTCGGTTTATATCAGAGATGGTAGTACTAGCTTTCGTTGTGCAGTTTCTATTGAAGGAGAGGAAACAATCATGAATCAAACACAAGAACTCAAGGAGGCCCTATTTGAGGCAGCTAAGAGTGGAAGTCTCGATCAGGTTCAGCAGCTTGTCGAAAGCGGTGCCGATGTCAATGCCGTGGATGGGCATAACATCACACCGTTTTTGTGGGCATACTTTAATGGCCACACAGAAGTTGTGAAATACCTGTTAAGCAAAGGTGGGAACGTCAATTACGATGGATTTAATGAAGGAACGCTTTTGACATTTGCCGCCTTCACCGGGGATGTTTCGTTCATCCCTTATCTGCTTGACGCTGGCGCGGAAATTGACCACGCCATGCCGCGCGGTGGTGAGACGGCGTTGCATCATGCTGCGGATAACGATCAAACTACTGCTATCAGGTTGCTCATCCAAAACGGTGCCGATGTCAACCACCGAACCAAAAACAACGGTCCCTCTGAGTTGAATTTTGGAACGTTTTCGGGGGAAACACCGCTGCATGTCGCTGCGGTGCGGGGTGATCAAGAGATGATTGAAACCCTGCTTGCTGGGGGAGCGGATAAAACGGTTAAAACGGCGAATGGAGAAACACCTCTTGACCAAGCAGAGCGACACCAGAGGCCCGAGGAGGTTCTCGAACTGCTTCGATAGGATTGTATGACTCGACAGCCGGAGGTGCGTTGTGAAGGGATTTAGGTTACTGTTTCTGCTTTTCGCTGCTGGCTTTCTAGTTTCCTCCGTAAGTGCCCAAGAGAGCGGGATGATAATTCCCCAGCTGTCGTTCCACTTTGGAGTGAGCCAGAATCCGCCGGGCGATCGTATGCTGCCTCGGGTTGCTCGGCGCATTGTCTTCAGTTTCGATGATACCAAGATTATCTCGAAACTGGTAGATGGGCGCATTGAGCAGTGGGATTTAGCAACCCGCGAAGAAAAATATATAACTACGACCAAAGACCTATTTGCCTATTCACCGGCTCGCAATCTGCTCTTGGTCAAAAAAGAGAACAGTGATGTTACGCTTATCGCTCTGGACACCAATCAGGAGATAGTTCTGACCAATGGTGCGTTTGAGAACGGGAGTCTGTCCGCAAACGGGGAGTTCGTTGCGCTGTCGGGCGGGGATAAGGAGATAGAAATCTGGGACGTAGACCAAAAGCGGTTGGTAAAACGCCTCAACACCGTTGAGCCGGTAAGAAACGGTTTAGCCATTTCCCACGATGGGGGGGACGTTGCGGCAGCTGAAGGCACCTACCGGGATGGGGAGGGTCATCGCACTAATGTTGAAGTGTGGGACATCCAGCGAGACACCCCGGCGGATCTGATTGATACAGGTATCATCTTGGGTGTGTGGAACCTGCATTTTTCTCCTGACGGTTCAATGCTAGCTGTCGATAGTCAAATAGAGGCGAAGGCTGGGATTCGTGTCTGGGACAGAAGCACAAGAGAACAGCTATGCATTATAGACAACTTGGAGGCGTATTGGGCGCGTGCCCTCACCTTTGCATTGGATGGTAAATACATTGCGCTGGGCGATGAATCGGGAGTGCTAATACTCTCTAATATCAAGAAAGATGAAGAGGTGTTTTCGCTGAAAGTCGATACCGGAATTGAGTCTCTTGCGTTTTCTCATGACGGGAAATATATGGCAGTTGGACTTTTCGATTCCACAGTTCAAATCTGGGAACTCAAATCCGATCTCTAGCGTTCTCTCGGAATTTCATGAATTGGAGGGTAAATCTGGTATGAATCCAAAAAGTGATATATCATATACGGATGCGAAAGGTCGCACCCGTTGGCGACGCAATGACGAAATCGCGAAAAAACTTCGGCAACTCCACGATATTTTGATCATTGGTGGCTACGAGGAATCTCATGCTACGCGATATTCAAGGTTAGGCTATACCATTTCCCGCCACCCGGAATCGGTAGAGGAACTGCATCGCGAAGGGCGTTTGTCGACGATCGCCGGCGTGGGTGAAACGATTGCCGAGATTATCGGTGAGTTTATCGAGACGGGCACATGCACGAAGCTGGAGGAATTCGCTGAGCACACCCCGAAAACTGTGCTGGAGTTGACAGCGCTTCCCGGGGTCGGCATCAAGACCGCAAAGGCGTTGTACGATGAACTTGGTATTGATAGCCTTGCCTCTCTTGGCGAAGCACTTGATGACGATAGGCTCGAAGGATTCAAACTCATGACAAAAAAGACGCAAGAGAAGATTCAGCAGCACATCAGCGAGAATCTCGAATAACAGCGTCGCGTTTCTGTCCGTGAAGCGATACCTTGTTTATGGATATAGAATAACCTCGGTTCCTATTGATAAGAAACGTTACAAATTGAGACAATCAGAACTCAATCGAGCCCATTGCCGCTCGCAGTGGATTGGCAAATCCACTGCACGGATACGGCTCGGATATGTCTATCCAAGTTGCTTTAAACTCTCGGCGAAGTCGGAGCCGAGTAGGTACAAACAGTGGTAGAGGAGGCAGCAAAGATGCAAAGACAGGATCAACCGTCTCAGCCTGCGGAATCTTCACACCGACTCGCCGGTAAAGTGGCAGCCATCACCGGCGCGGGTCAGGGGATCGGCAGGGCGACCGTTTTACGACTGGCACAGGAGGGAGCGTCGGTCTTCGCTAGCGACATCAGAGAAGATCTACTAGAGAAGCTAGAAACTGAGGTCAAAGCGATCGGCGCCACCATCGCCACGAGAATCTTCGATGCCGCCAAAGCAGTGGACGCCCCACCCTTTGTCCGTGCCGCTGTCGAGCAGTATGGGCGCATTGATATCATGGTCAACAACGCGGGAGGCATACGAACACAGCCATTCCCGGATGTCACGGAAGATACGTGGGATTGGACGGTCAACCTGAACCTCAAGGGTCCCTATTTTTACATGCAGGAAGCGGCGAAACCGATGATCGCGCAAAAGAGCGGCACAATTATCAACGTTGCCTCGGTGGCTGGAATTGCTGGGGGAATGACCTACTCGCCACCCTATGCAGCGAGCAAGGCAGCAATTATTAATCTCACCAAGGTGGCTGCCGCCAGCCTCGCGGAGCATGGGGTTACAGTCAACGCCGTTGCCCCCGGTATTGTAGAGACCGCTTTTAACTGGACACTCGATGACCTGATAGGGGTTCAGCAGATGGGACTGCGCCCTGGCGAATTTATGGAGCGTCGTCGTGATTCTATTCCCCTAGGCCGGCTTCAGCAGCCGCAAGACATTGCCAACGTTGTAGCTTTCCTAGCAGGTTCAGATGCTTCCGAGATGACGGGCGAGACAATTGTTGTTTCCGGCGGGCTGGTAACGCGGTAATTACGTATAGGAGAACTCATGATTAAAGAATCAGTATTATCAAAACCTCAGTATCAGACAACTCATGAAAAGAATCTAGAAATTGCCATGCGGGACGGCACGATTCTTCGTGCTAACATTACCCGTCCCAATGTAGAGGGCAAGTTTCCTGTACTCATAGAGCGCACACCGTATAACAAGGAGGGTGGATCCGAAAATGGGGTGGGATCCCCCCAATTCTTCGCACAGAGAGGGTATGCTGTCATTATCCAAGATGTGCGTGGCAGGTTCGCTTCTGACGGTGACTTTTACCCATTTCGGGACGATGGCGCAGGGATAAACCGCGATGGCTACGATACCATCGAGTGGGCGGCGGTCCAACCGTGGGCTGACGGAAATGTAGGAACGATTGGCGGTTCCTATTCTGGAGCGACTCAGTACAGAAACGCGCTCAGTCGTCCTCCTCATCTGCGGGCGATGTTCATTCGTGAATCCTCTGCGGACTATTATCAGGAATGGGTGTATCGTGGCGGTGCATTTGAGTTGGCGTTCAACATGGCTTGGGCGCATGGGGTGACGTTGACCAATCTCGCGCACCTTGCAGAGGGAGAGGAATTTAATCGACAAAAGGGTAGACTCGAAAAGGTCCAGGAAGATATGGACAGCTGGTATGCGCGACTCCCGCTGTATCCATGCCCGTTCTTCGAGGGTTTGAGCGATTGGTTCAACGATTGGCTTCAACACCCAACGGCTGATGGATACTGGGATTCCTTCAATATGGATAAATTCCACGATCAGATGGAAACGCCCATGTACCACCTAGGGGGGTGGTTTGACATCTTTCTGGCGGGAACGCTCAAGCACTATATGGGCATCAAGCAGCGTGGTCGCACAGAAAAAGCACGTCAGAGCCAAAAACTGATTATTGGGCCCTGGGTACACGGTCCTGGGAGTATCAACACCCAATTTGCCGGTGAGTTCGATTTCGGCGGTGATGCGGCTAAAGACTTCAACGAAACGCGCCTTCCTTGGTTTGATCACTGGCTCAAAGGGATTGATACAGGGATTATGGATACCCCGCCAGTGCGCATTTTTGTGATGGGGCGTAACGAATGGCGCGATGAATTGGATTGGCCCCTACCCGACACACAGTACACAAACTACTATCTGCACGGCGGGCAGAGTAACTCAATCAAATCGTTGAACGATGGAACGCTATCACCGAGTCCGCCCGCAGGAAGTGAAAATCCCGATAGTTTTGTGTACGATCCGCTCCAGCCCGTTCCCACTCAAGGAGGCAACACATTAAATATACCCGGCGGCGTTTATGACCAGAGCGAGGTCGAACAACTGTGTCTTACCTTCACCAGCGAGCCGCTAACGGAAGAGCTGGATGTCACGGGTCCTGTGAAGGCAGTGATATATGGGCTGTCCTCTGCGCAGGATACCGATTGGGTTGTCCGGCTCACCGATGTGCACCCGGACGGTTACTCACGGTTGTTATGCGACGGCATCCTTCGGGCACGATACAGGGATTCTTTCGATTGTCCTGAGCTATTAAAAGTTGGAAAGGTATACAGATATGAGATTGATATGTGGGCAACGAGTAACGTTTTCCTGCCGGGGCATCGGGTTCGCGTGTCAGTTACAAGTAGTTGCTTTCCTCGGTTTGACCGCAATCTCAACACCGGCGGATCTATTCATAACGAGGCTGCGGGAGAGGTCGCCATTAACACAGTCATGCACGATGAACTCAGACCCTCCCACATCGTGTTGCCTGTGATTAAATGAGGGTGAGGAGAGCTTGCTCTGTTGTAAATAGCGCTTGGGTGGGTATGCGATGATAAATTGATTAGTGACTTAGTCTTCGGGTGGGTGTTGAGGACGTGTCAGCTCGGCTGTTAGTGCTTCAATAGACTGACTCAGTACTAGATCCTCCTTGAGTAGTGCTTCAATTCGCTGACAGCTTCGCACGACTGTTGTTCGGCTTTGTCCAAACCCTTGATGAATCTCTTTCAGCGAGAGGGTCGTCAACTGACGGGTGAGATACATCCCGACTTGTCGCGGCAGTACAAACCGCCTTCCTCGCTTTCGGGAACATAGGTCTGATAAGGTGAGGTGGAAATACCGAGCAACGGTTTCCTGAATCTTTTCGAGCGTGATTGCACGCGCTGGAGGTCGATCCGGGGTTTTGTTCTCTAACACGTGATGAACAGCTTGGAGCGTCAGGGGCGAGCCCAAACGTACCTCTGCCATTAATCGGTTTAGTGCCCCTTCAAGCTGACGAATGTGTTGCGTCAGATGCTTTGCCAAATAACGGAGCACTTTCAAGGGTACAGGTCCAGACTCCCGTTCTTTTAACTTTTGTTTCAGAATTGAAACCCGCAAATCAAATTCCGGCGCACAAATTTCAACGGTGTGCCCCTGCGTGAGGCTATCAGGCGAGTCCCAAAACTCCTTCAGAAACTGCGGCAAACGATCGCAGGTGCATACCAGCCGTTGGCCTCGGTCATTTAAACAGTTAAGTAAGCGGAAAAATTCTTCCTGGATCTGTTGTTCCGGCGATAAAAATTGAATATCGTCGATTAGCAACAGGTCAACATGCCTATACTGTGCCCGTAATGCAGCAGCTTTCCGGGGATTGACAATGGATCGGAGCCATTCACGCATAAATTTGTCTGCTGAGGAGCAGTACACCGTCCGATTCAGAAGTCCTTGACGAAATTGATTCCCAATTGCGTGCAACAGATGGGTTTTGCCTAATCCAACACCCCCATGTATAACTAACGCGCCCTCCGTCTTCCCAGCTCCATTCGTCATGTGTTTCGCTGCATCATGTGCCTCTTGATTGCTTTGTCCAACAACAAACCGATCAAAAGTTAATGCCGGATTCAACCCAGAATTGGCAGGTAGACGTTGCTCTGAAGTTTGTATACAAGTTGGTAGTTCGGATGGCTGTGAGCTCTGAGGCTGAAAGAGACGATCATTGCTATCGCCATTCGAGTGGTTCATCGCTGTTTCCCTATGATTGGAGATATTTGCTGATACTAAATCCACAGCCATATGTTACAAAGATTTCCTAGGAACAGCGATTGAAATCGCCCTTTCTTTATCATCTGTAACATCAAAGTTGAGGATCTGTATGGGATTTTATCTTCCTCTGTCGCAATATAAGACGACGAGGTAATCTGGATAGGGCAATAGTCTATCAAAAAATCAAGATGGGATCAAGCCTTTTTTGCATTTTTGAGCAATATTTTTTACGTTTTAGACATATCCTATATCTTTTAATTTCCGTTCATCGCGTCGCCAATCTGCTTTGACGGACACGCGCAAATCTAGAAATACGGTTGTCTGCAAAAACTGCTCGATCTCTGCACGGGCGAGTTGACCGATTCCTTTAATTGTTTTACCGCCTTTCCCAACTAGGATCCCTTTCTGCGATTGGCGTTCGACATAAAGCATCGCGCTGATATAGATTTTTCCGTTTGGACGTTCTGTGAACTCTTCAACTACGACGCTGGAAGCGTAGGGAATTTCCTGATTAGTTCTGAGAAAAATCTTCTCCCGTATCGTTTCCGAGATAAAGAAACGTTCCGGTAGGTCACTAAGCTGGTCGGGAGGGAAGTAGGAAGGACCTTCGGGAAGGTGTTTGAGGATGGACTCATGAAGTTGAGATATTCCGTCGCCTGTCGTTGCGGAGATTGGAATGAGTTCGAGGAAGGAGAATTTTTCCTGATAGCGGGCAATAATTGGCAAAAGTGCGGGGTTGGATATCAGATCGATTTTGTTAATTACAAGTATGACTTGCTGCGCCGCCTTTTTAAGTTGATTAAGGATTGTTTCCTCAATACCGGAGTTTAGCCGGCTCGCATCTATCATGTAAAGCACAAGATCTGCATCTCTGATCGCGTTATATGCGGTTTTGACCATCTGGTCGTGCAGGCGATATTTGGGGGTAAGCACACCGGGCGTATCCAAAAAAATAACTTGATACGAATCGGTTGTGAGAATTCCTGTGATCCGGTTACGCGTCGTTTGCGGTTTCGGTGTAACGATTGCGAGTTTCTCCCCCATCATCGCATTCAGCAACGTCGATTTGCCGACGTTTGGCTCACCTATGATGCTAACATATCCCGATTTGAATGAGTTCTGTTCTTGCATTTGAGGGCTCCATAGCTGGTTTGAGGGAATAAAAAAAGCGATGTTTTTAACATCCCCCTTTGGCTGATTCAGATGAATTTCACTTTGTCACGAATAAGAAAGAACGGACATTTCTCTCCTCGATTTAGACTGGATTTTGTTGACATTTGATAGATTGAACCAACACCACGAACCACAGGATTATTATCGGGCATTTTTTTTGCATTTATTGCACCTATTTGTAAGCCTCAAACCCGCATGGAATCTACATCCTATTTTTGGTAAAAGTGTGGGCTGATAGTGAAAATATCCGATAGTGTTTATTATCGGATATTATTCTGACGCTCCTTTTTTGTGTGCTTCTTCGAGGAGTTTACGAGCGCTATTGTCACCAAGTTCTATTGCACGACTAAAGTCTTCTTTCGCCCGAGCATCACAGTCCTTCTTAAGGTATACGCACCCGCGCTGGACATAGGCAGAAGCATAATCCGGATCAATCTCTATTGCACGACTAAAGTCGTCGATGGCACGAGCATAACAGCCCTTGTTAGAGTATGCCTGCCCGCGCCCGACATAGGCAGAAGCATAATCCGGATCAATCTCTATTACGCTAGTATAGTCTTTGATAGCTTTTAGGAGTTACGCACTTGGCAGAAAATAGTTTATAATACAGCCTATGAATCTCCCTAAATGCACTGAATATGACTATATTAACTTTCTGGTTGGTACACCAAGAAGCTACAGTTGTTGCGAGGCTGCCAGAGTGCAACCAGATGAAAACAACCCACCCGCGCATGACTCTTTGAATCGCTTGCTATATCGGTTGACTCCCGATTCAGAATCATTGTGGATAGAGGCAAAGCCTTATGTCAAAAAAGACAAAGGCATTTTGGTCATAGATGACTCAACCCTTGATAAACCGTATGCCCAAAAGATGGACCTTGTTACCCGCCATTGGTCAGGTAAACACAAAAAAGTGGTCTCAGGGATTAACCTCATCACCCTGATGTGGACTGATGGCGACACTCACATTCCGTGTGATTACCGTCTGTATAATAAACAACATGATAACTTGACCAAAAATGACCATTTTCAAGCACTGATTTCAACGGCTCATCAAAGGGGGTTTCATCCAGAGTGCGTTGTGTTTGACAGTTGGTATAGCAGTTTGAAGAATCTCAAAACCATTCGGAGTTATCAATGGCACTGGCTGACTCAATTGAAGTCGAATCGACACGTCAATTTGGATAAGCGTGGCAACCAGCCGGTCTGTGAACTCCCCATAAGTGACAAAGGCACCATCGTTCATCTGAAAGGGTATGGACTGATTAAAGCTTTCAAGATAGTTTCTCCACACGGTGACATTGAATACTGGGCAACTAGCAACCTATCAATGAACGAACTGTTTCGACTCAAGTATGCCGAATGGTCTTGGTCAATTGAAGAATATCATCGAGGTATCAAGCAATTTGTGGGTGTTGAAAGGTGCATGGCGCGCAAGGCAGTTGCCCAACGGAATCATATTGGTCTAGCATTAAGGGCATTTCTCCGCTTGGAGCGACACCGCTTTTTGACAGGCATCACTTGGTTTGAAGCAAAGACCTCGATTATTAGACAAGCGGTGCGGGCTTATCTCGCTCAACCCCTTTACACGTTAAATCCAACTGCGTAACTCCTAAGCTTTATCAAAATCATCTATCCAAAAATAAACCTGAGCACGAGCCAGATAGGCTTCGATAAAGTCTGGATACAATTCTATCGCTCTGCTATAATGCTCGATAGCCGTATAAACGGGGGCATTGTCATTAATGGCTTTGCCATTGACCGACACAATTCGCACAGCGTTATTACGGCGAGAAAGCTGCCCTCTGCCGTATTCGATGTATGCTTTGTGGTGATTCTTCTGGTGTTTAATATAGCCCTGAAGGTCGTTGTAGATGGTTTGCGTGTAGATGCCATGATGCTTTCGCAGATAGGTTAATATTGACTCTTTGAGTTCTGCTTTAACACAGACTGTCTTAATCTCGTCTTGCTCAATAAAGCCCTGTGAGGATCGAACAAATATACTTTTTTGGGCAGTGATACGATTTATCGGATGCTGAGGGACTTTGATTTTATATCTACTACTTTTATCTTCGGCTCGTTCAAACAAAATAACCCTGCCAGGCTTATCATGAGCCCCGTCACAAGCAAAGAAAAGAGCTACTAAGTAGTCGGCTGTAAAATCAATTAGATTGGTGCTGCCCCCAAGATGCTGAAGCTGAGACGCAAGCTCAAAATCGTCTCGATAGAGATCTCCTCTGTATTGTCGGGCGTCTTTCAAATATGATTCTTGGATTACGTTGTAATCAAAGTTAACCCCATCATGGAGGGTAAAAGTTGATTGGAGTTGACGCCAAAGACTTGATGAGACCTGTGTATAGCACTCAGGTTCACCTCGATAGATGTAGTTGCCGTCAGCGGCTTTTTCCACTATCTCACTGATTATGTTTCTAACCTCGCATTGAATATCTTTCGCCATGTTCCTTCCTTTACTTGTTCAGCCTCGCCCGCAACTCCCAATCCTTCCTGTTGATCTGCCGGCGCAACGTTCAAAATTAAGTTATGAATCTCTCTCTATACTATTTTTCAAATCTTGGATAACTGTATTTAGGTTTTCCAATATAGGTGAGAGCCCTTCTTTTTTCATGGGCGAATGTGTTGCCGAACCATCATACTTCATTGAACCATCATGTCGTAGCACAATTCCCTCCTGCAAACGAGATAGCTTTCTTCGCGACTCTTCGAGCTCTCTAATAATTTCTTCCATCAACGAATCTATCATTATTTCGACTCCTTTATCAAATCCCTATCTTTTGAAGTGTCGCCCCAAGGGAGGCGTGGGGAGGCGCACCTACCTTGGGGCTTTTATTACAGAATGTCCAATAACCGAGTTTATCGGATATTTTCATCTTTGACACCTTTGATATATTTCTGCACAAAATCTTCGTTATGAGAACGATTCAAAGTTTGGACGTTCTCATCTTTGAGACGGCTTAGAGTGTCTTCGCTTAACGAAACTATTCCCGACCAATTCAGGCGGAGAAGTCTATCTATTTCGTTTAATTCCGACGCACATTCTTTTTCCGATCCTGTATGAATTATCATCGCAAAACCACTGAAAGTATGCCCCTCAAGTTGGAAGCGAGAGCTGTTGCCTGCCGGTCCCGGAACCATACTACCCTTTACGCTAAATGCAGCAAAAACATCCAAGTTATAAATATCTCCTCTCGGTGATTTATACACAGGCATGACTTAACTCCTTTCAAGTCCCCGATGTGCCTATTGTGGCGGAAGGTTGAGACTATACTCCGCCTTTTTAATTCGACGATCAAGTAATTCTCTCTCGTCAGGAGTCAGAGAGTTGTCAACTTCCTTTGTAAAGTTGTCAATTTCCTTTGTAAAGTGAGATATAAACACTTTCATATCTGCCCATTCTATAAGGAAGTCGTCAGGGTTTCCTATCATGCTGATACTGCCTTGTTTCAGGTATCTCATGAGACTTTCAATGCGACTTTCAATTCTTCTTATTCTATCAGGATTGCTTAACATTTTTAATTTCCTTCCTTTCAAACCGAAATATCCGGTAACAGATTTACTCAGAATCCTCGGTAATTCCAAGTGCTTGGTGCACCCTGTTTTTTATATCCTCTACTTCTTGAACTATTGGCTCTAAGTAAAAAGGATGTGGATCCTCGGCAAAACCTTTTCTTCGCGCTTTATCAAAATAACATTCGGAACGCTCATCTTCACCTAGTTTTTTACAACATAAACCACAAAAATGCCACGCTATGGTACGCATGTCACGAGCTGTTGTTCTGTGATTTTGCGCTACCGTTAAAAAATCACTTAGAGCTGTAAGAAAATCCCCTCTTTCGCTTTCGACCTCGCCCTTGTAATAACGAGCTCTACCCCTATAGTATTTTGCCTTATCTCGTTCAGGCAATAAGGAGGGAACCGGCGCTCTTACGATATGATCTATCACGTCGGTGCAGTCCTTTATAATTCTGTCAGGATTAACTCTTTTCATCATAGTTTATTGCCTCCTCCAATCAATTTCAGGGTATGACCAGATTTTACAGGCCTGCGCGGAATGTCCGATAAGACCTCTTATAGGATATTTAATGGCTACATATTCCTCTTAATCGCGCTATGGAGATTTGAGTCTTTCATTTTTTCTGCAAGTTTTAACGCCTTTTCTAAATCTTCACGCCCCTCCTGTTCCTTGTGCCCTAAGTCAGCCTTGACCTTACCTCGATAGTAGTAGGCATAGGCAGCGTCGGGATCAAGTCGGATAGCCGTATCATAATCGGTAATAGCTGCGAAATGTTGCCCTAAGTCAGCCTTAACCTTACCTCGATAGGTGTAAGCATAGGCAGCGTCGGGATCAAGTCGAACAGCGGTGTCAAGATCTGCAATCGCAGCGGCGTGTTGTCCAAAACCAGCTTTCACCCGCCCCCGATTGCTGTAGAGATAGGCAGCAGCTGGATTAAGGCTTATCGCCTTATCATAATCAACAATCGCAGCGGCGTGTTGTCCTAACCTATATTTTGCCCAACCCCGACTGCTGTAGAGATAGGCATCAGCTGGATTAAGGCTTATCGCCTTATCATAATCAACAATCGCAGCGGCGTGTTGTTCTAACCCATCTTTCGCTCTACCCCGATAGTCGTAGGATTTAGCATCAGCTGGATTAAGGCTTATCGCCATATCATAATCGCTTATGGCTTCAAAGTATTCCCCCTTATCCGCCTTTGCTTTTCCCCGATCAATATATGTCTGGCTGTCATCACCTTTGTTACCACTAGGGGGCTGAGAGGTGTCGGAAAGGAATGCGTAGATTAGAAATCCTACCAACCCGACGCCCATGACAATACCAATTAAACGATCTTTCATTGCGATCAATCCCCCAGTGCCGTTACCTTGCCTGCCTTATCAACTATAAGCCCCCTTGGATGGGTAGCCTTAACGCTGGCAGTCCCGTGTTTTCGGCGAAAATGTTGTGTAACTACCATTATTCTGCCCCAAATAGATTTACCGCTCATGATTCGTGGTGGGACAGGTGGTCAATGTGGTTCTGGTTCATCTTGCTCAGTTCAGATCGAATCCCTGACATCTCGGTTTTCAGTTCAGACCGGACATCACCGATTTCAGTTCGCACTTGATCTATACGCTGATTCACTTCGACGAAACGCTTATCCACCCGATCCTCAAACCGTTCTAAGGCATGAACGAACGACTCACCTTGCTTTTCGACATGCTTTTCCAACCGTTCGGTTGTTGTTTTCAGTCGCGCTAAGACCGCTATCGTTTGACCGATAATCGTTGCGAACGCGAGCCCAGCCACAATCAGATGTGACAGCGACCATGCAGAAAAGTCCATTTATATCTCCTCCCTTTCATCTACTTAGAACTTTGCCAAGAAAATTGCCAATGATAGCACCAATAATAATACACGTAGTTGCAACGCCAATACTGAAAAAAACTGTAACTAAGAAATCTAACATCTTATCACGCTCCTATTATTTGTTCCACGGCTTGAACCACAAAGGTGATGATAATGTCCCCCCTTATCGGACGTTGAATACAAGTCCGTTACCCTTACCCACCTACGTTTTTTCTAAGAACCTGTTTTAAAAAGCAAGGAATGATCCCACGGTGCTATGGATTTGTCAATCCACAGCGAGCCGTATTGCAGGGTAGGGGTTGGGTTGCCCAACCCGTCGGGCGAGGGGACCTCGGCCCTACGAAACCAAGCCCCTACCATTGACCTGACACGGATTCCTAAATTATAGCGAGAATTTGCCGTTGAATAGTGGATTACGGAAGAACCCGAGTTTTGAAGAAAAAACTCGGGTTCATAGCAAATAACTTTACCCAAAATGACTTTTCAAACAGGTTCTTAAACTCCACTTTGTTTGACTGATAAAAAAAGCCTGATGCCTGCACCGAAGAAAATCAATCTTCTATTGCAGGCACCAAGCTTTTGTGGGGAAGACACTCCTAATATTAGGAGCACTCATCACGGAGAAAAGACATTTGGGGAATGTTTGACAGGTTCCCTAATTTTTTATTTGTCGGCTATTTTCACACAGTTTCTTTGGCAAGCACACAATGATTACAACATTTTCTGAACTCGCGACAGCAAAATATCAAACTGCGATTTTCTTTCTTATCCCGAAGTTTTTGGCATCTCCTTATCTCATTCTCGCCTCAGCCGGATGCGCTTCTGCCTTGAAACTGGACGTGGTTGTTGACTTAACCGATTGAACAGTGCCTCAACTTCCGCATCGTAGGTATCGAAGGGATCTTTCATCTCAAAGGGTTCTTCGTGCGAAAAATAGATCTGACTCCAATCGATGATACACGGCAGGCGATTTTGAGACAGATAACGCATTATATGGGATCGGGCTTTTGCCCTTGTATTTTCGGGAGCATTCCGGATCGCCGCCTCAATCTGTTCATCTGTCGTGACCCGTCTCACATGTCCTTGACGTTCAAGTTCGTAATACAGTCCCTTTTCTTGGTTGAGGTGGTGGTACTCGAGGTCGAGACTCTCGATCCACGAGTCGGTCCAATCCAAGCCCTCTTCTTCCATAAAAGCCTCAAGCAGCCATTTCTTCGTTACCCAATCGACACGATCGACTAACCGTTCCGGGTCTGCTTCCAAATCGTCCAAAACCGATTCCCACTCGGTCAACACCCAATCCGTATCATCATCTCTGCCTGCTAGGACCTTCTGTGCGAGGCTGAGGTATTCGCGCTGCAGGTCTACCGCCGAGATGGTGCCGCCGGATTCAAGTTCAACAATCCACTGGAAGGTCTGATCGCGCGAGACTTCTTTGATAGCGTGCACTGGGTTGACTAAACTCAAATCGCGAGGGCGGTGCCCTTCCTCAAGGAGATCTAGTATCAAGGACGTTGTTCCAACCTTCAAAGCCCCCGCAAATTCGGACATGTTTGAATCGCCCACGAGTAGATGGAGACGTCGATATTTGGTATAATCGCCAAGAGGTTCATCCCGCGTGTTGATAATCGCCCGGCTGAACTGTATCCATTCGTAAATCTCCGTGACAATGTGATCGGCACGTTGGGAGATTTGGTAGCCAACAAAATCGTCACGTCGATGGTGGGAATCCCCGAACTCCAGGATTTCTTCGTGACCACCCACACGACCAGCGCCCGCGTAAATCTGCCGCGTGACAAAGAACGGCAGGAGCGTGGGAATAACGACCTTGTAGAAGGGGACGTCACGCCGGAGTTGATAGTTTTCGTGACAGCCGAAAGTTGCCCCTGTGAAATGATCGATGTTGTTTTTGAAAAAGGATATGTCCTCCTTTAACCCAACATCATCGAGAATTGTGATAATCAGCTGCTCGATCGCTCTGTCGTAGGCGATCAGATCGAAAAGACTGATACATTCTGGCGTTGCATACTCAAGATGCCCCATATCGATATAGAGCCGACCACCGTTAAACAGAAAGCCACCATTGCCCGGCGGTTCTCCCCAATCTCGATAGTGCATATCCGACATCCCGAGTTTCAACTCGTGAAAGATATAGTCCCTCACGAGCGCAGCAGTCCCTTCGGAAGAACCTAAAGCACCATCCGAGTCTGCCATACAGCCAAATTCAGTTTCTATACCAAAAATACGTCTGCTCACTGTTTTGCCTCAAGGACAAACCTCGGTTTGCCCGTACTCGCATTAAAGCCAGTCTGTAATTGCTGCATCAATTTCGTCCGAGGTCAAAAGACGAAACTTATTATTGCTTCGACGCGAAGTTTCCAATACTGCCCCTTCAATCTCCCCCAACTTCAATTCGTCTCGAAGGATTTCATGCAGTCGTTCTTTGTCCATCGTCGATTCCGTAAGCTCATTTCCATCTTCGTCTGAATCGGCATCTGTTTGTTGCACCCCCAACTCCCAGCCAACCACCCAGGTTTCTAGGGCTAACTGTAGCGCGGAGGTAAGCGAAAACTCGGAGGCGTCAGCGGCAGATAGGTAATTCTGCATTGCCGTTTCGGCTTCGTGGGTGCCCCCGATAACTTCCCGGTGTTGATTGGCTTGCACCGCGCCGTCGTAGTTCAGGGAGATGAATCCCTCCCCTCCGTCGCGCACACCGAGTTCCGCCAAAAGCATTTTAATGATGTAGGCAGAGCCGAAAATAGCTTCAAAGGATTGTTTGATAGCGGGTCCAAGCACGAAGTGTGTCAGACGGTGCAGGGTTACATCATCAACTGAACTCTGAAACCCCTGTACAGATGCGGTGTCAGTCGCCATCAGGCGCAGCCGCTCAACATCAGCGCTATGACCGATAGCTGAGAGGGCAATCCGGTCGTGCACCTCAAAGATTTTACGCTGCCCGCGTCCAATGGTCACAAGTAAAAGTCCATCATCATATTTCAGCCCGATGACGGGACTCCCGCCGCGAAGTTGATCTTCGATATAGTCGCGCCGGTTATTAACGGCTTCAAGCCACCGATAAGGTTCATCTAGCATAAGTTGTCTCTACAGATTCAGCATAAATCTCTCGGAGCCTTTCGACGGAGAGATCTTGAATGCCGTCCTTCGTAATCGTTTTTACGGTTGGATAAATATTTGATTTTGGGTTATAGCCGCTTGTCGCTGAATCATATTCTGCCGCTGCATCGAGCAAGCGCAAAACCGTGACGGTCACCTCCTGCTCATCCATATCGGCAAGTGGCTTATCGCCCCAGCGGTTTTGATAGAACAAAATTCCGCGAATCCACACAGATCCGGATCCGGACGTCGCAAAATCGGCACTCTCGAAATGGGCACCGAGTGCGTCGTAAAAGAAGATCTTGCCACCGTTTTCATCCTCGCTCAGCAGATCGTAGATGGCGAAAATTGGTATCACGCCTCCGATGCCCTGCAATGTCATGGGCAAATTTTCGCGGATCAGGCGGGAGAGTGTACGCAGCTTGCCTTCTAGGCTCAACTCCTGAAGTTGGCTTCGGCGAAAATATTGGAACGAATGTTCGAGGACTCGCGCCATTTCATAAGCCATCGCAGGGGAACCTGCAATAGCAAGGACAGAGTGTTCGTCGATCTGTAGTAGTTTTTCCGCACGATCGTACATGACGACATTGCCCGCCGTTGCTCGCCGGTCTCCGCCGATCAGGACGCCATCTTTATAGCGCACCGCAAGGACAGTGGTCCCTTCTATCTCTTGAATGGGAGACAAAGCCCCACTCGCTGCAGATGTTGCGGGTAAATCCAGTTGAACCTGGCAATTGTGCACCTTCAAGAGGTCGAGGAAATCCCCCTTGTAATTTGTCATGGGCTATTCACCTGTTCGTTGGCGATAACGCCGGGATTGGTCTTTATCGACGCGCCGCATCCGCCTAAGCAGATTTCTCGTGTCCGGTCTTGTAACATCTGGACGTTTGGGACCATCATCGTCCCCACCGTCGCCCGGACCTGACGGTTTCACCGGTCTTTGAATCCGATCGCGTAGATAAATCAAATGCTGTGCTGTCATGGTAATGACCTCCTGTAAGGGAATAGGTTTAGAGATTCATTTGCTGAGTTTTAAACTTTCAACTAACGCTTCAACCGTCTGTGCTTGGTCGAGGATGCGGTTGTATTTTTCTGCCATCTCCGCATCTGCTAGTTGGTTCATGCTCACTGAAATGGGTCTTTTGCCCTTTATCTTAAATGTAACGTTATCCCATTGGATCGATTTGACTTGTGGACGGAATTTTTCCAATGATTTACCTCGGAAGTAGGCACGGGTATCAACGGGTGGATTGTAGATGGCACTTTCAATCTGCCGATCGGTAACGAGACGTCGCACCAATCCACTCTCTTCAAGTTCGTAGTACAATCCCGCCTCTTGATCGATGTTGTGATATTCAAGGTCGAGACTCTGTAACCATGGGTCATCCCAGGTAAGTCCTTCCTCATCAATGAACGTTTCTAGCAGCCATTTCTTAGCGACCCAATCCAATCGATCTGTGAGATCCATCGGATCTTTTTCTAACGCATTGAGAGTAGATTCCCATTCGACGAGGACCCAATCGGTATCGCCACTTTCCGCGTTCAGGTGCTTTTGGGCTAACGCAAGATATTCTCGCTGCAAATCGATTGCGGAGATACTCTTACCGTTGGCTAATTTAAATTGCCATTGATAGGTCTGGTCACGGGAGATTTCTTTAATCGCGTAGAGCGGGTCCTGCAAGGTAAACCAAGCAGGGATGCGTTTCTGCTCAATGAGATCTATGACGAGTGCGGTTGTGCCGATTTTCAGTGCCGTTGCATACTGTGACATATTGGCGTCGCCGACAATGCCGTGTAGCCGGCGATATTTTGCCGGATCGGCGTGGGGCTCATCGCGCGTATTCACAATCGGCCGGTTGTGCATGGTGTCAACGCTGACTTCGACATGGAAAAAATCGGACCGTTGTGCGATTTGGAAAAAACCGGCGGAAGTCAACCCTGACTCCGTTTCGATTCCCACTTTTCCTGTCCCGGCAAAAATCTGGCGCGTCACAAAGAATGGCATGATACTCGCTTTAAGGTCGTCAAAGGGAATATCCCGTGACATCAGATAATTGTCGTGGCAGCCATAACTATGTCCATGAAAGTCGGTGTTGTTTTTATACAACAGGACACGCTTACCCAATTTTTCACTGCGTCTGACCGCACACTGCTGAAGTATTCGCTCCCCTGCTTTATCGTGGGCAACCAATTGAAAAAGATTGCAACATTCTGGGGTAGAGTATTCGGGATGGGCGTGATCGTTGTATAAACGGGCACCATTGGTCAGGATCAGATCGCTTTTGATTTCAGCGAAGGACAGATTCCGCTGGCGGTCAGCTTTCTGATGTTTCTGCTCGTCGGGGTGTTCCTGTAAAGTTTTTGCACGGAAACCGCGCTCGTCTTGGAACGGATCTTCGCCACTATAATCCCACAATGGCCGAAAATCATCCTGCCGATAACTCTTGATTAATTCGACGGATTGATTGACAGGATCAACGTTCTCCTCTGATTCTAGCGTAATTCCATATTCAGTTTCGATTCCAAAAAGTCTTTGCATAAACGTTTCATCCTAAATCACGGTGCTTGCAACCTTTCTATGAGTTGACTTCTCTGGACGGATTGGGGTTACTTTGACGACATTCTCCGGATCGTAATCGAGGAGTTTGAGCCAGTCCTCGACACTGTCTGTCGGGGGGAAGATGTCGTTCTCGCGATATTCCGCCAATGCACCTTCCAACAGGTCTTCAAGCCGAATCCCGACCTTGTCTTTGGTGCCTTCTATCGCACGTTTAATTGCGGACTCTTTGGCGCGTTGAACAATAGAATCGACAATAGCACCGCTACATAGATCGCCACGATACATAATGTCACGGCGACCACTTCGCAGGGCAACGTCCAAAAACTTGTTGCTTTCATTTCGATCAAACAGCTCGTCGCAGACCTGATTGATCAGATGGGAAACCGCTGTCTCTGCATCGCCGTTGTGGGTATCAAGGATTTCTGGGTGGAGCGGTAAATCTGGGGTCAGGTAAATGCGGAAGATTGACTTTGATGCCTCTTTGTCGGGACGGGTAACTTTAATCTTCCGATCAATTCGCCCGGGACGTAAAATCGCCGGATCAATGAGATCGGGACGGTTCGTTGCAAGGATAATTACGACATCTTGCAGGGATTCAATCCCATCCATTTCAGCGCAGAACATTGGGACCACGGTGTTGGAAATATTATGGGAACGGAATGAACGGCGCGTCCCTAAAATTGATTCCGCTTCATCGATGAATACAAAGGGCAGATAGCCTTCTTTGCCCTTCTCACGTGCTATCTGGAAGATTTCGCGGACTTTGCGTTCCGACTCACCAAGCCACATGTTCAAGATTTCGGGTCCCTTGATGTGCAGGAAACACCCTTCCACATCAGCCCCTTCCTCTTCGCTCAGTCGTTGTGTCAGGTTATGCGCCGTCGCCTTCCCGATGAGTGTTTTCCCACACCCCGGCGGACCGTGCAGAAGGAAGCCTTTCGGGGGCGCGTATTGAAACTTATTAAAAAGTTCCGGATGTAAAATCGGCAGTTCGATGGTATCTTTGATGAGCTGAATGGTATCGTCCAGTCCACCTATTTTGGACCAAGGAAGGTCCGGCACAGCTTCGAGATAGTAATCCTGTGCTTCTTGCACTTCCAAACGTTCTAGTGCCACTTTGGAGTTGGGGTCCATGCGAATTTCGTCGCCGACTTTAAGCTTCGCATTCGCTAAATCGGTCGAGCGTTGTAAAATAATCGATTGTAATGCAGCAGGTTCACCCCCAACCCGCAATCGCCCGTCAGGCATCAAGTCAACGATTTTCGCAATCGATCCAGAGGTATTATATCCCAGCTCGCCGACAATGACGTAGGCATCATTGAGAAGCACACTAAAACCGATCTTGAGGGCTGCGGGATCTAGTTGTGGGTCAATATTCGCATAGTATTCGGAGCCGCCGATAATGACATGGGCTACTTCCTTTTTCGGTAGTCCAAGCAGCGTCCCGATCCGATTCGCAGGGGAAGTCAGCTTTTCGATTGCCTCTTGCATTTCAACGAGTGCTTCCCTTGCCTCTTGGAAGGTCATTTCGTCTTCCACAATCGCGCGCCGAAGTTGGAACAGCAGCGGGCGCCGACGATCGTTCTCATGAGTCGCATAAATGAGCCGATCTACTAACATCAGGGAACGGGGGGTGCCCACCTGGTTATCATCGTCTTCAATTTCGTCCTCAATGTCGTCCTCAAATAGTCGGAGATCGTCTTCCGGTATCGTCTCAGGTCGCGTTCTATCGTTCTTGTTACGCATTGAGCCCTCCTCAAACAGGATAGTCAGTCTTATAGGATGGTATTTCAGGTTAATCTCTTTTGCCTTGGGGAAGTACGAGGAGGCTTCCCCTAAGAACATCCATAATTATGGAGTATTCAGTTGCTAACATTTTCCTGAATTGACAGGCTTCGTGAGGTCGTAACGGTCACTGGAAAGAGAGTAGTCTTAGACCGGCTAGAGCCTGGACACCCAAGGCAAATCGAGAGTTGAGAAAATGTTAGCTGGCAGAAGTATAGCATCTATCAAATCGCTTATGGTATAAGTGCGTCCGTATTCTATCACATCGGTAGACAAACATCAACACAAAAAGTAGAGATTCCTCATAAGGTTCTCTCTTACGAGTGGGAATTTTCTAACAAAAAAGCTAAATCAACTATCTATAATTATTGCCTTCCTTTCTTAGTTTTGGTATAATCTACCTTACAATTTTTGATTTAATAAGGGTAGAATACTACAGATAACTACTAAGGATGTGATGATGGAACCGACAGAATACCGGCTTAGACTGAAAGACCTTCCCGAAGATGAGCGACCGCTCGAAAGGCTTTACAAGTATGGTCCACAGGCACTCAAAACATCGGAATTGATTGCGATTATTATTCGGACCGGAACGTCCACTGCAACAGCCGTTCAGGTCGGAGAGCAGCTACTTCGGAAGTACGATGGCAACTTGAAACGGTTGGCTGATAATAGCGAGATACAGATTGCAGAGGGTGTTAAAGGGATGGGCACGGTGAAGGTGGGCCAAATCAGGGCAGCTTTTGAGTTGGGGCGGCGGATGGCAGCGTTTCTTGAAGAGAAACCGCAGATCAGTTCCCCCAGCGATGTTGTGCATGTTGCGCGAATTATGATGCCTTCGATGCGAGATCTGCAAAAAGAGGAGCTTCATGTCCTCTCCCTCGACACAAAAAACAATGTAACCAAGCAGCGTCGTATTTTCGAGGGTAGCCTAAATGCGAGCATCATTCACTCCCGTGAGGTCTTTCGATTTGCAATAGAGCAAGCGGCAGCGTCAATCATTCTTGTGCATAACCACCCATCTGGCGATCCGGCGCCGAGTCCGGAGGATATTCATGCGACGAAGCAGTTGGTCGAGGCGGGGAAGTTGCTTGATATCCCCGTGACGGATCACGTTATTATCGGGGACGGGTGCTATATCAGTATGAGAGAAGAAAGAATAATTTAAGTAATTCTGTTCCACAAGCGCCTACAACTTATAGTCAAATAGGAGATTTCAATATGTCTGACGGAAAAGCGTACAAAGTTCGTGCGATTCACTGCAGTCACAAAGCGTCTCAGGAAGAGATTTACGAAAGGCTCAAGACGATTACCGCTCCCCTAACGCGCTCATGGGAGAAGATCGAAAAAGCTCGCAAAATCGGTATCAAGGTGAATATGCAGATGCGTACGGATAATATCCGTCGTATTGGAGGCAGACGGCAGGAGTTGGTTGATGACGATGTCCTTCGTGCATCGCTCCGTCTGTTGCGAGAGCGCACCGATGCACATATCTTTGTGCTTGATACTAGCATGGTGCCAGCGGGTCAGCGTCCCGGCGACGATTTTAATATGCGACCAATTTTCGAGGAATTCGATATCCCTTACGTTGAAGCCGGCGATCCGCCCTTCACGCAGTACAAGGTTCCCGGTGGTGGTATAATGTTCTCTGAGTATCAGCTCTCTGCCTCTATTGGCGAAGCGGATGCCTTTGTCTCCATTGCTAAGATGAAAAACCACGCCTTTATGGGCATCACGCTCTGTCTGAAAAACCTTTTTGGCTTGCCGCCAATACAGCCCCACGGTCGGGTGAGAACCTATTTTCACCATGTTATTCGGCTGTCATATGTCCTGCCCGATCTCGGTCTGATTACCCAACCCTGTCTTAACATTATCGACGGTTTGACAGGACAAGCAAGACGGGAGTGGGGAGGAGAAGGGCGTATCTGCGATGCGTTGATAGCTGGCGATCATGTAATTGCTACTGATGCCTGCGGCACTCACCTGATGGGCACCGACCCGCGCCTCGATTGGCCCAATCCACCTTACCGTCGCGATCGGAGCCCGATTGCAGTGGCTGCGGAGCACGGCTTTGGGACCGTGAATCTGGAGGAGATCGACTTTGACATGGGAGAGCTACAGCCTCCGCTTGCTGAGTTCGACTCACAAGAGACGGATCCCAGCGAAAAAATCGCAAGCCTGCGTCAAACAGCGTCTCAGCAGGCTTTGTTTTATCGGGAGAACCAAGAACGGTTAGTGGATCAGCACGCTGGTTCGTTTATCTATCTGCAAGATGGGGAAGTCATCTGGAGCGGTCCCCACCCGGATCAGGCGGGTGCTGTCCACCAACTTAGCGGTGAGCGGAAAGATCAGGCGGTATGGCTCAAACTGGTCGATCCGGAGGAGACGGAGGGTGAACGGATGCGCGTGTACGAGCGGATTTTGGCGGCGTAAACACGCTCGCGTGTAGCAACCCGATTGGAATTGCCGCGTTGCTTCAACCTTTTAATAAGGAACGGTATGCCCCAACAAAAACCCCATGTTCTGCTACTAATCAACGACGAACATCGTCCTGATGTCTTGCCAGTTGAAGGCGATCAGCAGGTCCGCACGCCCACGCTGGATCGATTTATCAACGAAGGAACTTACTTTCGCAATGCGTATACGCCTTCACCCATCTGTGTGCCGGCACGGCAGAGCTTTATCTCTGGGCTCTATCCACGTAACTGTGGCAGCCTCAACTTCGGTGATCCTATGCCTACCGAGGTCCGAACCATTCCGGGGCATCTGGGTAACTACGACTACTACTCATGCGCGGCGGGGAAGATGCACTTTGTTGGCAAAGATGTAATGCACGGTTGGCAGGAACGGGTTGGTCGGGATATTGTGGGTGATAACGGCTACCCTTACCCAGCCGTTGATGATGAACACACCGCCCAATTTCAACGAGAGCCGGGCACCGGTTCAAAACAGAACAAGGTTATCCAAGAGATTCGCGATGCTCAGCCCGGAATGGGATATTGGATGCTCCACGACCAATACGCTGTAGACGGTGCGTTGCTGTTCTTGGAGGAGTATTTCGTGGACGCCTCCTACGACCGGTATAAGCCGAATCCGTTGTGCATGGCGATGAGTCTTTGGTGTCCACACTACCCGTATCAATGCCCGCTCGACCTGTTTACCTATTACATGCAGCGTGTTGAGCCGATTATTGAGGGACCGAACGATAAATTTGAGTGCAACGACTTCTTCAAGGTTCGCTTCGGTGAGGATGTGACCCATCGCCAAGCGCACCGTGCTACCGCCGCTTACTACGGTATGATTGACTGGATGGATCAACAATTTGGTCGCGTGATTGAGAAACTTGAGCACCTCAACGTCCTCGATGACTTCATCATCGTTTTCCTGTCCGATCACGGCGAGATGCTCGGCACGAAAGGGTTGTGGGAGAAACAGAGCTTTTTTGAGGCGTCGGCGCGTGTGCCGTTCTCCATCTGGAATCCAAAACGGTTTGGGCGTGATCCGCAGATCATCGAACAAAATGTGTCGTTGGTAGACCTGTTTCCGACGCTATGCGATCTGGTTGAGATCCCTATCCCTGACGAACTCGACGGTCGCTCGCTGGTGCCGCTCATCGAAGGACACGCTGATGACTGGCACAACACGGTCTACAGCGAGCTCTGGCGCGTCCTAAACGGTCCGTCCGTGATGGTCAAGCAGGATAGTCTCAAGTATTTCCGCTTTGATAATGGTGCCGGTTGGCCTGAGCAGTTGTTCGATCTGTCGAGCGATCCCGATGAATGCAACAATCTGATTGACAATCCCACTTATGCCGAGGCACTCACAGAGTTACGCGGTAAAGTGGATGCCTTGCCTCCACCACGGCGCAAGGATGCGGACAATCGTTTTGTTGATCCGTATCGGCCGATGGGTGGGGATTGACCTCATTGGTTCATTGGCGTATTAGCTGGTTGTTGTCGGATTGGGATGTTGGGTTTCACTGTATCTATCTCTGAGACAATGTTGTTGAAATGCAGAACATCTATTGTCGTTGGTAGGGACTTGATGTTAACCGTTCAACCCAACCTACGATACTGTGGCAGAAAAAGGAGTAGTATCATGGGACTTAGGCAGAGGTGCTTATGTTTGAGAATTGGTTTCTTATTTGTGGCATTTTGTGCGGTTTTTGTCCTAGGCTGTGAGAAAAATAATGAGTCGTCATCGCAGCAGACTGAAACGGATCCGAATAACAAGGCGAAGGTGACCGAAAAAACTCCGGCATCTGCAAGTGAAATGCCCATCGGGGGACCAAACGGGTGCGTTGTCATGATGACCGAAAAAAATCCGGCACCTGCAAGTGCACCCCCCGTGGAGCCGGGAGAACTCACCTTTGAACTGGTCAGGAGTATAAAGTTTGCTGATGGCACTGAAGTGAAGTCTATCACCAAAGCGGATATTGAAACCCTTCGAGATCTGCCTATTGATATGGGTGGTAACAAAACGGATGGCGTAACACTGACAAGGAGCAGAAAAACAAAGAGCAGACACGACAAAAAAATCCATGTGCGTACGTGTAGAGAATATGATGCTGCACTTGAGGATGGCTACTACCCTTCGTCAACTTACGACATCTCAATGGGATCATGGTTCAAGTATCCATGCGGAACCCTCAACTTACTTGAGAGAGCAACGATCCCACAACAAAGTTTTATCCCAACTTCTAACGAGGAAGTACTTGATCTAAAATTGATTCCCCTTTCGTTATTTCCTGTCATGACTGATTTTGAGCAGACATATGGGTATAACATTGAGAACGTGACATATCAGGATTATGTGGAAAAGGGACTGATCAAGGTAATAGACAGAGACCAAAACGGGTTCAGCTGCGAGAACGATGGACTGAGGCAACATTTGACAGAAGTGGCACGCGCTGACTTTAATGATGACGGTATTGAAGATATCCTGCTCTCTGAAACTGTCCATGCCACACAGGGCACATACCGCACCTACGATATGATCATTTTGACCCGGAAATCAATAGATGGGAAGTATGAAAAGATAAAACCGCATGATTCCAAATGACCGCATGGAGTTGAGGGAAGACCGGAGGTTATAAAGCTCTTTGTATATTGGATTTAGTCGGATGAGAGACGGATAACATATGAACAGACGAAATTCCACTCTACAGATGGTCGGTTTTACTATCGTGCTGCTTTTCGCCGTGGTGCTGCTGTTGACGGGTCTCGGTGTGTTCGGTGTTCCTAGCATAAACGACTTTCGGAATTGGGATAAGTACTATGACAAGCACGAGGCGCTTATGGCGGAATACTATAAATTGAACGCGGAATCGCATAAGTTGGAAGCGGAATTCGATAAATTGCATCAGGAGATTGAGCCGTTTATATACCGTGATTTTGATAATCCTAACAGCTTTATTGAGACACCGGAGGAAAGAGCATCCAAAAAGGTACTAGCATCCAAACTGAAGGCACGGCTCGCCAAATTCAAGGCTTTGCAGAGAAAATCTGATAAATTGCAGAAAAAAGCCGATAAATTTGATCGACAATACCCCCCTGAACTCGTTTCCAAATACGCAGGCTACCGCAGATATTAGATATAGACGTGCAATGAATTGTGCAACTACTCACTTGAACCGTAAATGATAACTGTGTTACATAGAGGAAATGCTTGACCGGGTGGGATTAGTGTCGGGCAGCAACGGGGAGATTAATACCTATCCCCATTCCATTTCTCACATAGGTTCAGAACTAACACACTGAGGTGTAATTATGTCAAATTATTCAAAGACTTACCGCGTAGGGCTCGTTGGGAGCGGTGGCATTGCACGGGCACACGGCACCGCCTGCCAATCACTCGATGGTGCTGACTTGTCCGCTATCTGCGACGTTTCGCAGGACGCATTGGATCGTTATGGCGAACAGTTTGGTGTTCCTAACCGATACCTCAAGTTGGACGACATGCTTGAGGATGCAAACTTGGATATTGCTATCATCTGTACTTGGGGGGCGTACCACGCTGAGACGGGGATTCAGATTGCCAAGTCCCAAAAAGTGCGAGCCATCCTGTGCGAAAAGCCGTTCACCAATAACGCGGCTGAAGCGAGGCAGATGGTCACTGCGGCGAAAGAGAACGGCATCCTTCTCGCCGAAGCCTTCAAGTTCCGCCATCATCCGATGCACCTCAAAGCGAAAGAGTTGGCGGATTCGGGCGCAATCGGCGACGTGCTGACACTTCGCAGTACGTTCTGCTCAGGCGGCAGGGGGGCCGGTCCTGAAGCGCGAAAACCGGAGGACAATTGGCGCTTCAACAAGGCACAGGGCGGCGGCAGCGTCTATGACCTCGCCTGTTACTGCATCCATCATGCGCGCTTTATCTTTGGCGCGGATCCGGTTCGAGTCTTTGCTTCCTCACAACCGGGCTTAGAGGTTGATGACGCTATGTACATACTGCTCGTCTTTCCGGATGACCGTACGGGTCAGATTTCTGTTGGGTTCAATACACCGAATGCACAATACGTTGAAATCTGTGGGAGTGCGGGAATGCTCCGAATAGAAATCGCTTGGAACAACGAGAATCGGTCTGTAGATTTGGAGCACCGAACCCCTGACGGAACGGAACTCATCAACTTTGAACCGATCCATCAATTCACGAATCAACTCGCCCACCTGTGTGATTGCCTTGAAACAGGTCAACCGCATCGGATCCCGCCGGAGAACAGCATCAACCAGATGCGGACTATCGATGCCATTTTTGAATCAGCGGCAACGGGCAAAGCTGTGGAGATGTAAAAGGAGGCATAAAGATGGAAGAGATGAATACGTTTCAGCAAGACGAGACAGGACGAAAACGGCGGGGATTGCCGGTCATCGATTGTGATGTGCATAACACCTTGTCTTCAGAGACAGTGTTGTATCCGTACCTCTCTGAGCGTTGGCGTCGGCATCATCAGATGCTGGGGGCACCTGACCGTGTCGGAGGTTATGTCCCGCGCGGTATGCCCTACGGTGCGCGTTACGATGCTTGGACCCCCTCCGGTCACCGGCCGGGCTCGGATCTAAACTTCTTGCAGCAACAGCTGCTTGATTTATGGGACATTGAGTATGGTGTCTTGAACTGTTTGACGCCTGTCTGCGAGATGCCCAATCTCGAATACGCTGCGGCATTTGCACGAGCGGTCAACGATTGGCAGATCGATGAGTGGCTGGATCTAGAGCCTCGGCTGCGGGCATCGATGATCGTCGCCTGCGACGACGGCAAGTTGGCATCGCAGGAGATTGATCGACTCGCCGGAGATTCGAGATTTGTCCAAATATTGCTTCTCGCCCGCACAATGGAACCGTTGGGCAAACGTAAATACTGGCAGATGTATGAAACTGCGGTGCGCCATGACCTGCCAATTGCGATTCATTTCACTGGTGTGGGTGTGGGTCCCATTACCGCTGTTGGTAAACCCTCTCACTACATTGAAGATCACACTGGTATGACGCAGGCGTTTCAGACACAGGTGACCAGTCTAGTTTGCGAGGGTGTGTTTGAGCATTTTCCCACGCTTAAGGTGGCCTTAATTGAGGGCGGCTTTGCTTGGCTACCGCCGCTGATGTGGCGGCTCGACCGTGCATGGAAGAAGCTGCGCGATGAAGTGCCTTACCTCAAACGGTTGCCTTCAGAGTATATCCGTGAGCATTTCTGGATGACGACACAGCCGATCGAGGAACCGCCCAAACCGGAATACTTTCACCAGTTGCTTGAGCATATCAACGCGGATGAAAAGCTGATGTTCGCCACGGACTATCCCCATTGGGATTTTGATTCTCCGGATCATACCCTGCCAACAAACCTTCCTCCGAAGTTGAAGCGGAATATCATGGCAGAGAACGCTCGCGCATTCTATCAACTCTAGAATAACGCAAGTTGTCATTTATGGGAAATATTGCAAATCGGGAGGATGGCAGCTAAATCGAATTAATTACCGCTCGCAGTGGATTGACAAATCCACTGCACACGCACGAAGGGGGTTTACTCAGTGCAATCAGATGATCTACCCTGATAAGATCGGGACTAAGAAGCATACGATCACCCCAAATGACTTGGATATGTCTATCCAAGCCGAGCGGATTTGATAAACAGCAACTTAGGTTAGGATAAACTACGGTTGCATTAGAAAACAGTACGCTTATCTATCATAGCCGGTCAATTCAACATACCCACTACCACTGACCCCGGCGCCATCAATCTGCCCGCGCACCCGCACGGCACCTTCCCAATACGTGAAACTCGCACGAAATTCTTGGTTCGGGATGAGCGGTTCGACCTGAAGCGCGATCTTCAGTTCTGGAAAGGTGATATGCCAGCCGGAGGGATAGGTGGCACCGCTTTCCGGGCTCGTCCACTGACGGATAGGGGTCAATGTGAAATCTGTCTTTCTAACGCGCAACTGCCGTCCATCAGGATATACCAAAGTGCCTTCAAACGTTTGTGGGTCGCACGACTGATCTGATCGGCGCAAGCAGTACAACATCAATGTAGTATCACCTTCCAACTGTAAGCTGAACCAGTCCCAGCCCACGAATCCCTCGCCGAGGAAACTTGTACCGAACTCATGATCCATCCAACTAATCCCGCTGACAGCTATCGTGTTGCCGTTGATTGTGATCTCGCCGGTGGTCTCCAACCCAACGAGACTATAGTAATAGGTGGCATTTCCAAATTCGGGACCCTTTTGACTCAAGCCATTGTCCCCGTGCAGTATCGGCGGACGCGTCTGTCTCAGATTAAGTGATAACCCAATCTGCGGTTCCGCCTCAATAAAATCGGAGGCTGAAGCAACATGCAGCCGCATCACCCCCGGATCCGCTTCAGTGGCAGACCAATCCTCCAGCCAAACTTTGTAAGTTGGATCTCCCGTTGCTCCCGCCAATCCACCTGCACCCCGACTTCTGCGCTCAAAACAGAAATAATCACTGTTTGCTGCATCTGTAAGAGCAAAATGCCCCATGTAAACCTGGTTTGTGGCAAAACGTGAAGTCCGCTCCGGCATTTGAGGTGTCAACGCGAAGCGGAAAAAGGTCAACTGATAACCGAAAGCCTTCTCATCATCGGTACGTAGGTTGCCGGTATAATACCACCACTCGATTTGATACTCCGGATGTGCCCCGTGATCGCGTGGGAACTGAAGATTCATTGGCTCTAACGCGCGAGCGAACCCTTCATCGGTTTCACTGCTCAGCACATCGGCAACACCGGCGGAATTTCGCTGTGCTTCTGCAAAATCAGCACTTCCAATTACTATCAGACCTACAAGCCATAAATGGAAAGTGAAGCGTGGTGCGGTGGACGTAAATTGAGTCGGTTGTATTGTCAATTCTGGCACATCTCCAGTGATTTTTGTATTTACAAAACTTATTAACTGATATAACATACGCATGTTAGATACACTTCAATCTTCCTCAGATTCTAAACCCTCGGAAGGCTTTATCCACAAACGAAATTTGACTGATGAGGAGCAACCCCATGATCTATGAAATACGAACCTACAACCTGAAAGTGGGTCAACTTCAGGAATACTGGGAACGCTTCGGCGAGAAACTACCGGCGCGTCAGGAATTATCACAACTCGGCGGACACTGGTACACTGAAGCGGGACCGTTGAATCAGATGGTCGCCATTTGGCCCTATGAAAGCCTTGAACAGCGGGCTGAAATCCGACGCGCTGCGGAAGCAGGACCGAATCCGATATGGCCCCCCGATACAAGCGACCTGATTGTGTCAATGGTATCTGAGATTTTTCTGCCAGCCCCATTTATGACACCTTTGGGCGAAAGAGATATTGGACCCTTGTATGAAATGCGTATATACACCTATCCTGCAGAGGGGATGCCACAAGTGCTAGAGGCGTGGGGGGCGAGTGTTCCTGAACGCGAGAAGTTCTCACCGTTGGCGGGCTGCTGGTACTCCGAATTCGGTGGGCTCAACAACTTCATCCATATATGGGCGTATAAGAGTTTTGAGGAGCGGCTTCGGATACGGGCGGAGACACGGGAGCAGGGGGTTTGGCCCCCCAAAGGCTCTGTTAGGCCAATTACGCAGGAGAGCAAGATCCTGCTTCCCGCACCTTTCTCGCCGATGCAGTAGAAAACTCTGGGCTACGGATTAAAAACAAAGCACAAAGAGAAGCCGAGTTTTTTCTTGAAAACTCGGCTTCTGTTGCACGATTTATTAACATGAACCAAAATTTTGCTTGCGATTCGCTAGTGCGAGTTCATTCCTGCGGCCTTACAGACCGAATATGGTTGACCGCACAGTCAGTCGTAGCAAAGTTGATTCTCTAGGTCTTTGGCAAAGAAGAAATCGAGTCCATGACCACAATAGGCCAATTCTGTGTCTGCTCCAGGAAGCGCAGCGTACAGGTAAAAAGCAGGTTTTAGTTTAGCAAGAATATCGCTGCCGGAAGGCTCTTTTGGAACCTCCACAACCTGCGTTCCATTTTTCAGGGATGATGTCTTCTCCGCGGTAAACCCGATGATTTCATAGCTACCAAAGTTCCCACCCTTGAATTTATCGGGGACCTTGATTCGGAATGTTCCCTTCTGTTTTCCGCCGGTATCCACTTTTAGCCAACCGACTGGACCCAAATATTCGGTCTTTTGATTCACTGTATCGTGTAACCACGCGAAAATCGCACGGCGACCCCTGGGCATCTTTAACCCTTTATAGGTTCCCCGAAATTCGTTTGCTGCTTCATCATATACGATGGTTCCCTTGGGACTCTGATCGTTCTTAAAATCGTAACCGTCTATAAGGAATCCCCCGTACATCGGCTGGACTTGCTGATCTTTGCTTTCTTGGCTTTGGACTGCCCATGCCAAGCAGCATATCACAGCAGCCAGAACCAGTAGGAACAACATCTTCAGTTTCATTTTAGTCTCCTTATGATTTTGGCAGGCGGACTATTCCGGCTGCCCTCCTGTTTCTAGTAACCAGTATATTTGATATAAAAAGAAAAATCAAGCCGTTTTTGAGCGCAAACTATACGGGTTTATCAGCTTCACCGGCGGTGGGCGCCTGCACAATTCGTTTTATTCGCGAAATGCTTTTGGCTTGTTCTCCCGAATCAATTCTGCTATTCTCTGTTAGGAGGAGGCTATATCTATGAAAGTCTTAATGAGACAACGCGATCTTTCGGACGATTATATCCAATTTGCCGCACAGATTGGTGCCGACGGATTTGACATCCATAACGCCGAAAGCATCCCTGGATTGGTGGAACAGGGCTATCCAGATGTCGAACAACTGACGAAATTAAAAGAAAGAGTCAACGCCGCTGGACTTGACATCTACCGTGTCGCGCCCGCCGAGCCGCAGAAATTTCTAACGGGCAAGCCGGGCGGCGAGGAGGAATTGGACAATCTGTGTAAATCGCTGGAGATCTTTGGTCAAGCCGGAATACCCTTTATGTCGATGCCCGTGCATCTGGCACAAACGCCGGAACATCGAGATGCGAATCCGGGATACCGGGGCGGATATACCAAACCCCTCCGGGGCGATTATACGTTCGGTGGATTTGATGTCGAGTTGATGAAACGGAGTATCGCAGAGAAGCCGCTAGAACCGTTCTCTGTTGAAAAGCATTGGGAACGTTGCGTACAAATGTATCAACAACTCATTCCGCTCGCCGAAAATTTCGATGTAAAACTCATTATCCACCCATCGGATCCACCGCTGCCGGAGACTGAATTTTCACCGAAACGATGGGCTGCCATCCTCGACGCCGTACCAAGTGATCACAGCGGTCTGCTCTATTGCATCGGCACCTGCTATGAGTCGGGCGTAGATATCTTAGACAATATCCGCCATTTTGGGAAAAAAGGGAAAATTTTCCACACCCATTTCCGCAACGTGCAGGGAACGGTCCCGACGGGCGGATATATGGAGGTCGCCCTCGACGATGGAGACATGAATATGTTCAAAGTGCTTCAAACCCTAAAAGAGATTGGGTTTGACGGCGGATTACAGATTGATCATCTCCCGAACTATATTGGCGATGTGGAACAGCGGGCAGCTTCAGCCTATGCAGTGGCTTATGTGAAGGCGATGTTGAGGGCACTTGAGGCTTGACTGTTACACATTAACTTCCATTTTACCAATTGCGTCCCTGTAAACGTAGGTTATGGCATTATGTTTACCGTAATTATTATAACGCAAGTTACCAATAATAGGAAACGTTGCAAGCGAGAAGAATATAAGCTAAATTGAATCAACCACCGCTCGCAGTGGATTGACAAATCCACTGCATACCTACACCTATGGACATGGCTTGGATATGTTTATCCAAACCGAGCAGGTTTGTATTATAAGGAGTACTCAATGAATCGACCCCCAGAAACTTTTGTAAGTGTGCAGGAAGACCGCCTCCTCGCTTTCAGTACCGCCTGTTTTGAGAAGGCTGGGCTGGCGCATGACCACGCAGCACTGATCAGTCGCTTGCTCGTCAACTCAGACATGCGTGGGGTGCGGAGTCACGGCACGCGGACGGTCAGTGGTTACTGTAGCGGCTTTGAAACCGGTAGTATGAATCCCCAACCCAATATCCGCCTTGTTCACGAAACCCCGACAGCTGTCGTTCTGGACGGCGATGGAACGCTCGGCTACCTCCCAATGGTTCGTGCAACCGAGGGAGCAATCGCCAAAGCGAAGGAGGTCGGATTGGGCATGGGGCTTGTGCGCCATATCGGACACTACGGCTCCGCAGGACACTACACGCGGATATGCATGGAGGCGGGCTGTATCGGTTTCTCCGTTCAGGGCTATCAGAATCTGGGCAATGCGAGTGGCAGCGATTCCAAACCGCAGCTCGGTTACTTTGGCAATCCTCCCCTCTGCTTTGCGATACCTGGTGGGGATGAACCGTCTGTGGTGCTTGACGTAGCGACCAGTATCATGGCGGACTATCAGCGCGGGGAGGAGTATGACGCACTCCTTTCTCTCATTCCAGCTGCCTTTTTCAAGAGCATGGGTTATACTGCGGTCGCGGGGCTCTTGGGCGGTGGATTGACAGGATACACGCTCCCCGATGACGAGGGCGTTACCGAACGTTGGCCCGGTGGGGCACGGTTGGGAGGTATGGTTCTCGTCATCCATGTGGACGCTGTTGTGCCCGAAGCTGTTTTCCGTGCTGAAACCGACCGGATGGTCCGAGACGTGCGGGAGACATACGAACCGATGCCCGGCTATGACCGTGCACTGCTGCCCGGCGGAATTGAGGAAGAACGGTTTGAGATGCACCGTCGTAATGGTATCCGCTATGGAGAGATGGAACAGGAATCAGCCCGTGAAGCCAGTGAGCGCCTCGGCGTTCCGCTACCGTGGGATTGATCTCGATAAGTAAATCAATAAATCGTCATTTTACTAGGAGAAAAAACACCTATGGAACCACTTCGTATTGGATTTATCGGTGCTGGCGGCTTTGCCAGACACACTATCTACCCGGCGTTGCATCTTGCCCCCGTTGCACTGCAAGCGATCTGTGATGTGGATGAAGCAAAGGCGAAGGATGCCGCGGGGAAATTTGGCACGGGGCGTTGGTACACGGATCGCCATAAAATGTGGGAACAGGAAGACCTTGAGGCACTTATCATCTCTATGAGACCCGACCCACGTCAATCCCTTGTCCGTGAAGCCTTGGAAGCGGGCTATCACGTCTTTGTTCCCAAGCCGCCTGCCCCATCTTTGGCAGATGCTGTTGAACTTGCAGAGACCGTTGACCGGACCGGCAAGACGCTGATGATCAATTTTCAGCGCCGGTTTAGCTTGGGTGTCAGCCGTGCTAAGGAGATTATGGCACAAGAGTCGTTTGGCCAATTGACGCAGCTCTTCTGCTCATTCTGTAGCGGCAGCTATCCGACTGTGCAGTGGTATCTCTTGGATTTCGCTATCCACCATTTCGATCTTGCACAGCATATCGCTGGTCCTGCGAAAGAGATCGCTGTGTTCCACAATGAGGTGGATGAGCAAGGGGCTTTCGCGGTCGCGGTAGAGTTTGAGAACGGCGCGGTTGGAAACCTCCAACTGAATAGCCAACGGCTCTGGAGACGCAACTATGATCGGATTGAAATCACGGGACAGGGGGAGTACATTGTCCTTGACGGACTGTGGGAGATTGCTCATTACGCCGAATCCGAGAATGTCTTTACGGATAACTTCAGCGACCAACGGAACGGCGAATTGACCGGTGATGGGCATAGCTTGACGGAATTTGTCACCGCTATCCGTGAAAACCGCGAACCGATAGCGAGCATCAATGATTGTTTGAAGTCGATGCGGTTGTATGAAGCGGTTTTAGACGGGCGAAAGGGAGTTATCACGTTGAATGATTGGTAGGGATTTACATGCGCTTACCCAAATCGTTCCGTGTTAAAAAGAAGGGTTCTATATGGCGATCTCGATTCGAGAATACTGTGAGTATGACCGTGCTCAGGTGGGTATGATCTGGTCAGCAGCTTTTGATGGGGGTCAGCCCAATCCAAGACTCGAAAATCCAGAACTGCCCCTTGACCTCCGCAGTCCCGATGAGAGTTCGCAGGTGTTTGTGGCGGACGTAGATGGTGCTATCTCCGGCGCGTTTCAAATCTTTTATACGCCGGTGACCTGTCGAGGTGCACATTTCAGGTGTGGTGGCATGAGTGGCGTTGCTGTCGCACCTGCGAGCCGTAAACGGCATGTGGGAAGCGCGATGATGACGTGGTCGATCGAACAGATGCGTCGCACTGGAGAAATTGTTACAAATCTTCGTGCCGCTCACGAATTCTTCTATCGGCGATTTGGCTGGGAGTGTTGTGGACGTTGTGTGCGTATTACCTGTCCTGTCGCCCTGTTTCCCCGGATGGACTGTGTACTGCCGGTGCGCCAATTGAGTGTGGACGACTGGGAACAATTGGACGCAACGTACGAGGAGTTTGCACATCGGTATTCGGGGATGCGTCTTGCGCGTAAAGGTTTCGGCCTGTCGCGACTCACGCAGACCGAGGGCACTCCACCCTTCGTATTCGCCGCCGGTGATCCGATAGAAGCCTATGCCATACTGAGACTAACACCAGGTACAGATTTATCTGTGATCGAATTTGTGTGGACGACGCTACGAGGATATGAAACGATGCTTGCCACATTGGCGGGCGCCGGTATAAACCAACAGTCTATTACTTGGGACGAGCCCTCTAACGGTCCATTCTTATCTTCAAAATGGTTTACTCGTGGCATGACGGCTCAACTCCCGGACCCATCGATGTTCCGCGTGCTGGATGTACCCGCTTCGCTCACAGGACTCTCCACGACAGCCTCCGGAACCTTTACGATGGCTATTGATGACGAAATTCTCCCGTCCAACCGGGGACCGTGGCGGATCTCTTACTGTCCTGAAGGTGTACAGGTTGAACCGAGTGACACTGGGGATCTGCACATGGACATCCATCAGTATACGCAGGCGTGGTTGGGTGAGCCGAGCCTTGCCGATCTATTAGCCCACGGCTTTATGTCTTCATCTAGCAGCGAGGCAGCGCAGGCAGCTACCGCGCTTCTGCCACCTCAAACAACTTATAGCCTCGAATATTTCTGATGTGAGGCAGCGAGGTGATGTAATGAACCACACAATTCTCTACAAACGAAAGGGATTTTACGGTGGCTTTCCCGTCCTAACCCATCTCCCCGACGGACGTTTGACGGTCGGTATTCCGGTCGCTCCATTCCATGACCACTACGCGGTTGGTGATTGGATGGTACTGCTGTCAGAGGATGAGGGAGAGACGTGGCAGGAAACCGATGATCCGACACTTCCTGACAACTGGCCCGGGACATCGCCGCGTGAGATATATGACCGGTTTGCCGCCGTGATGCCGGACGGGACATATCTCTGTACCGGTACGGTGGGTTGGCGGGCCTATCCGGCAGAGCGACAGGCGGAGGTAGAAGCACAGGGGCTAGTTGTGCGCCCGCACCCAAACGACGAGAACGCAATTTTGGTAGGTAGCAACAAGGTGTTCGTCCAGCGTTCGACTGACAAGGGAAACACATGGGAACGGCAGGAGTGGACTGTGCCCGGTGTTGAACATCTCACAGCGTTTCCGCGTTCAGCGTGGCTGGCGGATGGAACGGTCCTTGTGCCTGTCTACGGCTCCGACTCCGATGCTAGCTGGCGAACCTATATCTGGCGTTCGGGGGATGGAGGAGAAACTTGGCGTTGGTTGACGATGGGTTCTTATGTAACGGGGGTAAACGGCAACGAGACATCACTTCTGGAGGTGTCTCCCGGCTGTGTCCTCGCCCATACGCGAACGGAGGGCAGCTACCTGCTGGAGACTTGGTCGGATGACGGTGGACGGACATGGTCGCAACCGTTACGAACACCTATCTGGGGATATCCACCGCACCTGTTGAAACTTCGAGACGGTCGGATACTCTGTTCGTTTGGATACCGTCAAGAACCGATGGGGGTGCGTGCTGTTCTGAGTCACGATGGCGGGGTTACGTGGGACATGGATAACGTCATTGTTCTGCGAGACGACGGTGGAACGTCCAGCGAATTCCGATCTGATGTGCAGGGTGGCGGTGCTGATGTCGGTTATCCGATCTCAACGCAACTATCCGATGGGAGTATCTTGACCACTTATTACATCACATTGGCGGATGGCGTAACGCACTCGGTGGCGACACGCTGGGAGATTTAATCAGGATTAAAATGAACAGCCCGTTCTATGACATCAACCCTAGAGAAAACTGGAGACACTCACGATGTTAATTCAAGAACAGCTACCTTGGACTCACATAGACGATGAGAATCTGAGCATATTCAAAGCTATCGGCGTGGACTATGTGACGATTAACGCGCCACCACCGGATCTCAAAGATGGGGCAGATCGCGCCGATTTCTGGAAGGAGATGAGTCGGCGGGTCGATTCCAACGGGATGAAGTTGGATAATGTGGGCATGAACTGTTGGGATGAGATCTCACTTGCCTTGCCGGATCGAGACCAAAAGATCGATGCGTGGTGCACAATGATTCGGAACCTCGGTGCCGCAGGAATCCGAACCTTAGGTTACAATTTCAAACCCATCGGTAATTTCCGTACCACCTCAGCGATTGGACGCGGCGGTGTCCGCTATAGCACCTTCGATTATGATGAGTTCATGCAAGATCCGGCGGACGTGCCCGAAAAGTATATTTCCGAAGAACAACTCTTGGAGAATTTGCGCTATTTCCTTACCCGTATTGTTCCAGTGGCTGAAGGAGCGGGCGTCAAACTCGCCATACATCCGGACGACCCACCCATCCCGGAGCCGCTTGGCGGCGCAGCCCGAATCCTCTCTACCCTCGACCATTTCGAGCGCACGTTCAACACAGTCCCCAGCGAGATGAACGCTATGCTATTTTGTCAGGGGTGTGTTCGTGAAATGGGGGAGGACGTGCCTTCTGCCATCCGACGTATCGGTTCACAAAACAAAATTGCTTACGTCCACTTTCGCAACATTCGAGGCACCCCCAAGAGTTTCCGGGAGGTCTTTGTGGATGAGGGGGATGTGGATATGTTTGAGGCGATGCAGACCTATCGAGAGGTGGGATTTGAGGGGCCCTTCATGATGGACCACACCCCCAGTTTTCCCCAAGAGAACACGCAATGGGCAGGCAGAGCTTTCGCTGTCGGTTACATCCGATCGATGATCCAAGCAGTCTATCGTTAAAAAAATGGTTCATGTAAAAGGAAAGTGCAAAGCACAAAGAGAAACCGAGTTTTTTCTTGAAAACTCGGTTTCTGTTGCACGGTTTATTAACATGAGCGAAAATGATTATCAGTAAAAGGTAAGTTAATATGAAAATAGATCCAATAACCCTTGCCGTGATTCGCGGCAGCTTAGAGCAGATTGCGGACGAGATGGATGCCACCCTTGAACGGATGGCGTTCTCACCGGTAATCTCCGACGGCTTTGACCGAGCCAGCGGCATTTATGATAAAACCAACGGCGAGGTCATTATGCAGGGACCGCGCGGACTGCCAAGTTTTATCTATGTCATGGAATTTACCACCCGCACGGTGATTGAGCGGATTGAGAACATTGAGCCGGGCGATATCTACATCGTAAACGATCCCTACTTGGGTGGAACGCATTTGATGGACGTGAAGATGGTTAAGCCTGTGTTCTATAAAGGGAAATTGACCGCCTTCCTTGCCAATAGCGGACATTGGCCCGACATCGGTGGTCGGGTGCCCGGCGGGTTCTCAAGCAAAGCCACGGAGATTTATCAGGAAGGGCTTCGCCTTCCGCCTATACGGATTTTGAACAAGGGGAAACTAAACAGAGAGGTGCTTGACATTATCCTGCACAACGTGCGGGTCCCAGATGAACGGCAAGGCGACATTATCGCGCAGGTGACCGCCCTCAATCTTGGTGCTGAACGGCTGACCCGGCTACTCGACCGTTATGGAGAAGAAACGGTTTTTAATGCTATCGCAGAACTGAAGGCGCGTTCAGAACAGCTGATGCGAAGTCATATTGAAACCATTCCGGACGGGGTATACACATTTGAAGACTATATCGACAGCGACGGTGTGGAATGGAAACCGCTCACCATCCACATGGAGATGGAGGTGAAAGGGAGCGATGTCCATATAGATTTCTCCAAGAGCAGTCCGCCCTGTAAGGGACCACTCAACAGCGTCCTCAGCACCACCATCGCTGGGGTCTATATCGGTTTTAAACATATCTTCCCCGATGTCCCCATCAACGCGGGGTGTTTCGCGCCTTTCTCCTTTAATCTGCCCACTACAACTTTTATCAACGCTCAGCTGCCACGTCCCGTATCTGGATGCGCCTCTGAGGTTTGCCAGCGTATCATTGATGTGGTATTGGGGGCACTCAGCCAAGCAATCCCTGACAAAAGCTATGCCGCACCGATGGGGACGGTGACGAATCTCTCTGTGGGAGGAGAAGATCCAGAGAAGGGATATTACGTCTTCTATTCTTTCATTGGTGGTGGATACGGCGGAAATTACCTCACCGATGGGCTTATTAACGGCAATCCGACCATTGCCCTCGCCCGAACCCAAGCATTGGAGATTTTTGAATCTCGCTACCCTATCCTCTTTACCCGGTATACCATACGGGAAGGATCGGGAGGGGCAGGTATGCGTCGGGGTGGTCTCGGTGTGATCTTTGAATTTCAGATTCGGCGGGGCGAGGCGAGTGCTTCGATGCTTGGAGAGCGGGGGCGTTTTGCACCCTTCGGGATTTTGGGTGGGAAATCCGCAAAATCGGCAAAACACACTTTCATTCTCCAAGGAGAGGAATACCATCCGCCCCACATTAGCAAAGATGAAGGCATTCCTATGCTGGCAGGCGATATCCTGCGACTGGAGACGCCGGGAGGTGGAGGGTATGGCAGCCCCATAGACCGTCCGCCGGAGTTAGTCTTACAAGATGTCAAACGTGGCTACTACGACCGGAAAACTGCGGAAGAAGCGTATGGTGTCCTGATTGTGGAAAATGATGAGGCGATTGATCCCGAAGGGACAGCACAACTACGCGCATCTCTGCGCGTTCAGGGATGAAAGCGCTATAAAAATGCCGACACTCCATAACAAATCTCGTATCCGTTGGTTGCCTGCTGCTATCATCGTTGCCTTAACCATTTTGGCAATTCTATTGCTTTGGAGCATAGATGCGCCACACCGACAATGGCGGGTTCTTCATACAGTATTGGTCTTGATGCTTTCGTTCCTGCTGATGCTGCTATGGCTGCTCCTTTTCTCACGGCTACGATGGAAAGTCCGGCTGCTTGCATTTGGCACAGCTGTTCTAATTCTCTTTCTTTCGACCGTTCTGTTTCGCGTAAAAGGTTTTAGCGGGGACTTGGTGCCGCTCCTGGAATGGCGTTGGGGTGGTAAAGTTGTTGAGTCTTTAATGGGGAGAGCTCCAACCGTCCCCCCTTTTCCCCCCGCAGGCGGGGGGATTAAGGGGGGGAAGGATTACGCTCAGTTTCTTGGGCCACATCGTAATGGAACCGTTCAGGGGATGAAATTAGCACGAGATTGGAAAACGCAGCCACCCCAGCTTTTATGGCGACAACCCATCGGTGCCGGTTGGTCAGCTTTCGCTGTCGTCGGACGTTCAGCGGTCACCCAAGAACAGCGCGGCGAATATGAAATGGTGGTCTGTTACGACCTACATTCCGGGCGTGAGCAATGGAGCCATAGCGATCACGACAGGTATGAAGCAACGCCTGCCGGTGTTGGTCCCCGTGCAACGCCAACAATCGTAGGAGATAGGGTATACACGTTAGGCGCGACAGGCATCCTCAATTGTCTGGACTTGGCAACCGGAGAGCGCATCTGGTCGGAGGATATCCTCTATGACAACGACGCTGAGCTTGCATCGTGGGGAATGAGTGGGTCGCCGCTCGTTCTGGATGACCTTGTAGTGGTGAGTGCAGGGGGGCGGGGAGGTAAGTCGTTGGTCGCTTATCACAAGGATACGGGTGAGCGAATCTGGAGGGGTGGTAGCAGTCCAGCGGGATATAGCTCGCCACTGATTACAACCCTCGCAGGTATACCGCAAATCCTTATTTTTAACTATGGAAGTGTAGCTGCCCATGACCCAAGTGGAGGGCAAATCCTCTGGCAGCACCCTTGGCCCAATACCACCGAGTGCATTTCCCAACCGGTGCCGCTGCCGGACGACCGCGTTTTCGTTTCAAGTGGCTACGGCATCGGCTGCAAGCTGTTCCAAATCGCGCGCGATGAAGATAATCAATTGAGAGCTACTCTCGTATGGGAGACGCCCCGGCTCAAAGCGAAATTCACAAACGTAATCCACCGAGACGGATACATCTACGGGTTGGACGATGGTGTGCTTGTGTGTCTTGACCTCGCCAATGGGCAACGCAAGTGGAAACGTGGTCGCTACGGGCATGGTCAGGTAATATTGGTTGATGATCCCGATGAAATCAGGGATGAGAACGGTCTACTGCTTGTGAGCGCAGAGTCCGGCGATGTCCTCTTGGTTGAGGTCAATCCGAACGAGAGCAAAGAGCTAGCGCGTTTCCCTGCGTTAGCGAGCAAAACATGGAACAATCCCGCACTTGCAGGGCAATATCTGCTTGTGAGGAACGACAGGGAGGCAGCGTGTTATGAATTGCCTCTAGAATGACCTCCATCTACGTTGGAGATACTGCTTTACAATCGCTGAAGGCAGGTCAAACATGAATCAAACGATGACACATAGAGTTTCTCTCAGCGTTTCAGAGACAAAAGGGATTTTGCGTCAAAACGTGCCCATCACGCAAGGCGTCCCGTTGCCAAAAGGTTCGTTGCACAATCTGGATTCGGTTTGGGTCGAAAACGGCGATGGACAGCCGGTCTCGGCGCAGTTTCGGACGTTGAGCCGATGGGAGGACGCAAGTCTGAAGTGGGTGCTAACCGATTTCTCAGCGGATGTGCCAGCCGACGGAACGGTTGATTATGCCTTCTGCTACGGTCAAAAACCTGCATCAATTCCGTCGGATGAGACAATCCAAATCGAAGAGAGCGATGACCGAATTACCGTATGCACGGGACCGCTGCGCTTTGTCGTCAACCGTCGGCAGTTTTCGCTGATTGAATCTGCTGAATTGGGAAATGTGGACGCGGAGGGAACATTCCTACCAGAATACGAAGTTCTCAGCGAAGATGTTCCTTCTGGGGGTGAGGCGTGGGTGCGTATCTGTGAATCGTTTAACGACGCACAGGGAAAACGCTATATCTACGGGATGGGCGGCGATTGTTTGGCTTCCCTTGCGAAGGATGAATACACCGTAGAAATGGAGGAGGTGGGCCCCTTGCGGACAGTGATTAAGTCCACCGGAGCATTTGAAGCGGATATCCCTTTTCACCACTACGCGGGATACCGACCCTTTCGGATGGTAACGCGGATTTACGCCTACGCAGGACAAACCCACCTCCGTATACTTCATACTGTGGTAGTGGCGTGTAACCCAAGAGAAACCGAGGTGGAAGAGATTGCCCTACGTGTACCGGTTTCCTTGAAAAACGGCGTGCGCTTTCGGGCAGCGTCGTTGCGACCAACCGAAGGTAGTCTCAATCCCGACGAAGCGATTATGTTGGGACAACGGTCAGATAATCAATTCCGTCTTGAACAACAACGTGCGGGGCAGCGGCGAACCGTCGGCGAGGGTGAACGGACGGAAGGATGGATGACAATTGAGGATGACCAAGTGGGAGTAGGGGTTGGCTTGCGCTATATGCCTGAAGAGTATCCCAAGGCGTTGCGAGTGGCAGGAACTGGAGAAGGAATCGATGTCTTTCTCTGGAAAGATTTAGATGGTAAACGGCTCAGTTTCAAGCGATACGCAGAAGAAATGTCGTGGGGAGAGGGTGAAGGGGTCTACGCAGACGGCACCGGCACAGCGAAAACAAGTGAATTTTTCGTCTGCTGCTACAAAGCCTCGGAAGGTAATGACATTCCCGACCGGCTGCGTGGACTGTTAACACCGTCCCACGTTGCTATCGATCCGGAATGGACGGCGCACTGCGAGGCAACCGGCGGGTTTGCTCCAATTAATCCCCAAAAATTCCCTGAGTCCGAGCGGATGATGAACGGTTTCCTAGACTGGCTGACCCGGAACATTCAACTCGGTCGCTGGTACGGATTCTTCGATTGGGGAGATGCGCTTGTCACGTGGGAGCAAGAGGCGAACGATTGGCGGTTCTATGGCAGATGGGGTTGGTGCAACAGCGAGTGGGACCCGCGGCACGGTGTCTGGATTCAGTATCTGCGCACCGGCAGCGCAGATTATTTTCAGTTGGGTGAGTCCATGACACGACACTCCGCTGACGTGGATACGTGCCATTTCCACCCGTTCCGTCCCTATATGGTTGGTGGTTGTTTTCGGCATAGCACAGATCATTTCGGCGATGAGCCTAGTGCATCGCACACCTTTGTGGATGGCTGGATGGATTACTACTATCTAACAGGCGATCTGCGGACCTACGAGGTGCTTCGGGAGGCTGGGGAGTTCTTTTTGCGCTACCGATGGACGGAGGACCCGACCTATAGTTTCAGTTTGCGGAGTATCGCCAATGTGCTCCGCGGGTTGCTTTACCTTTACGAAATCACCGGCGAATCGCGGTTTAAGGATCGAGCCGAAGTGGTCTACACCGTAATTGCCCGTGCTCAGAACGAAGATGGCAGTTGGCACAAGCGATTTCAGGTCTCGACACCGGATAAGCTACCGAACCAGGGACCCTACGGCATGGCAACGGAAGGGACAACGTTGGCAGTGGAGATGGGAACTGCCCCACCTTTCACCAATGAGGAGTATTGGAAATGGAAAGGTATCAGTGCTGGAGAATTTGCCTCCCCAAACTCGGAGCCCCCCATCCGCGTATTACCGATGGAAGAACAGAAGGGTTATCAGACGCACTATCTGATGGTTGGGCTGGAGCTGCTCCACCGCATGACTGGACGGGATGATGTTGCGGAAGTTTACCGGCGCGCGGTAGACTGGTTCTGTGGCTATCCAGATCCTCTCAACGCTGAATTTGCACTACAACAGCGTTATGGCGGTGTCATCTGCCGGCATCTTGCCTATGCCTACCAGTTGACAGGAGAACCGAAATATCTGGAGATTGGACAGGCAGTGCTTCGGCGACTCATCGAGGATCAGGATTGGAGCGATGATCCGAAACGTCGGGGGGCAGTGGAGTTAAGCCCGATGACAGTGAGCCTGCTCTTTTTCGGCATTCCGTATTTCCTTGGGAAACTGAGTGAGGCGGGGCTGGAAGAATCGGACTGATACCATTTGGGATTCCCGATGTACCTTAGAAATAGTATTCTAACGCAAGTTGCTAGGTTCTGTTGGCGTTTGACATCACGTAGGTTGGGTTGAACGAGAACCGTGAAACCCAACTCCCAATCCAACTGGAGTGGAAAACAGTAGTAAATTGAACAGCAACCTGTAGGGGTTGGGTACTTATCGGGTAATTACGGACATACCTTGCATAAATGTCAACGCTCCCTAAAAATGTTGAGATTAAGATAAAGATGGCTTTTTTTGACTAACATTTTCATATCTCTTATTCTTGCTTTTGAGATTCTTGGTTTTTAGGTTCAGAATTTGTATCTATAATCAGCTCTGCCTCTCGACTCAGACGATCTATAAGGGCTTCAGACAGAACAAATTTAGAATCCAATTGTGCCTGAATCGCAGTTTTAATATCATTCTCTAACAGAATCATCGCATCTTTATCCTTATCCGCAGCCTTACTCAGTTTAACAGCTAAATCGAGTGGCATTCTAACAAATTTTAATGAATCGTCATCTAGTACAAATAAGATGCCCACTTTGTCATCTTTGATTATTTTCTTACCAAACTTACCGCGATAGGGATGAAGCCTATCATACGGATAGTTCTTATAATAGGGGTCTGTAGAATTCACCATAAAGAGTAATACTTGCTCATTTAGGGCAAACTCAGCTTGATGTCCAACGTGTAAATTTATACCTTCACCGGTATTCGGGTTAACCCCCCGTCCCCCTTCAAGCATAAATTTCACACGGTCTTTGTCAGCGTTAGGCGTACCCTTGATAACTTGGTCAACAGCAACCGTAATATCCGTTGTAGCAAGGCCTTCGATATTTGCACGAAATACGTACTGTTTCCGCACCACTTGACCGACAACAATTAAGTTGCTAAGTTCGACTGATTTTGAAAGGGCAAAACCCTGTCTATATTCTGAATCCCAACTAAGAGCGTCCGACAAACACAAAACAAACAGAACAACTACTAGGTTAGTCAATACTGCAACCCTTTTCGGTTTCATTTTAGATTTCTCCTTGTTAGCACGTAGGTTGGGTTGAATGGGGAACCGTGAAATCCAACAATATCCCTTCTCCGTAGGTCGGGTATCTTGCCCGACCCATAGCCAGCGGGACGATATATGTATAAAAGAATACAATGGTTGGTAGGGAACAACGATCGTTGTTCCCTCCGAAGCGGGACGTAGAAGCGCGTATATTTCGTAGGGAACGGAGATCTCTGTTCCATTTGTTAAATGTCAACAGAACCTAGCAGCTTAGGTTATTCTAAGGCAGGTCGCGATTCAGAATTCTATTCGCGAGCCAGAACGACGCGAGCACCCTCAACCGAACTAATCTTCCTCACAGTCCCCGCCTTGAGCAACGCCAAGTCTTCGCTCGACAGTTTAAACTCCAACTCATCAACGGTCAGATCGATCGTCCCTCCGACAATCAACCAGTGCTCATTACAGGTCAAAGGTTCTTCGTCAATTTCCTCACCGGCCCTGAATGTGACCACTCGCCACTCACTTAACGGACAACGTGAGCCGCGGTTCGAGATGGGACCGGTGTTGCTGTCGCCGGGAACGATAAACCCCGGAATAGTCGGGATAGGGGGACCCGACTCCTCAACCAAGATATGTGTCGGTCGTTTCTGCCGCTCAAGTCGTGTCACGATGGCGTTGTTCTCATAGCCGGTAAACATCTGAAACCGATGCTCAACGCCCATTGGTGTGTAGACCAGCGTATTGGGGGTAATCTCGAAGCGCTGATCGTTTAGCCACACCTCGCCGCGTCCGGCGGTGAATAACCACAATTCGTCGTTGTCGTGATAGTGTGGTTCAACGCCTGTACCTATCCGTTGATTAGGGAAGTGACGGAACGCACTAAGTGCTGTCCAGTCTGGATAGATGCCCTGTTCCCAATAGATATTGTTCGAGTTTCCCGAACGGATCATGTAGTGTTTGTTTTCGATTATCATTTATTTCGCCTTCGCGCTTTCTGGTTTTGTCCGAGTTAATCAACACACTAGCGGTATTCAATGTGCACCTCAAGTTTCTCAATCAGAATTTGATGTTGGGCATCTGCGGGGCGTATCGGGGCAGGGATGCCCCTCCCACCTCCGGTCACTCGCACACCGACGAGATTATCGCCGACCGCTAGAAACTTGGGCTGTATCGCAAATACTAGCCATCCTTCCTCGACCATCGGCGTCCCTAGCAAGATATTATTGATCCGAACATCAATCTGATCTTCGATCTCTTTAGCTGCTGGGGTGTTCTGAAGTGTATCGGGGTGGCCGATGGTTGCCACAGTGACCGGCTGCAGCCGCTGGTCGTCCTGCAAATCTTCCGCTTCTGGATCAGATAGCAGCAGGCGGAGCGTAATTCGATCGACGCTATCTACCTCTGCAGCTACATCATCGGCGACAGCGACTGTTAAGAGAGTATCCACTTTACCGTCGTTGTCTAAGGGCGCGGGCAGCTGCCCGAACATATTTGTGTTGAAGTACATGAATCGTGGCGTACTCCAATCCTCCGGATTGGGTATGACGGTCGTACCGTGACCTCCACCACGACGCTGCACGACAAAGATCTTGTTCTTATGTTTAAGGGCATCCGAGTCACCAATTTCGTGATATGCCTGACGATGCGTCCCCCAACCCCGCTCTAGGTACATCTGACCGACGGTACGATCCGTCCCCTCTGGGGTTGCGTGGGCGAAGTTGAAGGTCTCGATGCCATCTGCGCCCTGCTGATACCAATTCGCCGCCACGCCGCGCATTACCTCAATGGGGGGCCACTGATAGCCGTCCGAGGCGTGATGGTCGTCGATGCACGGATAGAGTTTAATGTTTGTCCCCTCCGTGATTCTACGGAACGCTGCGATGTCCACATCGAACGATCTGCACCCCATAACGAAGATATCTAACAGTCCCTCCTGCGCCCACGTCTCGGCGTCGATGCCATCAAAATGACACCCCTCCAAGTTTTCGGGGACGCGAGCCGCAAGCAGAAGTGGACGCCCACGTTTGCGCGCAACCTCTAACAACATCTCTCGTGTCGCGCGTATGAAATCAGTGAGCCTATCGCGGTACTCCCACTGATGTCCCGGCGGCAAGACGGGGCAAACCCTCGCAAAGTCTAGTTCGATACCGTCGAAGTCGTAATTCTCCGCTGCCTCGCGGAGGATACTCAACTTGTATTCGTGGACGCCTTCGATGGCGAAGTTCCAGTAACCGTTGGCGTTCCAAGTGTCGATAAGCCAGTCGGGGTGTGCCTCCTTCATCGGGATCTCTGCGACGGGACCCAAGTCGTTGTCCGAACCGTTGATCCGGTAGGAAAAGAACGCTTCTATGCCCCGCTGCTTCGATGCCTCAAGAAACACCTGCACGATATTGATACCGTCGTCCGACCACTTTTTGAAGCCGGGCGCATCGTAGAGCGGTAGGACTTCGCTCGGATAAGGCGCCTGATGCCCCTCGCCCCAACTCCAGCAGATACTGTCGATATGTGTCCCCGGCTCGTCAGCGAACATAAACTTCCACTCGACCAACTGCTCGATCTCTTTTGTGGCGAACCTTGCGCCGTCCGCTGCAATAACGTCGAAATTGACAATCACTCGCCGGCGTCTAGTTATCGCATCGATGTGTTCTGAAGAAAGTTGTCCTTTCATTTGGATCAATCCCTTCTGTTATCGGAGTTGGAACGCATACAACTTCACCGACTGTCCCACGAACCGCAAGCGCACCGTTTGTCCTTTGAGCGCTGAGAGGTCTTGTTCGCCGTTCCACGTTACGGTCTGGGCTGTGCTGCTTCCGCCGAGACGATCTGCATCTGCGTCTGTGAAACCTTTCAGCGGCTGCATCCCCTCATCCAAGATTTCGACCTTGAGCCAACCTCTGGCGCTGCCGTCCATATTTACCTCTAAGTGATTCCCTTCACAAGTGAAGGGGAGCGTGTTCAGCCAACCCCCCTGTCCACCGGCGTCTTGAGAGACAAAACCATCGAGACGTAGCAGCACAGATCCGATGGCTGGGCGATATTCCTCGCCCGTGACCTTATCGTGGGGTTGGTCATAACCGGTGTAATACAGCCGAAGCTCGTCACCTATAGGCAACACACCGACCCCCATATAGAGCATCATCGAGTCGAAAGCACCAGCGGGACCAAGCCGCACAAAGGGTTCGCGCCATCGTGTGAAATGTATTCCATCACGGCTGGTCGCAAGCTGTATGTCTAACGCGTCGGTGGTGTGGTAGTAAGCGGCGGTGAAGATAAAGTACGCGTCGTCCGCTAAGGGATACTTCACCGCTGCTGTGTCGTAGAGACCACCACCCCACATATCGGCATCTTCGGGGTCATCGAAATCAGGCTCTATGATTTTTTCTGGCTCGGGAAAATTCTCGAAGTCCGCGCTTTCTGACCGGGCGATAGCGCGGTAGTCAAAAGACCCTCGCTGTGCTCCATCCTCCACCCGCAGGTATTCGTTCCAGCGGACATACGCCACGTACTTCTGGATACGATCATCCCAAAAAGCCACATTCCTTGTATCTGTGTACCACGGCATAATCAGCTTTTCACAGGGAGTCCAATGGATTCCGTCAGGCGAATATAAGCCACCGACACTACCATAATGCCATGTTTCCGGTGGGTTTTCGTCGTACCGGAACCGTGCTCCACCGCCATATACCGATACGTAGTCATATTTACCGGCACCAAGAATGCACTTATAGCGCCGTTCAGGTTCGGCGGATGGGTCTTTGAAAATGCTTCCGTGATTGAGATTGAGAGAGATGATACTGTTTTCCCGCGAGCCCTGGTAGTCGATTAGTCCGATATTCGGTCGCTCCCAGTGAATCCCATCGGTAGATGTAGCGTAGCAGTCTCGTGGTACTCCATCCTCCCCGTTGGCAGAATACCACATCTTGTAGACGCCTTCGTCCAGCATTACCGTAGGATTACTGCAGCCGTGAGACTCCCACGGCTTTTCGGGTGCTAGCACGGGCGTGTTGGTCCGCGCGGCGGGGTTCATTGTCGTGGTGAATCCCTCTTTAGCTTCAACAAGAGCGTCATCGAAGAGAAGTTGTTTTGCTGTTCCCAAGGCTAAGGAATTGGATTGAGGCATGTAATTTCTCCTTATTGAAAACCGTGAATTAAATTCCAGAGTATTCGTAGGGGCCCAAATCCGCATCCTGACCCCGATGAAAATGCTTGCCCATCAGGTACTTGACCTCTAACTCAACATCGCGGATATAGCTTTCAGGGATTATATCCGGATCGCGTTTCAGCAGCGTGACTTCGAGCGTGTTATCGCCGCGTTGGGGCCAATGCGCTTCGTCTAATCGGTAGATAAACCAATAGCCCGATCCGGTGCGGTAGCGCGGCGCAGTCATCCGGTACATCTCGTTGAGTTTGCGTAGCAGGTCATCTGGCAGGTCTACCCCATTCAATCGGAAACGGAGGCTATCGAGTTCTGTCGTGTTCATGATTCGTAGGCGGAGAAGGACTTCGTGGATGCGCCCAACTTGATTCCAGCGCGGCAGGTCATCGCTGATCTTAAATTTTACCTCAGTGGGACGGTCCACCGCCAATGCAGCCGGCAGTGACATAGCGATACCGGGTTCCGTAGGGGGTTTCGGATAGCGTCCTGTTTCCGTGGGGACGTAGTAGTACTTATCCTTGGGTGCCATCACCTCCGGATGGGGCAGCTCCCGCAGCTTTTCGTAAAAGTCTGCCTGATAGGGCCAATTGCCGAACCAGTGTGCTAGGTAGAGTCCATCAACCCCCTGCGCCCAGTAGTTACAAGCGGTAGCACGAACCATCTCAATGGAGGCTTCTCCCAATCGGTCAGAATCTACATGGCTCTGAATGGCGGCATGAACCCGACAATCCGTTCCTTCGGCAGCTTCGACCAACGGACAGAAATCGACAGTCGAATCCACCAACTCCGGTCCCGAAAACGTCTGCCCGATAACGACATCTACGATACCCTGCTGCATCCAATCTCGCACGTCCATGCCTACTTGTAGACAACCTTCGAGGCTTGCGGGGATGCGAATCACTAATTCGCGCGTCCCACCACTCCCCTTGACGGCTTCATAGACCCGCCGAACCCAAGCGGTCATAATCTCGCGCCCGGCTTCGACCTCGGCCGGGTGAAAGTAATACGGTGTGTAGTTGAGCTGCAACTCAAAACCATCAATTGAATAGTTGTTCAGGGTTTCCTCAATGAGCGCAAACCGTTCTTCGCGCACTTCCTCGTGTTTGAAGTCGAGACAGGTGAGTCCGGGGAAGTCGGCATCCAGATCGCCGTGGGCACCAATTTCCAAGTGTGGGTTGTCGAAACGGAAGTTGGAGCAGCGAACATCTTGATCACGGGGACCTCTCCCTTGCTGCACTAGAAGCGTCGGATAAATCAGCATCCCTTTTGCGTGGGCGCGGTCACACACGATACGTAACGGATCGTTTCCCGACTCGATTAGGTGTTTGGCGTTTTGATGCGCTCGGCGAAAGATAATATGGGGCCATTTTTCGACGTTATGTCCCCAAAGTTCGCCAACCTTCGTATCGTGCAGGACAGTGCGCCCGTCCCCTAGACAAAACATAAGCGCGTCCACCGGCGTACCGACCAACTCATCGACCGCTGCCTCATACTCCTCTTTCTGCATCGACGGCTCGTACATATAGATAAGCGGATGGCGTCCATCGTGGTAAAACATGATGCGTGGTTGTGACATGATGGTTTCCTTTCGAGTCCGTGGGTATCAATTGGGGGTTAGTGGGGACCAGATCGATTTGACAACATAGTCAATCCGGGAACCGTGTTCCTTTTCGCGATTCGGACATTACGCGGATGGTCTCACGTGAGGTCGCCGGATCGACCGGCGGGGACCCGCCGTTGCGAATGGCCTCGTAAAGCTGGTCGTAAAACGATGGACCGGGAACCCCTTTGGCTTCAAGTTCCACTGTCTCCAACTCAATTTCATCGCCGCCCTCGACGCCATATCTGCGACCAGTTGCTAGGGGTCTGTCAATCGCTTCGAGCGGCGACAGATCGTCTTTTACGTACTGCAACATAGCCGGTCCCCCGCCTGTAACGGTCAGCGTACCGCGGGTTCCCATGAGCGTCCACGAAGGCAGCGAGGCCGCACAGGCACTTGTGAGTTCCAGATCAATCACCCGACCATTTTCGCCGCGCATCACCACTTTAAGGTGGTCTTCCGTATCGCCAGGCTGGAGGATTTGCTGGAGGTCGCCAAAGACATCCACGATAGGCGATTCCATGAGGATGACACACTGGTCGACGGCGTGTACGCCGTTGTTGTTGAGCAATCCACCGCCATATTTCCGCAACGTCTGCCAGTCATTGCGACGACGATAACCGTAACCGCCTGAACGGATGAAAAAGACATGTCCTAAGCGTTCGTCCTTCAACATCTGCTGGATAAAGACAAAGTCTTCCCCCCAGCGACGACTCTGATGGACAGTCAGGATCTTGCCTGCATTCTCGGCGGCGATGAGCATACGGTCTGCGTCTTCCAAAGCGGTCGCCATTGGCTTTTCAGTCAAGACATGTCGCCCGGCTTCAAGTGCAGCAATCGCGTGGTTCGCGTGATCTGCTGATGCGGTCGCGACAACGATAAATTCAGCGTCGCAGCCCTTTAGTAGGGAAGCCAAGTCATCGAACGGCTGCGCACCTGTTTCTTTTTTTGCCTGTTGTTGGCGGTCCGGGTCAGGGTCGGCGACAGCAACCACATCAAAATCCTCGCGCGCCTGCATTGTGCGGACGTGGATATTCCAGCCGGCACGGCCTAGACCAATTACAGCAGCGCGAATGGGTGTAGATGAATTCATCCGGTGAACCCTCCTTCACTTGGGCTATACGAATTGGGGTTGTTAATTTCCATTATGCCGGAACTGGTACAGCCAACTGCATGACTGACTCTCCCCTTAGATGACAATTCGGGTTATCCGATACTCGTCTGTGGAATAATTGGCAGCATGATGTGAGAGGGGTACTTCCGGCTGTGGTAAATGGTCTGCTCTGCAGCCACGAGTTTCGCAGACATTCCTTGCTCGTCCCCCGTATTGGGGTTTCGGTCCCACATCGGAAAGTTGCTGCTTGTAATATGGACGCGGATGCGGTGCCCTTTCTTAAAGACGTTGGCAGTTGCCATCAGATCGATGGTGTATTCCTCAATTTTTCCCGGCGTCAAGAGGCACGGCGGTTCCCAAATCGACTCACGGAACCGGGCGCGAATGACCCCCTCGGTGAGGTTGTAGGCTCGACCGCCCGGGTAAACGTCGATCAACCGGGCGACGAAGTCCGTGTCTCGTGCGGTGGATGCGGCGTAAAGCTTTACGACTATTGGACCCGTTACCTCCAGATCTGCGGTCAGCGGTTCGCCGGTGAAAACTAGGACATCTTTCCGTATTTCGTTCGGTCGCTGATCGACGGGACCCGCTCGGATGATGCCCGGCATGTGCGGCGCTGAGTGATTTCCTCCGAGCGTCGGTACAGGAGTATCTGGATCATAGACGTAGCCGGTCGATGACCGACCTTCGGAGGTATCTGGACTCAGGCCCCCGTCTTTTGTTTTGCTTGCGTGGAAATGGTACGGGGTGAATTTGGTCCGCGCCAGGGGCCATTCCTGTTCCTCTCGCCACTGATTTATGCCCATGACGAAAATTTTGACCTTCGGCTCGTTTCGGATGCCGTTATCCTTACCCTTGAGGAGGGCATCTAGCCATCGAATCGCCAAGCCAATTTCGTCTTTCCTCGCGTTTTCACCGAAATCCCGATCTCCGACCACCATGTGGCGGGTGTGTGTTGTTGGGCTGATCGCGACGCGAATCTCATCTGTCGCGCCCAGCTTTGTCAGTTTCTCGAAATAGTCGAGGGCTGCGCCGGGATAATTATCGTACCATCCACCCATCAGATACACGGGAATCCGAATATTGTGGAGTTTGTCCCGTGTGCCAATTGCCTTCCAGAAATCGTCGTAGGTGGAATGGGTAATGTAGTCGTTGTAGAGTTTGTTGGGCGGGGTGCCGGCGACGGTATCGAGGGTGATGAGCGGTAGGTGTCGATACCAGTTCCACCACCCGAAGCGTGCCACTTTTCCTCTGCCCTCCACGTTGTAATCGTAGATGCGCCGGGCGGTGTGGGCGAGTTGAACCGCGCCGTGGTCACGGTACATGCGCTGCCAAGGATCAGGATTGAAGTTCTGCGGAACGATTGCTTTGAGGTTTGGGTGACCCCTCGGTGCTACTAACCACTGCGTGGCACCGTAGTAGGAGCTTCCGTACATGGCGATGTTTCCGTCGCACCACGGCTGCTGGCTAATCCAAGTGAGGGCATCGTACCCGTCTTGCGCATCGTCAAAAAACCGGTTGTCCATGCCGTGTGCGCCTTCGGAGCCGATGTGTCCGCGGGTCGCTTGACTCACACAAACATACCCGGCACGCACAAACCGATCGGCATCGATCCAGGAGTCGGTATCGTATCCGCGTATGAAGATGACGGACGAGCTTCCGGGGCCGGACTTTGCGATTTTCGTCCGAAGTCTGACGCCATCCCGCATGGGAACCATGATTCATTCCTCTCCGAAATTTATGGACGCAGGGTATACCGTTGTACCGCGTCCTCATCTAACTCAATGCCCAATCCCGGCTTATCCGGGACTACCGCATATCCATCTTGGACCAAAGGCTCGGCAAGCAAGCTATGCTCATGGACGAAGTTGCCGCATAGGTCGCTGCCCAAGGTGCAATTTGGGGTTGCAGCGGAAGCGTGCAGGCGGAAGACATCGAAGATGCCAAGGTCAACGTTGGAGGCTTGCCACACGGGAATACCAGCGGCATCCGCAATCCGTGCCATATCCAAAAAGCCCCAATCCGAAGGTGCGACATTAATCCCGTCCACAGCTTCTAGATACACCATTTCAATCACTTGACGTGGATTCTGCAGATGCGGCGCGATGATTATTGATGTCTCTTCCTTGAGCCGTCGATAATCATCTATGCTATCCTTGGGGATTGGGTCTTCAAAGACAATATCATAGGATTCGATTTCGCGTGCCAACGCCAACGCCTGCTCGACAGTATGAAATCGGTGACCGGGATCCAGGACAATGCGTAGTAAGGGCGCAGCTTCGTGCATGGCGTGCACTCGGTCTGCTACATTTCCATCGTCTATGGTACATTTTATCTTAATGCCGTGGAAACCCAATTCGGACGCTCGTTTGGCAGCGGTGGCTGACGCCTCCGGCCCCATCCGCGTGATCCAGTAATCAACGAGCACACGATCTTGAAATTTGCCACCGAAGATACGATACAAAGGCAAGCCAGTCGCTTTACCAATCAGGTCCAGCAGAGCAATATCATATCCACCGCCCCCCAAGCTGCGCGGCTCAAAGTCGAGCGGATTCTTTCCGATTAAATCCGGCACCGGATCCACCCGATCTCCGAAATAGGGACCACCCATGCCGAGACCGGTAATTCCTTCGTCTGTATGAATACGCAGTACATCCTGTCTTCTTTCTCCAAGCGATGCGGGATAAGATTCGGTGAACTCCTCGTATTCAGGTGGCGGCAGAATACCGGGCAGAAACGGCACACAAACAACGGTGCGTTCCAGATGCGTGATTTTCACCTGATTTTGTCCTCAGCTGTTGTAAAAGTGAGCAACCGTTTTTTTCGCTCAATCGCCCCAACGACTCGGATTGATTCCCGGTGCGTTGGTCGTCATGCCCTCCGGCTTATGTTCCAGCCCCCAAGTGCCTCCGGTAGTATTGAGGCTCTGCAGGAACGGCTTGGCTTGTTCCGGTGCGGCGGCGACCAATTCAGGATCCCACTCTTTCATTGGTTGGATCGGTCCCGCCCAAGCGGGTCGATAGCCGAACTGAATCAACTCTCTAGGCGAACTGTCCGTATTCGGGTGCGTGGCATGGAACATAGTGCTTGGAATGATGACTGCCGATCCGGCTTTCAAACACAGGGTGAGCTCTTCCGGATGCGATTTGTAGCGTACGTAAGGACTTGCCTGTGCGTGAAAGGAGAGATGGCTCCGCGGGATAAGCCGAAACGGGGCGCGTTTCGGGATGAGATCATCAAGGTAGTACAGAACCCGCAGCAATCGCGGGGAGCTGCCCTCGTAGTCGAAGATTGACGAGCCGTGAGGTTGGCCATCGGTATGCACTGAGATTCCGGGAGAGCCGGGATTCGTCCGCTGAAAGAAGCCGCGTGTGAATACGATGTCAGGCCCCATCAACTCTGTGAAAAACTCAATCATCGGTGGATGCCCAATTAGCTCCGCCGTCGTGCGACTGAACCATTGCGGTTGTATGGATGCGGTGGTCTGATACTCGCTATACGGTTTTGGTCTCATGGGAACGTCCGCGAGTTCTGCTTTGAGTTTCGCGATGAGTTCCGCATCTAACATGTCGGGTAGCACAACATAGCCTTCTACCTCGAAATGGCGGATTCGCTGTGCCATAGTGAATGAACTGAAGTCTGTCTCGTCAATGTTCATGAAGTCAATGACTTCGTTGGGATCGATTTCAGGGATAATGGTCTCTTGTTCAGGGATGGTGGTTGCTTGCATGGGTTCCTCCTTATCAAATGGGAGCGTTCTAGGAACGTCTAGCAAATGTTTGATTGAAAGTCGGTTATGACCAAACAAAAATCTCATCATCGTCCGGGGACATAGCAAAGAAAATTGCCAGTACAGCCCGCGGTCGATCGCCTAGGACGAAAGGCACCTCGTGAAGGTTTTCGGAATAGAAGAAGTAGAGGTCGCCCGGCTCTAGCTGGACTTGTGTGCGGGCGATACCTTGCTCGGCGACGTATTCCCGAAAGGTGCCTTTCTCGCGTGCCTCCTGCACGGCATCCGACCAAGTGCAGTTGTAGAGAAAGGGTTCGCCGCTCTCACCCGCATCGCTAGAGTTTTGGAAGCAGAGCACGCCGGCGAATTGATGTTGGAATCGAGAAACGGTGTAATTGAACAGCTTCGATCGCTTTGCTACGGAATCGTAGTGGGGACCGTGGCCCAACCCGTCGTGGTAGATACGGAAGATGGCAGGACCGTAGAGACTGCCATCCGGCTCCCGCGCTGTCATCACATTCTTGCCCGGTGCGAGTTGTGACAGAGCTTCGTACATAGTCTGTACCGGGTCGTCGTACCCGTCGAACAAGATCTTGAACAGCGCATGAGTCTCGGCGGAGTGGGTAAAGAATTTTTCGCGGTCAGCATTGTACCGTCCCAAACTAGTGCCGATGTCCACACGGTGCGGACTCCCGTCTCCGGTTTTGTGTGGGTCGTACATTAGTCCGCGCTCATAGAATTGCTGTATAAGCCCCGCACAGTGATTGGGATTGTAAGCTTGCCGTAAAAGGATGGCTGGCATCTCACCGGCTGCAAGTGCCATGAGCGGCTGTGGATGTTTTTCCAGCATATCTGTTAAATCGCCCTCGACGGGCGTCCATGGACGGTTTTCTGTCATAATTAAATTGTTCCTCCGAAAGATGGTTGCTACTATGAAGATGGGATAGCAAGTCGGGGTAACGAATTACACAACTTTACCCCAAATATGGTAAAATAGATTGACAAAAAGAAACATTTTGATATAATTATGCCCCGATATGGTCCATTATGGTCCAAAATGACCCATCTAAATACATCTTACCACAAATTGAGGAAGAAAATGTTCAACAAAGACAATATAATAGCGGGAATAGGCAGTGTAGTTGACCTATTCGGGATTCAAAGTTTCAACCGATATGACAATTTTTCTGATGAGCATGGTGCCTCTTCTGACTATGATGCCCTGAAATCTGACTGGATGGCTATAGGTAATGATATATCACAGTCCATGGAGTTATTTGTGTCACGTTATAGGGATACCATCAAAGATAGGGTGAGAATGGATGGCTAACCAATCGACCGTACCTCAACCCAAACCCGATGATGAGCCTCAAAGTCCCGTAGAAATTTCTGAGAGCGAGGAAGAATTAGAAGAACTATCAGTAAGGGTTTCTGAAAAATTCGCTGGTCCTATTCCCCCACCTCCTATAATGAAACGATATGAAGAAATTCTACCAGGATCGGCAAACAGAATTCTTAAAATGGCGGAAAATCAAAGCGAGCATAGACAATGGCTGGAGAAGAAAAAATTAACTTTTTCCAATCGTGAAGTACATTTCGGTCAAATGTTTGGCTTTTTAATTGGTATTATCGCTATAATTACCGGGGGATACACAGCCCTAAATGGCGCTCCGATTCCTGGCGGATTCATTGGTACAGCCGGAGTTGTAGGTCTTGTGTCTGTATTTGTTATTGGAAGTAACAGAAAACCTCCCCAAAAGTGAATTAATCATTCCATTTTGCAGAGAGATGACGAGGAAAGTAGGGACCCGGAGATAGAAAATTGAACGCTAAGATTACATCGCGTCAAGGTAACTGTGAAAGGTTGCTCTCAGTCACCGCAGCATAACCCCCACAACAATGCCAACCGCGCCAGCGGCCCCTCCGCTTCCACCCCTCCTATCCAAGGTTTCATCAAAACACGCCATCAACGCTCAAGAGTGCAACGGTGCCCACAAGTTGTAGAAAGCCTGTTGCATACAGAATGTCCGTTTCATCGGTATAGGTGTACTCGTTATAGCCGTAAGAGTGAGCCACCATAAACTGGAGTTGAAATGCCCTGCCGAGATCGTAGCGCATCCCCGCACCCCAGCTAGAAATCCGTACCCTGAAGTCCAAAAGTCGGTCGTTGTTTGGATCGAGTGCTTCGTTGATGAAATAGTCTCGGACCACATTGAGGTAAGCAAACGCTCCAGCCTCCCTATAGCGGTAAGGATTATGATTCTGAATTAGCGTAAAATCAACCTGAATCTGGTTCTCCCATGACGTTTCGGTGGTTTCATCGTCTTGATTGAACGAGCCCCGGAAGTCCTCGAAATCTGGCGTTCGGAAAAAACTGGTATCGGTCAATCTCAGATAGGTTAGACTGTTGGAAATTGCGAATCGCAGGTCCTCGTTTATGTCATAGGCCAAAGAGACCTCCGCCCCAATTTGATTCTGTTTAATTCGTTCATCAAAATCAGCTTTCGTCCCAAGATTGGGATCTAAGTCGTCCTGATTATCTATTTCGACATCCTCAAAATCATAAATATATCGCAACTTTGCCTCTGTTTGAAATGCAGAAGATATCAGTGGCGAGGTAGGCGTGAACACCCTAAACTTCAAGGTTTCACTGTCAACGAAATAGAGATTGCCGGTGTAGTCGATAGCTTTGAGACTCAGGTGCGCGTGTCCTTCATTCTCGCGTAGGAGACGGATCAGGATCTTCTCGGCATATTCCCCGTCCGCGTAAAATCGCTGAACACGTCGTAAACGGCTGCGAAAAATACGGTAGGGGACATGCCCGAACTGGAATGGATGGTACCGTTGTCTGGGTAAATCGGAGGCGTAATCCTTTTTATACTTGGCTCGATCTGCGACGAGGACCGTGCCATCGTCTAGCGCGATGAGGTGGAACGGCGATGTAAACTGCCCTGCGCGATCCCCGTACTCGCCAAATGAGAGTAAAAATTGGCCATCACGGTCATATTTCAACACACGATGCGCTGCCTCATCTACGATGTAAAGGTTACCCTCACGATCGACAGTCATATCCGCAGCTTTGCTCAACTGTCCGGCACTGGGTTGAGAGGTAGTGAAGGTTGATACGGGGTTACCTTCTGCGTCCAGTTTATAAATATAATCGTGATCGAAAACGTAGATGCTCCCCTCGTCATCGACTGTCAACAGGAGTGATCTCTGCGTATCCCCTTGTGGGATGATGAGGGCGTAGTTTCCTTCAGAGTCAAGTGCTGGTGCAGCGGCTTCAAGTGTCCCGATCCGCTTGCTTAAATCTTGAAGCGGATAACTCCCAACGAAGGTCCCTTCCGAATCGAATCGATGGACACAAGGCGCGTAGTTGAAGATGCGTGGGGATTCTGTGTCATCCACTTTTACGGTGATCCAATCCACAACGTAAATCGTTCCGTCTAGCCCGACAGTAATATCCATTGGGTTGCTAAAAAGAAACTTATCGGGATCGGTCCCCCGAATCTCAAACAGGAAGCGTCCATCGGGGTCGAGCTTTTGGATACGAAGATTTTCGGTGTCCGCGATGTAAATCCCACCGTCCCGGTCGAACGCGAAAGACGTTTTCTCAGCGAATTCGCCCTCATCCTCGCCTTTCCCTCCAAATTCCCGGATAAATTCAACTTCCTTATGTGCATTGGCAAGGGGATGGATCAGGAGACTTAAAATCAGTCCCCAAATAACCTTGCGAAATATTGCCAACTATTCACCCTCACTTGTTCGTAAATCTTCTAGGCTAACCATTTCGGTTCCCATGTCCTTAATTTTATCTAAAATCGCGTTGATAAACTGTGACGAATCTTCGGTGCTGTATGTTTTTGCCAGTTCAATGGCTTCATTAATTGAAACAGCAGGCGGAATATCGATGAGATAGAGCAGTTCATAGGTGGAACTCCGCAGCAGGCATCGGTCAACAACCGGCATCCGGTCAATTTTCCAATGGGTCGCTGCCGATCGAATCGCCGAATCAATCTTGACAAGATGTTCCGTTGTGCCCTCGGTCAGCAAATTGGCGAACTGTTTAACGGTTTCCGGCACGTTATTTGTCTGCCAGAAACGCTCTTGGACGCGGTGAATTGAATCTTTCGTGATTTCCGCCTGATACAGCATCTGAAGGCCAAGAATCCGGGATTGTGTGCGTCTGTTTCTCATGATTGTCCACCTGTAGGTGAATCAGTATAAGTGCGGTCCCGATCGAATCGGGATTCAAAGCAACTCGCTTTTACCCACAAAACCTAATTGTAGCAGAGGCGTCAGGCGTTGTCAATAATTTACCGACATCCAAAACTATTTTGAGGACAAAAGCAAATTTTATACTCGACAAAAGATTAAATATCCACTACCATAAAAATGCGACGTCGAAAATCCACATCAAAGGGGAATGACCCCAAATATCCAATGCTGTTGCACAACATACCGGGCTTATTAGGCCTAGGCTATCGCGCAACCGTGTTGGTATCTTCTGGATTTGGTGTGACAGACCAAGATAGGAGTTAGCGCAAAATGTCCGAAAGCCCCAATATTTTAGTGATCATGACAGATCAACAGAAAGCTACCGCCAGTCACCTCTACGGCAATACTTTTTGCGAGACGCCATCTATGGAACGCTTGGCGGGCGAAGGGGTGTTCTTTGAACATGCCTTTACGCCCCATCCACTGTGTGTTCCAGCCCGAATTTCGCTTTGGACCTCCCAGTTCCCACATTCGCACGGTGGTAGACGCAATCAGACCCTGATGCCGGATGATGCGACCCATGCTTTCCAACTCTGGAAGGATGCCGGATACCACACGGGTCTTATTGGCAAAAATCACTGCTTCGAGCGTGCGGAGGATTTAGCACTTTTCGATACGTGGTGCGAGATTGGTCACGGTTGGATGTCGGGGCATGCAGAGACACGCGGCATGGACTGGTTTCGCCCGATCGAGGGGATTCGAGCTGCCCATGAACTGCGGCGGACAATGGTGCCCCAAAGCCCACGTTTCGGTTACGCTGCCTCTGATTTTCCGCTGGAGGACTATTCTACAGGGTTGATTGCAGGCCAAACGACCCGTTTCCTAGAAGCTCACCAAGATGAACCGTTCGCGTTATGGGTGTCGTTCCCGGATCCGCACGAGCCGTGGGTTGTGCCGGAGCGATACGCTGCGATGTTCCCGCCGGAGAAAATTGATCTGCCACCTTGGCGTGAGGACGAATTTGACGAACGCGCACCCGAACGGAATCGTGTACTGCGTGAGATACTAGGGGCGGAAGCAGATGCCCTTGAAGATGTGTACGGCGTGATGGGAGTATATTACGGTATGGTACGTTTTATTGACGACGGTTTGGGACAGATCTTGGACGCGCTAGAAAATCTCGGGCTGCGTGAAAACACGATTGTGGTGTTCTGCTCGGACCACGGAGACTTCATCGGAGAGCACCGGATGCAGTGCAAGGGCGGTGTTTTCTACGACTGCCTGACTCACGTGCCGCTGATTGCCTCTTGGCCCGGGGAGATTGCTTCCAATGTGCGGGACGACAGCATGGTGAACCTAATCGACATCGTGCCGACGCTGCTGGAACTTCAAGGGTTAGACATACCCCGCTCAATGCACGGCGAGGGACTTCCAACCGTCACCGCCGCTGAACCACGAGATGTAACCTTTTCCGAATACGGCTCCGGGGGACCTCCTTTCCGAATGGCAGATTTGGAGAAACTACCGCAACCCTACGGCAGACGAGCGTTGATACAGTCTTTACAGTGGCGCGAAGCGGAGGGCAGGCGCAAGATGGCACGTACCCGATCGTGGAAGTATGTGCACGATCCGATGGGTGATCGGGACGAACTGTATGACCTGGAGAACGACCCGTGGGAACTGGAGAATGTGGTGGACAATCCAGACCACCGGGAGGTACTGGCAGATCTACGGTTGCGTTTGGCGGACTGGAGCATTCGGACGGAGGATGCAAAGCCTGTGCCGTTACCAGAGGAACAACACATGAACCTTTAATGGTTCCAAATGGAGGGAAATTATGGATCTTACGAAAATCAACGCACCCCTACCAGAGGAGCTTATCCCGGAGTTGACCGCATTCTGGGAAGAAATTTTCGAGACCTCCTACGAAGACTTCAAGAGCATCTTCGCCGGCGATGAAACCGAAGACAACGAAGATATCCTCTACCTGATGCGGCAGGGTGAAGACTTGGCGGGCACCTCCCATCTCACCGTTGGCAAGGCAGTACCACGGTTGGGCGGATTGGGAGAGGTGGCGACACCGCCTGCATTTCGACGTCAGGGGATCGCTGCTCAACTCTGCGAAGCCGCTCTTGACGATTTTCGGGCACAGGGCGGTGAGGCGTTTTTTCTCGGCACAGGCAACCCTGCGGCAGCGCGGATATATTATCGGCTCGGCTGGCGAAAACTTGCCGGTGCCAATATAATGGCACTGATCGTCTCTGGCAATTCACCGGAGGCGTTTCTAGTGGACTACTTCAGGGAGGCAGCAGGACAGATCACTATCGTACCGGGAACGTCAGTGCAACGGATCCCCATGATTCCGCTGATCGTTTGTCCGCACGACTGGCAGGTGTTAGACGCCAACGCGGGCATATTTTCGACGCGCTATGCGGTGCAGTCGTCCTGTATGGGATTGTATCCGAAGTATGATGCGCTCTCCCAACAGCAGCGTGGCACATGGTTTGGGGCGGGGGCGGATAGCGGCCATCTGATTGGACTGGCGACAGCACGTCTTGATGGATCGGGTGTGTGCCATGTGGATGGTTTTACGCATCAGTGCCGATCGGACACTTGGAAGGATTTGATTCAGGCTGCAATGGACTGGGGTGCGGACCGCGGGGCAGCAGAGTGGCGCGGAACACTCTCGATGGAAGATGAGGACAAGCAAGCACTGTTCAAGTCGTTGGGATTTAATGCAGCTGGAGAAGGTGAAACGTTTACGTTAGGTGAACGACAGGTGCCCTCTGCCCTGCTGAAACGGTCAGTGTAAGCGAATCGTTCCGATTGCATTGCCATACGACCTATGCTTGTCCGAAAATAGTACGGAGGCACAGATAGTATGTCCGCTATCCGATTCAACTTCTCATCGTTCAATAGACTATGACCGTTCAGCATCTCCGACAGATACGAAGCACTTATGCCAAGTTGTTCGGCTAAATCAGCCGCAAGCACACTTTGCTGTTTCATCGTATGACGGATTAGTGCGAAGTTTACAGGAGAAATAGTTACGGGGCGTGCCATTAAAAAAAACTCCCGTTTCAGGTTAAAGGAGAGATGCACAGCGGGGGCAGTGGGTTAGTCCGCCAACGCCATGCACCTTTAGATGTTAGACACCTCAATTATGCCTGCACAAACGACGATCATCATTATTAACTTTCGCTATTTCACTATTAGTTTTTAGTGCTTGTTCACCATAATCCCGAAGCGCATTGCAAATATACTTCGAGACAGATATATCCCTCTCAAATGCCGTTTGTCTGGCCTCCTTCAACTGCGACGGCTTAACGGCAAAAGTATGAACCACTGTCAATTCGCGATGCTTTTTCTCTGGCATCAGCTACCTCCTATCTGCTAACATAAATCCGTAGCCGAATCCATTCATTGATAACACTGTTTGAGCGTCCAATTACGTGAGTAGAATCCATCACACCAATCCTGTTGCCATAATTTGTGCCTTTGATGGCGGGAAATGGACCTTCCTGCGGCCAATCAAAGTGGAATAATGAAAGATCAACGCCCAACCCAATACCCTTCTGTCCCACCAAATCCTCCTCAGTCACATACCACCCCTGAGACAGAAAAGTATATGTGTGTATATGCCATTTTGTCCCCTCCCTCTTCTCCTCCCTAACTCGATAAGGATCTTTATGCTGATCTTGAAAGGGAACCTCTGGATGTATGATGTAATGACGAACCATATCAGTCCTGCCCTCGTTAAACTCACCACCAATTTCAAAGATGAAATGCTTACCCGCCTCATACGCAGTGCTTATCGCTTCATTGTGTTCTTCTGAGATATAGAACATTGCAGGTTCCAACTGATTGCGCTGGAGTGTCGCAATCAGTTCCCAATCAGCATCAACAGGGAGGGCAACCGGCGTAGAATCTATCACCAAATTAGGCGCATCCTCTGAATCATCAAAATACCCACAGCCGACAAGTAACAACAGCATCGCAATCACACAAAAGGGGGATCTCATAACGTTTTCTCCAATCACAGTTTAAAGCTAAAAGCAAAAGACAAAAACACTTCGCATTTAATAGGTTAGGGTTTGACAATTTCTTGTATTTATCGTATCATTAGGGTGTTACAAGCCACAAGTTATGTTCAACGATGTTTGATCTGTTAAAAAGGAGACCCAAAATGCCAAGAACACTGTTAGTCCTAAACATTATTTTGTTGATTGTGGTGTTCGTTCTCTTAATAAGCCGAAATTCAAACAATGAACACTCACACCCAACAAAAGCCCATAACAACGATTTTTCAACACCCGTTACTCACTACCCTGCCCCTGACGAATGGAAAAGAGGGGTGATAGAGGCGTATGGGATAGGTAGCGAGGCTTCTGATAAAGAATTTCGAGTCCCCGACAAATGGAGAAGGGTTATGGATGACCCTTTTATTACCAGCGACGATATTACCAACGCATTTAAGAACCAACACGAACACGAAACACGCCAATCAAGATTCAACTTCCACATAGAAGACCACACCACTCCCGAAATCCGTTCTTTCAGCGATCTAAACCCCACAAGCGATTATTTCAGCGATCCAATGCCAAGTTACGGGGAATCCTCACGCCCCGCAAGCAGTTATTTCACAGATTAGACCTCCTATCACAAATATCCGATAACAGGTCTTATGGGACATCTTGTCAGTTGGGTCACAAGGGTCATGACTTTTTTCGTACTTCGTTGCGTCAAGCGCGTATTCGCTCTAAGTTCCTCCGAAACCACCTGCGCTCATTTGTCTGTTTCTAAGTCCATGCAGTCTTTCTTGATATGTGATGCTCATGTTGGTCACGGCGGGGTGGAATCTCCGTTCCTCTCAACTCTCGTATCAGCTCAATAAGCCCCTCAGTCGCTGCCTCTAGGAACTTCTCCCCTTTCTCCTTGGTGGCTTTGGTCGCATCGCCTAACACGCCGCTTGCCGTCTGTGAACTCCAGTAGGGTATCAAACGGGCAGCCGATCCTTGCGGGTGAGCGCCCGCGAGCAGATCCGTTTTGAAACTCGGCGGTAACGGCGATCTCTCATCAACCGCCCGACTCATATCGACCAGATCCGGCTTTAAGGCAAGATAGAGGGCGGTTTCATATTCCCCTCCGTGTGATGTCCCACCATACTCAGAATCCCGGACCTCGGCACCGACATCCTTAATTTTGCGCACGTCCCAATGGTTCACCGAGGCGCACAGGATCTTGCCCTCATATTCGATGTTCGTCAACCGTGCTGCGAGATCGAGGGGAGAGGTGTTGCTGCCGTGACCGTTGACAATGAGGATTCGTTTGAACCCGTGATGTGCAAGGCTGCAACAGACATCCCTAACATACTTGATAAAGGTGTCCCAACCGATAGTGAGTGTCCCGTGAAAATCCATGTGATGCGGACTATAACCGTGCGGGACGGGTGGCGCGAGCACTGCCTCCGATGGGATACGTGCTACAGCGCGTTCACAGATACCTGTGCAAAGGACGACATCCGTATCAACGGGGAGGTGGGGACCGTGGTCTTCATACGTCGCAACGGGGAGGACAGCGACACGATCCTGTTCGGCAGCCTCTTTGGTTTCGTACCAGATCATTTCAGCGAAGCGATATTTCATCGTTCTCTCCTTAATTTCGGGACTATGCCTTGGCGGCAGCCGCATCAAGTGCAAATTTCAACTTTTGGCGGGCTTGCGTAACACTGATAGTGGGATTCGACCTCCGCTTCCGGCGTGATGCCTTCGTGAACGTAGGCACGGAATTGGAGACGGAAGTAATCGTGCGGCGGATGGTGGAGGATGCTCATCTGTTGCTGAACGGCGATTTCCCCGAAGAGCCCGGGATGTTCGATGTTTTCCGGATGATCAAACAACGCGAGTCCGTTCACGCCATCTCCGACAGTGCCGCCGAGGTCGCACCAACGTGCCCGTTGATGATGTACCTCTTTCCGTCCGATGAGCCCCTCCGAATTTTCGACATGCCCTTCGTCCGGCAGGTTCATAGATGGATTCAGTCGTGCCACGAAGAGAAATTGCCGGTCCCCAATATCTAGCGGCGGTGTGGTTTCGTGGGTAATATCCAGAAAACGTCTCCCATTATCAGCGTACCAAGCGCGTGCCGTTCGGGTTTCGGTTAGGATTTGGTCGCCATTCCCTTTGACATAGATTAGATCCTCCACGAATTCCGCGTACACGGGTCCAGAGGTGAGTCTGATAAACCGTTGGTGCAACATTTTCCCGCATGGACCGTAAGGAGGCTCATCCCAATCCGACCAGATGTTTGCCGATCCGCCCTCGCCGTGTCCACCGTAAGCGAGATAGAGTCCTGTGTGATGTGGATGATCACCGCCGCCCGCTCCGCGCACAACCGTGCCGTAATTCCCGTTCAGGGGCCAGAAATATGGCTTCCAGATGCCCAAGAAATTGTATCGCGTAAATACCTGATTATCGACGGTAATCAGGAGATGGGCAGGTTTCTGCTTGATAGCGTAGCGGTTGTTGGGTGGAAGGTCAACGACGCAGATAGCGTACCATGCAGATTCTCCCGCATCTAGGGAGCCGGTTTGCCAACTGAGTTCGCGGATTGTTGGCTCAAACTGAGCAGGGGTCTCCGTGTCCAGCGGAGATCCATCCGCATCGGTCTGCGAAATGGCAAGCGTCGAAACTCCCTCCTGCCAATCGGGAAAGTGGTCTTTGGGGTTGAAAGGGAATCGGATGAGATCGTTTTTTCGGTCGATAGAGCCGGCATTGACTTTGACGATGGCCGTGTTTGGATTGTGTCTCAACGGTTTGCTCCTTGCGCGGTAGATTGTGGTGATAGATATGATGAAACCTCATGTGGATAGATGGTATCACAGGCACTGATAGCGGTCAAGTTCAAACCAAGAGCTTTGGATTGAGGGCGAGGTCTAGTCCTTTTTCCTGATATTAGCGATGCCAACCCTTTCTTGATTGGATTGAGACAAACCAGATCGGAAATGACAACTCTGAAGACAGATTTATGGTATAATTCTCTGAGCAGGTGACTTCATCTATTTTGACTAGCATACTCTCGAAAAATCGATAAGGAGACTGAATACAGAATGGAAGTGTTATCTCAAGCTTGGGATTTTTTTGTTAATCTGAGTCAAACCGAACATCGTGGATTATTGCTAAGTATTGCAACCATCGCTACGTTGCTATTAGTTAAAGCCGTTTTGACATATCCTCTGAAAGCGTATGTCTATAGGCGGGCATTAAAAAAAGCAAACGCCGATAATTTCATGCTGACTTGGACCTTTGTCTGGATTATCATCATTGTGATTTTCGGTGTTATCAGCCTTAGCGGTTCAGTCCAGGCACTTGGTATTTCCGCAGGTTTTCTGGGAATGATTGTCGGTTGGTCATTACAAGCACCTGTAACTGGGGTTGCTGCATGGCTAATGTTGATACTTAAACGTCCTTTCCGAATTGGTCAACGGGTCATCATTGCTGGTATCAAGGGGGATGTGGAAGATATTACACTTACCCATGTCATCCTTAATCAGGTTGGGGGCACTGTTGCAGGCGAGGAGCGTTCCGGTCGTGGGATACTGATTCCCAACGCAATCCTTTTCAGCCAAACGATTACGAACTATACCTTTGACGTGGAGTATATCCTTAGTGAGGCGCCGGTACGAATAACATTCCAGTCCGATTGGGATGAGGCGGAAAAGATTTTGATTGATGCTGCGAAACAGGTAACAGTGGACACTATCAAGGTGACTGGTGAGGAGCCGTACATCAGAGCAGAGCTATTTGATGCGGGTGTGCTGATGCGCTTGCGCTATAAGACAACCCCTGAAGATTATGCAAAAAATGTCTCTGATATTGTAAAAATCATCCATAAGGGGTTCAACGAAAATGACAAGGTGGAGTTCTGCTATCCACACTCCGAGGTGCTCTACTCGTTGAAAAACCCTCCACCTGTTGCAGCATCAGAAGAACTGCCCGCAGATTTTTCTACACCCCCACAAGAAGGAGAGATCCGATGAACCTGAATCTACCGAAGGTTGCCGTGCCGGACCGGGTGAGCCTCGTCCAACGGATAAAAGTGAACGAGCGAACGACCATCGCGAACTTGGAAGGTCCGGGCTGCATACGGCATATCTGGGGGACAGCGGGTCGCGAGGGGAACGGTCGTCAGGTTATCATCCGCATCTATTTCGATGAAGAACCTATCCCACACGTCGAGGCGCCGTTTGGAGACTTTTTCGGGGTGATGCACGGACTTCCTTGGTATCCGGTGAATAATCGCTATCTATCCATTCAAAGTTTCAGCGGTTATAACTGTTATTTCGACATGCCTTTCGCCCGATCTGCCCGAATTGAGATGGAGTGTGGCGTGGGAGATAGCTCGACTTATCTGTTTGTGGATTGGCACCGCTTCCCGGATCAAGAACTGGAGGAACCTCGCCGCTTCTGCGCCCGTTGGCGGCGCGAAGCACCGACGGAACGCTACGGGGAAGACTTCCTGCTGCTAGACGCGGACGGACCGGGTCAACTAGTCGGGTTTGTCTACGGTGTGCGGCTTTACGATGATACCGATCGCTGGAGCCACGGCGGCGGAGACAATATCTACATTGACGGCGATGGCGATCACCCCGCCTACCTTCGGGGGATTGGGGGCGAAGATACATTCGGCTCATCGTTCGGCGGAGCATTACATACTCCTGAGACGCATCTCTACGCGGGTTTGCCCTACTACACACACGCGGATGTCGGTCAAGCCCGACCCGCACAGCGATTGGTAGGTTACCGGTTCTTTGAGCGGGACAGTATTGAGTTCAGGAAGTCGATCCATGTGCGGTTCGGTGCGATGCAAAATGACATCTGCGCGACATCCTACTGGTATCAGGAGGGACCGGTCAGACCCTTTTTTGAGATGCCGGACTGGCAACTACTCCAACCCGCCGAGCGATTTGAGTCGCCGTGGGGCGAGCTGCCTAGGGGGACATGCGATCTGCCGCTGCCGGACAGCGGAAGTTGGTGGGTGTGTGGACCGTTCTGGAATAGGGAAGATCATGCCATGGAAGCGGATTTGGACGCGGAGGGCGACTTCGACCCCGAGGCGACTTTCGATGGTATGCACGACGAGAATTCTCCTTGGCTCACGGAGGGATCCCGTGAGCTCGGCAGAGATGTTGCCCGCTGGAAAAAGCGGTTCGCGCTTCGTGGGTTCGTAGATTTTAATCACGTCTTTCGTCCCTACATACTAGGGACACCGGGTAACAGTCGGGATGCCGCGGCTATCGCCAGATGTATCCTAGAGGTGACAGAGGATATAACCGCGAGTATCCGCTTGGTGTGGGATGACCGGCTGATTCTTCGGGTGAATGGGGATGAGCGGATCGATCTGGGACATCACGACGCTTTCCGATCCCAGACTGTCCAAGTCAATCTGAAGAAAGGTCAGAACGTAATCGTCCTCAAATTGAGCAATACGGTGGGATCCAACTACTGCGGTTGGACATTTGCGTTTCGCGCCACGTTGCCCGACGGCAGCGTTCTAATCCCCCGTGCGGAATAGCAGAAAGTGAGATGTCACATGAACAATAGTGAAGGGTTGCACTGGTCGTTTGATTACAACTATGGCGCGCAAAATCCCCACTTCGCGCAGCAGCTGGTCGAAACGTTCCTCAGATTTTATGCGGAGCCCAAAACAGACCGAACAGGAGCCGAAGCGGTCGTGAGTGTTTACGAGATATTTCCAAATTACTGGCGTGGCTACGCGAGAGGAGCCGACCGACAGGATAACCTAATCCTCGGACAGGCAATTATCAAACGACAGCAAGCGGACGATGCGCGCTGGCACTATACGATTCAATACACTAACACAACGAGCGGTGAAGAGTTGCAACTCCGTTTTCATACCGCTAACGATCTGTATCGATCGCTCACAGGTAAGTGGCATCTCCAAGCACAGAACGACTGTCAGGACAGCTATTCTAGGTTCGCCTGTGAAGGTCAACGGGTTTCGGACGAGATTCGGCTGACCGTTAATCAGGCTGAGATTACCCTTGGTCTGATCCAGAAAGATACACCGTTCACCTGCAACTGGGCCCTGTTCGATGTGATTCCTGCGCTCAGTGGGGCGATTCACGGGTCAGACAGAGTCGTGGAAATGGCTGTCCTAGAAGACCTTGAGAAACTGAGACCTATGAATCGCATCGGTTTCCTTGAATCGATCAAGATGCACGAAACGCAACTCGACGGCTATTACCTGTATGGAGAAGGACTTCTTCCGTCCTACTGGTGGCTTGATATGCACGGCAACGTAACAATTTTTTCCAACTTCTTCCAAACCTTCGTGCTTAAAGAGATCATGGGAGGCAGCTCATGAACAAACGACCGAATATCCTCTTTATCAATACAGATCAGCAATCTTGGAACGCCGTTTCTGCCTATGGAAATCCGTACATACACACGCCGAACATTGACCGTCTCCACCGGAACGGTACATCTTTCATGCGTTCTTACTGTAGCGATCCGGTATGCGCTGCCGCACGATCAAGTTGGGCAACCGGACTTTACACTTCGGAGACGGGTATACCTTTTAACGGTGGACATCTGCATGAGGACATTCAGGATATTGGGCAAATTCTGAACGCCAATGGATACATGGCTGCCCATTGTGGCAAGTGGCACGTGCCGGGTAGAAACGTGCGCGAAAGTTTCCACACCCTGTATTATGGGGAGCGTGACATCGGTGCGGGGGGTGGGGAGTATTACGATTCGGCTTCTACGCACGCTGTGACAGATTTTCTAACAACCTACGATGGCAGCGCGCCATTCTATCTACAAATTGGCTATGTCAATCCGCACGATGTGTGTGAATATCTGCACAACCACGAGGAAAAGCGCGTCCCAAATCCGTTGCAGCAGGGGCTCATCGCTGAAGAAGAATTGCCACCGCTGCCCGAAAACTTCCATTACGATGAAAGCGAAACTGTGCTACAGCAGGTTTGTCGTAGAACCGATGACGCACTCATCCACTCAGCGATCCTACACGGTATACGGGATTGGGACGAGCTCCATTGGCGGTATCTTATCTGGAATTATTACCGATTCATCGAAAAGGTTGATGCGGAGATCGGCTTCGTGCTCAACGTACTGCAGCAGACACCCTTCTGCGACAATACGGTCATCATCTTCAGCGCAGACCACGGTGAGGCGTGTGGTAGTCATCAGATGTTCCAAAAGTTCACCCTATACGAGGAAAGCATTCGTGTCCCGTTCATCGTTGCTTGCTTGGGGAACGGTGTGCCAGTGCAGAAAAACCGTTTCGATAGAGAGCATTTTATCTCTGGCGTGGATCTGGTTCCCACAGTTTGCGACTACGCTGGTATAAATGCGCCGGAAGCTGTGCAGGTCGAGCGAGGCGAGATCTCAAGGCTCGGAGGCGTGAGCGTGCGTCCGCTTGCAGAAGGCGATGAAATACCTTGGCGCGAACTCGCCTATGTGGAAAGCAACTACTGGGGACGGGCGGTTGTCGCGGACAGATATAAATATGTCACGGAGTATAAGCCTGCTGCCCCGGAGGATTTCCGTCCACCGGGACCGGATGCATCGCGTCTTGGACGCGCACAGCTTTTCGACCTACAAGCGGATCCGTGGGAAACGCGGAATTTGGCAGGTCAGCAAGGCTACGAAGATGTAATCGATTCGTGTCGCGCAAACCTGTTTGCCCACGAAACCAAGCTGAATCGATGGCAGATTCAGCACCCGAATCCGCGCCGCGTTATATCGAGTTGGGGAGCACGTCTGCGAGCTCAGTGGGAAGGCCTATCCGCGTCCTAAAACTTCTCGTGGATGCACTAGCGTGTGTTGACATTTTGTTGTGATCAATTCGGCAAGCATGGACTGTAGGTCGGGTTGAACGGTTTAAAGCGAATCGATATCAATGACGATAGAGGTTTAGCTTTTCGAGAGTTTGCACGTAAAGATCGATAAAGCGAGTTGTTGATACCGGGCAAAGACCTCCGGGACAGTTAAAGCACACCACAACTTAATCGCGTTGTCCGTAATCTCCACCCGCTTGGAGACAATCTTTGTTCGATGCGTAAAACGTCCTCAATGATGACGCATGTTCCTGGGGGGTCAAACCATTGTCTTAGGCTTCGGCTGCCTACGGAGATTATGTTCATGTACTTCTCAACAGACTTGGAATCGTGTGTCATTCTGCCGAAACAACGAAACCACTTCCTCCATCAACCACACGGATTTCGAGTGCATTCCCATAACGCAGCAGACCGTAACTCGATCGCGTCAGAAAAAAGATTCGCGTTGCGGCTCTTAGAAACGATAGCGGTTTTTGAAGCGAATTCCTCCATCTTTTCTTGCCAAAGACAAGAAGCACAATTGAAGCTACATGAACAGAAACGCAGACAAACATATCCAGGGCGAACGCAAGGAGAAAGAGAAGCGGAAGGGGAATCCAGATATTCCGTTCCGATTTGACTGCATCTCTGTCGAGGATGCGCACTCTTAGAACGAGTGCGACACGCCGACGACTTGACCTGCTCATCTTCCCTCCAGTCGTGACATTACAGAGTTGGGCTTTAGCCCGTAAAGCCCAATGATTTATCTTTGGGATATAAGTTTCGCTTCAGCCGTTTTTGTATTGATTTTGCAGGCTAAGTCTATTATAATTGTCTTGTCTTTCGTAGGGGAATGCTGCACCGTCGCTTGGCGGTGTCCCCTACCTCCTACAGCATAGGACATGAAAGACAGAAAGACAATCTCGTGAAGACCTACACGTTCAAAATGTATAGCAACCACACTAATCGTGAGTTGCAGCAAACGATTGACAGCCATGCTGAAGTATGGAATCACTTTGTAGCGTTGTGTCGCAGATACTATGCTATCTACGGGACATATCCGGGTAAGAAAGCACTGATGCGACACTTAACCAAGTTGAAGCGGCTCCCCCGCTTTGCACATTGGAATCAGTTGGCGAGTCAATCGTTGCAAGACGTCATAGACCGACTTGATAAAGCATACTCTAAACTGTTTACTGACCGCAAAAGCGGCAAGCGTTCCGGTCATCCCCGTTTCAAGAAACGTAAACTATACAAGTCCTACACACTCAAGCAAGCCGGTTGGAAACTGCTACAAAACAACTCTATCCGTATAGGCAAACGCATCTACCGATATTTCAAAAGTCGGGAAGTCTTAGGCACCGCGAGACGCTGCACGATTAAGCGAGACAGCGTAGGAGACGTATGGCTAATCATTCTGACAGACTATGTAGATACCGATTTAGAGTCGCCCACGACGGGTAATAACGCGGGGTTGGACTTTGGACTAAAGAGGTATCTCACCGGGTCTGACTATAATGACTACGACTCTCCACAATTCTTCAAGCGCGGTCTCAACACTATCAACCGTGCCAACCGCAACCATTCACGAAAGATCAAAAGGTCAAAGAACCGGGAACGGGCAAGGCTAAACCTTGCAAGGAAACACCGCAAGATTGCCAACCAAAGGCAAGATTTCCACTGGAAATTTGCTCATGACCTCACAGACAGATATGATTGGATTGCCCTTGAAGATCTGAACCTCAAAGGCATGAAGTCCCTTTGGGGTCGCAAAGTCTCTGACTTAGGTTTTTCTGACTTTGTGCAAAAACTCAAGTATATCGCTTCTAAGAAAAGCACGGAAATCCGATTCATAGACAAGTGGTATCCTTCGAGTAAGACCTGCCATGTCTGTGGCGCAATCAACCCAGAGCTAAACCTTCGTGATAGAACATGGCAGTGTCCAAGCTGCCACACAGAGTTGGATAGAGACCGCAATGCGGCGGTCAATATCCATAGGGTGGGGGCATCCACCCTCTCAGGAGAGGACGTAAGTCCCGGTTCGCCGGGCTAACTTCGTTGATAGAGCAATTTGAAACCTAAAGGATGAGAATCCCAATCCTTTAGGTTTGGGAGTATGTCAATCGATGCGAATCGTCACACCTTCATTTCCATCAAGTACTGACACAAAGTCAAACGTCCCGATATCTTCGAGTTCGTCAATCCCTTCTTCAATCACTTCACAGATGGCGGTGAAAGTCTCAGCGAAGTCAAAATCGGCGTATTTCTCACGAATCAGTTGGGCAGAGTCCTCAAACCGTTTATTTTGACTTATTGCGAGATCGATCATGAGTGGTATCAGCTTGGCGGACGGCGGCAGGAGCCGTCCTGCCAACTTTACAAGAGATAGCGGCAGTGCAACACACACAACTGGTGCTTCTAAATCACCGTCGAATACGAGAATCTTCAGTAATTTCCCTTTGTAACTGCCAGATTCTGGCTGCATTGATGAAGTTTGTGTATCCATTGTTGTTCCTCCTACTGCTTCTAAGGTTGAGTCAATTGAATAACGTGTAACGCCTCAGACTGTTAATCATCGGTTGATATGTCAATTTCGTCAGCGTATTCAAGTGATACAACAGATGTGGATAAATCCGTCTCAGCGGATTTCGATGAGATGTTGCGCGTGAACGGCGTGATGATTCAATCGAATGCAGTGTTTGAGTTTTCGAGAAATGACTCCATCTCACTAGCGCGGTGTGGATTCGCTGGAACGCAATTGCAAAAACGCGAAGGTAGATTCTAGGCGGTAATAAAATTAAGCCAACAATCATTGTGGCGAACGCTTCGGGGAATCTTGTCAATTGTCCGCTGGCAAGTTGTCTTGATACACTTTTGATGTATACTAGCTCTTGAGAGAAATCCCACGGCGATGCCGACCCCTCAATTCGCGCCATCACGTTATCCGTCAAATCTGAAGGGGGTTCAAGCTGTGGGTAGCTTTCGATGCCGCGGAGAGTCGCTTGTAGGTATTCCATCTCCTGCTTGCAGCCATTACAGGCGAGCAGATGGGCTTCAAACTGAGAAATACCTTTGTCATCGAGCCCCGCATCTATGTATAATTGCGACCACTCTTCAAAGTTTCTACAATTCATGGTTCATATTTTTCCTTCTATAAAGGCCTGCAACTTCGATTTTAGAAGTTCTCTTGCGCGAAAGATATGGGTTTTCACTGTTCCCATTGGAATTTCCATCACCTGCGAAATCTCTTCGTAGGAAAGTCCGTTCAGGTGAAAGAGCGTAATAACCAACCGATACCGGTACGGGAGGTTGTTAATTGCCGCGTGAACGATGGACTGGGTTTCCTGCTGCTCAATCAACTCCAACGGCGATGGCATTGAGTCGGCAATCTGAAAACTGTAATCTGTTGTCAGTTGCTGATCAAGTGAAGCCATATTTTCATGGCGCAAGCGATTAAGGCACTCGTTCCGAGCAATTCGACATAGCCACGTTTTTAGGCGGGCGTCACCGCGAAATTGCTTCAGGGAACGATATGCCTTCAGGAACGTATCCTGTGTTGCATCATCCGCCTCCTCAAACTGTCGGAGCATACGATAGCACAGGTTGAAGATATGCTGTTGGTGACGCTCAATCAACAGCCTAAACAGCTGTGTCTCGCCCATACACACCCGTTTGACTAATTCGTTATCATCCGCTTGACTCGCATCGGCTGAGTGGGATAAAGTTCCATCGTCTTTCCGACAATCTGTTTGTGGCATCGGCTTATCTCGTTTGTGAGAATTTAACGTTCGGAATAGATAGACACAGATGGTCAGTATATGTTTCAAAAAAGTTTGGAACGCTTCTGTTTTTTTGCACTCTTCCGGAACATGAGCCAATTTCTCTTTGAGTTGGGACGATGCATTTTGAGTTAGAACTAAATCATTTTAAACAGTCTCACAAATAGGAAACTTTTAATAGAACCTAGCAAGCGACATCTTGCCGGTTACAAACTTCGTTACCGATAAAACGAATATACGTCCATGTCCCACAGGAGTCGAATAATCACCCACCCGCCGCCGATGATAAACTCTCCAAGGATTAAGCCTAAAAAAAGTGGGAACGCTTTTCGATACAGACGGATTCCTCCCGCCTTGAGCAACGTGCTCTTGACCGCCCATGCGATGAATATCGAAAACCAGAGTCTGCCCATCGTATACCGCTCAACACTGAGGAGGTAGCCTGCTGGATGAAAGGGCAAGAGGGGAAATCGTGTTCGCAGCCACCAGAGGAAGCCGGTAAAGCAAAAACCAAATCCCGTAAAAACGACGCCCGGAATGTCTGTGTCGGTCGGATGATAAAGCCAGCTTTGCAGGAGATTATACCCACCAGTGCCCAGACCACTGACCACGCCGATTTTGTAACCGACGACTAGGTACGCCCAGAAAGCCGCCAGAATGCCCATGACCGTTGCTAACATCATTGCGACAACCAGTCTGCCTGAGTTCATCTTTGATTCCTCGGCAATCTTTAATCCTTCGAGGGTATGGGGCATCGGATGGGCGCGGGAACCGCGATTAAACGTAAAATAGAACCGCATCATGGTGAGGCTACCGGGGGAGAGCCGCCGCGTACCAAGTAGATTGATGAGAAATTCATGCGGCGTAGATCGGACGCGATTCATCGGTGGACCCACTTCGGCACGAACCCTTGTGATGCTCATCCCCAAAAGATAATAGATTAAAAAATAAAGTCCTACAGTCCACAGTGCCATGCCACCTTTATATGAAAAAACCAGCAGAACAATTGACCCGCCAATCAATCCAACAAATGCCCACCGATACGGTATCGGCTCTTTTGATTTGCTAAGCCGATGCGTATTGTCAGTCCCAATTTCCGCGGAGGATTCAGCTTGCGTTCCATTTCCACTGTGTCGTCGCTGAAATAAGAAGATGTCCTGACAGATTGAAAAAAAGTAGCGTCTTCCGCCATAAAGTGCAAAGCACACGAGTGCCAAATACCCGCCCATGACCTGTGACCAATCATAGGGGAAGTCAGGCAGAGCTGTCAGTCCAAGCGCGCTCCCCAATACCCGTTCCCCTTTCCAGAACCAATAGAAAAACCACAGCGAAAAAGACATCTCCAACGGTGTCAGAAAAGCAAGTCCAATGGCAAAGGAGCGAATATAGACGGGGGTCCATCCGATAGCGTTGTACGGCTTTTGGGTGAAGTATTGACCAATCTCTGCGTGGCGCACTGGGAGTTCTGGTAGTGCCGGAAAAAAGAAATGCAGTCCATTGATCAGATTAATTCCACCCGCGATGGCAAATCCAAGCCACATCATCTTTGATCGAAAAAGCCTGCCATCGGGACGGGTCATTTCCAACGGTAACTGAACAATTGGATATGCCAATCGTTCACGTTCAATCCACTGCCTGCGAACCAAGATATTTAGGCAGATCATCACCCAGATAAGCGTCGTCAAAAACACCGTCCACCAAAAGATGGGGCGCAGCCAAGCCTGTATATGGACTTCGGTGTAAAATGTGCTTTCTCCAGCATAGAAGGCTTCCAATCCTGAAAAATCATTCGTCGTCAACCAAGATGGAATGTATCGCCAAAACAGTGTTTTCCATTCGTTTTCAGGGGTAGCAAACCAAAAACCGTCAGGAACCGTCGGCACAACCGTTTGCATCATATCATGTCCGGAGATCGCCGAAGAAATCGAAAGCATCACAAAGACAGTCAACAGCTCTTGCTGTTTGAGGGCAAAACGTGGCAGGAAGCGCTTGAGAAGGAAGTTGAAGCTCATTAGCACCATTAAGGTGATCACCACGTTGTAAATAAGCGCCATTGTGGTCGGCAATGTGCTCCAAAACTTCAGATGGTTTGCCATGATAAAATAGGTATTGACCGGAATCAACAACAATCCAAGGACCACCGCTCGGAACGTCACGTTCTCAGTCGCTGTTTGGTGAATCTCTGCTTTTTCGACCATGATCCGCGTTTCCTTTTGACATGAAAAAAGCCCTATGTGTCATGCACAGGGCTTTTTGGTTTGATGCTTTCCAATGCGATGCTGCACTGGGGGAGGTAGGTACATCGCAACTCCGTCAATTCATATTCATTCGTGCGCTTTATGCACTATGGCTTGACGTATGACAATTGCTTATTATCAATCAGCTGCCCTCAACTTCACGGCGCTTCTGCATTTCCAGTAGACACAGGTCTGCTAGATCGCTGCCCAATGGGTCATCTATCTCCAGAGCGTAGCGTTTGAGTAACTGGGCAAGCTCAGCAATGACTTCGGTGTATGGCGGAAAATGGAGGTACTGGTTGTGACCGTCTGCCCGAGGTGTCTTATACAGATTTAATTCCTCTTCCGGATCGTTGACCAGATCATATAACTCATGGTCCCCCATATAGCTGCGTAACCCACCCACAGGTCGGCTCAGGATCAGCTTCCATTCGTTGGTGCGAATACAGCGCTGGTCGACGAATTGGTCGCGGGTGATGTTTTGGGTGTAGTAGGCTTCCCGCCACGGGACGGATTCACCCCTCGACAGTGGTGTCATGCTGCTACCGTGCAGATAGTCAGGGATTTCCAATTCAGCCCAATCGAGAACCGTGGGCATCAGATCCTGCAATCCTACAAATTCATCGATAACTAAGCCCGCTTCGATGGTTCCCGGTTGGCTGAAGATCATGGGCACCTTGATCGAGTCTTCATGACAGGTAAACTTGTGGTCCGAGCCACGATAGGAGAACATATCCCCGTGGTCGGAGTAGTAAACGACGATGGTGTTTTCGGCGATACCTAATTCGTCTAGGGCAGTCATCAGCCGACCCACGTTGTAGTCGATGGCGCTAACAGCAGCGTAATAGCCGGCGTACGGCACCCCCTTGCCTCGATACGGTTCGTAGAATTCTTTGGGCGCGGTGTAGGGGTCGTGGGGTGGGTAATAGCCGTTCACCGCAAAGAAAGGTGCACCGCTTGTTGCTTGCTCCTTGATGAACTCGATCATCTGATCTGTCTGTTGGTGTGGCTTATAAACGCCATCCCGTTTATTGTCCACCCAATGACCGCCCAAAGAGTTAAATCCCTTCCAAAGGTCGAACAACCCCGGATCTTTTTCGCCCAGATGCCACTTGCCAAAATAGGCAGTTGTGTAGCCACCCTCCCCCATGGACTCAAAAATCGTGCGCTGTTCGTGGGACGTTTCTTTGAGCAGGCTATCCATGTTGTAGGAGTTGTAAATCACCTGATGCTGGTGTGGGTAGACGCCGGTCCACATAGTGGCGCGTACCGGGGTGCAGACGGGCCATGGGGTAAAACTGTTTGTGCAGTTTGCGCCGCCAGCCGCCAATCGGTCTATGTTTGGCGTAGAAACAAACGTATTGCCGTTGCAACCCAAGCTGTCCCAACGTTGTTGGTCGGTCATGAGCAAGATAATGTTAGGTTTTGTCATTCAAAATTCTCCTATTAGGGATTAAGGTTGAAGAGCTTCGCCGCATTATTCCAGAAGATATCTTCCACTGCGCTGTCGCTCAGTCGTTCGGACCAGCATGCCCATTTGAGAGAGCGCAGATATTCTAGCCCGACCAGCACCGGCTTGATTGTCATGTGCTTCTCAACCCACACAGGCGACTCGTCACCAAGCCAGAGGAAGGTATCCGCGATACCGACCGATCTGCCGCGCCCGTGGCTTGCCATTAGATCCGAGCCGTACATAAGCTTCTCGTGTCCCAAGATGCGGATAATTGATTGATGTGCGATCTATTCACAATTGGCACTTGTTTGACTGCTCCCACGCCTAAATGCTTGGGATTCTTATGATAGACTGACCAGTAACTGTTACTCTGTGCTATCTTCTTGCTTCAACGATTCCTGCCCCAACTAATAGGGTCTTACAGTATCTCCACCCCGATAAATCGGGATCCTTTCGGACAAGCGTTTAACCTCTCCGTGCGTCCCACGGCGAGGGTTCTTAGGTTTATCGCAGCATTTAGGTCTCTGTCTTGGGTATGACCACAAGCACTGCAATGATAGGTCCTATCTGACAACGATAAATCACTATCGACTTCACCACAGTGAGAACAGGTTTTGCTGGACGGGTAGAAGGTATCGGCTTCTATAATTTCTACATTGATACGTTCCGCCTTATTCTTCAGCATTTCAAGGAAACTCGACAACGAGGCGTCTGATAATGCCCTTGCAAGCTTGTGGTTTTTTAGCAAGCCTATAACGTTCAGCGATTCAATCCCGATACAACTTGCGTTATGGACAATCGCTGTGGACGCCTTGTGTTGAGCGTCCTGTCGTATGCACCGGATGCGGTAATGTTGCTTGGCTATTTTATCCTTGAATTTGTACCAGTTGTGACTGCCTTTGACTTTACGGCTAAACTGACGTTGCAACCGCTTTAACTTGCGTTCATAACGCTTTAAGGCTTTTGGATTCTCGTAGTAAACACCTTCGGAAGTAACTGCGAGATGCTTAATACCCACGTCCACACCAATAGTGGGCAGTCCACGAATCTCTGGAGGGATACCGTCCACAAGGGTGTCTACAAGGATAGAAGCAAACCAACGGTGTCCTTGCTTGGAGATAACCACCTTGCAGATAGTACCGAGGAAGCGTAGGGGTTGAAACATGCGAACCCAACCGATTTTGGGAAGTTTAATCCGCTGACCTACGACAGTAATTGTGCCTCGACCACTATCTGCTTGGTAACTCTGACCGTGAGAACGCTTCTTGAACTTAGGAAAACGATTCTGACCTGATTGCCAACGGCCTATAGCATCTTTGAGATTGGTATAAATCGCATTCTTTGAGACGTTTTGCGACATCTCAGAACACCAATCATATTGCCCATGCTTAATTGCGTTAAAACGTCTGCACAACTCAATGTGGCTACGCCATTGACCTGTGTCTAAGCCCGCTTTGAAGTCGGACAGCGCGTGATTGTAGGCAACACGGGCATATCCACAGTGTCGAGCAAATTGTGTCGCTTGAACGTTATTGGGATTCAGGGCTATCTTGTGGGTTTTTAACATGGGAGTGTCTTTTCGCCTATCCTTTTCCATATCACTCGGATGTGGGAGACCCTATCGGGCGACAGGGGTGATATTTCCCCATTGAAAGACACCCTAACTATAACATATATTGTAGAAAGAAGCATACAAAATTACCTTGTCAGACCCAACGCTAAAGCATTGAGCTTGTTGATAGTTAGCCGTCAAAATAGAGATTGTCTAGGCCTGTCAGTTCAGGAAGTCCCTCCAGATTGTGCGCTGGTTGAAATCCTCGTGCCGAATGTGCGAGGATGAGTTTCATATTCGGGTAGTGTTCGCAGTAGTGGCGAATCCATTTGATATTGCCCGGATCCGCGACCGCGCGGGACCTTACCATGTGGAGGGTGATTGCCCACCCCTCCTCGTCTGCAACCTTAATGAATTTCTCAGGCAGAAAATCCGGAACCTGTGCCTCCCAAGTCGGTTTCACGTCCGCGTAGGTATGGTAACATTTAAGTCCGACAGCCCCAAGCCGTTTGACCTCCTCCCGAACCCATTCGGGATCGTCGTCCGGCGCGACGAAGAACAGGCATCGAAAGTCGGGATGGGCTGCGGCTTGCGATGCTGTCCACTGATTGGCTTGAGCCAGTTGCGCCGGCTGCGGTGGGAACGGGATAAACAACGCCGCCATCCGACGACCGGGGTGTAGGTCCTCCATCAACCCCAAATACGCTTCAAAGCCGACGGCCCGAAACGCTGCAAGCGAATCGGGGAGCGGAAAGGCATCACGCTGCCATACATGACAGTGGGCGTCGAACACCGAGTCAGGAACAAACGAAGCAAGCTCGCGCTCGAAAAATTCTCTGTCCTCGGCTTGAGACAGTCCCATCTGCGCTTCTTGACCCATGGAACTATTCCTCTCGTGCGGATGGGCTCGGTGGGTACTTGGTAAAATAAGGCATCAATGGACACAACAGTTCGGTGAGTTCGTCCTCCTCGTCTGAGGTAAGTTCTGTAAGCCCAACCTCCGACCTCACCGACGCGCATCGCGCCGAGGCGAAGATGCCGCGCCGCTCCATGATAACCTTGTTGTTGTATTGGCCCTTGATGTATCCTCTGAAATGTTGCAGTGCGGCAACATGTGCATCGATGCGCCGCGCCTTGGCAATATCGCCTGACTCCATGGCATCAATTACTGCCATGAATGGTTCGATGACATCCGCAGAGGCCATGAACATCCGTGCACCAGCCAGATAGCCAAGCACAAGCGGGGAACCAACCATAATCCCCAAATAGCTCTCGCCGCCCGGCAGGCTCAAAATCTCCGAAACCCGTTCCACTGAACCCAGTGGAGCTTCTTCCTTCATATAGCGAATATTTGGTGATTCACCGGGAAGTTTGGCAAGCTGTTGGGCGGATAGGACGATCTCACTTGCACCCCCGACCGAGAGCACAAGGTTGGGAACGGATACCGACTCTGCCACCGCCTTAACACACGACACAATGTCCACATCTCGTCGTATCCATGGCGGCACCACGACCGCAATCATGTCGGCACCCATCTTTTCGGCACGTTGGGCTGCCGTAATGCTGTCGGGAATGGATATGGCAGCAACTGCCGCGCAGACTGGCACCCGATCCCAACAGATCTCAAGCGCGAGCTCCAAACACCGGATCCGCTCGGCTTCGCTCAACGTCCACGTTTCACAGCCACGCATACCCGGAATCGCAAGGCAGGTCCCAACAGCCACGACGTGCTCCACTTGGCGGACATAGGACGCAAAATCGACCCGATCGTTTTCGAGCAGCGGCGTTTTCAGGAGCGTTGCCACTCCCTTGGGTGCGAGTTGGGGATCGAACAGGTCAAACTGAGCCATCGCTTATTCTCCTCAATTCTCCTAGATAAAGGGTTGTTATCTGATGTGTAGAGTATATCACATTTCCCTGAATTTTGGCAGAAAGCATTTCATTGCGGTAGGTTCACGTTGTCCTGCGATCCGGTTTGACGATCTCTTTGACATTATAATACGGAGCAGTCTCTATCAGTTCCAGCGTCTCCGGTGATAATTGGGCTTTGATATCTTCGGGAAACGTATTCAAGGAGAGCATATGTTGCGGTCTATATCGCAGGATCAGGAAGCGGCGATCCCGGTCTTCAGGTTTCCAGATTAAGACACCGTGAGTGAGCATCTCCGTGATGACTACCACGTCCCCGGCGCGTGGCGTGATATTGACGACAGCCGGATGGGGGTGAGGGTCAGCCTCCTCGTTGTCGGGGACGAAAAAATCTTCGGGGCGTTTGAACTCGCTTTTGTGAGAGCCCGGGACGACAACTAGACCTCCGTCTCCAGGGAGTACATCGGTAAGGTAGAAGAAGAACACTAAATCGTCGCAGTAGATACGTCCATCCCGACAAAAATAGCGTGGCCACTCCAGAGAGCTATCTTCTTCCCGACGGGAGTGCAACTCGAAAAAACGACGATTTTCGTGGGTATTAACGCGCAGGGAACCGCCGACAAGCTGAGGTTTATCGTTGGTTAATTCTTTGATAATCGGCCAGGTCGTCGGGTGCATGGTCAGTGCCTCTAGCGCCTTATCGAACGCAAAGCCGTGTGTATAGTTTCCTTGGTCGGCTTCAAACCCTGCCGGCAAAGCATCGAGCGGGGTATGAATATAGCGGTCGGCTGCCTCCTGGGCTTTGTGCAGTTCTTCGGCGTTAAGGACGTTTTTCAGGTGCAGGTATCCGGTCAAATCGAAAAAGTAATGCTGTTCAGATGTCATCATAAGGGGTTCCTTCAACAATGGGCTGCAATTCCAAAAATGTTTGTTAACAGAGTAGGGGCATTTAGTTTTCGGTTTTGGTTGATACCCCGATGTTTGTAGTAGCGCGTTCTATCACCACCCGGTAGGCGGGGGCATCTTGCCCCGCTGTTTGTAGTAGCACGTTCATTGCGCGTTCTTATGCCAGTTATCGAGGACGTCTTTTATCCGTGTAATCCGTCAATCCGTGTTTATCCGTGATTCAGACAATAGTATGGGAGAATTAAATGACCCTAGTTAACAGAGAGTTGTTTGTTGACACATAGTCGCTTCTGGCATATAATTGGTTTTCCTCTCCTGTGAATCTCTGCCGATTTCTCCGGCAAGTCGATATACAATTCAGACGCTTATCATTGGAGGAAGATTATGGGAACTCATGAAATTTCAAGCACCGATCTGAAGTCAGCCCTCACGCATCTGTCTGAGCATGGGTACGCCGTAATCGAAGGGGTACTCAGCGTAGATGAAATCCGGCACTACCGAGGTCTTGTAGAAGAACTTTTTGAACGAGAAAGGCAACACCCCTTTGAGCCAGAGGACGGGCCCGCATTGCCAGAGGATGCTGAAATGGAAGCATATTTGAAAGAAAGCTACCAGATCAGCGAAGCGGAACAGGCTCGACTCATGCAGCGAATCCGCCATTCGCGCGCACAAAATCAAGGCACGCCGTGGCCCTTTCCCCCTTCAGCCGTGGTTAAGAATTTCCTCCACTTACCGACGCTGTTTGATTATGATCAGTCACAGCGTATCTGGAATTTGGTCAACAAAGCCCCAGATTTCGGAAAACTGGTAGAGCATCCGGCTGTGCTATCGTTGGTGCGGGAGATTCTCGGCGATGATTGCGTACTCGCTGACTGTAGCGCGACCAGCATCGGACCCCACACCGACGAAGGTGGGGCATGGCATGTGGATGTGCCGCTCGGTCAGTTGCCAGAGCCGTTGCCGGACTTCCCGCTGACCCTACAGAATGCTTGGATGCTAGATGGGTTCACAACGACCAACGGGGCAACGCAGATTGTTCCTGACAGTCATCGCACTCGCAGAAAGCCGGAATGGGGCGAACAACAGGGGAATGGGAAGACACTGACGGGACCTGCCGGCTCGGTCGCTATCTGGCTCTCAAATACATGGCATAGGTCGGGTCCCAATGTGACAGACAATCCCCGTCGGGCGATCCTCTGCTACTACTCTCGCTCATGGATTAAGCCGTTTACCGACTACACATCATTAGACCCGGCAATCGCGCAAACCTTCTCACCGGAATTGCGGTATCTCCTGGGATATTCGGCGAATGCGCCCGTGCGAGGGTAGGCGTATTTTTTCTATATCTGCTTTATTCTAAATTGCATCGGTTTCCAAAACTATAAATTCACTGAAACGAGGAGATATTACAATGATCCGCGAGACAATCCAAAAAGTAGTCGATGGACAAGACCTAACCGAGCGCGAAACCGTTGACACTATGAACGAAATCATGAGCGGCGAAGCGACGCCGGCGCAAGTTGCTTCGTTCATTACTGCTCTCCGAATCAAGGGTGAGACGGTCGAAGAAATCACCGGTGCGGCGCGCGTTATGCGTGAAAAATCGACAAAGATCCACACCAAACACCCCTTTGTTGTTGATACTTGCGGCACGGGCGGAGATGGGGCACATACGTTCAACATCTCAACAACTGCGGCGTTTGTTGTGGCGGGAACAGGGATCCCGGTGGCGAAACATGGTAGCCGAGCCGCTTCAAGCCAGAGTGGAGCTGCCGATGTCCTCAAAGCGTTGGGCGTAAACATCGAAGTCGGACCAGAGCAGATTGGGGCGTGTATTGATAATGTAGGAATCGGTTTTCTCTTTGCTATTACATTGCATGGCGCGATGAAATATGCGATTGGACCTCGCCGAGAGATCGGTATCCGCACAATTTTCAACGCGCTCGGTCCACTCACGAATCCCGCTGGTGCACAGGCACAGGTTCTTGGCGTTTACGCACCGGCACTGACAGAGTCCCTAGCACATGTCCTCAAGAATTTTGGAACCCAGCGTGCGTTTGTTGTGCATGGAGGAGACGGTTTGGACGAAATCACAACGACAACCACAACTCAGGTTTCGGAACTGGCAGATGGCGAGGTCAATACATACACGCTGGATCCGACAGAATTGGGCATCCCAACGGCACAGTCTAGTGATCTCAAAGGGGGAACGCCGGAGGAAAACGCAGAAATGACGTTGAGTGTCCTCAAAGGTGAAAAGGGTCGCAAACGGGACATCGTGTTGCTCAATGCAGCAGCAGCAATTGTTGCGGGCGGGAAGGCTGAGGACATAACAGCGGGGCTCGCAACGGCAGCCGAATCTATTGATTCCGGACGAGCGTTAGAGAAGTTGGAAGGGTTGAAGGCGAAATCGAATGAGGCATTTTAATGTTGAGTGGAATCTGATTTTCTGCTAGAATCTCGGTATCGCTTTTTGTGGCTAATATATGGTGTGCTCTGGAAGTAAAATGAGAAAGGAAAGATTCAAATGGCTCAGTTATCTAAAGCAATCCTCGGACGAACGGGACTTGACGTAACTCGCTTGAGTTACGGTGCCATGGAGATACGGTCAGAGTAGGCGGGCAACGACGATCGACCACTGACTGAAACACAGGCGGAGACTGTACTCAATACACTGCTGGATGCCGGAATCAACTTCATTGATACCGCCGACTGTTACGGGCGTAGTGAAGAGTATATCGGCAGATTTATCTCCCACCGCCGTGATGAGTACTACTTGGCGAGCAAGTGTGGCTGCCACCCAGATCACGGACAGAAACACTTGGGCTGGGTCGGCAAAATTTGGACTAAGGAGAATGTCCACCGCGGCGTGGACGGCAGCCTCCGGCGGTTGAAAACCGACTATCTGGGTGTTATGCAATTCCACGGTGCAACCGTCGAAGATTGCGAAAAAGGGCTGGTGATCGATGCGTTGAATGAGGCGCGAGATCAGGGGAAGGTGCACTGGATCGGTACATCGTCCGCTCTTGAGCACAAACCTACCTTTCTGGAATGGAGTTCGTTTGATGTGTTTCAGCTGGGATATTCTGCCCTTGATCGCACGACAGAAAATTTTATCACGGAGGCTGCGGACGCGGGCACCGGGATGATTATCCGAGGTGGCGTGGCACAGGGCGAACCGGGAGAAGGCAGAGGCAGTGCTGACAAATGGCAGCAGGTGTTTGATGAAGCAAAGTTAGATGAGCTGCGTGAGGAGGGCGAAAATCGTACTGCGTTCATTTTACAGATTTGGGCTTTAGCCCGTAAAGCCCAAAGATTTATCTTTGGGATATAAGTTTGGCTTTAGCCATTTTTGTTGCTATTCCCTTGCTTTTTCATTCAAACTGCTGCACCCTTGTCTACGATGAAAACCTACAAATACAAGTTGTATTCCAATCACGGCAACCGTGAATTGCATAAGATGATAGTAGGGCACGCGCATGTGTGGAATCACTGTGTCGCGCTCCAGCGTCGCTACTATGCTATGTGCGGCAAATATATCAGTAAGTTTCGGTTGATGAGGCACATCACCACCCTGAAGCGTGTGCCTCGGTTTGCCCATTGGAATCAACTGCCGAGCCAAGCGATTCAAGACGTGGTCGCGCGGATAGATAAAGGGTACAAGGCAATGTTTGAAGCGAGAGCCGAAGGTAAAACGTGGGGCAGACCTCGGTTCAAGGCGCGCCGTAAATACAAATCGTTCACCTTGACACAGGCAGGCTGGTCGCTTCTATCTGGCAATCAAATCACAATCGGCAATCGTGTCTACCGGTATTTCCAATCCCGCGACATAGAAGGCAATCCCAAACGTTGCACGATTAAGCGGGATGCCGTCGGTGATGTCTACATCTGTGTCCTGACTGACCATGAAGATGCCGACCTGAATCGAGTCATGACGGGTAAAATCGCAGGCTTCGATTTCGGTCTGAAACGCTATCTGACAGGGTCAAACGGGCACGACATAGAGTCACCTCAGTTTTTCAAATGGAGTATCAACGTTATCAAACGTGCTAACCGTGCGCATTCACGGAAACGCAAAAGGTCAACCAATCGTGAACGCGCACGGCTGAATCTGGCGCGAAAACACCGCACAATAGAACACCAACGGACCGACTTCCACTGGAAGTTAGCCCACCACCTGACTGACGAATACGACGAAATCCGACTCGAAGATTTGACCCTGCAAGGCATGAAGTCGCTTTGGGGTCGCAAGGTCAGCGACTTAGGGTTCGCCGATTTCGTTCTGAAGCTGGTGTATATTGCCCAAAAGAAGGGTGTTGCAATCACGTTCATCGATAAGTGGTACCCGTCATCAAAGACTTGCTCCGCGTGCGGTACAGTAAATGAAGCGTTGAACCTACGGGATAGGACTTGGCAGTGTCCGAACTGCCATACACAGTTAGATAGAGATCGCAACGCAGCGATCAATATCTATAGGGTTGGGGCATCAACCCTTGCAGGAGAGGACGTAAGTCCCGGTTCGCCGGGCTATCCTTGTTGATAGCACAATTCGAGACCTTAAGGAACGGGCGAGAAGCCCAATCCTTTAGGGTTGGGAGTATGTCACGCTTTACTCTTAGCCATCCACATGTTCATACGACCATCGTGGGAACGCGGAATGTTGACCATCTGCTTGAAAACGTCCGAACCGCTGAACGTGGTCCGTTGGGGCCGGATGTTTACGCAGAAGCAAAACGTCGCCTTGATGCAATCGGGCTGATCCCGGCGGAATCGCTTGAACAGGCGTAGTTGTCTAAATGGTCAGCTGCAACTATAAATCCTGTATAAAATAAAAAGGCAGGAGTAAGACAATCGTAATGACTAACGATTTCGGCAGTGAAGTTTACAAAAGGCTCGGCGTGCGACCACTCATTAACGCCGGGGGGACGCAAACGCTTTGGGGTGGTTCGACACTTTCCCCTGAAGTGATGGGGGCAATGGTAGATGCCAACTCCAACTATGTGGAGATGGAAGAACTTCTGGACAAAGCGGGTGAGCATACCGCGAAACTGATGGGTGTTGAAGCTGCCTACATAACCTCCGGCTGCTTTGCCGCCCTTGCCTTGAGCACCGCCGCCTGTATGACCGGAAGAGATCGACAGAAAATTAGTCAACTCCCGGAGATTGTTGGCATCAAGCACGAGGTGCTCATCCAAGCGAAACATCGTAACAGCTATGACCGAGAATTTCCCGTACCCGGTGGGGTGCTTGTGGAAGTGGGAGACGCAGACGGATGCACCGTTGATACGTTGGACGGGGCGATAGGACCCAACACCGCAGCAGTTGCTTACCTTGCAAGGAGGGATAGTGATAGCTCGATTATACCTTTGGCAGATGTGGTCAAAACGGCTCACACCCACGGCGTGCCTGTCATCGTTGACGCTGCGACCCATATCTATCCGGTAGACTACTTCCGAGGACTTGCGCAATCGGCGGATCTGGTATGCTTCAGCGGCAAATACTTCAATGCACCGCCTGCAGTTGGAATTGCTCTTGGTAAAAAGGAACTGATGGATGCCGTTGCAGATCACGGTTATATCGGCTTCTACAACCCCGACGGACGTTCATTTGGGAGAGGCTTTAAGATAGGTCGTCACGATGTAATCGGACTGGTGGCAGCGCTAGAGTGGTGGTTGACCACGGACCATGAGGAACGTCACGCGAAGGATGAGGCAAAGCTCGCTAATATGCGGCAGGCGTTGGAAGATACCGCGGGTATAGGGAATATGGAGATAGTGCACGTCGGGACTCATACCGGATCGACCCTCCAAGTTGGCATTGATTCAGAAGTTGCTGGAAAGGATGCGAGGCAGGTCGTAGCAGAGCTTGATGGCGGCGTACCCCGTATCAGAATCGGAGGGGGTGAGGATAGCATCACAATCCACGCCCATCCCCTGAACGAAGGTGAGGAAGAAATCATCATCGACCGGCTGAAGGCTGTGCTCATCGGCTGAGTTGTCCTATTATCCGTTGTTGTGGTCTGCTTAGTATATTTGTGCCCGTACCAAGTAGATTAGATTATCTTATTTATTATTGGAGGGTCATAATCAATGATGTTAGGTGCGCATGTTTCCGCCGCTGGCGGTTTGCACAATTCAGTTCGAAACGGAGAAAAATTGGAATGCGAAGCCATCCAGATTTTCCTGAAAAATCCAAATCGCTGGGTCGGCAAAGTGCCCGCTGAATCGGACATAGCACAATTTCGAGAGGCGTGGAAGGCGTCTGCTATCGTTCGTGAGGGGCTTGTCCACGACATCCACCTCACCAATCTCGCCTCTCCTAAGCCGGATGTCCTTGAGAACTCTCGTGAACAGTTTCGATCGCAAATGGAGCTCGCGGATTCCTGTGGGCTTCGGTATATCGTGACCCATCTAGGGTCGCATCTCGACGCCGGCGAAGCGGAGGGTTTGAAGGTATTGAGCGATAGTCTAAATGCACTCTTCGAGCAAACGGCGGGCGGAAACGTTATTATCTTGTTGGAAACAACAGCGGGACAAGGGACGAATCTGGGATACTGCTTTGAGCATCTGCGTCAGATTATTGATGAATCGAAATATCCTGAAAGGTTGGGCGTCTGTTTCGATACCTGCCATGTCTTCGCGGCGGGATACGATTTGCGGACGGAAGATGACTATCACCGGACGTTTGATCAGTTTGACCAAATTGTCGGATTGGATCGGTTGCTTGCGTTCCATCTCAACGACGCGAAGTCGCAGTACGGCAGCCGGGTTGATCGCCACGAACATATCGGCGAAGGCAACATCGGGATAACACCTTTTCAGCTCCTTGCCAATGATCCACGCTTCGAGAGCATTCCAATGGTTATAGAAACACCGAAGATGGAAACGATGCACTCAACCAATCTTGCGGTGTTGAGAGGGTTAGTGAAAGATGGGTAAGATGGCAAGCAGGGAAGACGTAGGGTATCCATAAGTGCATTTACGATTTACGCGTTACGTCCCACACAGCGGAGGACCCTAATATGTCTATCGGTCCTTTGGAAATTTTGACTCTGCTCATCGTTCTTCTGGGAATCGTGCTGATCTCCCGTCATCAAGCCAAGCGGATTTGTCCCCAATGTGGTTTTGCGATCCGGTCGTATACTACTGAATGCCCCGAGTGCGGGATGGTTTTTCCAAGGAAGGAAAGGGCGCGTTCATGAAGATTACGTTTCTCGGTACAGGCACATCACACGGTGTCCCGATGATTGCTTGTCATTGTGACGTGTGCCGATCAAAAGACCCTAAAAATCACCGCACCCGTCCCTCAATTGTCATTACCCTCGACGGGGACAAAAACATCCTTGTAGATACCTCACCGGAGCTTCGGCTTCAAGTGATCCAATGTGGCATTGAACACATCAACGCCATCCTTTTTACCCACGCCCATGCCGACCATCTGCACGGCCTTGATGATGTCCGTGCCTATTCTGAGATTCAAAGCACCTCCATCCCTTGTTACGGCAGTCCCGAAACCCTTGACCGTCTCAGCACTGTTTTTGAATATGCCTTTCGGCTTCAGCACCTCGGTGGCGGCATACCACAACTGGAACTTGTGACGATTGATGGTCCCTTTCGGTTATTTGGCGTTGAGTTTATTCCTGTTGACCTGCTACATGGAAAGACGGAGGTGCTCGGATTTCGGATTGGCAATTTTGCCTATGCTACGGACTGTAACCGGATTTCACCGACTTCAATGGATTTGCTGAGTGGTCTCGAAGTTCTAGTGCTCGATGCTATCCGATGGAAACCGCCGCATCCCACCCATTTCACAATTCCAGAATCGTTGCAAATTGTGAAACAACTCAATCCCAAACAGACCTATTTTACGCACTTGACTCACGATGTGGAACATCATTCGACGAATGCACGCCTACCCGAAAATGTTCAACTTGCCTATGACGGCTTGGTGGTGGAAGTTTAGGGACGATGGAAACGGAGGGAAGGTGCGCGTCGGGTATGATGCCTATGCCGGCATATTTTACGGTTTTGATAATACCGCTAGTTGAAGGTATCCTCATTCGAGCCCGTTGACTACCATCCACGAAACACCTCTCCAGACATTGCATCAAATAGGTGCATCTCGAAAGTCCGACGATATTTCTCAGCAAGAGATGGAAGGGCAGTCGGTCGAGACTCGATAGGACTGAGAGGGGGGAATGGTTCCGTGCCATAGAGAATAATCAAACACGCGGGAATAATTGCCCCTCCATCTGCTTCGTGGCGTTTAAAAAGAACACACTTAGTAGTTTTGGGTTGAAAACTCAATTAAAATAACGGTTGCATTAAACCTTTTTTCGATTTGATCGCCTTATGGTCAGAGAGGAGAGAGCTCCTCTCATTTTACCTATTGAATAAGGAAGTTATCATGAAACTGGAAGAGTTGTGCTTCTCGTTTGACGGACGAATCAACCGAAGCACATTTTGGGGCTATGGCATCGTTAGCCATGTGTCAATGATCTGTTTGACGCTCTTAACAGCATTGTTGCCACCTGAGTATTACACAGTCGGCTTTGGGTTGATTGGATTGGTGAGCATCTTAAATTCTTTTACGTTGACCCCGCTGTTGTAGTGAAACGTTTACATGATACCGATAGGTCTGGATGGCATTTCTTTGCTATTTTCATACCTTTGATCGGTATTATCTACGCTCTGATGATTTGCACTTTCGTCAGAGGGACAGATGGCGATAACAAGTATGGCGTACCACCTAAGAAAATCATCTAACCTAAACTGGATGGAACTAGCGAAAGCCGGTCCCATCCACAACTAACGCCTATTCGTTCTTAGCTTTAGTAATCAGGAAATCAAGCTTAGAACCGATTTCTTTGATAACTTCACGATTCTGCTGGAGGATTTCACAATTCTGCCGGAGGATCTGACAATTTTCATTGATGGCGTCACCGTTGTTTCTGATTTGAACACCATTTTGAAGTACCCTGCGAGAAATTCTTGATTTCATATCTTCTGTTTCTGATTTTAATTGTGAAACATCAGATTTTATATCTGCCATTCCTATCTTTAGCTCTGAAACGTCAGATTTCAAGTTAGAGACATCAGACTTCAAATTGGAAACATCAGACTTCAAACCTGCAACATCAGATTTAAGACCTATGACATCAGATTTGAGACTTGCAATATCAGATTTATACTCTAAGCGCAAAGCCTCAATATCAGCTCGTAAGAGATTATAAAAGATCTCAAATTGACTATTAAGCGATTCAGTCTTGTTACTGGGATTATCCATTGGCAAAACCTCCGTAGATAATAATAATACTATGATACCACAGTTTGCGGAAGCGTGCCACTATTAAACGTCAAGACTTTTTACAAATGTTCACGGGAAACAGTTCTGCATGAGCCCAAAATAAACGGTCATATCTTTACGATGATTGTACTTGAAACACGCTTCTGCAACGTATAACGGCGTGAATTTCTTGCGATAGTGGTGTTGTTGCCCATACCAAGCTCGTTTAAGCAATGACTAGAAGCCTTCGATGGTGTTCGTATGAATATCACCATTAGCAAAGTGTTCTTGGTGGTTAATTACTTGGTGTTCAATGTCTTCCCAACGGCTTTATAGGCTTTAAATTCGTCCGTAATTAGCACAGGACCGTCAGGTTTGACACAATCCTTTTAGGATACCTCGCGACCAGTTAAATCCTGAGCAGCCTAAGCAACGACTGTTCCACCGCGTTCTATAGTCCTAATGACAGGCGTTTTCTTAGTTTCACGCTCCGTTTGCTTTTAGGGGAGGATTATCATTGTCTTTATGCTTATTTCACTTGCGTGGTTTACCACCGACATAGGTTGCATCTGGTTCAATGATACTCTGAAGAGAAAAACTGTCTTGTGAGGGGATGCGGTGTTGTATATACCATGCAGTCTTTTGATTCAGCCCTAAATCACGGGCAAGTTGGCAACTGGATAGGCTTTTCTTGGCATTCATCATCAAACTGATAGCTGCGAACCACTTCTGACACAGGTTTATTCTGAGTAGACATATAGACACCACAAGAGACCAAGGTGGTTATAGCCAGAATTAAAGCGACCATTTTTAGCATTCGGGAATATCGTGATAACATCGCTTACCTCCTAGAAGATAGTTGTTCATAGTTTTTAATAGATTCTCTGTTGCCCCGGAGGCACAACACAACCATGAACCACCATCCATTGCTAGATGTTGAACGCATTGAACAAGCACCGGACGTTTATCTCAATGCCATAGGTCGTGTCTTTGCAGTTTTTGATGAACGCACCCAAGATTCAGGAAACATATCCTATGGGGTACAAACCACACAGGGACGCTATTTTGTAAAGACAGCGGGATACCCCGATGATCCGAACCCCTTTATGAGCCACTCCGAGAGGGTTTCACTGCTCCGAAATGCGATCCGGCTTCGGCAGACTTGCGACCATTGCACTCTACCACCTTTACATCAAGTGATAGAGTCGCCGAGCGGTCCGTTACTTGTTTATCAATGGGTCGATGGTGAGCTCATCAGGGTGGATGCCGCAATACGTAATGACCCGCGATCGACCTTTCAGCGTTTCCGACGACTCCCGTCTCACGAGATAATACGCGCTCTATATCTTGTCTACGAGTTGCACCACCAACTCGCGCAATTAGGGTGGATTGCTGTCGACTTTTACGACGGCTGCATGATCTACGACTTCGGCTGTCGAGGATTGCACCTTGTAGACCTAGATAACTATTGTGAGGGGCCGTTTATAAACGAGATGGGACGGATGTTCGGTTCGTCGCGTTTTATGGCTCCTGAGGAGTTTGAGCGGGGTGCACGCATTGATGAGCGTACCACTGTGTTCACTATGGGGAGAACCGCAGCCGTGCTGCTGTCGGACGGTACGTTGGAGCGACGTCCGTTTCGTGGAAGCGACGCCCTGTATGAGGTGGTTCGCCGTGCCTGCTGCGAGGATCCGGGGAAGCGATACGATTCGATGGCAGCCTTTTTTGTCGCGTGGATGGACGCACTTGACCGCTGATTGCCAGAGAAAACCTCAACTGCTACGAGCAAACTGTCAAGCAATGAGGGAGATGGATACCAGATGAATTGTTCTACCAACCACACTTTGAGGCTCTCACCGGAGCATCTTGCCGCCGTTAATCGGAAGCGGCGAATCGTCGTGAATCATCAGGTCGACGGTTTACTGTGCGCCGTTGAACAGGGGCTGACCGTTGATCAAATCATGCTGTATGAGTTCGCATTTGCTGATGCGCCGGGGGTTCACATTGACGCGCAATGGTGGTCGTTCGATAATACCTTCCCATTGGAAGGACGACCGTTAATAGACGAGACGAGCCCGTCGGTGCCAAGCTATGTGAGCCCGGAGCGCGTCAAGGTCTTCCAGGGTTGGTTAGATGACGGGGTCAATCTCGCCGAAGCCTACATTGAGCAAACAAAGAAACGGGGTCTCGAATGCTTCTATACCTATCGACTCAACGAGGATCCATATACCGAGCATCGTGAATTGGCAGAGGCGCATCCCGATTGGCTAATCACAGGCGAATGGGCGCAGCCGCTCTGGAACTTTGCCGTACCGGGTGTCCGCGATTACAAGGTCGCTATCTGCCGAGAATTGGTGGAGGCATATAATTTCGACGGATTGGAGATCGATTTTGCACGCGGTCCTATCCAAACACCCCCAGGCTGTCAATGGGAGCAACGTGAGCATATCACGGAATTTCTTCGCCGGGTTCGACAGGAGACGCTCAATGTAGAGCAGAAACGTGGACGGCCCGTTCTGCTAGCAGCGCGTATTCCAGATAATCTCATCGGTTGTCACTTCGACGGACTCGACGTAGAAACGTGGGTGCGGGGGCACCTCCTTGATTTTCTGGTCTTGGGAGTGCGCTCGTATGAGTTGGCTATCGATCAGTTTCGCACCATTATCGGCGACAAACCGATCCAGATCCTTGGAACGCTCGACGATCACCATTGCACGGATGGTTATTCTTGGCCCCCAATCGAGGTGTGGCGCGGTGTAATCGCTAATTGGTGGCAACAAGGGGTGGACGCGATTCAGACCTTCAATTGGGGTGTTGCACCGCCAGAAATTGCCCAGCGATTGAAGGTTAAGACACACGGTGCCTACTTTGATGGCACACGGATGATCCCTGTGTATCAGCAGGCATACGGAGAGCTTGGCGATCCAGAAAAACTAAAATATTTGAACAAGCACTTCGTCGTCCAGCGTCGCGGCGGTGGCGGATCCGGTGGAGCCAACGTCGATGCGTGGCATACCCCGCGGTTCAATTACCAAAACACGAACATGCTTGGTCAACTGCCTGTGACATTGGATAACTTAGGATTGGTTGACGCGCAGATTAGGCTTCGCGTCGCCGACGATTTCACCGCTGAAGCAGAACGAATCGAGCGATTAACCCTGCGTATCCTGCTTTCCGACCTGGCAACCCAAAATCTGCCGGAGCATCAAAAAATCGACGCTGTGCCCATCAATCCCTTCTGGGATCGGCCGCAGTTGTTCACCTCGCCGCTGCAAAAGGATATGATTGACCGGCTCGAAGTGCGTCTCAACGGTGTGCTGTTGGATGAAGGGATTGTTGATGCCGGTTGGTTTATCTTCGACACAAATCCGAAGCTATTTGCGGTGGACATCAACTTGGTCGGGATCCGAGTTACAGGCCGGGATTCACAAGGAGCGGCTATGACTGTGGAGAAAGTCGAGGCTCATGTGGAATATCGTTAAAAGGCGTAATCGAGGAAAGTTACGATTTTGCTTTAACTCCTCGGAGGACAGATTCGTCACGCCACGGTGGGATATGCGATTCTAGCGTTTTTGTTTCCGAAGCCAACCCGGAGCAGTTAGATGCCAGCACCTCAAAAATCTTATTCGCCACGATGCGGTGTCCGAGGTCATTGGCGTGTACGCCGTCATGGTGGACAAGCCAATCCGCGTCGCGATATGATGCCAATAGGTCAACGAAAAGGCATTCGCACGCATCCGCCACCCCTTTAATCGCATCGTTATAGCGATAGAAGAGATCGAGGTCGGCATGACTCCAGCGTTCGCCACCGACGGTAAAGTCGGTCATGTAATATGGACCGGGTAAAACAATTAACGGCTGAATTTTCTCCCGCACGCGCCGGACGATGTCGCGCATCTCGTCGCAAAAGAGATCGATGGGTGTGCTGCCACGTGCGTCATTGAGTCCATACGAAATGACCAGTAGATCCGGTTCGTTTTCAATAACGTGTCTGTCGATGCGTTCGTTGGCAGCGGGATTTCGGTCGGATTCGAGATAGGCTGGACCCTTGGTCGAGATTAGATTAGCACCGATGCCCACGTTGACCAACTCCACTGGGACACGCTGAAACTCGTTGATGAGCCGCGCCAACTGATTCGTCCAACATCGCTCGCGAATACTTGACCAGCCGCCGGCGGTGGTACTCTCTCCAATGGTAACTAGCTTTTGAAACTCTTTGGTCCACCAATCCTTTTTCATAGGTGTGTGCCCTCCCGGAAATAAACTAATGGCTTGTCTATTTCTCCCCTAATCAGTTACACAATAATCCGTCCGTCAACAAGATGGGGGACCACGTCAACGAGATTCATTTGGGCGCAGAACTCAAGATCTTCCCCCAGTCCAATGCTGGCGAGGGATCGACCGTGATAGCAATTCTTTAGCATCCCAAGCAGATCCTCACAATGTGTCTGATAAAGGATCTTTGCTGTTTCAGCGGCATCGGTCACTTGAGTTTCCCCCAATGCTGCCACGCACGCACCTGCGAAAGCAGTATCTTCCGTGCAGAAACCACCCTCTCTGCCAGAACATGCGAAGACGAGCTCCCCTTCCACTTGAGCCAACCGGTTGACAGTTGCGCGGAGATTGAGAAAAGATCCAACGAGAACGCGCTCAGCAGCGCGGCAGGCTTGTAGGGTGCGTGTTCCGTTTGTCGTTGTCAAGACGATTTGCCGGTTCGAGACAACCGCTTCGGTATATTCACGGGGTGAATTCCCAAGGTCGAACCCCTCCACCTTTACCCCACCACGTTCACCCCCAATCAATGTGTTCGGTTGATCCGCAGCAAGACGAAAGGCATCCTCTGGGGCTAGGACAGGCGTGATGGCTGTTGCACCGTTTGCCACAGCGAAGGTGATGGTTGTCGTCGCACGCAAAATATCGGCGACGACAACCGTTTTGCCGGTGAGGTCAAAAAAAGGGAGGAGATCTGGTGTGAAAACAACATCAATGGAAGTGGGCATGAATTATACTCGTGATGGAGTGGGATGGTAGCACTATAGTTTGCGGTGAAAAAATATAAAGCGGGTTTTACCAAGCAAACCCTGAATCCAAAAAGTTAGTAAAGACCTGTGCGTTCAGGAAGCGTTCATCGTCCATAATCTTCCGGTGAAGTGGGATGGCTGTCTTAATCCCTTCAATGGTAAATTCATCCAAAGCTCGTCTCATGCGCGCAATCGCTTCGGCTCGATCTCTACCGTGGGCAATCAATTTAGCGACTAAGGAATCGTAATAGGGCGGCACAGCGTAGCCGGGATAGAGGTAGCCATCCACGCGGATGCCGATTCCCCCCGGCGGCAGATATGCTTCAACCGTCCCTGGAGAAGGGGTGAGACCGTTAGCGGGGTCTGACGCATTAATCCGGCACTCAATGGCATGTCCGCTCACCTCAATGTCTGATTGACTATATCCAAGTTCTTCGCCCCACGCCAGCCGGATCTGCTCCTTAAGCAGGTCAATTCCTGTAGTCATCTCTGTCACCGTATGCTCGACTTGGATGCGCGTGTTCATCTCCAAGAAGTAAAATTCCTCATCGGTGTCCACGACGAATTCAATGGTTCCGGCATTGTTATAGCCAATCGATTTCGCTGCTTTCGCGGCGGTCTTGCAGATTTCATGACGTGCCTTCGACGATAGGGATGAAGCAGGGGCTTCCTCAACCAGCTTTTGGTGCTTGTGCTGGATGGAACATTCCCGTTCGCCCAGATGGATGACATTCCCGTGGTTATCCCCCAAAATCTGGACTTCAATGTGGCGGGCATTCTCAATCCACTTTTCAACATAAACTTCGGTGCTGCCAAATGCAGACTGTGCCTCTGCTTTGACTGTGTGGAAGAAGTCCATCAAGCTGGTGCTGTCATACGCGATTCGGATGCCACGTCCACCGCCGCCAGCAACCGCCTTGATACCTACTGGATAGCCAATCTTTTCTGCGATTTCGACCGCTTCTTCGGCACTTTCAACCAAGCCTTTTCTGAGGTTCCGCCGAATCTTCCGACGGCTGCTGCCGCTTCCTGGTACTAACCTAAGCCCCGCTTTCGACATTGTTTCCCGTGCTTCCGCTTTGTCGCCCATTGTCCTCAGATTCTCTGCCGTTGGGCCGATAAAGGTAAGTTCGTGGGCTTGACAGATTTCGGCAAATTGTGCGTCCTCGGATAAAAATCCTGCACCGGGGTGAACAGCGTCAGCGTCCGTTAGTTCCGCAACGGTAATAATGTTCGGAGGTCTGAGATAGCTTTCCGTTGAAGCGGGTGGTCCGATACAGTAGGCTTCATCCGCATACTGGACGTGCAGTGAATTCTCGTCAGCGGTCGAATAAACAGCAACGGTCTTGATACCCATGTCCCGGCAGGCACGGATAATCCTAACCGCAATTTCACCACGATTTGCAATTAAGATTTTCTTAAACATTTTTTGAACCTTTGGAGGTTAGTGGTTCGTTATCGCTCTGACGCCCTACGGAGTGCCTCATTGTTTTCGGAGGCGTCTTACTTCAGCGGAGTTAATTTTCTTCGACTTGCGACTTACGCTTATCACTTATGTACTCTGCAACCAAAGCACCGCGTTCACCTTTGTTCACAACTTTTAGATGCTGCCCCTTGTAATCGTTGATATTTGTTGAATTATATGGCGGTGAGTGCCAGTAGATTGTAAGCGCTTCAGCATCCCTGAGAACTTTCCGCCAATCTGGCCAATCTGGCGGATCATCATCATAATCTTCACTCACAATTCGACCGACTCTAATTGATACCCCCGTCTCCTCCAACAACCATTCAGAGCAGTGCTGGTTAAATCGTTGACTGAAGGTCACAGCCTCCGCCTTTCCAATGTAGAGCAGGGAATTCGCCCCAAAGATGATATGGCGACCATAGATCTGGTATAAGCCATAATCATCGTCCTGATCATTAAGTTTTAATACTTCCTTAATAGAGAAACGGCCTTCCCATTCAACTCTTACGGATCGCATGTTGTATTAACAAAATCTCCTTTTCTATGAAGCTAACAGCTGTTATGGCGTTGGTCGTTCATAGTATTGGCAATCTATTTGGGTTAAGCAGCCGCTACTACATTAACTCCACTGCTTAGAGATAAAACCATAGCGGCTGCCGAGATCATGAGAAACCGTTTCATCATCCCATCCCTAGCAAGCCACCGATCACGTCGCCGTATTTCGCAATCAATCCCGCGAATACTACCGACACCATCGACATGAGCTTGATGAGAATGTTAAGCGACGGACCTGATGTGTCCTTAAAAGGGTCGCCAACGGTATCACCGACAACGGTTGCGTTATGGTTGTCAGAACCTTTACCGCCATACTCCCCACCCTCGATGTATTTCTTTGCATTATCCCACGCACCGCCGGCATTTGCCATCATCACTGCAAGCACGAATCCGGTCGTCAAACCGCCGGCAAGTAACCCAAGGACGCCGGCAACGTTGAAGACCAAACCAACAACCACCGGGACGATAATAGCAATCAGCGATGGAAGAATCATCTCTCTTTGCGCGCCCACAGTCGAGATTGCGACGCATCGGGCGTAGTCCGGTTTTTCTTCACGCTTCATGATACCGGGTCGCTCGCGGAATTGACGACGCACCTCCTGCACCATCGCGCCAGCGGCACGCCCCACCGCCTTCATTGTTAAGGCGCAGAAGTAAAACGCCATGACCGCGCCGATGAACAGACCAATCAGCACCTTGGGGTTCATCAGGGTCACATTGTAATAAGACATGAACTGGGCAATGCTGACCTTGACGGTATCAACCATGCCTTCGCCGGGGATGTCCAGTTGATTCTGGTGCGCCATGTGGATAAGCCCAAATCGAACCTCCTCAAGATAAGCGGCGAGAAGCGCGAGGGCGGTCAATGCAGCTGAGCCGATGGCGAAGCCTTTCCCGGTTGCTGCAGTCGTATTTCCAAGTGCGTCAAGTTGATCTGTGCGCTGACGGACACTCGGATCGAGTTCAGCCATTTCAGCGTTACCACCCGCATTGTCTGCAATCGGTCCATACGCATCGGTTGCAAGCGTGATACCAAGCGTTGCGAGCATACCCACCGCGGCGATACCGACGCCGTAGAGCCCCATCAACGTATCGCTAGCTCCACCCGGCAAATAGAAACTGACGGCAACGGCAGCAATAACTGTTAGCACAGGGATGGCCGTGGATTCCATACCCACAGCAATTCCTTCGATGATAACCGTTGCGGGTCCCGTTTCCGCTTGCTTAGCGATGCCACGTGTGGGTTTATAATCGTGGGAGGTAAATATTTCTGTCACCTTACCGATAATCAGACCGGCGGTCAAGCCTGCCACAATGGCACCCCAAATCTGCCACCTGTTCGGCAGGTCAAGAATCCACAATACCGGAATCGCAAAGATAGCGATACCGATTGCACTTCCATTGATGCCGAGGTTGAGGGAACCCATCAACTGCCGCATCGTGGCACCCTCTTTCGTGCGAACCATGTAAATCCCTATGATCGAGAGGATTACACCAATCCCTGCAATGATCATCGGTGCGGAGAGATATTTTAACTGAAGCGCGATGTTATTGTAGTCTTGCGCCGCAACCGCCGCAACGCCGAGTGCAGCCGTGGCAAGAATTGACCCCGCATAAGACTCGTACAGGTCTGCCCCCATCCCCGCTACATCACCCACATTATCACCGACATTATCCGCGATCACGGCGGGGTTACGCGGGTCATCTTCAGGGATGCCGGCTTCCACCTTCCCTACGAGGTCTGCACCGACATCAGCCGCTTTGGTGTAGATACCGCCTCCAACACGTGCAAAGAGTGCTTGTGTCGAGGCACCCATGCCGAAGCTTAGCATGATTACGGTGATCTGGGGCAGTGGGTTCGTGCCCAAAAAGCCCGGAAAAATCTTTGGAAAAAGGTAGTAAAGAACTAGAAACCAACTAGCGATGTCCAAAAGAGCGAAGCCGACAACCACCAACCCCATCACGGCACCGGCGCGGAAGGCGATTCGCAAACCGGAGTTGAGACCCTCCATCGCTGCGCTCGTCGTGCGAGCCGAGGCATTTGTTGCCGTCTTCATGCCAAGGAAACCACAAAGCCCTGAGAAGAAACCGCCCGTCAAAAATGCAAAGGGCACAACCTTGTTTTGGGCGTTCAACCCGAAAGCCATGATGAGGAAAATAACACATAGCACAACAAAAACGATCGCTACTACTTTATACTGCTGTCTCAGGTAAGCCATTGCCCCTTCACGGACAGCTTGAGCGATTTCTCGCATCACTTCTGTGCCTTCGCCCTGTCGCATGACCGATTTATAGAAGACAACTGCAAACCCCAAAGCGATCAGTGAGCCAATCGGGACAATCCACCATGCGGTGGGTAAGGGTGGGAGAGATTCCGATTGTGCAAAAGCAGAGTTTGCGACTGCCATTCCCACCAATGAAGCGAGAAATATTAAACATCCACGGCTCCTTTTACGGAGCCGGTTTACAACTGTTTCAAGCATAAAACATCTCCTTTAAAAGTAGGAGCAACCTCCCGATAAGATCGGGATTCAAAGTAACTTGTGGTTGCCCTCTTTGGGCAGGCACAAGACCTGCGCCCTACAATTTTACGTTTCATCTATACCAAGTACCTTCATCGCTTCTCCAACAATATAGATGGAGCCAGAGATGCAGATAAGATCTGAGGTTGTGGCGATCGATTGCGCCAACGGTATCGCCTCACCGACACTCGGACAGACATGGAAGTTCGTCCCAATTTCTGACCATGCCTGTGCAATCTCTTCGGCAGGCATGACACGAGGGTTATCAAACGCCTGCGTTGTAATAATTTCTGATGCAAACGGACACAAGATTTGACCAATAACTTGCAGATCCTTGTCTCGCATCAAGCCCACCACAAGAATCAAACGGCGGTAATGAAAAACCTCACGGATGGCTTTGCACAGTGCCTCCGCTGAAGTTGGGGAATGCGCGCCATCTAGTAAAATAGCCGGTGACTGCCCGACAACTTGCATTCGCCCTGCCCAACGAATTTGTCTCAACCCATCATAGATACTGGTTCGGGGAATCCGGTATTCTTCCTGACGGATGCGCTCGATAGAAGCGACAGCGGTTGCTGCATTAGTCGCTTGATGTTCGCCGAGCAGCGGTAAAAAGAGGTCCGGATAGAACCCCGACTGCGTTGTAAGGTCAAATGTCTGTCCACTGATGTTCCAGTCCTTGCGCTTTAGGTGAATATTACGTCCAACCGCATCTATCGGTGCGTCCCGATCTGCAGCGACATCTTCAAATACCGCTTGCGCTTCAGGGAGTTGCGGTGCTAATACAACTGGTCGGTTGGATTTTATAATCTCAGCTTTTTCTTTCGCTATCGCTTCGTGCGTATCTCCAAGTATCGCCGTGTGTTCCAAGCTAATCGGTGTGATAACGCTTACAAGCGGATCGACCACATTTGTTGCATCTAGCCGCCCGCCAAGTCCTACCTCAATAACTGCGAAGTCAACCGCATTGTCCGTAAAGTAGGAGAAAGCGAGGGCTGTATAAATCTCAAAGAATGAGACACGCCCAATTGACTTCAATTCCCCCATTGCCTCAATTGACGGCTTCAGCCGGTCAACGGATCGCGCAAATTCCTCCTCTGAAATGAGCCGGGAGTTGATGCGACACCGTTCACGAGGGGAAATCAGGTGGGGTTGTGTAAACAAGCCGGTCTTATAGCCCGCGTGAGTCAGGATTGAAGCAATCAGCGCTGCCGTTGACCCCTTCCCTTTGCTACCGGCGACATGGACGACCTTCAATTGGCGATGTGGATTCCCCAATTGCGTTAGTAGATGGGAGATACGTTCAAGATTATAAAAGCGTGCCTGCCTTGAAAAATCAGGGCTCCGCTCGGAGTTGATGAATGTATCGATATAAGCGAGAGCGGCTTTGTAATTCAATTTTGGCTCATGTCCATAGATTCAGATCCTCGTAGATTGGGAATTGCCCACAAAGATCTCGCACTTTCTCCCTCACACCCCGCTTGGTTCGTGCGCTTCTGCGCCCCTCAAAGGTTTCCGTTATGAAATCGGCTATTAACAGCATCTCCCCCTCTTTCATGCCCCGCCCTGTTATCATCGGGGTGCCAAGACGGATGCCACTCGTTGTGGTCGGCGATCGCTTATCCAACGGGATGGTATTTTTGTTCACAATAATTCCCGCTTCCTCAAGGTGATCTGCGGCTTGTCGTCCACTCAGCTGCTTGTATGTCGCGGTTAAATCAATCAACATGAGATGATTGTCCGTGCCGCCGCTTACCAAGCGAAAGCCGTTGTTCATCAGTCCGTCGGCGAGCGCTTTGGCGTTTTTCACAACTTGGCTCTGATATGTTTTGAAGGCGGGCTCCATCGCTTCTTTGAAGGCAACTGCCTTCGCCGCGATTGTGTGCATAAAGGGACCACCTTGTATCCCCGGAAATACCGCGCGATCAATCGCTTCCGCCAGTTCCTCCCGACACATGACAATTGCGCCGCGGGGCCCACGCAAGGTTTTGTGAGTCGTTGTGGTGATCACGTCGCAGTGAGGCACCGGATCCGGATGTACATCTGCGGCGATGAGACCCGCAATATGGGCGATGTCTGCCATCAGATATGCACCCACGGAATCGGCAACTTCTCGCCACTGAGCAAAATCGAACCAGCGCGGGTAAGCGCTACCTCCCACAATAATCAACTTGGGCTGATGTGCTTTTGCTAGCTCAGCTATCGTATTTATGTCGATCTGTTCCGTCTCCGGATCAACACCGTAAGACACTGCGTTGTAATATTTGCCTGAGAAATTCTGAGGAAGTCCATGACTCAGATGGCCGCCGTGATCCAGTCTCATTGACAGAATTGTATCGCCCGGCTCAAGCAGTGCCTCGTACGCTGCCATATTGGCTAAATTCCCGGCGTGCGGTTGGACGTTGACATGCTCAACACCGAAAAGCTGCTTTGCTCGCTCAATCGCGAGGCTTTCCACGCCATCTGCGGCTGCACAGCCGTTGTAGTAACGGGCCCCGGGCGTTCCTTCGGCGTATTTACTGGTCAAGACACTTGCTTGCATCTGCATGACCGCCCGACTCACATAATTTTCCGAAGGGATCAATGTCAGACAGTTTTGCAGCCGGTCCAGATCTTGAAGCATAATCCGGACAATTTGCGGGTCAACTTCACTCAATGATCTGTTCATTATGCGGTTATCCTCAGCGTTTCTATTCCCTCGTCGTATGAAGTAAGTTTTAGAGCTTAGGTTTCTGTATTTATTAGTTTCATAAACCGGGCTTCAGGTGACTGTGCTAGTCAACTCGCTTAAGAAATTTTTCAGTTTGAGCTTTGAGGCGTTTATTACCAGCCTGTTCTGCAAGTTCCAGTGCAGTTTCCCAATCCTTCTTTGCCGCCCAATTGCGATCCAGTAAGTAATTTGCAACTCCCCGTCTGAGGTAGGCGAAGGCATAATCGGGTTTGGCATCGATCGCCCTGTTGTAGTCCTGAATGGCGATGAAGTGTTCGCCTAGGTCACTCCTTATTGTTCCCCGGAAGTAATGGGCGAAAGCAAAATCATTTTTAAGGTCAATAGCAGTGTCGTAATCTTCAATCGCCTCCTTGTATTGACCCAACGATCGCTTCACAGTTCCCCGAAAGTAGTAGGCAGAGGCGAAATCGGGTTTGAGGTTGATAGCGGCATCATAATCATCAATGGCAGCTTGATATTGATCTAATCTGTACTTGGCATAGCCCCACCTGAGATACGTTTCGGCGGATATGGATTGTTTGCCCTGCCACAAAGGCTTCGCTCCTCCTGACCGAGCGAGCAGCTCCTTGAGATCGTTTGACGGAATGACAACATTGAGATTCTGCCCCCCCTCAAGCACCATGAAAGAGACCCCGATGGCTTCGCCTTTTTCGTTTAGCACGGGTCCCCCACTGTTCCCCGGAGCAATAAGGGCAGTCATCTGGAACCGCTTTTGGGCATCTTTTTCCCTCACATTACTGATGGTATCATTTGAGAACGAGCCTTCCAACCCTTGCGGGTTACCTGCGAGGTGAACCATTTCGCCTGTTTTAACTGTATCGCTATCGCCGAGGGGCAGAGGTTCAACCTCAGATCCCTTGATCTCTAGGATAGCAAGGTCGTTTTGCTCGTCAGTTGCGGATATGCCTTCGATGGTATATTTCGTAGTTTTGCCGACCTGTGTTGCAGTGCCTTTTGCTGCACCTTCGATAAGTTGAAAATTAGTTGCAACTTGGTTGTGCTCAACGAAGAAACCGCTGCCAAATCCGAGGGTTTGGCCATCTCTGTCCGTCATCTCTAAATATACCGTAGCCGCTAACGCTTTTTCGGCAATCTGCGCGGCGGTCTGGGCGGAGACAACAGTTGTTATGCAGAACAGAAAAAGTCCCCAAGCTGTGAAATTCAGAAACGCTTTTCTCGGAATTCTCATAACAATATCCCTCATCATCTGTTGGGTGATAATATCCACGAAGCAATTGGCACAACTTATGATTTCAGGAACTTCAGATTGTAACACACATATCAGGCAGTTTCAAGAGAAATAATCGCACAAAGCATCGGTATCAACGTGTGGTCATGTCTCATTTTCTCGTTTGAACTCACATGACGCTTATACCTTTCGGCATCTTTAATCCGTCCATTTTCAAGTGAGAAATGCGTTGACGGAAGATTCGAGAGGGTTTATAATATCATAGCAGATTTCACGCGACCCTTATCCAATAACATTAGAGGGTAAATGGGCTGTCAGGGCAAAATTTGAAACAGCGTATCCACGATGGTGAGTTGGTTTACGGTGTAACCGTACCGGTCCTATTTTCTACTGCGTATGACTATGACTTTGGTGTGCGACAATGGCAATCTAGTCGTAGAGACAGGTTTCCAACCTGTGATCACCCACAACTTAGGAAGCCCGCGCTACAACAGAGTTTACTCCAAGGTTTTGATTGCTCGATTGCCTAATTTCTGTGACAGATGCAATGCCCCTATACTATTTGGTTTCTTATGTTGACTTATTCCATTGTTAGCACCGCAATCGCCGAAGATCGAAGGACGTTGAGGCAGGGGATGCGCCGCCTCGCCGAAGTTGCCCATAAACACGATATTCCCATTACATGGGGTGTTGAAGCAGCTTCTGCACGCGCCTTCGCTACAGATCTAACCGAGTGGCACGCATCCCACGGCGACGAAGTCATGATGATGATTGACATCGCACCAATTTGGGGATCAGGAACCGATTCTGACGACTTGAGCCAATCCGCGGAGCATATCGTTACGATGCGCGAAAAGCTGCCAGATTATATCTCGTCCGAAAAAGATAGACTCCAAAGGGCAATCGAGTGGGCGAATCCAATTGTCGCAGGGGGTATCCAGAAAAATCACGTGCTGCTTTACGCCTTAGCACAAGTCGGTTTCGCTGGATTGTGGGGATACGGTTGGGACGATAGAGAGGATGAGGGCTGTCCGTTTGGTTGCTTCTTTCCGTCGGTAGATCGGCACAATTTCTGTGGCACGTCCACAAGTCGAGTTGTCGGCATCCCGCACACCTCCCTCCTTCCCACCCAGACATCTCTTGGGTCTGAGGAAACGGTTCAGACCCAAGTGTTAGGCGGAACGGCGCAGCAGATGTTCGATTGCTATACGGCAAACGCGGAGTGGAATCGATGGTTGGCTTATATCCAGAGAATTGATGCTGTGGAAGTCGCATCACTGACATCGGAACAACTCAATCGGTTGGATACATATTTGGCGCACGTGCGCGAGGTATCGGAGACGCAGATTATGTCACTTTCTGATGCTGTTCGTGCCTGCCAAGAGATCGGCGAACAGACGCAGCCAACTTTCTTGCTCACTAATCCCAAGTTGGAAGACGAGGAGAAGGGTTCAACCGCTTCGGACAAATCAATCCTCGCCTATTACGATGCCGAATGTCAGTTGACCTTTGAAGAAAACAGGATGGAGCCAATTCGGGTAACAAACTACATCTCACCGCCGGTCAATTCGCGTAACGGTGCAGAGGTCAACCTACCGCAAATTGAGGGTTTTCGTCCCTCTCGTTCGCGCAGCCAATTGCGGATGCAGTTCACGGTGGAATCTACAAAAGCGATGCCCTATGGACTAGCCGTCTGGGGGAATCACGCTGGACTCACGTTGGCAACCTCAAATGCACAGGAAGTAACGTGGTTAGGCGATCGGTTGTTATTTGTTCGTGCCAACCTACAAGCGGGAAAAAACGAAATCGAGGTTGTTTTAACAATCTAATCAAAAGTTTGAAAAAAACAGTCATGGATGCTTGCCAAACAGTTAAAGCTTACTTTGATGCACTCATCACAGGAGATGCAGACCAGCTCATCAAGATGATGTCGTTAGCTGACCACTATGTGAAAATTGGCACGGAGCCGGATGAGCATATTGAAGGCGGCGAAAACGCGAGAGACTACTATCAGAGAATTGTTGCGAATGCAGCGGATATTGCGATTGAGTATGAACATCTTGACCTTCAGGAACGGGAGGAGGTTGCGTGGTTCTACACACGACAGATTTGGCGACTCAAATGGTTCGGCGTCCCCGAAGAATTGGCAGTGCGGTTGACGGGTGTGCTCGAAAAAGAGGACGGGACCTGGAAGTTTGTGCAAATCCACGCGTCGATTGGTGTGCCTGCATAGCGGCAAGCGAAGAACTGGTTTGCTGTCAAATAAATTCTTGACAAATACGTTCAACCCTCAGATTGCTTTCCCTGTTAATCAAGGGTGAAGTTTTACGATGATTCGAGGGTTCTAAAAAGGAGATGGTTATGTCCAAAAAAATCTACGCCTATGGGATGGATGGCTTTATCGTCCCGATGATGAAAAAATTTGTCGCTGAAGGGGGTTTGCCGAACTTTGAAAGGATGCTCAAAAATGGCACGGTAAACCAAACCTTTCCATCCTTCCCTGTCTGGACGCCGACGAATTGGGCGACCCTTTCCACCGGCGCTCACACCGGGACACACGGTGTCTCCCGTTGGCGGGTGGAGGTCGCTCCCGGTAAACGGATCAACAGCTTCGATGGTCGTGCCCCAAATGCCGAGCGGATCTGGAATGCGCTAGAACGCGCCGGTAAAACAAGCGTTGCGGTCCACTACCCAGCAGCCCATCCGTCGGGTATCAAATCCGGCTTCGTCGTGGACGGGTTCGGTCACCCCGGGCACGCTAGCACCGACTATGAGGTGGCGTCTTGTCAAGCCTATACCACGAGCGATGAAGTCGCTACCGTTGAGATGGACCATGATGGAACGGCAGTCCGGCGGACGCAGCGCAGCATCCAACCAATTCCAGCCTTACGTCCCGCCATCGGTTGGGAAAATCTTCCACCCAGCCAGTCACCGCTCCTTGAGTCCATAATCGAAATTCATGCGCGCCTCGGCGGTGATGTCAACACTTTCTACCTTCTCGTGGTTGATAGTCGTGGGAGAGGATATGATTGTGTACAGATCTGCCGGGAGAAAGATGGTAGTGCCAAAATCGCCGAAACAGCGGTCGGCCAATGGAGTGATTGGGCGATTGAACCCTTCCAGATCGATGGTCGAAAACAGGATGCATCAATTCGGTTGAAGCTGATGGAGCTCACACCCGATGGGAAAAATCTGAAACTCTACCGTTCACAGGTTACTTATGCCGACGGGTTCACCTACCCGGATGACCTCGCTGCGGAGCTCATAGAACGCTTTGGCCCCTATCAGGAACACGCCTCTATGACACCGTATACATCGGGTATGACGGATTTTGACACAGCGCTTGAAGAGTGCGAATATCAAGGACTCTGGTTCGCCGATGTCGCCAACCATATACTGCATGAGCATGGATGTTCCTTCTTTATCTGCCATTGGCATCTCTACGACTATCTGAACCACATCCATCTCAACGATGTAGATCCCGTTTGTCCGGGCTACGACCCGAACAACGCAGACAAAGCGATGGATTACTTCCGTCGGGCGTATCAGGTTGGCGACCGGGTGTTGGGACGCATCTGGGAGGCTGCCGACGATGAAACTTGCGTTGGCGTTCTCGGCGACCATGGCGCTTACCCCGACATTCGGATCGCTAACATCCGCAAATATCTCATCGATCAGGGGTTCACTGTCCTTAAGGACGGTGCGGAAGGTGTCGAACAGGATGAAGTGCTGGAAAAGGACATAGATTGGGAACATACCCGTGCCTATCTCAAGGATGACAAAGGTTTTGACATCTACATCAACACTGAACCGGGACCGGCGTTCGACGAAATTGAGCGCGAACTTCTGTTGGCACTCCGTACTTGGGTTGATGAAGGGGTTGGACGTACGCCCATTGCCATCGCGCTGCCAAGGCGAGATGCCTATATCCTCGGTCAATGGGGCGATCAGTGCGGCGATGTCATCTTTGTCTGGAACCACGGCTACGTCAGCGGCTATTACGGTCAGTGGAAAGGGATCGTCGGTGGCGGAGCGGTCGGCGCGCCCGAAGTGTATGGCGCGCACCACGGTGGCTTCCTCCCCACCCGAAACGAAGACATTTCCTCTAGCTTTGGAACATTCTTACTGGCTGGACCGGGAATCAAAAAAGGGTATGAGCGCGATTATGACTCACACGGCTACATTCATGCCGCTGATGTTGTTCCCACCTTCTGTCATATTCTCGACACTGCTCCACCGGCACAAAGTCAAGGCACAATTGCCCGTGACCTGTTTGAGGATAACGAGATGGCTCGAGAGCGAGATGGAAACTGAGTAGGTGTGTCAAATTTGCAGGAAGAGTGATTTCTTTGACAATACGCTTCTGATATGGTAACATCTTTAGTGGAGGATTCTCTTTCCTGACCCTTTGTCTGTCTATCCTTCGACACTTAACGAAAATCTTTGATTCACCTTACTACATTATTAAGGAGGCGCTCCCGATGGACACAAAAATTTCCGATGCTATATCCCCCAAATTTTCCAAGATAGCACTGACATTTGATGATGTTTCATTAATCCCCGGTGAATCAAACGTTCTGCCGAATGCGGTTGATACCAGTACGCAGCTGACCCGTCGTATCCACCTCAATATTCCGATTTGCAGTGCATCAATGGATACCGTTACAGAATCTGAACTTGCAATCGCTCTTGCGCGGGAAGGTGGCATTGGTATAATCCATTACAACTGTCCGATCGAGACGCAGGTTAATGAAGTCGATCAAGTTAAACGATCCGAGAGCGGGATGATTATCGATCCAATTACCTTAACCCCCGATAAGAAGGTTCGTGATGCGCTGGAGTTAACCGCACGTTACCGCATCGGTGGTATCCCGATTGTGACTAGAGAGGGCTACCTCGTTGGGCTAATCACCAATCGCGATCTGAAATATGAAGAAGATGTTGACCTGCCCGTAACTGAACTGATGACACCGAGCGACCAGTTGGTCACAGCTTCGCCTGGGATCGAACTAGGGAAAGCAAAGCAGATTCTGCACCAAATTCGGAAGGAAAAGCTCCCAATCGTTGATGAGGAGTCTCGCCTATGCGGGCTAATTACGATCAAAGATATCGACAAGGTAGAGAAGTATCCGCTGGCTTGCAAGGATGGGTCTGGGAGATTGAGAGTTGGCGCAGCGATTAGTCCTTCTTGGGATTTGGAAAAAGTAGGGCTGTTGGTTGATGCAGACGTTGACATATTATCGATCGATACCGCGCATGGTCATCATCAGAATGTAATCAATGCAGTCCGTCGAGTTAAGGCGGAATTTCCCGACGTGGAACTGATTGCTGGAAATGTTGTAACCGCCGAAGGAACTCGTCAATTGATTGATGCCGGTGTTGATGCCGTTAAGGTCGGCATGGGTCCAGGGTCAATTTGTACAACCCGTGTTGTCACAGGAATAGGCATTCCGCAGATTACCGCCGCTTACGATTGTGCGCAAGAGGCGGACAAGGACGGCGTTCCAATTATCGCTGATGGCGGTATCCGGTATTCCGGTGATATAGCGAAGGCAATTGGCGCAGGGGCAAGTTCGGTGATGATAGGGAGCCTGCTCGCGGGTACGGAAGAAAGTCCCGGCGAAACAGTCATCTATCAAGGCCGCACGTATAAAATCCATAGGGGCATGGGTTCCTTATCCGCTATGAAGGAACGCCGTGGTAGTGAGCGATACGCCCAAAGCAGTGAATCCTTGGCAAAGCTGGTGCCCGAAGGCATCGAAGGACGGGTGCCTTACAAGGGTCGGTTGGGCGATTTCGTCTATCAGCTGGTCGGCGGTCTCCGCGCTGCGATGGGATATTGTGGTACGCCGGACATCGAGTCATTACGGGCTGAAAGCCGGTTTGTTCGGATGCAGAGTAGCGGTCATCGCGAAAGTCACCCACACGATATTGCGATCACAGAGGAAGCTCCCAATTATAGTGTGATGATGTGAAACCGTGAATCCGGGTGTGTAATGTCTAGCGAAGCGTAGATCGCATTGAGGATGACTCTCCTATAATCAAGGCTGATGTTATCAGAACCCTTGGGGACAACTTCATCGGCATCGGCAAAGATGTGAAATGGGCAGATTTAAGTTATGAATACTCTTTCAGACCAGACATTGATTCACTCTAGCGCGCATAACTGCAAACCAACCTTATCAGACACAGAGGTGCTTGAGTTTCTAAAAAATGGGTATCTCAGGCTTGAAGGAGTTGTTCCTGATGATATCAACCAGCGTGTGCTGAAGTATTGTGATGCAAATCCTGACCTGCTCTATATGAATGACATCTTATATGAGGAATGGTTTGTTGAAGGGGTGATGAAGAATACTGAAGTTGCAGGTGCTGTGCGGTCATTGTTGGGCAAAGATTTCCATCTGCCTGTCCAGATGGTGAACCATCGTGTTGAATGCCCTATCACATCAGTTGGGGGGTGGCATATTGATGGGAACTACAACTATACCCATGAGTTAAACTTCCTTCAGGTGTTCTATTATCCACAGGATACACCCATAGAGATGGGACCGACGCAACTTGTACCCGGCACACATCTTGTACGGCAGAAGTCGAGGTTCATGGGGCATTTAGGGAATATCAAGAACACAATATCAACTGATGCGTCAGCAGGCTCTGTGTTCATTACAGTCTATCATATCTGGCATCGTCGCCCATCATCAACTATAACTGCAACCCGTAATTTATTGAAGTATTTTTATTGGAGAACCAGTCCACCGAAAAGGGATTGGGCGGTTGACCCTAACTTCGATTTTGCCACTGCTGACTATGAGAGCCCTGCCTCTGGCTTTGTTGAACAATTCCGAAGTGCAGTGAAGGTGGCAGAGATTTTTCTATGGTTATGTGGTAAACATGAGATATTCCAAAACTTAGGGGGTCAGAGCTTTCCATTACCTGTACCCCGAACTGGTACGCCCTATGGGTTTCCGGAAGGGTTGAAAAAGGAGTATTTGTCAGAGTAACTGCTATTCAGCCCATGTCGAGGTGGTATTGCAGTGCCACATTCGTAATTGATGTGAAAGGTTTGCCACCGATGAGGAGACAATTATAGGACTTACACACCTCAATTGCAAAAATCGTGTCCTTTTTCATGCTGCGTAGGACTTTGACATCCGACCATATAAATTCAATTATCGCTTTTCTTTTATTATACTAAAGTTTGGACAATTTACGGCACGGAGGGCTAGCTAAGCCCCCTTTTTGTGATGCTAAACAGCACTAACTAATCATTCATACTTGACTTGATAGCGTGTCCAGAGAAAAGGCTTCATCAAAATTGAAGATTGCCATCACATTGGCTTAAACTCCATATCCATGACCTTCTCATGGGATGGAGATTTCACGACCTATAAGCCAACATTCTTTCGCAATGGTATCGACAACGGCCAACAAGCGATAAGATGGTAAACCACTCCGGAGCCCCGCGCTCCCGGCACAACCCACACAGGAGCTATAGATGTCAACCCTATACCTGCTCACAATCGAATATATTGACACACCCCTAGCTACCACGATAATAGATGCTTCCGACATGGGAACCGCCCAAAGGCTCGCAAAGGAGGACGCTTCCGAAGATATGAAAATGTTCGCCAGAGGCGATTTGGGCCACGAAAAACTCGACCAAGCTAATCTGGACAAACTTTTATGGACTGAAGATTCCATAGAAGGTTGGGAACTTAGCGACCCCGACGACATATTGGGGAGTTACGGCTGGAAAATCCATCTCCGAGTCCCCGAAATCATCCGAGCAACATAATGCCCCACTGGGGCTATAGGTCGGACAAGATGCCTCACCTATAAAAAAGGAGCAAAACGATGGACTTCACCGCATGGAGCCCCTCGCACACACTTCTCGTACTATTTGCAATCGTGGCGTTCATTGGACACGTCGCTATCATGTTCTACCGCATCAGCCACCTCGAAAAGCGAATGGGTAACACGGATAAACATATCAGTGAAATGAGAGAGGAAATACGGAACGAAATCCGTGATTTAAGGCTTGAGATCGGCAAGATGAACCAGAACTTTATTGACCACCTCAAGCAACACAACCCATGAAAGGACAAACCTATGAGGTCGTCAATATATTGAAGCCCGCTATTCAGATGAAAATTGCGTAAGTCCTAATAAAAAAATAGTTGTTGCATTAATATTGAAATTGTGCTACTATTCGATTTAAATTTTATTGCCGAAAGGAGAACGGCTTTCCAGTAATGGTTTTTCGCTCAATCATTAAAGCCGCGGTGCTGTTCTATGAAAGTAAATGAAGAAATGTCGTTTTGGGACAGGCTTTATCTTCCTGGGCTTATCAAAGGTATGCTCACGACACTGAAACATATTCCCAAGAGGAAGTTTACTTATCAATATCCCGAAGATCCACGTAGTGTTGACGAACGCAATGAACGCTATCGTGGCCTCCATAAGCTGCCATTAGATTCCGAAGGCAATGTCAAATGCGTTGCCTGCTTTATGTGTGCAACAGCCTGTCCGGCAGATTGTATCACCATTAAGGGTGGTCCCGCACCTGAAGGCTGGAAAACAAAAGAAGGTTATCAACGCGAAAAATACCCGGAAGTTTTTGAAATCAATATGTTGCGCTGCATCTTCTGTGGATACTGTGTTGAAGCGTGTCCAGAGGATGCGATCCATATGACTGGGCTTACGCTCCCTCAATATTTTAGGGAAAGGCAGAAAGACGGTGAAGTTCTGGGCGGTTCGCGGAAAGATTTCATCTTTGATCGAGAGATGTTGATAGCTAATAATGACATTACCCAGCAAGGGCTTCAGCCGGATTCGTAAATACCCCAAAATAGCCTATCTCGGATGGGGCTGCTCATCAATTGTGTGGTGGAATACGCTCCACTCGACAGAATGTGCACAAATTTTTGTCAGATACGTAAATGGAAAATATGCACATCTCGACATGAGCTTTTAGGGCAAGGCTTCCCATACCTCTGAGGCGCAGTACGGGAAAGTATTGCCCATTTTTTTAGAAATACGTTAGGAAATAACTTTGGATAAGGATCAATCGAATCAAATTCGCGACCTATCCCTAAACTTTAGTTCAGATTCTCTTTTTATTTTAACGGATAAGATAAAAGCGAGTGTTGAAGGACGGATGAGTTGGGGTGACACCTTTGGGATGGGGCTCGGCACCAAGAATGACAAATACTTGCTCATTTGGACGCCGAAGAAATCGTCCGAAGGGCAGATTCTCCCCGGATTCGACTCAGAGGACGGAAAACTCACACTCAAAATGAAGCCGCGACCCGGCGCTTGGATCTCTTGGATTGACGAGGTCAAAGTTGCAGCGGAAGCAAAAGATGACCATGACCGTGTCCGCAAGAGTGTGCAGGAACTAGAACGTAACACACGTCAGGTGACGGACTTCGCCGATGGGGTTCTCAAAGATATCACCACCGTACATCTAGGCAATTCCCTCACGTTGTCAGAGATGGTACAAGAGGTTTTGAAGGTTGAGTTCACCATACCAACTGCTGTCAAGACCGGCGGCTATATCCTCGCATCCTCTGAAGAAACTGCACCCGGCTTAGCGAAAGTAATCATTCCAGAGCAAACAAACATTCATGGGGTGCATCTGAACGAAGATGAACTGCTTGATTCTTGCGCCCAAGGTGACTACGATCGACTTTTGGTCACTCATCGTACACATATCAAGCACTACCCCGATTTGCTCGATATTAATTACTGTTTAAGGCTTAGTGAGTATCTCCAAGGTGAGCCGACGCAGGAAGAGGAGGGGCAGCGCAAATCGCCTCACCCTGTACAAGGCGTGAAACCGATAGCGGTGTTTCCAACGGCGGCTGTCTATAATCCGCTTTCTCCGGACAGTATCGAATTCCTTGTTACTACACTCAACGGTGACCACGAAGCCATTCGCGAGGCAGTTACTGAAGCCTCCTCAATCATCGATGAGTACGTCTCGCAGGCGAATCAGCGTGCACACGAAATCATGACCAATTTCCAAGCACGTATTGATAGTCGGCTTCAGGCACTCACGCTCCAGCCGGGTCAACGGATTTATGAAAGGGTCTGGGATGATTTGGCAATTAATGAGCTGCGGAATCAGCTATTTGAATTCAGCGATTTTTTTGGCAAATATATCGGTGAACACCTAGATGAAGATGATGTAGAATCAAGAAAAGAGTCGCTTAAGAGCAGTATTGATTCAATCATCGAGATATGGCAGCTGCAGGATTCGCGTCAAACCACTATCAAGCATCTCATCCTATCTGGTTACAAATTGGCGAATCAAGTGCTAGATCAAGCCATTGGACTGTTCTACGACCTTGTATTTGAGAAGCACTTTATCGAAACTGAGCTGCTCGGTACAATTGAACTAATGGTGCTTGAGGAAGGTGAACTTCTCGATGAAATTCGCTTGCCGGAGTGGACAGACAAAACCGTACGCGATCGGCTCCACCTGATTGCTTTGAATCCGTCGATCCATTTGAAGCAGACGGAAAGGACTCGCAGCTTATGGGTGGAATTGCTGGAGATTGCGAATTTTGCGAACAGACATCAGCAACAATTTGAAGCCATTCTCAAGCCGCTGTCCGATGTGCTGTTGACGCCTAAGCAGCCCTCTGCTTCAGGAGGAAATTCAGGGACACGTAACATCTCGTTCCGGAGAGGAAATACTTTTGAAGGATTTGAGATTTCAGAGGAGATGTTTGAGACTGTCCTAGCGCGCCTTCACGACAATTTCCCTGTGATTAAACGTTGGATTCAGAATACCCCAGAGGAGCGGAGCGGACATGAAGCGTATTATAGGACGTTATGGATAATACTCACTGAAGGGGAAGTTCGTGAATATCTCTGCAAAGATTTCCAGCCAACTTTTGATATTAATCTCAGCCTACCGATAGAAACGAAGAGATTGATAGATCTCGTGCTTGGCGGGAAGATTGTGATACGCAATGAGAAAGATCTAAATACCCTGAAACGAAACCTGGATCGCGCCTTACAAGCGAAAATTGGTCGTGGGTTACAGGAAATTAGTACGCCTACCATGCTGCAAATTCATAGCGATACAACCCTATGTACGCTTCGTGAGGAATTGCTAACATATCAGCAAACCCTTGATAAACAGCTGGTGCGTGCAACGAATCCTAAAACTCAGAAGAAGCGAGGCAAAGCGAAAAAAGGGCGGAAAAAGGGGCAATCCCCCGCATCTGCTGCAAAAGTGATAGCGGCGATTGAAGAGGAAAAACCGAAGATCGCCGAACTAATTGAGTTCCTGAATTCTTATGCTAATGCACCATTAACGCTGCTAGAGACAGCAATACAGCCCCATTCTCAGAAAATCAATGAGATACGAGAGCATCAGGTGCTGAATTTTGACCTGCAATCGCTCCCGCCCATTGAGGATACATGGTTGGAGGACGTGAAATCTCCTGATGAGTATCCGAACTTGCGGGCATTTTTGTTTGAAAATAAGTTGCCTATCTCCACCACCGGACGCGCATTGACGAAGCTAAGACGGATTTTCCTTGACCCAACCGATGCAGAGAACGCTTCGGTGAATGTGTTTAATATCGCCGTGGACCTACTTCTAGAGTTAAGAGTCCTGCAAGACGCCGGTTATGAGGGCGATTCGCTGGAACGATACGCAGACTACATTTCTGAAAAGTTATGGCGATGGGAACTGACACAGATAACAGAGACAGAGCTGCCAATCCTGATTAAAGAGAAAGTATTATCCTCAATAATCTGTTACGAAAAGGAAGTTGAGGCACTCCTGGAGTACGTTGAACGTTACGAGCGGTTATTAGAAGCAAAGCTTGCTTCTGAATCTGAAATGGATAAGCAACGCGAATTGCTAGAAGAAAACTTCCAGACGCTCGCTGAAACGCTTTTGTGAACCCGCTTACTAAGGCTTGCAAGCCCCAACTGTTGGATGGTTACCATTGAAATGAAGATAAGCCTCCTCGGAGGGGGAAGTTGTATTGCTCCTGTTGCATCAACAATTTGTCGCCTAAACCTCTTCTCCGAAGTCGTTTGGGTAGAAGATACGCCAGGACCACTCCGCGATACCCTGCAAGACTTGAAACAAGCCATTGCAATCGGAGGAGCAGACACTGAATTGCGTGTGACTCAAGAGCAGGCAGCGTTGGCAGATTCTCAGGTTGTGATTCTACTTCCCCGTGCATCACGCTCCATTCAAACGCAACGCCGAGCAAATGCCTCGCTAGCGCAACATTTTGCTCGATATATAAAACACTATGCGCCGAAAGCACGCGTTATCGTCGCGATGCCTCCGGCATGTGCTCTCGCTTCTTACGTGTATCGTGAGCTTGAGGCGGAGGCAAGCCAAGTCATCGGACTGTCTGGTGGGATAGGGCGCGCGTATCTGAAAAGCCAAATTGCCCATCAGTTGAGCTTTTCTGTGCAAGATGTCACGGTTCTTGCCATCGGGAATGATGAGACAATCCACCCACTTCCGCAATACTGCCGTGTGAATGGTATACCGCTAGAGGAGTTATTAGGCGCGAGCGAGATTGAGGCGTTGATGCAGGCGGCACAGGATACACATAAGAAATCTAACACTGTAGATGCGCCATATACGCTGGCTGCTTGGATTTCGCAAATTGTCACAGCAATTGCCTTGGATCAGCAGCGAATCATGTGCGTTAGTTCCCTGATTCAATCGAGCACGACGCGAGTTTACCTCAATGTTCCGACGCAGATTGGCCGGGATGGGGCTAAATCGATTCTTCAACTCGATTTGACTGACAGCCAACGCGAACAATTCACCCAATTGGCAACCAAGAGCGTTAAAGAACAACGGTTATTTTAGCTGACCTGGTGCGAGGGGGAAAAATGAGATATATATATCAAAAAGTCATTGAACTAATAGAGTCCGAAGATATTGGTGCCTACTGTACAGTCGTAGAAACGAAGGGATCCACGCCACAAAAGCCGGGGGCCAAATTGCTAATTTTACCAGATCTGCGCAATGTCGGGACGCTCGGCGGCGGATGCGTAGAGGCAGAGGCGCGGCGACAGGCAATCGGGTTGATGCAGGGCGGCGTCCCACGTCTGCTCGATTTTCAGTTAGACAGCGACTACGGATGGGACGATGGTCTCATCTGCGGTGGGAATATGAAAATTTTCATTGACCTTCCCACAACCAAAGAGGAGTCGTTTATATTAACCCGATTGCAGGAACTCTCAGAGGCAAAAATCCCCCTTATTTCTACGACGGTCGTTAAAAGTGAGGTAGACCATATCCAAGTCGGCGCGAAGATGTTGTTCGCGGCTAATGGCGAAAGGGTCAGTTCGTTAGGAGATGCGACTTTAGAGACGGCAATCCAAGATGAACTGATGGAGGTCCTAGAGAAGGATGCGCCCGGCGTGTTTCGGTGGCAGGAGGGGGCGGTTTGGGTCTTTATGGATGCGGTGCAGCCACGTCCCACACTGCTCATTGCCGGCGCAGGACATGTTGGGCAAGCCCTGTGTCATCTTGGAAAATGGCTCGGTTTTGATATCGCAATCGTTGATGACCGTGCTGATTTTGCTTCTGAAGAACGGCTCCCCGAAGCCGACCAGATCATCATCGGTGATATTGCGGAGGAGTTGCGTAAGTATCCCGTTGACCATCTGACTTACGCCGTCATTGTCACACGGGGACACCAGCACGATGAGGATGCACTCCACAGCGTCATTGAGTCAAATGCACGTTATATTGGTCTGATTGGCAGCCGTCGGAAGATTAAGTTGATCTACGATGATTTGAGGGAAATGGGTATCCCCGAAGAAAGACTAGCGCAAGTGTATGCACCAATTGGATTGGATATCAACTCCAAAACTGTGCCGGAGATTGCCGTGAGCATCGCTGCGCAACTCATCCAGGTCCGCAATAGCACAAAGCCAGACATCCGCTTTGATGCACAGCCGGCGAAAATGCCCACAATCAAGGTCGGCACATAACCTCCACGGGTCAGAGCGATGGCGACAATTCAGTTAGATAGTGACAAGAGCTACACCGCAAAAGAGGTCGTTGAATTGGCAAAGCTTGCCCTAGATTTTATCGGGTCTCAAGGGGCTGACAGCGATCTCCAATACGCTGCAACAGATGTTTACTGGACCTTGCGAAACCTGCTTGACTACGTGAATAGACAGGCAGGTGGAGAATTTACCCTCAAACGTCTCAGAAAAGGTTCATGGGGACTTGAGTACAACGATAAAAAAGCAGCAAAACGCAAAGCCGATGACGCTGCGCGTCGAGAGATTAAGCGCACAGCGGAATATCTCGAAAAACTGAAAACTCCCCGCTCATCTTGAAGATAAATTTCCTACCCATTCCCCACTTTTCCGTTAAAGCAGTCGCTTCAAAATCTTTATCGCGCTATTCATGGGGTGTTCCGATGGCGATGAATCGCCCGACTACAAATGGGTGCTTGGGAGGAGATTAAACTCTCCCTTACTTGACGATCACCATCCGCCGTATCGCGGAATAGTCCTCCGCCTGCAACTGGTAGAAATAGACCCCACTTGCGATCGATTCCCCGTTTGCGTTGCGGCCATCCCAATACGCCGCCTTGGTCCGGTCCGTGTAGAACCCTGCCATCTGATACCCTAAATCCAACCGATGCACCAACACGCCTTTTGTGTCATAAATCGTGAGCATTACATCGGCGGCGTGAGCGAGATGGTACGGTATCCACGTCTCAGGATTGAATGGGTTGGGGTAGTTAGGTAACAATGCCGTCTCTTTCGGTGCCAACATCGCTAAGAGGTATTCCAACATCAGAATCCCTCGCTGGTAAGCGGGAGATTTCTTTCCTGATAGCTTGGCTTCAGTCAGCCATTGTTTCACATCTTCTGCTGTGAGCCAATTGAGTGTCTGTGAACGTGCGGCGGGTGCAGTAACTCCATTACCTAACGCTCCTGCAACGAGGATAAGATCCTCAATATTGACAACCTGATCGCCGTTGATATCCGCCGGACTTTGACCGGTCTCTCCGTAATGTTGTCCAACATACACTAAATCTAAGATATTCACGCCCCCATCACGGTTCACATCTTGGCTTATTGGTGAGAAGATGCCAAGGGCAATACCTGATGGTTCTCCCAATCCGGTGAAAATGTCTTGTATGTTTGTGCCATCAAGGTTCGCACGTTGGATTTTACCGGCGTACGTGGTAAGGTTATCTTCCCAATACGTCCAGTACATCTTTCCGCCTGCCACATCTAAGGTGATTGCCGATGGGCCACCCGGTCCCGTTGTGACGAGGTCTTGTACGTCTGTGCCGTCTAGGTTCGCACGTTGGATTTTTTGCGAGATCCTGTCCGTCCAGTACATCTTTCCGCCCGCCACATCTAAGGCGATACCGGCCGGCAGATATTCCGTTGTGACGAGGTCTTGTATGTTTGTGCCGTCCAAGTTTGCACGCTGAATTTTGTCCGTTCCCCAGTCTATCCAATACATTTTTCCGCCTGCCACATCTAAAGCGATAGCCAATGGCCAATCCAATTCCGTTGTGACGAGGTCTTGTACGTCTGTGCCGTCCAAGTTTGCACGCTGAATTTTTTGCGCACTCCAGTCTGTCCAGTACATCTTTCCGCCCGCCACATCTAAGGCGATACCAGTTGGTGTATCCAATCCGGTGACGAGGTCTTGTACGTCTGTTCCATCAAGGTTCGCACGTTGTATGCTGCGTGTGCGCCAGTCTGTCCAGTACATCTTCCCGCCTGCCACATCTAAGGCGATAGCCGATGGCCAACCCAATCCCGTTGTAATAAGGTCTTGTACATCTGTGCCGTGGAGGTTTGCACGCTGGATTTTAGCTGTGTCCGCGTCCGTCCAGTATATCGGTGGACTTCCGGGATCGAATACTTCCGTGACTATCTCTGTCGGTTTGGCACCTTCAACTTCCTCTATTTCCCAGGATCCATCGGCTTGCTTACTAGCAACAAGAGTAAGCTTACGGGACCTGATATGAATCCCTCCTTCAACGGTGATAAACCCATACTCAAGGCTACCTCTCCCTGAGGCGTCAACAGAGAATGTGTCTGTGCCGTTGGGAAGAGTACAACTCTTGCCCGGTTCAATAATCATACCGGTTTGGCAGATTTGCCCATAAGTCATGTCCTGCATGCCAAAAGTCAACAAGACAGCCATTAAAATCAAGACAAGGCATTTTTGATTCCACAGTAGCGTTTTCATAAACCCAAAAAGGAAAATGATAGGAGCAGAACGGTTGATAAGATGATGCCAAAGGTTTGGATTAAAAAACAGGTTGAATTTCATTGGATGCCTCCTTTTTGATTTGCGATTCATAACCTAAGTTGCCAATAACCTAAGTTGCCTTTTGAAGATTCATGAATTTCCTTTAGGGTGTTTATCTCCTAACGGTTTAATCATTATATCGTTTTATTCCCTTTTTGATGTCCTTATAGAATACCCGGTGAAACAAAAAAAGTGTTCGCTATGCTTGTTTTTTGAGGACAAACAAAGATGTGTGTGAAAGGCGTTTCTGCCCTGACAGCCCTTCTTGCCCCTTGTCAGCGGGGAGTTGTAGCTTCTCGATTCGTTGAGCGTCCGTTGTAGTTGCACCATTCATGGCGTATCTTGACCAATGGGCGATGAATCACGTCCACGGCAATCAGAATACCACGAAATCGAGTAACAGTCCACTGCTCTTTTTGATATTTCACAAAGTGCCCTGAAATGACTGAGGCTTTGCTTTATCGCCCCGCTGTTGGGGTGTAAGTAAATCCCACTTGCTACTTGCCCATCCAACCCGTTTCTGCCCTCCCAGTACAATGCCTTCGACTGACTCTAGTACGCCACGATCCGATACCCACCACAGATAACACTACTGATTTTCTTCGATAAGCGAATTGTAAGCATCAAGGAGACTCGAATCACAAATGTCACAGATATTGCAGCGATAATCGCTATCGACCCGTTCCCCGAAATACTGACGCACTACCTGACCCCGACACTTATCCGTTCTCGCATAGCGAATCATCTGATCGAGCTGATGCCGTTTGTTTTGGATATACTCTTTCCTACCTATCTTGTCCTCCGAGATGTTCTCAAGTAGCCTGCTTCCATGATACAACTCAGCTAGCATCGTATCCTCTGCACCGGCATATCTTAAATATCCATCACTTTGCAGGTCGGTCAACTCCTCTATCAATTCGTTTGGGTGTAGATTATGTTTTTGGCAGAAATCTATGACTCGAATCTTTGACTGATCCCGTAGACCGTCCAGTACCCTCGACCTACCGTTTGAATCCTTGATAAGATTCACAGATATACTAGATGGAATGTTGGACAGCCTCTGGAGAAAACCGAGTTTTTCGAGATAACCAATCCCCACTCGAATTTTGTTTTCCTCAACGCCACTTGCGGCCTCCATCCCCTGCGCTTTGACCATCCGGAACTTGCCAACCGGTGGCGAACCTTCGATTAGCTTTAGCAATTTTAAGAGGTCTAGCCTGTTCGGTGCACTCTCCTCCATAAAATATTCCTGCAAACGCCGGTCGCCTGAACAGAAGAACAGGATACACTGCGACTCCTCACCGTCCCGCCCTGCACGTCCCGCTTCTTGATAATAATGTTCGAGCGACCCCGCAATCGTCCAATGGATAACATACCGGATATCGGGCTTATCAATCCCCATCCCGAATGCGTTGGTCGCAACCACGATTTCGATGCCAGTCTCTGTATCGTCGAAAAACGCGTCCTGCACCCGCGTCCGTTCCGATTCCTCGCGAGCACCATGATAGAAATCGACACGGTATTCCTGCCCCTTGAGATACTCCGCAATCTCCTCGGTCTGCCGCCGAGTGCCGGCATACACAATCCCTTTCCCGGTAAGCTGTTCCAACTGCTTTGTCAGTAACTGATATTTCTCCGGTTCGCCCGGCACCTCGCAGACACTAAACTTTAGATTGGGACGTTCTACACTCTGGATTAACGTCTCACACTTCGCAACCTGGAGTTGGTTTATAATGTCCTCCCGCACCTCCGGTGTCGCGGTCGCTGTGAATAGTGCGGCAGCATAGGGCTGAACCGCTTGGATAGCAGTCCGAAGCGCAAGATAATCCGGTCGAAAATCGTGTCCCCACTGAGAAATGCAGTGCGCCTCATCAACCACGAACAGCGAAACCTTATGGGATCTTAAGGTATTCAAGAATCGATGGCTACGGAACCGTTCGGGCGACACGTACAACAACTTGATCTCACCGTCCGCTAGTCGTTTTAGTTCCTGTTGGTATTCTTCAGGGGTCAAACTGCTATTCAGTAAGCCTGCGAAGTCAATCCCCTTCCCTTGCAAGGTGTCCACCTGATCTTTCATCAATGAGATTAACGGCGAAATAACCACCGTAAGGCCCGGTAACATCAGACCCGGCAACTGATAACAGATGGATTTTCCAAACGCAGTTGGGAAAGCACCGAGCAGATTCTTGCCGGATAGGAGTTTCTCAACAACCTCACGCTGACCTGCGCGGAAATCGTCATACCCGAAATGTTCCTTCAACGCTAGGCGTGGGTCTGAAAGCTTATCTAAGACATTATTCGGTGCTTTGCTCCCTCGATTAAGCAGAGTGTCAATTATTCTACGAGCTGCTTCAATAACCTTGCGGATAGATTTGATAATCAATGAGAAACTCCTTTTTTTCGGAAAATGGACGATGAATCGTCGAACTACGTCCGGGGCGATCAAAATACCACAACATGAGGTTAAAAAGCAACGCTTTTTATTTTTAACACATCTCAATACGGAATTGGTATAATAATCTAAGTTGCTAGGGCGCGTTGACATTTTGATGTTCCCAATTCGACGCGCGCCTGAGATTTCATAGAATTTTTGTAAAAAGTGTTAGATTTTGTTAGGTTCTATTGACGTTTGACAAATTGGGATAGGTATGCTATCCTCTTGATCCGATAATAGCATCCTTATTTCGACATGGAGATCCATCTATGGCAACAGACTCGACGGTAACAGTTGAAGATATTGAGGTATTTGCGGACGACCTAAACCCCCAAGCGGCTGCGGAAGCATTTAAGAAGCATGGTGCGCTTGTCGTCCGAGGATTAATGAAACCATACATTGATGAAATTCACCGTGATATTGAGGCGGCTGCCGCTGAGTCAATCGCTTCACTTGATGACGCGGAGAGAATTGTGGAGGGTTGGCGAACGCCAAACGGGACCCTGTTTCTGCCCGCACCGCCCGGCTATCCCCGTGATAAACAGATCATGGTCTTGGCAATCAACTATTTTACCAGCGCTGCGTTTTTCCGTTCCGCACTGGATGGACGTGCGTTAGATATTGCTGAGGCGGTTCTGGGGGAGAATGTCGAGGTGTACGGGAATGGGCAGTGCCTTTATAAAGAGCCGGTCGGCGGACATCCGAAACATCTGCATCAGGATTCTGCCTACTTTGAGCACCGCTACGAAGGTCCTGTGGGGATTCTGAATTATGTGGTGGATACGGATCTGGTAAATGGTGCGCTGCATGTCGTCCCCGGCTCACACAGGCTCGGTCAACTCAAGCATATTGATACCTTTTCGCATCTCGGCTTAGATGATGATGAATGGCCCTGGGAGCGAGCGCTACCGATTATTGGTGAGGCAGGAGACTCCATCTTTTTCCACGTCAAGATGATTCACGGCTCCAAGCAGAATCATTCGGACAAGCCGCGCCCAGTGTTCATTAACCGTTACCGCCGGGTGGACGATTACGTTGTTATTGGCGGGACCACCACCGCAAAGCGTGCAGAAGCAGAGAAACGCGCTGCCGAAGCGAAGAAAACGAATGAGCAGCGTGGGTTGATGGTTCGAGGCTTCCGTCCCTACACCGAAGGGTAAAAGGAATGCTATTATGGTGAGTAAGAGAAATAAGTAGACATCTACCAATACTCTGACCTTTACGAAGTTTCCAAAGTCCCCCTGAACCCCTCTGATAAGAGGGGAAAGACAAGGGAGAAGCTCCCCTCTTATCTTCTCCCCTTGTCAGGGGAGTTGGGGGATTTAGGGGGTTGGTTGTGCATTAGGAGTGTCTAAGTAATTCTAAAATCTACTATAAGTGGAAAATGAAATCAATCGATCTCGTCCACAACAAAACTGCCCCTGTCGTCGAGAGGCTCGCGAGATTGGAAGGTGTGCAGGCGATTTTGTCCTTCGGCTCGTATGCGATGGGCACCTTTGATGAATACTCGGATCTGGATCTTTTCGTGTTCTGCGAGCCTGAGGTTGTTTCGGCCTCGGAGAGGCGGCGAGCCTTGGAGAGTGTTCAAGGGGTAACTCACTTTGAGGAGAGCAATACCGCCGTGGGGTGGGATTCCCAATGGTCCCCACAAGGCGATCATCTCCGTGTGAACGAGAATACCTTTGAGATTTCGTACAACACGGTGGACTGGATTAGAACCGTTGTCAGGCGGGTTACACAGGAGGGAGCGACATCTATTCTTGAGCAAAAATTCCGCCCGTATACGATGCTTGGGCTTTTGGAGAACGGAATCATTCTATATGATCCCTGCTCGTTCTTGAGCAATCTTATCGGTTGTCTCTATCCTTATCCGGCTCGACTCAAGCAGCAGTTGATTTCAGATAGTCTATACACCCTAAAAGATTGCCTTGCGGAACTTAAAGACGGTGCCCAGAGGGGGTTTGGTCTTACATTTTTCCATTTCTTTTTTCATAGAATGCGCGATGCACTTGGCACCCTTCTGTTCGCTGTTAATGAGAAATATGATCCAGCTGTCAAACGATCCGAGATTGAATACGAAAAGCTGGGGGTACTACCGCCCAACTTTCTTGAGAGATACGCCAAGCTCCTTGAGGGACCCTTCGATAAGAACGGAAGGCAGCGGGCTATTCATGAACTAGAAACCTTCGTCATCGAGATTGAGATACTGATTACTGAATCAACTGATTTACATGGAGGAGAGAACTATGGGGTTGACTGAAGAGGAACGTTTCCGTTTCGATCTGACCGGCTTCCTGATACGTCCGGCTATCCTTACGCCGGAGGAGATTACTGCGATTAGAGATCAGATATACCATATCCGCCACGATGCAGAATCATTACCGCCAGAACATCGCGCTGTGCCGAGCGGTCCGTCGAGTGTGCTAATTGATCACCCAAAGGTCATTGACGTGCTGCACGAAATTATCGGTCCCGATATTCGGCTTGAGAATAGCTACTGTGTCTGGCGTCGAAAAGGGGAAGCGCACGGCGATCTTCATGGTGGCGGACCCCAACAGGCAGACCCCATTTTTGGCTATCGTGTCAGGTATGGACGGATTCATGCGGGGATGGTGCGCGTTGTCTTTGAACTGACCGATGTCGGCAAGGAGGATGGCGGGACCCATTTCATCGTCGGCAGCCACAAGGCGAATTTCCCGATGCATCCGGATCATATGTCGTTGGAACCTGGAAAGCGGAGCCCGTTCTTGATGAGCTACGACTGCCCAGCCGGTAGTGCGGTCTTTTTCACGGAAAACCTCTGTCACGCTGGACCTGCGTGGCAACGGGAAGAACCGCGCGTAACGGTACTCAACGCTTACGCCCATCTTGCAACCCATTGGCATCGGCTGACGATTCCACCTGAAGTGATAGCCGGACTGCCGCGAGAAAAGCAAGCATATTTTCGTGAGCCGTGGATTGCTGATTTCCGTACCCGCCCGGCGACTCACAATACAATGGAACGTTTTATCGACAATGATGAGCCATCGGTAAATACCGATAGTCGTCCCTGAACCCGACATATGGAGGAAGTGATATGGCAATGACCGAAGAGGAACGTTTCCGGTTTGACTTAACCGGCTTTTTAGTCCGCCCGGCGATTTTGACGCCCGACGAAGTCGCTGCAATCGTCGACCAAGCCGACCACATTCGGCACAATCCTGAGTCCCTACTGCCAGAGCATCGAGCAATTCCGGGAGGTGCCGCAAGTTTGTTGATCGATCACCCAAAAGTAATTGAGGTGCTGCACGAAATCATCGGTCCCGATGTCCGACTGGAGGCTTGTGGATTGACTTGGCGATTGAAAGGAGAGTCGCACGGTGAACTGCACGGCGGTGGACGGGGACAGGGAGATCCTATCTTCGGCTATCGTGTCCAGAATGATCGGATTCACGCGGGGATGGTGCGGGTCGTCTTTGAACTGACCGACGTCAAAAAAGAGGACGGCGCGACCTGCTTCATCGCCGGCAGCCACAAGGCAAACTTCCCGATGCACCCAGATCATATGTCGTGGGAGGACGGGAAAGAGAGCGAGTTTTTGGTGCGTTATGAATGTCCTGCTGGCAGTGCCATCTTTTTTACGGAGAACCTCTGTCATGCGGGACCCATCTGGAAACGGGATACGCCGCGTGTTGCGATTCTCCATGCGTATGCGCATCTTGCCACCCATTGGCATCGTTTGAGGGTTCCGCCCGAAGTGATGGCGGGGTTGCCGCGTGAAAAGCAGGTTTATTTCCGTGAACCGTGGGTTGCTGACTTCCGAACATCTCCCGCAACCATTAACACCATTGAGCGTTTTATGGATAACGATGAACCGCCGGTAAATACGGATCATCAACCTTGAAACAGAAGGACATGATGCGTAGACGTGACATAAGGAGATATTGATGCTTACAGACGCAGAAAAAGCTCACCTTGATGAACACGGCTTTGTACTTTTGGAAAACGCTATCACAACCGATCACGCGGACGCACTGCGCCAACGATCGATGGCTCTCGCTGAGCAGGAGCGAGAGGTGTTAGGGGAGAATGTGTATCTGGATGACAAGGCGCAGCGGGTGTGGAATCTGGTGGACAAAGACGAGTTGTTTGAAAACGCAATTCAGTATCCACGTATGCTCAACGGGATAGAGTATCTGCTCGGTGAGGACTGTACGCTCAGTTCGTTCACTGTGAACATTATCGGACCCGGTGCGCCGGATGGTGGTCTTCACATCGATCACCCCTTGAGCGGAATGCCGACACCCCGTCCGAGCTTTGCGCTTTCTGCCAATAGTGTTTGGTTTCTTGATGATTTTACGTTGGAGAATGGCGCGACCCGTTGTGTTCCCAGTAGTCACCGCAGACTTGAAGCCCGTCCTGAACCGGGTGTCAGTTATGACGACGAATTGCAGATCACCGGTCCGAAAGGTTCTGTAATGATTATCAACGGATCCCTGTGGCATGCCTCCTCCGTCAATCACACCGATCACGCTCGCGTCTGCCTGCTTGGTTTCTTCTGCCGTGCTTTTATGAAGCCGCAGCAAGATCAGCAGAAAATCGTTTCCTCAGACGTTATCGCCCGTGCGACGCCGACGATGAAGCGGCTGCTCGGCTTTGATTCCATGCCGAATACCAACGCTTAAGTTTGGTGAACATTGAGGAGAAAATTATGCCAACCCCTTTTGAAGCAATCAACAGATGGATTGACGAGGCACGCGCCAAACTTGAAGATGGCGGGATTCAGGGGGGAGATCTGGATCGGCTCCATCGGGTCATCAACACAAACCGGGCGCACACACGACAACGGCTGCTCTATCTCCATGCAGCGACACCGGGCATCCGCTCTCAAGTCCTCGGAATGGCGTTGCACGAGCCGGTGCAGGGCTCAGTGACGGAGATTGTGACGGTGGAGCAAGAATGGCCCTATAATACGGTACACGACGCGATCCTAGACGGTTGGCAGGTCATCCACTTTCCGGATCAGCGGACCGAATTTGATGACCGAGAAATTGACATCTTAGGCTACGAATTTATCCTACAAAAATTGGAGGTTTACAATGGCTGACAAACCATATCTATTGAGCGACGACGAAATCATCTCTTTCATCATTCAAGGTTCGCATATTGTTGAGCCTGACTTCCCCGAAGGTCTCAACGAGTCAATTTATGCGGAACTTGAGGCGTTGGATATCCCGCGCAACAATCCGGGCGATGGGATTCTGGACAAAGTCCCAAAACTCTATCAGGTCTACGACCATCCCAAGGTGCACGGCGCGCTGGTGAGTCTACTCGGTGAAGATGTTCAGATGAATGGTCACCGCCACTGTCATGTGAATCCGCCCGGTACACGGAGTCAGTCGTGGCATCAGGACGGAACCAACAAGCGGCATCATCGCATCCAAACCGTTTTGGCTATGTACTATCCCCAAGATGTGCCCGCAGAACTGGGACCGACGGTGATTCTGCCCGGTACGCACTTCCGTAATGCTCCGACCGACCTCATGGCGACCTACGCCAACTTCCGTGAGCAGGTCCCTCTCACTGTCAAGGCAGGGACGGTGGCGATTACCCACTACGACATCTGGCACGCCGCAGCCGCGAACCGTGGAGCGAAGACGCGCTACATGCTCAAGTTCCTCTTCAGCCGGGGCAGCGAACCGAAATCGCCAAGCTGGAACCACCATCCAGAGGAGGCTGCCGCGTCGATGCGTCGATTTTCCTTCGAGCGAGCGTGTGCCTGTTCCCAATCCGATCACTACAAGGAACGCGGGTTACGTATGGAAATGTGGGATCATCTTATTGGACAAACTGCGTGATAAAGGAGCCCCGCCGATGAAACTAAGCTGCTGTGCAGGACTTGCATCCTTCGTTTCGCAAACGGTTGATGCTCAGCAATTGGACACAGATTCAATCTACAAAGCAAAACTGGAGAAAGCACCGGCAACCCTTAAAACCTTGTCAGATACTGGCTGTGATTTTTTCGAGTTCGGCGTGGGAATGCTCTGCCCCGAATCGCCAAAATCCCTCTTCGAGGGGTTCAAGGACTTGGTATCCCATTTCTCCCTTCGAGCGGAGTGCTTTAATAGCTTTATCCCCGCCGACCTAGAGGTGACGGGACCGGATGTTGATAAGGTTCGATTAGAGAATTACTTGGATAACGCGACCGAGCGTGCGGCTGAACTTGGTGGTGAAATTATTGTGTTCGGGAGCGGTGATGCACGGCATGTGCCGGAAGGTTTCTCTCGCAAGCGGGCGCATAATCAGATCCTTGAGTTCTTGGAGGTCGCCGCGAATTACGCTGGAAGACACGGGCTTGTCATCGCCATAGAACCCCTGAACCGTTCGGAGACAAACCTGATTAACAGCATCGCTGAGGCAGTACAGTTTGCCGATGAATTGATGCAACCGGAAGTCCAAGTGCTCGTTGACTTTTATCACCAGATGCTTGAAGACGAAGCGTTTGATGAGATCGTCCGTGCAGGAGAGCGGATTGTGCATGTGCATGTCGCAGACACCGATCGGCTCTATCCGGGCAGCGGCAAGTACGATTACCAGCGTTTTGCTAGAAGTCTTGCTGATGCTGGATACAATAAACGGGTCTCTGTGGAGTGCAATTTTAGAGATTTTGATCAGGAAGTGCCTCAATCGATTCAATTTCTGCACGAGGTATTCAACACAGAGGGGTAAGGTTCAGGTATAATAAAGGCTTGGACTCACGTTTCAGCCTTGATGCGGTAGGATATTTTACTTGACACGACTATAGTCCAATGCTATAATCTACCCTATTCTTGAGCAGTATGGTGACGCCCGGGAGTGAGATTACGATAGAAGTTGATCGACTCAAAACCCGGAGGAATTATCGGTTGTGGATTGAGATCTTTAAAGCGAAATCCTTTGGGAGATAATAAGGCGAGATGGTGTCCTATTTCTCACTGGTGTAGTGATAGCACCCCATCCCCTAATTCAAAGATAAATACCGAGGTAAGGTTACTATGGCTACCATCAAGAATCCATCCGAAAATACAGATTCAGGAAACACCCTTGAGGAAATACAAGAGCAGGCTAATTTATCCGCACCTTCCTCCGAGCGAATTTCTTATGAAAGAAAGATTCGCGAGCTAACATTTACTATCGAGTCGTTGGAGAGCGAAATTGATGATCTGAGAAGACGCTTAAACGCTGCGCCTTCCGACGATGTTGAAGTTCGCCTCTACGAAATGACTCGTGACTTAATGCACGCACACCGTAGAAACCGGAAGTTGACCAGCACCCTCCAAGAAGCGAAAGAGAAGCTGGAACACTTGAAAGAGAAGGTTGAGCAGTTAAGTGCTCCACCGAATAACTACGGTGTCTTTCTTCAATCAAACGATGACGGAACACTTGATATCGACCTTGGGGGCAAGAGGTGGCGCGTTAATTCTGATCCGGAGATTAATGCCGACCAGCTCCAAAAAGGTCAAGAGGTCATCGTCAACGGCGTGATGAACGTTGTGAGCGTGAGGGAATTCGAGCGGCAAGGCGAAGTGGTCAAGGTTAAGGAAATGCTCGATGATAACCGTGTACTCGTGAATCTACGCGCCGATGAAGAACGGGTTGTTGAAATATCGGATCCGCTTAACGAGGAGGAACTTAAGTTTGGCGACAACGTCATGCTGAACCCAATCACCGGGATGGTTATGGAGAAACTGCCCAAGCTTGAAGTTGAGGACTTGCTGCTCGAAGAAGTGCCAGACATTAAATATTCGGATATTGGTGGATTGAATGAACAGATTGAGGCGATTCGGGACGCTATTGAAACGCCTTACCTCTACCCTGATGAATACAAGGAATTCAAGTTAAAGCCTCCGAAAGGCGTACTCCTCTATGGTCCCCCCGGTTGCGGAAAAACGTTAATTGCCAAGGCTGTCGCCAATAGTCTAGCAACCAGAGTGCGGGAACAGACAGGTAGGTCGGATGTAGAAAGCTATTTTATCAATATCAAGGGTCCAGAGCTGCTCAATAAGTATGTCGGCGAAACGGAGCGAAAGATTCGAGAAGTTTTCCAGAAAGCCAAGGACAAGTCCAAAGAAGGCGTTCCGGTTATCATCTTCTTTGATGAAATGGATTCGCTTTTCCGATCCAGAGGCATGGGCATTTCATCCGATATGGAGTCAACAGTGGTGCCCCAATTCCTCGCTGAAATCGATGGCGTCGAAGGACTCAGGGATGTAGTTGTCATTGGCGCGAGCAACCGCCAAGATCTCCTAGACCCCGCCGTCTTACGTCCCGGCCGATTGGACATTAAGATCAAGGTTGATCGCCCCGAAGCTGAGGAGGCGAAGGATATTTTCTCCATATACCTGACGCCTGACCTACCGATTGCTCCTTCTGTGTTGGAAAGATTCGATGGCGATCGGGAAAAAGCGGTTCAATCTCTCGCCGGCCAAGCGATCGAGAAGATGTATGCGACCACCGATGAAAATAAATTCATCGAGGTGACTTACAATCGTGGAGAACGTGAGATCCTCTACTTCAAAGATTTTTCAAGTGGTGCGATGATTGAAAACATCGTTGATCGTGCTAAGAAGATGGCAATCAAGCGGCTAATCGATTCTGAAGGGAAAGCGAAGGGAATTACCCTTGATGACATCGAAAACGCAATCCAAGAAGAGTATAAGGAGAACGAGGATCTGCCCAACACCACCAATCCCGACGATTGGGCGAAGATATCGGGACGGAAGGGTGATAGAATCGTCAACATTAAGGCATTGACCCACGAGCCAGAGCCGAAAAGACGGGACGTAAGAACCGTCAAAGGTGGCGCTTACCTCTAAGGTAGATTATGACCGTACCAACGATTATGGGGACCGAAACCGAATATGGAATTTCGGTCAAAAATGCGCGAGATCCGGATCCGGTTGCGGCTTCAACGCTTGTCGTCAATATCTATAAAGACCGTGGGATCAAGGGAATCATTTGGGACTATGATCAGGAAAGTCCCCTGATGGATGCTAGAGGGTTCGTCTCTGAAGGGGAAACAGACATTCCGGATCAGGAAAATAATAGTCTCATCAACGATGTCCTTGTCAACGGTGGACGTTACTACGTCGATCACGCGCACCCAGAGTATTGTACCCCGGAATGCACCAATGCGCGCGATCTAGTCAAATATGAGAAGGCGGGAGAACTGATATTAGATTTGAGCCGTTTGGCTGCCCAAGAGCTGTTGCCCACAGATCAAGAGATTATTATTTATAAGAACAACAGCGATTATAAAGGTCACAGCTACGGTGCCCACGAAAATTATCTGATGTCTCGGAGTGTCCCCTTCCAAGATATCGTTGATGGCTTAACACCTTTTCTCGTGACGAGACAGCCCATCACAGGGAGTGGTAAGATTGGTGCTGAAAATGGCGCAGCGGAAACGGATTTTCAGATCTCGCAGCGTGCTGATTTTTTCGAGACCGAAGTTGGATTGAGCACAATGGTGGCGCGCCCGATTATCAATACGCGGGATGAACCACACGCTGATGAGATGTTATACCGCCGGCTACACGTCATCGTCGGCGATTCCAACATGTCTGAATTTTCTATCTACTTGAAGGTGGGAATTACGTCAATTGTGCTACAACTCATCGAAAAGGGCGTTGTGGCGGATAAGTTCAGGCTCTTCGACCCCGTTTCCGCAATCAAAACGGTATCGCGTGATCTCTCCTGTAAAGAGCCTTTGGCTTTAGAAGATGGTCGGAGATGGACGCCAGTTGAGATTCAGCGCGAATATCTTGAGTTGGCTCACAAGCATCTTTCCACAGCGGATATGTCTGAGGTGGTGCGCGATGTGATGAAGACATGGGAATTTGTTCTCGACCGTCTCGACGAGGATCCGATGAGCCTAGATCGCCACCTTGATTGGGTGATTAAGAAACGGCTGATTGATGCGTACCTGCGACGCCACCGTTTAGCCCATTCGGATCACCAAGGTCGGATGTTAGACTTGCAATATCACGACCTCCGCCCGAATAGAGGGCTTTATGCGAGGTTGTTGAAAAATGGACGTGTTGAACGACTCCTCAAACATGAGGAGATTGTTCAAGCGATTAATAATCCACCCGTTGATACACGTGCCTATTTTCGTGGTATGTGTTTACAAAAATATCCCAACGAGGTTCACAGCGCAAGCTGGAATTCAATGATTTTTTGTACCGACGATTCTTCTCTAGATAAAATCCTAATGGATCGCCCGCACTTCGGGACACAGGAGATGATTGGCGATCTGTTGAGAGACTGCACGGCTGCAGAACTGGTTCAAGCCATTCTCACATCCAACCACTAGAAGGAGGAAAGCAACATGCCAGCCGAAAAGCAACAGGAACAAAGAGACAAACGGACTCAGGATACTGAGGAAGTTCAACCGGATCAAGAGGTTGTAGAGCAGGGCGAAGAGATTAAAGAAGATCTCGATCAACTCCTTGATGAAATCGACGAAATCTTGGAAGAAGACTCAGAAGAATTTGTCGAAAATTATATTCAACGAGGAGGAGAGTAGTGGTCTTTAGCCGCTCGGATCATGGGACTTCTGATTTCCTTGAGCTCTTGCAACGGGAAAGGCCAGAACTCCTATCAAGGTTTGGTACAGGGGCGTTCGGCACAACGCCTCTGCCAGACTCACCCACTGCAAGCTGGAAAGGACAGCACGTGCCAACGCCTAGTTTGATGGACCTTTACGATAACCTGCTTGAAGGGACAACTATATTAGCCGCTGTTTACAACGAGGGGGTTATCATCGCCGGAGACCGTCAGGCGACGGCGGGATTTCAAGTGGGGGAACGGCGGATCCGGAAAGTCTATGAGGTGGATACCTATTCAGCTATCGCGATTGCGGGTGTCGCTGGACCCGCTATGGAAATGGCGAAGCTCTTCCAGGTTCAGGTGGAGTTCTATGAAAAGATAGAAGGTTCACCGTTAAGCCTAGACGGCAAAGCCAATTCCTTATCAAACATGGTCAAATCCAATTTGCCTATGGCGTTGCAAGGATTGGTGGTCGTTCCGATTTTCGTAGGTTACGACCTCAAACGGAAACAAGCGAAGATCTTCAAATACGACGCGATCGGGGGGCAATATGAAGAAAGCGAATACTATGCGACCGGATCCGGTGGTAAGGACGCACAAGCAACGCTGAAAAAGCTGTATCGCCCCGATATATCTCGCGATGGCGTTCTACAGATAGCTGCCGAAGCGCTCTGGGATGCCGCCGATGAAGATGTGGCTACAGGAGGTCCTGATTTTATTCGGGAGATTTACCCGACCATTAAGGTTATTGATTCGACGGGAATCTCAGATATACCGGATGCAGATGTCAAGGCACTCTATACCGAGCTACTTGACAAACTCCGCAGTGGACTTCCAGTTGAGCGGCTTTGAGGACTACTGATAATCGACACCTGCAATTTGAGGGAGGAGTAGATGCCCGCACCGTATTACGTGTCGCCCGAGCAGATCATGCAGGAAAAAGAGGATTTTGCTCGGAAGGGGATCGAGAAGGCAAAAGAGGTGATTGTTCTAGAATACCGAGATGGTATTCTGATGGTTGCAGAAAATCCGTTGACAACGGTTTTCAAGATTTCGGAGATCTATGATCGGATCGCACTCGCAGCGACTGGTCTCTATCCGGATTATGAAGCCCTACGATATGCAGGGATTCAGGGTGCCGAAATCAAAGGGTTTACCTTTAACCGTGAAGATGTTACGGCGAGATGGCTCGCAAATCAGTATTCACAGCAGATTGGTGCTATCTATCGGCAACCGGATGTAAAACCGCTTGAGGTGGAACTTCTCCTGTGCGAGATTCGCGAAGATCCTTCATCGAACAACAGAATCTATCATCTGTCTTTTGATGGTACGTTTTGGGAAGACAGTGAATATACTGTCATCGGCGGGAGAGCGGATGAAATCACAAGCTTCCTCGAAAATGAGTACAGTGCCGGCTTGGATTTGAGCGGTGCAGTGAAGCTCGCGGCACGAACTTTTGAATCGATTGAAGCGAAAGCTGATGAGGCGGATCGATACCAAGTGACGGCTGAAACAATAGAAGCAGCCGTACTGGACGAAACTCGAAATCGGCGCAAATTTAGGCGTCTACTGCCCGATGAACTGAGTGAGATTTTGAGCCCATGAACCGAAGAATTTATGGCCTAGAAAACGAATATGGGATTATCTGCACCTCGGATCGGCGAGGCGGGAAAGTGCTGTCGATCCAAAATGCAGTAATGTATCTCTTTCGGGAGATTATCTCTGGACGAATGTATCCAGACGTCTTTCTAGAGAACGGTGCTCGATTTTATCAGGACATCGGTTGCCACCCCGAATATGCGACGCCTGAATGTGATGACGTGTCTGACCTTGTCAGCCACGATAAAGCCGGCGAGCGGATTATTGAGCGGCTCTCTATTGCAGCAGAGCGAAAGATGCAAGCCGACGGCTTTCTTGGACGGATTTCGGTTTTCAAGAATAATACCGATACACCCGGCAACACATACGGCTGCCACGAGAACTACCTGATGGATCGTCGCGTGAGCTTTCGCCAACTCGCATCGCAACTGATTCCCTTCTTTGTGACGCGCCAAGTCTTTGCCGGGGCAGGGAAGGTCAAATCCACCAACCGGGGCGGATACGCAATCTCGCAGCGAGCGCAGCATATCCGTGAGGAAATCTCAATTGCAACCACAACAGCGCGGGGAATCATCAACACGCGCGATGAGCCGCATGCGGACCGAGAAAAGTATCGACGGCTGCACGTGATCGTCGGCGACTCCAATATGTCGGAGTTTGCTACCTACCTCAAAATCGGCACAACGGCAATCGTCTTGCGGATGATCGAAGATAACTTTATCAAACAGCGCCTCGCGTTGCGCGATTCTGTCCAAGCGATTCAGCAGATCTCGGAGGATGTTACCTGCACCCGAAAAGTCGAGTTGGAAAACGGCAAACGGTTTTCAGGGGTCGAAATGCAGTGGGAGTATCTTGAATGTGCCAAGCAGTATTTCGAGCAGGCAGAATCGGACCCGATCACCGATCAGATCTTGGCGCGGTGGGAATATGTGTTGACCTGTTTGGAGACCGATCCGATGCAGCTTGACCGAGAGCTCGACTGGGTCATCAAAAAGAAATTGATTGAAACCTATGTGAGAAGCCGACAACTCAAGTGGAACTCCGCCAAGGTTATGATGCTTGACCTACAGTACCACAATATTCGGCCCGAGCTTGGATTATATTACAAACTCGAAAAAGAGGGGCGTGTCGAACGAATTGTCAGTGACGATACGATTGAGCATGCAATGCATCACCCGCCTGAAACCACCCGTGCGAAGTTCCGCGGCCGTTTTGTAAAGCTGGCAAATGAGCGAAAGATTCTTTGTGGCGTCAATTGGAGTTATATCCAACTCTACGAGCCCTACCAAAAACTCTTCCTTTCCACCGATCCCCTACAAGCCGAATATGAAGAAGCCAGCCGGATGATTTATTCGATTTAGCGTGAGATTTGAGTTAACAACCGAGTGGCCCTACCACTCAAAAAAAAGAAATCATCCCCTACCCTAAAAGTTTTCGTCAAGGTGTGTTGGCAAACTATCACATCGTTATGTATGCCAACCTGTCGTTAAAAATTTTCTCTTTATGGAGGTGAGCAAGTGGTCTCTATGTATAGGATAAAAATGGGAATCGTGTTGCTACTCGTCGCCGGATTAATATTCGGATGTGGAAGTGCTATCAAGGAGCTTGGCTTGGTATTTGACAACCCCGCGGATGCTGGTAGGCCAAGTCCCTCTTTTAACGCTGATATTGCCCCTATCCTTACCGACCGATGTGCTATCGCAGAGTGCCATGTCGTTGATGGACCGCACGATATTGATCTCCGCACGTATGATAGCGTCATAAAGGGTGGAGACGAAGGTGCTATCGTTATTGCAGCCGACGCAATGGAAAGCGAAATGGTGGAAGAGATTGCAGAGGGCAAGATGCCCCCTGAAGGTCCACCCTTGGAGGCAGCCCAGATTCAACTTATCATCGATTGGATTAATGAGGGTGCGGAGAATAACTAAACTTTATCAAAAATTATTCCTTCCCACACGGTCCTTGTAGGTGGAATTTGAGGAAACAGATTGGCGGAAGTGATTGTTGTGTAGAATAAAAATGAGAATCGTGTTGCTACTCGTTAGCGGACTAATGTTTGGATGCGGGATCGATTTTGAGCAGGCTGCGGATGATCTCGGTGTGGTATTTGACAACCCCGTGGCTGCTGGTAGACCGAGCCCCTCTTTTAGTGCCAATATTTTGCCTATCCTTACAAGCCGATGCGCCCTTTCAGGATGCCATGCCGCTGGAGATTCGCACGGTGTCGATTTCCGCACGTATGACAGCCTCAAAGCGGGCGATGAGGGAATCCTTATTGCAGGTGATGCGAGAGAGAGCGAAATGGTGGAAGAGATTGTGGAAGGCAGCATGCCCCCTGATGGACCCCCGCTGGATGCAGCCCAGATTCAACTTATCATTGATTGGATTAATGAGGGTGCCGAGAATAACTAGCCTTTTCAATATCGTAGCAGCGGTTCACTTAACTGATGTGCAAGTAGATTCATTCTTATCGAGTATCCCTCCCTTTGTGGAGGGATTTTCTTTGTTCAATATCTTGTGTTAATCACACTACTAAGGAAATGATATTACCAAATTATTAAGGAGGTCTTGAATGGCTCAAGATAAATACGTTTACTTCTTCGGCGGCGATCAAACCGACGGCAGCGCGGAGATGAGAAGCCTGCTCGGCGGTAAGGGTGCCAATCTCGCCGAAATGACCAGCTTAGGCATTCCGGTTCCGCCCGGGTTCACAATATCGACAGAGGTTGGTAAATTATATCATGAAAACAATAACCAGTATCCCGATGGGCTTGACGAACAGATTGATGAAAATCTGCGAAAGCTAGAAGCAGAAATGGAAGCGAAGTTTGGTGACACTGAGAATCCTTTGCTCCTTTCTGTCAGATCTGGAGCAGCGGTTTCGATGCCCGGTATGATGGACACCATCCTCAACCTCGGCTTGAACGACGACGCGGTCAAGGGGCTGACTGCAAAAGCCGGGAATGAACGTTTCGCTTACGACGCCTATCGTCGATTTGTGCAGATGTTCGGGAATGTCGTGCTTGGCGTCGAACACGATGCGTTTGAGCATCTCTTGGAAGAGAAGAAAGCAGCCAGAGGTGTCACACTCGATACGGAATTGGATGCGAATGATCTGGCGGAATTGGTTTCCGAGTTCAAGGCAATTGTCAAGCAGGAAACCGGGGAGGACTTCCCCGATGAACCGCGTCGTCAACTCGACATGGCGCGTGACGCAGTTTTTGAATCCTCGAACAATGAGCGGGCGACCATCTACCGTCGATTGAATAACATCTCTGAAGAGCTCGGACGAACGGCGGTTAACGTCCAAGCGATGGTTTTTGGGAATATGGGTGAAACGTCGGGAACCGGAGTTGCGTTCACGCGAGATCCCTCAACCGGCGAGAACTCTTTTTACGGCGAATTTCTGATGAATGCCCAAGGCGAAGATGTTGTCGCAGGGATTCGCACGCCACTCCCCATCGATGAACTTCAGGGGGTCATGCCGGCAGCCTATGAACAGTTGACTGCGATTGGGGACACCCTAGAAGCGCATTACCGCGATATGCAGGATGTCGAGTTCACGATTCAGGACAGGCATCTTTATATGCTGCAAACTCGTAGCGGCAAACGGACCGGTGCCGCTGCCGTGCGCACCGCCGTTGAAATGGTTAACGAGGGGCTCATTGACAAAGCGACCGCTCTCACCCGCATCCCGCCGGATGATTTGGAGCAACTCCTCCACCCGATGATTGATCCGGCGGTGGCTGTGGATTCGATTGCGAAGGGACTGCCCGCCTCACCTGGCGCTGCTGTGGGCAAAATTGTCTTCACGGCAGACCGCGCCGAAGAGTTGGCAGCTGACGGCGAAAAGGTAATTTTGGTGCGCACCGAAACGTCCCCAGAGGATATCGGCGGAATGCACGCCGCGGAAGGCATTTTGACGGCGCGTGGCGGGATGACCTCACACGCTGCGGTTGTCGCGCGGGGTATGGGAAAATGCTGTGTCGCAGGGTGCAGTGAAATCACCGTCAACGAGGCTTCAAAGGAGTTTCAGGCTGGCGAACTTCGGCTGACAGAGGGAGACTACATCACACTAAACGGCTCCACCGGCGAGGTGATTGAAGGAGCAGTCAAGTTGATTGACCCTGAATTGAGTGGCGACTTTGGCACGCTCATGGAGTGGGCGGATGAGTTCCGTAAACTTGGGGTGCGAACAAACGCAGACACTCCAAGCGACTCAAGGACCGCGAGAGAGTTCGGCGCAGAGGGGATCGGTCTTTGCCGTACCGAGCACATGTTCTTTGAAGGCGAGCGGATCGATGCTGTCCGCGAAATGATTCTCGCCAAAGATGAAGCGGGACGCAAGGCAGCACTCGACAAACTCCTGCCATACCAGCGTGAGGACTTTGTCGGCATCTTTGAAGCGATGGACGGTTATCCTGTCACAATTCGGACACTCGATCCACCGCTCCATGAGTTCCTGCCCCACACCGATGAGGATGTCAAAGAACTTGCAGATAAAATCGGTGTCCCCGCTGAAACGTTGTACCAGCAAAGGGAAGCGTTGCACGAATTTAACCCGATGCTGGGCCATCGTGGATGTCGTCTCGGTATCGTCTATCCGGAAATCACAGAGATGCAGGCACGGGCAATCTTTGAGGCAGCTGTCGAAGTCACCAAACGCGGCGTTAAGGCAATCCCTGAGATTATGATCCCGCTAGTTGGGCATGTGCGCGAGTTAGCCTTGCAGCGTGAGGTGGTCGTCGATACCGCGAAAAAGGTGTTTGCGGAGACCGGCACTGAGGTCGAATACCTCGTTGGGACGATGATCGAGCTGCCGAGAGCCGCACTCACCGCGAATGAAATTGCGCAGGAAGCAGAATTTTTCTCCTTCGGGACGAACGATCTCACGCAGACCACCTTCGGGATGAGTCGCGACGATGCCGGTAAGTTCCTAGGTGATTACGTGGATAGCGGCATCCTCGAACATGATCCCTTCCAGGTCCTAGATCAAGGCGGTGTCGGTCAGTTGGTACAGATTGGCACGGACAAGGGACGCGAAACCCGATCAGATCTCAAAGTCGGTATCTGCGGTGAACACGGCGGCGAGCCGAGTTCCGTCGTGTTCTGCCATGACTCAGGTTTGGACTATGTCTCTTGTTCTCCGTTCCGTGTGCCGGTTGCCCGGCTCGCTGCAGCACAAGCTGCCGTCGCTGACGAATCCTAAGATAGGTGGGACAATTCACTATGTAGGGGCAGGTTTCCAACCTGCCCATCTACAACCCTACACCTTACTATCCATCGTATGTTTGTAGTAGCGCAATTCACCCCGCGTTCTTTTGATTGGTAGGTCGGGCTTCCTAGCCTGACACCGGCTACAGAAGGGCAACCACAAGGGTTGCCCCTACAAGAGCAGCATTTCCGTAGGTCGAGATTCATATCTCGACAATTCCTTGGATTTGCGGCGGGTTCGTAGTAGGTCTCGTAGGGACAAACGATCGTTTGTCCCTACCGGCCATAAATCGTATTTGACAGGAGTAATCCATGAAAGTCAAGTATTTTCATGATATAGATACCGTTTTATGGTGAATTTCATAATTATTTGGACACTGTGGGAGGGGTTTTCAACCCCGATTATACAGATACCTCTGATTTTGCAGGCGGACTTAGAAGGTTTCCCTCCCACAAGGCGGCTCTCCTGCAATGCCTACTGGAGAAGCGTCTACTTATTTTTAGAATTCACTATAAATAGGCTAGAGCAAGGTGGGCACACCTCCCCACGCCGGCTTTGTGGCGAGGGTGGGGGTGCACCCGTTGATAGAATGAAAACCCTTTTTGAGTCCGACGGTGTTGGTTTCGATGGTGGAGACATTTTTATGGGTGTTGTCATTGATTCTGTAATAGTAGCGTATGCTTTATTTTTGGTGTTGTTGATTTCCGGGTGGTTGAATTAACACAACTAATCGAAAAGGGATATCTTAATGAATCAGTCAATTCGGACGTTACCGATTGTGCTAGCACTTTGTGCAGCCTTAGTATCTATTCCATCAGGGGTATATGCCCAAAAGGGTGCAAGACAAGAGTTTCAACTGAAAGCGGCATCGACATTGCAGCGGCTTAAATCCGCTTCAGCCACCGCTGTCCGTGTTCGGTGGCATCGAGACAGAGGGACGGTGCGGAGCCTTTACAATCTGACCTTACCCGCACCCGTGGGGACGGTTGAAACCTCAGCGCGTCAATGCTTGAGCGACTACTGCGACCTTTTTGCGATGACCGATAAGACAGTCGAGTTACGGTTAAAGGCGATCCAAAAGAGCTTAACGGGCAGACATATCCGGTTCCACCAATACCATAGCGGCATCGAAGTGTATGGCGCATCAATCTCCGTCCATACCAATCGCAGTGGTCAGATACGAGTTATCCACAACAACTACTTCCCCCAAATCGACATCAGTACATCGGCATCGCTCTCAGCGGCACAGGCGATAAGCATCGCCCTAGCCGAGTCGGGTGCAATTGATTTGCGGAAGCCGTCGCAGGCGGGGTTGGTCATTTTCCCGACTCGGACCGGTGCATATCACCTCGCTTACCGCGTGAGAGTGCACCTCCGTCGCCCGTTAGCGGGTTGGGAGTATATCATAGACGCCCACACCGGTGCGCCGTTACATCGACGGAGTGTGCTTCGGTCTGCGGACGGGCGGGGTCGTGTTTTTAACCCGAACCCTGTCGTTGCGCTTAAAGATCTGACACTGATGGATCAGGACGATTCAGCCGACGCTATCCCCGATGAAGCCTACACCGAGGTGATACTACCAGAACTGGACGCAACCGGTTATCTTGACGGTCGTTATGTAAGCACGGGATTGACGCCCGATCGTGCCAACGAACCGACATTGGAATACAACTACCTGCGCGACGATCCCCGATTCGAGGAGGTGATGGTCTACTATCACGTCGATGCGGTTGGACGTTATCTCAAAGGGCTCGGCTTCGATTTCGTTGACGATTGGCAGCTCCCTACAAATGTCCATGTCGATGAGTTTAACAACGCATTCTACGACCACACCGACGGCTCGATTAACTTCGGGGATGGCGGTGTCGATCTTGCCGAAGATGCCGAAGTGATTGTCCACGAATACGGTCATGCGATTTTGGATCGACAGGTGCCCGGCATCTACTTCGACGAAGGGGGTGCGATACACGAAGGGTTCAGCGATTTTCTGGCAGCCAGTTTTTACACCGCGGTCAGCGACGGTTTCGGTGACACGACCGTTTTTGACTGGGCGGGTGCAGCAAGTCCTGAGTATTTAACCCGTTCCGTAGATGCGCCCAAACATTATCCCGAAGACGTGGTGGGGCTCTCCCACGACGATGGTCAGATGTGGTCCGCATCACTCTGGGAGCTTTTTGAAGCACTCGGACGCGATGGTTCGATAAGTTTGGTTATCGAGAGCCATTTCTATCTATCGTCCGACGCGGAATTTGTCGATGGTGCATCCGCGCTCTTTATGGCGGATCAAGAGTTAAATGGCGGTGTCAATTCGGATCTGATCTTGGGAGTTATGGAGAATCGCGGCTTCCTTACGCCGCCGACCTTGGCATCGGACGCCTTTGAGGAGAACGAGACAGCGGACACGGCAACCGCTGTTGAGCTTCCGTTTATCAACGGCGAGGTGTCTATCCACACCGCCGCCGATGCGGATCACTATCAGTTCCAGTTAGCCGAACCGATGCAGGTGGGGGTAGGCATAGATTTCCAACCGATCTACGGAGAGTTGATGCTCACATTGACCGGACCCACCGGCGTCGCGCTCGTTAGCTTTGAGACGAAGGCGGTCACATCGCTTGAACTGGCGGCGGGTGATTATCTTGTTGCGGTTTCAGGCGTCAACGGTGCGACCAACGATTATCAGCTCGCACTTATCATCGACAGCCACGGCGACACACCGGAAACGGCAACCGCAGTAGCGGTTGGTGATACGGTAGAGAGTTTCATCGAGTTCAGTGGCGATACTGATTTCTTCGCATTTGAAGGTGAGGCAGGCAAGTTCATCAACATCACGATTAAGACGGACGACTCCGACCTCGACTCGCTACTGGTCGTTTATGGACCGGATGGTGCGCTTTTTGCCAAAAACGATGATGCCTTGACCTCCTTCTTTTTTGATCCGTTTCTCGAACTCAATCCGATTGATTCCCGTGTGATTGAAGAATTACCAGCCGATGGGACATATCTGCTCGCGGTGAGTAACATCGCACCGCCCAAACTGAACGTCCCGTTTGGCGGGATCAACTATTCTTACACGCTATCGCTCACAGCATCTACCGACGACCATGCCCCGTGTGGTAGCGGCGAGGAGACGCCATTAGTCCGCAACGAACCGATAACGGGAGTGATCAACCTGCATCTCTCTCAAGAAGATCCCTTTGGGGGCGATGCCGACGGGTTTCGGTTCGATGCCGCTGCGGGCGATGTCATCAGTTTGCACCTTGCAGTCGAAAGCGTCAACGATTTTACATTAACAACCCTCCGCCTGTTAGATGAATATGGTGATGAGTTACTCTCTACCAATACCCCTTTCGATGGCTCAGACTTGCGGATTGATGGCTTTGAAATCGGTGTCGATGGCGGCTATTGTGTCGAAATCAGCGGCGGCGGTTCTTTGCCAAACGAGGATTACACCTATACGCTCACCCTCTCTGAAGGCGAACTCCAGGACGATGATCACGACAGTCGGTGGGGGGACCCAACGCCTATCGCATCGGGGGTGCCTGTTGAGGGAGTCATCAGTTTTGCAGGAGATGCCGATGCGTTTCAGTTTACCACAACAGCGGGCGCAATCGTTGCGTTAAGTGTGGAGCTGAACCCCCAAGCCCCGTTCTTCGGTGTGATGGTGACGTTGTATGACTCCGATTTCGAGTGGTTGACGGAATCTTTGTGGACCGGGTTTGATGATACGGGGGACGATATTTTCGATTTTGATGAGCTGCGAAACGGCTTTACAATTCCTGCGACCGGCACTTACTATGTCGAAGTCACCTCTTTTTTCGGAGAGAGTGACGAGGATTCGAGTTACACGCTCACCTTAACGATACAGGGCGGCACCGAACTCGGACTGTTTCCGCCCTATGATGTCAATCAAGATGGTAAGGTGGATGTCTTTGATCTGGTGCTTGTCGGTCAACATTTCGGCGAGCAATTCATCAACGCCACGCCCACCGCTGATTTTGGACAGCGCCGGTCGGTGTCGCCCGAAGGGGAGTTGCGACTTCTGATGACGCCGAGCGCGACCGATAGACGGCAGTTGACGGTCTCAATTGACACCACAGCGATTACCGATCTTTACGGCTACCATTTTTCAATCCAGTATGATTCTTCGGTGTTGGAACTCCTGACCGCCTCACCGAGTCCGGTGTTAGCAGATGCGCTGCAACAGAGTTATTGGAATGTTGCTCAACATGGGACACACCTGGAACTGATACAGACGCGGCAGGGCGCGTCCGAAGGGGTCGCGGCTGAAGGGGCATTGGCGACACTGGTTTTTGATGTCAAAGCGACTCAATCCCCGATGCCGCCCGTCCAGTTGGTTGATGTGCAGCTGGCGGATTCGCGGACCCGTGCGATTCCTGTCGATCTGGTTGCGGAACGGGTCTCGATGACGGAACTATTCCCTGATAAGCCGATGTTACTGCAAAACTACCCGAACCCGTTTAACCCTGAGACGTGGATTCCGTATCAGCTCTCTACCGATTCGGAGGTGGTTCTCTCAATTTACGATTCAACCGGTGAGCCGGTCCGTCGATTCGATTTGGGGTATCAGCACGTCGGGACATACTCCACGCGCCAAAAGGCGGTCTACTGGGATGGCAGAAATGAGTTTGGTGAGACTGTGGCAAGTGGTGTTTATTTCTATCATCTTGCGACTGGAGATTATGCTGCCACGCAAACGATGGTCATTTTGAAGTAAACGGCATCTCGAAAAAGGGGATTGACATACTCCCACCCCCTAAAGGGTGAGGATTCTATGGTAGATTTTAGAATTAATCGGACACTATGAACGAGCGATGTCAAGAACTTGTTCGCAGAGTTACGGTACATTGCTCTGAATCCCGATTTATCGGGGCGGAGTGTGCCTACTACTTTGAATGTACATTTATTTTTAGAATTCACCATAGTTGAGTTCTCAGAACGTGAGGTGACCGAGACGAAAGAGATTAACGAGAATATCTATATCGATTTAGATGCCTTCGGCAATCTGGTAGCAATGACCATTGAACATGCCCATCAGCAGGCAAGTCTGCCGGATCTGTCCTATGAGCAGATAGAAAAACCGAGTCCGGATTTATCGAATTAAAGAATTTGCAGAAGCCTACACCATGCCATCCCTCACCCTCAAACCCACCCACAAACCGATCAAAGCCTACGACGCCTCAATCAAGCAATTTGACCGGCTAGGCATTACGCACGAGACCGCTGTCCGATCGGCATTTCAATCCCTGCTTGAATACTGTGCACGGCAGTTTAACTTGACCTTGGTGCCTGAACACTCAATGACCCCCCTGATAAGGGGGGCTAGGGGGGTTAAAAACAAGCGGATTGTGGTTGATGGTGTGTTGATCGACAATTTCCAGCTGCCTCACGGTTATTGGGAAGCAAAGGATATCCACGACAACCTGCCAATCCAAGTCCAGCGCAAGTTTGCGGCGGGCTACCCCCGCGACAATATCCTGTTTCAAACCCCACAACGCGCTATCCTTTGGCAGAACGGTCAGCAGACGCTTGATGCCGATCTGAATGACCCAATGCAACTGATAGGGGTTCTCGAAACCTTCTTTTCCCACCGTCCGCAAGAATACACCGAATGGGAGGAGGCGGTTGCACAGTTCAAAAACAAGGTGCCCGCGCTTGGAAACAGCTTGGCAGCCCTGATCCAAGATGAACGGGATGTCAACCCCCACTTTACCACCGCGTTTGAGGGTTTTCATGCGAAATGCCGTCAATCGATCAATCCCAATCTCTCCGAAGCCGCTGTTGAGGAGATGCTGATCCAACATCTGTTGACCGAGCGGATTTTCCGAACCGTCTTTAGCAACCCCGATTTCACTGACCGCAACGTCATCGCCCGCGAGATCGAAACCGTCATCAAGGCACTCACAGAGCAGGCGTTTAGCCGCGATGATTTTCTCCGTAGCCTGGATCGTTTCTACCTCGCAATCGAACGGGCAGCCGCGACTATCAGCGACTTCTCCCAAAAGCAGGGGTTTCTCAACACAGTTTACGAGCAGTTTTTTCAAGGCTTTTCGGTGGAGGTTGCCGATACGCACGGGGTGGTCTATACGCCGCAACCGATTGTCGATTTCATGGTGAGAAGCGTGGATCAGATATTAAAGACCGAATTTGGGAACGGGCACGGAGAACGGGCAGCCACACAGGACGCCCCTACAATTTCGGATAGGGATGTTCACATCATCGATCCATTTGTAGGAACCGGCAATTTCATTGTGCGGATTATGCGGGGGATTCGCCCAACCGCGCTTGAGGATAAATACACAACAGAACTCCACTGCAACGAGGTGATGTTGCTGCCGTACTACATCGCGTCAATGAACATTGAGCACGAATTTTATGAGACGATGGGGGCGTATCGTCCCTTTGAGGGCATCTGCCTCGTCGATACGTTTGAACTGGCAGAGGACCGACAGTTGCCGTTGTTCGCACTGGAGAACACCCAGCGCGTTGAGAGTCAAAAGGGGACCCCGATGTTTGTGATTATCGGCAATCCGCCCTATAACGTCGGTCAGGTCAACGAAAATGACAACAACAAAAACCGGAAATACCCAACGATGGATGCGCGGGTTGCGGCGACGTATGCGAAAGCCTCCACAGCAACGCTCAAAAGTAAACTCTACGACCCGTATGTGAAGGCGATTCGGTGGGCATCGGACCGGATTGGTGAGGAGGGGGTGGTCGCCTTTGTAACGAACAACAGTTTTCTCGGTGATGTGGCGTTTGATGGGATGAGGAAACATCTCGCAGACGATTTCGACGCGATCTACATTCTGGACTTGGGCGGGAATGCCCGGAAGGGATTGAAGGTCTCGGATGCCAATGTGTTCGGGATTCGGGTCGGCGTGAGCATCAACCTATTTGTGAAGACCGGACGGGCGATAAATTACCCTACTAGCTGTGGGAGGGGCATCCCTGCCCCGATACGCAATTCCGAGATAAGTCGCCTAATTACAGATGGGGAAAGCTCTGTCCCTGCTCGTATCTTTTACTATCGCACCGACGACCTATGGAACAAAAAACAGAAATTCGATTTTCTGAATGAACGTCAACATATAGGCAATATAGATTGGCAAACTATTCAACCCGACACACGCTACACATGGCTGACAGAAGGGCTCCACGCCGAATTTGAGACCTTTATCCCAATAGGGACTAAGGAAGCAAAGGCGGCGAAGAGTGAATCGGTGGATGTAATTTTTCAGACTTATAGTCTCGGTGTCAGCACAAACCGCGATGCGTGGGCGTGTAATTTCAACCGAAACTCATTGGCTGAAAACATGAGAGGGATGATTGAAACTTATAACGCAGAGGTTGATAGATGGAAACGTCGAGAAAATCGGGAGGCAAACATTGATGATTTTGTGGTGTATGATGAGGCCAAAATCAAGTGGAGTTCAGGCTTGAAACAGAGACTGGAAAGCGGACAGATCGCAGAATTTGCAGCGGCAAAAGTCCGACCATCCCTCTATCGTCCGTTTACGAAATCAGATCTCTACTTTGATCGAATGATAAACGATAGGGTACTCGTTTTTCCATCCATTTTCCCTACACCAGAGACAGAGACAGAAAATCGAGTGATTTGCCTGACTGATAAAGGCTCTGAGAAGCCCTTCATGATTCTTATGAGCCACCAACTAACCGATCTCCATGTTGTGGGCCCAGGTTGTGGTTCCCAATGCTTCCCATTCTACACCTACGACGAAGATGGTACAAATCGCCGCGAAAACATCACCGATTGGGTGTTAGCACAATTCCGCACCCATTACCGAGACGAAACCATCACCAAGTGGGACAGCTTTCATTACGTCTACGCGCTCCTGCATCACCCCGATTATCGGGAGCGGTATCAGGCGAATCTCAAGCGAGAATTGCCGCGCCTGCCGTATGCCCCCGACTTTTGGAGTTTTGCCAAAGCGGGACAACGCTTGGGGGAAATTCACATCGGCTATGAGACGGTGCCCGAGTATCAACTTGCATTCATCGAAAACCGTGAAGTGCCGCTCGATTGGCGGGTGGAGAAGATGAAGCTATCCAAAGACAAAACGCAGCTGGTGTATAACGATTTCCTGACCCTCGACGAGATACCCGCGAAGGCGTTTGATTATCGGCTTGGCAATCGATCGGCGTTGGAATGGGTGATAAATCAGTATTGTGTCAAGACGGACAAACGAAGCGGCATCGTCAACGACCCGAACCGTGCGGATGATCCGGAGTATATCGTCAAGCTCATCGGGAAGGTGATTGCGGTCAGTTTGGAATCGGTTGGGATTGTGGGGGGGTTGCCCGATCTGGGGAGGTCTGCTGACGCTCGTAGTGCATAACGGCGTCGCTGTTTTTGGATTGCCCCTGGATTGCTTATTTGTTATACTATCTAATGACGATTTTGTTGATGATAATTAGGAGGCAACAGTGACCCTTGAGGATTTGAAACCTTTACAAGTAAAGGAAATAATTCGTTCAGAGTTTCGTCAACTTCCTGAAACCCGTTGGGTCCAAAATCTTCGACATCCCTCTTACCAATTGCGCCGGCCAATTCCGATCTTGATCGAAAGAGCGGACGATGCTGTGACCGCCACCTACGATGATGTCGAACTATGCGGTACAGGCGACAGTGTGCGTGCGGCAATTTCGGACTTGTGCACAAAAATTGTTGCGTATTATGAGGAGTTGGAGGAAAGTGCTGCAAAGTCCCAGGAATATACGTTCCTCAAGCAAGTTATTGAGGAAATTCAGCCCAAGGCTTGGGAAGAGGTGAAACAACTTTATCGAGAGAAATTGGAAGGAATCCCTTATGTCCAGAAAGGTTACATAAACATTTCTGCGCCGGATTACGCAGACGTGATCCTTGTACTTTTAGAATATTCTGTGGCTCGAATCGAACAGCTAGCTAAAATTGATCTGGAGATAAATCTGAAATTTCGCCCCCTCTATTTTTTTGTAGAATATAAGCTCTCAGAAGATTATCTTGAATTGGACGGTTTTGAATGTTTTTATAAAACTTGCCCCTAGTCTACTCCTAACCTCCCTAATGAAGAAAAATAAAAAAGCCATGTAGAAGATTCTACATGGCTTTTTTAGTTGCATTAATTTCTGTCAAAATTGACGAGAGCTACCGTCTAGCACGGCGGCGAGTGGTTCGGCGTCGTGCCTCGCGATCGTCATCCTTCGCCGTGTTTGTCGTTCGTTGACGGTGACGTTGTCTCAACCGCTCCCGTACACGATTCCTGTCGTCTGTAGATTCTGATGCTAGACGATTCGCGTGAGTGTGACGGCTTCGGCTGACCGCCCGTTCGGATGCGCCATAATCCTGACGTTCTTCAACACGACGATTAGGGGTTGATGCTTGGATTGAAGCTTGGGCGGGAGCATGTTCAACGGGCTTCTCATCTGCACGGTAGCTATCATTCGGATTTGGGTCGATATTCATTCGATATCCAAATTCAGGTGCGCTGCCGTAATAGTGATAGTATTGAGACATCTGCCAAGTATCATAGAGAAAACTTGGTGGGAGGCTATCATATCCTCGGTAATACTCATCTTCATGGACCATCTGTTCCTCTTCAAGAGGAACTGTGCGGATGCTGCACCCCGCCAAAAACATGGCTGCAAGTAACCCCACTAGCACAGTGTGAAAACGAGGTTTCATGATAGCCCCCTATTTCGTTGGATTTGTTGAAGGGACAGATTAGTCTCCCCACATGGATCCACGCGGCACCCACAACCATTGCCGTCCTGGATAGAGTCGCGCACGATCGAAATCGTAGTCATCCTGATTTGCTTCAGCAAGTCGGGGCCAAAGTTCGGCATCGTCATATACTTCCGGACGTGAAGCAATGATTGGAAGCGTATCGCCTTCCTTCACGAGGTATCGGCTGACTTTCTCCGGGGAAGCGATTGTAAAGCTAAAGGTGCGACCCGACTCAAGAGTGTTGCCAGCGGCGGCGGTATCTTTGACGCCTGATATGTTGACAGTGTACATACGACCTGACCGATACGGTTCATCGGGAGTAAACATAATTGTGTTTCCGCTGCCAGAAACAGTGCCGGCGATTTCGCCAGATTGTTGCGTGCCAGAATCCGGTGTTGATTCAACAGAGACAGTCAAAGTGCCAGATGCAGTGTCAACATCTTCGCTGAAGGTGACTGAAATAGGAACACTCACGCTCAACGAGTCATCATACTCCGATACGACCGTTCCATCTGCAGGGCTCACCCCTGTGATTGTCGGGGGCGTTGCATCGGTGTAGGTGAATTGCTGGCTCATTGTAACAGTGCCTTCCGGCTCCGTGTTGCCATTGTTGGTCACAACGACCGAAACCGATTCTCCTGCTGTACCCGACGGTGCGACTGCTGTAATCTGCATTTCACTGGGAACATTCACGTTTGTGGCATTCTTCCCACCCATTTTCACCGTAACGCCATTTTTCATATCGAATTTGTCGCCCGTAATGCGGATGGTTGTCCCGCCGGTCTCAGGACCTTCTGTTGGGCTGAAACTCGCGGGTTCAGGGGGCGGATTGCAGCCGCTGCATCCGGAGATCCCAGCCAATATAAATGCAAATGCAATAACTGTTGAGATATTTCTGAGTGTTTTCATAGGTCATTCTCCTGAACGTTTGGACTACAATATCAGGTCGTCTGTTGAAATGCTGGAGGGCAGTCAAAACTCAAGCTGTCATTCTCAGGGAACCAGAGAATCGTGCCGTTGCAAGGGCTTTCACTGCGAGGGGGATGACATTGTAGTATGCGCTGAAATTGAAAATCCTTAACACAAAGAACAAATTAGATGATAATTCGCTCTAGTATACAGATTGATGGGCGGTTTGTCAATACTTTTTATAGCTGTATAAAAATTTGCAATAAACCATTACAAGGGTTATAGGGGGAGACCGTGCCGCTCATGGCAAAATCACCATCTTGCCGCTCTTGTTAGCGTACAAACCAGCGCACAGCATAGTTGCCAGTGATATCCTCAAACGCCAATGTGTACGGGTCGCAGTGCCTGTATACGACCAATCCGTCCGTCCGCGCCATCAACCAACCGAAGTCCCAACCCCGACTCGTGTATACCAAAGGTAGAGCAGGCTTGACGCGAATGGTTGGATGCGTTCCAGCAATAAAGAGCTGCTGCGCTGTATAGTAATAGCAAGATCCGGTCTGCACAAACACCTCATGGTCTACCGCTGTGGTGGAATCCTCTGCCAGATCCGCACACAAGCCTCGAACCCCGACCTTCACCTCGCAGCCTTGCGAGAAGGCATCGGCAAGGTCGTGAACCGAGCCCGACTGGACTGCCCCTTCAGCGTCATGTGAGAGCACCTCGCGCCATTCGTCGCGCACATAGAAGCGATACAGATCGAAATCATAAATAAAATTCTGACTCGGTGCATTGGTCTGCCTATCCCAGCCGTCTTGTGCGTGATATTTTGGCATATCTATATGACCATCAATCTGCGGGGTGCTGAGGTCTTGCGTTGTCTGTTGTCCATCGAGATGCGGACGGGCAATCGCCTGCTGTCCGTTTTGGTTATAGAGGAAAAACGACATTGACGTACGGGGACCAAAACTATTAGGCAACGAAACGGGTTGACGTAGGCTCATCACACCCGCTGTCCAAGAATCCGCGAGCAGGTAGGTGACACCAAATTCGGCGACTTCGCGTATCCGCTCGGTGCTATCAGAGGTGACATCAATATGTTCGTTGTGGATAAATTCGGTGTAGATCCGCAAATCGCAGCCACGTCTTATGGCATCGGCGAGAGCTTTTTCGCTGCCAGCCACCGTTTGGCGTTCTGTGTTGAGTTCCAAGACACAATTCCACCCAACCATGTGAGGCCTCCTTATCGGTTAGAAATGCTGTTCAGGGTTTCTGAATGAGACGCAGATTACCCATAATGGCTTAAAAATATTGTGTTTAATTTTTGGTCGAATCGTGATATAATTGATGGACGCATTGGAGGAGGATATATGTTCATCCTTAGATTTGACGTTGAAAGCGCGTACGCACTCAACCCAAGTACTGAATCCGATCAGAACTGGCAAATCTGGTTGGAGGAAACCCTCGCTAGCGTTGAACAGATTACGCGGGTTCTGAAGCGGTATGATGCACCAGCAACCTTCTGTATCGTGGGGAAGGTCCTGGAAAGGGCAGGTGAGGATCTCGCCGACTTGCTGAAAGACCACCCTCTATTCGACATTGCGTCGCATACTTACAGCCACATGGGGATCTCAAGTACCGAACCCAACCTACTCCGACAGTTTAGCACAGAACTTGAACAGACATCAGACCTTATCTTAAGATATTTTGGGGCACGTCCAATCGGTTTTTGCGCGCCCGGCGGTTTTTACAAAGGATTGCAGGGTCACCCGAAGCAGCTCGGCATTCTGTGGGAGCAGGGATACCAGTTTATCATTACCGATGGCGTGGGACCACCGGAACAGCCGATGCCCGCTCCTTTTACTCAACCGTACTGGTATGCGGAGGAGGGATTCCCCGAACTGTTTGAAATACCAGTCACTGGATGGCATTGCAATCTGCTATTCAATACGGGTCACCAGAGCGATGATTGGAAACCCGCTCCCGGATTTGCGGACGGAACGGTTCTGGAGAGGTTGCCCCTAACTATAGACGAGGGGTTTCGGGCACGAAGAAAGGAGTTTCAGTATGCTATCGAGCGCAATCTCGTTTATTCGCCGGCGATGCATCCGTGGTCGGTGTACCGCTTTGATCCGCAGCTGAAGCACATCGAATGGTTGATTGAAATGGCGCGAGAAAAGAACGTGCCCATTATGAACTGTGGGCAGCTCTATGAGAAGTACCGGGATTTAGCAACGGCAGCCTAACAAGGATACCAAGCGGCTCCGTTCCGAGAGTCTTCGACCTGATGTGCTTGAGATGACTTCGGGTTTCTGTAGGTCGATTTTCCAAAATCGACACCAATTTCGCCAAAAGTGTTAGATTCTGTTAGATTTTGCTAGATTATTGTGGATAACTGACCAATTGAACTACTAATTACAGCGTTTACCGGATTGTCAATGGTAAGATGTCAATATTCCCTAGCAACTTGGGTTATCTAATGAAAACTAACCCTTTTCCTCGCACCAACGAAGTAAGCATAGGTTAGAAACCATCTGCTACACTGTTTCACCATTTTTAATTGTGAGGTGCTACCCATTATGACTACAATTAACACGCCAATTCTCGACGATCAACAGATAGCTGATTTCCATGAGAACGGTTATGCTATTGTTCGCAATGCCCTGTCTCCTGAAGAGGTGGATAAATTTCGTCCTATTGTCCAACAACAAGCGCAATGCAATTCCTATCCGGCTTCGCTGAAGTATCCTGAGCCGGGGAAGTACACAATCAGCGGCAATAAGATGGCTGAATCGAGCCTTGCCTCTATTGTTGAACACCCGACAGTGGTGAACGCTGTTGAGTGCGCACTCGGTCAGCCAGCGCATCTGACAGCTTTTGTCGCGTACCTGCGGAGCCCGGGCGATCGAGGCTCTGGAGGGCACTGTGACTACAAACGTTGGCGCCCGGTCGGTTCATCCATGAACTGGGTGTTCGCTATTATTCCGCTGACCGATTTCGATGAGGCTTATGGTCCCTTTATGGTGTCCCCCGGATCTCATAAGCTGGTTCAGGTTATCGACGAGGAAGCACATATTTTGGATCTCACCCGTCCCGATGCCAAGCAACTTCCGCCCTTTATCGATCCAGAGCTCAAGGCAGGTGACTTACTGGTCACGAATCAACATACATGGCATAGGGCACCCGCCGGCACGGCTACGGACGACCGTTGTGGCATTTTCCATAAATATTGTGCGGTCAACGCGCCCCCGTCCGCAGGTTACTATCCTTACAACCCCGCGGCTCTCAGCGCATTGAGCGACGCCGGTAAACGCCTAATTCCTGTCTGTTTCGACAAGCCTATCACGACGGCACGCTTACTCATCGAATGTCCATCTAGCGATGAATCGAAATACCTGCTGCAACGCGACGATGAAAATGACCGTTGGGAACTGCCCGGTGGGGAAGGCGCAGAAGAAGAAGATGGGGTCGGCTGGGACATCGGCGCACGTATCGCTTCGCTGCAAGATCTCACAGAAACACAGCTCGGATTGGAAGTTCCGTGGATGTCTTATATTGAGGACGTTGAACAGGAAGACGGTATCTGTCGTGTGTACGGTTACTCCGATGAGTCGTTGGGATCTAAACCGCTCACCAACGATCGCTGTGACTGGTTTACAAAAGACCGCGTGAGACAGATGCTTGGCGACAGTGACTATATCTCCCAGACCATCCACACATGGCATCGAGAGGACATCATTAGAGGCAAAGGCAAAGCGTGTCGTCAAAGTAAGGAACAATTCGACTAAATCGGTACCAGCAGCCTCCAACGCGATCTCACGATACGGGGTGCGACCGCTATCCGTCAGACTTAGGGAATAGTGGATCCGACAACGCCTCCTGATAGGTTTGCCGTCGTCCGGAATGGTCACCGCCGAGCCATCGGTATGCCCTCGGATAGAGCGTTAGTGAGCGGTCTTCTAACGGTAGCTTCAGCGGAACACTGCCCCACAGGGCGGAATACTTAGCGGCAACCGCTGCTTCGAGGGACTGCCGTAGGTCGTGCCCGGATATAGCTAGCTCCCCTCCGTTCGATACTACATCGAGGAAAGACATGATCGATGTGGCCATATAAGTGTAACGGGGATATCGTATCGGGGTGTAGGAGGTTTCCACCTTGATCCGTGCCCCGTTCTGATCGAAGCCACGATAGATTTCAGGCGGTGCCCAATTCCATCGGATGAGTGTATCGTCAGTCCATACATCAATGCCTCGGTAGGGGGTCTCCTCGCCGAAAACTGGGCAGATAAGACCGTTGCTCAGACGAAATTGTCCGTTGATAATTAAGCCGTCGTCGTTATCGCTTCGGAGGGCTGCTTTGGGTGTGCCCCAAGCGATTACCTCGGTTATCTCTGCCTGCGCCAGAAGTCGCAGCACAGCAATATGCTGACAGCCGCCACCCGATATCTCGCCGCCCCAGCGGTGGACGCAGGTGCCGCGTAGTTCGCCGTAGTTGCCAGCGCGGAGCCAACCAGCAACCTCTTGGACCTCCGAAAGTGCCCGCTGGAGATTGCCCCCGGCAAAGACCACACCGCGTTCCTCACATACATCTACCATTTCATCGACATCTGCCAGACACGCCCCAATCGGTTTGTCGGTGGACACGCCTTTGACTCCTGCTTCAGCACTCGCAATCACAGCCTCTTTTATGTACTTGCCGGGCAAAACGACAACGGCTATGTCGGGGACGATTTCCCGATACATCGCTTCCGCGTCCGGGTAAAGTGCTTTGATACCGAAACGCTCACCGACAGCGCGTCGCCGCTCTGGGTTGTGTTCGGCGATGGCGACCAACTCGGCATTGGGCAGTGTCTGATATACCTCTGCGTAGTGCTGACCGAGGCGTCCACAACCGATAATCGCAACGCTATATTTAGGTTCAGCCATGAATGACTCCCTCCTTACTTGCTGTTTCGTAGCGAAATTTTCCGAGATAAGGGTCAAAATTATTATAGCATAATAACATCAGCAGGTCTACAGAATTTGCGAACCTGCTTGACCTAAAGGGCGAGTGATGGATTGCTAGGTTCTGTTGACATTTGACCCATTGAACCACATCTGATGCACTTGAAACAACTTCGGACTTCTGTAGGTCCATTTTTCAAAATCGACATGAATTTCGCAAAAAGTGTTAGATTTTGTTAGATTCTGTTAGGTTTTGCTAGGTTAATGTAGATAGCTGCGGAGACCACGACTAATGCCATCGTTGGGACTACCGTCTCCATGTAGGGGTAACCCTTGTGGTTACCCTTCCTCGGGAACGCCGGTTTTTGCCAAAAAGTGTTAGATTCTGTTAGGTTTTGCTAGGTTATTGTGGATAACTGACTAAGTGAACTACCCTTGATGTGTTTGACGACTTCAAAGCACTGTAAATCTATTATCCAAAATGGACATTTCGGTAACGAGATATGAGTATAAACCTAACTGCGAATGGAGGACTGCACTGCGTCATTCTCCGCTTTTTCATCTGCTAAAGTCAAAATAAATTTAAGAAAAAGGTTGACACTTTTTAACAGGTGCGATAAAATGAAAAAACCTTTCTTAACTCAAATATGATTGGACATCGTCAGCCAATGTTACTAAGGTTGTGATTCGAGGTTGTCATCCAATAACGCAGTTCGTTGGGTCAATATCCGGATCGGTGCTTGTTGGTAGCGCGACCTCCCACTGAGTCCGGGGCAAGCAGCCCTCGGTTGAGTGTCGGAGGAGATGTCATAGGCTAGCTTTTATCCAGAGCTTTTATATTTTGGGGCGATAATTGTTTGTCAATCAAAGGAGGAGAAAATGTCGAAGGCCGATGTTGCTTTAACTGCCCATCTGATGCGTCGTGCAGCGTTTGGCACAACGCTAACAGAGTTAGAGGAGTACGTCAAGAAGGGCTACGAAAATGTTGTTGAAGACTTGGTAGAACTAGAACGTTGTCCGCCGATTGACGAGGATATCTTGGTACGTTACTTCGGTGAATCTGAGGGTGGGTATAGGACGACGTGGATGTATCGTATGATTAATAGTCCACGCCCGCTTGAAGAAAAAATGGCGCTGTTCTGGCACCATGTGTTCGCCACGGGTGTTGGGAAAAATCAGCATATGCTCTCTTCTGCCAACCAGATTGATATGTTCCGGCGTGTGGGCCTTTCAAACATGCGTGAGATCCTGCTCGTGCTATCAAAAGATCCAGCGATGATTTTCTGGCTCGACAATAACGATAACCGGAAAGGTGAACCGAATGAGAACTACGGCAGGGAGCTGTTAGAACTGTTCTCAATGGGCGTCGGTAATTACACCGAGGACGATATTAAGGACTGTTCCCGCGCCTTTACGGGATGGACGTTCACCCAGCCTCCGCCCTTGTACCCGCAAGGCTTCTATCCTGCGCACTTTGTGTTCATTGAAGAAGAACACGACAATGGTGAGAAGACGTTTTTGGGACATACGGGCAATCTTAACGGTGATGATATAGTCAACATCATCGCGAAGCAGCCTGCCTGTGCGAGGTTCATCTCTAGACATCTTTACAACTTCTTCGTCGCGGACGAGCCGCAGGTCCCATCTTGGAACGTGACCCCCCCACAAGATCCGGACGCTATTGAAACGCTGTCAAACGCTTTCTTGGAGTCAGATGGAGATATACGCCACATACTCAGAACGCTCTTTAACTCCAACTTCTTCAAGGAAGCACAATTCAAAAAGGTTAAGAGTCCTACTGAGCTTGTCACAGGTATCCTGAAGCTGGTAGGGGCTTATCAAAAGCCCGAACTGGGCATGGGAAAATATCCGGGAGCCACCGCTTTGATGGGACAAGAGCTATTGAATCCCCCAACTGTAGAAGGTTGGCATACCGGTAAAGAATGGATTGATGGCGGTACGCTTACCGAGCGCATTAACTTCTCCGTTGGTGAGCTCAGCGACCCCAGCAAGCCGGGTGTTGAGCAGATTATCAGTCGGCTTAAAGCGAACGGGAGCCCGCTCTCTCCCGATGAGTTTGTGGATAGATGCCTTGAACTGGTCGGTCCGCTGGATGTCGGTGGAACGACGCGCGAGTCCCTGACCCGGTTTGCGGCGTCTCAGGGTGATCTCAACATAGGGTCTGACGATGCTGCGGAAGAGAACAACGCTCGAGTGGTGCGTATGCTGCAGCTGATTGTATCTTCGAGAGAGTATCAATTTGCCTAATCACGGATGAAGTGGGTTTGGCGGATTTTAATCCGTGCAATTGACGATCGGATTTTATACGCTGCAGGGTTGTATACCCTGCGGGGAAGGAGTAAGTCACATGGCTGTCAGTAAGAAAGATCCTGTCCTTGTCGTTGTTGAGCTGAAGGGTGGCAACGACTTCATGAACACAATTGTTCCCTATACTGAGGGCGTGTACTACGATTCCCGGCCAGTGGTAGGGCTCACGGCAGAAGAAGTCCTCCCTCTCAACGATACCTTAGCTTGGAATCCAAATGTCGAGCCCCTCAAGGATATGTACGACCAAGGTGAAGTTGCTATTGTGCAAGGCATCGGTTATCCCGACTCTAGCCGTTCCCATTTCCGGGCGATGGATGTATGGCACACGTGCGAACCGATAGAAATCGGCACGGAGGGTTGGGTCGGCAGAGTCATTCGGGAACTCGATCCCAATGGACAGAACGTTTTAACAGGTGTCTCCTTTGGCAAAGGATTGCCGAGAGCACTCGCTCTCTCCGGCGTACCAGCCACCTCTATTGACAACCTTGACACCTACGGGTTGATGACCGATATTGAGGCGGATCCGCAACGGCTCCAAGCCCTTGAGATATTCAAGGAGATGTACAGCCCTGCTATCGGCACCGGTATTGTAATGGATTACCTGTCGCAGACGGGCCTCGATGTCATTAAAGGCTCCGACGAGCTGAAGAAAGCACCAGCGATGTATACGTCTGAAGTTGAGTACGAAAGTAACCCGATTGCCAAGAGCTTGCGGGACGTCGCACGGGTTCACTTTGCCGACCTCGGAACAAGGGTGTTTTACACGCAGCACGGCGGCTACGACCATCATGCAAATGAGGTGCCGTCGCATCCGAAGCTGCTCAAAGAGTTATCGGGAGCGATTCGCGATTTCTTCAAGGATTTGCGTGACCACAACGCCTCTGACGAAGTGGTTATGCTCGTCTTCTCAGAGTTCGGACGACGCATCAGGGACAACGCCAGTGGCACCGACCACGGCACAGGCGGTGGCGCGTTCATCGTTGGCGATCATGTCCAAGGAGGACTATACGCAGAGTATCCATCCCTTGACCCCGCTCGATGGGCAAACGGCGAAGACCTTGAACATACGATAGACTTCCGTGGCATATACGGAACGGTCCTTGAGCAGTGGATGGGACTTGACCCCACCCCAATCGTAGATGGAACATTTGAACAGATCCATCCTTTTGGTAACAGATAAGACAAGAGATAGTGGAGCGGTGGACAGTGGTAGATGTGTCAGAACTCTCTCTGGCTTCCCCGCTCCTTCTCATCACTGGTCACAGATTTCAGGAGGTGAATCATGGGTAGACCGTATGGGCTGCTACGCGCAGGATTCCCATTTTTCAAGACTGTAGGTATGCGGCGACACACCAACTTTCCTGTTGATGTTGCACTTGGACAGGAAAACCGCCTGTACATAATGTGTCGAAATGGCGACGCATCGATGATTAGAAAGTACTCCGTGGATGAGGATAACTTGGGCGAAATTGGTGGTGTGGCGACGTGGGGAGTTGCAATTATCGCCGACAATGAGGAGAATCTTTACATCTCTGACGAAGCGAAGCATTGTATTGCATCGTTCAACACAGATGGTGAGTCTCTCGGCACCTGGGGGGAGTATGGCGACGGAGATGGACAACTCAACGCTCCTGCCGGAATCGCCTTCGACGCTGAAGAAAATATCTACGTCTCCGATAGCATGAATCACAGAGTTCAGAAGTTTACCAAGGACGGAGAGTTTATCTCCAAGTGGGGCAGCTACGGCGATGGTGAGGGCGAATTCAATATGCCTTGGGGCATAACTGTGGATGAGCTCGGAGATGTTTACGTCGTAGACTGGCGCAACGACAGGGTGCAGAAGTTCAATTCTGAAGGCGAGTTTATTTTTGCATTCGGCAAGTCGGGCTGCGAGGATGGCGAGTTCAATAGACCCACAGACGTTGCAGTAGACGAGCACGGCGATATTTACGTGGCTGACTGTGGAAATAACCGCGTGCAACTGTTCAATTCCGAACCAAGGTACGTAGAAAAATTCCTAGGAGACGCAACACTGTCAGAGACCGCGATCGATTATATGATGACAAACGCTAGTCCTAATCGTCTGCGGGATATGGCGAATCTTGAGCCACAGAAATTGTTGAGGCATCCAACATCGGTGACGATTAATGGAGATGGGCTACTGTTTATAGCGGACAATTGTTCCTATCGAGTGCAGGTTTATAAGAAGCACGCGATTCCGCTGACAGATCAAGAGTTCGGTCCCCCGAGGCGGTCGCCGACACTTCATCAAGAGTAGTTCAATCTAGTTGGTTATTGTTCAGCCCTCGGTCTTAGATTCGACTGAGGGCTTTTTTTTTGCAATAGAGGATTCACCAACCTCTAGAAGATTATAGTTTCTGAGAATCGCCGGGTGCTTCTCTCCAATCCCTATTTTGGCACCGATGGCACTAGGGCGTGTTGACATTTATGTGAAGTCTGTCCGCCATTCGTCGATAAGTGCTCAATCGTAGGGGCGAGGTTTCCTCGCCCAGCGGGTTGGGAAACCCAACCCCTACAAGAATAGCCTCAATGTAGGGGCAACTCTTATGGTTGCCCAACATACCGCCTCAAGTGCGTCAATATTGGCTCAATTTTCAAATGTCAACAGAACCTAGCTACTCCCAGCCGAGTGCCCCCCTTCTGCCAACCTGACCATATCTTGATACTCAAACAGAGGTATTTTACACCGCACACTTTTAGGATTTGTATCAAGAGCATGCCGCGTGTACCCGGAGGGTTCCCTACAGTCCCAAACCATAATGTTATCATCGCCGGTCAGTTACAAGCCGGTCAGCTCCAATTGAAACATCACACCATGACGGTTCAGCAACAGGTCGTCAATTTCGGGTTTGTTCGGCACACTGATGCTCGGTTTTAATAGACTAAATTGATAGGCAATCGCTCCATGGAGTTGCACTACCTCAAAGATATTTTCAATCAGACGGACTCGCAAGCCGCCATAACCTTTCGCTCCAAACGTGTTCTGAATGTTCGCGGGGGTACTGAACTGTTCGTCGAACGAGTAAAAATCGCCGCCAATCCCTACAAACGGTGACCAGTGGCCCGGTATTGCCAAAGTCAGTGCTATGCCCACCGTATTGACATTGATTATACCGATCGGTAGTGCGTCACTAATATGACCACGGGTATCAACCTCATAATTACCAAAGGGCACTGAGAAGTGTAAGACATCAGGAATCAACTGTATCCCCAGTGAAATTTCCTCCGTACGAGCGGATTCCAGCTCTTTGTTAAAAAGTGTGATTCCACGTCCAATGCTTCCTGTTACGCCTTTAGCGACATGCTTATATTGATCGAGTTCAACCCCGAACCCCAATGTAGGTATTAAGGGTAGTGCTATAAGGAGCCCAAGTTGGTATACTGTTTTCAATTTCATATCATCCTCCAATAAGCGTGAATAGAAAGCTAGAAGATTAGCGTCTTTACTTGCGCTCTTCCTCTCCAATCTCCTTTTTCTTCCTCTTCCTGTTTTTTGTTGTCAGTCGATTCGTCAGTAGGTTGGCAAGACGCGGTATCAACTTCGCATTTGAAGGTCCTTCCTGTTTTGGGTCATCTGTTGATTCGTCGGTAGGGGCAACCACCTTTTCTTCAGGGAGGACCTCTTCCGTAGGCGACGCTGGTGGTACTTCTTTTTTCGCAACTTCCTCGTCTCTTGGACGTTGATGTCGATCGCCCCAGCTTTCTACCCAATAAAATAGTGAAAACAAAACGGGGGCTAAAATCAAGTTGGCAGCTGTCGCAGTGATCATCCCACCGAAGGTCGGCACAGCAATTGGCTTCATCAATTCTGCCCCCGTGTTGGTGCTGATTTCGTACAGCATGATTGGGGCAAGTGCTAGCACAGTCGTAGTAGTCGTCATGATGATGGGACGTACACGTAACAAACCCGCGTTGACCGCAGCTACATCAATCGGTTCGCCTGATCGCACTCTTTCGAGCAAATATTCCATCAACACAATCCCGTCTTCTACAGCGACACCAAAAAGGGCAATATATCCGACCCACACGGCAGTACTGTACTTAATTGCATAGCCACCGCCGAGCGCGGAGGGTACATACTGCATGAACCACTGCAGCCATATGCCCCCGACAAAAGCAAACGGAATCGCGAGGAAGATCGCCAGCATCGCGGACAGCGAACGGAACTTGATATAAAGCAGCATGAAAATCACAGCGATACACACCGGGACAACGACCAGCAGCCGGGAACGCGCTTCCAGCTCCGCCTCATATTGCCCACTGAACGAATAGAAATATCCTTGCGGCAATGTCGGCTTGATTTTCTCGTTGAGTATCTTCTGTGCTACTGCCACAAAATCGACTAGTCCAATCATATCTACATCTACATCGCAGAATATTCGGGAGAATAGAAGGGTGTTTTCAGAAGCGATTTTTGCCGGACCCGGACGGCGCTCGATTCGGACCAATTGTTCAAGCGGAATCTGTATACCTTTTGGTGTTGGAACCAACACCCGCTGTAACGCTTCAACGTTGTCACGCAATTCCCTTTTATAGCGAATACGGACGGGGAAGCGTTCACGTCCTTCGACAGTTGTCGTGAGGTTCATGCCGCCGATTGCAGTCATGATGATCTGTTGCACCGACCCGATTTTAATCCCATAGCGGGCCGCTTCTTTCCGATCGATATGAAATTCAAGGTACGGTTTGTTTCCAATCCGCTCTGCATACGGGCCCACAGCACCAGGAAGTTTAAGCAATTCCTGCTCAATGCGAACCGCAATTTCTTCAATCTTTATCAGATCGTTCCCGAAGACCTTGATACCGATTGGTGTCTGAATCCCTGTTGCTAGCATATCAATGCGATTGCGAATAGGTTGGGTCATAATTGGAGAAACGCCGGGCAGCCGGCACGATTCGATGAGATCGTTGACCAGTTCGGATCGCATTTTTGTGCGGAAATAGGTATTGTGTTCAAGCGTCGGTTCAATCTCAACGGCGAGTGCATGAAGTTGGCTTTCCGATGCACTATCACCCAGTTGACTTGATTCATCCATCTGCGTAAGAAGTTCCTCCATAATCACCCGTAACAACCAAATCCGATATAGCTTTTCGCGTTCTGCAACAGAAATATAGGGATTGTGATACTGCGTCGCCATTTCATCAATCCGGACTGCTACATTAGCGGCGATGCGCACGGTGAAATCCGCATTCATAGGTTCCACATGAGAGGTGCTTAGGATTTCAGAATTCATAAGCCGTCCGACAATGTCTTGAACAAGAGAGGCTGTGGCATCTTCTTTGACAGTACGACGGGGCCATGTAGAGGGATCGATGATACTTACAATGGTTTCAAACATCCCAATTGGGGCGGGATCAGTTGCGGTTGCCGCTCTGCCGAGTTTTCCCACCACCATGGAAACCTCGGGGAAACCATTCATAATCATGTCTTGCTTTGCCATCACATCTTTGGCTTGTGTAATCGACGCGCCGGGCAACAGCACAGGCATGAACAACAAATCGCCCTCATTGAGCGGCGGCATGAACTCCTGCCCGATGTTCTTGTAAAAGGGTGTGAGTGGAATACTGACGGTTAAAATTGCCGCTGCCAAGGCAACCACAATCAATTTGGTAAAGATGTTTTTGACAGCGAATCGAATTATAGGACCGTAGGTGGCTTTTAACAGCCATGTGATACCGTCGGCGAATTTTCTCAGAGGCCAACCGAAGATGGAGAAGATCCGACCTAAAACATTGGGTCGTCGCGTGGGGTCAGAAAGCAGAAACGAAGCTAGCACCGGAACGAGACTAATCGCGACAATTGCCGCGCCGAGCATTGCAAAGGTTTTAGTAAATGCCAACGGCTTGAACAACTTGCCTGCTTGTCCTGTCAACGAAAACACCGGAATAAATGCAACGATAATAATTAACATAGCGAAGAAGATTGGCGGTCCAACCTCCTTTGCTGCACGAGTTACGACTGCCAGTTTGCTCTCATCTTCGTGTGGTTCCTGCAGCAGGCGAGTGACGTTCTCTGTCATGACGATGCCGGCATCTACCATGACGCCAATAGCAATCGCTATCCCACCCATTGACATGATATTCGATGGTAACCCAACGAACTTCATGCCTAAGAATGAGAGTAACACCCCCAGCGGCAATACCAGCGCGATAATCAGACTATTGGTCACCTGCCCTAAGAAGAAGATAATAACGACAGCTGCAACAACGATTTCCTCAATTAGCGTGTCCTTTAGCGTTTCTGTCGCCCGGTGGATTAGATGGCTTCGGTCATAGAATGAAACAATGCGAACCCCCGGAGGCAGACCGGGTTCAAGTTCGGCGATCTTTGCTTTCACATTTTCGATGACACGTAACGGATTATCGCCGTAACGCATCAACACCACCCCGCCGGTCGCTGGCACACCCGCTTTGTCTAATGCCCCGCGGCGAAAGTCGGGACCTTCCGTCACGGTGCCTAAGTTCTTAACGTACACGGGTACGCCGTTGTGTGCCTTAACTACAATGTCCTCGATATCCTCAATGCTTTTTATGAAGCCCAAGCCCCGGATGAGGAGTTCCATCCCGCCTTCCTCAATGACCTTCGCGCCAACATCGACGTTGCTCGCACGAATGGCGTTATAGACCATTGAAAGTGGCACGTTGTATGATAAGAGCAAATTTGGATCGACATCGACCTGATACTGCTTGACGTATCCTCCGACAGACGCGACCTCCGATACACCATCGGCTGCTGCCAGATAATACCGAATCGTCCAGTCTTGTAAGGTACGAAGCTCATGCAGGTCGAGCCTTGATGCTACCAGCGGCTTTCCATCTTCGGAGCATTTTCCCGGTCCATCATACCGTTTTGTTGGATCGTCGGGGCAATAGTAGCCGTTTTCGACGGTATACCAGAACACCTGCCCGATGCCGGTTGCATCCGGTCCCAGCACCGGCACGACCCCTTCGGGCATGTCCTTTTGCGCGAGATTCATCCGTTCAAGCACGCGGGTCCTTGCCCAATAGAAGTCCACGTTCTCTTTGAAAATAATGTTGATGTAGCCGAAGCTGAACATTGAGGTAGATCGCACATCTTTGACGTCGGGAATACCAAGCATGGCAATACTAAGTGGGTAGATAACCTGATCTTCAATGTCTCTTGGACTTCTCCCTGGCCAATCTGCAAACACAATAACCTGATTCTCGCCGATGTCGGGAATAGCATCGATCGGGGTATGATTCAACGCCCACCAACCGGCCATTGTCAAAAATACAAATGTAACTAAAACGAGCAGGCGATTCTGCATGCAGATTTCGATGATTCGGTTAATCATAGGGTTCCTCCGCCATACGATGCACCAAAAACATTACAATCGCGTATCAATGCTGATGCGTTGGTGTGCTAGATTCTTCTCCACCGAGTGCTCCTCCATACGCTCCCGCTGCTGAACCTGTTAATTGCGTCTGTGAATCGAGCAGGAAGTTTCCATTGGTGACAACCATATCACCGGGATTCAGTCCTTTCACAACCGGATAGAATCGCCGTTTAGTTGTGTGACCATTGTGTTTTACCTCTGCCCATGCTTCTGGTCCCAACTCAACTTCAAGCTGCTCGTAACCAGATTCGCCCAAATCGGTGAAGACAATCTTTCGGAGTCCAGTATCAATAACGGCACTCTTAGGCACTGCCAAGGCTTCTCCTGTCAGCGCAAGGAGCTTCCCATCTATAGGACATTTATCTAATAGGGTGGCATATTGGTCGGGGTGATCGGGACAGGCGTACTTGAAAATCGGAGACTGATGCTTTGGTTGCACAGGAGGTCCGGACGGAACTGGTGAATCGTGGATATGGACATCACCTCTAGCGGCGGTTGATTTAGTAAGGTCGGATTGCTTCACGAGGTCCATGCCGCAGATGTCGCATTCCTCCGGTTGATGTGCCTGCACTTGAGGATGCATCGGACATATCCAAACCTCTTGCGTCGTGCCTTCGTCCGACGGTTGCTGTGCCGGTTCCATTTGAACGGTGCTATACACGGCATGGGCATCTGTCCCCGCCGGCACCTGTTTTTTAATTAAGTCCATACCACATATGTCGCATTCACCGAACTCTGATTGTTGCACCTGTGGGTGCATCGGGCAGCTCCAAACGTCTTTCATCGGTCCCGAGACGGTCGCTTCCGGACGCGTTGATTCGAGATCCATTCCACAAATCGTACATTCATCGGGAGTCGCGGAAGTAATCCACGGGTGCATCGGACACACATACGGGTCTTTGGGTTGGGCTTCACGGGCGTAGATTTCCGCCAGTGTCGGCTTGAGTCGAAGGGTGACATACATCCCCGGTCGCAATTGCCCATCAGGATTCGGCACTTCGATTTGGGCTTTCTGTGTTCGCGTTGGCGTGTCGAAGTATGGATAGATATAGTTGACGTTCCCATGAAACGTTTGGTCCGGCATCGACGGTGTTGTAATATCGACCTCCTGTCCCATATAGACCCACGGCAGTTCGTATTCATAGACATTCGCCATAATCCACAGGCTTTCCAGATCTGCGATTCGGTAGAGGTTCATACCGCGATTGACATGTTGTCCTTTGTAAACGTTCATGTGAATGACCGTTCCTCCACTGGGTGCGTACAACGGTAGCGTTGTCCTTGCTTCGCCATGCTCACGGATGTCGTCAATCTGTGCTTGTGTCAGTCCCAGCAGTTCTAGCTTAGATTTCACCGCGGAAAGCGTCTGTTCAATGGTGCGTTGCAGATCGGTATACTGCGTATTTTTCAATTCATCCACACTTCTCAACGCTGTGAGGTATTCCTCTTGAGCGGCTAACAGTTCTGGGCTGTAAATCGAAAGCAGTTCATCGCCTGCGCGAACGTTGATGCCGGTGAAATCCACATGTAGATCTTCAATCCAGCCAGAGATTCGGGTCGACGCATACGCCATGCGGGTTTCGTTGTAGGCCAGAACACCTACAGTTCGGATTTCACGGGTAAGTTTGTGGAATTCAACAGATTCCGTGCGAACTGGAATCAGGGCTTTCTGTTTCTCAGTGAGTGTCAGCCCGGCACCTTCATAAACTGGAATCAACTCCATTTTACACACCGGGCAATTTGTATTTTCGGGCATCTTGACCGATGGGTGCATCACACACGTCCAGTATCTAATCTTTTTTTCATCAACCGAAGTGACAGGGACGAGGTCGTGGTCTGCGTGTTCTGCCGTGCTACCATTTTCCATCGTCATCTCTGGCGTTTCGTTGTCTGTACCTGTCACGGCGTCATGGTCTTCGTGTGTATTTTGCGTTATTTCTGCCGCTCTCTCTTTCGTGGAATCATCCTTGTCGCATCCCACAACAAAACCGATTGTCAGTAGCAAAACGACGGCATTCCGGATTGTGTTCAGAATCATTGTTCATTCCTCCTCAATTGTCAACGCTATGGGCTGCTTGGGTAATACCTGTCCGACCGCCTGTTCTAACTGTGCTAGGTGATGACGATGGTCGCGGAACACCCGCTGCTCTTCCAGACGAAATTTCAACAGTGTGCGTTCAGTATCGAGAAAACTGATGAAATCGACCTGAGCGGCTTGATAGGCAGTGTTGGCGGCTTCCAATGCATCCTGCGCTTGCGGAAGCAGTGCGTCGCGGTATAATGCGATGCTACGCTTGGCAGTTTCCAACCCGAAGTGGTGCTTCTTCACCGCGAATCGCGTCCTGTTCTCAAGTCCAACGAGCATCTGTTCCATGGCACTGACCTTGATTTCGACTTCCCGAATATATGCGTCTTTGCGCCCAAACGATGCTGAGTTTTCCATATTCAGCGTGCGTTGCGTCGAAAATGTCGGGGGCATCTTCGATGTGCCGGTACTCAGCTTCATCCGTTCCTCAAAATAGCTTGCACCGAGCGTTGGGTCAGGATATGTCATTCGTGTCGCCAATTGAATCACCAGATTCATCTTGCTAATCGTCAGTTTCTGCTTCTGGATTTCCTGACGGGACTTGAGCGCGAGCGTGTACAGCTCTGCTAAAAGTGGAACGACCTCCTCATGTGCCAGCGGTTCGGGCATCCCTAACGGTGCATCGGCGGGACGATTTAATAGCGTGTTGATGCGAGCGATAATGGTTTCGCGTTGTTTTTCCAACGTAAGAATCGAGTCGGAAAGTTTGGTGAACTCCACTTGCGCCATAATCACACTGTGATATTTGCCGATGCCAGCACGAAACTTCGCTTGAGCAATCTGAATCATCTGGCGAAGGAGTTGTTGGTTTTCCTGATTAATCCCAATGGCTTCAGTGAGGTAGAGATAATCGGAATAAGCCAATCTGATGTCCGTCACCAGTTCGCGAAGCGCAATATCAATCTCCCTCTGGGCAATCTGAACATCTTTGGTGACGATTTGTCCCTTCAACGCCAGAATGTCGGGGAATGGGAACTTCATCGAGGTCATCTCTTTGTGGCGGGGCTGACCAATTTTCGTGTCGAGTTGTTTCGTGAAGGCATTATACTGCCGCAACACGTTGTCCAGATAGATTGCTTGAGGATATTGTTCGAGGGTGGCTCTGAGCGCCTTGCGGGCGGCTTTAATGCCGGGGTTCCATGCGTAACCGAACGCCAACAGCAGCTCGATATTGACCGTCTCCGCCAGTCTCGCCTCAGCTTGCCCCCCTTTTGTGGCGAGTTCAAGATACGCTTTCATTTGGGGCCCCGAAAAGTCGTAGAACGATTCAGGAAGGGGTGTCTCGCTCTCCCATTGCGCTTGAAATTCCTTCTGAAATTTTAGCACTTTCGCTTCGACTTCAGCCAGAAAAGCCTCCTTTTCCACCCGTTCATCAATTTCTGGTTTCGAGACACCTTTTGTGACTTCAGTCCGATAGTATTCAGGCGTTGGTGCATTCTGATATTCTGTCAGCAGGGTTTGATAGGTCGCCTGTCGCCCGTTTGCACACGCCAAGAGTAGTATAGAAAGTGAGAGAAGCCACGTCAGATGTGAACCGTGAAACATGATGCGTGAAACATGATGCGTATTGGGTAATTCGCCCGCTCGCCCGCATGATTTCCTCATTGCTTCGGTTCCTCTTCTTCTAGGATGCTTCCGCCGACTAATCTCTCCAATCGTGTAAGGTTCTGCTGATAGTCGGTAATAGCACGTAGTCGTGCCAAGTTAAAGTTCAGCCAAACACTCTGGGTTTCAAGAAGGCCCGCGATGCTTTTTGTGCCTTCTTGATGCCACGTTTCGGCGACTTCCATTGCTTGTTCGGCTTGTGGAATGAGACTATTCTCGTAAAGATCTACCAATCGACGGGCGTTTTCAAGACGGAAGTAGAGCCTCTTCAGATTCGCCCGCATCAGGTCTTCCATCAACCGCTTGTTTTCGACAGCAGCAGAACGGTTCAACTCCGATTCTCGTATTTGACTCCGATTCTTTGAGGATGACCACGGAATCGAGAGGCCAACTCCCATTGAGATCGGATTTTTCCCACTGTCGAGGGCATGTGGCATCAGTGCATCGCCGGTTTCGACAGTCATCAATTCGAGTTTGAACATCGGTTTGGTTTTCAGTTCTGCTAACTTAATAGCTTCAGCCGCCTTCTGTATCATTAAGTCGGCGATATGTAATTCTTGCCGCCGTGCCAACGCTTGCCTTTCCAAATCAGCAACCGGAATATTGAGTACCGTGTAAGCAATAGGTGCCGGTGGTCCCAAAGGAATTGTCGAAGGCACGGAAAGGAGCGCATTGATGTTGCTCTTTTCGACCTCTTCCAATTCTCGCAGTAAGATCAAATCGTACGACAACTGCACTAACTGACTCTGTGCCTTTAGTGCATCATTCAGCGTTGCCTCGCCAGAAGCATAGCGCGTATTGGCGATCTTTAATACATGATCGAGCAATTTCTCATTCTGTTCGGTGATCTGCCTTGCCCGTTGAAGGTAAGCCAATTCGTGATAAGCGAGTTTCAGGTCAACAATCAGATCACGCACAACCTGCTCATATTTTACTCGCTGAATCTCAATTTCTTTCAGCATCACTCGTCCTATGGCATCAAGTGTGCCGGGATACGGAAACGACTGTGAAAACCCGAGGCGATGCCTTTGTGGTCCAACACGGGTTTCCACACTCCGAGCGAAGTAACTGTACATCAGCATCGGATCCGGCAGGACTGTCACTTGCGGATACCTTTCAATCGTTGCCTGCCAGTTTGCGCGGGCAGCTTTGAGTTTAGGATTGCGTTCAACTGCAAGGCGAATTAGGGTCGGCAGGTCAATACCTGTAGCAAGTGCCACTGTGGTGGGCTGAGGAAGTGATTCTCTCGGCAGCGGTTCTGCCTCCCTCTGAGCTTTTGACTCGATTGGAAGCCATGCCCAGAATACAAGTAGAAATAACCATGTAAATGAAACTGGCTTTCTCATAAAGTCTCCTAAAATTTCACTCAGAGATTTTCACGGCTTCTTCTCAAGTACCTAAGCCTAGTGATTGGTCCAAAAGTGCATTGGGTTTGAACCAATCACTGTGAGCTGTTTACTGTTAAATGTTGATTTCAGGGGTTGTAATAAGGACGCGAATCCGATGCTTTCCACCGGCTGGCACGGCAGCAAAAGCATCATAAGTTTTCATCATTTTGTTGTAGGTCAGCGGCATAGTTGTTTCTTTACCTTTGGCATCGGTAATTTGCAACGCGAGGGAGATCCCTTCAAGTGCAATCTCATCACGACCTTGTGTTATGTAAACGCTCATGCGGTGCGTTTTCCCCTTCATCATATCCATCTTCATCATTCCGCCCATGCCCATCTCCCGCATCATCTCTTTGTATTCATCAATAGTCAAGAGGTTGAGATTGAGCGTGAGAGACCCGAGCGAAATCTGTTTGAGATACTTATCCGGATGGGCTTTGAACATCTCCGCTTGTTTGGCATTGCAGAAATAATATGTTTCTCCATCATGGGTCATCTCTGTCATGGCGGATGCCTTCATCATCATGCCCTCAATCGCACATCGCACCTTGTCGTTGCTTTTGGTCTGATCGCCGTGTTGATGTGTTTTTGCATGTTCGTGCCCTTGTTCATGCATCTCCGCCTGGATTGAGGAGACCAAGAGTAAGAATCCACCGGCAAGCGCAAATCCGAGTATAGAGGTTAAGGTTTTCATCATCTTCTCCTTTTTAAATTTTGAATTTGGCGACAAAGAAAATCTTGGTGATTTTCTTGCGGAATCTACTTAGCGCAAATGATGTACCAACTCTTCTCATCTCCCTCTCGTATAGGATACAGGGGCCCATAGGAAGGATAACCTCAAAAGATTCGGGGTAAAGCACATACGCCTCCTACAGGGGGCAATTAAAAAAGGTCATAGTGAATATTAAGATAGCGAGATCGGGAGAATAAATCGACCGGTAGGGTATTTTTTATGCAGGCAGGGACGACGGACTGGATACTTTTTACACAATAACTGTATGCCACCCTTAGTTCGGTATTCTTTTATATCCGTGTTTGGCGGGAAAAGTGATATAATTTCGATGTTGCATTACCTTGACGATATCGAATCGAAGATGAGAGGATTGGAAGAAAGGTGTTTGCCCTTGTACTTCCTTCGTCCTTCGGATGGTCGGTTAACCGACCACAGATGGTCAGACGCGCTGTATCATCGAACCGTCCCGCAGGAACACTGGGCAGCGAGAATGATATGTCTTTAAGAGCGATTATCATCGGCCTTGCCTTGGTCATCATACAAACAGCGGTCACACCGTATAATGACTATTACCTTCAAGGGACAGATATTTCTGGGAGTCATTTCCCTTTGGGGGCGATGTTTGTGCTAGTTATCCTCACCCTAGGCATCAATCCTGTTCTCAAAAAGATAATACCGAAGGCGGAGTTGAATCCCGGTGAATTAATGACCGTGTGGGTGATGCTAATCGCTACTTCCGCCATTCCTTCCAAAGGTATGATGGGGTATCTGCTTCCCTATCTGGTCGCACCACGCTATTTTGCTACGCCAGAAAACGAATGGGTTGATACACTCTACCCTCACCTTCCAGATTGGCTTGTGGTATGGGATAAACAAGCAGTCTCAAATTTCTACGAGGGCGAAGCGTTCGTTCCGTGGGCGGTATGGGCAAAGCCGCTTTTCGCTTGGACGATATTTATCATCGTTCTGTACTTCGTCACAATCTGTTTATCAGTCGTTCTGCGGAAGCAGTGGGTTGAACACGAACGGTTCATATTCCCGCTTGTTGCCGTACCCGCCGAAATGGTTCAGCGTACAAAGTCCAACTCCCTGCTCAGCGGCTTTTTCAAGAGCAGAGCGATGTGGATAGGATTCACAATTGCCGCCGTATTTCATCTGTTCAACGGCTTCCACGAATACTTTCCCGCATTTCCGCGCATTCCGAATCGCTACGACCTTTACGGGCCATTCACCGAAAAACCGTGGATCGTGATGCGCTGGTGGCCCCAACTCCGCTTGTTCCTCTATTTCTCAGTTATTGGTATCACATATCTTCTTAGCATGGAAGTCTCCTTTAGTTGCTGGTTCTTCTTTCTTTTCTTCAAAGCTCAGTATATGATCATCAGCGCCTTTTCCATCCCAATTAATCCCTGGATCTGTGCGCGGGGACAAACGATGGCAATTTACGTAGTGCTTGCATTGGCTTTCATATACAACAGCCGCGGTCATCTAAGCGATATACTGAAGAAGTCGTTCGCCGAAAGGCACACAACCAAAGCAATTGACGATTCCAACGAGCCGCTCCCTTACAAGTGGGCATTGCTCGGACTGATTTTTGGATTTCTGCTACTAGGCCTCCTCTGTGCCTACGCCGGGATGACGCTCTGGGTTGCTCTGAGCATTATCGCTCTTTTTCTAATCGTCTCCACCGCCTTGACATGGATGGTTGTCAACGGCGGCCTATTGCTCATTCAAGCTCCAATGTACCCATCAGAGTATTTCGAGACTACAGTCGGTACGAGAATCATCGGCGCGAACAGTTGGAGCCTTTTGGGATTCCAACGGGTCATGATGCGCGATTGGGGCGGGATTTTGATGCCGAGTATTCTACACGGATTCAAAGCCGCCGACCCGGTGAAACTTAATCGAAGGAGTCTATCTTGGGCGATGATGCTCGCTATTCTCTTTTCGATAGGTGTTTCCTATGTTGCATCGTTGCCACTGATTTATGACAAAGGAGCGCTAAACTTACAACAGGGTCCCTTTGTCAGGGCACCCAGATATTTTAATCACATAGCCTCCGTGATACAGTTTCCAAAGGGAGCAAAATGGGCTGAAATTTACAGCATGTTTGTCGGCACCGGAATTATCTCTTTTCTCCTCGTTATGCGCCATCAATTTATTTGGTGGAAATTGCATCCAATTGGCTATGTGATGGGGGCTGTCTATTCATCGTATTTCCTTTGGGCGTCAATGTTTATCGGTTGGTTGTTGAAGTATATAATCCTGAAGACCGGGGGGATTGGGGGTTACCGCAAACTCAGGCCGTTGTTCATCGGGTTGATTCTCGGTGAATATAGCATTGTCGGCTTGTGGATGGTCATCGGCATTTTTACAGGGGTGGACTATCGCGGCGCATTGCCCGGGTAATACTGAGCTTTTCCGTTTTGATTTTTCGGATTGACGCAACTGAAGTGCAGTACCCACTGATTCGACAGGTTCATCAGCACGGCTGACACGGCATCTCGTCCTAACACAAATATTTGCGCCCCCGCCTTCGCGAGATTAAGAAACCCCGATAGATCGGGATGAAGACACTTGCGTCGTTGCGTTTTATGATGCAAGACGATTGGGAATTTCACAGAAAATGACGGTTGGATTCAATCAGAGGTCGAGTTTATACTCACGAATCTTATTTTGTAAAGTTTTACGGGTAATCCCTAAGATCTTGGCGGTACGGGTCCGATTCCCAGCGACAGAAGTCAGCGTCCGAGCAATAAATTCCTTCTCCATTTCTTTAATCGTGCTGCCCACTGACATTTCAGATCCGTAGTGAGCTTTCGATTCGGATATATTACGGAGATTAGGTGGGAGTTCATCAGGAGTCAGGTATTCCGAACGAGCGATGATAACGCCGCGTTCGATAGTGTTCTCTAATTCGCGAATATTTCCAGGCCAATCGTAGCGCATCATCAGATCAAGGGCTTCGGGCAGGATTTTCACAGCTTCACGGTGATTTTTCTCTCCGTAGAATTTGAGAAAATACTCCGCTAGCGGTAGGATGTCTTCTTTTCGTTCTCTTAGCGGCGGAAGCTGAATCGGCACAACATTGAGTCGATAGTATAGGTCTTCACGAAATCGTCCTGCCTTGACTTCTTTATCGAGTTTTTTATTGGTCGCTGTAATGATTCGAGTATCGACTGTTATCGATTCTGTCCCGCCGACCCGTTCAAATTGCTGCTCTTGCAAGACGCGTAGCAGTTTAACTTGGGTGGTTGATCTCATTTCCCCCACTTCGTCGAGAAAGAATGAACCCCCATTTGCCAATTCAAAACGGCCCGGCTTTCGCTCCGTTGCACCGGTAAAGGATCCTTTTTCATGACCAAATAGCTCACTCTCCAACAGTGCCTCCGTGAGTGCAGCACAGTTGAGTTTGATAAATGGCTTTTTTGCGCGTACGCTGCGCTCATGGATAAGGTTAGCGATTAGCTCTTTGCCCGTGCCACTCTCACCAAGAATAAGAACAGTTGCATCAGAGGGGGCAATCAATGCGATTTCTTCCATAACTTCCCGCATCTTGGAACTTCGGGCAATGATGTTGGACTCGGCGAACTGATCGCCAAGACGTTCTTTCAGCAGCGTGTTTTCCCGCTGCAGGTCACGATATGAGAACTCACGTTCGATATTTGCTACAAGCTCTTCTATGTCAACAGGCTTGACAATGTAATCACTGGCTCCCTGTCGTAGCGCTTCGCGGGCGGTTTCCACAGATTGAAACGCGGTCACGATAAATACAACAATTCTTGGACTTATCGCTTTAATCTGCCTAAGTGCCTCTAAACCACTCGTACCCGGCATACGAATATCCATCAGTACCAAATCGAAGAACTGCTTTTTTACGGCTTCCACCGCCTGCAACCCATTAGCAGCTTCGCAGACGTCGTAACCCGATTTGAGATGTGCACATAGCATCAACCGATGAGATGGTTCGTCGTCAACGATAAGAATTTTTACCCGCACGATAGGTTATCTCCTCCTATATCTCATTTTGCGGCAAAGTCAAAATCACTTGTGTTCCAACGCCTTCCTCACTTCTCACTTCCACTTCCCCATCGTGTGCATCGACAATCTTTCGCACGACAGCAAGCCCAAGCCCCACACCTCGTGTTTTCGTTGTGAAGAAAGGCTCAAACAATCTGGGCAGATCTGCCTGCGAAATGCCTTCCCCCGTATCCTGTACCCTAATTTGGACGCTTTTTTGTTCTGCGAGCCATACGGCAGCAAGAATGAGTTTTCCGCCGTTGGGCATGGCATCAATACTGTTTTGGGTGAGGTTGAACAACACTTGAAGTATTCGATCGTGGTCAAGTTGCACTTCTGGCATTTCGGATTGTATCTCTTGGACAATCTCAACACAGGAGGTTGTCTTTTCCAATTCAATCCGCCGAACAATGTCTAGGAATAACGTTTCAATCGAGGTCTGTCCAATCTTCAATTCCAGTGGTCGTGCGTAATCCAAAAGTTCAGAAACCACCCGGTTCAGACGGTCAGATTCATCCATCATTGCCATTGCATAGGTTCGTTCCTCCGTCTTTTCCTTAAAGAGGTTAGCGAAAAATTGGGCGAACCCTCGAATAGAAGAAAGTGGATTACGAATCTCATGGGCAACTGTCGCTGCCATTCTGCCAATGGAAGCCAGATGTTCGGCGCGTTTGGCGCGCTCTTGTAACTCTACCATTTCACGCATGTCATTCAGCAAAACCACAGCACCGAGTTTAACCTCTCCCTCATCTTTCACCTGCGTTACGCTCAAATTCACAGGAATCGCGGAACCATCAGCGTGCTGATATATAATCTCTTTGTTGAGGATTGTGTGATTGTTTTCAAGCACATCTCGAATTTCAACCGCGTATTCAGGCAAGAGTTTATCGACCTCAAGCGATTTCGCTTCCGCTTCTGAGATGCCTACAAGTTCTTGAGCTGCTTGATTGATTGTGGTTATTACACCTTTAGAATCAAGCGAAATCAAGCCGTTTGCCATACTTTCCACAACGTAGTAGATATAATTTTGCATCTGATTGAGCGTGCGTTGGACAAGGTAGAAGTTCTGCACTACAACTATAAAGAAAAGTGAACCCGACCCCAATAGGAGGAGCATTGCAGCCATCATCATTGTGTGCCGACGATCTTGGTGATGTGCCTGCTCAAGAGTGCTCATCTTGAGACCAATCCCTAGATAGTAACTGAAAGTCGATTCAGGTGGATCGGGATGGAAATTACTGCGAATTTCAAAGATATGCTCTTTCGCATTATCGTGATTGAACGAAAGAATCTCAGATCTCTTTGGAATACGACCATCAATAAATTTTCCAATCATTTCAGGATTGCTATGCGCCAAAATCTGCCCCTGTTGATTGAACATAAAAATGTAGGCAATATCCTCGTTCGGAGCCACGGCAGAAGCCAACTGTTGGACTTGGACAACTTCTTCAAGTCCATAATCGTGGGTGTGAGCGACTGTTTCAAACAGACCTAATAGGGCAAGTCCTTCACGAGTAAGCGATTCTTCCATCTGTGTTTGTTCACGATTCAGGTTGCGGTATGTAGAGATTGCTAGAATTATGGTTAGCGTGATAGTAAGTACTGTCAGTGTCACAGCGGGAAAGTAGAGGCTGCGTCGATTCAGGCGCATAATGTTTCCTCACATAGCATCGTCAAGAGTTCTTGTTCCTCTTAATTACACTAGTTCGTTTTTGACATACTTCCCAAGTTGAAGCATTGGAATTCTCACGAGGGGATCCTCAAAATCAACACAAATTCTGATTGGTTTCTGCATAGCAACTGGTACGGTTTCAGAGGGCAATTAAGTTGCCTGTCACTGGTGTACCCACCTTTGCCTTATGCAGTCGAAAGCAGAATGTGAAGTTATTTTGTGTTCCGTCTCCTCAATTTGAGTGTTAGGTTTATTAGCTGTTTGATGCTTGGTAGAGCAAATTTTATGCCACGGTCGAAACAATCAGGCGCATCCCTTTGATAGTTCCTTCTCGTTTTGAAATATCAATTATACCACAAATTTCGATTTCAAGACTAACTTTGCAGTAGACCTACACCTATATCCGTAACTGTTTGATGCGTGGCGTGAGAAGTAATGGGCGATGAGTGAGAATCGCTTTGTCGCCTACCTCAAGCGTCAGATGAATCTTCCGAAGGTTGCATCGGGTTTTTCACACCCACACCGTATACATGGGACGATCTAAGATGATCCCAAGCAGCGACCATCCGCACGCGAGGATGTAATCCCCCACAATCAACCCTAGAAAAAATGGCAGTGATCGGCGATATGCCAGGGCACCGCCGCTCCGCAGGATCACCCATTTCAGGGTCGAGGCAAAAACTATCGTAAACCAATAGTCGTCAATGGCGCGGCTCGTCGCTAACGCATAGCCCGCCGGGTGAAATGGCCACCACAGCAACGTGCGACGTAAAAAGGCCAAGACAAATGTCAGTAATAGTCCCGCAAGCAAAAAGCTATTGCCAATCCAATCCGGCGAACGAGGGTGCTGCAACCAGTCGGACAATCGGTTGAAGGAATCCCACCCGACCCCCTTCATCCCCCCGGCGCGCGCTTCGGCACCGTAGCGGTAGAGAACCTGAGGAAAAATGGTGAATGCCGAAAGGAGTCCCATTACGGTTGCAAAGAGCAGAAACCAGAAAACAGGACGACTCGAAAAACCGGTTTGTTCCGCAATCTTGAAGCCTTCGAGTTGATGCGGCATCAGGTAGTTCCGTTTGCGGTAGCTGAACCACACGAAAAGCGATAGTCCGGAAAGATTGCGTGGACCGAAACTTCGAGTTCCCAATAACCTCACGAGCGAATCTTGCGGGGAAACCACGTGCATGATATGCTCCGGCACACCGGATTCAGCGCGAATACGTGCCATAGCGATACACATCAGCAGAAAAACGAGAAAAAAGGCAGCTGCCACCCAAAGCGACAATCCCATCTGTTGTGCGAAAATGCCAAGCAGTATGCTACAAATTACAATGCCAAAAACCGCTCCACGATAACGCAACGGTTCGCCAGAATCGTCAATTCCTTTATCAAAGCAGACCTTTTTGATCACATCTCGAAGGTGACGGTTAGTGGCGATCAGGGCAATTATACAAATTCCCAGCAAGGCTCCCATTGATTGTTGCCCTAAAAAAGGGTATCCCGGAATATTCGACCACCCAGTGACGTCCCCGGCAATCCGTTCGACTTTGCGGAGTATATAGAAAAACCAGCAAGAGATAGACAGATCCAGCGGTAACAGGTAGGTCATGCCGATCATGAAGAAGCGAAAACGGATGGGGGTCCACCCGATCGCGTTCCACGGCTTTTCCGTGAAATAATGATCGAGTCGAATGCCCCGTACCGGAATGTAGGGAACGCTAGGATAGAGGTAGTTTAACCCGTTGATAATGTCAACTATCGCCGCCACCGCAAAGCCGATCCAGAACAAACGGCTGTTAAACAGTCGGGTTTTGGGATTGCTCATCGAAAGAGGTAATTGTATGATCGGATAGGTCAATTTCTCCTGTTCCGTCCAAGGACGCCGCAGAAGAACGGTGATACAGAGCAGCAAAGTAGTTAAAATTGACACAAGAACGGTCCAACTGATCGCCGGAATTAACCAGTATCGCCAATAACTTGCCGCGTAAAAATCGACATCTCCAACGTAAAAATCATGAACAGCTTCCTTGTTGGTGATGATTAGCCATGTCGGCAGATGGCCTGCAAACAGATTTCCCCAATCGTTTTCAGGGGTTGCAAACCAAGTTGTGTGTGGCAAAATGCCTATCAGCCCAACAAGGCTATCGTAGCCTGTAACTGCGCTCGATGTTGCGAGGATGATGTAAATCACCAAGAGATCTTTCTGTGAAAACGCTAGTTGAGGGGAGATTCGATGTGCAATAGCGTTATAGCCGATGAGCCAAAATAGAATGAAGATTACGTTCAGCGGGAGTGATACAGCGGTGAAATGTAAGCCAGACCATACCATTTCAGTCACGGCGATCCAGTAGGTATTAAGCGGGATAAGTGCTGCAACAAAGACAAATGCCTTCCATGAAACGCCTTGGGTCCGATTGGGTCCAAAAGTGTTTGGCTTTTCCTCTCTTTCTCCGGGCTGTGACCGAGAGTCAGAGCGTTTTCCCGTCTTCCAAGTTTCCATTGGCACTTCCTTTTTCGCTTGCTCGGCTTGATGGTACTGTTCAACTACTGATGCTGCTCTTTAGGACTTACGCTGGCTGAAGTCGGTGATACGGGTGGGTTGTGTGTTGTGCGAAATCCGTCTTGCGATGGCGATCTCACGGGTGAAATGCCTAAGTACCACTGACCTTTCGCCGTTTTCGGAGGATCTGCTTATTTGTACACCGTATGATATTCTAACATAGCGTTCCGGTAATCAACATCAAAAATGATTCGCTCAGTCTTGAAACCGTTTCTTTGGGAACGGGATTTGCCCCTCCTTTCTGGTTTACAGGTTTGGTCGGATCTGATATAATATGCTGCATATATAAGTGTGCCGTAGGTTGATGGATTGTCTGCTTGTCGCAGTCAACGCGTGCACAGAAGAATAAGCGATAGATCAAGGAGGCATGTATGGACACATCGTGTTTTGATTATTGCTTGACTGAAGATGAACACCGCGAATTTGAACGGAACGGTTTTTTTGTGGTCGAGAACGCTTTACCACCGGAGATGGTCAAAGACCTCACCGCTGTGGTAGACCGGCTCGATGCCCAATACCGGAGCACGGGGGTATCGCCAAATCAGAAGGCTCATGGCACCATAGACCCCAACCGACCCCCGGCGGAGCTAATTGGTCCTTATGATCGATTGAACTTAATGGATTTCGTAGGGAAGGACGAAATTTTTCTCGAACTGCTCGATTGGTATAAGATATTCCCAAAAGTATGGGGTATCTTGGGATGGAACATCCAGCTCTACCACTCCCATATGACGGTCACCCCTCCGGGACCGCCTGGCGAAGCCGACGTAAAGAAGCGTTTGGGATGGCATCAGGATAGTGCGCGTTTGAATCATGAGTTGGAGACCACTCCCCAACCGCGCATCTCCCTCAAGGTGGGTTTCTTTCTGACCGATACCACAGAAGCAGGCAGGGGCAATTTCTATGTCCTCCCCGGCAGCCAGCTACAGAAAAGGCCGGAGTTTCCCTCAGATGGTGTTTCAGACCCTGAAGAGGCGTTAGCTGTGAGGGTGCCACCCGGCACCGCGGTATTTTTTGATCGCCGACTCTGGCATTCCGCCAGTCCAAATTATTCAAATATTCCGCGCAAGGTGCTCTTTTACGGTTATAGCTACCGGTGGTTACGACCCAGAGATGACATGACCGTAGATCACTTTATGGATCGCTGTGATCCGATTCGACAGCAGCTGCTCGGTGCTAGCACAGGTGGGCACGGCTATACGTCTCCAACCGATGAAGATGTGCCGCTGAAGGTTTGGTTGGCGGAACACCTCGGCGAAGAAGCGGTAGCAGCTTGAGCGTTCATCGCTTTATCTCGACTTTCGGAAGAAGATCGATCCACGGTTTCACACTTCGTCCTCCAGATCTTCTTCCGTCATAATCTCTATCCCGTGCCGGCGAAACAGTGCCGCAGTGACCCCGTCACTATCGGTGAGGTTGCCGGTGAAGGAGCCGTCGTATATCGCCCCACAGCCGCAGGAAGGACTTTTCGACTTGAGGATGGCGTGGGTCGCACGATGTGCTTGAGCAACTTCTAATGCGCGATACGCACCCGCTAGGAACGCCTCAGTTTTGTCTGCGCCATCTACCGTGACGACTCGTGCCCTCCCGTTGAGGACATCCGCTCCATCTCCGCCGACAATTTCCGCAGCCGGTCTAGGGGTCGACAGTCCGCCCATCTGCTCCGGGCAGATCTGAATCAATGAATCTGCCTCAAGTTTGTTCGTGACTGCCTCGCTCTTGCTATCAAGACCGTTATAACGGCACTTTTCACCGATGAGACACGCGCTTATGACGATTTTTTTCATGGCAATTTCTCAACTGAAACCTTGTATAGCTTTCACCCTGTCTGACTAGATCTCTTTTTGAATCAAGGCTATAGATGTCAACCCAATTCTCTCAACTAAGTGACCACATTTTCATTCATCATGGTTCTATCAATGTTGGTATTTTGCGCGACGGAAATCGCGCCCTATTGATTGACTGTGGCGACGGCAGTGTGCGTTCAACCCTCGACGCGCTCGGAATTACGACGGTTGATACGGTGCTATTCACACATCATCACCGCGATCAGGCGTCGGGGGTCGGAATCGTAGCCTCAGACGGTACGCGCATTGGCGTCCCAGCGCAGGAACGTCCTTGGTTTGAGTCGGTCGAAACGTTCTGGGACGATCCACAGATGCGCTGGCATCTCTACAACTACCACCCTCACAACCTAATGCTTGCGGAATCAGTCCCTGTGACCGATGCCTATACCGAAGGTGATTCTCTCCAATGGGGAAACGCAAAAATCCGTGTAATCGATACACCCGGTCATACAGACGGGAGTGTCTCTTACGCAGTTGAAGTTAATGGACTCTGTTTCGCGTTTTGCGGCGATCTGATTTACGATACGGGACAAATCTGGGAATTATACAGCCTCCAAAAAGGGGAAGGGACAACGGATTATCACGGGTTTCTCGGTGATAGCCAACGATTGACCCATAGCCTCAAAAAACTGCGGCAACGGTATCCCGAAGTCCTTATCCCTTCACACGGAAAGATTATGCGCGATCCCGTAGGCGCAATTGAGGAACTCCTATGGCGACTTGATGCCTGCTACGATAAATATGTCGCCATTTCCGCTCTCCGATACTACTTCCCGAAGCTGTTCACCGCGTTTGAGGGCAGTGCTGAACACATGCCGATTCGCGAAGGCAAAGAGGTGCCGGAATTCCTGCGCCACTACGGAACAACGTGGATGATTATTTCGGAAAACAGGGAAGCGTTCGTCATGGATTGCGGCAGCCCCGGCATTCTCAAACAGATTCAGCGTCTCAAAGCCGAGGGTGAGATCTCAGACGTGACAGAGTTCTGGATTACCCACTACCACGACGATCATGTGAACGCCATCCCGGAATTTCAGGAAAGCTTTCCCTGCACAACGCGAACGGATTCAATTGTGGCTGATATTGTGGAAAACCCGCGAGGCTTCCGTCTCCCCTGCATTTCGCCCGCTGTTGCCCGAATCGATCAGCGCACCCAAGACGGCGATTCGTGGACGTGGAACGAATTTAAGATGACCGCTTACCACTTCCCCGGTCAGACCTACTACCACGGCGGATTGCTCGTCGAAGGACGAGGTGTCCGCATGTTCTTTGCCGGTGACTCTTTCACAATGGCAGGTATTGATGACTACTGTTCTGGGAATCGTAACCTGCTCGGTGAAGGCGTGGGGTATGATCGATGCCTTGCTTGGATTGCTGAACTCAAACCGACCCATATCTTCAACTGCCACGTACAATGCGCCTTCACTTTTAGTGACGAAGAGATTTGGCAGATGCGCACGAATCTTGCTGAACGAGAGCGTCTCTATGCCGATCTTTTTCCGTGGGATCACCCCAACTACGGGATGGACGAACACTGGGTACGTCCCTATCCTTACGAGCAGGATGTCGCCGCCGGCGAGACGGTAACTTTGCGTGTATGCTTTACCAATCACTCCTCAGAAGCCCGAATTGCGAGTTGCCGTCCAATCCTTCCTGAATCATGGGATCTAAATATCCCCGAACAGTCGGTGACCATTCCACCGAAGCAGGAGGGATATATCATCTTTTCGATTCCAATTCCGACACACGCCAACGGCGCACAACGCGTCATTATCCCCCTAGATGTAACTTATGATGGACGACCGCTCGGACAGTTCCGCGAAGCGATTTTTGTCTGCCCACCTGACGCCTAATAGGTCGTGAAATCTGCCTTTCAAAATTCTCCACGGCGAAAGCTGTAGCGGAGCTCACCTGCCAGAAACTCCCGTTGTTCCGGTGTCACCCGCTCAAGTAGATCTGCCGGCGGATCGTAGCGCCGCCATGTTTGCATGAATGGCGGCGTGTATCCGTAGACCAGCGAATAGCGTGGGAACGCATCAGCTTTGAGTTTGGGACCGGCATGAATCAGCGTTTCACTCAAGATGAGGACATCCCCCGCTTGGGATTGCAGCTGCTTTGCCAAGGTTTCGTCCATAAAGTCGTGCAGTGTTTTCGTGGGCGTGTTCATCCGATGGCTGCCCGGCACTACCCAAGTGCCCTCGCCCGGACCGTTGTCGGTCAGGTAGATGAAGGCTTTACTAAACATACAATGGTAGTGCCCATCTGCCTCAAAGCTGCCGAAATTCGGGGCGGTACCCCGGTGCCAACCTTCGTCCTTGACGTGAGACACTTCGCTGGAGTCTTCGCCATTTGGGTAGTTAATCAAGTATTGATGCTCCTCAAGGCGCACATCACCGCCGACCACATCCTGAATGATTGGGAGCAGGATCGGGTGCATCGCCGTTTCCAGAAGATGTGGATGATACCAAGCACACCGTGAGAGAACGGTAAGTATCGGGGTTTTTGGATAGCCATCGTGCTTGTAGGTACACCCATCATCACCGTCCATCCGATCCGCCAAATCGATGAAACGCTGACATTCCGCTCGACTGAAGATGCCCTGGAGTAGAACATAGCCGTTCACGTCGTAGAAATAGCGTTGTGCCGGGGTCAGTTTTACTTCTGTGTTAGTTTCCATTTGAATCTACCTCCCCTTAATTCGATTAGCCTCTCCCCTATTTGATGGGAGCTGCGTTTTCGGCGATATATCTCTCGACCTCTTCTGAGTCCACACAACCCACGAAGGTTCCTCCCGGACCGACATAGTAGAAATTCTCCGCGTACTCAAGCCCGTACTCCTGACCGAGTTCTCTGTAAGCTTCTAAGCCGAATAGCCTGATATATGCACGGTCTGCAGCCTCATCATCACCATCCAGTGCCGGGAGCTATAATCCCTGTTCTGTAAGTCGCGCCTTGAGCCTGGATCCGCTTGAACCCGCCGGTCCCTGCGATTTATTGACGCTCATCGAAGCCACCTTCTCCCCCATATAATCGCTGATATCCGCCACCCGATTGTACGGCTGCCCCTGACGCGCGACCCAGTAATACTGCTCTGTCACCGTATGGGGCGCAATTCCGAGTGCCACCTGTTCTGGATAATCCTTGCCCATACCAGCCATCCAACGAGCGGCTTCGACCGCTTGGGCGGTTACGTAGTGATCTGGGTTCTCCTCGCTGTGCCCCCACGGGTTGAAGGTGAATACAGTGTCAACCTTCAACATGCGGAAAAGAAAAACCAACCGGGCCCGTAATTCTAACGGCGACGCTTCATCGAGGCGATGGTTCCGGTATCCAAGATTGAAGACCTGCTTCAGTCCCAGCACTTTTGCTAACTCGTCAACCTCGCGTTCGTTGTTCAAGATAGTTTCACCGATGCTTGATGTCGGTCCGCACTTTTCGTCATTGGTTGTCTGGATGAGGGAGCCGGTGTAGCCTTCTGCGAGGAATTTGGCGATTGTGCCGCCACAGAAAAGTGGGATGTCGTCTGCATGTGGTTGAACTGCAGCAAGCACCTTGCCCTTATGGGGTTGACCCGCTGCAGGTCGCTCGATGATGACATTCCCCAATTCTGTTTCTTTATTCTCTATAGTCGTGGACATTGTTCCCTCCTCAATTGTGCGAGATTGGATAGATCCTTAATTTTCCCCTTCCCCATTTTCCGATTCGTCGTAAGGGTCCTGCCTGCTGAACCGAGTGAGTATATCGCCGATCTTATCTTGTAGGGTGCGACGTGGATTCGCGGAACCGAGATAATTACTCACTAAAATCGAGAACACCACCGTTTCCCCATCCGCTGTCGCGGTATAGCCAGCAAGCGTTGTGACCCCCCTCAACGTTCCGGTTTTGGCGCGTAAAACGCCTTCCGCTGTCATGCCCCGCATCCGCCATGCTAGCGTTCCATCCACCCCTCCAACCGGCAGCGACGCAAGGTATTCGGGCATCACCGCAAAATTATGGAACATATAGACTAACAAATCCGTCAGGAGAGAAGCTGTTACTAAATTATAGCGGGATCCTCCCGAACCATCGGCAAGGGTATAATGTTCCCTATCCATCCCAATTTCACGCAAAAATTCGTTAATCACCTCCAGCCCTTTCTCCCCTGTCCCTGGAACACCTTTTATCTCAGCACCAATCGTTTTCAACAGGAGCTCAGCAATCAGATTATCACTCGGCTTATTCATCTCCCAAACGATGCGGGATAGCGGTGGGGATACGTGCGTGATGATTTCTACTGCCTCTTCAGGTACTTCGCCATAACTCACCTTTCCTTGGAAGGTCACACCCCGCTCTGCAAGCGTTTCTCGTAATAAGGTGCCACAGTAGAGTGCCGGGTCAAGCACATCTACCCGTCGGCTCATCTCAGCTTGACCGATTGCCGTCGCGCCATCAATCATCAGAACGTTCTCTTCGACAGATTCACTCTTCCGTTTAAGTCTCAGCCGCCCTTCTTCCGATGCCGCTACTGTGGTTGCTTCGTTGATAATTTGCATATACTCTGTGGGAGGGTCAAGATGTGCGGAAACCGGATCGCCAACTTCGGTGCCGGCCGAGATGCGAACGAGTACGCCGTTATGATTAATAGTCAGTGCGCTCAGATGTGAAAAATACCCACCGATAGGACCATCGTCCCACATCCAACCTTGGCCCCGCCGGATAGCGTCAAAATAAGTTTCGTCTACCACAATATCGCCCTGCAAATTCTTCGTGTCCATCTCTACCAATTTTTCGACCATCTTCTCTAAATCGCCGCTATTAAACACCGGATCGCCGCCCCCTTTGAGATAGATATTCCCCAAGACCCGATGATCTTCAAGCCCATCCGCGTAAAGCGTGGTATGGAAACGGTAGTTTGGACCGAGTCTAACCAATGCCGTTGCTGCGGTGACCAGTTTCATGGTTGAGGCAGGGTGATACAATTTCTCGGCGTCTTTCTCATAAAGCACCTCTCCCGTCTTAATTGAAACAATCTTCACTCCGACATTTGAGGAGGCAATAAGTGGGTCGTTCAGCGTGGCTGCGATTTTTGCCTGCAATCGTTGAACGGCTTCTGACGGCTTTGGCGGTGCGGGCGGTGGGACTTCGATTGTTGAGGACGTTCCGCAACCATGCAATAATGCACAGCAGAACAATGTACAAAACCAGAGACAAGTTTGTGATATCTTCCACATTTTCAAATAGCTCCGTTCTGACGCAGGTCTGCAATCGTTTTGTCATTCAGCCCAAGCAGGTTAGTAAGAATCTCGTCGGTATGCTCTCCAAGCAGCGGCGGCGGCATCCGCATCTGCGTTGGTGTCCCTGATAAGTTAAGCGGCGTCCCTGCTAATTGAACAGTTTGCGCCGTTGGATGTGGCATCTCCACCCGCATCCCTCGTGCCAATGTCTGTGGATCCGCAAACACCTTATCGAGAGAGTTGACCGGTCCGGCAGGAACGTCGGCATCAGCGCAGCGTCTCAACCATTCAGTGACAGGTTGTTGACGGAACAAATCCTCCAACATCGGAATCAATACCGCTCGGTGAGCGACACGTTGCGGGTTCGTAGCAAACCGTTCGTCCGCTGCCCACGCGCTTACCCCTGCTGCTGTGCAGAAACGTTCCCACTGTCCATCGTTGCCGATGGCAAGGATAAGATAATCGTCCATCGCCTGAAACGCTTGATACGGAACGATACTGGAGTGTGTGTTACCCCAGCGCTCCGGCACTTCATCAGAGCAGAGATAGTTGCTGCCAACGTTCGCTAATAACGCAATCTGTGAATCGAGCAGTGCGATATCGATGTGTTGTCCCTCGCCGGTGCGCTCGCGGGCAAGTAATGCAGCCAAAATGGCGTTGCACGCAAACAATGCCGAGGCGACATCCACAATTGCCACGCCAACTTTCATGGGAGTGCCATCGCGTTCCCCGGTGATAGACATGAAACCGCCGCGTCCCTGAATCAAGAAGTCATAACCCGGCAACTCGTGGTCAGGTCCCGTGTGGCCAAAGCCGCTGATGGAGCAGTAAATCAGACGTGGGTTAATCTCCTTGAGTGCTGCGTAATCTAGACCACTTGCGTCCAATCCGCCGATACGGAAGTTTTCAATTAACACATCGCTTTGTGCTGCGAGTTTCCGTGCAATAGCGGTGCCCTGTTTGTCCTTAAGGTTGAGTGTAAGGCTTTTTTTGTTACGGTTGCAGCAGAGGTAATATGCCGACTCGCCACCGAGGAATGGAGGACCCCACTGACGCGTTTCATCGCCGATGCCGGGGCGTTCGACTTTGATGATTTCGGCACCCAAATCGCCCAACATCATGGCGCAGTAAGGACCTGCTAGGTGCCGCGACAGGTCGAGAACATGGTAGCCGTCCAATGGACTCAGGGTCATTTATGCAATTCCCTCCTTGTGCTATCGGGGTATTACTCAAACGGATAGGCTGGCAGCGGTTGCGTCACAGGTTTATCAACCCTGTCGCCGAGCGCATACTCCGCCTGAATTAACTGGTGAATCTCCTGCGTTCCCTCATAGATCAACGCCCCGCGTGCGTTGCGGAAATAGCGTTCCACGGGATATTCGTCGCTATAGCCGTGCGCCCCATGAATCTGTATCGCATCGTCCGCAGCTTGGAAGGCGTTCTGGCAGTTCGTCCACTTGGCGAGGCTGACCTCCCGTGTGCAGCGCATGCCCTGATTCTTCATCCAGCCGACCTGATAGTAAAGCAGCCGTCCGATGTCGCGTCCAGCAACCATATTAGCGATTTTTTGCTGGACAAGCTGGTGTTTGCCGATAGGCTGCCCAAAGGTTTCACGCTTCTTGGCATAAACTACGCTTGCCTCAAGGCACGCTTCTATCAAACCGACTGCGCCTGATGCGACCGTGTATCGTCCATTATCCAATGCACTCATAGCGATCTTGAAGCCGTCCCCCTCCTCGCCGACCCGATTTTCGGCGGGCACACGCACGTCCTGCAGGATAATGCTGCCCACGTTGCCGATGCGACCCCCCAATTTGTGGTGGATGCTGGAAGTGGTCATGCCATCAAAGCCACGCTCAACGATGAACGCAGAGATGCCGCGATGTTTCGCCGCACGATTGGTGTAGGCAAAAATAAGGAAATGGTCAGCAATATCGGCACAACCGATCCACATTTTCTCACCGTTGAGGATGTAGGTGTTACCATCATGCTGTGCAGTCGTGCTGATGCTAGCGACATCGCTGCCCGCACCCGGCTCGGTCAGTCCAAACGCTCCCAATTTCTCGCCACGCGCCTGTGGGACAAGATACCGCTGTTTTTGCGCTTCGTTTCCCCACTGAAACAACGCCAGCGAGTTAAGCCCAAGGTGGACAGCAATTAGCACGCGAAAAGTGCTGTCGGCACGCTCTAGTTCTTCGGAGACGATGCCAAGACTCAAGTAATCAGAACCTAACCCACCGTAAGACCGAGGGATGCAACCCCCTAATAGACCCTCTGCCCCCATCTTCCGTATGACCTCACGGGGAAGCTGCTGAGCACGATCCCAGTCTCGGAGGTGTGGCGCAAGCTCACGGCGACAGAAATCTCGTGTGGTCTTACGGATAGCGTCATGGTCTGCGGTCAATGTGAAGTCCATAATGTGTTACTCCCAGAAAAAGGTTCATTTCGGTTTAATCATCGGTTACAATATATCAGATTTTAACCTTTGGGTAAACTCAAAAAACCGCTCCCTTCATACGGAGGAACTTTCAATATGAGAAGCGGTTTTACGTCAAAGTTCCGTAACAACCATTTCAAGTACCTTGTGAAGCATGGCAATTGGAAGGAGAAACAGGATGGCAATAGGATTAGGAGTTATTGGAATGAACCCCACCAATATGGGGTCAACCGCAACGCTACTCAAGGATGTACCCGATCTCAAATACGAACTCCGGGCGATATGTGCCAAAAGGGCGGATGTCTTGGAGGATTATGCCGCACAGATTGGGGTGGGATTTTGGACAACCGACTATCAAGAGTTGGTTGCTCGCGACGAAATTGAGGTGGTTGCGGTCTATTCGCCCGACCATCTTCATGCCGAACACTGTGCAGCCGCAATTGAAGCCGGGAAACACGTCATCTGCACGAAACCGATGGTGACCGATCTTGAGGATGCGAAACAACTGGTCAAATTGGTCCGAGAGAAAGGGGTTAAGTTTCTGGTCGGTCAAACGATGCGTTTCGATCTGCAATTTCAGACGATGCGCCGCTTCTTCGATGACGGTGAACTCGGGGAGATTATGGCAGCGGACGCTTACTACGTCCATGATATGCGCCCTGTCTACGGTTTCACTCCCTGGCGTTTGCATGCACCGCAGGATTTGATGTTTGGCGGTGTGGTACATCCGGTCGATATCTTACGGAGCTTTTTGGGCGATGTCGAGGAGGTGCACGCCTACGGTGCAAAAGGGAAACTCACCCCCGAATACCCAATAATGAACAACTTCTTCCTCAATCTGAAATTTGTCGATGGACAGATTGCGCGGGCTATGGGACTGTATGACATCGTCCATCCCCCTATGCCGATGATGCAGGTCTCGATTTACGGCACAGGCGGCACGATGATCGGGGATTTCACCGACAACAAAGGTGGACAGGTCAAGCTGATCTTGGACAAAATGGCAGCGAAAGAACCGTTGGAGATGACGTGCCCACCTGAAGTCGATACGAGCGTTTACGGGCACGGTCAAACTGTCATCCGTTACATGCGCCATTTCCAGAACTGTATCGAAGAAGATCTAGAGCCATCCCCGAATGCAATTGATGGGGCAAAATCGGTCGCTGTCGGTGTTGCTGCGTGGGAATCAATTCGCACAGGACAACCGGTGAAGGTATTCAACGATTTTTAGCTCAGAACTTATGCACTTCAAAACCAGCCGTAGGCGGGGCATCTTGCCCCGCAACTGTGTAAGTCCTATATCAGTGGAGTCCCATCTCCTTGAGATTTCTCAGGCTAATTCCCAAGCTCTCGAATGGATCGCGTTGGCAGGTATCCTGTTCAATGATATACCATTTCACGCCAGCCTCTTTACAGGCATCGAGAATCGCGGGCCAATTCAGATTTCCCTCACCAACCTCTGCAAACAGCTGTGTGCGATCGTCCATTGCCATGTCTTTTAGGTGAATGATATCGGCGCGTCCTTTCAGTTTTCGGATCCACGCCGCCGGATCGCCGCCGCCATGTTGGATCCAGTATGTATCGAGTTCGCTGCTGAAATATTTTGGATCGCTATCCTCGTACAAAATTTCCAATCCGGTGCGCCCGTTGAACCTCTCCAACTCAAAGCTGTGGTTGTGGTAGGAGAAAGTCAGTCCGCCCTCCGCAAGTCGTTTGGCAACTTCCGAGGCTTCTTTGGCGAACCTCGCGTAGCCTTCAGTGCTGCGATACCCTTGGGGCAAGCCACCGATTGCTGCATGTTTGCAGCCCCATAGGTTGTGTTCGTTGATGACCGCTTGGGGTTCGTCGCGCATACGTTCATAGTCTGTATGCGTGGCACAGATTGTCAAGCCTTCGCCATCGACAATCCTTTTCAATTCGTGGGCATCAATAGTGCCGAGTGCTGAACATTGCACAGCGTCGTAGCCGAGTTGCTTGACCTTCTTCATTGTGGTAGCAATCTCGGTTGGGGTATTTGTGAAATCGCGGACCGTATACAGTTGCGCCGCCAATTGTGATGCTGCCATAAATGTATTCCTCCTAAAATGACTTGTTATTGATAGGACTTACGCAGTTGAACACTCAAAGCCTCCATTCCGCACGTGGGAGGGGCATCCCTGCCCCGATCGATACGCCCGATGAACTGGGCAACTACAGTAAGGTCTTAGGTTTGTAGTAGGGTGATTTATCATCTGTCCAAACGCGGGTTGAATTGCGCTACTACAAACTCAGTGCGTAACTCCTAATTGAGTTAGGGATGATATTTTAACACAAGTTGATAGGGCGTGCTGACATTTATGTGAAGCATATCCGTAATTCAAGGCGCAACATCGCTTAATACCAAGGCATACGCACACAGATACACAGCACGTATCGGAAAACTCTTTACCAAGTTCAGAGCAAACGAGACATAAAAAAAGGGTATCCTTAGATTTCCAAAGATACCCCCTATTCTGATTCGATTGAGATTGCCCGTTACGGTGCTTCCCACCTGATGATACCCACCTGATTGTGAACGGTAACACGATTGGCAACTCCATCGGCGTATAGCTGTACTGCATTTACCTCAGTTTTATTGTAGACCGTTACCCGATTCGCAACTTTCCCCGCGGAGAGACGAACCCCATCTTTCCCCGACGGATTACGGACGATGACACGATTCGCCAAATCACTGGTGCGTAACAGCACCGCAGGCTCTCCTGACTTATCGGTAACAGCGACACTGTTTCCTGTTTCATGGGCGACCAAGAGCAGCGCAGGCGTGCCCGCCGGATTGTGGATGACAACGCCATTGCCCAAGGTCTCATCGGTGCGTAAGACAATCGCTGGATTGCCAGCCATATCGACCACCGTTAGTCCGGTACACTTGAGATCTCCGAGTACCTCCCCCCTTTGTGCGATCAAGGGAGGTGAAACGACAGCACCGATCGCAATCCCAATAAGCATAATCATCGCGCCCAATGCAGTGTGGAAACACTTTTGTTTGTGGTTCATCGGATTGCACCTTTCCTACTGTGTATCGGACGCAGCAGCAGCTTTGCGCTCCTGCTCTGCCCGTTCCATCGCCTCTTTTAGTCGTTTCAGATTTTCTTCACACGGCGAACACTCCTCCTCTGTTTCCAGCTCAACTTGTTGGGGAGCGGGGACACCGGGCAATTGATCCGTCGCATACGCAATGAGCAAACCCACAATGACTAAAAAACAGAGTAACCCCCACGTTATCATAAACACTTTCATTGAGAATCCTCCTTTCTCTCTCCGCTGCGGTGCCTTTCCACTTGCTTGGCAACCTCTGGGTCGTTTTCTCTCAGACGGCGGAGCCCCTCCTCAGGACCATACCGCTCCAAAGTATTCAGCGCCCGCTCGAACCGCTCTGATGAAAATTGCCCTTTCAGTGAGGCTTCAAGTCCTTCTACGGTGGGAAGATTGGGCACGTCGGTCAATCCCGGTGCCGGTGTTGCTGCGGCATCGGTTTCAGGCTTTGAAATTGCAGGGCGGGCTAAACCATCAGGTGCTGGTGGAAATATACTTTGACTTTCCCCCGTGGTTGCGTCAGAAGATTCCGAAGGACTTTCCATGACAGACGATAGATCCCAAGAAGAAGCAGATGTATTAGCGTCGGTCCCCGGAGCCCCCGTTGCCTCGGCGTTAGCCACAATACTCGCCGCGTTTTGCTGCACGTCGCGTACCCATTCAAGAGCCGGGTTGCTTTCTCTTCGGGTAAGGCCGCTCCAGTCGGCATCAAAACGACCCGCAAGCCATGCAATTTTTTGATCCGATTGCCTCATAAACTTAGAGTATACTTCCAAACGTTGCCTATGTGCTGCTATTGAGTCTGTCAGGTCTACCGGTTCGGCTGCTAAAAATAACTTCGCCATTTCCAAACGCATTTCTGGCTCATAATCCTCCGGTTCTCCGGTGGGGAAAACTTTACGGAATAGTGCTGCAAATACTCCCCGATCTACCGGAACCCCCTGTGATTCCAAAACGTCCCAAAACTTTCGTTGGGAAATCGAACCATTTTCCAACGCTTCTTTCACCAATTCACGGTACTTCGGTGAATCATAGAGATCAATCCTTTTTTGAATATCGGGTCCTGCTAGTTCCTCTTCGCTCAACCTAGATATGAAATTACTTTTTGCCCTCTGTACAACTCTTTCAACTCTTTCCTCTAAAGTTATATGTTCATGTCTATGATTTTCATCAGTATTTTTTGTCGTCTGCCAGGTGTTTCTCCTTTCGGCTATCAACTCGTTACTAGCAAGAAAATTCCTAGTCTTATGCTCCCGAAGAAAAAGCCAAAACGACATACAAACCGCTATCCCTAACAAGACCGCGCTACACATAAGCACGACTTTTCTAGTCACCTGAGTTTTCATTGTGCTCTGCCTCCTATGGGTGATTGCAGCCCTCCCCCTTGCTAGAAAGAGGGCTAAAATCGAAAAACAAAGACATCAAGTAGAAAAACTCGACAATTAGCTGCAACTAAAAGTGCCACACACTGCAGCCGCTATAGAACACTCAAAATTGACCCATTCAGCGCTGTCAGCACACACCATACTGTCCGGAAACGTACCACAAACTTGTTTTGCAAAGTAGATAGCGGTACAACAATTGTATCTTGCATCGCTACAAGACATACCGGGGTGAGGGTGAGCCTCCACATCCTGAACCTGAAAGCCCGCATACATCCCCAAACTAACCACCAAGAACCCAACAACCATCAACGCTACTTTCAATCGTCCTTTTATTGCAAACATCTGTAAATCTCCTTCATACCATCGTTCCGACCGTAAACAAAAAAGGGCTGCGTCCTCAAATCGCGCAGCCCTTTTTGTTTCCACTTGAAACGAATGACATCAAAGGGTATACTATAAAACAATTGTTAGGCATTCACCCTAACAATGACGAAGCGATTCGAGGTCGTGTCTCGTGTTGCTTCAGGGAGCTTCGAGCGGTAACTCGGAGCTCCCACGAAACTCAAGGAATATCCTTGATCAGAAAGTTTGAAACCGGCCCATTGGACCATTTTCCTTTCTTATATCCGATTATACAACAAAAAGCGCGCATCTGCAAATTTGAATTCTTCAACTTCAAACTAATAGTTTCAAGTTGAAGAAAATACTTTGATAAATTTTCATTTTTTTGAGATTTGACGAATTCAGCCAATCTCCGTACCGAGAATCTGAGATTTTCCCTCCTTCCATTCCTCCATCCCAACCCTCACTTTCAACTGCTACGGTTTCGCTTCGTGCTTTGCACTTTCTTTTTACATGATCCTCTCCGATATTTGGGAATTTTCCCCTTGTCGGCATCTATTTTCGCTCCTCCGACAAACCGTTCTTAGATACCTGCCTCCCGAAAAAATTCTGTGATACGCCGCTTGAAAGCCAACGTCAACACAAGCTGAATCAGCCCCAAAGCAGCCATTACAAACACAATAAGGATGATCGAGAGCGCAGCCGCTTGCGAGAAGTCGCTACTTTCAACAAAGCCCAGAATTGCCACGGTGATCAGATTCCACTGACCGGAGACAACAAAAATCACTGCACTGATAGCGGTCATACAGCGGACGAAACTATAGGCGAGCCCAGCGAAAAACGCCGGTGTGATCAGCGGCAACAGGATCCGGCGAAACGTGGTCAAGCTACCTGCGCCCAAATTGGTCGAAGCCTCCTCCAACGAGGGATCTATCTGGTCCAGCGAAGCGGCGGCAGCACGGATACCGACGGGCATGTTACGGAAGATAAATAGCAGCACAATGATGGCCGCTGTCCCTCGCAACATAAGCGGTTGTTGGTTAAACGCCAGGATGTAGCCGATGCCGACCACCGTCCCCGGCACAGCGAAGCTCAACATGGATGTTACATCAATTAGCCCACGTCCCACAAACTGCTTTCGCTTAACCAGAAATGCAATAACCATCCCTAGCAGCCCCGTCAACGGCGTGGCAATTGCCGCAAGAAGTAAAGAGTCTAAAATATAATCCACTCCCAATCGAAAAGCTTCCACGTAGTTGTTGAGCGTCAACGAATAATCAACGCCCCACAACTTGGTGAATGATCCGACTAGCACCAACCCGTAGAAAAGAAAGACGCAGCCTACCGTTCCCCAACAGATAGCTATCAGTGGATACTTCACCCGCTTATCGACTGTTTGTGTCTCCGTCCCTGATGCCCTTCCCGTCAGCGCAGTAAAGATCCGTTGACGTAGGAGATAGTGCTGTAGGAAATAGACGGCGAGTGAGGGAAGCAACAGTGCCATCGCCAGCGTTGCCCCGCCGGGAAGGTTATCGTTACCCGTAATCTGGAGATACGCCTGCACGGAGAGAACGTTGAACCGGCCCGCCAAAATAAGCGGATTACCAAAGTCTGCCATCGACTCGATGAATAGCAATAGAACTGCACCTGCAACCCCCGGCAACGAAAGCGGGACTGTAACAGTTCGGAAGACTTTCCACCGAGATGCGCCAAGATTTGACGCGGCTTCCTCCAATGCTGGTTCAATGGATGATAATACGCCGACCAACACCAAATAAGCCGTAGGGAAGTACGCGAGCGTTTCAACGATGATGAGCCCGGTCAGACCGTAGATGTCGAAGCCCGCTGCGTAGAGATCTATGCCGAGTCCTTCGAGGAGGAGTTTCCGGGTAATCAGACCATTTCGACCAAACAGAAGAATTGCGGAAAGGGCTATAACGAAAGGCGGGGAAATAATCGGCAAGAGTGTGCTAGCTTGGAGGAATCTTTTGAACCGCATGTCGGTCTTCGTGACGGCATAAGCAAAGGCGAATCCGATAGTTGTGCCAAGCAACGCAACGCAGATACCCAAGAGGATACTGTTATAAAGCGGCTGCCGATTATACGATTTGGCGAAGAGGTCTTGGACATGCTTCAGCGTGAACGTCGAACCATCTTTCGTAATGAAACAGGTTTTAAATACCTGAAACAGTGGAAACAGTACGAACAGGATGAGCAGCACGCTGATGAGAATGACCACTATCAGGACGGAGGGTTCACGCCATAAGGATTTCCAATCAATAAGAGATTTTCGCTGCATCATAGAAAAGCAAGCTGCACCACTGCCAATCAGTTGTCACTCAACCCGGTGGCTTTTTAAATCTGGAATTGAAATAAAAAGGTAGAAATAAAAAAAGCAGGGAATATTCTTCCCTGCTTTTTTACTAATTTATGAGGCAATATATTGCCCCCTACATACCACTAGCCTGCGCCTTTTCGGCTTCAGCCTGTTGCTTCTTAACGTCCGGATTGTCGTTGGGATCTTTATCAGAAGTGCCGGCTTCCTGTTCGACATAGAACTTGAAGCCATCTCCGTCCTGATCCAGATCATACTGACGAACAATCTGCTCCGCCTCACGGTAGTATTTTCCTTCTTTGTCTATGCTCATATAAGCCTTGAAACCGTCGTAAGCTTCCCCAAACTCACGGACAGCACGGTAACAAACGGCTTGCTGATAGACCGCTTCATCCCGCCAAGTGGATTCGGGTGCTTTTTCTAGCATGTCCGTGTAGGCGGCGATTGCACGCTGATACTGCCCATCTTTTTGATACAGGTCGCCGATTCGGAACAACGCATCAGCAGCATGGAACTTTTTGTATGATAGGTTCTCCGCCAATTGACGGTAAGCAGCGATTGCAAACGGGTAATTTCTCATCTGTACCCAACCGGATCCAATGTTTTGGAAATTCTGGGCGATACGTTCCGCATATCCTGCGACATACAGATCGCTCGGAAGAATCTCCCGTCCCGCTTGTTTATACTGGAGCGCTTTCTTGCTTGTATACTTCTGAATGTCGTCCTGATCTTGCTTAATCTCTGTCAGGATTTCCGCTGAGTTCTTGAGCAGGGTTTCTGCATCGGAGGCTTCGTACGAATCCGGAAACTTCTCAATGACTCTGACAAATGCACCCCACCCTCCACTGTTGGAGTAGTCGTAGAGGTCATAAAAGTAGATATTGCCAATTTGGAGTTGCGCTTGAGGTGCCAGTTTATGTTCTGGAAACTCTGCTACCAATCGTGTAAACTGCGCAATTGCCTCTTCAGGGTTACCGAGGGCATGATAAGCCCTTGACTCCTCATAAAGTGCACGCACGGCTTTATCTGTGCTTTCTACTGCTTGTTGATTGAGTATCTCTGCTTCTTTACTAGCTTCCTCTGCACTCATAGCTAATAAATCTTTATCTTCTCCACTAGCTTTCTGTGCACGCATGGCTAAATCTTTAGCGTTTTCACTAGCTTCCTGTGCACGCATGGCTGAATCTTTTCTGAGTGGAGCGTGGTTTTGATAGGTACGTCTATTGTCTTGGATAATTTGACGATTTTTGCGGATATCAGCAATGCCACTCTTTGCACGGCCTCCCAAGTAACCGGTGGGGGCGAGGTCTACAATGGATTGATAATGCGCTGTGGCTGTATCCCATTCAAAACGTTTTTTGTAGATTCCCGCTAACTGAAAGTGCGAGTAGTGCGCATATTTTCCGGTCGGATCTCCCTCAATAATTGCAGCATACTCTGCAAGTGCAGCATCAAGCAGTGTTGTCCGTTTAGCGAGGTCAGCTTTTTTATTTTCCGGCGTGTCTGAACGAATGCGCATAGTTTGGGCTGCCTCAAATTTACGATCCGCATTTTGGATCTTTATACTTGCTGGCATCACGCTCGCACACCCGGTAATCACCGCTGCTACGATCACAAGCGCGATGGAGTAGAAAAGTTTTGCAAAACAGCGATTCATGATTATTCCTCCTAAGCTTTAACTGGATTGGTGAATTATCAGGATCTTTAGATACCATCCTATTTTTACCACCCCATTATAATCGTTTTCCCAAAAATTGTCAACAATCATTTTGAATTTCCTATAAAATGATTAATATTCCTAGCCTAGCCTGATGATACGCAAGAGGATTTCAATTGCTCAGTTGGGTTGTGAAATTAATGAAAATTTCCCCGGATTGATCGACTTGTGGTAGCTTCTTGGGCAAAGCGTTGAATCGAATTCTTTCGACGTATCGTTTGGCTTGCTCTTTGAGTCGGACTTCGCCCACCGTTGTTAAAAAACCGGGCTTCACTTGAGCATCATACACCGTGCCGTCCGGTTTCACCTTGAAGCTGATTTGGACCCCTCCGCCTTGTTTCCCTTCTGTCTGAATCGGTTTTCCCAAACGATAGCCGCGTCCGCTGACTTCACCAGAGATCTCAAACTCGAAGCCGACACCGTCGGTAACATTACTTTGCCCGGTATGGGTTACATTTCCTGTGGACACATGCCGAGTCAAGCTGCGTCCACGTTCCCCTCTCTGTTTCAGTCGCTCCGTATCGCGTACGCCTGGGCGCGCTAAAGCACCGTGATATCCCTCCTCATCAACCAGTGGCTTCTCCCGGACCCTTGCATTCGTTACCTCTAAATCGTCGAGCAAAGTTTGATTTCGCTCTTGCGAAGCGGTTACTCCTAACGCCAAGCGATTTGGGTCTTGATTGCCAGACCGCTCTAGGGCGCGAGCTGGTAAACCACCTGATGGACCACCAGGGTTAAGATATCGCTGAACATTATGTGCAGATTGGATTGGCGGTAATTCGGTAGGTATTTCAGGTTGACGTGTTGCAGGCAGAGCAATGGGAATTTCTTCTTCAGGACGCTTCTGTTCAGGTTCATTTATCAGAATATCCACAGTTATGGCTGTGTTATCAGGTTTTGAAACAGGGGGCGTATAGGCCGCTATAGATAGCACCAGAATCAGAACCCCATGCTCGACAATTGCAATCCCAATAAAAGCACTGAGTTTAGTTTCACCTCGCGCACTCATCAGCGTGCCTCCTTATGGGTCAAACTCTGAATATCTTTAAGCTCGCCCTGAAACAGTTTGTGTTCTTCCGTGGTTAGAAAGCGAACCAGAGACATACCGTGTCTTTCCAACTCTGTTAAATAGAGCTGTGCCTTGCTATTGAAATAGTAATACGCGACATATGTTGGTAGCGCGACCATTAACCCAGCAGCTGTTGTGATTAAAGCTTGTGAGATGCCGGCAGCAATATCTCTCGACTGTCCTACCTGTCCGCCCAGCTCATAAAGATTGCCAAATGAGATGATCATGCCGAGAAATGTGCCGAGTAAGCCTGTGTATATCGCAACGCCAGACAGCATCCCCAAAATATGGAGGTATCGCGTCAATTTCTGCTTTTCGCCGTTGATGGATAAACGGACGACCCGTTTGAGCGTTTCCTCATCGGCATTTCTGCGTTCTATCCCGGCGCGGAGGACATTTGTCAGAGGTCCCGGCCGCTGCTCACACATTTGGATCGCAACTTCGGGGTTTCCTTGCACAAGTTCATGGTAGATGATACGGGTCACAAATTGTGATGGGATGATTCGCTCACGACGCAGATGGTAAATCCGTTCCATAATAATCGCGTGTGCGCAGATTGAACAACTAATCAGGGGAATGAGAAGGATCCCGCCCCCACTCAGCTGTTCCAATCCTGAAACGATCATCTCAATCAGATTGCCCATGATGTCTCCTCGCTTTAATCAATGTCTCATGCAGAGAGTATGCGGCTCCGTTTGTCTCCCCACAAATAGCGTTTACCGCTACCAAAAATCAAAATTTTAACTCAATCCCAAAATCAAAGTTGCTCTGTGAAAGTTCATACATCTCTAATAAACGATACTCGCCAACCGCAAATGCACCACCGACAAATGCGTCAATATAGTTTCCAACTGTTTTGCTCAGTTTGGGTCGCAACAGGAGGTAGCTCTTCAATGTTTCATCAGTCGTCATATTGACATACCGGGGACCTTGCAATTCGGCTTTAAGCATGACATGGAACTCCGATGGGAGATGATATACCACATCCAGATTGATGCGATCTGCCGCTCTGTAAGGGATTTTTTTATCCGTTTCCGGCACTGAGCCCTCATGTATGTCCTGAGCTTCATGCGTGTCCTGAGCTTCATGCGTGTACTGAAACCGCAGGTCGAGGCGGTCAACAATGCGAGCGGAAACAAGCAGCTGCCCGCCGTAGATTGATGCATCAATGTTCGTCGGAGTCCATGCAAGTTCTGCTGCGGATTGCACACCAGTCTTTTCGAGATGCTCCTTCAGAGGAATAAAGATAACGAGATCGTTTATCTGCCTTGCAAAGCCGGATAGATTCACTTCAAATTTCGCACCCCGATGATATTTTAGCGTAATCTGTTCGTTCCAAGCCTTTTCCGGCTGAAGGAGCGGGTTGAGGCTGATGTAATCTGTGTCAAAGTAAAGTGTCGACAATCGATGCCGAGCAATTGTCCGAAGTCCCTCAAGTCGGACTAACCAATGTTTGTCAAGATGGGTCGTCAATGCAAGAGACGGGTTTAAATACAAACTCGCTTTATCTTCGTCAGGTTCGGTGCCATTCTGTAGAGCCACATCTACCATGCCTGACTGCGAGTTCGCTATATCCTCGCTAGTTTCAGTGTCAGGCTGTTGAACTTCCTCTGGCACGGCTAACTGCGAGTCCGCTATATCTTCCCCCGCTTCATCACCTTTACGAAGACTAACCCCTTCCACGCCTATGCTACAGACGAATGGCCCAAATGGCGAGAACTCGTCGCGGGCATACAGGCGAACGATTGTGTCCCGTGTGTCTCTATTGAACTGCTTGTCTGTCGCGGAAAAATATTCTACATGACCACCGGCGTGAATTGGGTTCAAGAAGGGCCACGAAATTGCCATATCGAAGTTGAACCGCAGATCCGTCGCTTCATCCCGCTGGTTGGAGGCGTCATGATCAACCCGAAGTAGCGCTGTATCAAGATTCAATGTTGACCACGTTGTCTCGGAAATCTGCTGCTGCCAATTCAGATCGGAACGAAAAAGCAGCAAATCCTTCTGAGGGTTTGGGGTTTCCTCATTCATCTCTCCGGCTGTAGCGGGTAACCACTCAAGGGCTTTGAGATTTAGCCCGAAGTCAAAAGAGATTTCACTCAACTCCTGATACCGGTGACTTAATCCGCCGCGAACCCCATCAAGGTTATAATTTCCCCGTTCTTTTGTCCGTGCGTTACCAAGTTGCTGCCGATTCAAGTGGACAAAACCGTGTGTCCCCTTCGTGCGTCCCGCGAAAAGCACCTGATAGAACAACGATTCTGGCAGACTCGGATAAGCAGTGAGATGAAGCCTATAGTTCTTTGGCGGAGGAGCGGTGGGCTTGACAGCTTTCTGGGGCGTAGCGGTGGGTGGCAGATTCCACAGACGTTCTTTGGGATATAGTGCGATAGCGTGAATCAGTTCGGGGACCAGTGGATCATTAAAACGACTGCGTGGCTCGAGCACGATTCGGGTGGTATCGATAATCTCGGCGATGACTTCATCTGGCAGATCTGATTCCAACTGTTCTTCCGACGATTCCTGCGTTTGGGCGTAGATTGGTGATAAACTGAGTAAAAGGTAAAACGCAAAACGTAAAACGTGAACGGTATTACGTTGGACGTGTCGCGTGGCATGCTTTTCCAACCCCTCTATCCTTCGATCCTTCCCCGTCCTTTTTTCGCTCATCCTTTCACCCGAATTCACTTAAAGAGTTGTTGAAGTTTGTTCTTCGCATAATCGTATAGTGCATCCCATTTCTTCCGTTCTCCTGCCTGCTGCACCTGTTCAACATTCAATTCGTAAAACTCAACTGCGTTCTCATATTCATCCTTAGCCTGATGGGTGTATGCCGGTTGAGCTAAGGCCTCACCGGCTTTGGCAAAAGCATCAGCCGCATAAACAGTTGCTTGAAATGCTCTGTACGGATCATGGTCTTTGTACAGGTAGCGGATACGCAAATAGGTCGTGCCGGCGTCTTTATGTTTCCCCATCAGGGCTTGCGTTTCTCCTAGACGAAGCAATCCATCGATTACAATATCAACAGGGTACCGCTCCGTTCCTTTTTCGCGAATCACATCATAAGCCGCGATAGCTTGCTCATATTTCTGCTGAGCACGATGGGTATCCCCCAATGCCAATTGTGCCCACTGTGCTTGCTCCGATTCTGGATAATCGTTGAGGAGACGACGGTATACCACAACGGCTTTGTCCAATTCTACCAACTCTTTGTAGCATTCACCGGCAACCAATAGGGTACGAGGAACATCAACGCTTTGCGGATATTTCTCCGGTACGGCAAGAAGTGCCTCCACAGCGTTACCAAGATTTCGGCTCGGATTATTTCGATCGTACCAAGCGTAACCGATTTCATACGCTGCGGTGGCTGCAAATTCGCTCCTGGAGTCGACTCGTTCAAATGCGCCAATCGCCTGACGATAAGATCCGAGCGCAATGTAACATTTACCGATATTGTACTGAGCTAGCCATGCCGAAGGAGTGCTAGGATACTGGTTAATTGCATTTTGGAATTCAGCGATTGCTCGTTTATAGTCTTTCTCATTATAGTAGAAGCGCCCAATTTGGAGTTGGACATCTGGGGCAAGTTCACGGTTGGGGTATTTCCGGGTCAGAGTCCGATATGCCTGTATCGCTTTCTCTTTTTGACCCAAATTTTCGTAAGCAGTTGCAATGCCGTACTGTGCATCGTCCGCCCACTCACTTTTGGGGTGATGCTGGGGAACCCTTTCGTAAGCAGCGATTGCTTCGAGATAATTCTGAAGGTTCAAAAAACTTTCTCCGATATAGTATTGTGCTTCTGGTCGGAGATCGATCGCCTTTTCGGCGCCCGCCTCTCGAATAGGGTTGGGATACTTATCAACCACTCGTTGGTATTCACGAATCGCTTGCGTGTATTTTCCCTGCTTGAAGTAGGCATTGGCGATACCGAAAATGGCTCTTGGAACAAGCTGGGACCCAGGGTGCGCCTTAAGCATTTCATTGAGAGCAGCAATCGCTTCGGGATACCTTTCCTGTTTGTAAAGTACCCAGCCCGTCTGATACCGCGCGTTGTCACCCCAGTTGCTGCCGGGGTGGCCGGAAAGTACCCGCCTGAAAGCCTGAATTCCGTCACCATACTGTTTGAGGTTCACATAAGCGATACCGATATGGTACTGCGTTTTGTCTACAAGTGTACCGTTTGGGTGGTTTGCAAGCACTTCCTTCCAAGCGGATACCGCTGCTTGATAATGTTTTTTCTGTTCGGCACTGTCTTTTGAGAGCGTTGCTTCAGAGAAATGAGTCCAAGCAATTCCATAACGGCACTTTTCCGCCCACTCAGCCCCAAGGGCATCGGGGGCAATCTGTGATTGCTTCTCCAGCAAGGCTTGATATTTTTGGCGTGCGGACTGATAAGCCTGCGCGGTTTGCTCACGCCAATAGGTGCTTTCCGCGATAAAAAACTCTGCACGATAGCGTAGGCGGCTATTCGGAAAACGCTGAAGCAACTCCTCACACGTCTGGAGCGTTGTCGAATAATCTTCTAGCTCAAACCGGGCTCGAGCTTTCCAAAACAGTGCCTCATCGATAGGGGCGGTTGCTAAGTTAGTATTGCGGTTTTCGGATAGGAAGCTATCAAAGGCTTGCGAGCTTTCGTGGTACGCCTTCTGGTTAAAATAGGCAAGTCCAAGTTGATAGAGGACATAAGGTCTGAGTGGACTAGAGGGTTGGGCGCTCAACAGCGTATTCAGTACATCAATAGTTTGCGAATAGTCGCGCAATTCAAATGCACTAGTGGCTCTTCCATAGAGCGCATCATCTGTGTATGCTGATCTCGTGCCCACTTTTTTATAGTGAAGGATAGCTGAATTAAACTCTCGTTGCAAGCGGAAACACTCGCCTAGACGAAAACGGGCTGCATCAACGAGCCCAGAACGCCGATTCTCTGCGACCTTCTTGAATTCGCTTCCTGCTTTGGCATAGTCGCCTTTTAGAAACTGCGCCATTGCAATACCGTATTCGGCATCATCAACAACTTCACTCTGTGGGTAGAGAGTGATAACTTTTTGATACTCATGAATTGCTTCAGGATATTTCTTCTCTTCCAATAAGACTTCGGCAATCCAATATTGCGCTTCCGCAACGATAGGCGAGTTTCCGTGTTCACGCAGCAAAAGCTCAAAAGTGTTTTTCGCCTCTTCCATCTGCTGCTGCTGAAAATAACACTCGCCAAGCCTGAATCGCGCATCTATAGCAAATTGTTGGTGTGCCTCGTCTTTCTGGTAGGTATCAATGACTTGCTGGTAGGCTTGTTGTGCCTTCGCCCAATTGCCAAGGTTGAATAGGGATTCGGCTGCCCGATAAGAAGCCTCTGGGATGGCATAGTGGGTGGGATATTTTTTAATAAAGCCTGTCAGTGTGTTGTGTGCCTCACCATATTTTTTGAGTCTATAAAGGCTCCACCCTGTCGCATACAAGGCATCTGATGCTTCGTCTGACTGGGGATATTTGGTGAGGACCTGCTCGTAATATTCGCCGGATTGCTGGTAGAGTCCCAAATTGTCATAAGACTCCCCAATGAGATAAAGACTATGGGAGATGGTGGGGGCGTCGTCTGAACTTTCGACAACTTTTTCGTAAGCTTCAATCGCTTCTTCGTACCTACCCTGATGGAACCAAGCTGTCGCCGTGCCGCGAACTGCATCTAAACGCAGTGGGCTATCCGGATAGTCAATCTGGAGTTGTTTATAGTGCTGGATTGCCTCGTCATATCCCTTAAGTTGCACCGCACATTCCCCCATGAGAAAACGTGCGTCATCGGCATCTGTGCTCTGTGGGTAGTTTTGAATAAATGCTTTAAGCGCATCTTTGGCAATGAAATAGGCACCCTCTTGAAAAAGTTTGTAAGCAAAAACATATTCGTCACGCTCGCCCGCAAACGTGGGGGAAATCGTCCATGTAATGGTTACAATGATGACCGATATTTTACAAAATAAGCGTGCTGCTCGACGTATCATCGTCCCACCTTTCAGTGTTTCACAGGCTTTCAAGTGGCTATTATATCATTGCCTATCACTGTTTTCAAGCCTTTTTGGATATTGTTGAACCACTACAGGAAATGCAAAGTCCCCTAGCTAGCGACTGGAATTGCGAGACTTATTTGAAGATATTGATGAGAGGTAGCCACGGTCAAATCAACGCTCTGCTTAACCCAAAACGCCCCGATGTCAAACCTCGACGCCAGGGCGTTTCGCTGTCGTTATTTAGTTTCGGACTGCCAAAATCAATACTGTTAAGTAACTACGTTTCACCCCATTTGTAGTTAGAAATGTAGCAGTTCCATTTTGTCGAGTATTTCATCTGATTATCCCGCTCAATCAATCAGTTAATACTTAAGTCTCCCTTACTTCCTGTTGGAGTTCTGGGTCTAGCGACTCCTCCGAAGATTCTTTACGCTTCATGGGCACTACTTTCTCTTCACGTGGCGTTTCTTTATCGGTGTACGGATCGTAGCTCTCTATAAAACGTCCATCCCGGAAAAGCGTGACCTCACTGGTTTCCTCGCTAATCACAATTGACACCATAACTTCATCAAGTGATGAAGCGTAAATCGCAGCATTGTGTCTCGCACTTCCTTTGTGTAAACGTTCTACTTTGTCGAATACACGATAGGTCCGCACCCCTTCCACCATGATGCGAGACCTAAAGGCAGCCCCACTCAGATCGACAAGTATTGCGCCATCTCGTTCTTCATGTCCAGTGATTTCGCCGCTTTTATCCTTTAAGATAACCTTTTCCCCCATATAACTAAATATCTCACTGATTTTAGAAGAGAAGATATGAGGAAGTTGATTGATACCCTGATACTGTTTTTCCGTCAAGCGTTCTATCTGACCATCGTGGAATTCTGAGAAATTGTTCCCATTCATATTTCGGCGATCTATCAGCAATAAAAACAACCCGCGATTTTTTCTCATCTCCCGGTTGGCACGGGCGAAGTCCTTTGCGAGTGAATACAGTTTATCAATATACAGGTCAATTAGATCTAATCTATCCGCCCAAAGTTTCTCAATCTGCGTTAGGCTCAGCCCAAATTCTTTTGTAACACCCTCCATATCGTCCATGATGCGCCGCTGCAGCTGTTCATAGTCCTGCGCGGTCTGCCCAAGGCCTTCCAATTGCTGGGTGAGTGCTGATTTTTCCTCCTGATGACATGCCTCAAGTTCACCCTTCTCTGTTGTCAGAGTTTTGAGTTTTTCCTCAAGTTCATGGAGTTGGTGATTCAGATTCTTTTGCTGATTAAGCAGATTCCAGTATTGTACGCGTCCTAAAATCTTAAAGCCGAAAAAGAACATCAATTTATCCCCTTTGCCGCTTTGATCATAGCCGAATTTGTCAAAAGTCAGGAAATCGAAAATCAGTCGATGTTACTTCAATAGAGGACGCTTTGAATCCTTCCGATGCAGCCTGTCATTCGTCCGAACTTAGGTTGAGACCTTGAATGCAACAGCTTGATACATCTTACTATCGTTGGAATTCAAGCGATATCACACTTTGGACCGCTGAAGTGCCCTGCGGATAGCATATCCTCCGGAGATTAATACGACAATAAATAAGACCAAGACACCTATGTTGATCAGCCGACGCCCAAAATTAAGTTCCCCTAGCCGCTTTGTGGCGAGTTCATAAGATGCTGAGCCTTTTGTCGCCTGCAATCTTACCTGCTCCCAGTAAACTTTGGATTCTTCTCGAAGGTTAAGTCTATCTGCTAGCTTTGCAGTCGTAACAACGTAAGCGATGTTTTGGACGCTTACTTTATTCACCACTACCGAAAAGGAGTCGAAGAGTAATTTGGTAAACTCAGGGGACATCGGCGGAAAGTCGATGGTCTCCTCAATACCATTTTGAAATGCCGCAATTGCAGCCTCGTACGCTTTTCGATTAAACCGCATTTGAGCCACTTCAAACCACGTCTTTTTGCTAAGGATTAGGTCACGCTCGATGGATTCGTGAGGGGCGAGTGTAAAATTTGCCTCCGCATGATAGAGCGCATCGCTTTCAGCACGCAGGGAGTACATTTTACCCGGCGCCAGCACTTTTTTATCTGATTGATCTGTAACGTGTATATTAGCAGAAAGTCGATAGTGACCGTCTGCTTTGAGGGATAGTGGATTCTGTTCATATGCCGTTCCATCTATCCACACCATTGTTCCCTCAAGGGAAACACCATCGGGGGCTGTGACGCTCCCATGAACAGCGACGGACTCCAAATCCCATGAGAGATTAATCGATTCTCCCTGAACGAGTTCAATTTCTACAGGGCGTACGGGCGGAGTGACATATCCCAGTTTTTTGACTTCTACGTTGTACGTTCCCCGTTCGAGGTTATCGATAAGACGTTGCGGCGTTACGCCTATCTCTTGTTGCCCATTGAGGACAACGGAGGCCCCATCTGGCACCGTCACGATTGTGAGCATTGGACTTAATTTTACGACTGCTTTCTCGATCCTCCCCATCGGTAGCAGAATTCCCTCTGTAAGCCGTAAGGTGCGTTCATCCGAATTCGAGGTGAGGTGCATGTGGAGTTCCTCAATCGAGAGTTGCCGATTGTTATCAAGGTCTGCCTCATCGGTCCCCAGCACTCCCAATAGCGTTTGCGCAAACAGATCCTCACTACTTAAAGCCACACGCTGAATTGATATTAGTGCTGCAGTCCCAAGCATCCCACGATTACCGTAGTAAGCCATTAAATTACGATCCCGTGTATAGCCGTCAAGAATAACAATAGCTATATTTGGGGATAATTCGCGGAACCAACGATTTAGTTGACGGCCTTCAAGCGCATCTGCCAAATTTTCCGATGTCGCTCCGTATGTCAGAAAGAAAATTGAATTTGATCTTCTCGGTTTCGTGACAAAGCCGCGAAAGTAGAAAATGAGACGATCGCCTTGTCCCATTTCATTGCTCAGGCTGTCTAAGCCAGCTTTGATACCGTTGCGGGTGCAACTATCGCCTTCGATTCGGCGGATGTGCTTCGACGGGACTTTTCCCTGTTCTTTCAGTAGATTCACCAATGAATCGAGACTACTTGGAGAACCAATATCAGCGTCAGGGCTAACAATCAAGCACCAAGTTGTTGCATCGACAGATTGAGCATATAACGATGGAACAATGACAAGTGAAACCCCAATAAACGATACGATAAATACTAAAATTTGTTTCATCATTTTCCCCACAATATGTGAGATGTGAAACGCAAAAGCGAGAAAACTCGGTTTTTCTACACGCTTTGCACTTCGGGGTGAGCGTATGTAAATCGAAGATTGACCGGGCGAACTCCCGCTCTTTACATGAGCCAATACCCTTTTTTAAGCAACGCCTGCCGAGAATAAGCTACAAAATAAGTGTAGCAGAATTGATTAGGGAGTTGCAAGAAAAAAGGGGGAGGCTCAGATCCTGCCAATGTTCTGAACACTCTTCATCCAATTTGGGGATGGCGATATTTCCATCAATGATACCGTTGGATTAATCGATTTCCCAACATGGCGTCCTATCTTCAGTCTAAACTTTCAATCTTTAATTCCGTCAAAATTCACTGTCAAATCACCTACAGACATATGCGATAAAATCGATGGAAAAAATCTTGAATATCATCTTTTCGTAATTTCACAGGATTTGCTTCTGTCTGAATGAAGCAAATTAATATAAATAACCGATAGGAGATGAGAATGATCCGATGGAGGATACGGTTCGTCTTGGTTTGTGCGCTAATCCTTGTTTCCCTTACAGCAATTGCCCAAGAAGAATCAGAAATTGATCTTTCCCAACCGCTTACCCTAGAACAGTGTATTCAACTCGCTATTGAAAACTCAACCGATATGCGGAATGCACGCATCAATCTTGCCATCGATGGCTTGCTTGTCAAGGATGCGCGTGCCCGCTACTATCCAGATATTTTTCTTGATGGTCGTTACAGTTTTTCAGATGCGATTGATTTTGGATTTGAGCGCGAGAACTATGACTTGGGAGTAACCGGACAATATACGCTGTGGGACAACGGACGAAGAGAGGCAAATTTCTCGCAGGCAAAGGAGCGACGTAATGCGACGATAAGTCGCAACGAACAGACAAAACAGAACCTGGTTTTTCAAGTCACGCAAGCGTATTATAATGTCCTCAAAGCACAGGAGTTGGTGAAGGTCGATCAGGAAATCTTGGCGCGATCTCAAGAGAATACTGGCCGGGTCAGGGCTTTTGTTAAGGCAGGAATTCAGATTGAAGCTGATGTTGCTACGGCGCAAGTCAGAGAAGCAAACGACGAATTGAGTCTGCTGAATGATCAGAATGCCTTTGAAATTGCAATGGCAACCTTGCCGCGGATTATGGGACTAGACCCGGCGACACTTATCACCGTTGCGGAAGATACCGACTATCAACTATACAGCCAAAAAGGACAGATTGAAGTCATAGCGGTATCCGTCGAGGAAGCTATACAGAGAGCTTTTGAAACGCGCCCTGAATTTGAGGAGCTCCAATCCACAATCAAGCGACTGGAATGGGACTTGACGTTGGCACGGTTGGATCGTTGGCCCCAATTAAACGCAGAATATAATTATGGCGTCAACCTTGATGATTACCTCCATGAACGTGAAAATTTCACGGACTTCCGAAGTTGGGAAGTCAGAACGACGCTGAGTTTTCCAATTTTCGATGGCGGTGTAGCAAAACGGCGTATCGAAGCAGCGGAGTTATCCCTTGAACAGGTCCGTGAAGATGCCAGCGATCTAGAGCGTTCTATTGCATTAGATGTCCGCCAAGCTTACCTAAACTTGAGACGGGCTGAAATAGCGGTAGAAATCTCTAATACACAGGTGCGAAATGCCGAGTTGAGTCTCCAAGTTATTAGAGGCCGTTTCGAGCAGGAACTCTCCATCCTGCTTGAATTGCTTAATGCCCAAACGGAATTTGCGCAAGCCTTAACCAATCAGGTTCGAACTTTTTATGATTATAAAATCGCGCAAGTCGCTTTGCAGCTAGCAATGGGAGCTATCCAATGAACAAGAAACGAACGACTGTTCTTATTATCAGTGTGCTAATTGTGGCACTGGTTGCTGTGGTTGCCTTCGGTGCGACCAAAATATTTGGTAAAAAAGATAAAGACAACACGGACGAAAAAAAAGAGGTTGTCCGACGGGGTGAATTCATCGTCAAAGTTAGGGAATCTGGCAACCTCGAACCCTTAATCTCCATTGAAGTTCGCTCGAATGTCGAAGGGGAGATCGAGACACTTTATATCAAAGAGGGCGATGTTGTGGAAAAAGGGCGGGCCCTGCTCAAAATTGATGATGAACAGGTCCGCGAACAAGAAAAGCAGGCGTCGGCGAATCGAGATGCACGGATGGCACAGCTGGAACAGGCAAGGCTGCGCATTGAGATGACAAAGAAGCAGCAAGAGAGCGAAATCACACAAGCCCGAAACGCTGTCACGTCCGCCACAGCGGCTCTCGAGTCGCTGGAGGCAAACACACGCCAACGGATTACCGAAGCCGAGACCCAAATTTCGACAACACAAAACCTGCTTCAGCAGGACGAGATCGCTTTGCGTCAGTCTGAAATTGAGCTACAGCAAGCCGAACTCCGGCAGGAGCGAGCTCAAGCGGCAGAAAAATCGGCGAAGGTTGCTTATGAAACCGCCGAATCCGAATCGAAACGGAATCAGGAACTTTTTGAAAAAAAGTTGGTCTCGAAGCGAGTGCTCGAGGAAGCTGAAAGAGGACGTGCCAACGCTCTTTCCCAGCATGAGACCGCTCAAAAAGATGTCGAGTCTCAGATTAAGGCGGCTGAATCCCAACAGCAAACCATTGATGCAAGAAAAAAGGCACTTGAAAGCCGTCGGACAACCCTTGAGCTGCACAAAAAGAATCTAGTTACGATTAAGGAATCGCAGGCAGCCCAAAAAAGACAACTTGACGCAGAGTTGAAAAATGCGGAGACTCGACTCCGACAGATTCTGGAGACAACGGATGAAGAGAAGCAGCTCACCGTTCATGCAGAGGTTGGTGCACACGCGGTGCTCCTAGAAGCTGAAAGCACCCTAAAAGCCCAAGGAGAACGTGTTGATTGGACAACCGTTATCGCGCCGATGTCAGGAACAGTTACACGCCTTAACGTCGAGGAGGGCGAAATTGTTACCTCTGGCCGTTCCGCATTTTCGCAAGGTCCCGCCGTCCTGACCATCGCAGATCTCTCCAGAATGGTTGTCAAAACGCGAATCAACGAGGTAGATATCGCCAAGATTGCACTAGGACAAGGGGTGGAGATCCGCGTTGACGCTTACCGTGACAAAGTCTTTGAAGGCAGAGTTAGTGAAATTGCGCCGAGTGCATACACACCTGACCAAAGGGGCCAACAGGGGGATGGCACGATCACTTTCGAGGTGATTATTGAAGTGATTGGATCGCCTTCCGAACTTCTGCCAGGCATGTCGGCGGATGTAGACATTATCGTCGTGGAGGATGACAATGTCCTGCAACTCCCCATTGATTCAGTGATTGATTCTGAGGTGTTGACGGTCAAGGTCAATGTCCCCTCCAATTCGATAGGGCGTTTCAAATCCGATCAGGAGGTGGAGGTACAAAACCTGATTGGGAAGAAGTTTTCCGGCAAAGTTGGTAAGATCTCGGCGAGCAGTGTACGTGGCAATGTCGAAATCTTACTCGACGGCTCACCGCGCGGTTTGCGGGCGGGACCTACTGAGGTGCACGTTTTATTCTCTGAAACGGATAAGATTGAAGGACTTGAAGCGGAAATTGAGAGCGAAAAGAAGTATTTCGTTATGCTCGATAAAGAGGGCCCGGAATCAGATAGTAAGAAGAAACAGAAGAAGGACAAGAAAAAGGAAGAGAAAGGCACTCGGACTCGTATTGAGATCGGACAGCGAAATAACACCCATTTTGAAGTGATTAGCGGCCTTGTAGAGGGGGATCGTGTATTCGTACCCTCTATGCAACAACTCACAAAAACAGCTTCAGCTGATAAATAGAGGGGGAAAAATGCTAATTGATGTTCGTAATCTGACAAAAGTATATGAAATGGGAGATGTCAAGGTTCACGCGTTGAGAGGCGTCTCATTCACCGTTGAAAACGGTGAGTTTATTGCCATTGTGGGACCTTCCGGTTCGGGGAAATCCACAATGATGGACATCCTCGGTTGTCTTGCAAAGCCGTCAGAGGGGGAATACTATCTCGAAGAGCAAGAGGTTGGTCAATTATCGGATAACCGTCTCGCTGAGATTCGTAATCGGAAGGTCGGTTTTGTCTTCCAATCGTTCAACCTTTTACAGCGAACTACCGCGCTGCAAAATGTCGAACTGCCTCTCATCTACAGCGGACTGGGGCGCAAGGAACGGCGACGGAGAGCGTTCGAAGCGTTAGAATCCGTTGGACTCGCGGATCGCATTCATCATAAGTCGAATGAAATGTCAGGTGGGCAAATCCAGCGCGTAGCGATTGCACGGGCACTTGTGAACAATCCATCAATGATCTTTGCTGATGAGCCGACGGGAAATCTGGATACCCGCTCTGGCGGCGAAATTATGGCGATTTTTGACCAGCTGAACCAGACGGGAAACACGATTATCATGGTCACACACGAACCCGAAATCGCAGCACATTCCCGACGCATTCTCCACATTCGAGACGGATTGATTGAGAGAGATGAACAGATCGGGTGATGAGCGAATTGGCATATACCTCCCGGAAGCGAATGAACACTAACGGCGGCGACTCAGTCACAATCAGGACACCCGCACGGCTTCACTTTGCCCTCATTGATCTCAACGGCTCGTTGGGCAGGATTGACGGAAGTATCGGTCTCGCAATCAATGACCCGCATTTTGAAATTCTCGCTGAACCGGCAGATCAGATCCAGATTGCATCTGATCAATACAAGGAGCGAGCACGTGCCATTGTCGGATCGCTTCGGGCAAAATACAACTTTCCGGGCATCCACCTTCAACTCGTCTCTGAAATCCCACCCCATTCTGGCTTTGGCTCCGGGACACAGCTCGCTTTAGGTATCGCCCAAGCGGTGAATACGCTTTACAATCTGAATTTGAGCGTGGCAGATTTGGCACACGCTGTCGGGCGGGGCGGGACATCAGGGATTGGCATTACCGCGTTTGAACAGGGCGGGTTCATCCTCGATGGTGGACATCGCTTCCCCGATCAAAAATCCTCGTTCTTACCCTCCTCCGCAGCAGGTAACGTTCCCCCGCCCCCGCTTCTCCTGCGCCATCCTTTCCCAGATTGGGAATTGCTCATCGTCATTCCGCGTTGCACCCACATCTCTGGCGAGACAGAGGTTCAACTCTTCAGGACCCTTTGTCCTCAACCCAGATCCACCGCCGAACAACTTTCCCATCTCATTCTCCTCAAGCTATTGCCGGCGATCTTTGAAGAGGACCCTTGTGCCTTCGGATCCGCAATTAACGATATTCAAACCTTTGGCTGGAAGAAGGTCGAGATTGACGCTCAAGGTGATATTCTGCAACGGACACTTGACTTTTTACGGGATAACGGCGCAATCGGTGCCGGGGTCAGCAGTTGGGGACCGGCGATCTTCGCCGTTTCGGACAATTCCTCCATCTTAAAAGAGAAAACGGAGATGTTCCTCCAAACGCTGCCTGAAGGTGGGACCTGCTTTATCACGGCTGCAAACAATGTTGGTGCAGAGGTTAAGATCGCTTAGACTCCATACTTCTTAGCTGACAATCTCAGTTCCAATGCCCGATTGCGTAAAAACCTCCAGCAGAATCGCATGGTTAATGCGGCCATCAATAATATGTGTTTTCCAGACTCCGCCCTTGAGTGCAGTCACGCACGCTTCAACTTTCGGTAACATCCCTGAACCAATCACCCCATCGGCAACTAACCCTTCAACTTCACTGGTTCTTATTCTTGATATCAGCGAGGACTCATCGTCCAGATCTTTTAGAATGCCACGTTGATCGGTCAACAAAATCAGCTTTTCTGCGCCGAGCGCGGCAGCTATCTCTCCAGCCATTGTATCCGCGTTGACGTTATACGTGCAATCATCGTCTCCCACACCGTTTGGTGCAAGCACCGGGATATAACCTTCCCGATCCAAAGTAAAGAGCACATCTGGTTTAACGCCGACAATTTCCCCGACAAAACCGATATCCACGGAGGTTGTCTTTCCATGTTCATTGACAACCTGCGGACAGTGCTTCTGCACACGGATGAGGTTCGCATCCTTCCCACAAAGTCCAACCGCTTTTCCGCCGTGTAAGTTAATCAATGAGACAATCTCTTTGTTGATTACCCCCGCGAGCACCATTTCAGCGATTTCAACGGTCTCCGCATCGGTGACCCGCAAGCCTTGTACAAACTCCGCCTTTTTCCCGACTCGCTGCATCCATTCGCTAATCTGATTGCCACCACCATGCACAACAATAGGGTTCATGCCGACGTACTTCATCAATACGACATCCTGCATCACGCTGTGTTTGAGCGATTCCTCCTCCATTGCTGAGCCACCATATTTAATCACGATGGTTTTTCCGGCAAAAGTTTGAATGTAGGGCAATGCCTCGATTAAAATTTCTGCTTTTCTGACTAATTCATCCATTGAAGACCTCCTGTCTCTTGATGTCACCGTCCTATTCTATTAATATTGAGTTATCCCGCTTGATTTTGGGAATATTTGATGACAAAATCCTACCGCTGTAAAGGGAGGTGGGAATGGAATGAGTTACCATGCCACCTCCGGCTATTGCCAGCCGATGAGTCTTAAATACCAACTCCAGATTTGATTTCCCCAAAACAGATCCAGCAACCCACCAATTACCAGAAAAGGACCGTAAGGTATCCGACTCCCGCCCCCACTTTTTTTACTGAGCGCGATAAGCGACACCCCAGCGATTGAACCGATGAAAGCCGAAGCCATAATCACAATCAGCAGGTGGGGCCACCCTCCCAGAAACAGTCCGATTAGGATCATCAATTTGATGTCTCCGCCGCCTATTGCTTTTTTGCGAAAAAGAAGCCTCCCCGCAGCCGCAATTAGCAGCATCGACACACCGCCCGATATCGCTCCGATTAGGGGTTCAATCAGAGATCCCGGATTGTGGCGAGTCAACGCAATGAGGAAAGTTACCGCCACGCCGGTAATCAATCCGACAAGGATAATAACATTCGGAATGATATACCATCGTGCATCAATCCAGGCGATGGGTATCAACAAACTGATAAACAGGCAGCTGTGCAAAAGAGCAAGCGTCGGTCCGAACCGATACAGCGAGAATAGAAACAGGATAGCTGTTATCAGTTCGACGAGTGGATAAACCTTCGAGATCTTCGTGTCACAGTGGCGGCAACGTCCCCTCAGGAGGAGATAGCTCAGGACGGGAATATTATCGTAGAAGCGGATTGGTGACTGACATTCTGGGCAGAAAGAGCGGCGCGGAGAATGGATGGACAGCCCTTGGGGAATGCGGTAGATGCACACATTCAAAAAGCTGCCAATTGCCAATCCGAGCGCAAAGATGAGGATGGACATCGCTATCATTGGTAACCATCCTCCTTCCATGACTGCGATAGCCCAACCGTGGTCATCGCTTTCAGCTTCAGACGAATATCTCACAGATTATCTGGACGCTTGATGTTAAATTTTTCCAGTTTTTTATAGAAATTACTACGCTCGATTTTCAACTGCTCTGCAGTTCGCTTGATGTTCCAACTGTTTGCGTCAAGGGCATTACGGATGAGATCTGCTTCAGCTTCATCGACCATTTCCAGCAGGGGTTTGCTCGTTTGAAACCGATTTTCTCGGGGGATGGCGGTGGTATCGGGTTGGGAAGCAGTCTTTGGAATTGGCAGGACGTTCTCCACGTCAGCCGGTAGGATAACATCTCGATTGACCATGATGAGCAGGCGTTCGATAATATTCTTTAACTCTCGTATGTTGCCGGGCCAATGGTATAATTGTAGGAGTTGAATCGCCGATGGATCGATGACTTTGGGGGTACGCGCGCTATCCTTGTGGAAACGCTCGACGAAATGTTTCACTAATACCGGCAGATCGTCCGTGCGATCACGGAGGGGAGGAACAGTCATTGGGACCACACTCAGACGATAGTAAAGGTCTTGCCGAAACCTTCCAGCTTCGATTTCTTGCTCAAGGTTCTTGTTTGTTGCAGCAATAATCCGAACATCTACATGCAGCGTTTGCGTCCCGCCGAGGCGTTCCAGTTCACCATATTCCAGCACACGTAACACTTTTGCCTGTGCCTTCAAACTCATATCGCCAATTTCATCGAGGAAAAGCGCACTTCCATCTGCGGTCTCAAATTTTCCCTGTCGCCGTACCGTTGCACCGGTGAAGGCACCACGTTCGTGTCCAAACAGTTCGCTTTCGATGAGTTCCTCCGGCAAGGCCGCACAGTTCAGCCGGATAAATGGCTTTCGACTGCGTTGGCTCTGCCGATGAATCGCATTGGCGACCAGTTCTTTGCCAGTACCGTTTTCTCCGGTAATCAGCACCCCCAAATCGCTTGATGCCACTTGGCTAATCTGTGATCGGAGCTGTTGCATCGCAACGCTCTCTCCAACCATCTCGTCCTGAGGCCCTATCTGCTCTTTCAGTGCTTCGTTTTCCTGCGACAAGCGTGAAAGTTCCAAGAATGGCTCAATAGCATACATAATCTCGTTGATGCTGGCAGGTTTTGTCAGGTAACGTCTCGCCCCCAACTCCATCGTTTTGACCGCCGTTTCAATCTCTTTTTGCGCAGACATCATCACAACGTTCAACTGTGGTTTAATCTGCCGCAAGCGGGTCAGTGTTTCGACACCATTTATACCGCCGGGCATCAAAATATCCAGCAGCACCAGATCGATAGTTTTCGACGCGCACAGCTGTAGTGCTTGCTCGCCACTTGAAGCCGCCAGTGTGTCGTAGCCTTCCAATTTTAACGCTTGCGCGAGCATTTTCAGCGCATTTTCTTCATCATCGACAATGAGAATAGTAGCCATAATTTTGTATTTATGAAGTTGTAACTGTAATACGCCTGCTGCCCCGGTGGGACTTTACGTCCGCTCTTTGATCGGCACAAGCGGTTTTGGATCAGGACCAATGTATTCCGCCCTTGGGCGAATCAGCCGATTATCATTCCGTTGCTCAATGACATGCGCAGCCCAGCCGGTGACCCGCGACATCACGAAGATAGGTGTAAACATCGGTGTCGGTATACCGCACAGATGATAAGCGGAGGCACTATAGAAATCAAGGTTCGGGAACAGCTTCTTTTCTCGCCACATTACCTGTTCAATCCGTTCAGAGATGTCGTACAATAATCGGTATTCGCTTGCTTCAGCGAGCTTCTGTGACCAACCCTTAATTATATCCGAACGCGGGTCAGAGATTTTGTAGACGCGGTGACCAAAGCCCATGATTAACTCCCTTTGTTCAAGCATATCCAGAATAGCGGCTTCGGCTTCGTCCAGCGTCTGGAATTGTGCAATCAGCTCCATCGCGGCTTCATTTGCACCGCCGTGCAACGGACCGCGCAACGTGCCTGTGGCTGCAACAATGGCAGAATAAAAATCAGATAAGGTAGATGTTGCAACCCGAGCCGCAAACGTTGAGGCGTTAAATTCGTGTTCTGCATAAAGGATTAACGATACATCAACAGCTCTGCGTTGCAATTCGTCCGGATGCTTCCCGTGCAGCAGATGCAGAAAGTGTCCGGCAGTGGTTGCATCGTTCGTTTCGACATCAATCCGTTTGCCGTTTGTGTGGAAATGGTGCCAGTAGAGCAGCATTGAACCGAAACAAGCGGTCAGCCGGTCCGCAATGTGAAGTGAATCACTTTCGTTGTTTTCATTCTCCATCGTCCCCAAAGCTGAACAGCCGGTACGCATAACATCCATCGGATGCGCATCCCCCGGCACTTGCTCAAGTACTATTTTAAGCTCATCCGGCAGACCACGCAGTTCTATCAGCTTTTTCTTGTAGTTATCAAGCTCAGTTTGCGTTGGCAAATTGCCGTGAATCAGCAGGTGGGCTGTCTCTTCAAAGGTAGCGTGCTCCGCTAAATCGTGAATGGAATAACCACGATAGGTGAGCCCAACGCCCTCTTTTCCCACCGTAGCGATTGCGGTTTCACCTGCGATGACGCCAGCTAAGCCTCCGGTTTTTTTTGCCTGCATTGGTTTCCTTCCTCCTTATTGAGCGAACAAAATCGATCTATTCTCGAAAATTCACAATTGTAGTTTGCCTGACCTTGTCAATTGAGTGGAAGTTGTTAGAAAGATTCATCTTTTTCCCGATTTACGCTCAAAAGTTGATCGAGTTTCCGCTCATACTCGTGATAGTCTAAGAGTTCATACAATTCCGCCCGCGTCTGCATAGTGTTAACTACACTCTTTTGTGTTCCTTCACGGCGCAACGTCTCATACACATTGAGCGCAGCCGCACTCATTGCGCGGAATGCCGATAGTGGATAAAGCACAAGGCTGACCCCGGCATCCCTGAGTTCCTCTATCGTGTAAAGCGGCGTTTTGCCAAACTCGGTGATATTCGCCAAGATGGGAGCATTAACCGCATCCCCAAACTTTTGGTACTGATTCAATTCCGTCAAGGCTTCGGCGAAGATCATGTCTGCGCCAGCATCCACGTAACGACACGCACGTTCAATAGCGCCTTCTAATCCCTCGACAGCAGCGGCATCCGTCCGTGCCATCAGGACGAAATTCGGGTCTGTTTTGGCATCGGCGGCGGCTTTCATCCGATCGACCATCTCCGCTGCGCTCACAATTTCCTTGTTCGGACGGTGGCCACAACGTTTCGCCTGCACCTGATCTTCGATATGCACACCGGCAGCACCCGCCCGGATCATCTGGCGGATAGTTTTGCCAATCATAAATGCATTCCCCCAACCGGTGTCAGCGTCAACCAGCAGCGGAAGCTCCGTTATGCCGGTGATGCGACGCACATCTTCCAGAACATCGTTCAAAGTGGTCATCCCTATATCTGGAAGCCCGTAGGAAGCGTTCGCCACACCCCCACCCGAAAGATAGATTGACCGGAACCCCACGCGCTCTGCCATCAACGCTGAGTAGGCGTTAATCGTTCCGATGACTTGTAACGGGGTTTCTATCGCTAGTGCATCCCGGAAACGACGCCCGGCGGAGAATGTATGACTCATATCTACCCTCTCTTACTCGATCCAGAATGAAAAGAGACGTGCTTGGCGCAGATAGAACTTCAGGCGCACCGGCTTCTCGAATACCAAGTCATGTGGGTGTTTCCATTGAATCTTCCCTTTGGTACTGTCGCCGGTGAACGGCGGAGGCTCCTCGCCCGGCACCCAGAACCCCTCATGCGGACGCTGTGTCTCTGCATCAATAATCTCGCTATAAATCTCGCCCCAAGTCGCATCCGCATTGATATATACATCTTCGCCCTTTAACTCAAACGGCTTCGTTACAATTGTGCCGCATTCACCGCCATCGACCGACACGAAACCATCGGGCCTTAGCTTGGCGAGAGTCAACGCTCCCGTATCTTCAAAGTGTTCGGGTTTGACATTCAGCCGGAACAACTCTTTGGCACGGTTGAACTCTTTATACCGCTCGATGTTTGACGGCATGCGCAGGGCATTGTAGTAGCACCAGATCTCGCCGTCCTCACGCACGATGGGATGCCCCGCCATCAGGAGTTGGCTACAGCCATAGTTTTCGCCATCGAACGGTTCGAGTTCGATGAACAATGTGCGATCGGCGACGCGTTCCCAGTGATAAAGATCGCGTGAGACTGTCAACTCGATCTGGTTGATACGGGTGTAGTTTGTCGCCGGCGGTGGAACGGCACCGAAAGGATTAAATATGGTTGGGAAACCGATATAAAACCCTTGATATGGCAGTACCGCCATGTTGTAACACTCGGCGATGTAGTCCTCGTCGTCGATGATGGGCGGAGTAATATATGCTGGGTCGTCAATGATCTTACGGACACGACGACGGCGATTCTCCCGATCGGTCTCGTCGGTATGGAAGATTAGCTTCGGTTCGGAAAACTCTTGAAAGTCTGAACTGGTAGAGAGCCACACGGAACGTCCCCATTCCGTACTCAACTTGACCATGGCGAGAAACCGATTTGATTGATGGTCATGTGTGAACTGGGACTCATCTTGGCTGGGGATAGGAGGCGTATCAACGAGGGTCCAATCAAATCCATCCGGCGACACAGCAGGAGGACGGTTGTGGGCACCGAACAAGCCTTTATAGCGGCGTCCGGGATCTGGATCCGTTTCATCGCGCACAACATGATACGGCCGTCCCGGTCCCTTGGACTCCGGATCGAAAGCGATGTTGTTGTCCTTGGAACCGTTCGATTCGTATAGCCCTAGGGAGGGCTGCTCCCAGTGCTCGCCGTCTTCCGAGAACGCGTAGTATGCGTGCTGTCCAAAATACCACCATTCCCATAGCTTTTTCTCCGAATTCCATTGTGGGCAGGAGCGGCTCTGAACCCCCGCACCGTTGATAACGGGACCCCATTTCTTTGGGGAATGTAGGGTACGTGTCGTGCTTTTCATGCTTTCCACCGCGAAATCATCTAGGAAAAGCTGATGGTGTTCCTTAGGATTTATCATATCGAGGTGCACTGGCGTTCCTCCTTTATGATTATACGGTTCTGTTATCTAGCGAGTATTCACGGTTGCCCTCGGGACCTCCGCCTATTGCCCAGGTCCCGCGGAACAGGGTCCGTCGCTTCGGCGGCATCGCTTCGATTGTCTCGTGGGTGAGGTTGAGCCGATGCCACTGCGCCCATATTGAGTTGTAACAATTAAAGACCGCACAACGTGGATTATCCGGATTGGTCCAGTCGTTCGCCGCGTGAACGAGACTTTCCGTGAAGATGACCACTGAGCCCGCTGGACAACTATAGTCATCCATTGCCGCTCGCATGTTCGCCTCCCACGGCGAATCGCTGATGTTTGGACGGAATGGGTCTGGACCCCCGTAGTTGAAATGCGCTTTATGCGACCCGCTGAGGAAGGAGGTGCCTCCGGTCCCTGCCTTCACTTCTTCAAGTTCCCACACCACCCGTGTAAGCCCGGAGAATATCTTACCCCCTGCGACCTGATACCGCATGGCGTTAGCTTGCTGCGGTGGACGCACGACGTGCGGCAGCCCTCCATCGCCCCGTTCCGACTTGCTCCATCCGGGCGGACGGACGGTGATGAAGGACCCTTCACATCGGAAACTATAGCAATCATCTTTCACAAAAGGGTCTTCAGACAAAATCTCATCCAAAACACCTACAATTGCCGGATGATCGAGCAATTTCTGGAGCCCGCCTTCATAGCTCTGTCTAGCACCGGCAGACACCTCTGCCTTCATCTCCTCGATCTCGGTTTCCGACAGCACGGCGGGCAGGAGGATCCAGCCGCGGAGGTCGAAAAAGAACTTCTGCTCCGGGGTCATGGGCACCGGTGTGTCAAGAAGGGATATCTGGGTATCCTCTATTCCTGTGGTCTGTTTTGATGGCGTCATTGTTCCTCATCCTTCTACATAAGTGAGGGGTGTGCATGATTATTGTCTGAATCACGGATTCAGCAGATTACACAGAAAACACGGATAAGCAAACAAAGCAGCCACCGAGCCGGCGTATCTTCAGCAAACCAAATCCCCAAAAACCCCAACGACCCTAGGGATATCTTCGCTCCAGAGGAGCGATATGTCTATAGAATGCCGATACAGCGGATGCCCGCGCTCCAGGGGAGCGCAATGTATATATACAGCTAATAGGATTAATCTGCTCAAATTATGCGATTATGACCAAGATATCTACGTACGCACACCCCTCACATAAGTTCTTGTGGATTGCACGTAGTGCCTGTAGTTAGTAGGTTGGGTTGAACGGTAGTGAAACCCAACGCTGAAACGTAAGTGAAAGAGGAAAACAAGATGCGGCATCTGCTCCTTCTCTGGTTTTCCCGTTTTCTTGTTGATTCTGAAGTCTATCACCTGAAAAAAATGAAGTCAAGCCAAAAAATGGATGGACAAAATCCTACACGGATGGGAAAATATAAACGTGGTTAGCCGAGATTGCTCGAAACTTGAGGGAGTCAATCGCTAGCGCAGTGGGAGAAGAAGAGTGGTAGAAATGGCCGTTTGTCCAGAATTGAATGTCCCTTAATTGGTGGATTCACCCCTAACGTTCAAAGCAAGGAGAGGCAACCGATGTTTCATCGAAAAAATCACGGCGTTTTCTGGTTAGGTGGGTTGATTTTTGCCCTTACAGTGATTGTGGGCTCTAGTATGGAGGGTCAAAATACCAAGACAGCCGAATCGCAAGGCGCGGAGGGGGTCGGTGCAGCGCAAGAGGTTCGGATCCACGGGCATCTCGTGTGTCTAGCGGAGGCGATGCACGATTTATACCGTGCAGATCTCCCTGCCAATCACGAGCACCGGTACGGCTTTAAGACAACGGATGGTGTGTTTTACACACTATTACGCACAGGTTTATCGGAGGCGTTGTTCGTCGATAAACGGTTACATCATAAAACGCTCATCATCACGGGGAGAACCTTTCCAAAAACGCATCTACTGGAAGCGATTCGACTCCAATCCATCCACGATGGGACTGTCCATGACCTCTACTATTACTGCGATACCTGTGCGATACGGACATCTGCGCCGGGGGATTGTGTATGTTGTCAGGTACCCGTTGAACTGGTTGAAAAACCGATTAAACTCACCCCGCTGCCGGATTAGCTGTGGTTATCCTGCCTGAAAAACGCATCCACCTGTGACTCCTGCCGTTCAAGCTCGACAAGTCGTCGTCGTGTGCGCTGTCGGCATCGGAGATACACGAGAATAAATACCAACCCAAGGCTTCCCCAAAAAAGATACGAGTTTGAGAATATCGCCGCCCAATAGTAACGCTCGGAGAGCGAGGCTTGCCATTCCGCGGCGAATGTAGCAAGATCCCAACCGATTGCCTGTTTATAGGCGGTATTCAGATCGTTTCCTGCACCAAGTAGGTCGATAATCTCCCACAGCTTTTCAACCCCCGCAATTTTTACCAACCACGCGACCGCATTCAAACTCTCTGCATAGGCTAACTGCGCCTTCCTTTCGGCACTTGGAAACCGCTCTGTCAGCCCCGCGAGCGGAATAGTCGATCTCGACACGATGTGCTCAAACATGACCTCGTGACGGTGGGGTGCCCACTCTCCGGAGAGGTAAATCGCAATCCCCTCGATAAACCACAGGGGAATGTCCCCGATCGTGGATTTCGTGCGTTGTCCAAAAGCGATGTGCACAATCTCGTGGCGCAGGACTTGGGAGAGTTGAAATTTTCGATCAATGATAACACGCGGGTTTTGAATCACGATACGGCGGCTGAGTGGGAACGCACAACCGACCGCCCAATCTTGAATGGGGGCATGCGCCGCAGCTTGGAATTGCTGCTGCGTCTTACACATCCAAATCTCAATCTTACCTATCTCAATTCCATCAGTCAGACGGTTGATTTGCGGATAGAAGTCTTCGGCAATATCGGCGATATCTTGGGGGTGAGTCTCGTCGGGTTGGTAGTAGATCTGGAAGTGTTTGCTTTCGAGCATCTCCCATGCATCCTCAGTTGCGCTATGCAATGTGGTCGCACTGAGAATCAAAAGTATTGGCAAGCAGAGCCGCGAACGTAATGCTTTCCAACCGATTGCGTGCATGGTCTGCCCGTCCTTTTGTAGTGAATGAGATATACCCAATTCAAAAGAGAGTGCCAGGGATTTCTATCACGCGACCCGATACTTCTCCACCGCAGCCATATCCAATTCAATCCCTAACCCGGGCGCGGTAGGCACTTCGACAAATCCATCTTTCGGGGTCAATGCGCCGAAAATGAGATCGTTCTCACGGACGAAATGGAGAGAATCGCTCGGAATCGTTGCGTTTTTGATAACCGCGTGGACGTGGGTGCCGAAAGCACCCGATATGCCCAAACCGAGCCCGACAACCTGTAACCACACCGGCATCCCTGCGGCTTCAGCGATACCAGCGTTGTGCTGCGCGCCCTCCGGACTGCCAGCGGTGTTGAACATATCCGCCGCATCTGCTTTGATGGCCTCCATAATCATCTTTGGATCCGCAATATGGGGGGCGAGGGGAATACGAGTCTGCTTGCGAAAGTCGCGATAGCTGTCCCAACCGTATTCACGATATGAAAACGGATCTTCAAACGCTTCGACATTGTACTTTTCCAACTCGTGCGCGAGACGAATCGATTGATCCGGGGTCTCAAAGGTAAAGTTTGGATCGACGATAATACCGTAATCCTCCCCCGCTGCTTCTGTCATAAGTCGGACGGTCTCGACAATGTTCCACGGACGCGCTTTGAGTTTATGTGTCTTGAAGCCCAGCTTGACACCGACCTCCGCCTCCGCAGCGAACTCCTCCGGTTCCATCGGGCACGACCAGTAACCGACGGGTACTTTTTCCCAGTGTTGTGCGCCCATCAGTTTGTGAGCGGGCACGCCGAGTGCCTTGCCGACAATATCGAAGACCGCCGACCCAAAGGCACCACCGAGATTTTGCCATTTGAGCTACATTACATCTACACCGATCCAACCCTCGATTCCGTCGTCGTATCGTTGTCCCCTTCCGCCTTCCCCCAAGCCGTAGATGCCTTCATCTGTATGGACTTTGATGATGGGGATTGGGCGTTCGATGTAGTCGCCAGGACGGTTTTTCTCGATGGCGGGAATGTGGGGAACTGCTGTGATAAACTGCTCTACTTTTGTAATTTTCATTTTGTTTCCCTCACAACGTTTTGACCCAAAATGAATGCTCGAAAATTTACGTCCCGACCCGATAAGATCGGAATTCTGTAGGGGACAACGATCGTTGTCCCCTACCTGCTAAATGGGATTTACCGCCGCTCCGTTTTATTCTAGCTGAGATAAAGCCTCCCGAAACGCCTTGACGTGTGCAGGGTTTGTACCACAACAGCCGCCGATCAGATAAGCTCCCTCTTTGATCAACTCTGGTAGATAAGGCGACATCTCCTCTGGTGCTTGGGGCCAATATGTCCGCTGATTCTCGTCTAAACGTGCCATACCTGCATTTGGATAAGCCATCAATCGTTTTGAATTAACACCCTTCTCCTCCATCGTTGCGCGCAGCTGCTGGATTCCGTTTATCGCATAGGGCATGCCCGTATGCTCCTCTCGCCTTGATTCTGCACCACAGTTTAGTCCTAAGATCTGAACGTAATCGAGTAGATTGTCTCCGTTGGAGAACTCCCCTTCATCTAAAATTTCAATGAGAGATACAGCTGAATGCCCCCAGTCCGTTTTGTAGATTATCTCTTTCGTCCGCCGATCCATAGTGTATTTGTAGGTCATATTCACAGCGAGGGGCAGCCCCGTTTTTCTCGCAACGTCAACGGCAATTGCAGCCTCTTTTGCGGAGAACATGGTTTCAATACAAAGAAAATCTACCCCTCCATCTGCTAGGGCGTTTATCACGCGCTCATGTGCCTCTCTGACAATTGCATTCGCTATGCCAAAATCAACGCCGCCACTATCGGCTTCGATTGCGCCGGGCGAAGGCCCTACTGAACCTGCAATATATACGTCCCTTCCACTTCTCTCAACGGCTGCTTGCGCATGTGCCACAGCCTGTCTTGTAATCTTCTCTGCTTCAGCTGCATCCTTACCTGCCATTTCAAGGTGCAGGGGAGAAGCGACAAATGTATTCGTTCCGATTGCGTCAGCACCCGCTTCAATGTAAGCCGAATGAATGTCAATGACAGTTTCTGGGTGCAACTCGTTTGCAAGAGTGCTGTTTGTCAACGCAATGCCCACAGTAAAAAGCTGTGAGCCAAACCCACCGTCATAAATCATTGGGGTGGGGTCTTTCAATCTATCTAAAAATATCTTCATCTACAATCCTCTGTTCTGTCAAAAAAAATTTCATCCTACTTCAATTCACTCCTTTCTCGCTCGGTCTATCGGATCTAGCAGGGAGAATTTTTACCCTATCGTCCAATCGTCTGGGCTGAGACCGAAGGCACGTGCCTCCTCACAGATAGCCGCCCACGTTGTCTCATCAATCTCAATACCCTCGACCTTCTTTAGCACGGCGTTTCGGAACTCTGGCTCACCGGGATTTAGAATCTCCTGAAACCCTGGCGCAAGCCGGCTCGATTTGACATGCTGGATAAGAGCCTCTATCTCGTCGTAGTAAGCGTCGAGGCTAGTAAAGTGAGTGATACTATAGACGGTGAAGAGAACACCGTTGCTAACCATTGTGCGCTCACCGGCAGCGCACCCCTGGCCGCTAAGTGCCCCGCCCAAAAGCTCCACCACAAAACTAAGACCATAACCTTTGTGTGCCACAACACCACCCATCGGCAGGATGGCTCCGGGCGGATCGTCCTTGAAGTCGTTTGGGTCGGTGGTCGGGTTGCCCTGTGAATCGATAATCCAACCTTCAGGCACCTGCTTGCCCTGATTGATTGCAACGCGGATCTTGCCTTCAGCTACCACGGAGGTAGTCATATCAACTAAAATTGGGTCATCGTTCCGACGTGGGGCGGAGAATGCAATCGGGTTTGTGCTGAGACGACCGTCGAGACCACCGAAGGGAGCAATCTGATAACCGAGATTGCCGGCGTTGACAAAAGCGAGCCCCAACATCTGGTTGCGAGCCGCCATTAAGGGATAGGCGCCAGCCCGTCCGACATGACTCGTATTTCGCAGTGCGACGGTGCCCGTTCCGTATTGTCGTGCCTTTTCGATTGCAAGGTTCATCGCGAAGGTTGCCCCGACCTGTCCAAGTGCGCCGTGGGCATCTATGACCGCAGCACAGGGATTGTCACTCACAATTTCAGGTGTTGCGGTGGGTTGGAATCTGCCATCTCGTATGGCGCGAGCGTATTCGTAGAAACGGATGGCACCGTGGGAATCGTGTCCGAAAAGGTTGGATTCGATCAGGTGGTCAACAACCGATCGAGTGTCTTCTGCTGTACAACCGGCGGCTTCAAAGAGGTCGTAGCCGATTTGCCGCAAGGCGTCAGGTTGGAATATGGGCATGAAAATTCCTTTCTACTTTCTAATCTATGTATTGTCTTTCAGCCGGTGCAGGCACGCTTTTACGACTCTTTTTGTTTTCGCATCTTATCGTCGTGTTCCGTCTCAAGTTCGTGGACAAGTGCGTTCAGAATTTCCTCCGGCTCGCCGGGACGTTCCCGCTTCTTCGTCCACTCCCACTGATCGAGATAATCATCGGTTCCGGCTAAACCCGTTTCCATCGCCGTGCGATCAATCTCAACCTGAAAACGCTTGGGCATTTGACGCGAGATTGGCTTTCTGCCTTCAAACACTCTGACCTGCGCCGGGATATCCTTCCAGTATAATATTTGATACATTGCCACGGTTTCACCCCTCCAATTCCCCTTTGCGATAAGCGCGTAGGAATGTTCTACAAAAGCGATCTTTGCCTAACAGCATGGCTTCGGTCAGCTGATAGGGGCTTGATGCCCGGTCAACAGAGAGGGCCCTTTGTGGATTATTGGTCACAGGGTCGATAATCCCGCTATCCGCACCGGCTTCGACCGCAAGAATCATAAAAACGTCATTGATGAGACTACGGCACGGCATTTGGAAAGAGACATTGCTGAATCCTCCACTGATATGGATGTCAGGACCATACTTCTCACGGAGTTGTCGAATAGCTTCAAAGGCGTGGTTACCGTTCTCCGTATCTACCCCAATCGGAAAGAACAGCGGGTCAATGAAGATGTCCGCAATCGCAATTCCCCTGTCTTGTGCCGCGTCTATCATGCGTGAGGCGTTGGTGACTCGCTCTTCGGGGTTCTGCGGCATCCCAGATTCGCTGGCCGCTGTCACCATAACCTTCGTGTTGTACTGTTTGGCAAGGTCCAACGCGTCAAGGCGTTCCAGCGAAGCGGAGTTCAGCAATGCCCGCCCGACACGACTATCATACACTTCAAGCCCTGCTGCGATGATTTCGCTGTTTGAGGAATCAATCGACAAAGGTGTATCAGACATCTGTTGGAGGGCTTGCACCAACCAGCGCATGGCTTCCTTCTGTTCTTCAAGCCGCCACGAAATTTCATCCACATTGACATCGAGGAAGTCAGTGCCGACATCAACCTGCCGTTGGACAATTTTGCGTATATACTCCAGTCCTTCACTGGCGTGGGGCTCTTCACCCGACATCGCCGCCTGAACCGCGATAATGACATGTTTGACGCGTCCCTCCTCATACTCTTGGGACTTCTTAATGGATTCGGGGATGACAAGGTAGCGACGTTTTTTGTTTCTATCCAAATAGCGGACGGATTCGAGTCCATCCGGGTTGTCCGTAACCAGTTTTCCCTTTCGGCGCACCACGCGAGTGGTATGGACATTCTCGCCGATAATGATAAAATCCTGACCGTTTAGTTGCATCTTCACTCCTTGTGGGGCTGCACACGATTGACGCCGGTTTCATCGATCTAAATCCGCATCCAGCCGCGTCATCAGCTATCAGATTTTTTTGGGCGTGATGGTCTCGCTCCAGAAAAGTATTGCCCCAAGCACTCGTGCCGTTGAGGGCACCGTCCTTGAAAATCGCCGGACCATCCAGCATCTTTTCTTCTTCGCCATAGGCTTTGAGACGGTCATAAGCCCGCGCCCAGATACAGTCCTTCTCCCCGATTTCACATTTGCCCTGACGGGTGCCGCCGCACGGCCCGTTGCGCTGATTTTTCACGCACTGAGATTCGGGACATAGATACGCAATATCAGGTAATGAGCAGTCGCCGCAGTCGCGACAATCGAAGGCAGCGACCTTGACCGCTTGTTCCACGCCGTGCATAACTTTCTTTACGCCTTCGCTTGCCCCATCGACCGCCTGAGAAATCCGCTTCCCGATATTGAACCCCACAGTTCCCTTTTCAAAAACTTGGTCGTGCACCGCGCGATTAATCTTATAGCTCAAGGGGATTTTCTGCTTGGCGGCTTTCAAAGCTTCCTGCCGCTTTGAAAAGAGATATTGGCGATTAATCTCAGTTGAACTGATCCCCATTTCCGGTTCGGGTTCAAAAAAGTAGAATTCGTCGGGATAGCAGAAGCAGATTTCCTTGGCGAAATCCTTCCAATCGTCCTCTCCAAAGCGGTCTGCCATCTTCAGAATCCGCTCATAATCCGCGTAACGTATATGGCCTCCTAGGTATACGCCGCGATAGCCCAATCCCTTGGCGATGGCACACTGCTTGGCGGCAAACTCCAGAAGGAAGGCTTTGCCCTTGTCCTTTGATTTTGCCTCTTTTTCGATCCGGTCAAGCAACTCATCGGTTACGGTCACGCCGGGGATGTTACCCTTGTTAAAGAAACGGGCAGCGGTGCGGCTGAGGACGTAGACGTTACCAATCACCGGCACATGCAGATTGTGCGTCGTCATATACTTCAACAATTCATCCTGTTTGCGCGAATCATATCCAATCTGGTTGATGATGAAGGTGGCACCATTCTCAATCTTCTTTTTTAGCTTGAAGTACTGCGGCATGACCTCGCGTTCATAACGTTTGTGGTTATTGACCACCGCACCTAATAAAAAATTGGTACGCTTTAGCACCTGTGATCTTTTCCCTGTGCCCACCTTCATACCGGCGTTCATGTCAGCGAACATCTTTAGCAAACCTACCGAGTCAGTGTCAAACACTGGGCTCGCTTGACCACGATACCCATCGGTCGGGTAATCGCCCGATAACGCTAGGATATTGTTGAACCCTTCGCTGGCGAGCTGCCACCCCCGACTCTGAAGCGCATTGCGGTTCCAGTCTTTGCACGAGAGGTGGATAATCACTTCCTGACCACGGGAGATCAGATCCGTTCCTAAGGTATCGGCACCCATCATGGCGTTGCCACCCGGATTGTCGGTGATGCTCAGTCCGTGTATGCGCGGATTGTCAGTCAGTTTTCGCGCCAATTCCAACACCCGACGTCCATCGCGCTCGGTGATAGTGCCACGCGAGGTTACCAATTCCACACAGGTGACAAATGTATCTGTCTCCTCAAGCAGATAGCGCAGTGAGGGTTTCTGCCAAGCGTCAAAGTTACGACTCGTTTCGGTCGGGGATGTATTCATGGTTGTGGGCTCGCTTAACGATGCTCAGGTTTGAAAACCTTCGGTTGAAGCCGTTGAAATTTTGAGAGTAGGCGTCTATTTTGGCGTGAAGCTTGGATGCATCCACATCCTCACACAAATAAGTCCGTCGGTTCTGGGGGTCCAAAACCGAGTTCTACCAATCTTGAGACCATTCCTCGGAGTCGAGGCCGGTCACTGTTGACCAGTTGCTCTGTCGGATGCAATGAATAGTTCCAGCCTTCGTATAATCCTTTGATGTAAGCGACCTGCTCATCTGTTACGGGGTTAGCCATGAAACTGATAGCGTGCTGGGAGCGTCCCGGGGGACCGCCGAACGCCGCATGCCATAGCGTTTCTGGAAAGATTACGAAATCGCCGGGTTGTGATTCGATAACAACGCTGGGAATGTCCGCGCCCGCAACCCCTAACGGCATCGCGGTCGGATCCTCCTGCTGGGTGGTCAATGGTTGTAACAGTTTCCTAAATTCTAACTGATGAGACCCCGGAATGAAGCGCAGCGCTCCCGTTTCTTTGGTGTTTGGCTCAAGATAGAACGCGATCTTGATGTGCGGTACCGGTTCGGGATCAAGTCCTCCACCGTGCCACTGCGTATCGCCAACGTGGAGGTTGCCCTCCGTAGCGTTCAAGACAAAGTCAGGTCCGAGGAGATCTTCGCCCAGTGCATAGATGCGATCGTCCTCGATGAGCCATTGGAGTCGAGGATTCAACTCAAAGAATGGAATCATGGATTGACGCTTCTCTCCCGGAAACGGCTTGCCTTGGCGATTTTCGCACAAAGCCGCGTCGGACTCACGACGGATAACGTCAATCTCCTGCGACGTAAATAACTGCCGCAGGACTAGGAATCCAAATGTCTCAAAATGCTGTTTCTGTTCAATCGTTAGCATATTGGTCTCTTTTACTAACCATGATGAGATGTTATCACTGATTATGGACTATTTTCAATAAACTCCGTTGGCATCGGCTTAAACTGGCACGCTTCGACAAACACCTCAAAGAAGTCGGAGGTCGTCTCCAATTCTACATGCTCTATCCCTTTGACTAAACGCTCGATAGCCTCGCGTTTCTGTCGTGAGAGGAGGACCTCCTTCGCCCCTTGTACCGCAGCGTTGCCAATCTTGACGATGCGACTTTCGTCTACCGGTGCTAAAAACCCGATCTCGATCGCGTTACGAACATCCACATAATTGGCGAAGCCGCCCGCTAAGTAGAGCCGACTTACATCCGCCGGATTGATACCGAACTTTCGCATAACGATGAATTGACCACAGTAGTTGGCAGCCTTCGCCTGAGCCAGATTGCTGGCATCTTCGCGAGAGAAGGTGATGCCATATTCCGGGATAATCGGTATCTCGCGTGTTTTTCTGTTTCCAAATACACCCATTTCAGTCATCTGTCCGTTGCGGCGGAGTTCTGCCAACAGATCTATTAAACCAGAGCCGCAAATCCCTTGGGGTGCAACGCCGCCGATCGTGCTATATTCAATCTTGCCGTCTATCCAACGGACTGACTCGATCGCTTCGTCATAGCCCGGCATTCCGTACTTAATGCCGCCGCCTTCAAAAGCGGGACCCGCCGGACAGGAAGCGGCAATCAGTCGCCCCGGATGTCCGACCACCACTTCGGTGTTCGTGCCGACATCGACCAGCATGACGGTTTCTTTTTTAGATTCGATGTCGAGTGCCACCAGATCCGCCGCGACATCGGCACCGACATGGCTGCCAATCAACGGCAGCCCATACACCCACGCCTTGGGGTTGGCTCGAATCCCAAGCCGCCGCGTCTTCTCAATGAGTGAAGTCGTTTCGCGCTCACCGGCGCGATATTGATGTTCGATTATCGATTGATAAGGCTTTTGACCGATGCTCTGTACATCTAACTTAAAGAAAATGTCCCGCATCGTGGAGTTGCCTACCACGACAATTTCGTAAATTTCTTGGCGAACAAACCCAAACTGTTTGCCCATCTCCTGAATTTCGTGATTCAGTGCGTTGATAACCGACCAGCGCAACTCCCCGCTAAACTCGCTATCATACGAAATGCGGTGCATTATATCGCTGCCGCCGAAACGTTGCGGGTTTTCAAAGGAACTGACGTGGATGCTCTCACCCGTCTCCAGATCGACCAAATCGATGACTACAGTTGTGGTGCCGAGGTCAATCGCCAAGCCGTAGATGTGGCCCCGATATTTGTCGATTGCCTCATCATCATAGTAAACCATATTTTCTCGGCGCGTTACCAATGGGTCTAGTTGCAGGGACTTTTCGTGTGTGCGCGTAAGAATCTTGGGGGTACGCCGTATCGGCGCGAACGCTATATCGATATCGGCATCCTTAATCACCGCTTGGCAGGCGAGCCGATAGTTCTCCCGCAAAAACGACTCGGCTTCGTTTCGTGGACGCAACGCCTCCATCCCCTCTTTAATCTCCACAATACATTCATGGCACTGTCCAGTGCGGAAGCAGGAGGTCGGCACCTGAACTGCGAGCTCATCAGCGTAATCGAAAATGGTCTTCCCGGCTGCGAGTGGGCGCTCTTTTCCGTCATGCGTTACTGTCCCCACCCCGTAGCTCACCTCACTGTCGATGAAAGCCCCTTCAGCGGCTTCGGTTTCCCATGCAGTCCGGTAGTCAATTTTGTCGTCCCCACCACACAGGAGCAACCCCTCCTGTGGGGTGCCGCGGGCGCCAGTCTGCTTGCCAACCAAATCTTCGGTAGACGGTCTTCGCTGGTTTCGACACCCGAACTTAGCGGTACATTGATCGAAGCGGTTTTTGTAAGGGCACCGATACATAGATTGATCGTTGGCATGGGTCACCATGCTTGAGAACATCTCTGTTATTTTGTCTAAACGCTTCTGATATTCTTCTTTGTTCATTTTTTGATTGCCGACTCAATTTGCCTTAGCTCTTTGGGATGAGTGGAGGTAAATCCCGATCGAATCAGGATGAAACCTACTCCTCGTCCCAGTCCTCGTCCTCTTCCTCAAGGAATTTCTTTGCCAGTGCC